>NZ_JBIOLR010000001.1:470000-1940000 GCF_051710965.1 Enterococcus sp. DIV1283b
AACAAAATTTACTCAATAAAAGATAACACCACAGTGTGGTGGCGATAGCGAGAAGGATACACCTGTAACCATGCCGAACACAGAAGTTAAGCTTCTTAGCGCCGATTGTAGTGAGGGGTTGCCCCTTGTGAGAGTAGGACGTCGCCACGCAAAGGTAAAAAGATGAACTAGAAATAGTTCATCTTTTTTTATTTTTATTAAGTTAAAGAACGGATTCAATTGCAGTGGTCATTTTCAATGGAGAAGTTTGTGGTGCAAATCGTTCAATTACTTTTCCATTTCGATCAATCAAAAATTTAGTGAAATTCCATTTTATGGCTTTAGTGACCGTACCAGGAGCTTCATTTTTAAGATAAGTAAAAAGAGGATCTGTATTTTCTCCATTTACATCAATCAATTGATGCATAGGGAAGGTAACGCCATAAGTGGCTTTACAAGCTTCTGCTGCTTCAGTCGCTGAAGCTAGTTCTTGTTTAAATTGATTCGAAGGAAAGCCTAATATAACCAAACCTTGTGACTGATAAGCTTGATAAAGTTCTTCTAATTGCTCGAATTGCGGTGCTAGGCCGCATTTTGTTGCAGTATTGACGATGATTATTGGTTTGCCGGCATATTTTTCCAATGAATAAACTGTGCCGTCTTCTAAAGCAACTTCAAAATTATAGATAGACATAAAATTTTCTCCTTTCTATTATATGATAAAAAGAGTGCTAAACTGAAAACTAGCTATTTGTTTTCTCGTTTAGTACTCTTTTCAGACAATAAATAGTTAATAAAACGACTACGAAGATAAGATAGCTTTATTGCTTCTCACCTTTACGTTCTTTTAGAAACTATGCTTCTACTTCAGACCATTCATCGCGTTTTGCTAAAAATTCACGAGCTAAGGCTTGTGCACCTTCTAATGTATGACTAGCAGCCCAGCCGCATTGTGTTTCATTGCTTGCTGGCACTTCAGTAGCTTCAAGGACATCTTTCATGGTTGCTTCCAGAACATCTAAAATATCTTCGTAACTTTCATGGTTCAATACAGTCAAGTAAAAGCCTGTTTGGCATCCCATTGGTGACCAGTCTACGATATAATCTGCATGATTACGGATTAGTTCAGCAGTCAAGTGTTCCAGTGAATGCAGACTTGGCATATCCATATGTTCTTTATTTGGTTGTTTAAAGCGGACGTCGTATTTAATAATGACATCGCCATGTGCACCTGTTTTTCGATCGGCTACACGTACATGAGGTGCTTTGACTTTTGTATGGTCAAGATTAAAACTTTCGACATTCATTCTCATTTATAAGACTCCTATCTATTTGTTCATTTGTTTTGATGTTTTCCACTAAAGAATTATTTAGTGAAATTTACAAAAACGTCTTTCTACTTGATTCTAACACTTATCGTTTCCAAGGTGTAGCAATCTGAAATATTTTTTAGATTTTTCTGCTAAACCGTTTATGCGGACTTTCTAGTTTTTGATTGTGTCAAATGCCTGAGCTAAATCGTTTATGAGATCCTGACCATACTCAATTCCTACAGAAAGACGGATCAAGCCGTCCTTTATGCCAACCTCTTCACGTTTTTCTTTTGGAATAGACGCATGAGTCATGACAGAGGGAATTTCTACTAAACTTTCTACGCCACCTAAACTTTCTGCTAAAGTAAATAGTTGGAGAGATTCAACAAAAGGAATAGCAGTTGCTTCATTTTTTAAAGTAAAAGAAACCATTCCGCTAAAGCCGCTCATTTGTTGCTTAGCAATTCCATAAAGTTCATGGTCGGGTAATCCTGGATAGTAGACCTTTTCTACTGCTGGATGAGAAAAAAGAAAATCAGCTACTGCAAAAGCATTTTTTTGATGTTCCTCCATACGAACACTTAGAGTCTTGATTCCACGCTGAAGTAACCAGCTATCTTGAGGACCAAGAACGGCACCGATAGCATTTTGGTAAAATCCGATCTGCTCAGCCAGCTCTTTATGTCTAGTAGTCACTAAACCAGCTACTACATCGCTGTGTCCGCCTAGATATTTGGTGCCGCTGTGGACAACGATATCAGAACCAAGATCTAATGGTCTTTGAAAATAAGGAGTAGCAAATGTATTGTCAGCAATAACTATCAATCCATGTCGATGAGCCAGAGTGGCACTTTTTTCTAAATCAGTAATCTTTAGAAGCGGATTGCTAGGTGTTTCAAGATAAAGTGCTTTTGTATTGGGTTGGATGGATTGTTCTATTTTATCAAGATTGCTCGTATCTATGATCGTGTATTCGAGACCATTTTTAGTAAGAACCTTGTCAAATAGACGGAATGTTCCTCCATAGACATCATCTCCTAATAAGATATGATCGCCAGCTTCAAAAAGAGAAAAAACGGCATGAATCCCAGAAAGACCAGAAGAAAAAGCGAATCCTCGCACACCCCCTTCCAAATCAGCAATCAGTTCTTCCAATGCAAAACGAGTAGGATTACCAGATCTTGAATATTCATATTGTTTAGGATGACCGACTCCATCTTGCCGATAAGTGGATGTTTGATAAATAGGTACACTGACAGCTCCTGTTGTGGGATCTTCACTGATGCCTCCGTGGATCAATTTTGTTTGAATGTGCATGTTTCTTTCCTCCTATAAGTAAATGTTTTTTGATAAATAGCGGTCTGCTACGTCTGGAAAAATCGTAACGACACGATGACCAGGTGGTAAACGACGAATTTCTCTTAATGCTGCTGCAAAAGCCGCACCACTCGAACTCCCGACTAATAGTCCTTGTTCTCGTGCTAATTGCCTAGTATAGTTAAACCCTTCAACATCAGAGATTGTCTCGATCTGATCGATTGAAAGGGGAGAAAGAAACGGCGGAATGAATTCTACACCGATACCCTCAATTTCATGAGGGGCTGGATCTCCGCCATTTAACACAGAGCCCTCTGGTTCTACACCGATTATTCGAATGTCGGGATATTTTTCTTTCAAAAAGGTAGAAGTTCCAGCAAAGGTTCCACCGCTACCGATCCCTGCCACAAAACTATGGATATCTTCTTTGATTTCATGAAAGATTTCCGGTCCTAACGTATGATAGTAAGCAGCGGGATTATCTTTATTTTCAAATTGAAGAGGCAGATAGCTGTTCGATATCTCTTCTGCAAGTTTTTTACTTTTGCTGATGGCACCGACGATTCCTTTCTCACTAGGAGAATGGATGATCTTTGCTCCCAATGCTTTCATCAATTGTTGTTTTTCTAAGCTGAACTTCTCTGGAACAACAAAAATCGTTCTTAACCGATGTGTGAGTGCGGCCAGAGCAATCCCAATCCCTGTGTTTCCGGCAGTCGGTTCGATGATCGTCGTTTTTTCATTGATTTTTCCTTGGGCAAGTCCTTCTTTGATCAAATAACTGCCCAATCGATCTTTGATACTTCCTCCTGGATTTAAATATTCCAGTTTTGCATAAATAGCAGAACCTTTAGGCATAGAATAGTGCTGATTGTCAAAGCGATAAAGCGGTGTAGAACCAATAGCTTCTGTAATTGTCGAGATAATCATATGGACCTCCTAAAAAAGATAATAAAAAAAGGAGCTGACTATTAAATCAGCTCCTTGAAAGACATAGAGAAAAATTGAGTAGACAAAAAGGTAAGTTACCTAGTACTCATTCTATGAAGGGCAATTAATAGACATGACAAATAGTATGCTGCTTTTACGCACCATACAACAGCAACGATTCAATTGTTTTTGATTGCTGACTGTCATGTGTATCCCTCCAAGTAAAATTTTTATTAACGATAGCATGAAAAAAAATAAAAGTCAAAGGCTTGAAAGGAAAAATTTTTCGATAGTATCGTTTACCCGTATTTACTTTTTTTTGTCAAATAGTCATGAAACCTTAAAAGATAGAGAATACTCTAGTTTTCTGACCGGTTGTCTGATACAATAAAGTTGATTATGATAAAGAAAAGAAGGAGCAAAAATAATGATCTCAGCAAGTGATTTAAGAGCCGGTATGACGTTCGTTCAAGACGGTAAATTGATTAAAGTTCTGGATGCAAGCCACCATAAACCTGGTAAAGGAAATACAGTTATGCGTATGAAACTGAAAGATGTCCGTTCAGGCGCAACATACGACACAACGTTCAGACCAGAAGAAAAATTTGAAAAAGCACATATCGACACAAAACCTGTGCAATATTTGTACACGATGGACGATACAGCTTTCTTCATGGATTTGGAAACATATGAACAATATGAAATTCCTGTAGAAACAGTAGAAGAAGAAATGAAATATATCCTAGAAAACATGGAAGTAAAAATCCAATTCTTCGGTAGCGAAGTTATCGGTGTTCAATTACCAACAACTGTCGTGTTGCGTGTCGTGGAAACACAACCTTCAATCAAAGGTGCAACAGTTACTGGTTCAGGTAAACCAGCGACAATGGAAACTGGCTTAGTGGTCAATGTTCCTGACTTCATCGAAACAGATGAATTATTGGAAATCAATACAGCAGAAGGTTCTTATGTAAAACGTGCGTCAAAATAATGAGCTGACGAATTGATAAGAAGTTGAAAAACATAGCTTGACCTCTTGAAAAGTGGATCATCCGATCTGCCTTTCAAGAGGTTTTTTGTAGAACCAGCCGATTGAAAAATAAAAAAGTATTTGTTTTATTTACACTTTGAAATACAATTTAATTGAAAGATGTGATCTGTCGAATATTTTGAAAGAGAGGAATCTTTATGGGATTCATCCTATTACTGTTTTTTTATCTTTTGATTTTTTTGTTATGGGCAATAATTGTAACGCTTGCATTTCCAGAAGTGGCTTTGTACATAATTGTTGTTTTGTTTTCGATGTTCCTTCCGAATGAAATAGGTGGGCGATATATTGAATTATTGGAATTTTTTCAGCCTATCATCCATTATTTTCAACGATTTACAGAAGCGCATCTGTCTGTAAAATTATTTATTCTTTTAAGCATTCCACTGAGTTACCTGCTGTTGTCTAGTCTATTACAATTTTTTGGTATTTATCCATTGCAGATCATAGGATCATGTATGACGATAATTACTGTTTTTTATTTATTAAATGTTATTTTTCAATTAGCTTTGATTTGGAATATTTTGCTGACAGTTCCGATCTCTCTTGTAGCAATTGGTATCCGTTTAGTTGTTTATCATTCTTTGAATAAGTATTTTCATAAGTGTACGTATTTATTCACTTTTTTACTCAAAGAAAAAAATGAAAAGAAAGATACTTCTGAACATACGCAACAATCATCTAATCAAAATAGGAACAACGAAAAAACTTCTTTAGTAATCAACGAGCCTTTTGAACTGGAAGCTTATTTTAGGCTGATCTTAGGTGTAGATGAACAGGCAACAAAAGAAGAGATCAAACATGCCTATCGACAAAAAGTCATGAAGTATCATCCAGATAAATCCGTAGAAGAAAATGCGAAAGAAAAGTACGAAGAGATTATCGAAGCCTATAAATATTTGAAATAGTTTCAAATTGCTATGTTTCCTTTTATTTTCCTACTGCTTGTATAACCAAGACAGCGTTTTCTTTCTCTTTATATTAAAATAATATTATAATTAAATTAGTTTAAAAAGAGAAAACGGAGGCTGAATAATGGAGAAGCATACGACGAAAGAGACACAGAAAGAAAATAACAACGTAAAAAAACAATTGAACTTTGCGGATAATCATGAATTTATGTTAGCTAGCCAGAATTGTGTCGCTCCCTTTAACCATTTAGAGATTATTCAAGACGGAAAAGTTATATGGAGCCAGAAAGCTTATGCATTTTTAGAAGAGGAATGTCCAAACTGTGCGAATCCAAGTCTTTGGGAAAATGCGCGATGTAACCATCAAACGGGTCTCTTTCGTGTCACTGAGCAAATCTTTCAGTTACGGGGATTTGATATGGCCAACCTCACACTGGTTCTTACTCCAAACAATAAATGGATTGTCTTTGATACATTGATGAGTATCGAATGTTCAAGAGCAGCGATTGAGTTTGCAAATCGCTGGTTTAATGAAAACGGGTATCCAGAAGTGGAGGGGAATCTTGCAGGAATCATTATCAGTCATTCCCATGTTGATCATTTTGGTGGCATACGCGGTTTGTTTAAAGACTTCGAAGTAGATCCTTCTGTTCCGATTTATGTACCTGAAGGATTTACGGAATCTGCTATTTCTGAGAACCTTATGGTAGGGAAGGCCATGGGAAGAAGAGCAGTCTTTCAATATGGCTCTTCCTTAGAAAAAAGTCCATTTGGTTCCTTATCTGTTGGGATTGGACAAGGACAATCTACAGGCACGATCAGTTTTGAGCTTCCTACTTGTGAGATCACTGAAAATAAAATAATCGCTATCGATGGATTAGATCTGGAGTTCCAATTGATCCCTGGCACAGAAGCCCCTGCCGAAATGAATACGTATATTCCAGCATATCAAGCGCTTTGGATGGCAGAAAACTGCACTTGTACGATGCATAATCTTTATACTCTCCGAGGGGCACAGATACGAGATGGAAAAAGCTGGTCGAGATACCTTATCGAGGCACAACGGCGCTATGGACCAAAAGCAAAAGTATTGTTCCATGCGCATACTTGGCCGCGGTACGCCACTGAGGAGGAACCAGATGCTATTAACAGGTATTTACTAGACCAAGCACGGTTATATAAAGGAATTCATGATGAATCACTTAAAGCTGTCAATGCCGGGTATACCATAAACGAATTAGCAGAACAAGTCGCTTTGCCAGAAGAGCTGACAAAACAGTGGTATCTAAGACCATATTACGGAACGATTGCTCATAATAGCAAGGCGGTTTATCAAAAGTATATCGGTTGGTATGATTCAAATCCGGTGAATTTAAATCCGCTTCCTCCTGAACGGGAAGCGAAACAAATGGTAAAGTACATGGGTGGAGCAGAGGCTATCTTAGAAAAAGCGCATGAAGATTATGAAAAAGGAAATTATCAATGGGCGGCAAAAGTTACGAATTTTGTCATTTACGCAGATCCTGAAAATAAAGAAGCAAGAGCGCTTTGCCGGCGATCGTTGACACAACTAGGGTATCAAACGGAATCTGGGGCTTGGCGAAATGAGTACTTGACTGGGGCACTGGAATTAAAGGAAGATGTGGACTTGTTTTCAATTGAATCGGCTGATTCGTCAGAGCTATCGGCACAGATGAATGGAGAAATGTTGCTGGATTATTTAAGCATCCATACTATTTCGACCAAAAAACAACAGACGGGCATGGTAAAGTTCACAGATGACTGGCAACTTTCAAATGGTCAAATCCATTCATTGCCAACGACTTATTTCATTGATTATTGGCAAGGAATTTTGACTTATTATCCTATTTCTTCAGACAAAGAGGAGGTCACGCTTATTTATGAAGGAAAAAGATTAGCATTCCTCCAGCAAATGCTTGATTCCTCAGGTGAACCACGAAACTGGTCCATGCTTTTTAAAGCAGATACAAACAACTATTTCAATATCATGGAACCGTGAAAATAGTTGAAATAACTCATAAATTTAAAATATCCGAACGATATGGAAGTAAGAAGGGTTTATCATCGCTAAACAGCGATAAACCTCTGCTGGTATGCAGGAATATTCTTCTGATGGTTCGGATATTTTATTTTTTGTACCCATTTTTATTTTTGTTTTAAAAAAATGTTTCGAAATATACTAGACAATTCAGAAAATTTTGTATAATATTATTCCAATAAAATTCAAATCTTTATCAAATGAAATTCCAATAAAAACGGAAAAAATGTGAAAAGAGGAATGAAAAAATGACAGAATTGATAATTGGCGGAGTCACAGCAAGCACATTAGCAGAAAAGTATAAGACACCTCTGTATGTGTATGACGAAGAAAAGATGAGACAAACGATGCTGTCATTCAAGCGAGGCTTTGTATCGAAGCATTTTGATACAAAAGTGCTTTACGCCTCTAAAGCATTCCAAACGATTGAGATGCTGCGTTTAGTCCATGAATATGGATTTGGGCTGGATGTTGTCAGCGGTGGGGAAATCTATACCGCTTTGCAAGCTGATTTTCCTAGAGATGCTATTTATTTCCATGGTAATAACAAGACCCCAGAAGAACTGATCTATGCACTTGAAAATGAGTTGTTGCATGTTGTTGCCGATAACTTGATGGAAGTCGAGTTATTAGAAGAATTAAGCCAACGCTATTCTAAAAAAGTCGATGTCATGCTTCGGTTGAATGTCGGTGTAGAAGCCCATACTCATGAATATATCGTCACTGCACATATTGATTCAAAATTCGGCATGAGCTATGAAAGTAAAGAGTGTCAGCAAGCTCTCCAATTGATAAAAGAAAGCAGTTATCTAGAGTTAGAAGGTTTTCATGCCCATATTGGGTCACAAATTTTTGATGTTACTGCTTGGCTAGCTGAAATCGACAAATTGACGAGTTACTTAACCGATTTTGACCAACCACTTTCCTTGAATCTCGGGGGAGGATTCGGTATTCGTTATACACAAAATGATCAGCCAATCCCAATCGAAGAGGCACTAAAAAAGCTGATTGAATATACGGAAGAAGCTTTGGACAAACGAAAACTGACGATTCGTCAACTACTGATCGAACCAGGAAGAAGTATTGTTGGGGAAGCTGGTACAACACTATACACGATTGGCTTCATCAAAAAGACACCACATAAAAAATATTACTTTGTAGATGGCGGGATGACAGATAATATCCGCCCAGCTCTGTATCAGGCAGCATACGATTGTGATTTAGCAGAAAAACTGTCGGAAGAAAAAACAGAAAAAGTGACGATTGCAGGAAAAATGTGTGAATCAGGTGATGTGGTAATCAAAGAAACTTATTTGCCGAAAGCAAAATCGGGTGATCTTTTAGCTGTTTATTCCACGGGGGCTTACGGATATTCGATGAGCAGCAACTACAATCGAGCGACACGACCAGCAGTTGTTTTTGTCAATAATGGTCAATCAAGACTGGTTGTTCGCAGACAAGCATTTTCTGATCTACTAAGGGGGGAAGTTTCTTATGATCCTTCATAAATATAATGGCTGTGGAAATGATTTTATCTTATTAGATTACACAGAGGATACGGATTATAGTCAATTAGCCGCTTCTTTATGCGCAAAAGAAAAATATGACACAGACGGATTGATCGCCGTAAAAACCGATCCGTTGGAAATGATCTATTACAACAAAGATGGTAGCCGTGCCCCTATGTGCGGAAATGGTATTCGCTGTTTTGCTCGATATGTGAATGATCAAAATAGGGTGGATGAACAGGAATTCAACGTAGAGACGTTAGCAGGCACAAGAAAAATTACGGTGTTGGATCCCTCACCTTTTTATTGCAGCGTAGATATGGGAGTGCCAGATGATTCTCCAGAAAAAATCAAAGCTGCACAATCTTATCCAATAAAAAACCAGGAAATAGAGATTGGTGGCGAAAAAGTAACGATCACTAGTTTATTTTTAGGGACGATCCATACCGTTGTTTTTGTTGAAAATGCGCGTGAGGAAGTCTGGAAAAAAAGAGGCGAACTGATCTGTCATCATCCTTTATTCAAAGAAAAAACCAATGTCAACTTTGTAGAAGTAGTCAATGAACAAGAATTGACCGTCCGTACCTATGAAAGAGGAGTAGGTTGGACACTTGCTTGCGGTACAGGTTGCTGTGCCTCTTATGCGGTTGCGAAGGAAACTGGGAAGATTTCAGCAGATCAGGTAGTCGTTCACTTGGAACAAGGAGACTTGATGATCTCTGGTGAGGATACGATACAAATGGCTGGTCCAGCAGTTCATGAATGGACAAGAATATTGGAGGAATGAAGATGATAAAAGGTTCGATCGTGGCGCTGATCACGCCGATGAATGAAGAGGGATCAGTAGATTATGCTGGTTTGGAAAAATTGATCCAATTCCATTTAGATGAACAAACAGACGGATTATTAGTTTTGGGTACAACAGGAGAATCTTCTACACTCACACAATCTGAGGAGGAGAAGATCCTTCAACTGACAGTAAAGAAAGTGGCTGGCCGTGTGCCGGTGATTGCAGGAGCTGGAACGAATAATACGAAAGAAACGATTGAAAAAGCGAAGCATTTTGCTTCTTTGGGCGCAGATGCACTTTTGGTCATCACTCCTTACTACAACAAAACAAGTGATGCAGGATTAGCTGCTCATTTCACAGCAATTGCAGAAGCCTCGCCAATCCCGCTTATTTTATATAATGTCCCTTCTAGAACAGGCATGTCGATTCCAATCCATGTACTAGTAAATTTAGCAGAACATCCTAATATCATTGGTTTGAAAGAAGCCTCAGGAGATATGGCTTATGTGATGGATGCCGCTCGATTGATTAGCGAAAGATTCAGCCTTTACAGCGGAAATGATGATTTGATCCTGCCAGTAATGAGTGTAGGAGGGAGCGGTGTAATCAGTGTATGGGCAAATATCCAGCCTAAAATAGTCCATAAGTTAGTAAAAGATACGATGGACGGAAGATGGCAGCAAGCAAAAGAAAAACAATTAAATGCACTTGAACTGATCCATGCCTTGTTCAGTGAGACCAATCCTATTCCTGTCAAAGCAGCTATGTCATTATTAAATTTACCTTCAGGACCTCTACGCCTGCCTTTAGTGTCCCTTTCGGAAGAGAAAAAGAAACAATTAGCTCAGCTTTTGCTAAAGGAAAGGACGGTTGAAAAATGAAAATCGGACTGATTGGCACTGGACAGATGGGAAATAGAGTCGAAGAAGTTGCACAAGAAAGAGGAGATACGGTCCTTCTTTTACGGACGGCACCTAAAGAAGCAACTACGCTTGCTTTTACGGAACTGCCAGAACTGCTTATTGATTTTTCTCATCCAGATAATTTAGAGATGATCCTTTCGTATAGCTTGTCTTATCAACTTCCGTTAGTCATTGGCACGACAGGTTATACACAATCACAGTTCCAAGAAATGGAAGAACATGCCAAGCAGATACCTGTGATGTATAGTGCTAATTTTTCGTTAGGCATCATGGTGATGAACCAACTGATCAAGCAAGCAGCTGCAATGTTGCAAGGCTGGCAGATCGAACTGATTGAAAAACATCATAGTCGTAAAAAAGATGCACCATCTGGTACCGCGAATATGCTGCTTCAAACAATCCAAGAAGTACAAAAGCTTCAGCCTATATACAACTGGCAAGGACAAAAAAGAGAAGAAAATCAAATTGGTGTACACAGTATTCGTGCAGGTTCTTTACCTGGTGAACATGAGGTAATGTTTGCAGCTCCCGATGAAGTATTTACGGTCAAACATGAATCTTTTTCTAATCGAATCTTTGCTGCAGGTGCAGTAGAAGCAGCGGACTGGTTGAAAAATCAGCCACCAGGTTATTACAAATTAGAAGATTTATTAATGGATAAAGGGGTGTAAGAAACGTGGAAGCTCAAGAAATCATCCGCTACATTCAAACGGCATCTAAAAAGACGCCTGTGAAAGTCTATCTGAATGTAACCGAGCCAATCGAATTTAAAGACAGCAAAGTTTTTGGTGAAGGAAACAGCTTCGTTGTTTTTGGTGACTATGAGTCGATTGCTCCGGTTTTAGAAGCTGAAGCGGAAAAAATCATTGAAATCGAAATCGAAACTGCTGCAAGATACAGTGCAGTTCCTTTGCTGGATATCAAAAAAATCAATGCCCGTATCGAACCAGGTGCTATTATCAGAGATCAAGTGTCCATCGGCAACAATGCCGTGATCATGATGGGAGCGATTATCAATATCGGTGCAGTAATCGGTGAAAACACGATGATTGATATGGGTGCTGTCTTAGGTGGACGAGCGACAGTGGGCAAAAACTGCCATATTGGTGCAGGAGCTGTCTTAGCAGGTGTAATCGAACCCGCATCGGCTAAACCGGTTATCGTAGAAGACGGCGTACTGGTAGGTGCGAATGCAGTGATTGTTGAAGGTGTCCATATCGGAAAAGATGCAGTCGTGGCAGCAGGAGCAGTGGTTTTAGAAGATGTGGCAGCAGGTACTGTTGTCGGTGGAATACCTGCACGTGTCTTGAAAATAAGTGATGATCAGACAAAAGAAAATACAGCATTGATTGCTGCGTTACGCGAATTATAGAGGAGATGGAGAAAAATGCGCGAAATAGATACCTGTATTGTGGGGGCAACCGGATTAGTCGGACAAACGATGCTTAAAGTGTTAGAAGAATATGATTTTCCAGTAGGACGATTGAAATTATTAGCGTCAAAACGTTCAGCTGGAAAAGTTTGTGTATTCAAGGGGAAGAAACACACTGTACAGGAATTGACAGAAACTTCATTTGAAGGATATGATTTAGCGCTATTTTCTGCAGGTGCTTCTGTATCCAAAGAGTTTGCGCCAATCGCAAGAAGCCAAGGATTATTTGTTATAGATAATTCCTCGGCATGGCGAGAAGATTCGGATATTCCATTGATCGTTCCAGAGGTCAATCTCGAAGACTATACATTGAATCGGCTGATTGCGAATCCAAATTGTTCAACCATTCAAGCGGTACTACCACTTAAAGCTTTACAAGAAGCCTTTGGAATCCAACGAGTCAACTATTCGACCTATCAAGCAGTTTCTGGTTCTGGACAGAAAGGTATCCAAGATCTTTACCGCACGCAAAATGACGAGGAACCAGCTTTGTATCCTTATAATATTAGTCAAACGGTGATTCCAGAAATCGATCAGCCTTTGGAAAATGGCTATACCAAAGAAGAACAGAAAATGATAAATGAGACCCGTAAGATTCTGCATCAGCCTGATTTGCCAGTATCAGCAACCTGTGTACGTGTGCCAATCGAGAATGGACACGGAGTCTCGGTGGCCGTTCAGTTGCAAAAAGAGTTTACGATTGAAGAAGTTAGAGAGTGTCTCAGTCAGTTTCCAGGGATCCAATTAGAAGATGATCTAGCAGCACATAAATATCCGACGAGCATTCTTGCTAGAGGAACAGATACGGTTTATGCTGGGAGGATCAGAAAAGACACCTCTTTAGAGAACGGACTGTTGTTCTATACAACTGCCGATAACATACGCAAAGGAGCCGCTGCGAATGCCGTACAGATTGCTGCAGCTTTAATGCAGAAAATAGCGGAGGTGGCAAGATGAGTAATACGCTGAAAATAGCAAAATTCGGCGGAACATCGATGTCTCATGAAGAACAATTCAAAAAAGTCCGTACAATTGTTCTTTCAGATCCCAATCGTCAAGTGATCGTTGTTTCTGCTTTAGGCAAACGTACGTCAGATGATGACAAAGTAACAGACTTACTTTATTTGATTTATGCCTACCTTCAGCATCATGTTGATTGGACCCCCCTTTGGGAAAGGATCTGTGAACGTTTCATTCAAGTAAGAGATCTTCTTGACCTGCAGTTACCTGTGGAAGAGGAACTGGCACGCATACAAAAACAACTGGAAGATGAAAAGATAACTGAAGATTATTTAGTAAGCAGAGGTGAATATCTGACTGCTCGACTGATGGCTGAGTATCTTGGTTACCAGTTCATTGATGCAAAGGACCTGCTGTTCTTTGACTATGATGGAAAAATCGATGAGGAAAAAACAGCACAGGAAATCACAAAAGCATTTAAAAGATATCCGAAAATGGTTGTTCCAGGATTTTACGGGGCAAACCCTGCAGGCAAAGAAAAATTATTGGGACGTGGGGGAAGGGACATTACTGGCGCGATACTGGCGAAGATGCTACAAGCGGCGAGTTATGAGAATTGGACAGATGTTTCAGGAATCATGATGGCTGATCCGCGAATCATCGATCATCCTAAAATCATCGAGGAAATCTCTTTTAGAGAGCTGAGAGAGATGGCTTATATGGGGGCTAATGTTCTTCATGAAGCAGCTGTTTTCCCAGTTCAAGAGGCGGATATCCCCATCCAAATAAAAAATACCAATGATCCTTTCGCTCAAGGAACAAAAATATCGAATCACGAAGTGGAAAAGAAAAATGGACTGACAGGAATAGCTGGACGCAAGGATTTTCTTTCGATCACTTTATTCAAACGTCATATGTCCGATGAAATCGGGTTTATCTGGAAAGCAATGAGCATTTTTGCTAAACATGAGATATCAATCGAACATATTCCTTCAGGGATCGACAATATCGGAGTGATCGTTTCAGCAGAAGCGATTGCCGATAAATTATTTCTCATCACGAAAGAATTAAAAGAAACACTTGGTGTGGAAGAAATCGTCGTTATCGAAGACTTAGCTTTGATCTCTGTCGTTGGCGGACCGCATAAAGAATTGATCGGTTTATCTGGAAAAGTGTTATCGATATTGAACAAATTAGAAATTCGCACATCGATTTTATCACAAGGAGCACAGGAGTTGAATCTAATCATCGGTGTACCGAATGATCAGTATGAAACCGTAGTGAAGGGTATCTATGAAGGGATGGTGAATACGGATGCTGAAAGAATATCGAATGGCACTCCATCAAATTCCTGAAATCGGGTTTCATGAATTCAAGACAAAAAAATATTTATATGAACAAGTAAAAAATAGTGGAGCCGTTATCCATGAAATCGGCGAAACAGGACTGCTTCTTTATTTTGATAATCAACAAGAAGAAACGATTGCTTTTCGAACAGATATCGATGCACTGCCAGTCAAAGAAGAAACGAATCTCTCTTTTGCTTCTAAGCATGAAGGGTATATGCATGCATGTGGTCATGACGGACATATGGCGATGCTTTTAGGGTTGACCGACTTTATAACTGAACACATCGAGGAGCTTATTTATAATGTAGTACTGATCTATCAGCCATCAGAAGAAATTTCCGGCGGCGCACAAAGTGTTATTCAGTCAGGATTGTTAGATAAATATGAAGTACAAGCAATATTTGGCTTTCATCTATGGCCTGGACTAGCGAAAGGAGAAGTTTTTTCTCGACCAGGACCTTTGATGGCACAAAGCAGTGAAACAGACATTATCATCAAGGGCCAGTCCGCGCATATTGCTTCTAGTGAAAAAGGAATCGATAGTCTGGAGGCAGCTGTACGATTTTTGAAGAATGTTTATGATTTTGATCGGCAATTACCGGCAGAGTGGAATCATCTAATGAAATTTGGTCAAATCCAAGGTGGAACGATCCGGAATGTTTTAGCTGGAGAAGTTATTGTATCCGGAAGTATCCGTTCTTACAGTTCAGATATGCAAAATTATTTGAAGAGGGGATTAGTTCATTTAGCAGAACAGTTTCACTCTGCAGCTACTATTTCTTTCCGCTATAATGACGGCTATCCAGCCGTGATCAATCATAGAGGCTTATATGCAGCATTGTCGGATTCAAACAAACTACATGAATTAGAGGATCCAGTTCTTCAAGCCGAAGATTTTGGCATATATACGCAACAATATCCATGTGCATTTTTCTTTTTAGGTGTCGGTGATACCCCTGCTTTACATGATCCGACGTTCGATTTTGATATGGATGTTTTAGAAAATGGTGTAGAATGGTATAAAACGATTCTTTTTACAGAAAATCTTCTTGAAAAAATCGATAGCAGTTCAAAAGAGGAGCGAGTAAATAATGATGAATTTATCCAATCGATTTAATCCCAGACTTTCTAGAATAGAAGTATCTAAAATACGGCAATTCGATCAGCAAATATCGTCGATACCAGATGTGATCAAGCTCACCTTGGGAGAACCGGATTTTCCGACTCCCGAACATGTCAAACAAGCCGGAATAGCAGCGATTGAAGAAGACTTTTCTCACTATACCGGAATGAGAGGTCTGGAGGAACTGCGGGAAGCTGCTTGTATGTTTCAGCAGCAGCGTTATGGATTAACTTATGATCCGCAAACGGAAGTTTTGACGACGGTTGGTGCAACGGAAGCGATTGCCTCTGCATTGTTATCTGTTTTAGAAGAAGGAGACAAGGTTCTTATTCCAGCGCCTGCTTATTCAGGATATCAGCCATTAGTGGAACTAGCTGGTGCTGAATTGATCCCGATAGATACTTCTGACACAGGGTTTGTCTGTCAGCCGGAACAATTTGAACGAGCATTTGAACAATATGGATCAGCTATCAAAGCAGTCATTTTAAATTATCCTAACAATCCAACTGGGACGACATTGTCTGCAAGCCAGTTGGAGGCAATCGCTGAAGTTTTAAAAAAATATCCGGTATTTGTTATAAGTGATGAAGTATATGCTGAATTGACTTACACTGGAACGCATATGTCCATAGCTTCTTATCTTCCGGAACAAACAATCGTGATAAGCGGGTTATCCAAGTCACATGCGATGACTGGTTGGCGAGTGGGGTTTATTTTTGCTCAAAAAGCCCTTATTGACGAACTAATTAAAGTCCATCAATATCTGGTGACTGCGGCTACAACGATGTCGCAAAAAGCTGCGGCTGAAGCGCTAATAAATGGAGTAAAAGATAGCGAGAATATGAAAGAGCAATATCAAACACGAAGAGACTATCTGGTCCAGCAATTGGCGCCTTTAGGATTTGAAGTGACTCAGCCAAACGGTGCATTTTATTTATTTTGCAAACTCCCAGCTGTCATTCAAACCGACTCTTGGCAGTTTTGTGTAGACTTAGCGGAACAGGCAAAAGTTGCGTGTATCCCTGGCATTGCATTTGGCCCAGAAGGAGAAGGCTATATACGGATTTCTTATGCTAGCAGCATGGAAAACTTACATGAAGCTTGCAAAAGAATCAAAGACTTTTTAACAGAACAGTGATTCATGAATTTTCTCAAAAAACAATCGGCATCTTTGCGGTATATTCTGCAAGCTGCCGATTGTTTTTTAAATTTGGTTCAAATGAACGCGTTTCTTTTGATTCATAACTGATGTAATGTTAAGTTTAAATTGTTTAGAATGATTTTAAAAGAATATTCAAGGAGGTTTCATCAATGGAAAAAATCAAAGTTGTCATTGTAGGTGCATCTCATGGAGGGCATCAATCGATCTTGGAACTATTGACACGATACGGTGAAAATGTAGATATCACGCTATTTGAAGCAGGAGACTATGTTTCCTTCATGTCATGCGGTATGGAGCTGTATCTAGAAGACAAGGTAACAGATGTAAATGATGTACGTAATTTCAGACCAGAAAACTTTCCGCAATCCAATGTTCATATTTTAAATAATCACGAAGTAAAAACGATCGATGCAGATAAAAAAACAGTAACGGTTACTAGCGCATCAGATAACGAAACAAAAGAATATCCTTATGATAAATTGATCTTGAGTTCTGGTGTCAAACCAAACAATTTGCCAGTACCAGGGGCAGATTTAGAAAATGTCTACTTGATGCGTGGATACAATTGGGCAACCAAAATCAAAGAAAAATTAAATGATCCGGCTATTAAAAAAATCGCTGTCGTAGGTGCTGGTTACATTGGGATCGAAGCAGCAGAAGCAAGCCGAAAAGCTGGGAAAGAAGTCGTCTTGCTTGATGTGATCGACAGACCCTTAGGCACTTATTTAGATGCTGAGATGACAGACATTTTAGAACAACACCTAAATGAAAACGGTATTGAAGTTTTGACAAACGCCAAAATCGAAGCCTTTACCGGAAACGGAAAAGTGGAAGCAATCAAAACAAGTGAAAAAGAAATCCCAGCAGATCTAGTCATCCAAGCTGCTGGTGTGAAGGCAAATACTGAATGGTTAAAAGGGATCGTCGACTTAGATGAACGTGGCTGGATCCAAACGAATGAATACTTGCAAACAAATCTTCCAGATGTGTATGCAGTAGGAGATGCTACACTTGCTTATTCTATCCCTGCACGCAAAAAAATGCCGATTGCTTTAGCGACTGTTGCACGTAGAGAAGCACGTTATGTAGTAAAACATCTTTTTGAAGAAGTACCAAATAAACCGTTCGGCGGAGTCGTAGGTTCCTCCGCATTAAGTGTCTTCGACTACCATTTTGCAGCAAGCGGATTGAATAGCTTCACTGCAGCAAAAGCAGGAGTAGATGTACGAGTGTCTTATTATGAAGATACGTTACGACCAAAATATGTACCAGAAGAACAAGGAAATCCAAAAGTGTCCATCCAATTATTCTCAGATCCAATGACCCATCAATTGCTAGGAGGAGCAGTATTATCTACCTATGATGTTACAGGTCAAGGAAATGTGTTGGCACTAGCGATCCAAAATAAACTGACTTTAGAAGAACTGGCAGAAGCCGACTTCTTCTTCCAACCAGGTTTTGACCGACAATGGAGCATGTTGAATCTAGCCGCTCAACAAGCATTAGGAGAAGAACCATTTGTAGAATAAGAAAACGAAATATTTGAAAAGAGGTTGTGACAGAAGTGGTCAGCTTCAAGAAATAAGAAGAAATTTACGAAAATTGTTTCTCAAATTTTTGTGAAATTTCGGCTTATTTCCGAAGAAGCTACTTCTGGAACACCGTGTATCAGAGGTTGTGAAAAAGCTGCCCTGCATCAAGTAATAAGAACAGTCAAGTAAAAACAGCTTCTTATGTTTTTAACTTGGTTGGACTTATTACCGCAGATGCAAGCTTTTGAACACCGTTTACCAAGAGGTTGTGAAATCAGTGTTTTGAACTGAGTATTAGAGAAAAAAACGGCAAAATAGTTCCTCATATTTTGCCGTTTTTTGAGCGAATATCGAGGGTCAGCTGATTGAACACCCTTTGTTCGGAATAAGGAACTGTGACACGACTCGTGTCACAGTCCTTTTTTTAGTGAAAGGATACATTTCTTCCTTGTATATTCCATGCGTGTTTGAGAGAAAGCATATATAATTTAATTAACAGATAGTTAGGGGGAGAAAGAATGGTTTTTTCAATCACAATGAAACTGGTATTCGGGTTGATCGGCTTGTTATTAGTGGTGCGTTTGCTTGGGAAGAAATCCATGTCGGAAATCACACCATTTGATTTAGTCTATACGCTTGTTTTAGGGGGGATCTTAGAAGAATCAACCTATGATGACAATGTCCATGTAGGTCATGTCCTATTTGCCATTGCGCTTTGGGCAGTAATGATTTATGGCATCGAACGTATCGTCCAAAAAAATGAAAAAGTCAATCGCTGGGTTAAAGGCGAGCCCTCTGTTTTAATCAAAGACGGCGTCATCAACATGACAGAGTTGGCAAATAACCATATCGAGATGGAGCAATTGCGAGCAATCTTAAGACAGCAGGAATGCTTTTCTCTTGAAAATGCCAAACATGTTATCCTAGAGAATGCCGGTCAAATGAGTGTATTGAAAAAATCAGATGATGACAAAGCTTTGTCGATCCTGCTAGTGGACGAAGGACAAATCCAGCATAAAGTACTTCAATCCAATCAAGTAGATGAATCGTGGCTTCTGGAGAATTTGAAGAAAGAAGGCTATGCAGACGTAAAACAGCTGATTTATGTCGAATGGTCAGAAGAAAAAGGGTTCTACGTACTAAACAAAGAAGACGTGATGCATGAATCTTACCGGATAGATGGATAGAGAGAGGTTGTGAAATCAGCTCTTTGACTTGATACTCAAAACTAAGCGACTTTTTCGCAACCTCCACTAAACGCTGTTCAATCAGCTAATAATAAGATCAAAACGCTGATTGAGCAGCCTCTCATGTCATAAACCATTTTTTTGTTTCTTTTAACTCAATATGCCGTACGTCTTCCCAAACTATCGGCTGATGGTCGATCATAAAATAATCTTCATAGGCTTCACCAATGAAATGACCTTCAACCTCATCTAAGAGTCTTCCAAATTCATCTGTTAAATTGAGCTGGATGATTACTGCTTTACGAGATAAAAAAGCTTCTGTCAGTATACTATCGATTTCTTGTAATGTCATTTGTTGTTTAGGGAGAGGTTGTTTGCGTGCTTCTTCTTCATTTTTTTTGATACCGTTGACTAGTTCTTCCATCGCAAAAGCGGTTCCCCATTTTAATCCAAATGGACGATCTCGATACTCGTTATAGTCAATGAATTTTTTTGCTGTTCGTCTCATCTTTTCCACCTTCTAATCCACTCATACCACCTGCATGCCCACCAACGAGAGAGCTACGTGCAATGGCGCGTCCTCCTTGCAAGAGACTATGCGCATGGATGATTGATTTAAAGCCGTATTTTTTTCTGATCGTATCGACTACAAAATCAACTTTCGCTTCATTTATCTGCTTCTCAGGATCTTCAAAAAGGTTAAGCTGTAAACCTGTCGCGTATACGAGGTTGGAACAGTTCACGCCTATACGTCGAATATCCTGACGGCGGTAATGCTGGTGGAAAATGGTCAATAAAGCATCTGCTAGATCTCTGCTAGCATTTGTCGCTTCGATTTTTATTTGCTGGTGAAAACCGGTCTTACCATTTGGATCAAGATAACCTAAGGAGTATCCTATCCATAAGCTGACTACTTGTGCTTTTGCTGCAGATCTTCTCAAGCGGGTGCCGACTTGATCAGCCATTTCTTTGATAACAATCTCGATTTCTTCTTGCCTCGTATAATCTCTATCTAGAATTTGACTATTTCCGATACTTTTTGATTTCGGTATATATTCTTGCCCTAAAAAACTTCGATCGATTCCCCAAGCATGGGCATAAAGCTGAGTACCGATGATCCCTAACGTGCTTTTCAAGTGATAATAATCCGCGTGAGCTAAATCATAAACCGAATGTATACCCATTTGTTTCAGTCGTTTTGCTGTTCGTTTGCCGATTCCCCAAAAGTCAGTGATATCTGAGATTGTCCATAACTTTTCTGGGACATCTTCATAACGCCATTCAGCAATCATTTGTTTTCCGTCTTTTGAGCCATTATCTAAGGCTAGTTTAGCAAGTAGTGGGTTATCGCCGATTCCTATAGTCGTGTAGATTCCGGTCTGTTCAAATACATCTTTATGGATCAGCTTAGCCATGTCGTACGCATTCGTTTTACCAAAGAGTGCCATGCTATTTGTTACATCAAGGAAGCTTTCATCAACGGAATAGACATGATGGTTCGCTTCATCTGCATATTTTTTATAGATAGTATTGATTTCTCTGTTTTTTTCCATATAATAGGCCATCCTTGGAGCAACAATATATAAATCACTTGGATAGGGAAAGGGTAAATCTCTGGCACGGCTGATATTGGTGATGCCGTATGCTTTTTTTGCTGCAGGACTGGAAGCCAAGATTAATCCGCTACCCCGTGTTTCTGTCGAATCAGACGGATAGGACATTACTACTAATTTAGTTGTAAGGGGATCAAGATCCATTTCCACGCACTCTACGGAGGCGTAAAAAGATTTGCAGTCAATACATAAAATATCTCGTGAAGGTTCTTTTTCATAAACAAATACTGGATTTTGATTCGCCCACATAACAATCACCTCTTCTATATAATTAGAACATACGTTCCCTTTTTATGTCAATAAAAAACAGCAATTTTCAAATGTGAGCCTTTTGCTCATGTTTGAAAATTGCTGAGAGGTTATTTGTACCTATTTATTTAGCTGTGTGCATTGATTTTTCTATCAAACATGAACGGCTTCTGGATCAATCTTTGTTGTCCCATTTCCAATGTGTGCAACATAAAATTCTGGAGCATAGCCGACAACTTTCATATATTCATCATAGACATTGTTTTTGAAGGCAGGTATATTTTCTTCTTTGACAAGAGCAATCGCACAGCCACCAAATCCAGCTCCTGTCATTCGTGCACCTAAGACACCTTCTTGTTTTTGAGCAGCGTCCACTAGTGTATCTAACTCGATCCCAGTCACTTCATAATCATAGCGAAGAGAGTGGTGAGAATCATTTAGCAGTTGTCCAAATGCTTCCAAGTTTCCAGCTTCTAATTCAGCTTTTGCTTTCAAAGTACGTTGATTTTCATAAACAGCATGACGAGCTCTGCGTATCAATGTATCATCACCGATTTGGTCAATAGTTGATTCAAATTCTTCTTCATCTAAGTCTCCTAAAGAAGAGATAGGCAAAGTTTTTTGCAGACGTGCCAAGGCTTCTTCGCATTCGCTGCGGCGTTCATTGTATTTTGAATCTGCCAATTCCCGACGTTTATTCGTATTCATGATGACGATTGCATAACCATCTAGTTTCACTGGGACCATTTCATATTTCAGCGTATTTGTATCTAACAAAATCGCATGATCTAGCTCACCGAAGCCGATGGCAAACTGATCCATGATACCTGAATTGACACCGATGAATTCATTTTCTACTTTTTTACCCGTTTGGACTAGTTCCAAACGATCCGTTTTTAAATCAAACAGATCTTCTAATACAACACCCACTAATAATTCTAATGAAGCACTACTGGAAAGTCCTGCACCGTTAGGAATTGTTCCTTCCACCAACAACTCAAATCCATGATCAATTGGGTGTCCAGCTTCTTTTAATTTAAGGACCATTCCTTTTACGTAGTTTGCCCAATTTGCTTTTTTATCATATTCTAGCTCGTCTAAAGTAAAACTGATGACACCGATATCATCAAAGTTTGTGGAATAAACTAATATTTTATTATCGTCTCTAGGTGCGGCGACACCTTGCGTTCCATAAGTGATAGAAGCAGGGAAGACATGACCGCCATTGTAATCTGTGTGTTCACCAATCAAATTGATGCGACCTGGCGAGAAGTATTGTGTAGTTTTTTTAGGGCCGAATGTTTCGGCAAATTTTGTGTTTAAGCTTCTTTTGATTTCCATGATGAGTTATTCCTCTCTTGTTTTGATTTTGAATTCTGTCACTGTTTCAAATGCTGTTCCGGCTTTTAAATGAATCGAACCAAATGCTGAGAAGCGCTCTGCCCCTGGAGCTGTTTGAGTCTCAAATGTGATGCCGCCGTGATGTGCCAGTTTTCGACCACGCATTTCTGGTGTTTCTGGACCGAAATTTGCAGTGAAAATAACCATACTAGAAGCATCTGTAGCGATATCTACTTGGATTTTTTTATCCGGACTAGTCAAGCGAGCAGCTTCTTTATCCAAGCCAGCTTCTTTTAAGAAAAATGGATGATCGATTCCGTCAACGAGTTCTTTTTGATCCAAATCACTAGCAAAAACGGACGCTAGTTTTTTAGGCGTTTGAAAATCGAAAGCATTCCCTGCAGTATTTTCTTTTACTCCTATAGGAATACTGTCTGCTCGTAAAGGAGCGTAAGCTTCACTATTGAGCCAAAGCTCATGTTGATCGATCGTTTGAGAAGCATCTCCCGTCAAGTTGAAGTAGACATGATTTGTCGGATTGAATAAAGTATCTTGATCGCTGATGCCGCGAGTGGTCACCCGCCAGATATTATCTTGTGTCAAAGTATAACGGACTTCCACATCCAATGTACCTGGAAAACCATGTTCTCCGTCGGGACTTGTAGTAGTAAAAATGACAGAAGCTTCATTTTCGCCATTCAAAATGACATAAGACCATTTTTTTAATTCAAATCCAGGAGAACCACCATGCAGATTATGCCCAGTTTTTGGATCTATAGCTAATTGGTAAGTTTTTCCATTGAGAGAAAAGCGGCCGTTTTCGATCCTCCCTGCGGTGCGACCGATAGACGCGCCGATATACGGGTCTTTTTCGATATATTCTTCAGCGGTGTCAAATCCCAAAACTAATTCTTGATCATTTGTTTTTAAACGAACGATCCTAGCACCTAAATCAGAGACAGAAAGTACTAGCTTGTTTTTATTCTCCAAGGTTATCAAATGATAACCTTGGCCGAAATCTTTTTCTGTAATCTTCATTTTCAAGATCCTTTCTTAATGTGAAGGAACTACTGCATCGTGAAGTTCATCTTCCATTGTATCAGCTGGAGCCAATTTGTTTTCTAATTCCTCAACGATTTGTGCATGTTTTTTCTCTGTCAATGTAATCTTCCAAGCAAAAATAATAGCGGAGAAAATCATCAAAGCAGCAGGAGCATAGAATGCATAAGCTTTGAAAGTCGTTACACCATGAGCAGTGATATCAGCAGCAGTAGCATTACCAGTCATCCCAGAAGCGATAGCGACAAAACCTACGATCCCGTTAGACAAAGCACCAGCGATTTTATCTAGTAAAGGACGAATAGAGAGAGTAACAGCTTCATTACGGATACCATTTTTCCATTGACCATATTCAACAGAGTCTGTGATTGTCATCAAAGCGGATAAGAAAATCAATTGTTGAGGGAAGTAGAACAATACTAACCCGATGATAACGATTGGCAAACTTGAACCTGCGATCGTAAAGAAAAAGTAGGAAGAAATCATCATTGTGATTCCGCCAAGGTAAACGTAGCGACGAGAGATGACGCGTGTAAGCATTGGGAATAGTGGAACAGCTACTAAACCAAGTAAGGCAGCAACTAGCCCAACGATCCAAAATTCAGTTGGTTGGCCAAGTACATATTTGAAGAAGTAGAACAATACAGCAGTCGTTGCTACATTAGCAATTGCATAAGCGATATAAGCAAGGGCAAGCCACATCAATTGATCATTTTGCGCAACTGCTTTGAACACATCTTTGATTCCGGCTTTTTCATTTTGTTGACGGATCGCAGTATCGACTTCTTTTGTTCCCAAGGCAGTGATAATCGCAGTACCGCCTGAAATAACAGCAGCAATCACACCGAACCAGAACCAACCTGAAGCGCCTTCAATATGTTTATGAGTAACAAGATAGGTAAAGAAAGTAACGATAGGGACAACGACTAGTGTAGTACCATTTGCACCTAGAGAAGAGCCGAAACGAGCAAACGTAGCAAATTTTTCACGTTCCTTTGTTTCCGTGCTCAAAGCAGGAATCATTGACCAAAAAGCGATATCCTTGAATGAATAAAAACTATCCAGCAAGATGAAAACGATTGCAAATAATATGATAAATAAAGTTGTATTATGAGTAGCTAAGCCAAAGAAATTGGTAAATATTGCTACCAAGAGTACAGAACTAACAATACCACCGATAACTAACCATGGTTTGAATTTACCATATTTTGTACGGGTATTATCAATAACGCCACCAATCAAAGGATCAAAAATAATTTCAACTAAGCGGATACCTACAACTAAGCTTGTAACTGTAGCAATCATTTTTGCATTCGTTGCCTTATCTGTTCCTGCAAACATCTGGCTTGTCACGAATACCATAAAATAAGTGCTTAATGTAACATAGAATGTGTCGTGTCCAAAAGCGCCTAAAGCGTAGGACACACGTTGGATCATTTTGCTTTTCATAATCTGTATTCCTCTCCTGTTCAATATATAATACTAAGTAAACCGGTTACAACGAATAACAAAGATCTTTTAATGACTTAAACTTAACAAGAAATCGCTTCCTTTTTAATATATTTCTGTGACTTTTATTTAACTTTTTGTTGCATTATACTAAAGAAGTAAGGAGGGGAAGAAATGGAGCAATCGATTTTTTTAAAAAAGGAACATCAACAAGTAGAAAAAGAATTGTATTTTGATTTTTGCGGCTTCTCTAAAACGATGCCGTTTCATTCTTTTGGTCCTGCTATTCGCAATGATTACATCTTACACGTCGTGATGGAAGGCAAAGGATCTTATCATGTGAAAAATCAACAGTTTCAATTGAAAAAAGGAGATTTATTCTTGATTCGTCCAGGAGACTCGACATTTTACTTATCAGATGGAGAAGATCCATGGATGTATTGTTGGCTTTCTTTCGGTGGACATGCGGCAGAAGAAATCATCCGGCAGTCGCTTTTCAGAGAAGACCAGTACACGATGGTCTCTTCCGATATACAAAAATATATCGACATTATTTTAGAATGCATGAAAGATACGGAAGAAACTTTGGAAAATGAATTACAGTTAACAGCACTAACCTACCGTTTTTTATCAGTCCTTTTAAAAGACGGCGGAAAGATCAGCGGTGGCGTACAAAAAGTTCATTCCTCTTTAGCTGTTGAGACAGTCAAATATATCGAGGCACATTATGCGGAAAATTTATCTGTTGAGGAAATCGCTCAGCATTTAGCTGTCAACCGGAGTCACTTGTCACGAGTATTCAAAAATCATATGGGTACTAGTATCAAGGAATATTTGATCGGGGTACGGATCAATCGAGGGGCGTTTCTTCTTTCCCTGACGGATGAATCCGTGGAAAGCATTGCCTATCAAGTAGGGTTCAATAGTCTAGTCGTATTTAGCCGAATGTTCAAAAAGAGTACCGGAGAAACGGCTACGAACTATCGTAAACGGATGAAAAACGAAAATTTCAAGAATATTGCTTTGGATACTTTGAAAAAACAGTTGGAAAAACAAATTGCAGTCTCTTGGACGACCTAATTTGCTTGGACAAAAGGACAAGCGTCGGCAAAAGAAACTTGTGGCGGTTATGCTACACTGTAAAATGAAGACTAAAAAAGGAGGAGAAGGGATGCGTACACTTATCATCATCAGCCATCCAACGATGGAGGAATCTCTGAATCAGCAATTTTTCAAAGAAGCTTCTTCCGGTTTATCCGTTACTTGGCATCATTTAGAATCAAGTTATCCAGATGGAAAGATAGATGTAAAGGCTGAGCTACAGCTCCTGGCACAGCATGATCGAATCATTTTCCAGTTTCCATTTTACTGGTATAGTTCCCCTGCTCATTTAAAAATTTGGCAAGATAATGTTTTGGAACAAGCAGCACATGTATTAGAAGGAAAAGAATTAGGGATCGTATTGACAACAGGTGTGGCGGAAAAGGAATATCAAGCTGGAGGGAAAGAAGAATATACGATCTCCGAATTTTTGAGACCATATCAGCGAATCGCAAACAAATTCCATATGACCTATCTTCCGCCATTCGTTTTAGCACAATTTATGTATTTATCCCAAGAAAAACGTTGGGAGAAGCTAATTGCTTATCAGCAGTATCTCTCATTGGAAGGGAAGCCATCGCTTACTCAACGGATTGACTGGTTTATTCAAAGAGTACAGGAAAATCAGAAAATGCAGGAAGAAGATTCGGAAAAACAAACATATATCATAGAAGCACTGACTGACGCAAAAGAGCAGATCGAAGACTTGTCCTTTATACTGCAAGAAATGAAAGGAACTTCATTATGACAAATGAATGGTTGATCCAACAATTAGATGAATTAAGTGAAAAATCAGAATATCAAGACCGTGCACTCTTATATGAGATAAAGAAACTGATGGCTGAGATAGATGAACGAACAACACAGTTGCAAGGAGAAATCGACGGACAATCTTGGAATCATCTCAACTGGTGAAATTTTCTTATAAATAACAAGGATAAAAATGTGCACAATGACAATTATTTGCTACAATAAGAATATGAAGCGTTTGATAACGCTGTTATACATAAAAATTGGTGGTGAAAAAAATGTATGATGAAAATGAGTGGGGAGAAAATGTTCGGATGACCCGAAGAAGACAGCAAAAACAGGCAGCACGTAAGCGGATGATCATGATTGGGGCAGCAGTTGCCGTTTTTTTGATCATAGCAGGAGGAGTAGCAGGGCTGTATTTTCACGGGAAAAATTCGTCAGATGCGAAAAGCACGACTGTAACGGAAACAACGACAAAGAAAACAGATGCGAAACAAACAAGTGAGGCATCGACTGAAACAAAAGAAACACAAACTTCTGAAGAAAAAACAGCAGATGATTTGCCAGAGCAACTCCAAGCAATCGTCAATGATTATTCGAAAAAGATGGAAGAAAAGACACCTGTGTTGATTGAAGAATACCAAACAGAAATCCAGGGAAATCAAGAGGGCATAGCTGGTTTATCCGCAGTTGCTAACCAAAAAGCACGTGAGCTCCAAGCAATCTCCGACGAAGGAATCGGAAAATTACGTGCAGCGTATCAGTCAGCAGATAATAAAGATGGTGTAGCCTTAGATACCTTGATCAATCAGCTATCGGCTAACTATACGAATCATGTCGCTAAGATTTCCGACATATATTTGCAGACGAGCGCTTCTGTTCAAGCAGAGTCAACAAGCACACAAGAAACAGCATCTTCTGAGTCTGAGACGATAGAATCAACAGAAGCTTCTGGAATGCAAGCTCGAACAACGCAAGACACAACAGAAAACACTGAAACGACTACTAGCAGTACGACGTCACAGGCTGCGACAACTGTTGTTTTGGAAGGAGAAGGTCCAAATCAAATAGCTGAGCGAACTGGCGTACCAGTAGAAACGATTTTGTCACTGAATGGGATGAGTATGGACGATTATTTCCTGACTCCCGGTGAGACACTAAAATTGAATTGATAAAAGCAATAAAAAGAACGAAGACTTCCTTGATGGAAGCTTCGTTCTTTTTATTTGGCGGTTCTTTTTTCACGTATAAAGTAATGGATCGTCATGTAAAGCAAGAAAACGAGACCAATGATCAAAGAAATCCTTGTTTCAGGATTGATAAACATGAAAATCAACACGATAGCTAAAAAAGCAAGTGTCGCATAATTCGTGTAGGGAGACAGCGGCATTTTAAAAGGATGATCATGCATTTTATCTGCGTGAGTCTTTTTGAAGCGAATCTCACTGATCAAAATCACCACCCAAGGAACCATACCAGGTAAAATACTTGAGCTGTATACGAAGACAAAAATATTTTCTGACTGGTTGATGAACATTGGCAGAAGATAATTTAAGATCAAACCAATCAAGATTCCGCCTGAGATGGCTACGACAGGGTAAAAAGGCGCACCATGACGAGATAATTTCAGAAACTTTTTAGACATCTTTCCATTCATCGCAAGTGTATAGACCATACGGCTTGCACTGAAAATACCTGAATTGCAACCTGATAATGCCGCTGTAATCACGACAAAATTGATCAACCCTGCAGCAAATGTAATGCCGATTTTAGAAAAAGTTTGGACAAAAGGCGAGCCAATCTCACTCAATTGATTCCACGGATAAATACTCACAATGATAAAAATGGCACCAATATAAAAAATCAAGATTCGACCGATAGTGGATTGAACAGCTTCAATGATCGTCTTTTTAGGATTCTCTGCTTCGCCAGCAGTCATTCCGATCAGTTCGATCCCTTGATAGGAAGCAACGACGATCGATAATGCAAAGAAAAAGCCCTTGACACCGCCAGTGAAGAATCCACCGTTTTTCCAAAGATTTGAAATTCCTACCGCCTGGCCATGATTACCAAATCCAAATAAAATCACCCCAAGACCTGCAATGATCATCAAAATGATTGTTATGACTTTGATGATCGAAAACCAAAATTCTAATTCGCCAAACGCCTTGACAGAAATAAGATTTGCCAACATAAGAAATAAGACGACAATGATGCCTGGAATAATTGCTGGCAGATTGGGCCACCAATAATTCATATAAGATCCTACAGCGATTACTTCACTTATCCCTACGACAATATATTGAAAAATATTACTCCAAGCGGTCAAGTAGCCAGCCACAGGATGGATGTACTCGCTCGCGTAATTTGCAAAAGAACCAGTCGAAGGATCGACGTAAAGCATTTCGCCTAAAGCACGCATAATCAAATACAAAAAGAATCCTGCAATCGCATAAGCTCCCATCACTGAGGGCCCTGTCCAGCGTATGGTTGAGGAGGCACCCATAAACAGACCGACACCGATCGTTCCACCTAGTGCGATCATTTGGATATGACGGGCACTAAGACTTCGAGTTAACTTTTCTTCTTCCATACAAAAACTCCTTTCGTTGTTGAGTCAACAGGAAAAATAATTAAACGTTTCAATAGATAGTTGTATTATTTTTAGGTTAGCCTTATTGAACTCTTGATGTGATTCTACAGAAAATTTTCATAAAATGCGAGGAAAATTCGAAAAAAACTTTTTCATCTTTCTACTTGTAAATGCTTTCCTTTTTAGTTAAACTATATTTAAATAAAAAGTTAGGGAAACCTAAAAAGGAGTGTAGGATTTGGAACGAACGGCCATTGCAATTCAAGACCTTTCAGCCGCTTATCAAGGGAAAACTGTTTTGAAAACCATCAATTTAACAATAAAGCCACAAAAAATCACTGGTATCATCGGACCAAATGGCGCAGGAAAATCAACATTCATGAAAGCATTGCTAGAGTTGATACCAGCTTCTACTGGTAAAGTCGCTTTTTCCGGACAGCCAGTAAAATCAGTCCGTAAAAAAATAGCCTATGTGGAGCAGCGAAGCGAATTGGATCTTTCTTTTCCAATCGATGTGTTAGGCGTTGTACTTTTAGGGACGTATCCATCTTTACGAATCGGACAGCGGCCCGGGAAAAAAGAAAAAGAACGAGCAAGACAAGCATTAAAAAAAGTAGGGATGGAAGACTATGCCAAAAGACAGATCAGCGAACTATCGGGTGGTCAGCTTCAGAGAGTTTTTATTGCACGAGCTCTAGCTCAAGGCGCAGAGTGGATCTTTTTAGATGAACCATTCGTAGGAATCGATGCATTGAGTGAACGAAAAATCTTTGACATCTTGCAAGAATTGAAGAATTCAGGAAAAACGATTCTGATCGTCCATCATGATCTTCATAAAGTAGAAGAATATTTCGATGAAGTTGTTCTTTTAAATAAACAGCTGATCGCTTCTGGTCCAGTACAAGAAGTCTTTACATCAAAGAATCTTCAACTGGCCTATGGTGAGATCATCGGACATTTAGTAAAAGGAGGAGAGAAAAAATGATCCAATCTTTTATTGATGGATTGATGAATTATCAATTTCTACAATATGCTTTGGTCACTTCCATGCTTGTAGGACTTGCTTCTGGAGTCATCGGTTCCTTTATTATTTTACGTGGGATGTCTTTGATGGGAGATGCTATCTCTCACGCTGTTCTTCCAGGTGTAGCCATTTCTTATATGTTTGGTTTTAGTTACATTTTTGGAGCCACTGCTTTTGGGATGTTGACAGCAGCGGTGATTGGTTTCGTGACACAGCGGAGCCGATTGAAAAATGATACAGCAATCGGGATTGTCTTTAGTTCGTTTTTTGCATTAGGGATCATCTTGATTTCATATGCTCAAAGTGCGACAGACCTGTATCATATTTTATTTGGGAATGTCTTAGCTGTTAGGGAGAGCGATCTGCTGCTGACAGCACTAGTCAGCGGAATCGTCTTGATATTTGTTTTTTTCTTTTATAAAGAATTGAAGATCACATCATTCGATCCAACAATGGCAAAAGCTTATGGGCTGAATACGTCGCTGATCCATTATCTTTTGATGTTCTTTTTGACATTAGTCGCTGTAGTTAGTTTGCAGACGGTAGGAACGATCTTGGTGATTGCCATGTTGATCACACCAGCTGCCACAGCTTACTTGTTGACGAACCATTTATTAAAAATGATTATCACGGCTGCAGGGATCGGTATGTTCAGTGCCGTTGTCGGCGTATTTTTCAGTTATAGTTACAATTGGCCATCAGGAGCCACGATTGTTTTAGCATGTACCGCATTTTTTATCCTTGCTTTTTTATTCTCACCAACAAAAGGAATTTTATTTCAGAAAGGAAGCAGATAGATGAAAACAAAGAAATCACTCTTTTTGATCCTGGCAATTAGTTTATTAGCGTTAGTTGGTTGCGGAAAGCAAACTTCAGATCAAGCAGACGAAGTAAGTAAAGAAAAGCTGTCAGTCGTAGCAACCAATTCGATTTTGGCGGATATGGCAAAAGAGGTTGGAACAGATAAAATAGATATCCACAGTATCGTACCAGTCGGAACAGATCCGCATGAATATGAAGTACTACCAGAAGACATCAAAAAGGCAAGCGACGCAGCTGTCATTTTATACAACGGATTGAATCTTGAAACAGGTAACAGCTGGTTCAATAACTTGATGGAAACAGCTAAGAAAGAAGAAGGAAAAGATTATTTTGCAGTTAGCAAAAATGTAGAACCTCTTTATTTAACTAGCGGTGAAGAAAATACAAAAGCGGATCCTCATGCTTGGCTAGACCTGTCTAACGGAATAAAATATGTGCAGGAAATCGCACGTATATTCTCTGAAAAAGATGCAGAAAATGCGACACATTATAAGAAAAATGCAGAAACATATGTGGAAAAACTAAAAGAATTAGATACACAAGCGAAGGAAAGTTTTGCTTCTATCGAAGAGAACAAAAAATTATTAGTAACAAGTGAAGGAGCATTCAAATATTTTTCAAGGGCTTATGATTTGCCAGCAGCATATATATGGGAAATCAATACAGAAAGCCAAGGCACGCCTGACCAAATGAAAGCAATTATTGATCAGGTAAGAGCAAAAGAAGTGCCAGTTTTATTCGTGGAAACCAGTGTAGATCCAAGAAGTATGGAGCGAGTAGCAAAAGAAACGGGTTTGGAGATTTATGATAAATTGTTCACTGATTCTATAGCCAAAGAAGGAGAACAAGGAGATTCTTACTATCAGATGATGAAATGGAACATCGAAACAATCCATGAAGGTTTATCCCAAACAAAAGAGAGCTGAAAAACGCAAGGTCTGGCTTAAGGAGCGGACCTTGCGTTTTTTTACAAGAAACCGGAAAAAATTATGATGTTTTTCGGCGTACAGATACCCTTTTTGAGAAAATTCCGTTATAGTTAGAGTAAGGAAGGAAGGTGTGGCTATGAATTTTACACGTAAAGATAAATATACGATTAAAGAAGAAGTATTTCGATTGATCAGCCAGCAAGAAAATACCGACAAGGATCAAGACCTTCAATTTCTTGAAGCAGAATTAGCTAAATTATTCATAGCAAATCAAAACGAGACAACAGAACCAGATGAAGAGCAGCTGTACATAGGCAAATGGTTGTTTGATGAATTTCAGCCTTTAGATGAAAATACCGGTATCGGTTATTTTGTGTTCCTTTCTCCAGTCGGCTTCACACCTGGCGTATTAGTTAAACAAAACGACGAAATAACCGTCAAAGCATGGCCTGCTTTGTTTTCAGTAATCAAAGCAGAAGGAGTAATCAAAAAGATCCAGTCGGCCTATTATAAAAGTCAATTTATTGCCAACAGCAAATTAATGAATATGTTTTATAACCGTCTAGTAGAAATTGCCAGACCCGGAAAGATCCCACAAACATTCACGTATACGCAGCAAAAAAATCTCTATGAAGAAGTACTGTATTCCCGCGATCTGTCTGAGTTTTCACCATGGGAAGAGTTAAGGCTCCATGAATTGTTAAGTACAAAACCAGTTTCTTTGAATTTTTTCAACGCATTGGATAACAAAAGAAAATTGATTTCGACAAATTATTGGGAAGTATTTGCTGCAAGAAAAAAATGGATGGAAGAAAAGAAGATTGCTGATCAGCAGATCCAGTTTGTCCAACTGAAAAAAGAAAAACTATATTATGGATTATACAGCCGTTAACAGCAAGCGAGGAAGACCATGACATTAAAAGAAGAAATCATACTAGAAAGCAAACGATTAGGAATTGACAAGATCGGGTTTACGACGGCGGAGCCTTTTGATTCATTAAAAGAATCGTTGGAAGAGCAAAAAGCAGCCGGCCACACTTCTGGTTTCGAACACCCAAATATCGATGAGCGTCTTTATCCAGAAATGACATTTGATCAGCCAAAATCAATCATTTCCATTGCTCTTGCGTATCCTACTAGGATCCATGAAGAAGTACCTAGGGATGAAAAACGTGGGCAATTTGCTCGTGCCTCATGGGGAATCGACTATCATGATATACTGAGAGACCGATTGAATCGATTGATCGAATTCATCCAAACAAGAGCAGAAAAATGGCAAAAAGAAGAGGAATGGCGTCTAGCTCCGCAAGTAGACACTGGGGAACTGATCGATGTCGCTGTAGCACAGCGAGCTGGATTAGGATTTATCGGCCGAAATGGATTGTTGATCACCGAAGAGTTCGGTTCATTTGTCTATCTTGGTGAGATCGTCACTAATATCGTATTTGAGCCGGATAAACCAGGAGAGTTTGGTTGCGGTGACTGTATGCGCTGTGTGACTGCTTGTCCGACGAAAGCATTGCTTGGTGATGGCAGAATGAATGCACAGCGATGTTTATCTTATCAAACGCAGACAAAAGGGATGATGCCCGAAGAATATCGGAAAAAAATGCGAAATGTCATTTATGGATGCGATATCTGCCAGTTAGTCTGCCCTTACAATCAAGGAAAAGATTTTCATTTTCATGAAGAGATGGAACCAAAAGTAGATGAAGTATATCCAAAATTAAAGCCGATGCTGTCGATGTCGAATAAAGACTTCAAGCAGCAATTTGGGCATTTAGCCGGTTCGTGGCGTGGAAAAAAACCTTTGCAGAGAAACGCATTGATCGCTTTAGCTAATCTAGGAGATCGAACGGCATTGCCTGAGATTTCAGAATGTTTAACGGATGTCCGCCCTGTCATCAGAGGAACAGCAGCTTGGGCTATTGGACGTCTCGGAACAAAAGAGCCAGAAAAATGGCTTGATGTATTAGATGAAACGTTAGCTAAAGAATCGGAAGAAGTCGTCATAAATGAACTAGAACATGCACAAAAATTGTTGCGGAGAAAGTTAAAATAAAAAAATAGCAAGCATTATTCATTGTTTTTGTCCAGTAATTGTTGTAACAATTACTGGATTTTTTTTATTTTTTACACTTTTTTAATAAATTATGAGAGATACAAATAAAAAAATTCTAGTTTTTTTACAAGAAATGAGGAGAAATGTTACAAAAACATGTGTTTTTCATGGAATATAAAAAAACATGAAAAATCGTTTCCTTTGTTGATTTCATTAGGTTCTACGACTTTAGTCTGATTTTTTATTTGCTCCAAATGTTACAAATATTAAATAATCCGTCATTTTGTCATTAAATGTCATGATTCTTTTACCTATGAAATATTTCTAAATGATAAAGTTAATAGCGTCGAAAGAATAAAAAACGGAGAAAAAAAGGAGTTTAATATGAATTCATTTAAGAAAATTGTTTTAGGTACAACTTTTGCTGCTGGTGCTACTGCAATGTTTGTAGGAACTACAAATGCTCACGCTGATGAAGTTTACACAGTAAAATCAGGTGATTCATTATCTAAGATTTCACAAAAATTTGCAGGAGACAACTCAATGATCGATGCAATTGCTGAAAAGAATTCAATTGCAGACATCAACCGCATTTATGTTGGTGAACAATTAACAATCCCAACTTCAAATGATTCTTCAGCAACAACAGAAAGCAACACAACAGAAAATACAGCATCTACAACTGAAACAGCAACGCAAGAACATACATACGTTGCACCTGTTGAAACAGTTGAAGTAGCTCCTGCTGCCCCAGCTGCTGCAACGGCGCCAACTTCAAGCTCTGCAAAAGAATGGATCGCACAAAAAGAATCAGGCGGTTCATACACAGCTACTAACGGACGTTACATTGGCCGTTACCAATTAGATGCTTCATACTTAAACGGCGACTATTCAGCTGCCAATCAAGAACGTGTAGCAGAACAATACGTAACATCTCGTTATGGTTCATGGGATGCTGCTAAAACATTCTGGTTAGCAAACGGTTGGTACTAAGCCGATAAAAGAAAAATGATGAAACCGAGAGTCTTGTTTATTCAAGTTCTCGGTTTTTTTTATGAAAAATAAATGATTTGTTTTCCCCTGCACAGCAGTACAAATAAAAACTCGGATAATGTATAATAAAGAAAACGCTTTTTTGTTTAGGGGATGAGGAGGAGCCATGAGTACAAAAGAGAGTCTCGAATTAGAGAAAATCACAAGTGAAAATCCACTGTTATCCAGTATTCGATCCATTGTTGAAACGGCATTCTACGGTAATAATGTTCAAGAAGTTTTTGACAGGAAGACAGCTTATCAACTAGCAAAAGGGAGTCCAGGAACGATCATCACAGATATAACAGTCTCACATGCTGAAGAACTAGATTTACCAGCTGATGCTAGGACACTAGTATTCAATGATGGAAGTATTGTAGGAAGAACAGCAAGTGCTCGGCGTATCTTTGAGGACTTGGACAAGGAGCAAAGTAAATACGAGAAGATTTTGAGAGAAGCCGTGTATCAAAGTCGAAAGCGACAATTTTATCATACAAAAGTAATCGTTGGTCTATCTGAAGAATTTTCTGTACAAAGTCATTTGTTGATTCCAGAAGGATTTGAGAACAATTTGTATTCTTATATACTGAATTTTCAGCCAGCGAATGCGAAGACCTTGGCTACTTATCAAAAATCTGCGTCCTTTGACGAGGGGGATCTTTATATCTTTTGTGATCCCGGATGGACGCATGAAGCCTTTCCCAATGGACTCGTTTTATTTGATTCTCTCCATAATACAGCTGCTGTGCTAGGATTACGTTACTTTGGGGAATTAAAAAAAGCGACTTTGACGCTTGCTTGGGCATTGGGGAATCGCAATGGTTTTATTGCCTGCCATGGCGGGATGAAACAATATACTAGTAATGATCAGACTTATACGATGGCTGTATTTGGGTTGTCCGGTTCTGGAAAATCAACGATCACCTTAGCAAAACATTCGGAAGGGCACTCTGTTACGATCCTACATGACGATGCTTTTGTTATTTCTAGAAAAAATGGTTTTTCTACTGCCTTGGAACCTTCTTACTTTGATAAAACACAAGACTATCCGTCTGATGATCCGGCCATTTCTTCTTTCCTTACTTGTCAGAATGTGGGCGTGACATGTACAAGTAAAGGAGAAAAAGTCCTAGTGACAGGAGATATACGAAACGGAAATGGGCGGACAGTCAAATCACGTTATGCGACACCAGACCGAGCCGATCATCTTAGCGAAAAGATCGATGCTGTTTTTTGGATCATGAAAGATGATTCACTTCCGCCAATTATCAAGATCAATGACCCGGTTTTAGCAGCGTCTTTTGGTGCAACATTAGCAACAAAACGATCAGACGCGGAAAATATCACTACAAAAAGACAGCTAGATGAGCTAGTCATTGAACCATTTGCTAATCCTTTCCGTGTCTATCCTCTTAGGGAAGACTATCAAGCTTTTCGAGAGTTGTTTTTGAAACAGCAAACAGCCTGCTATGTCCTGAATACTGGATATTTCGATGATAAAAAAATCAAACCTGAAACGACATTGTCAATCGTTGAAAGAATCGTGCAACAAACGGCAGAATTCAAGTCGTTTGGTCCATTTGAAGACATCCAGTATTTACCTATACCTGATTTTCCTGTTTCTTTTGAGGATAAGTCCTATAAAAATCTGGTGAAACAACGACTTGATAGTCGTTTACGATTCATTGAAGCTCAGATAGGAAAAGATCTCTTGCCAGAGGAAGCAAAAGAAAGTTTGGAGAATTTGATTCAGAAATTGAACTAAAATAACAGCTTTTTCAAGAAGTAATCCATGCGCTATATCGCTCGGGATCCTTACTTGAAAAAGCTGTTTTTCTATAATGGATTTTTCGTAATATAGGTGGAGATGTCCTTTTGATAATCTTCCGTAGGCCAATGACCAGTATTTAAGAAGTTGGCTAATAGATAGCCGATATAAGGGCCTGTCGTCAAACCAGAAGAGCCTAGACCGCTAGCAGCCAGTAAACTTGGGTCATCTGGCAATACGCCGAAAAATGGGGAAAAATCTGACGTATAAGCACGGGTACCTACACGGAACTCGTATGGCCAGTTTTTTATCTGATTTGGATCGGCCAAGAACTGTTCTGTACTCTTAGTCAATCCCTTATAAGCTTCGCTAGTAGGAGCCAAATCCCAGCCTTGATCGTTCTCATGGGTAGCACCTAAAAGGATCTTTCCATCCATGAAAGGAATGAAATCAGCTTCTCCGTCAAGCATAGCAACAGGCCAGTCTTGACTCATCTTATAAGATGTCTGAAATGCTAAGAGCTGCCCTTTTTGCGGACGTATATCTGCAGAATAGCCTAATTTTTTCAATAGAGGCTTAAGTGCAGGACCAGGTGTCAAGATTACGCGGTCAGCTGTGTATTCTCCAAATGATCCCTTGATGAGCCAAGAATCGTTCTTCTTGTGCAAGGTGACTTTTGCCTGGATCTGCTCGATTTGTTTTTGTACTAAACGCTGACCGAGATGTTCTAAATATGCTTTTCCATCCAGACGACCACCACCACTGATACGCAGTGAAACTGCTGGCTTCAATAACGGAAGAGCTTGGGACGTCTGTTCAGGTGAAAGCCATTCGATGTTTCCAATTTCTGGCGCTTCTTCTTTTCGTTTCTCCGCAAGAACAGCTAATTCAGCTAAATCTTGTTCAGGCCGCAGCAAAAGTGTCCCTGATTGTGCATAAATCGTTTGATCAAGTTGGAAATCTTTTATAAGTTTAGGGAAAAAAGCAGCGCCGTCTTTAGCCAGACGATACCATTGTTTGTTTCTGCGTTTTGACAACCAGGGGGAGATGATCCCAGCGCTTGCTTTAGTTGCCTGTCCTGTCCCTTCATCAAACAAAGCAACATCGAATGTTGATGTATCCAAGTAATTGGCTAGGGTCATACCAATGATCCCACCACCGATAATGGCAATTTTTTCCATAAAAAAGCCTCCTTTTACAAACAACCATTTTCACACAAAAAAACGGCAGATGCAACACCTGCCGTATATGGAAACTACGCTTTTTTAGCAAAAAACAGAGAATAGACGAATCGAGCAAAGCTGATAAGAAGTAACAGCAATAAGACGCCCAATGCCGCTTTTGATCCTAGTGTAGTAGACACTTCGTAATTATGGGAAGTATGATGCTGAACATAATTGATAATAACCGCTACTAATGAAGTAGCCACAGCACCAGAAAACTGTTGCAAGGTATTGAACATTGCATTCCCGTCTCCTTGCAGTTCTTCATTCAGCGCATTCATTCCAGTCGTCATCATATTGCTGTAAGACAATCCGATACCGACCATATAAAAAACATGACAGGCAATCAATACACCCAATGAAGCGTGTCCGATAAATAGGAATAATGCTAGCCAACCAATCAAAGAAAGGATCAATCCAGCAAAAATTGGCTTCTTCGGACCATATTGATCCAACATTTTACCAGAAAAAGGAGAAAGCAACGCACCAACCGCTGCACCGGGAAGCATGGCTAATCCAGCGACAAAAGGACTGCTTCCTTGAACGATCTGAAGGAAATTCGGTAAGACAAAAGACACACCAAGTAATAAAAACTGATAAACCAAGAAGCCAAACAAAAACAAACGGAATGTTTTATTTGAAAGAATGGACAGCCGAATCAGCGGATGTTCCACTTTTTTACTTCGATAGTAAAATAGGAACCAGCCAATCCCGCCGATGATCAAAGCAATCCAACTAGAAAGTGTTCCCAACGTACTCAAAAATGTCAGACTTCCACTAAACAAAAGACAGATTCCTAAAACGCTCCACCAATCCAAATAACTATTTTTTTGTACTGCCATCTCGGGAATAGCAAACCAGCCGATAATCAAAGAAAGGATCAAAATGGGCACAAGAAACAGGAAAATATGATTCCATGTAAAATGTGAAGTCATAATGCCTCCGTAAGTGGGTCCAATCGCTGGAGCAATGGCCGTTGTCAAAGTACCGACACCCATCATCGCGCCTCGTCGATTGAGGGGGGCAAATGTCAAGATAATATGGAACATCAACGGAAGAGCGATACCTGTCGCTGCCCCCTGGAGCAATCGACCAAACAATAGGACCATGAAGGTAGGAGAGAAGAAATCGATCATTATACCTGCCAAGAAAAGCAGATTTGAAGCTAAAAAGAGTTTTTTGAGACTAAAATTGCGATTCAAATAAGTAGACAGCGGAACAATGATCGAAATCATCAAAAGATAAATCGTTGTTACCCATTGGACTTGTGCGGTCGTTAAATCAAACTGTCTGATAAGAGTGGGGAAAGTTACATTCATGGCCGTCTCGATCAATACGCCCGCAAAAGACATCATCCCTGTTGCAATTACTGCAGGTACTAAAAGCAGCTGTTTTTGTTTTGTCATTTACATCACCTCTAAAAAATTTCGTAAAAAAAGAGAGTGATTTCTATTATAAAAATAGAAACCGCCTCTCTCTCGACACGCCGAAACGTGTTATCTGTACGATTTATTTACTTAACTTATTCTAGCACAAACTGAAAAATAGTGTCAACACGATTAGCCAAGTCACTCAAAAAGAGGTATGATAATAAATAACTAAATGGAATTTCGCGGAGGAAGAAAAATGGAAAAAATCGAATGGCGTAAAGACAAGAGCTATAGTATGAAAAAAAGCCCGCAAATACTAGAGGTTCCTAAAAAACCATTCTTTAGCATCAGAGGGATCGGCGATCCGAATCAGGAAGACTTTAAACGAAGAGTAGCCTGTCTATATGCAGTCAGCTATGCAATACGCATGGCGCCTAAAAAAAATTGGCTGATTCCTGATTATCAGCTGTATACTGTCTATCCATTGGAAGGACAATGGGGACTACAAGAAAAGTATTTGCATGAACCAGTGATGAAAAAAGAACATTTTTCTTATCAATTGATGATCCGACAGCCTGACTTTGTTACAGAAGCGATAGCACAAGAAGCCATTCAGCGTTCTTTGAGCAAACTTCCGGAAGACTTGAGAGAACAAGTAGCATTCGGAAAGATGGAAGAAGGTCTTTGTGCCCAAATCTTACACATCGGTTCCTATGATGAAGAACCAGAATCCTTTGAGAAATTAGAAGCATTCATTGCAGAAGAAGGCTATCAAAGAACTTCTAAAGAACATAAAGAAATCTATATCAGCGATCCACGAAAATCTGCACCTGAAAAAATGAAGACGATTTTGCGTGTCAAAATAGAAAAAAGATAGCAACCTGAATAAAGCCAAAAAATAAAAGTAAAAAATACCAAAATAAGAAGAAATATTACTTGTCTTTTGCTATAATCAATATTGAGAGGTGTCTAATATGAAAAAGAAACAGCGACAAGCATTGATCCGCCAAATGATTACAGAACAACCGATTGGGACACAGGAAGAGCTGCTTACACGGTTGCATGAAGCAGGTGCCGATGTGACTCAAGCTACGATTTCTCGAGACATCAGAGAAATGAAGTTAGTAAAAAGCCAAAATGAAAATAAAATAGTACGCTATACATTATTTAACCAACCATCTGTTTCTTTAAATGAAGAACGTTTGCGTACGGCAATTAGGCGTGAGGTTTTACGTATACAGTCTGTTCAATTCATGGTTATCGTATTGACTGAACGAAATGGCGCTGATGTGGTAACGAATTGGTTAGACGAAGTTGCTTATCCCGAAGTTGTTGGAACGATGGCAGGTGTAGATACATTCATTATTATTTGCCGCTCAGAAGAAGAAGCACAGCGATTTGCGGAAAAATTAGAAAAAATGAGGGAATAACTGAGGAGGACTTTTATATGGAAAATATGAAAGCGCTACAAAATGGATCGGATATTCGAGGGATTGCATTACCAGTTGAAGGTCATGAAGTCAATTTGACGACAGACAGGGTAGAAAAGATCGGCTGGGGACTAGCAAACTGGCTAAAGAAAAAGAAGAAGTCAACTAACCCAACTAGAAAATGGACGATTGGGATTGGTCATGACAGCAGGATCAGCGGACCAGCACTAAAAGAGGCGTTGATCCAAAGTCTGAAAGAACAAGGGATACATGTCATTGATTTCGAATTAGCTACTACGCCAGCTATGTTTATGTCCACTCAATTTGAACAATTCTCATGCGACGCTGCGGTCATGCTGACTGCTAGCCATCTTCCCTATTATTACAACGGAATAAAATTTTTCACCTCAGAAGGTGGGGCAGAAAAAGAAGATATTGCTTATATCCTGTCACAACAGCAAAAAGTAAAAAGTGAACAAGCGGGAAGTGTGGAAAAAGCAGACCTTTTGACACCTTATGCGCAAGACCTAGTCACAAAAATCAAAAAAGGGATGGGAACACAAGATGACAAACCACTAAAAGGGTGGAAAATCATCGTGGATGCTGGAAATGGTGCTGGAGGATTCTTTGCTGAAAAAGTATTGAATAGCTTAGGCGCTGATACAACAGGATCTCAATTTTTGGAACCAGATGGTCGATTTCCTAATCACATCCCCAATCCTGATAACAAAGAAGCGATGGAAAGTATCAAGCAGGCTGTTTTAGCAAATGAAGCAGATCTTGGGATCATTTTTGATACAGATGTGGATCGTTCAGCTGTGGTCAGTGCTTCTGGAACAGTCATCAATCGAAATAATTTGATCGCAGTATTAAGTACGATCGTATTAAAAGAGCATCCAGAAACAAGGATCGTAACGAATTCTCCTACTTCTTCTCATCTACAAAAATTCATTGAAGAAAAAGGAGGCACCCAAATTCGTTATATTTCCGGTTATCGAAATGTGATCAATAAAGCATTAGAACTTAATCGTCTTGGGAAAGATACACAGTTAGCCATCGAAACAAGCGGCCACGCTGCATTCAAGGAAAATTATTTTCTGGATGATGGAGCATACGTCATCGCAAAGATCCTGATGCTTTTGCCAGAATTAAAAAGAAAAGGTATCACATTGGATGAACAAATCAAAGAGTTGAAACAGCCTGTAGAAGTACAAGAAATCCGACTAAAATTGTTCAGCGATGAACCAAGCGAACAAGGAAACAAGATATTAGAAGAAATGCAGCGACTGTTGGAAGAAGAAAAAGGGATGAACTTCGACCCGGCAAATGAAGAAGGTATTCGGTATAATCTGCAAGAACCTTATGGAAGCGGTTGGTTTTTGATTCGTTTAAGCTTACATGAGCCGTTGTTAGTATTGCAGGTAGAAAATGACGAGAGCGGAAAGAACCAGCTAGTATTAGAAAAACTAGCAAAGTTATTCGGGCATTTTTCTGATATTGAATCATTATCAGCAGAATAAACCAAACTTCTTGAAAGGTAGTTGCTTGGACAACAAAAAAAGTGGTAAGGTTAAACCGAGTGCTGGTAGGGTGTCCAGCAAAAGGAGGAAAAAAATGGTAACGAATATGGTTATTTTTTTAACAGTATTGGTCTATGGGGTCAACTTTCTGGTATATATGTATCTTAAAATCAATCATATAAAAGATTATTTAGAAAAGATTGCTATTTATTTTGGAACGAATATGACTCTGTTATTCACGAGTGGCATCTTTTTGTTTTTTGGAAAAATAGTAGAAGACGGTATTCTGGTATTTGAATAAGCAGAATTTTTGTAGAAAGCGCCTTACCTGTCATACACTATAACTATAGCAAGTAGCAAATGGTCAATCGAAAGGAGCAGTACAATGAAAAAAGCATACGAAACAGCAATGATCAACCATGGCGGGCGCAATGGAGAGGTCGAGGCACCCAATGGCTCGATGCATATGAAAATCACTCCTCCGGGAATCCATGCAGAAGGAACAAATCCGGAACAATTATTTGCAGCAGGATATGCTTCTTGTTTCAATGGGGCGGTACAACATATGATCAAAGAAGCAGGAATGACCGCAGAGTCCACAGTAAAAGCACGTGTCTCTCTTTATAATTTAGATGATGGCGGCTATCAGATCGGTGTAGTATTAGAAGTGCATATCGATGGCATCAGCGAAGAAGAAGCTCAAAAAATTGCAGAAGATGCGCATGAATTCTGCCCTTACTCCAAAGCAACTAGAGGAAATATCGATGTAGAAGTAACGATTGTTTAGAAGAATAAAGGAAATCGAACCAGACTAAAAACGTGAAAGGACCGCTTTTTGTCTGGTTTTTTTGACAAATAAAGCAGATGATTTGGAAAATAGACGATTATCGGTTATCATATTTTTGTACCAATCGGTAGGTAAAAAAGAAGCGAGGGAAAAAGGATGGAAAAATATCAAAATATTGTGATCGGTTTTGGAAAGGGCGGTAAGACTTTAGCGAAGGCGTTAGCCTCAAAAGGCGAATCGGTTTTAGTCGTTGAAAAGTCAACACGTATGTATGGCGGAACATGTATCAACATCGGCTGTATTCCTTCTAAATCATTGATTTTCAATGGAGAAAGAGGAATCGACTTTACAGAGGCTGTTGCTCGGAAAGAAAAATTGACGGGCATGCTTCGCGCCAAAAATTATCATATGATCAGCGATGAGGCGACTGGGACAGTGATGGACGGTACAGCACGTTTTCTTTCTAACCATCAAATCGAAGTGACGAATAATGGTGAAAAAGTGATTGTTGAAGGCGAACGGATTTTCATCAATACTGGTTCTGAACCAATCATTTTACCAATCAAAGGATTGAATACAAGTCGCTACTTGATTGATTCTACGCAAGCAATGGATCAGGAACAATTACCGGAAAAATTAGTGATCATTGGGGCTGGATATATTGGTCTGGAATTTGCATCAATGTTCAATGAATACGGATCTAAAGTTGTCGTTCTTGATGCCCATCCTGAATTTCTTCCTCGTGAAGATGAAGACATCGCACAAATGATTTTAGAAGATTTGACGAATGCAGGGATCGAGTTCCACTTAGGTGTGACTGTCGATGAAGTAGCAGACCAAGAATCAACAGCTGCCGTTACCTTTACAGAAGATGGACAAGAAATAACAATCCAAGCGTCAAAAGTTTTGGCTGCAACTGGTCGAAAAGCTAATACAGCTTCTCTTGGATTAGAAAATACAGATGTCAAACTGACCGATCGCGGAGCAATTGCTGTGGATGAATACCTTCGTACAGATGCGGAAAACATTTGGGCGATTGGAGACGTCAAAGGCGGACTACAGTTTACTTATATCTCTCTAGATGATTATCGAATTATCATGGATCAGTTGAAAGGCGAGAATACACGAACAACGAATAACCGGAAAGCTGTGCCTTACAGTGTGTTTATCACTCCAACTTTATCCAATGTAGGATTAACAGAAAAACAAGCTAAAGCACAAGGCATCAATTATAAATTATTCAAGTATATGACAAGCGGTGTTCCTAAAGCACAAGTATTAGAAGATCCTAAAGGGGTATTCAAAGTTTTAGTTGATCCTGAAACTGACTTGATTCTAGGTGCAAGTATCTATGCGGAAGATTCTCATGAAGTCATCAACTTGATTTCGCTAGCTATGAATGGAAAACTTCCTTATACGTTATTGAGAGATCAAATCTATTCTCATCCAACAATGAGTGAAGCTCTAAATGATGTATTAAAATAAATAACGAATGGAGAATTTATCATGTTCAACAACAAAAATACAGCAGTAGTTCTAACTGACCCGCAAGTCGAGTTCTTGAAACCAGCAGGCGGTGGCTTTGGTTTGACAAAAGATATCTTAGAAAAATACAATACGATCGAAAATATGATCGAAATGGTGAAACAAGCAAAAGAAAAAGGATACAAACTCTTTATTTCTCCTCATTATTTTTATCCACATGACCATAAATGGCAATTTGGCGGTGCAGGAGAACATATGATGCTTGAGCAGCAGATGTTTGCTAGAAAAAGTCAATATGATCCAGTGGAAGAAGGTTCAGGAGCCGATTTTATCGAAGAATTGAAACCATATTTGGATGAAAATACGATCATCAGCTCTCCTCATAAAATCTTTGGACCAGAAAGCAACGACTTAGCGCTTCAATTGAGAAAAAATGGAATCGACACAGTAATTCTCGGTGGAATGAACGGAAACTTGTGTAGCGATTCCCATATGCGTGAATTGGTAGAGAGTGGATTCAATGTTGTTGTAGCGACAGATGCAATTGGTGCTCCTGGCCAAGAAGCAATGGATGCAGCGTTGACGAACTTTGGTTTTATTGCAGACCAAGTGATGACAACAGAGGAAGTATTAGAGCAACTATCATAAGATAGGAACTGCTTTTGTCCTCGCAGTTCTTGAATCAATGAACATCTAGCTACAAGAGAACAGTTTTATAGTGAGGGCTGTGTCAGATAATTTGGCACAGTCTTTTTTAAACGATTAGGAAGATAAAATGATGAATTTATTGTATAATATAGGACTATGAGAGATGAAAAAGGAGAATATCATTGAAAACAAAGGAAAAGATCTTGGAAGCGACCAAAGATCTTATTTATAAAAAAGGCTATCATGAAACGTCGATCCGGGATATTCTAGCAGCTTCTGATACGGGAAAAGGTCAATTTTATTATTACTTTTCTTCAAAAAAAGAAGTTTGTCTAGCGGTGATCCATGCGCATATGGACGTGTGGCAGACAGAATTGTTTGAAGACATCTTAAATGCTGGAAAACAGCCAGAAGAAGCACTAGAAGAAATGTTGGATTGGATTTTCGCTGATCATGAGGCACAAATCACTTATCATGGCTGTCCTGTGGGGAATTTGATTATTGAGTTGAGTACAGTGGATGAAGAATTCCGTCTATTGCTACTAGAATTAGTCAATCAATGGGTCAAGTATACGAAACAAAATATCTTGGCACTTTCTGAAGAAAAACTGTCCGATGCAGAGGCAGACCGTCAAGCCAAAGCGTTGATTGCTGAAATCCAGGGCAGTATCTTATTGTTGAAAGTCACACAAGATCTATCACTACTTAGACAGAATTTCCAATTGATCAAAGAAAGATTGTTAACTTCGCAAAAGGTTTTTTAATAGTTAGAGGTTGTGAAAAAGCTGCCCTGCATCAAGTAATAAGAACAGCCAAATAAAAATAGCTCCTCATATTTTTCGTTTGGTTGGGCTTATTACCGCAGATGTAAGCTGATTGAACACCGTTTAAGGAAGAGGTTGTAAAAAAGTCGCTTAGTTTCGAGTATTAAGAAAATTTTTGTGAAAATGGCTTTCTACATTTTTGCATAAATTTGGCTTAATACCGAGAAACTGGCTTTTGAACACCGTTTACCCAGAGGTCGTGAACCTGCCGTTTCACTCTGAGTCACAAGGAGCAATTTCAAAAAAACAGCTTCTCATGTTTGATGGATATTGTGACTTGTGACCGAGGCGTTGGTAGGAGAAAACGTTTACTGGAGAGTTTGTCACAACTTTTTTTAATTCTCCATCCATTGAAAGCGTTTTGTTGGTGTGAACTTCTTGTTGCAGTGTATGATAGATAAAAAGAGGGGGGAGGTATTAGGATGTGTGGTCGTTATTTTTTTGATCTAGAGTCGGAGCTCCTTCAGAATTATTATCGAGAAGCCCAGAAGAAACAACCGGAACAGGCAGCAAAATTAGCAGCTGGAGAAATCTTTCCGTCAAATCTTGTTGTGACATTAAGAAAAGAGGAAGAAAACAATCTCACTCCGGAAATCATGAAGTGGGGATTTACCGGATTTAAAAAAGGACAATTGATGATCAATGCCCGAGCAGAGACAGTAGAAGAAAAAAAGACCTTTCATCAACCATTTTTGCAAAATCGTTGTGTTTTCCCAATGAGCGGCTTTTATGAGTGGAATGAAGAAAAAGACAAATTTATGTTTTCAAATAAGGAAAAAATAGTGTATATTGGCGGCTTTTATCGTAGCCATCACGATGAAAAAACGGCAGAATCGATCATAATGACTACTGAACCTAATCGCACAGTTGCACCAATCCATGACCGAATGCCGCTTGTCTTGACTGAAGAACAAATCGAACCTTGGATAACAGATATTTCTTTTGCGCGAAAAATCATTACTCAGCAGATACCTGAATTAGTAATGGAGAAGGTATAACATAATCGATTTTTCAAAGAAAGAGCGGCAAAAAACAAAAAAAGACTTCAGCACAGATCCCAAAAACAAAGAGAACAGAAGAAATGCTCATAAGCTGCATATACTGCATATACTGCATCTATAGAGTCACATTCGACCTTATAGCTTCTATTTGTTTTTTACTCGTGCTGCGAGTCTTTTTTTGTTTATACCTAACGATGTTTATCATTATGACTCTTTGAATTCTTGGAATCTAAAATTCAAACTTAACGACTGGTTGGCAGTTGTATATTCTCTGAATTTATAGATAAGAGGTTGCCATTTATCCACATTGATATGAGTTGGATCATGTAAAATCCCTTCTTCTACAAAAATAGCTACGATCTCACATTCTACAATAGCAAAGTCTTCTCTAGTTGAAATTCGTTGAACCAACGTTTCTATTTGAATCGGGCATTCTTTGATCCGAACAGTTGCAACTTCTTCACCTGCTAGTTTTGTGAACTTTCCCAATTGAAATTTGTCAGAGCAAAAGGAATAGCCAGCTTTTTGTTTATAATCGGGCATGATAGGATGGCCTGTCGTCTTTGCGATTTTCTCGATTTTTTCCCAAAGCGTTTTATCTGCAAGATTGAAGGTAGCGGCATGTCCCACTTTTAAATTTGTATACCCTTTACTGTGCATACTGATCCCAATGACAATCGTTTTGCCAAGTGTCCAAGTGGAGCTGATTGGCGTAAGGTTGTCATTACCAGTCATTTCATCCTTAGTCGTCATCAGCACGACGGGAAATCCGTAATAGAAACTTTCTTTTTCCATTTTTTTAAACATAATCCTCACCTCTGAATATAGTATACTAAGCTTATTCCTCGATGCTCATCGATGTGTGAAAGGAGAGAAAAAAATGGCTGGATTTCCTGATCTTCAGCAAACGACTAAACTCTTAGCAGATCATTCGCGACTTGAGATCCTTACTTTATTGATGGATGGAAGGTTCCATACCGTGCATGAACTAGCAAAGAAAGCAAAAATAAAAGATCACACGGCATCTTATCATATAAAAAAACTTCATTCTCTTGATTGGGTGATGTCTTATAAACAGGGAAGAAATGTCTATTATCGATTATCATCTCTGGAAATCGCTGATTTGTTAGAAAATCTTATGGTAGTTAGTCCGGTTAAACCGATCAAATCATTTAATGAAAACAAAGAATATAGTGAATTAAAAGCAGGAAGATCTTGTTATCGGCATTTAGCCGGTGTGATAGGTGTATTTTTTTTCAACTTTCTCCTTCGAAACAACTATCTTGTGATGGAAAACCATCATGTGGAACTTACAGAAGAAGGCGTTTGTTATTTCAAAGACTTAGGAATAGATATTGACGCACTGAAAAAACAATCTGGAGCACTTGTGAAGCCTTGCTTAGATTGGACAGAACGAACATTTCATTTAGGAGGAAATCTCGGGAACGCGTTTTTCCGATGGTGTAAAGAGAAAGAATATATCACATTGAATCCAGAAAACAGAGGTGTTCGCTTAACTGCTGAAGGAAATTTATTTTTCAAGAAATTTGAATCGAGCCAATAGGAAAGTCGTTTCTAATACAATAAAAAGGTTGTGACAAAAATCTTGTCACAACCTTTTTTTCTTATTTCTTGAATGGAGGTGTCCCATACATTTTTGGTGTTACTGGTTCTAATTTTGGTGCAGCGCCTTCGATCTTAGGTTCTTTCAACCATTGATATTCGCCTTCGCCATCCAATGCTTTGCCGCTAGCCCAAGAACCTTCACTACTTTGGTCTCCCTCTGAGAAGTTATAGAAGTCATAAGCAATGTCTTTTCGTTCTTTGTCACGTGGGAAAGTACTTGGGACTAAGATCGAACCTTCTTTTTCTTCTAATTCTTTCACTGCACATGCCCATTGGTTTTGATGATAGCTATCTCTTGCAAGGAGAACAGACAGCATATCTTTTACGCCACGATCATCGATCATTTCGTAAATACGTGCTACTTGAAGTCTTCCTTGTGATTCGGCATTTAAATTAGCTCTAAAGTCTGCTAACAAGTTGCCACTCGCAATGATATAGGCACCGCTCCATGGATTGCCCACGCTGTCAGCAGGACGAGGTCCTAAGCCAGCTACGATCGCGTGCTGTGGATTCATTCCAGAGATAATGGCACCGATTGTTGGATCTTTTTGCATCGCTGCTTCTTGATCTTCAACAGGCGCACCCTCTAATAAACGAGCAACCATTGTCGCCAACATTTCCACGTGGCCGATTTCTTCTGTTGCAATGTCCATCAGCATATCTTTATATTTTTCTTCTCCTCGGCAGCTCCAACCTTGGAACAGGTACTGCATAGCTACACTCATCTCGCCATATTGGCCGCCGATCAGCTCCTGCAGATATTTCGCGATTAATGGATTCGGACGATCTGGTTTTGCTTCAAACTGCAATTCTTTCTGGTGTCTAAACATCAAAATTCCTCCTAATCTATTTTTAATACATTCTCATTCTGCTACGAAAGATTAAAAAATTCAAAGAAAACGCTCGCTAATTATATGAAGTGTTGGTATAATTAATAATTTTTCGAGAATCATACCTTATAAATTGTTATTTTCAGAACAAAATGATATCGTTATATTAAAACCGACATCGGTTACATTAAAATTTGGAGGTAAAATATGAAAAAATTATTGTTTACAGGATTGCTGGCAAGTTCAGCATTGTTTTTATTAGGAGGATGCGGATCAAGTAATACAAGCGATGCTAGCTCAAGTGCAGCAAATTCTTCTGAAAAAACAAGTGATGGAAGAAAAAATATTGATTTCTGGTCCTTTTGGGGGTCGGGCGCACGAAAAGAAGCCATCGAAGAAATCATTGAGGATTTCAACCAATCACAAGACGAGATCCATGTAAATTATAAGTATCAGCCATGGGGGGATATTTGGACCAAATCTTTATCTGCAATAACGGCTGGAAATGCACCTGATGTTATTGTACAGGATATAAATTCCGTTGCCCAAAGAGCAGAAGCACAGCAAGCAACTAATCTCTCCGAGTATGTAGATAAAGACACTTCTAAGGATTTTTATCCCCAGCTTTGGGACACAGTAGAATATAAAGGTGATCCTTACGCCATCCCATTCAATACAGATACACAAGTCATTTTTTATAATAAAAAGTTATTTAAAGAAGCTGGGATCAGCGAACAAAATCTACCGACAACTTGGGATGAATTAGAAGAAACAGCACGTAAACTAGATAAAAAAGAAGGAAAAGAGTTTACGCGTATCGGTTTTTATCCATTATGGAATTTAGGTGCTGATGTATGGGCATTAAACGCAGACAACGGGACTAGTTGGTTTGATAAGGACGAAAAGGTCAAGATTGATACTAAAAACAAAGTGGAAGCCTTGGAATGGATCCAAGACTGGCAAGATTATTATGGAAAAAATACAATCAACAAATTAGAAGCAGAATTTGGTTCTGGTGTGTCTGATCCATTTATTTCTGGATTAGTAGCCATGCGCGCCCAAAATATCAATTATTACTCTAGCTTGATGGAAAACGCACCGGATGATTTTGATTTTGGCGTGATGCAGCTTCCAGAAAAAGAGGAAGGTTCAGGTCATTGGTCATGGGGTGGCGGATTCGTCTTGGAAGTACCATACGGAGCAAAAGATCCTGAAGCCTCTTATGAATTCATCAAATATCTTTCTTCTCCAGAAGTACAAGAAAAATTCGGCGAAAAAAGTTTTGATATCATGGCAAGCAAGACAGCTAATGAGAAATTAGTGAATAATGACAACCTAACGGACAAAGGGAAAATGATCTATCAAATGGCGGACGAAAATTTTGAAAATACGGTGATCACACCAGTTCCTTTAGATGCACCGGATTATACGACATTAGTGAATGAACAGATCGACCAGATTCTTTTAGGAACAAAATCAGCAAAAGAAGGATTGGCAGATGCACAAAAAGCAGTAGAGAACTTAGTCAAGCAAAATCAATAATCCGTTTTTGACTGTCTAGGTACAGAGGAGGCAAGAAAATTTGAAGCGTTTATCTATCCGAAAGAAAAAAGAAGCAAGATGGGCCTATTTATTTATCTCGCCTTTTATTATCGGTTTTTTAATCTTTATGCTAGGGCCTATGCTTTTTTCAGTTATTGGTAGTTTCACCGATTATAATTTGACATCCAAGATGAATTTCATTGGTCTAGCAAATTTCAAAAGAATGTTCGTTCATGATGATTTATTTTGGAAATCGTTATACAACACCGTTTATTTCGTCATCTTCAATGTACCGCTGACGACGATTTTCAGTGTGTTTTTAGCCACAGTACTCAATCAAAAAATCAAAGGAATCAGTGTATTCCGTACAGTTTTCTATTTACCGGCAGTCTTATCAGGAGTAGCAGTCTACATCTTATGGATGCAGCTGCTTTCTCCATCTGCAGGATTGATCAACACATTTCTGGGCTGGTTCCATATCCCTGGACCAGCTTGGTTGTTTGATCCACAATGGACGAAACCTGCGTTGATTTTGATGAAAATATGGAGCTCTGGAGGAGCAATGCTACTTTACTTAGCTACATTACAAAATGTTCCTAGATCTTTATATGAATCAGCAGAAATCGATGGAGCAGGCGTTTGGGGAAAGTTCAAAAGTATTACTTTGCCATTAATCACTCCTATTATTTTTTATGATGTGATCACCTCTACGATCGGTTCTTTCCAAATTTTTCAAGAAGCTTATGTCATGACGAAAAATGGAACAGGTGGACCTGCAAATTCCTTGCTTTTTTATAATCTGCATATGTGGAATAAGGCGTTCGTCGCTTTTGATATGGGATATGCGATGGCTATGTCGATGATCCTATTTCTGATCGTTTTGGTTCTGACCTTCGTCAATTTGAAGCTTGCACCTAAATGGGTCTATTATTCTGGAGGTGACGGCAAATGATGGATTATTTTAAAAAGACCAGTGTGAATCGGCAATCAAAAAAGATGCTAAGCTATGTGCTTATGACGATAATAGGAATTATTTTGCTCATTCCATTGCTTTGGATGGTATTTACTTCATTGAAACCAATGGAAGAAATCGTTCGTTATCCTCCGACCTTTTTCCCAGAAAAAATCGTATGGGAAAACTATCTGGATACGATTGCCGCATTTCCTTTTTGGCGATATGCAAGAAATACATTATTCATCACTGTGTTGGTAGTGATCGGTAATGTCCTTTCGAATTCTTTTATTGCTTATGGATTTGCGAAGCTTGAATTTCCTGGGAAAAAGCTGATGTTTGCTTTGGTTCTTTCTACGATGATGATCCCGGGGTTTGTAACGATGATTCCTCAATATGTATTATTCTCCAAGATCGGCTGGGTAGGTACTTATTTGCCTCTGATCGTTCCATCGTTCTTCGGCAATGCGTTCAATATATTTCTGATGCGTCAATTTTACTTATCGATCAATAATGAATTGATCGAAGCTGCTGAAATCGACGGAGCGAATCATTTGTATATTTGGAGTCATTTGATGCTTCCATTGACGAAACCTGCTTTGATCACGATTGCAATCAATTCCTTCAACGCGGCTTGGAATGATTTCTTAGGTCCTCTTTTATATATCCAAGATCAAGAAAAATACACGTTGCAGATTGGCTTGCAAGTTTTTCAGAACCAAGCGACGACACAATGGAATTATCTGATGGCAGGAGCAACACTTGTCTTGATCCCGACCATCTTGCTGTTCTTTTTTGCACAACGTTATTTCATTGAAGGAATGGATTTGACAGGAGGTTCAAAAGGATGATGAATCGGTCGATTGGTAAAAGAGCCAATGATTATTTCTTAGAAATCATTGAATGGATTCCACGTCTTATCCAGTTACAGCTACTGTGGTTCCTGTGCGTCTTGCCTGTTTTCACATTAGGAACAGCAAGTCGAACAGTTCTGTATATGATTTATTATCACAAAAAAAATGAAGAGAAAAAGCTCAGTTCATTATTCTGGAAGAAGTTTCGTGAGAATATTTCTCTTTATGGAAAGCAAGATAGTTTAGCAAGTAGTTATTTTCTTCTTTTATTCATCGATTATCGGATTTTCCATTATTTGGGTGGGGGAATTGGCTATACATTGATGTATACTACGTTGTTTTTGCTTCTATTAAGTGCTGTTCTTTTTAGTTACAAAATCTTGCTTCAACTGGAAAATCAAAAAGAAGTCTCTTGGATTGCAGCATTTTTCTTGTTTTTTAATGATTTTAAAAGTGCACTTTTCTATTTAGCAGGTACGTCGATACTTCTGGTTGCATTATGGTTTGCAGGACCAATCTACCTTGCTTTATTAGGTTTCAGCTTCTTGTTTTATTTTCAAGTCCTGCTTTTTATCCATCGTACGCAAGAAAAGGGTCTTAAAAAGGAGGAATAACATGCTGCGTTTGATTGCTAAAATCGATGATAGTATTATCAATAAGTTTGCTAAACAACGAGAAACGGACAATCGGAAAATCAATTTTTTGAAGTTTATCAGTAATATCTCTAATGGCGGTTTTATTTGGCTGCTCCTTGCTACAGTTTTAGTTTTGGTACCTGATACAAGAGAATATGGTCTAGCTATTCTTATAGGCAGTCTAATCTATTTTTTTGTTGGTCTACTTCTCATTAAAAAAACGACAAGGCGGAAACGACCCTATGAAAAAAATCGTCGGCTTGTCCTTTACACAAGTAAACCGAAGACTTCTTCTTTTCCTTCAGGGCATACGGCACTTGCTTTTTTATCTGTAGCAGCGTTGTTCGAGTTAAGTCGTATTGCAGGAATACTAGCTTTTCTATTTGCTTGTTTGATCGCTTATTCAAGAATTTTTTTACTTTTACATTATCCTACTGATGTTTTAGGAGGAGCTATTTTAGGTAGTGTTATCGGCATCTTGTGTGCTGCCGTTATCTGAATCAATTGCATGAATAAAGCATGAATGCGTAAATACGCATTCGTGCTTTGTTTTTTTGTTTTTCAGGGAAACAGTCGGGGATTATTTACCTGTCTTAATAACTTAAGTTTTGCTAAATGAGAACGTTATAAAACTTTATAATCTAATTTTAATAATAAGTGTTGTATAATTGGTGTTTTTTAACTAAAATGGATATCGTTTGATTTAAAGTTAAAATTAAATTAGATTATAATTAGATAGATGCTGTTTTTGGTGTTTGTTGTGAACGAAGGCACATGTTTTAGAAAGGAGTATAAGAATGTGAAAGGGGTAAAATTGAAGCTTTTGCAGTTAGCAGCTGTCAGCCTGCTATTTGGACCGTATTTCCAGTCTGTCTATCATATGACAGCATTGGATGTAGCTGCTGAGTCAACAGAAGTGAAGGAGGATGAGGTATTTCTAGATGAGGACTATGCAAAAATCGAAGGGAGGTATATCGAAAAAGAAGAAACGTTTGAATGGCATCTGGCTTTTGAAAAGAAAGAGAGTGCGAACGAAGGTAGAATACGTTTAGCAATCGATACAGCTGCTGCCGGAATTGGTACTGTAAAAAACGCTCGGGGAACAGGTCTCTCCTCTTACGATGAAGATGGAGAAGACTTAAAAGTCGAGACAATCGATGGTCAAGAATGGTATGTCGGAAAATTTTATTCAAAAGAAGCTGAGACCGGCACATTGGTTTTTGAAACAGAAAAGACTCCAGATGTAAATGAAGGGGAACTACCTCTTCAAGTGGTGGTCGATGAAAGAATAGCTAATCAAGAATTACAAGAAAATGAAACAGATACAGAGGATTCCGCTGAAAATCAACGTAGCGAAGAAAATGAAACGGAAGAGCTGGACGCACCAATCGTGCCCAGCGGTCAAGCACTCCAACGCATTCAACGCCGGTTATTCAACGGTATTTTAGAGCGTCTTGGACCAACAGCTACGCAAGATCCGTATGAATATATCTATCCTAGCGGAATAGATGAAAACGATCAGCACCGCTATCCACGATTTACAACGAATGACTATACGAAAGTATTAGGAAATTGGTCACAAAGCAATGAACGCTATCAGGGAGAAAAAGGCTCACCATATGATGGAGAGAACTTAATCGATGATAGTGATTACACAATCGGGGGAGCGAACTGGCGAAATTACGACTATGCGGCTGATAATGGATCAACTGCAAGCGAAGAAGATGTAAATGTTCCAGCGCAAACTGTTCAGCTTTGGGGAGATGAACGGAATTTTGAAAACAGTTACTTGGATTATAACGGGGCATATATCAAAAAATGGGTAGAACCAGTTCCCTCTAACAATCCAACGGCTGACTTACATCCTGAAGATGCAACGACACTTTATAACGTTTATCTAGATGTGATTGGAAGTGAGAAACAAGAAATCAGTCCAATCGATATCGTTTTTGTTCTAGATAAATCAGCCAGTATGAATGAAGGGACACTGGAAGGCGGAGGACAAAGTAAAAATGCGGCACTGATAGAAGCGGTAAATGAAATTAGTGAAAATCTGCTATCCGACCCAAATATGGATATTCGGATCGGTATGGTGAATTTTTATCATAATAGTACAGTCATCAATAACCAGGAACAAATCAGTTCGGACATCTTTCCGTTGACAAATGACATCGATCGTCTAATAGGTAGTGAGAATACAGCACTGAATCGTACACCCATCGGAGGAACGCCGCTTACACTAGGACTTAAAAATGGTTATGAAACATTGTATGCGGATAACGGCGGAGAAAATAGAAATCCAGAAAAGATCCTGATCGTCGTAGGAGACGGAACACCCACCTTCAGTTATGCACCTATCCAAACAAGATCTCGTACAAGTATTTGGGGAGCTTGGAGCAGTTGGAGTGTCATGGGGGATAAGATTGCCGTAGATCGTGGTGATTTGTTCAAAAACTTTGAAACCTTTTCTGGGAATACTTCTAATGCTGGATTTGCTTATCCACTTACCTACGCATCTGACTTTGATCGTCCTGTTAATGGGACAAATGTGGAATACCGTTACGGAGAAGTAAAAGAAGGTGATGATAAAGCGATTCACTGGGTTGGTACAGGAAGCGCAAGCAATGATACTAACGGTAGTCCAACTTCACAAGAAAAGTCGTCAGCCATCAATACTGTTGCATATCATCATTGGCTGAAAAACAAGTACCAAGAGAACCCACCTAGTATTTTCTCCATTGGGTTAGGAATCGACGGAAGTATTGCCGGCAGACAGAGACTCGATGCAATCGGACGAAATGTATTAAAAAACATTGCTGATTTAAATGATGATGGCACAACACCGCGTTATTACGATGCGAACAACAAGAATGACATCATTACAGCCTTAGAGGATATCTCCTCTACCTTCAAGAAAACGATCCAGCAAGCCACACTTTATGATGAAACTGGATTTAATGTTTCACCGTTTGGAGCTGGCAGATCGGCGGATATCCAGTTTTACCATCTAGATCCAGGAGAAAACGGCATGAAGTACCAAGAGCCAGAAATATGGGATGAAGCGCGTCATGGACAAGCACCACCAGAAGTAGTAGCGACACCAACAACGTACGTTGGGCGAGAAAACCAAGCCTATAAATTTTCTCCAATCTCGTTAGGTGAAGGGGAAATGGTCAGGATCAATTATCAAGTAAAACTGGATGCAGGAGCACAAGACGGGAATTTCTATGCAGTGAACAATATGGCCTATATCCAAAACTTGGAGGATTATGAAAACGATGTTATGAACGGGCGAATGTATTTTCCAACGTCATCTATACGTTATGAGCATAAGGACCGGAATTTCCAAATAAGCAAGACGGGGCAAAATGGGGAACCTTTAGCAGGAATCGAATTTGCATTATACGACCAAAATCCGGATGCTGGAGAGGTCGAACCAATCGAAACAAGTAGAACTACAGCGGATGGAATGGCAATCTTCGAAACGAAGATCCCTGTTCTAGGGGATGAAACAGGTGCTGTCAGTGATATTTTCTGGATCAGAGAGATCGCTGGACCGCCACGTTATCAGTTGGTAGATGAGACATATCAATTCCAGATCAAAAAATATGCAGCCTCCGAAGATGAGATGCTAGGGCACTATGAGCTTGTGGACGAAAATACAACTGGAACGAGGTTTGGCGGACCAGAAGGAACAGACCAAGATTCCTATTATGAAGGAGAGTATCACAAGCTTTCTGTTGTACAAGTGCCCAACATAGACGGAACAGATTATGATGAGCTGTATGTCAAATTGGAAATGCGGAATGAATTCAAGCCTGTCCACATGAACATCAATAAACTGATTGAAGGAAGCACTATGCCAATCAATGGGGCAGAGTTTGAACTGTATAAAACTGATGGAAACGGACTCGAAATTGGAACGCCAGTAGCTAAAGGAATCTCTGGTGCGAATGAAGCAGACGAAGAGAAAGGGATGCTTACGTTCTATTCAGTAGATGAAAATGGTGAATATTTGCTCGTGGATGGTGAGAAAGTCATTCATCCCATCGGAGAACCAGATTCGTTTATTTATACGGACAGTGAAGAAAATGCCAACTATGCAGAATACAAAATCGTTGAAAACAAAAGCCCAGAAGGTTTCAAAGAACCTGACGAAAACGACACATGGATCTTGCGACTGTACGATAATGAGACAGGTACCATCCAGCTTAGACAAACAGGGGAAGCAAACTGGCAATATCTCACTTATTCAACAGACGAAGAGGGACGATTATGGGTGGTATTCACTGCTTACAATACGTTTGATTACCGAGAAATCCGAGTTAGAAAATTAGATCATGAAGGCAATCCTTTAGATGGTGCAGGTTTTGATATCAGTAAAGTGGGGGATTCTTCCTTCCCGCTGTATCGAGCATACACAGGCAACCCGTTAGAACCCGAAGAATCAAGACGTTTGTCTGGAATCGGTTACTTCTATCTTTATACGGTAGGCGTCGAGAAATATGTCGATTTAGAATACAGCCAGCCGCTGCGTTTATCTATCGGCGAATATGAGGTCTCAGAATCTGTTGCACCAAATGGGTATCAATTGTCTGATCAAGTATTCCAGTTTGCACTGAACGAAGAAGGGAAATTTGTCATTGGAGAGGCAGTCATCGAAGACGAAACTGCTCCATTACCGGAGGGTTATGACATCATCGATGGTGTATTACAAGTAACCTTAGAAGATGAACTAGCACCAATCGATCTGGAACTTTTGAAAGTTGACAGTATGAGTAGTCGACGTCTTGAAGGCGCAGAATTTTCAATTGAAAAACAAAATAGTGAAGGAGACTATGAACTCATCGACGGAGGTTTGTCACCAGATCCAAACGATTCTTCCCTATTCAATGCTTTGGATTTGATGGAAGGATTCTATCGGATCAAGGAAGTGAAATCTCCGGACGGATACAGGAAACTTCCAGGCTACTTTATTTTAGAAATTAGTTATCGTGAAGAACCAGAAATAGAAAATGATCGGGTCGTTCCAGGAAAAGAAGCCGGGACACTAAAAGTTGAGGTCTCTTATTATCCAAACGAAGAAGCAGAGACTCCTGACCTGCAGCAAGAGTTAGAATATGAACTTTTGGATACGAACCGAATCAGGCTACAGCTTAGTGTCGGGAATGATCCTGAAAATCCATTGCCTGCTACAGGGGGATCCGGACGATTATTCTATATCCTGCTTGCTGTATTCTTCGTGGCACTTGCCGGTGCAGCCTATGGTTTGTATGTCAGACAATCTAAAAAGGAGGGGGCAAGGTAATGAAAAAGCTGTTGTGTTTGATGCTTCAATTACTTGTTTTACTGCCATTTGTAGCAGTCCTTCTTCCTCAAACGATGTCGGCAGAAGAATTAGGGGAAGACGTTGTGGAATTCGTATTGCATAAACGGATGATTCGAGATATCGATTATAACGACCAATTTGAATTCCATGAAAATGACGGTCTGGCTATCTCTGAGGAAGCGGGAAAAACAGCAGATATCATTTCGCAGACGGTCCCGCTAAATGGAGCGACATTCGCCGTTTACGATATGACCGATTATTATCATGACAAAAAAGCTGCTGAGAACATGACCTCTAGAGAATTCGTCCAGCAAATCGCTGAAATGAGCAGAAATAATATCCGTCAGTTGATAACAGAAGAAAGACTTGCTCAGGTTGAGGAGTCGGTAACGACTGGAAAAGATACGGTTGGTGGATTAGGAGATGGGATTGCACGCATCCAAGTACCTAAGAAAAACCAAGATCGAGATGCAGTTTATTTGATTTTTGAAGAATCAATTGATCCGGAAATCGGGTTGAATGTGGATATCGATCAAACAGCGATCCCGATTGCTGCTGTTTTGCCAATCTATCATCCAACAGAACCAACCGAGGAACTGCAAGAGATCCATATCTATCCTAAAAATGTCGGTTATTTAAGAGATCCATACTTTTTCAAGTATGAACGACAAAGAGGAACAACTGAAAAAGGACACCCATTAGAAGGTGCTGTTTTTGCTCTGTATCAGATGATAGAAGGAGAAAAATATTATTTAGACATGGCTCCTGCGAATGACTTGAAAAATCAATGGATCAAACCAGCAAACAACGATCCTTTGAATGATAAAAATGTAAGCAAATTCATTTCAGATAAAGACGGTCTAGTCACGACAGGTCAACGATTCTTGCCCTCTGGTACCTATTATTTTGAGGAATTGAAAAGTGTAGAAGGGTACGAAATGGACGAAGCAAGTAAGCGAATCGAGGTCATTGTCCCTGAATCTTGGATGGATGCAGAAGGACAGCCGCAATATGTAATGGTCAATGGGCAGAAGATGGCTGAATTGGAATCCGGAAAAGTTCCAGCCTCTGCCTATGAATCAGCAACACCACGCGTGTATAACGAGACCATAAAAGAAACGACGGACAAACCGAAAGAACCAAGTGGACCAAGCAATCCAAATCAACCTGTGAAAGGGTCCGTATTTCCACAAACCAATGAAGCAAGAACACTGATTTCTTTGTTAGGAATCCTTTTGTTGTTAGGTGCTGTTTTATTAATAAAAAAAGAACGGGGAGAAAAAAATGAATAAAAAAATGATGACCATGGGGATGAGTGCACTGTTGCTCGCAGCTGTAGGATTAGGAAGTTTTGGAAATGGAAAATTAGTTCACGCTGAAGAAGTCACGGAAAAACCAAGTGAAGTGACGATCACATTACACAAAAAAGCATTCACGACTGTGCCTGAAGAACGACCGAACAGCGGGTTGGTATCAGATGATTTTGGCAATGAGAATCTTCCAGGCGTCGATTTTGAAATGTTTGATGTTACAGATGTCTATTATAATTTGCTGAAAGATGACCCTAGAACAACTGACATAGATGATGATGGGTTAGAACCTGCCGCTGCGATTGCTTTGATCCAATCAGATCACACAACAGCATGGTTTGTATCTTATGATATCGAAAGTATAGATAAGCAGACGACTGGCGAAAATGGTGAAGCTGTTTTTGAAAAGGTACAAGTAACTGAAACAACGGGAGAATTAAGAGATAAAGTCTATCTCTTCTTAGAAACATATTCACCAGCTCATATTTCAAGAATCGCGTCTCCAATGGTTGTCATGATGCCAGTTATGATGCCAGATATTATTGGCGGTGTATGGGATGGAACCTCTTGGAAAGATACGTACAACACCGATGTACACTTGTACCCTAAAAATGAAATCCAAGATTCTTCCAAAGAAATGAATGTAGATGAAGCGGACGTAAGAACAGTGACGATTCGCAATGAAAATGGTGAAGAAGAAACGATCCGATATGTTGACTTGGAAAAAGGAAAAACAGTTTCTTATACAATAACTTCACCGATTCCTTACTTTATTGATGAACTTAATGAGGACAATACAACAGTCATCACGCATTTCAGAATCACAGATACGCCAACAGAAGGTTTGAGTTATTTTGATCAGGAACTCCTTGTGCAGGTAGGAGATACAACGTTGGTAGAAGGTACTGATTATACAGTAACAAAAGTGGGTAACGGTTTTGTCGTGGAGATCATTCTTGAAACAGAAGGTATACCGAACACAGCAACACTGGAAAAATTAGGGAATCATCGTGGCGGGGAATTGACTGTTACCTATGACTTGCAAGTCAACGCGGTCATCAATGCAGACGAATTCCATAACAATACAGCATTGATCGAAATCGGTAGAGGTGACGAGTATGACTACAACGAACGTCGCGTACCACCAGAAGAAGTAACGACTGGCGGGAGAAGATTTGAAAAGTTTGATGCTTCAAGCAATGCTTTACTAGACGGTGCAAGATTTGAATTGTGGAACGAAGAGAAAACTGCTTATGCTGTTTTCTATAAAGATGGCGTACGTTTACCTGTTTATGAGTCAGGTGCTGATGCAGAAGAAATCACAATCGATTGGGTAAGTGATAATAGTGTAGAGGCAACAGAATTTGTTTCAAATGACCAAGGATACTTCGAAGTTGTTGGATTAGATTACGGAACATACTTTATGAAAGAAACAGTAGCACCAGAAGGATATGTTTTACCAACAGGTGAAGCAGCTTTCACAGAGTTCAATGTAGAACTTGGTAGCTATGATGATGAACTTGTGATTGTGGACTATGAGTATCCAGGAGCAGCACGCGTACCAAACGTAAGACAAGGATTTCTTCCTTCTACTGGAGGAAACGGGATCTTAGCATTCTTGCTGATCGGTCTAAGTTTGATGATTGGGGCCTACAGCTGGTATCGTAAATCTAAAATGAAGTCTGAAGTATAAGCAACAAAAATAAGCTGCAGCAATCGGTTTTTATAAAGGTTGCTGCAGTTTTTTTAAATAAGAAGGTGAAGAAAATGAAAAAGAAAACAGAGAAAAGACCTCAAACAAAAATCAGTATGTTATTACAATTATTCATGGCAGTGATGTTTCTTACAGGAGCTGCAGTTTTTACATATCCATTTTTAGCTGATGCTCTCAGCAATTATTTGGACCAAAGAAGGATCGAGAATTATCAAAAACAGCTTGCACGAGAGAAAGAAGAAAAACAAGAGCAACGATTAGCGGTACAAGAAAAGAAAAATCAGGCGCTTGCTCGTACGGCAGCCATCCCAGGAATGGGTCAAGTCAAAGATCCTTTTGAACAAGCGGTTAGAGATGTCCGAAACCCAGGAAAAGAATACTACGAACAACATATGATCGGAGCAATCTATATTCCGAAAATCAATGTTAGCTTGCCTTTATTCGATGAAACAAATGATCTTTTATTAGATAGAGGAGCGACAGTTCTACAAGGTACCTCTTTTCCAATTGGAGGAGAAAATACACATTCCGTAATTACCACCCATAGCGGTGTTGCTGAGAAAAAATTGTTTACAGATCTTGAAAAAATGGAGAAAAAAGACCGTTTCTATCTTGAAGTATATGGTCAGATGCTCGCTTATGAAGTCGTTGAGAAAATCGTTGTCCTTCCAACAAAAACAGATACATTAGCAATCAGAGAAAAACAGGATCTGGTCACACTTATCACTTGTACACCTTATACTGTGAACACCCACAGGTTACTAGTGACAGGAAAGCGAGTCCCCTTTACAGAAGAAGCTTCTTCAAAGATGGAACAGACAAAAAGATACCATCTTTATCGATTACTTGCGCTCTTACTAGGGGTATTGCTAATACTAACTCTTTTCGGTTATTGGGGTTATCGAAAATTTAAAAGACAAAAACAACGAAAGAAAAATAACAGATAATAGACCAATTATTAAGAATAACATAATAAATTTAAGCTGCTTGGAAGAGACAAACGCGATTAAATCGCCTATTTCCAGTTTTTTTTAACGTTTTCTAAAATGACATTTTACAGGTAAGCCAACTTGTTTCACAAAGGCTTCTTTGATATTGTAGAAGCAAGAAGAAAGATGGAGGGATTTTTTATGGCAAAAATCATGGTAGTCGAGGATGAAGAAATCATTCGACAATTGATTATGGAAGAACTTGAGAAATGGCAATTCGAAACCTTTGGAACGACCGATTTCAACCAAGTATTTTCAGACTTTGAAAGAGAAGAACCACAGCTTGTATTGCTAGACATCAATCTTCCTGTTTTGGATGGGTATTATTGGTGTCAAAAAATACGTGAAGTATCGAAAGTACCAATTATTTTTATCTCCAGCAGGAATACGAATATGGATATGATCATGGCCATGAACATGGGAGCAGATGATTTTGTGACAAAGCCTTTCCAAATCGATGTACTGATTGCCAAAATCAATGCGTTGCTTCGCCGTTCTTATAATTACACAGAATTATCCAGTGAGATGATGAGCCATAATGGTATTACGTTGAATGTCGACAACGGAAGTATGGAGATTAATGGAGAGATCATTGATTTGAGCAAAAATGAATACCGTTTGCTATTTATTTTGATGAAACACAATGGAAAGATCTTAAGTCGTGAAAAATTGCTGCGAGCACTTTGGGATGACGAGCGGTTTGTAGATGACAATACATTGACAGTGAACATCAATCGGTTACGCCGGAAAATCGAACAGGCAGGTATCCAAGGATATATCGAAACAAAAGTAGGACAGGGATATATCGTTCCCTGAAAGGATGAGCGGTTAAGATGAATTTCTTTAAATATTTGAAAGATCAGTGGACATTGATCTTGGGATGGCTGTTTTTTATTGCTTTAACGATCTTTGTGATGTGGCTAGCGCCAAATATCAAAGTGGATTTGAGCACGATTGCTTATTTAGCTTTGATCGAGGGCGTCTTTCTGATTTTTTATCTGCTAGGTGGCTACTTGAGCAAAAGAAGATGGTGGGGGAAGTTAGCTGACATACAAAAAACATCTCCTTTGCAAAATTATTTGAGTGGCGGGCGGACAGAAGAAGAAAAACTGGTAGAAGAATATATCAATCAGCTGATCCGCGAACATCAAGAAGTGATGCAATCAGCAATCAACAAGACCAAAAAGATTATATTGACTCATGGGTCCATGAGATCAAAGTACCACTTTCCGCTTCCAAGTTACTGGTTCGTTCGATCGAGTTCGATATTGACGATCAAAAGTATACCTTACTCGAAAATGAATTATCAAAAATCGACGAATACGTAGAGCAAGTCTTGTATTATGCAAGACTCGACAGTTTCTCGCGGGACTATCTCATCCAAGAGTATGGATTGAAAGGAATCATCCAGCCTGTGATCCGCAGTCAGGCCAATTATTTTATCCAAAAAAATCTTCGCTATGAAATCATTGGTGAGGATCATACTGTTTTGACTGATGCTAAATGGGTCGCTTTTATCTTCAACCAGCTGCTTAGCAATGCCATCAAATATACGCCAGACCACGGAAATATCATGGTGAGCATAAAAAAGGAAGCGCAAGGAGTCAGCCTTTCTGTTAAAGATTCAGGAATCGGTATCCCAAAGGAAGATTTGAAACGAATCTTTGATAAGGGATTTACTGGAAGAAATGGACGACTTAGTAAAACGCATTCGACAGGGTTAGGCCTGTACTTGGCAAAAAATCTGGCAGAAAAATTAGGTATCCGATTGACGGCTGAATCAACTGAAGGAAAAGGGACGACAATGACTTTATTTTTCCCAATCTTAAATTTTTATAATGAAAAACGTTAGAAAATCGTTAGAAACGAAAAAAAATGCTTGTGTTGTTAACGTTTTCGCTGATAAGTTTCTTATCATGTGAAATAAAAGGAGATTGGTTATGGAAATTTTAATAGCATTAGTCCCTATGTTGGCATGGGGTAGTATTGGTTTAGTAAGTGGTAAAATTGGTGGCGATGCCAATCAACAAACACTAGGAATGACGATCGGTGCATTTCTGTTTTCTTTAGTTGTCTTTTTCGTTGTTAGTCCTGTAATCACCCCTTGGATTTTCTTGATCGGATTTTTATCTGGCTTAGCTTGGAGTGTTGGACAAAATGGACAATTCCATGGAATGAAGTACATGGGTGTTTCTGTAGGGTTACCATTGTCTACTGGTTTTCAATTAATTTTGAATACGATTGCGGGAGCCGTTTTCTTCCAAGAATGGACACAAACGAAAGATTATGTATACGGTATTATTGCTTTAGCTCTTCTTGTAAGCGGTGCGTATTTGACGGCACGACAAGATGACGAAGGAAAAATAGATACAGATAATAAAATGCTTGATTTTGGTAAGGGCTTTAGAGCATTGATCTTCTCTACGATTGGTTATGGCGTATATACGATCATTGTCAACTGGGCGAATTTGGATGCGATGTCAATTATCTTACCTCAAAGTATCGGAATGATCTTAGGCGCAAGCTTCTTTGCTTTCCGTAAAGTTAAAGTAGATCAATTTGTATGGAAAAACATGATCTGTGGATTATTATGGGGCTTAGGTAATATCTGTATGCTTCTAACAGTCAAATCCCTTGGTTTAGCTGTTGGATTCTCACTTTCACAAATGGGGATCATTATCTCTACTTTAGGTGGGATTTTCATCCTTGGCGAAAGAAAAACGAAAAAAGAGCTCATTTATGTTATTGTTGGTTGCCTTTTAGTCATTTTAGGTGGTATCCTTTTAGGGTACATGAAAACAGTTTAATCACTGTTTTCCAACCTAAAATGGGGAGGAACTTCAATGGATTTGTTTCGTAAGAAAGAGATCAATCTCAATCATACGAGTGAGATGAAAAAAGAACTAAAAACGTCTGATTTGATCATGCTTGGAATTGGCGCGATCATCGGTACGGGAATATTTGTGGTGACAGGGGTTGCGGCCAATCAAAATGCTGGTCCAGCACTGTCACTTTCATTTGTCTTAGCTGCAATCGTTGTCATTTTGTCTGGACTGAGTTTCGCAGAGTTTGCTTCGCGAGTGCCAGTGATCGGTGGGCCATATGCCTATCTGTATGTTGTCTTTGGTGAATTTGCTGCTTGGTTGACAGGGTGGTTGTTGATCGGGGAATTTTTGCTAGCGGTTTCCTCTGTGGCTTCCGGCTGGTCTGGCTATATGCAAGGTTTCTTGAAAAGCTTAGGGGCCGAACTTCCACAAGCATTAACTGGCGGGTACAATCCGGAAAATGGTACATACATTGACTTGATTGCGGTGCTAGTAGTGATATTCGTCACTTACATCGTGTCGCTTGAAGCCAAGAAAGCATTACGTTTGAATAATGTCATGGTATATGTCAAATTTGGTATCATCGCGTTGTTTATCATTGTAGGGATATTTTTCGTTAAGCCTGATAATTGGCAGCCATTCATGCCTTTTGGTTTTTCCGGTGTGCTAGATGGTGCAGCTCTTGTGTTTTTTGCTTTCTTGGGATTTGATGCTGTTGCAATGGCAGCTGAGGAAGTCAAAAATCCACAAAAAGACGTACCAAGAGGGATCATTGGTTCGATACTGATCGCTACGGTCCTTTATATCATCGTGACATTGATTTTGACAGGAATCGTTCCCTATACTGAACTAGGCGTTAATGATCCAGTGGCCTTTGCCATGAGGTATGTAGGACATGGGACAGTTGGCGCAGTGATCGCTGTAGGGGCAATCTTGACATTGTTGACGGTGACGATCTCGATGATGTATTCACTCGCTCGTTTACTATTTGCTGTCAGCAAGGATGGTTTGTTACCTAAATTTATGACAGAAATCGATCAAAAGCATCGTACACCGAAAAAAGCGACTTATGCCGCTGGTGTGGCAGCTGTATTCTTTGCCGGATTTTTCCCATTGAATGTATTAGCGGAACTAACGAATATCATGGCGCTCGCCTATTTGATGCTAGTTAGTCTAGGCTTACTGAAGTTAAGAAAAATGTTTGGCAAACCAAAAGCAGGAGAATTCAAAGTTCCATTCGTTCCGGTCTTGCCAATCGTCTCAATCTTGACTTGTATCGTATTGATGCTTCGTCTACAAACGGTGACTTGGATCGTGTTCGGTATCGTAATGGTTATTGGACTAATCATTTATTTTGGCTATGGCTATGGACACAGCAAGATGAACGAGAAATAGACTCCAATGGAGAAGTTAGAAGAAAGATAAGAAAAACGCCCATCAACAGTTTATTACACTGTTGATGGGCGTTTGTTTTAGTAACAAGCGAAAGATGATCTATTGGGTTAAATCCAAAAGTTTTTGTTTCAGATCTTCTTCCATGTGTCCAAGTTCTACTTCTGCATGACGACGTTTTTCTTTTCCTTCTTTTTGGATACGCAAAGTTTCTTGGATTGTTTCAATCAAATCGTTTTGTGTAGTTTGCAGGGTCTCAATATCCACGATTCCGCGTTCGTTTTCTTTCGCTGTTTCGATGGCTGAGATTTTCAGCATTTCTGAATTTTTCTTCAATAAGTCGTTTGTTGTTTCAGAGACTTGGCGTTGAGCGGTCACTGCGTCTTTTTGACGAAGTAAGGTCAATGCGATCACGACTTGGTTTTTCCACAGCGGAATGGCTGTAGCGATAGATGCTTGGATCTTTTCAGCTAAGGCCTGATTCGTGTTTTGAATCAAGCGGATTTGTGGGGCTTGCTGAATCGTAATCTGTCTAGCTAAGCGAAGGTCATGCGTACGTTTATCCAGACGATCTAAGAATTGCGTGTAATCGTTGGCAATCTGGACATCCATCTGATCACCAGTTTCTTCTGCTTTTTTCATTGCTTCTGGAATGATCGTTGTTTGAAGTTCTTCCATTTTCAATTCCCCAGCAGCAATATAAATATTCAATGCATCAAAGTAGTCTTTGTTTTTTTGGTAAAGCTGTTCTAACATCAGATTATCTTTTAACAGACCGTCTTTTTCTTTATCCAATTTCACTGAGATCTTGTCGATTTGTGCACCAATTTTTTGATATTTTGCTGTCACTTCATAAATCGATTGTTTGACCTTACCGAAGACACGTTGGAAGATATTTCCTTCTCCGGCACGCAGTTCATCAGGGTTGGCTTCTTGGAGACGATACATCAGTTCAGTCAACGAATCTCCGACTGGGCCAATATCTTGAGCTTGTACGTGATTCAGCATTGATTGTGAGAACTCACTTAATTTCGCTTGAGCAGCTGAGCCATAGCTGATGACAGACTGTGCATCATTGGCATCGATTTTTGCTGCCAGCTGTTTTGCTTGTTCTTGGCGTTCCGCCGGTAGTTTGTCAATTAAGCGAGCAGCTGTCTGTTGTTCTTGGAGCTGATCAATCTCCGCTTGTTGTGAAGTGGTCAGCGTGTCTGTGGGGGTTGAAAATGGGTTGTTCAATAAGTCTTCAAGTGTATCGTTAACTGGTGTGACATCTTTTGTTTCAGTCGGTTTATGATCCATAAAAAATTCCTCCTTGTCGAATCTGTTCTCGATTCTTACATGAATGTCTCTACTTTAGAAAAAGTACTCGAAACAGCCAGACATCATCTGAATGTTCCGAGTCTTTTTTATGAACAAAAGAGTTACTCTTTTTGTTCTGGTTCATGTTTATTATCACGCTTTAAGCTTTGTTTCGCAACAGATATCTCTACGTCGATGTCGTCTAGGTCATCAGCGACGAATTTTTGATAATCTTGTGCGATCAAAGCGGATAGCTGATCGATGATCTGCGCGCTTTCTTCTAGTTTTTCATAGGTTTGCTTGTTTTTGATCTCATGGTCATTGATCTCATTATACTTATTTGTCAAATCAACTAGATTCGGCAGATGCGTATAAAGAAATTGACTTGCTTCATGTAGTCGATTTGGTTCCTTCACTAATTCTTTGAATAAAGCTTTTGCCGCTTTGACTGGGTCATGACGGAGATCGATTGCTTTAAGTTTGGCTGTCTGCTGCATATTCGCTTGCAACTGATTGATCTCATTTTTTGTTTGATTCATCGTTTGTCGGAAAAATGAGATTTCATTCGCTGTCATACCGCTTTTTTCATAGTGAGTCTCAAGTTCGTCAGTCAGCGCAGGGATTTCTTCTTGTTTTCCTTTTTTCCTGCGCGAACCGAAGAGCCCCCACAAAACTAGAACTACGCCTATCAATAAAAGTCCTAGAACAAAAGAAAAACCATTGTTTCGGACAAAGAGAAACAGCAAGACCAGTGCTAGAAGCCACGGCCAATTTCGTTTTATCATAATAAGCCCTCCAAGTCATTTATCATTGAGTATTGAATTCTTTCCGTTATTCGATTACATTCTTATTTTAGCATACTGACTACTAGAAAGAGTATCGGACTAAAGAAGGATTTTCTATATTTAGAGAAAATCTAAGGTTTATCTATGGTAAACTAATAGGGAGTTTTCGAGAAAAATTGAAAAATGAAAAAAAAGCAGTTATGATTACAAAGAAAGCAGGAGAAGATATGCTGAACAATGAGCAATTTGAAGAAAAAACAATCAGTCGCAAAGAAATCTATAGCGGAAAAATTATCGATGTTGCTGTAGATGAAGTTCGTTTACCAGACGGAGGAACTTCGAAGAGGGAACTGGTATTTCATCCTGGCGGTGTTGGGATCATTGCTTTTGATGAACTTGACCGCCTGCTCCTTGTCAAACAGTTTCGAAAGCCTTTAGAAAAAGTGATCTTGGAGATCCCAGCTGGAAAAATCGATCCAGGAGAAGGAAAAAATCCTGAAATGACTGCAGCCAGAGAATTAGAAGAAGAAACCGGCTATCGTGCGAAGTCGCTGAGCCATCTTACTTCGATGTATCTTTCACCAGGTTTTGCAAATGAAGTCCTTCATATTTATCATGCACAAGGAGTAGAGAAGGTCGAAAATCCTTTAGCTCAAGATGAAGACGAAGTACTGGAGCTGTATCATCTAACTCTTGAAGAGGCACAACAAGCGATGAAAGATCAGTTGATTTGTGATGCAAAGACGATTTATGCGATTCAATACTGGGAATTATTGACCAAAGGAAAGTAGAGGGATCCGCTTATGGCCAAAGGACCGCTTATTACGCGAAGCGAACTTCGCAAGCGACAACAAGCACAAGCAAGCGAGTCATTAAAAAAACAGCGAAAAGCAGAAACAGCTTATCAGCAAGAAGAAAAAAAGATTGCCAGCTTTTATCGTAAAGAAAGCAAAAAGAATAAACCAATCACGAAAACAAGGATCAGTGAACGAGAAAAGACGACCAAATGGAACTCTTTTTTGATGAAATCTCTTATTATTGTTATCCTAATGTTATGTGTGGTTTTTTTAGCAATCGCATTTATATAGAAAGAAGGAATTAAAAAGATGAAAATCGGTATTATCGGCGCAATGGAAGAAGAAGTAAAAATTTTGAGAGAGAACCTAAGCGAACCATTATCATGGGAACGCGCAGGCGCTTTATTTATTTCAGGTTCATTAGGTAACCACGAAGTGATCGTCGTACGTTCCGGTATAGGAAAAGTCTTAGCATCTATTACCACAAGTCTGTTGATCCAACAATACGGCGTGAACATGGTGATCAATACAGGTTCAGCTGGCGGGATCGGTGAAGGTTTACAAGTAGGCGACATTGTTATATCAGACAAAGTAGCTTATTTTGATGCAGATGCAACAGGATTTGGCTACAAGCCAGGCCAATTACCAGGAATGCCTTTATATTATGAAGCAAGCTCATATTTGCGCAGTGAAATGGTTAAAGCAGCAAAAGCAACGGATTTGAATGCAAAAGAAGGATTGATCGTTACAGGCGATACATTTGTCGATTCTCCAGATAAAATCAAAGAAATCTTAACGAATTTCCCAGAAGCTTTAGCTTGTGAAATGGAAGGAGCCGCTGTTGGACAAACGGCCCGTCAGTTCAATATCCCATTTTTGATCGTACGTGCAATGAGTGACACAGCGGATCACTCGGCGACACAAAGCTTTGACGAATTTATCGAAGACGCAGGCAAGCGATCAGCAGAAATGGTGATCGAATTTGTCAAACATCTCGTATAAGGAGGACTAAGATGAACGCATTGATTTCGATTGACTATACCTATGATTTTGTTGCAGAGGATGGAAAGCTGACGACTGGTGCAGCAGGACAAGCAATTGAAAAAAAGCTGACTGCCCACACAAAAAAGTTTATTGAGAAAAAGGATTTTGTCGTTTTTGCCATTGATGCACATGATCCAAAAGATTCCTTCCATCCAGAGAACCGCTTATTTCCTCCGCATAATGTGATAGGAACGAGTGGACGGGAATTGTACGGCTCTTTAAAAAATCTGTACCAAGAGCATGAGCAGCAGGAAAATGTTTATTGGATAGACAAACGGCATTATTCCGCTTTTAGTGGAACAGATCTAGACATTCGTTTGCGAGAACGTCAAATCACAGATGTTTATTTGTCCGGCGTGTGTACAGATATTTGTGTGTTGCATACAGCAGTCGATGCGTATAATCTAGGATACAAACTCCATATTTTCAAAGATGCCGTGGCAAGTTTTGATCCTGTCGGACACGAATGGGCATTGAGACATTTTGAATCCGCGTTAGGTGCAGAGATCCTATAAAAAAACAAAACTTTTTTTAAATAAAAATCAAAAAATAATAAAAGAAGAGCGTAAAACGAATCATATTGTTTTGTGCTCTTCTTTTAATTGTTATTTTTTATCAAACATATCATTTTCACTGTAATAAATCCCTTTATTATTAACAACTAAAGTTATATTTTTCTTTTTATAAAATATCACTTATTATAATTTTGTTTTTTATTGACAGCAAAAATAAATTAGGTAATACTTTAGGTAAACGCTTTCTAATTTGTTTCAGGAGGGATGGACTTGATAAAAAAACGAATAAAATACAGTGCACTAATGATGAATCTCCTCATGCTCAGTACCCCGGTTTTGACTTCTGTCGTTGAAGTTGCTGCTAACGAACAGAATGTGAACGAAGAAAATGCACACGTGAACAGCGAAGAAACGTCAATATTAGAGGAAGAATCAACGGCTAGTGAAGAGAAGGATGTGGAAGAAGGAAATGATCCTATGATAAAAGAATCAGAAAATGAAAAGACAGAAAAGCAATCTGATGAAGTTCCTGAAGAGTGGAAAGGGGTAGTTTTCGGAGAAAGCACAAGTGCCAGCAGATATGCGATTGAACCATTAGAAGACGGCGTGCGGCTCTCTTCCACGAATAACGGTGGGAAATTCCAGTCAAGCGGATCAGATGGAATGACCTATTATTATCAAGCCATTCCGAAAGATACCAATTTTAGGATGCGGGCGACGATTGAAATAGAATCTTGGACCTATACGAATGCTCAAGAAGGATTTGCTTTGATGGTGAGAGACACAGTACCAAAAGATCATTTGTTTGGGCAAGCATTTTATTCGAATTCATTTGCCATACTGGGCAGTCGGATCGAATATGTCTGGGACTCGGATAGACAAGAAGTGGTCAACACGAACGGCAGCAAATATACGATGCGACTTGGATTGGGGACACGGGCAATCACAGGAATATCATCTGAAGATCCTCAAGCCGCACCTGCTCCTGGGAGTGTCTCAGTGGAAACAACACCTTTAGAGACTTCAGCAGGGCTCTTAGAAAAAGAAGCAGGTTCTTATAATATATTCGGAAACGGTCATGGGAATCTGTTTCCGGCTACGGACTCGATTACTAAACTGGATGTAGAGATGAAAAAAACGAATACTGGTTTAGAGGCATATTATTACGATCCTGAAACAGGAGAAGAACTAGCTTCTGACATCATGTATGACTGGGAAAAGCTATATGCTTCCGATGAATCGGTTATCTATGCAGGATTTGCTGCAGCAAGGAATATGACGATCAAGGTAGAAGGAATCGAAGTGGCTTACTCAGATCCTGCGACAGATCCTCCTGGACAAGAAAGGCCCACTCGCTTGATTGATCCGATTTACACTGTGACCTCTAGTAATCATTCAGGAAACCAAGATCATACTATGTCCTTTAGAGAAAATGCTGACGGATTATTAACAATCAAAAATCAAGCAACAGGAGAGGTACTTGAGAACGCAAAAGACTTGGCGATCACTGCAAATCGGGAATTTGATTATCAGACAAAACTGATGGAAGGAACGAATGAATTTACTTTCAGTTTTACGCCAGATAAAAACTATCCGCCAGAAGAATACGTAGAGATGGCTAGTTATGAAACAAAAGAGATCCTGCATACAGTTGACTACCGTAAACCTAACTATTCGACAGTTTATGTAACACCGGAAGGATCAGATACAGGAAACGGAAGCAGACAAAATCCGTTATCTCTGACGCAAGCATTGAGATACGCATATGCTGGGCAGACAATCGTCCTGGCTCCTGGAACTTATCCCTTTGAAAGAGGATTGACGATTCCAAAAGGAGTTAACGGGACAAGAGAAAACCCGATTCAATTGATTGCAGAGAAAAATCCAGAAAACGAGCGACCTGTACTTGATTTTAAAGGAACTGGAAATGGGATGACACTGTTCAGTCACTATTGGGTTTTACGTGGGTTTGACGTTACAAATAGTGCTGCTATGCAAAAAGGATTGCAGATTTCTGGAAATCATAATTTGGTTGAAGAAATCCATGCTTATCGGAATGGAAATACAGGAATCCAAATCAGTGGTAGCTCAAATGATCCTGTCGAAGCATGGCCAGCGCATAACTTAGTCAAGAATTGTACATCTTTTGAAAATGCTGACCCGGGATTTGAAGATGCCGATGGATTTGCGGCCAAACTGACAATAGGAGAAGGGAATGTATTTGACGGTTGTATCGCTTATCATAATGCAGATGATGGTTGGGATCTTTTTGCTAAAAATGAAACAGGTTCGATCGGGAAAGTAGTCATCAAAAACTCAGTTGCTTATCGAAACGGTTGGGTACCGGGAGTTGAAGGAGAAGGGAACGGTAATGGATTCAAAATGGGTGGTTCCTCTTTATCGGGCCCTCATGAATTGATCAATAGTTTGTCTTTCGAAAATCTTGCGAAAGGAATCGATTCCAATAGCGGAACAGATATTATCGTCAATAGCAGTACAAGCTTCAACAATGGTTCCTATAATGTGGCTCTTTATACCTCTTCGGCAGGAAACACAGACTTCCATGCTTCTGGTATCTTATCTTTCCGAACAGAAAATCTTGAGATGAGAGAGCAGATCCGCCCATTGAATCAAAACGAAGATCAAATCTATCACTCGTTGAACTACTATTGGAATGAACGAGAAAAACAATCAGAAAATACTCTTGGACATACCGTATCAAAAGATTGGATCGAATCTCTAAATACACATTCGCAAGAAGGGCAGCAGCCTGTTACGCGCTATGCGAATGGAAGCATCCATGTCCATGGATTGATGCAAATCAAACCGGAGAATCGTCAAACAGAAAAGGGAAGAGTAGCTGGTCTTCCACTATCTGTAGGTGCTACTTTTGACGGAGAAACCTCACCGTCTTCGGAGTATCCAGAATATGCAATCGTACAAGAACCAAATCAGACAAAACCAAACGAACAAAATAATCCAATCATTATCCAAGAGGCAAATGGTGTGACGGAGAATGCAGAAGGAAATATCATCGAACTGAAGCCTTTTACAGTATCTGTGTCAACATTCACACCAAATCAAGGAACGCCTGTCTTTGAAGATATGCGTTATTTCCCAGAAAAGATCCAAATCGTTGAAACACAGTCAAGTGCTCAATTTTCTAATCATACCGCTATTTTTTCAGCCCCCTCAAAAGGAGAATATACGCTAGAAGTCACTTATCGTTCGGAAATATTTGATGGCGAAAAATGGGTTGCTCATACAGAACCTGTTACCCAGCAAAAAGCGATCACAGTGCGAGAAGCTGTCAGTGTGCCACCAGGAACTGATGAACCAGAAGGGGAAAATCCAGGGAATGGATCGCCAAATGAAAAACCTTCTGATCCAGATGGGACAGCAAAAGAAAGGGAAAAAGATGGCGCTCAAGGACTTCCACAAACGGGAGAGTCTAATAGCCCATTGTTAGCAGTAGCTGGAGGAATTTTGTTAATCGGTGTAGCTGCTTATGTCATGAAACAGCGAAAAAAATAAACGCACTGTATCCTTTTGATAAGGTAGAACAATTAGTTGAGGAAAGTAAAAAAAGAAGGAAGTGAGACGTCAATTCGTTCCACTTCCTTCTATCATTTTTATAGATGAGATCCCACTTGCTGTGTTTGTTTGGCTGTTCTTATTACTTGATGCAGGATAGCTTTTTCACAACCTCTTACCAGATTCGCACTCTTTTTTCTGGCGCTAGATACATAGCATCTTGTTCCGTGACACCAAATGTTTCATAGAATTCGTCAAGGTTTTTGGGTTGCACATTTGCTCGTAGTTTAGCAGGGGCATGAACATCGATTTGCAGTAAAAGTTGTTGGTATTCTTTTTTTGCTTTTGTACGCCAAATCGTTGCCCAATTGACAAAGAATTCTTCGATAGAAAGATCTGATTCTGTTTTTGCTGCTTCCAATGCACAGCTTAGACCGCCTGCATCAGCAATATTTTCCGAAACAGTTAATTTTCCGTTCACTTTTCCTTCAGCAAAAGGCAGACCATCGAATTCTTCGATCATTGCTTGTGCTTTGTTTTGGAATTGTGCAAGATCTTCTTCTGTCCACCAATTGTTCAAGTTGCCATATTCATCAAACAAAGCGCCGTTATTATCAAATGCATGGGAAATCTCATGAGCGATAACAGCTCCGATTCCCCCGTAATTAGCAGAGCTTGATTGTTCTAGACTGTAAAATGGCGCTTGAAGGATGGCTGCCGGAAAGACGATCACATTCCGGAATGGATGATAATAAGCATTGACTGTATCAGCGCTCATTTCCCATTCTGAACGATCCACTGGTTTGTTCCATTTGCTGAAACGATCTTTTAATGTGAGTTTGCTGAAAGCAAGAGTGTTTGAAAGCAAAGTACCACCTTGATCTGCAGGCACTGTTTTGAATTGGTCGAATAGTGCTGGAATCTTATCGGGGTAACCGACTTGGATACCTAAATTATTTAATTTTATGACGGCTTTTTCTTTTGTTGCATCTCCAAGCCAGTCATTTTCTTCTAGCCGTTTTTTATAAACGGTAATCATTTTTTTCACCATTTGCTCTACATCTTTTTTAGCAGCTTCGCCGAAATATTTTTTCCCGTAGTAATCACCAACGACTTGATCAAATTGACCAGAAGCAAGGTAATACGCTGCTTTTTTCTGAGGCATTGCTTCGTCTGTTCCAGACAATATGCGAGAATAGATTCCGCTGACTTGGCGGAATTCTTCTGATAGATACCCACTAAGAGAACGTACTGTTTTAATGATCATCCAGCTTTTGAATAATGGGAAATGAGCTTCTGTCAGGATGTCATTCAAATGATCAAAGTACACTGGATCAGTGACGATCACTTTATCTGGGGTTGTCCCAATCAAACCAGTGACAAGTTTTTTCAAGTCAAGTTTATCTGTGTATTGAATAAATGTGTCAAAAGATTGCGGATTATACATTTTGCTGTAATCTGCGTTTTCTTCTGCACTTTTTACATGAGGAGCAATCAATTTATCAAATTGCACTGCTTGTTCTGTGATTGCTTCTGCCTGACTTTTTTCTTTGCCAGCAAGCTCCAATAATTGAACCGCCATATCAAAGAAAACACCCATTAGTTGTGCACCGTTAGGATGTTCTGGTGCATAATACGTCTTATCTGGAAGAAATAAAGAAGGCGGATAAGCAAAGAAGGCATTCGTCTGTGCATTCTTCATATCAGCATCTACATCTAGATTAAATGGCAATGGTAGTGTATCCAACAACCATTCCGGGAATTGCTCATTCAATTCGTCGAAAGACTGCAATGATTCAACTTTCTCGATTACAGGCTGAAGTGGCTGAGCATGCAACTCATTTCTTCGGTCATAATCGTTTGCCAGTTGATAATAAGCAAGGAAATGTTTCATTTTTTCTGAAGATACTTTTTCTGGATGGGCAAGCAGATCGTCTGTTTCTCCCATCAAAAGTTGGTCGATTCCGTCAACTAAGTCTTGGAAACCGCCTGTAGCTGGTTTATCTGCAGGGATTTTTGCTGTTTTTTGCCATTCTTCATTGACTGCTTCATAGAAATCTTGTTTCAATCGTTCTTTGTTCATTCATCGATCGCTCCTTTTTTGTTTCGTGTGCCCATTATCTTACAAAATGAAGGAATTAACAAATAGAACATAAAAAAATTTGAAAATTCGGACAATCAAACTGATTTGTTTTTTTCAATCGTTCACTTATAATGAAAAAAAGGAGGCGATCCCAACTGAAACAAGTAGTGGATAAACCTTTCTATTTTAAAGTAGATAAAAAAATCAAAAAATTAGCCAGCACCCAGCAACTACAGTCGAAAAAAAGCGAACGGCTTTTTTTAGCACTGATTTTTGAAGATCAAAGTTATGTGATCATCGATCAATCAGGACATCCGATAGAATATTCTCCAGCAGAATATACCTATCAAGAGGGCATTTCTCGTAGCCAATGGAGACTGCTCAATGAAGCACCAATCGAGTTCTCTCAGTGGATCAACAGAAAAGAAGAGGTGCCTGTTTTGATCGAAGAAAAAAGGTCAGGAAAAGAACTCGCAAATTGTTGGGTGGGATTGCCAGAAGAACGTTTTTTAAGGTATAAGAAATGGGCTACTCCTTCAGGTTATCTTTGCGGGACTTATGCGGCGGCGGTTTTACTTGCCTACTATCAAGACTATCGTAAAGAGTGGATGCTTCCCCTAGAGATCCGCAAGAAAAACACGTCTAACTCGATGGCATTGACAAAGGCGTTGCGTAGCCAAATCCAACCACTAGGCCTTCCTACGATTCCTTTTCAAGTCAGTACAGGGATTTCTAGTTTTTTAAAGAAGAATGGCAATCACGAGCGTGCACGAGCAACTCTTCTAGGTTCATGGCAGCGAGCCACAAAACGTATACGTGAAGGCAAGCCTGTGATGATTGGAATCCTGAAAGTACTTGGTAGTACTTACGGCAATCATTGGGTGACGGCGTATGCTTATTTTGAAACTGAAACAGGAGAACGTTATTACAAAGTACACGACAATTGGGGGGACTATCATAAAGTTATTCCTGCCAGTTGGAGTAACAGAACAGTTTCACTTCCTTAAGAATTTGCTGAAATTAACAGAAAATCTTGGAAAAATATGTTAAACTATCGAAGAATAGAGAAGTTTTGGGGAGGACTACATGAGTAATAAGTATCAGGATGACACGTTGAAGATTTTTAGTTTGAATGGGAATCGTCCATTAGCTGAAAAAATCGCGAAAGTGTTTGGAACAGAATTAGGTAAAAGCGTCGTGAAGCAATTTAGTGATGGGGAGATTTCCATCAATATTGAAGAAAGTATCCGTGGGGATCATGTGTACATCGTTCAATCAACGAATGCACCTGTCAATGACTACTACATGGAACTGCTGATTATGATTGATGCAATGAAGCGAGCAAGTGCGAAAACGATCAATGTCGTATTGCCTTACTATGGGTATGCTAGACAAGACCGCACGGCGAAACCTCATGAACCGATCACTGCGAAATTGATTGCTAACTTGATCGAAGAAGCAGGGGCAACTCGAGTACTGACTTTAGATCTGCACACGGTTCAAGTACAAGGATTCTTTGATATTCCTGTAGATAATTTATTTACGATGCCATTGTTTGCTCATTATTACCGTCAATTAGGTCTGACGGGAGATGACATCGTAGTTGTGTCGCCAAAAAACAGCGGCGTTCAGCGTGCACGTAGTCTTTCAGAATATTTGAACAGTACATTAGCCATCGTAGACCATGCAGATGATGCTTCAACGGAGGGTGGTTATGTGATTGGTGATGTTCAAGGAAAGACATGTATCATGGTAGATGATATCTTGAACACCGGAGCAACGCTTGCACGAGCAGCAAATGTATTAAAAGAAAACGGCGCAAAAGAAGTATATGCCTGTGCGTCACATGGATTATTGTCCGATCATGCGAAAAGCATTTTAGACAATGCACCAATCAAAGATATTTGTATCACTGATTCTGTTTTCACAGAAGAAAATCGTCATCCGGAAAACTTAACGATCGTTACATGCTCAGAATTAATGGGTGAAGCGGTCAAGCGCATCCATGAAAATACACCGATGAGTCCGTTATTCCGTCTGGAAGAAAAAGAATTCGAATAAGAAAAAAGACGAAAAACGAGAAGATCAATTAGCAACGAGAAGAAAGACTGCACCTTATTTTGGGCAGTCTTTTTTTCGCTACACTAAGTGCCTTCTAGGTAAAAGTAATCTCTTCTTTGGTATGTTCGCTGTTTTATGCTAGAATGTGCCTAGCGATAATTTGGAAGGGATGAATGAAGTGAAAACTATTTATTTGGATCATGCGGCAACTACCCCCATGCATCCGCAAGTAATTGAAGCGATGACGGCGATCATGCAAGAAACGTTTGGTAATCCTTCAAGCATACATGGGTTTGGCCGCCACGCGCATGAAAAATTGGAAACAGCAAGACAAATCATTGCAGATAGTCTGCAAGCAAAACCTCATGAGATCATCTTTAATAGTGGTGGAACAGAAGGGGATAATACAGCTATCTTAGAAACAGCGTTCTCGCGTCAAAAAGAAGGCAGACATCTAATCACTACAGCTATCGAACATCCTGCTGTTCTTAATACCATGAAATATTTAGAGACAAAGGGGTTTGACGTTACATATCTGCCTGTAGATGAAAAAGGGAATCTGTCGATCGAAGAGGTCAAAAAAGCGTTACGAGAAGATACGATCTTGGTCTCTGTGATGTACGGGAACAATGAAATCGGAAATTTGATGCCAATCAAAGAAATCGGTGAACTTTTAGCGGATCATCCAGCTTATTTCCATACAGATGCGGTACAAGCTTATGGAAACCAAACGATCCATCCAGAAGAATTAGGGATCGATTTATTAAGTATCTCTGCTCATAAAATCAATGGACCAAAAGGCGTCGGTTTCTTATATAAACGAGACGGAGTAAATATCCCTGCCTTGCTTTTAGGTGGCGAGCAGGAAGAAAAGCGGCGTGCAGGTACAGAAAACTTAGCAGGAATCTGGGGAATGGCAAAAGCAGTTGAACTGCTGTCACCTGAAGAACGTGAAGCACGTAACAACAAATATCAAGGATTTCAACAATTGATTCTTGATACATTAGAAGCAAACGACATCCCTTATCAAGTAAATGGTGATTTAACGAATAAACTCCCTCATGTGTTGAATCTTCGCTTGATTGGCGAAGCAAATGATTTGCTACTGATGAAGCTTGATCTGAACGGAATCGCTATTTCTACTGGTTCGGCTTGTACAGCAGGGAACATCGAACCTTCTCACGTATTAGAAGCGATGTACGGAGAAGATACGCAGATACTAAAAGAATCCATTCGTATCAGCTTTGGATTGGATAATACTGAAGAAGACATCCATTATTTCCTTGATCAATTAGTTCGTGCTGTCAAAAAATAACTAATAAAGTCATTCTGATGTGGACAGATGTATGAGAGAACGCCTTCAATTTTTAGGGAACTTAACTGAAAAACCTAGTAAAAATCAGGATAAACTTTTATAATAAAGAGAAACTAATTTTATCGAGGTGAAAATCATGGCATTTGAAACAACAGCAACTGTACTTGGCGCATCAATCAGCTATCGTTTGCATCCTGATGCAAAAAGATATACATTGCGCGATAATGGGTTTACAGAAACAAACGGAGGCAATTATCAATTGATCCGACCATTAGATGCAACGCCGCAAAGCAAAGAAGGCTTCAAACTGAAAATCACTGTATCAAAAGATATCCAAACATTGAAAATGTCGATCACTACAGCAAACGGACTGAAAGCAGTCAATATTTTCAAAGATCCAAAACAGAAAATGAGTCAAGATAAATTCTATTTTTTGATGGATGGGATGATCAGCCGAGGGTTATTCGAAAAAGTCGAATAACCTGTGGATATAAAAAGACAACTAGTTTTGAAACGGCCTAATCGTTAGATCTCTAACTTTGAAAGGACGACACAAAATAGTTGTCTTTTTCATTTTTTCTGCTGTAAATCAGACTCTCGTCCATTCATCAATGGATTTTCCATGTTCATCCACTATTTCCAACCAACTATTTGTTCCGGCAAAGTACAACAGCAAGCTTGCCTCATTCACACTTTTTACGACGATATCTTCGATCGTGGTTATGCCTGAAATCTTGTCTTTATAATCATCTCGTAGCTTTTGCCCATATTTTGCAGCATAACCTAATGAGCCGTCTTTATTTAAAGGAGGATCTTTGACGAGCGTCGCGCCTGCTTTGATCAGCAATTCATTTCGTTTGATCCAGTAAAGCGTTGCTTGACTTCCCCTGAAATCGACGGTAAAAGGAATCTCACTGACTTCTTTTGACCAGCGATGACGAGCTTTTGCTGGTTTTTTCTTCGTATCTTCAGCGGCAGATGGCATGGAAGAATCGATTGGATAACCAAATGTACTTAGTATAGCAGCAATCTTCTCTTGGTGTTCTGCCATTTTCTTTCTAGCAGTTTCAGGAATCGAAGGAAACGATTCTTTGGCTATTGTAAGACCAGCTTTTTCTGCTTGTTCGGTGAGCATGTAGATCATATAATCGGCTTCTATATCCCAAGGAAGCTGGATCATGATGACGGTATCGATTGTTTCTGGTTGCACTGTTTTCCCAATTGCTGTACACACCTTTTGATTATAAAAGAGATAAAAAGCATTTTCTGGAAGCTTAGGCAGCTTGTGGCTGATCCAGATTGTACCTTGTTCCTGTTCAAGTACGATTTTGATTACTTCAGGGGTAAGAGTGGTCTGAAAGTTGATTTTCATGACTGATGCCCTCCTAGTTTTTTCTTAGTTTAGCATGATTGCTGATTTTTTTCTGCTAATTTTACTTTTTTAACAAAACTGAAAATATATAACGATGGTATTTGAACAAACAGCTAGGTTTCAAGGAAATAATCAAGTATAATTCTAGCTACGTAAGGACGATAAGTCTTAGAGGAAATGAGGGAAGGATATGGGAGAAGAAAAGGAGCCGGTTTTACATTGGCGTAAAAATATCAACTTGTTTTTGACAGGTCAGTTTTTATCTGGAATCACGAGTATGATCGTGCAATATGCAATCATTTGGTATCTGACGAAAGAAACAGGTTCAGCAACGATCTTGAGCTTTGCTACGTTATTAGGTATGATCCCAATGGTTTTGCTGAGTCCGTTTGCTGGTCCGTTGGTGGATCGTTGGGACAAAAAGCGATTGTTGATTTTGACAGATATCATTGTCGCATTGTTTGCGATGGTCTTGGTAGTAGTCGGTACGATTTCTGAAACATTTCCGTTGTGGCTAGTGTTTGTATCGTTGTTCATTCGTGCAATTGCTCAAACTTTCCAGATGCCGACGATCCAATCGATCCTTCCTACGATGGTCCCAGAAGAAGAGCTGACACGTATCAATGGACAGCTAGGCATGGTCCAGTCAGCGAATTTTATCATTGCGCCTGCAATAGGTGCGTTTTTATTTACAGTAATACCTATCAACTGGCTGATTTTGCTTGATGTGCTAGGCGCGGTATTCGGTGTAGGATTACTTGTTTTTGTGACGATCCCTAAGGTCATTTCGCAAGGCGAAACCATTCATTTGTTGACAGATACAAAATTTGGTGTGAAAAAATTGTACGAGAATAAAGGTCTCTGGCATATCATGCTCAACGGTGCTGTGTTCACGTTATTGTTTATGCCGGCTGCCAGTCTGTATCCGTTGATGACGATGGGGTATTTTGGTCAAAATGTAGGACAGGCAGGTCTTGTCGAAGTAGTCTATTCAGTAGGGATGCTTGCAGGTGGGGCGGTTATTGGCTTTTTTGGAAAATGGAAAGACCGGATGAAGCCGATTTTCATGGCTTATGTAGTCGTAGGTACCACGATTGGTGCTAGTGGATTGTTGCCGGGGACAACACAGGGATTCTTTTATTTTCTTTTATTGAATGCCGGGGCAGGTTTTGCCACACCTTATTTCAATACCTTACTGATGGCGATCATCCAACAGAGTTATGAACCGAACGTTTTAGGACGAGTCTTAGGTGTATTCAACTCATTAATGACTTTGCCAGGGCCGATTGGCTTAATATTTGCCGGCCCCTTGACAGATAAGATTGGTGTAGAAAAGATGTTTCTGATTGCGGGAATTGGTACGCTTTTATGCGGGATCGTTTTATTTTTGACACCCGTTGCTCGAAATTATGATAAAGAATTACAGAAAAAACTGGTGAAAGAACACCGTGAACAAGAAAACGAATAGAAAAGGAGCGGTGATAAAAATTTTCTTCCTACTTGAAATCAAGTGGTTTTTTCACAGCCTTTTTTAGATGTTATGAGTTGCTCCGATCAGCAATTTTGTTTACTCTAAGAAAAAGGGAGGCAGGAGAAACATGAATTATTTTACGAGTGATATGCACTTTTTTCATGAGCGTTTACTAGGAGAAAATGACTTTGCTCCGCGACTCTTTGCAAATGTAGATGAGATGAACCAACAGTTGATCACTAGCTGGAATGCAGTAGTAAAAGAAACGGATCACGTCTATCATCTAGGTGATCTTGCCATGCATCCGCAATATGAAAAAGCAAATGCAGAAATCTTAGAATTAGTCAGTCAACTGCAAGGAACGATCCACTTGATCAAAGGGAATCATGACAGTCGTGCGTTCTTCCGTTATTTAGAAAAAAACGATCCTAGACTTTCTGATGGCAGTCCCAAATTTTATTTTTATGACGTAGGTGCTATCGTGAAGTTCGACCATCAGCAATATTACTTGACGCATTATCCAATGTTAATCGGACCTAACGACACCATTCGAAACCTTCACGGGCATATCCATCATTATAGTGTTCCCATCGAAAACGTCGTCAATGTGGGCGTAGACGCACCAGAAAGAGACCTTCTAAAAGAAAAACTGCCATTCGGTACGCCGTTATCCGAGCAGCAAATCAAAGAAATATATGAAGCAAAGAGGTCGTGAAAAAGCTGCCCTGCATCAAGTGGTAAGAACAGGCGACCAAAAACAGCTTCTCGTGTTTTTGATTTGGCAGGACTTGTCCCCACAAATGCAAGCTTTTGAGCCTGCTGCCCAATTCTGTGTCACAAGGAACAAAACGGAAAAGCAGTTCGCTGCATGTTATAAAAGAATTGAAGTACCTGATTTTCAAAAATAGGATAAAAAGTCGTCCCTTTTTGGCGCGACTTTTTATCCTATTTTTTAGTAATACAGTCATATGTTGTAAGGAGGAACTACAAAATACAGTACACGAATTTCCCTTGATCATTAACTGCTTTTCTGACCGTGGCAGTACCGTCATTCAACTTCCTAACATCATTATCTATATTATTGGAATAGACGATCAGGGTGTTTTCTTTTGTGTATCGGTTTAGCCAGTCAATCGCATAATCTACCGACTGATTCACACCGATATGATAGAAATAATTCCCATAAATCGCTTTTGCTTCGTCCGTCATCGTGAAATCATGATTGAATCCATAACCATTCCTGACAGAAGCAGCAGTTGTGAATGAACCATGGATCCTTAGATAAGAGGCGTGGCGATAGGTACCATTCTCTAATTTTATCAACGCATGATAATTATTGTAAAAATAATACCAGCTTGGTGTAGCTCGATTATAAGAAACATCTGCATTGAAAGGATTCGGTCGCGTCATTTCGTATTTGTCATAGATACTGAGGTTCTCTGTATAGTCAAATCTTTGCTGAGTGAAGGCAGGTGGTGTATGGACGACTTGGTTGATCTGATAAGGATTGACTGGATGTTTTTTCTTCGTGATTTTTGTAAAAGAAGGATTATATCTTAAGTGATTGTTGTCAGTAGAGATATTGTTAGAATAAACGATCTCCAATGAACATTGGGTATAGGTATTGATCCAGTTCATCACATGGTTCGGAACATCATGATCTTCAATCGTCTCTGGAATAAGCGGGATATTCCTGTCAGAAAATTTGGCTCTTGCTTCGTCTGTTAAAAGAAAACGGGTGAACATATCGAATTCTACGACGATCGTTCCAGAATGATTACGCCCGAAAGTAAGACGTGTACTTGCATAAGGTCTCCCGTTATTTTTGTCCGTGGCGATGAAATGATAATCATTCCTTAAGGTGTATGAGTTGGAACCGCGGCTAAAAATGAAATCTTCGCCATCTATAGGAGTGCCGGCGTTCGACCATCGTATGTTTTCTGCGTAATCTTTATAATTTATGAAAAAAGGATTGATTTTTTCTACTTTATCGGATTTTTTTATATCATTTGGAGTTACACCCATTCCGTTAATAAAATCTGTTCTTTCTAAATCAATACCTTGGAAACTAGGGTCATTTTCATTAGTTAGTTCATCGATTCTCCCATCAGGTGTTGCATTCATATAAGCAGCCCAAATTAGATAAGAGCAATACCATTCATTTCTAGTGGATGAGCGATCCCTTTCTCTTGCCTCGAACCAGATATCATATGGTTTACCTAATTGCCCATGCATAAATGAGATGGCTGCTTTTTTTTGTGCTGGTGTCGCTTCTGGAACTCTTAAAATAGTTGAATCAGTATAATCGAAACGCTCATCATCCAAGACGCCGTAAACAACGCCTCCAGCTTTTGTTTCAAGCATAGGACTATAATCAGTTGCTTCGATAGTTCGGATATATGTGAAGGTCTCTGGTTTTCCATTGATGATATGTGTCTCTTCATAAATGCCTTCTACGATCATCACATGATGAAGATAACGCAAAACTATATCCGCTCGTTTCCGTTCGAAAATGATATCTCCTGGTTGAACGATATTCATCAGATCATATTTATGATAAGTCGGTACTTTTTCAAAAGTGATATTCTCCAAAGCATTTCCGATATTAAATGACCAGAGAGGCGGGTCTTTGGATAATTGTTCGGCTTCTTTACGAATATAGTGCTCATTGACGGTGTTTAGGTAGTCACGCAATTGGTCTTCTTCGGAAACCGCAGAATTGAATGGTTGGTTGTAATAATTCGAGGTGAATTCTTCAAATGTCTGATCAAAGGAAGCGTATTCATTTTTGAATTCTTCATAATACTCCTCCAATATCTGCTGGGTATCTGTATCAGCATGTACAGTAGTGATTGGGATGGCAAATGCGATGGCGAGTAAACAGGTAGTCAGAAACAATTTAATTTTTGATTTCAATGTAATCCCTCCTTGTTTTATGCTAGAATAATAACATATGAATCAGTATGATGGTAGCTTAAAAATAAAATATAGTAGTTATTTAATCTAGGCATATATTGCACATAACACCAAAGAGTAAAATCAGCTATATCGATGATTGAGAACTGTTATCTTTAATGGGATAATTAGCGTTTAACTTAGGTTTTTTAAGAATAAAATCAAAGGTGTTATATTTTATTTGGGGTTAGATAGTCTACAGAAGATACAATTTCTTGATAGGTATGAGTATTGAATAGGCGTGTTGATTTGTATATCTATTTATTTTACTACGTTATTATATTTTTTATTTGTTTATTTTTAAATAACTAATTGTGAGATTTTTTGTTTAGAGTTTTTTTGAAGATAGACAAGTATCAATTAGAAAGGAGATGTGTGAATGTTACCACTAAAAAGTAAGACGTGTACGATCATTTCAATAATTTTGTTGTCAATTTGTTTCATTTCAGCTAGTTTTTATTTTCATCCTTCTATAGAAAATAATTTTCAGTTCTTAGTGTTCATAACATTTTGTTGTTGGAGTACTGGCGGTTTGAGTTTGGTTTTTTCGACAAAAATCAATTCTCAAATTTTAAAAATGCTAGTCATCCTGCTTGATTTGATTGGTATTTATGGTTGGCTGATTTTTGCTAGATAAACTGTTCTATTTTAGTTTGTTGTTTCAATAAAAAACGAAAATGAGGGAAAATAAATGAAACTAAATATCAATTTATTCGGTTTATGTGTATCTATGTTAGTGTCGGTATGGTTTCTGATTGTGGGTCATTTATATTATGGATGGTCCCATGGTGTAGTATTAATGATTCTAATGCTTTTCCCCGGCTTAGCAGGTCTTTATTTTTCGACAAAGATCAAATCTGCGAAGTTAAGATGGCTGTTGTTAGTCATCAATTATCTATTTGCTACATATTTTAATGTTCTCCAATTTCTATTTATTTTGTTTCAAACTTTTTGAAGTCAGCAACGAAGCAAACAATTAAAAAGGAGCGAGTTGGATGTTATCAATAGAAAGTAAGAAAAGTAAGCGGGTATCGGCGGTTCTGTTAGTCTTCTGTATGATTTTGCTCAGCAGTCATTTGTATATTCGTCATGAAGTGATAGGGTTTCTAATTGTCCAGTATTCATGTTGGATTTTAAGTGGTATCAGTCTAGCTTTTTCAAGAAGAATAGAGTCTAATCTATGGAAACTAGTGATTATTGTTTTTCATCTTCTTGTTATTTGTGGTTTGGGTATCGGATGGGTAGGTATATCAAGGCCGGATTGGTTGTTAGGATGCGTGTTGTATTTTGGAGCAGTTGCAACATTAGATTATCAAAAAAAGAAAAAAACATTCTATCTGTTCGGTCTAGGTCTACCGATGTTGATATCAATCAGTTTACTTATTTGGATCCATTATCTATTGGCTTTCTATTTAAATACTGACAGGATGTGGGTAATCATCGCTTTGTTGCTTTTCATGATGATTTCCGGCTTGATGGGTCTCTATTTCTCTACAAAACTTGAAGATAATCGAATAAAGTGGCTGCTATTAGGGATGAATTACTTATTTGCTACTTATTACAATATTGTTCTTTTGTTTTTCTTATGAATCGAAACTGCCGTTCCTCATTTCATTTAATCATGAGAATCATTGGGGTATGAGGAAGGCGATGTATGGGTCAATTAAAAGGAGCGAGTTGGATGTTATCAATAGAAAGTAAGAAAAGTAAGCGGGTATCGGTGGTTCTGTTAGTATTCTGTATGATTTTGCTCAGCAGTCATTTGTATATTCGTCATGAAGTGATAGGGTTTCTAATCGTCCAGTATTCATGTTGGATTTTAAGTGGTATCAGTTTAGCTTTTTCAAGAAGAATGGATTCTATAAAAGTAAAATGGCTAGTGATTACTCTTCATTTTCTTTTGACTTGCGGAGTAGGGCTGTTTTACATCATTGGGTGGATCATCGGGTGGATAAGTTTACCTAGGTGGGAGTTGTTGTTAGTATGTGTGTTGTATTTTGGAGCAGTCGTAACATTAGACTATCAAAAAAAGAAAAAAACATTTTACCTGTTCGGTCTAGGTCTACCGATGCTGATATCGATCAGTTCGCTTATTGGGATCCATTACTTGTTGGCTTTCCATTCAAATACTATTAAATCTTGGCTTGTTATCCCTTTGTTGCTTTTCATGATGATTTCGGGCTTGATGGGTCTCTATTTCTCTACAAAACTTGAAGATAATCGAATGAAGTGGCTACTTTTAGGAATGAATTATCTATTTGCTACTTATTACAATATTGTTCTTTTGTTTTTCTTATGAATCGAAACTGCCGTTCCTCTTTTGATCATGAGAATCACTGGAGTATGAAGATAGCGCTATTTTTTCCCTATAATATGTTATGTATTCGAACGCTGATAATTAAGGGATGAAATTTTCAGAAATATGACGTATAATGTAAAATACTGAAAAGTTGCGACCTTCAACTCGTAGATGTTTCAGAATCTAATTGAAATGATGGTGATATCATGACAGACAACAGCCAAACACGCGTTGTCGTAGGGATGAGCGGCGGTGTCGACTCATCTGTAACAGCACTTTTATTAAAGGAACAAGGATACGACGTGATCGGAATCTTCATGAAAAATTGGGATGATACGGACGAAAACGGCGTATGTACGGCCACGGAAGATTATAAGGATGTAGCGAAAGTAGCTGCTCAAATCGGGATTCCTTATTATTCTGTGAATTTCGAAAAAGAATATTGGGACCGTGTATTTGAATATTTCCTAGCCGAATACCGCGCAGGACGTACACCTAACCCAGACGTGATGTGTAACAAAGAAATCAAATTCAAAGCATTCTTGGACTATGCAATGGATCTTGGTGCTGATTATGTAGCTACTGGACATTATGCGCAAGTCACTCGCGATGAAAACGGTGTGGTCCATATGCTTCGCGGAGTAGACAACAATAAAGATCAAACTTACTTCCTTAGTCAATTATCACAAGAACAGCTTTCAAAAACGATGTTCCCTCTAGGCGGTATGGAAAAATCAGAAGTACGGGCAATTGCTGAACGCGCAGGCCTTGCGACTGCTAAGAAAAAAGATTCAACAGGAATCTGCTTTATTGGTGAAAAGAACTTCAAACAATTTTTGAGCAATTACCTACCAGCGAAAAAAGGAAATATGGTCACTCTTGACGGTGAAGTCAAAGGGCAGCATGCTGGCTTGATGTACTATACGATCGGTCAACGTCAAGGCCTAGGAATCGGTGGCGGAGGAGATTCGCAAGAACCTTGGTTTGTCGTAGGGAAAGATTTAGCGACGAACACATTATACGTGGGTCAAGGGTTCCACCATCCTGCACTGTACGCCACAAGCTTGGATGCAAGTGAAATCCACTTTACGACGAATGAACCAATGCCAAAAGAATTCAAGTGCACAGCGAAATTCCGTTACCGTCAACAAGATGTTCCTGTGACAGTTCGCTTATTGGATGATAACCGTGCAGAAGTCGTATTCGACGAACCTGTACGTGCCATCACTCCTGGACAAGCAGTTGTATTTTATGACGGAATGGAATGTCTAGGTGGCGGTTTGATCGACCACGCATACCAAGAAACAAAAGTTTTACAATACGTTTAAGCGATATGAAATGAATCAAAACAGCTATGGCTAACAAAAGAACCCCCTTTTCTTTTGGACAGCATAGCTGTTTTTTTGCAATAAAATTAATTTTTATTCATTTTATACTTGTAATTTCAGTGAAAACAGTCCATAATATCCAATAATATGAATAAAGTTGCTTTTTGGTAAGCAAGAGCAGTTGCAAAATAAAGGATATCTTTTGCAGGTGGTTTGTTCAATTTTATAAGTGAAGGTGATGGAAATGGAAAAGAAATCGACAGGTATTAGTAAGTGGGGATTGGTTGCTCTCGTTGTCAGTTCGTCAATCGGAAGCGGTGTGTTTGGAATCACGAGTGATTTGGCTAGTTCTGCAGCCCCTGGGCCAGCAATCCTTTCATGGATAATCGTCGGGATTGGTATTTTAGCTTTGGTATTATCGCTGAATCATTTAGGAGAAAAACGTCCAGATCTGGATGGCGGGATTTTTGGGTATGCAGAAGCTTCATTTGGTAAGTTAGGTGGCTTCATTAGTGGCTGGGGCTATTGGTTGTCTGCGTGGCTAGGAAATGTTGCTTTTGCGACGATGCTAATGAGTGCCATGGGAGAATTTTTTCCAATATTCAAAGGGGGACAAAATGTTCCTTCTATTTTATTTGCAAGTCTTTTTATTTGGGGGCTGACTTTATTAGTAAACAATGGGATCGAAGGAGCGAGCGTGATCAATACGATCGTGACGATCTGTAAATTAGTGCCATTATTCCTATTTTTAATATTTGTATTTATCGCATTTAAAGTGAATATATTCACTACTGATTTTTGGGGCAACGTATCTGATAATCTAGTGAATGGATCAGGACAGCAAGGAACGATCTGGTTGCAGATCAAAGGTTGTTTGATGGTCATGATGTGGGTCTTTGTAGGGATCGAAGGTGCAAGTGTTTTAGCTAACCGCGCGAAGAAACGTTCAGAAGCCCAGCAAGCATCCATCATTGGGCTGCTTTGTTTATTGTTTATCTATATCCTTGCTTCGATCTTGCCATACGGTGTCTTATCTCAAGAAGTGTTAGCAACTATTTCACAACCTGCTATGGCAAATATTTTAAAAGGAATCGTGGGAAATTGGGGAGCGGCACTGATCAATATCGGCTTGATCATTTCGATCATCGGTTCTTGGCTGTCTTGGACGATGCTCCCAGCAGAAACAACGATGTTGATGGCTCGAGATGGTCTGTTGCCGAAAGCTTGGGGAAAAACGAATAAAAAAAATGCCCCAACTTATTCGTTAGTTGTTACTGCCATCTTGACTAATCTATTCTTATTGACTTTCTTAGTTACTGATTATGCCTATCAATTTGCCTATTCTTTATGTACAGCGGCAATCTTGATTTGCTACCTGCTTGTCGGGATCTATCAAGTCCAGTTTTCTTTAAAAGAAGGAATCAAAAAACAAGTAGTGATCGGTGTGATTGCTGTAGTTTTTGAATTGATGGGAATCATTTTAGCAGGATTTTCTTATGTCCTTTTATGTAGTATTGCTTATCTTCCTGGTTTTTGCTTCTACTGGATTGCTTGTCGGGAAACCAACCATCAAATTACGGGAAAAGAAAAAGTAATGATTGGGCTGATTTGTGTGGCCGCACTGCTTTCAATCGGGTTGCTTGCTGTAGGCTGGATCAAGATATAAGGGGGAAAGAAACATGGAAATCGCAAATTTTGGTGTAGAAGAATGGCTAAATAAATGGGAAAAGAAAGCGGTATATGATATTGCACAAAGTTCGATCGAAGCATTGACATTAGACGAACTCGTTGGCTTAGACGGGACCAACGTAAGTGAATTTTTCGAAAAACGCAAAAATGAACCATTGGACTATGGCTGGATCGAAGGATCAGATGCGTTCAAACAAGAAGTCGCTTCTCTTTATCAAACCGTCGATCCAGAAAATATCTTACAAACGAACGGAGCGACTGGTGCTAATCTTTTAGCTCTATACGCGTTAGTGGAGGCAGGAGATCATGTTGTTTCGATGCTTCCTACTTATCAGCAATTATATGACATCCCCAAATCTTTAGGTGCAACTGTTGACTTTGTTCATTTGAAGGAAGAAGAAGATTGGCAGTTTGATTTAGAACAGCTGGAAGCCTTAGTCAAACCTGAAACAAAGATCATCTGTTTGAATAGTGCAAACAATCCTACAGGTACATTGCTAGATCGGAAAACTTTAGAAAAAATCGCAGAAATTGCTCGTACAGTAGATGCATATGTATTGATAGATGAAGTATATGCGCCTTTAACGGATAAAGGTGAATTCTTGTCGATCGTAGATGTCTATGAGAAAGGTATAGCAACCAATTCCCTATCCAAGACCTACTCCATTCCAGGTATCCGTATTGGCTGGACAGCTACTGGACCTGAATTGGCAGAGGTTTTTCGAAAATATCGAGACTACACGATGATTTGCGGCGGAGTCCTGTCAGATGATCTTGCTGTACATGCATTGAAGAATAAAGAAAAAATCTTGGAGAGAAACAAAAAGATCATTACAGAGAACCTTGCGATTTTAAAACAATGGGTAGCAAATGAACCGAAAGTTGAACTTGTCGCTCCCAATTACGTCTCTACTTCTTTCATTAAATTAGCCATCGAAGAAGATGACCAGACATTTTGTATCAATTTATTAGAAGAAACAGGAGTACTATTAGTACCAGGAAGTGCCTTTGATTTACCGAAGCATGCCCGACTAGGTTACTGTTGTAAAAAAGAAACCTTGGAAAAGGGATTATTCCTCTTATCTGAATTCTTGAAAAAACAGGCCTAAACAAAAACACTGCAAGGACAGTCTGTGACAACTGTTCAAGCAGTGTTTTTCAGTTACGCTTATTGTCTATGAGAAGGAGAGTGCTCTGAAGATATGGAGACTCCTGAAGCTTTTTCTTCTGCAGTTTCTTGCTGATGGATCTCTTGTGTATTGTGTCGTACAAGCAAGAAGTTGACCAAAACAAGAAGAGAAGTTGAAAGAAAAACGCCACGATAACCAAATGCACTGGAAACACTGGAGCCAATCATAGGTCCTACTACGTTACCAGTTGCTTGGAAAGATTGGTTATAACTGAAGATCCGTCCAGCAGCTTGATGAGGCGAATATTTTGTGATCAATGCTTGGACAGCAGGGAGCAGACAAGCATCAGAGATACCAATCAAAAAACGTAAGGCAGCTAATTGCCAAACATTCGTGACGAATGCCATTGGGATATAAACCAAAATCGCAAAACCCAAACCAATCGCAAGTATTCTTTCACTCCCAATCTTGTCACCTAAGCGACCAAATCTTGGAGCGGCTATCAAAGTAGCAATTCCAGGTATCGAAGCGATGATTCCGCTGATCAATGTAACATTCCCATGTCCATGCAGCAATTGACGAATGTACAGACTGATGATTGGGCTGATAGAATTGTTGGATGCTTGGATGATCATCGTTGTGACGAACATACCGATGACGACGTGTGGATATTTCAAGTCTTTGAAAATCTGTTTGGCAGAAACCATGTTTTCTTTTTTCACTGGGACAAATTTTTCATGGACGAAAAACAGACTCAGCAAGAAGACGAAAAATAAGATGATCCCTGTAATGAAAAAGGTAGGGCGATAGCCAAACGCTGAAGCAGAGATCCCGCCAAGAAGCGGTCCAAGTAATGTTCCTGTAACAGAACCAGTTGCTAAGGTCCCAAGAACTTGACCACTTTTTTCTTTTGGCGTCCCAGTTGCGACAAGGGCAGTGGCATTACTGATATAACCAGAAAAAATCCCTTGAAGCAGACGCAATGCGACTAATTGATACACACTAGTTACGCAACCCATCAAAGAAATGACGATTGCCATTCCTAATGAAGCACGCAGCAGCATCAATTTTCTTCCTTTTTGGTCGGCTAATTTCCCCCACCAAGGAGAGATCAGCGTAGTCACCAAGAAAGTAGATGAAAAAGTCAATCCGCTCCAAAAGTTCAATTGTGCCGTACTATAATTACCTAACGTATCTATGTAAAGTGACATAAAAGGCATGACTAAACTAAATCCGATACCAGCCATAAATGTTCCAAACCATAAGACAAACAAGTTTTGTTCCCAAGTTTCTCTTTTCCTAAATAATTTTTCCTTTATTCTTGCAGCCAATTAGACTCCTTCTTTCTGAAAATTTTCATCTACAACTCTTTATTATAAACTACAATATGTAGTTTATCAATGAAAGTCTCTTTTTTCTCTTTCTTTTTCGTGGTAAACTGAAAGAGTGAAGGATTTATTTTATGAGAGGAAACATGGAAATGAAAAAAAGAAATCTGTCTCAAGAGAAAATCATCGACTGCTTTCGAGAACTAGCAGAAGAGATGGATGTTCAGCAAATAACCTTTCAGCATTTAGCAAAACGCTTGGATATCAAGGCTCCCTCGCTGTATAACCATTTCAAAAATATTCGTGATGTCAAAACAGCGTTAACAGCAAAACTTCTGCAGGAACTTAATGACCAGCTGCGTCGGGCTCTTGTGGGAAAAAGTGGTCAGGAAGCACTGCAGATCTATGCAGAAACTTATCGATCCTTTGCTTTTTCGAATCAAGCAGTGTATGAGTTGCTGATCAGTGTGCCCCACACCAATGAAGCAGTTTTATTAGAGGGAATCCATGAAACGAACCAGATCATTTTGCAGATCTTTGAGGCTTTTCAATTAACGAAAGAAGAAAAAGTCCACCGAAGCAGAGAATTACGTAGTATGATTCACGGCTATCTTTCCTTGCGTTTTTTAGGATACTTTACAAAAGAACCGACAATCGATCCAGAGGACAGCTATTTTTGGATGATCAATGACTTTATCGCTACTTTGCCTTAAACAATCAGATTCATTTATATCATTTTCAAGATGTTCATTAAATGATCCTTTTATAAGAGAAAATTCTTGCAACTTTCTTGAAAAGTGACTAAGATGAGTCTAGAAAAGCTGAAAGAAGGAGCACGAGTATGTATCAAGTCATTACCATGTTCGGGGACAATGAGCCTTGGTGGTTCTTTGAAGACTGGGAAGAAGATATTGAAGCAGAAGAAACATTCGAGTCTTTTGAAGAAGCACGACAAGCGTACGAAAAACAATGGATCGCGATCCATCAAAATTATGAATATATCAATGCAAAAAGCAACTTTCTCAGCGCCTTTTGGAATGACGGAGATGAGCGCTGGTGTGAAGAGTGTGACGATGATTTACAGCAATACAAGGGACTTGCGTTGTTGAAAAATCATCAGCCCATCACAGTAGAAAGCAGAAAGGAATTTTATGAAACAACTAATTCTAGCGGAAAAACCAAGCGTTGCGAAAGACCTAAGCAAGGTGCTTGGTGCTAATCAAAAGCACAAAAATTATTATGAAGGACCCAAGGTGATCGTTACTTGGGCCCTTGGTCATTTATTAGGATTGAAAATGCCGGAAGATCTGAATAAGGAATGGCAGAGCTGGCAAATGGACACGTTGCCGATAATCCCTAAAAAACTAGGAATCAAACCACTTCCTAAAACAGGACATCAATTAAAAGCAATCAAGCAGCTGGCTCAACGAAAAGATGTCTCAGAAGCAGTCATTGCGACAGATGCCGGAAGGGAAGGAGAACTTGTTGCTCGCTGGATCTTAGAGTATGTGCATTTCAATAAACCAGTGAAGCGGTTATGGATCTCTTCTCAAACAGATAAAGCAATCAAAACAGGATTCAAGCAACTAAGACCTGCAAAAGAATATGATGCATTGTATGAATCTGCTCTTGCCCGGGCAAAAGCGGACTGGTTGGTAGGATTGAATGTGACCAGAGCCTTAACTGTGAAGTACGCGGATAATTTATCAGCAGGCCGTGTGCAGACACCGACACTAGCATTAGTGAGAGATCAAGAAAAGAAAATCGAACAGTTCCGTCCACAAACGTATTTCACGATCACGTTGCACGCTGGAAAAGAACAAGCCAAAATGGTTCAAAAAAATCAATTTGCTTTAAAAACACAAGAAGAAGCACAAAAACTTGTTCAATTGATCAGTACAAGCAAAGGAACTGTCACAGATATCCAAGAAAAATTAAAAACGGAATCTGCGCCGCTACCTTATGATTTAACAGAGATCCAAAGAGAAGCCAATCAACGCTATGGCTATTCTGCAAAGAAAACATTAAGTCTTGTACAAAGTTTATATGAGACCCATAAAATCGTTACTTATCCGCGTACAGACAGCAAATATCTGACAAACGACATGAAAAGTACGATGAACGAACGACTGCAAGCAGTCAGCGACTTTGCTCCTGAGGTCAAGCAGTATTTGAAAAACGGAGCCATCGTCCAACAGACAAAAGTATTCCAAGACAATAAAGTGACCGATCATCATGCGCTTTTGCCAACTGAAAACCGAGCACGTTATGAAAAACTAAGTAATGAAGAGCAAAAAATCTATCAGATGATCGTCTCTCGTTTCTTAGGCTTATTTGCTCAACCACACAAAGTCAGTCAGACAAAAGTCACGGTTGAATTTGGTAAAGAACAATTCATTTTCCGACAAAATCGTGTCGTCCAAGCAGGGTGGAAAGGCGAAACGGAATCTGAAACGGAAACAGTCAAGTGGGAAAAAGGAATGCGGATCAATCCTGATTTCACCATCAAAAAAGAATTATCTGCACCGCCTAAACCATTGACAGAAGCAAGCTTGCTTGGACAAATGGAAAAATACAGTCTGGGAACCCCGGCTACTCGTGCAGAGATCATTGAGAAACTGATTAAATCAGAGCTGATGGAACGTACCCCTCAAGGACTGCAAGTATCCCCTAAAGGTAAACAATTATTAGTATTAGTCAACCCATCTTTAGTGACACCGGATCTGACAGAAAGCTGGGAAAAAGACCTTGAAGCGATTGCTGCAGGAAAGAAACAAGCAGGAACCTTCTTGAATGGGATCGAAAAAGAAACAAAACGCTTGGTGAATGAAATCAAATCAAGCAAACAAGAATATCAAGATTTCTCGATCACCCAAAAGAAATGTCCAGAATGTGGGGCCAATCTGCGTGAGAAAAACACACGAGACGGCAAAATTTATGTCTGCACCAATTCAGATTGCAGCTACCGCAGAAGAAAAGATCCAAAAGTCTCCAACCATCGCTGCCCACAATGTCACCGGAAAATGGAAATCATCGAAGGCAAAAATGGTGCTTATTTCCGTTGTAAATACGACGGAACGACAGAAAAAATGCTTGATAAAAAAGAGCAGAAGAAGAAAATGACCAAACATGAAGAACGTCGCTTGCTGAAAAAATATGCACAGGCAGAAGAACCAGAAGAAAGCCCATTAGCAGCAGCACTAAAAGCGGCAATGAAAAAGTAAGAAGATGGAGGTTGTGAAAAAGCTGTTCTGCATCAAGTAATAAGAACAGCCAAGCAAAAACAGCTTTTCATGTTTTTGAATTGGCTGGATTTATTATCGCAGATGCAAGCTTTTGAACACCGTTTAAGGAAGAGGTCGTAAGCCTGCCGTTCAGCTCCGAGTCACAAGGAACAATTTCAAAAAACAGCTTCTCATGTTTGCTGGATATTGTGATTTGTAACCGAGGAGTTGGCAGGAGAACACCGTTTGTTCGGAAAGAGGGACTGTGACAAGATTTTTGTCACAGTCCCTCTTCATTTAAAAAAATGTTCACTTCATTTGACGTATATTATTGGTGAGGCTTCAATTCATTTGGCTTCACTTTTTCTGTTTCTCTAATAATATAAACAGGACGTTGTTTCGTTTCTAAGAAGATTTTTCCGATATATTTCCCGATGATTCCAAGACATAACAGTTGGATTCCGCCGATGAATAGGAAGATCGAGACCATGGAAGGCCATCCTGATGTAGGATCACCAAACAGCAATGCCCGCAAAATAATGAACAAGATCGCAATACCAGAACAAACACAAGACAAAGCGCCGATAAATGAAGCAATCGTCAATGGCGCATCGGAGAAGTTCACGATACCATCAATCGAGTAGTTGAACAATTTCCAGAAGGACCAAGATGTTTCACCAGCTACACGTTCGCGGTTTTCATAAGAAATATATTCTGTTTTGAATCCGACCCAACTGAATAATCCTTTTGAAAATCGGTTGTATTCTGTTAGTTCTAGGACAGCATCCACCATTTGTCGGGTCATCAAACGGAAATCACGAGCGCCATCGACCATTTCTGTATCGCTGATTTTATTGATCAACTGGTAGAATTTTTTCGCGAAGAAGCTGCGGATTGCAGGCTCACCTTCACGAGTCGAACGCCGGGTGCCGACACAATCGATATCAGAAGTAGTGATTCGTTCAATCATCTCAGGAAGCAGTTCAGGCGGATCTTGTAAGTCAACATCCATAACAGTCACTAAATCTCCTGTAGATGCTTGTAATCCAGCGTATAGAGCCGCTTCTTTCCCGAAATTTCTGGAAAATGAGACAAAGCGGACATAAGGATAAGCTGCAGCTAGCTTCTTGATTGCTGCTAACGTACCGTCTTTTGATCCATCGTCAATAAATAAATATTCGAACTCATGGGCACCTTTGAATTTTTCAACCTCATCAAAAAAAAGAGGAACCGTTTTTTCTTCATTGAAACATGGGACAACAATTGATACTTTCATCGTTTCTATCCTTTCAATCGTATGTTTATATATGGTTTACATTCAAAATTTAATAAACCTTAAATAACACCTTTTAAATTTGATTTTACGTAAAAGAACAGGTATTCTTTTGGTAAACTACCGTATTTAGTTTACCATGTTTCCTCGGTTTATCAAACTTTTAAGAACAATTTTTAGTAGTTGGCAAGTAGTTTTGGACAGAGAAAAAGGAGGAAGTTCCAGTCTGTTGACCAGGAGCAAACAAAATGAAAATACACACACCTATCGGCTTTTTATGGTTAGATGCAGATGAATCCGGGTTGACTGCCGTATCTTTTCAGCCAATTTCGGAAAGCAAATCAGCGAATCAGCAAATTTTGACGCGCACACAAGAACAGTTTGAAGAATATTTTGCGGGAAAAAGAAAAGAATTTGAAGTTCCTTTATCTATAAAGAGAGGTACGCCTTTTCAGCAAAATGTCTGGAAAGCTTTGTCGACCATTCCTTATGGAGAAATCCGAACGTATAAAGAAGTAGCCGTTGCTGTTGATAGTCCGAAAGCTGTGCGAGCGATTGGACAGGCAAATCGAACCAATCCATTGCCAATCATTATTCCTTGTCATCGAGTGATCGGGCAAAATGGAAAACTGACAGGATATATGGGAAACGCAACAGATGGAGTCGAAATCAAACGCCAATTGTTGCTATTAGAAGGGTATCTGCAAAATTAAAAAACAGTTGTGATTCGAACATTGTTCCATGCGAGAATCACAACTGTTTTTTCGTGTTTATTCTAAAGTTTGATCAGCCAAATAAATAGTAAAGCCATCACTGTTTGGAGAAGCCCAACAGCCAATCCGTAAGATAAGAAACGTGTACCTTCTTTCATGAATTTTGCAAAGTCTAAACGCAGCCCAATTGCCGCTAAAGCAGTGATCTCAAACCAGCTACTGATAAAATGTGCCGATTGGTCAATAACTACAGGTAAAGAAAACAAGCTGTTGACCAAACAAAAGATCACAAACCCTAATACATACCAAGGAAGCGGTAATTTTCGTTTTTTCTGCGTGTCAGTCGGTTTTTCAAACAGAGCTGGTTGTTTCTTGTGCATGAATTTTTCAAACAAATAGACAACAACAACAAGCATCATGATACGTAGAATCTTGAACAACATGGCAAATTCGACAACAGAACTGTCAAGTAAACTTGCACCAGCGACTACTTGACCCACAGATTGGAGTGTACCACCCAAAAGTGCGCTTTTTTCAATGAGATTTCCGCCGAATAGCTGTAATCCAAGAAAAGGGAGGGTCAACATCATTACAGTACCTAGTAGATTGACCAGTGTGATGATCTGTCCTTTTTCTTCCTCTTTTGCATGAATGGAAGGGGCGATCGAAGCAATAGCAGAAGAACCACAAACAGCGTTTCCTCCAGCCATCATCAAAGAAGAAGTATCGCTGAATTGCAGTTTCTTACCAATCAAGTAAGCACCGATGATAGTGACTGACATCTGTAGTAACACAAAAACAATTCCTTTTACACCAATTTGAGCAATCGTTTGAGCGGTGACAGTTGCACCTAGTAAAAAAACAGAGAATTCTAATAGTTTGCTTTCAGCGAATTTTGTGCCGATTGCTAGAACAGGCTGTTTAAAAAAAGTATTTCCTAATAAAATACCCAATAAAATAGCAATAGTCGCTCCACCTAACTGTGGCAGATAAATAGCAAGAAGCCGGCTGATGGCAGCGATAGCAAAAGAAAGCAGTAACCCGGGCAAAATCTCGCGGACCGCTGAATCCTTTACAGATTTTATTGGATGTGACAATGATTTCATTTGATTGGTTCCTTTCGTCAATAAATACTAAAAGCATACTCGAACATAGTAGCACTAAACCAGTATTTTGACAAAAGAATAAGAGGTCGTGACAAAAGTCTTGTCACAACCTCTTGTTTCGAATAAACGGTGTTTAAAAGCTTGCATCTGCAGGAATAAGTCCAAGCAACCGACAGATATGAGGAGCTATTTTTGATTGGCTGTTCTTATGACTTGATGCAGAACAGCTTTTTCACAACCGATCGAATCAATTATGAAGCGATTTTTTTAGAAACAAATTTTCCATGTTTGCTATGTTCTTTAGTTAAGAAACGTACGTAATGAGCAAGCACGTAGAAGACAACTACGCTTGCAAACAGACATTCCGCAATCTTTAAGAAATCTAATACGCTGCTATAAATACCTAAACTGTTGAAGTAATGAACAGTAGTAAATAGAGCTGTTGCAGAGATAACAAGTGGGAATGTAAAGGCTGCGTAGCTTGGATAAAAACGAAGCTTGAACAAGCGTGGCAGCATAGACAGTACAACGAAATACAATGCTTGAGATAAAACGAACAACGCTACGACAAGATAAAAGTTAGGTTCTGCAAAGTTTTTCAGGTAACCTGTCAGGCAAAGAGAACCAGGTGCTGCAACGATCGTAATCAGCGGACGTGTCGGATGAGCCATATTTCTTACGAAAAAGACACGTTTGATGATGATTGGCAATAAGAACGCATAGCAGACCAATGAAATCCAAAAGAAGATTTTTCCAATAAGTGGGAAGAAGTTCCCAGCAGTTACAGTGATGACCCCAAATCCAACGTAAATGATAAACCAGCTTGGATAAATTGCTTCAATAGAAAGATCAGCTTTGATGACATGGTGATAATTGAAATAAAAGACAAGGATCACTTGGAAAATAACTGCACACAACCAAATGAATTTGACAATCGGTGCAATACTTTCATATGAAACAAAATAAGTACAAATAACCATGAGTGACATCGTAAAAGTTGGTGAAACGGAGGCGATGATCGGATCATGCAACGTTTGTTTCGTATGCTCAAATAAGATAAACAATTTAACAAAAATGAATATCATAAGAATCATTGAGATACCGCCAGTTAGATTGCCTAAAGCAACATGGTGATAGTCTTTAAACAGATTTCCAAGGGAAGCTAACCCAAGGATCAACCCGCAAATCGGGATCGGAATAATTTTCAAAAAGTTCTTCATATATATATTCTCCTTTTTATTTAATAGATTTTAGTACCAAGATGAACGAATACATTGTAAAATGAATAGGTCTGTATGATTACGAGCAAAGCAGACAGCTGATTGTCTTTGTCTGAGTTACTAGTTGGATCAGCAACTGTTTTGTTGTACATTTCTATTATAGATGGTTTTTTGTATATTTAAATCAAATAGTTTTTATAGTAATTATCATAAAAAGTTATGGAAGTGGTGCCATGTTTAAGTTATTAACGACTTTTCGAGCAGTATATGAAACAAGAAATTTTTCTAGAGCAGCAGAAGTACTGTTTTTATCTCAGCCAGCCGTCTCGAATCAAATCAAACAATTAGAGCGGGAGTTGAATATTGATCTTTTTCAGCGTAATGGCAGAAAAGAGATGCTTCCAACTAAGCAAGCCGATTTATTATACGAGCGGACGCTGGTTTTATTAGAAGAATGGGAAGAGACCCAGCAAAAATTGCTCAATGAACAAAATGAAGAAGAAGTATGTCGGATTGTTGCTTCCCACACATTTGCTGTCTATCTTTTGCCTCAGTTGATGAAACATCTGATCAAAAGGTTTCCTAAAGTGCATTTTGAGATCGAGATCGCGAATTCACATGAATCATTAGAACAAGTAGCGAAACATGAATCCGATTTTGGTTTTATCGAAAAGCCATTAGAGACTTCCGGCGTACAAAGGTACTCTTTGATGGAAGACCAGCTAGTCATTGCTGGGGACCCAAAAAGCAAATTGTGGCTTGTAAGAGAAGCAAATTCTGGTGTTTTTCATTACACGCAACGTTATTTTGAAGAAATGAATATCCAAGATAAGAAAATGATCGTGAAAAGCAATGATGTGATCGTTGCGTTGCTGAAGGAAGGAATCGGACGCTCGATTTTATCTAAGCGCTCTGTGCCAGAAGACGTACCAATGATTCCGTTGAATTTCCATCGGTATTTTTATTTCATCCAACGAACCAATCTGGTTTCTGATCAGCTGTTAGAGATTGCTGAAGAGATCCTTCGATACAATGAAAGCACAGAAACTTCTCACAGCGAGGAGAATCTCAGCTGATAGATGATTGCATGTATCAAAAAAAGTTCTATGATACACTAAAGATAAGCAGTAGGCTTTTGCCTTTTGTTTGCTCAAGCAGCTGCACAAACGGAAAGTTAATTTTTCCCAAATGTCTGTGGAAAGACTTTCCATTATCTAACTGGACCGCTATAATAATCAGCAGTATGGTTTTTAAGAAAAGGGATGAAACATGGAAAAAAAATTAAAAGCTTCGAACGATAATCGTATTGATTATGGCGTGATTTTACCAGTCTTTCTGTTATGTTTGATTGGTCTGCTCTCATTATATGTAGCACTTAGCCATGATCCAAACAATCCAGCAGTCTTAAAAGGCGTAGGGATGCAAGTTGTCTGGTATTTAGTTGGAGCGGCAGCAATCGTTGTCATCATGCATTTGAATTCCAAATGGATCTGGAAACTGACTCCTTACCTTTATGGCTTGGGGTTAGTAGTAATGGGACTCTTACTTGAATTCTATGATAAGAATTTAGCCGATTCTACAGGTTCTAAAAACTGGTTCCGATTCGGTGCATTCACCTTCCAGCCAGCAGAGCTAATGAAGATTGCGTACATCTTGATGATGGCGCTGATCGTGACCAAACATAATACGCAAGTAAAAGAACGGACGATGAAATCGGACTTTTGGCTGATTGGGAAGCTCTTGATCGTGACGATACCGGTTTTAGCATTGATCATGGCCCAAGATGACTTTGGAACGATGCTCGTCTTCCTTGCGATCTTCGGCGGGATATTCTTGATGTCTGGGATCTCTTGGCGTATCATCGCCCCGGTAGTGATCTTGGCAGTAGTCGTTGGTGCAGGAACGATTTTCTTAGTGACGACTGAAGGCGGAAGAGACTTGCTGTACAAAGTGGGCTTCAAATCTTATCAATTTGCACGTATTGATTCATGGCTGGATCCTTTCCATGATACGTCTGGAATGAGTTATCAGCCGGCTCAAGGACTTTTGGCAATCGGCACCGGTGGCTTATTTGGTAAAGGATTCAATGTAAGCAATATTTATGTGCCTGTTCGTGAGTCCGATATGATTTTTACCGTTATCGGTGAAAACTTCGGCTTTATCGGTGGTGCATTCGTCATTTTCTTGTATTTTATTTTGATTTATCGTATGATTCGGGTGTGTTTCGATACGAATAATGAATTTTACGCCTATATCGCAAGCGGTTTGATCATGATGCTGCTGTTCCATGTCTTTGAGAACATTGGAGCAAATATCGGATTACTTCCTTTAACAGGGATCCCATTGCCTTTCATTAGCCAAGGAGGATCTTCGATTTTAGGGAACATGATCGGTATCGGGTTGATATTATCGATGAGATACCAAAATGAAGCACCTGCAAGATCTTCAAGGAGGTAAGAAAATTGTACACCTTTTACTGGTACCCGAAATGTTCAACATGCAAAAAAGCCAAAGCGTGGTTAGACCAGCATGGCGTTAGTTATCAAACTGTTGATATGATTAAAGAAGTACCGAAGGCCTCAACGATTGAGACTTGGCTAGAAACGAGTCAAGTACCAATCCGTCGCCTGTTCAACACAAGCGGGATGAAATATCGGGAACTTGGACTGAAAGATCAAGTAGGCGAGTTTACGGCTTCAAAAGCAAGCCAAGTCTTATCGACAGATGGCATGCTGATCAAGCGGCCGCTGATCGTGCAAGAGGACCAGCTGGTTGCAATTGGCTTCAATGAAAAAATTTATGAAGGAGAACTGATATAAAATGGCAGGCAAACATTTGAAGAAAAAGGACAACCTTTGGATCTTATTTAATGGAAAAGAATACTGTGTTGGTTTGACAAATGAAGCGCAAGAAGAACTTGGAGACATCACGTTTGCCAATCTGCCAAAAGCAGGACAATCGCTAAAAAAAGATGAACCTCTGATCGAAGTCGAAGCGGAAAAAGCGGTTAATGAATTTGCTAGCCCGCTAACGGGTACAGTTTCTTCTGTTAATGATAAAATCGGTGAGGATATCAATATCTTGAATGATTCAGATGAAATGAATGCGTGGATCTTAAGTTTCAAAGATGTTGATCCAAAAGAATTTGACGAATTATAAAATCAGAAAATCACTTGAAAAAAGTTGACACTGATTCTTCCAGTTGCTATAATCATAAGCAATCCTATATGAAATGAGAAAGCTTTGAAAAGAAGAGTACATGTCACGGACGTTTGAAGAGAGCCCTGTTTGCTGAAAATGGGTAACGAAAATGAGATGGAAGATGGTCTTAGAGCAGAGTAAGCGAGCGTAAGCAAACTTACTACGGGAGTGCCCGTTACAGCGCGACAGTATACGGAAAGAAGCTAAGTCCAAGTACTGGAAGAGGCTGTTATTGCGAAGTAACGGTAAATCAAGGTGGTAACACGGAAGTTCAAGCTTTCGTCCTTTTGCTTAAGGCAAGAGGGCGAAGGCTTTTTTGTTTGAAAAATCATAAGAGAAAGATGTGAATGGCATGTCATTAATCCAACTAACGAATGTCAAAAAGACATTCAATGGGAAAAACGGAAACATCCAAGCCGTCAATGACGTTTCACTAAACGTTGAAAAAGGGGATATTTATGGAATCGTCGGCTATTCTGGCGCAGGAAAAAGTACATTAGTCCGTCTCCTGAATGGACTTGAACTTCCCACGAGCGGCGAAGTGATCGTAAACGATCAAGATATCACAAAATTAAAAAACAAAGAATTGCGTACATTCCGAAAAAAAATTGGTATGATCTTCCAGCATTTCAACCTGTTATGGTCAAGAACTGTACTTGAAAATATTCAGCTGCCGTTGGAATTAGCTGGTGTACCAAAGAGCAAACGCAAAGAACGAGCAGAAGAACTGTTGCGTTTAGTCGGGTTAGAAGGACGCGGACAAGCGTATCCTTCACAACTTTCCGGCGGACAGAAACAACGTGTCGGTATCGCACGAGCATTGGCAAATGATCCTGAGATCTTGCTTTGTGATGAGGCTACGAGCGCATTGGACCCGCAAACAACAGAAGAAGTATTAGACTTATTGTTAGCAATCAATAAGAAATTGAATTTGACCATCGTCTTGATCACACATGAAATGAATGTGATCCGCAAAATCTGTAACAAAGTCGCTGTGATGGAGTTGGGGAAAGTCGTAGAAGAAGGAGACGTATTGACTGTCTTCAGACAACCGAAAAAAGAAGTAACCAAACGTTTTGTACAACAAGACATCGAACCAGAAGCTGATTCGACAGAACTATTAGCTGAACTCATCAAAGAAAATCCAAGCGGCCGTTTGGCAACTTTGACCTTTAGCGAAAGAAATGCCAACGAGCCAGTCATTTCCCAAGCGATTCGACGCTATAACATTGATGTCAACGTCGTATACGGGAAAATCAAACAAGTAAAAGAAGGTTCCTTTGGTTCATTGACTGTCTTGATGACAGGTGAAACCAAAGAATTAGATCAAGCAGAAGTGTTCATCAAAGAACAAGGAGTAGGAATTGAGGTGATCCATCGTGGATAAAAGCTTTTCAGAAACATATCTAGATTTTAAACAAATCAATCCGGAAACGATGAATCAGGCTATCCTTGATACACTATATATGACATTGATCTCAATGGTCTTAGTGACGATCATCGGATTAGTCTTGGGATTGATTCTTTACTCTATTGGACGTAAAAACAAACCGTATGCTCGAATCATTTACGGGATCGTATCGATCATCAGTAATATTTTCCGGTCAACACCATTTATGATCCTGATGGTTTTGATCATTCCATTTACTAAAGCAATCGTAGGCACTATGCTAGGTGCGCAAGCAGCCATTCCAGCTCTTGTTTTATCCGCGGCACCATTTTATGCCCGTCTAGTAGAGATTGCTTTTCGTGAAGTCAGCCCTGGCGTACTGGAAGCAGCAGATGCAATGGGGGCAAGTTACTGGGAAATCATCTGGAAGGTCTTGATACCTGAAAGTATTCCCGCGTTGATTTCTGGATTAACAGTTACAACGATCTCGATGATCGGATTTACCGCCATGGCCGGCGCGATCGGCGCAGGTGGACTTGGAGGTCTTGCTTGGCAGGAAGGCTACCAGCGTGGTAATCTGACAGTGACATTTGTTGCGACTTTAATTATTTTACTAATCGTATTTATCGTTCAAGGAATCGGTGATTTCTTAACTAAGAAAACAGACAAAAGATAATAGGATATAGGGGGATATAGGATATGAAAAAGAAGATTTTTGGATTAGCAGCAGCGCTTTTGCTGACTGTAGGATTAGCAGCATGCGGTAACAACAGCGACAGCAAAGATTCAGCAAATAAAGCAGACGACACGACATTGAAAGTCGGCGCTTCACCGACACCGCACGCAGAGATTTTGGAACATGTGAAACCATTATTGAAAGATGAAGGAATCGATCTTGAAATCGTCAAATTCGATGACTATGTATTACCGAACCAATCTTTGGAAGAAGGCGACATCGATGCCAATTACTTCCAGCATATTCCTTATTTGAACAAAGAAATCAAAGAAAAAGGGTATGACTTTGTCAATGCCGGTGCTGTCCACATCGAACCAATGGGCTTGTACTCTAAAAAAGTCAAAGATGTTTCTGAACTAAAAGATGGTGCAACGATCATCACTTCGAATTCTGAATCAGACTGGGGACGCATCATCACGATTTTACAAGATGCTGGGCTAGTCAAAGTCAAAGATGGAGTAGATCTGGAAACAGCCACATTCGATGATATTGCAGAAAACCCTAAGAACTTGAAGTTCAACCATACGATCGACCCATCACTTTTAGCTTCTACGTACCAAAATGATGAAGGTGACCTAGTCGCAATCAATGCAAACTTCGCTTATGGCGCAGGATTGAATCCATTAGAAGATGCCGTATTGCTTGAAAAAGACAACTCTCCTTACGTGAATATCATTGCGACTCGCAAAGGTGATGAAGACAGTGACAAAATCAAAAAACTGATTGAAGTGCTTCACCGTAAAGAAGTCCAAGAATGGATCACAGACAAATGGGGCGGCTCTGTTAAACCAGTAAAGGCTGATGCAAAATAAGGAATGAAACAAAAAAGATGAGAAATAAGTCTGTAACGGCTTATTCCTCATCTTTTTTATATCTATTCTAATTTAGAAATCAAAATTGTTTAATAATCAATAAAAGATATTTGATTTTAGTAAGGAAGATCATTGCGCTTCATTCTCAATTAGTCTAAAATGAGTGAGAACGAAAGAGAATTTGGGGGGATAATGCATGTCTGTCTTAGAAATAAAAAATCTACATGTGTCGATCGAGGAAAAAGAAATCCTTAAAGGCGTAAACCTAACAATGAAAACCGGAGAAATTCACGCCATCATGGGACCTAACGGCACAGGAAAATCAACCTTATCTGCCGCTATCATGGGCAATCCAAACTATGAAGTAACAGAAGGCGAAATCTTGTTTGACGGAAAAAATGTTTTAGACTTGGAAGTAGATGAACGTGCACGACTTGGCTTGTTTTTAGCTATGCAATATCCAAGTGAGATACCAGGTATCACGAATGCGGAATTCATGCGTGCAGCAATCAATGCGAAACGTGATGAAAACGACAAGATCTCTGTTATGGCATTTTTGAAAAAGTTAGATGAAAAAATGGCTTTATTGAATATGCCAGAAGAAATGGCTGAACGTTATCTGAACGAAGGTTTTTCTGGCGGGGAAAAGAAACGGAATGAGATCCTACAATTGTTGATGTTAGAACCAACATTTGCGATTTTAGACGAAATCGACTCGGGTCTGGATATCGATGCTTTGAAAGTCGTTGCTAAAGGAGTAAATGAAATGCGCGGAGACAATTTCGGTGCATTGATCATCACCCACTATCAACGATTATTGAACTATATCACACCTGATGTCGTTCACATCATGATGGAAGGTCGAGTAGTCATGACAGGGAATGCTGACTTAGCTAAACGCCTGGAAGCAGAAGGTTACGCTGGAATCAGTAAAGAATTAGGAATCGACTATAAAGAAGAAGAAGCGTAAGGGGGAGCAAGAATGAAAGAAAAAAACTGGCTCGATTATCTTGACGCGGTAAATGATTTTTCTTTAAGTAAAGGCGAACCTGATTGGATGAGAACCTTCCGCCAAGACGCACTAGCGAAAGCAGATGAACTGCCATTGCCGCATATCGATCGGGTGAAATTCCATCGCTGGTCGTTATTCGATGTGAAAGAAACACAAACCATCAGTGAAACAGGCACGATTCCGGCATTTGATGCAATGAAAGACAATCCTGTGCTTGTCCAACAAGGTTCATGGACGATTTTTGAACAACTACCTGTGGAATTAGCAGAAAAAGGAGTCATTTTTACCGACTTATTCACTGCAATGATCGAATACCCAGAACTAGTCCAAGAATATTATATGAAAAAAGCAGTAAACATGGACGAAGACCAATTGACTGCACTCCATGTAGGTTTTATGAACAGCGGTATTTTCCTGTATGTGCCTAAAAATGTCGTGATCGATGAACCACTCGAATCCTTATTCATTCAAGATGGCGCATCCGATGAGCACTTCTTCAAGCATGTGTTGATCGTGGCAGATGAACATAGTGAATTTTCTTATCTGGAACGTTTCCAGACAACTAAAGAACAAGTAGCAAAATCATCAGGTAATATCATCGTGGAAGTCATCGCTAAAGCTGGTTCAAAAATCAAATATTCAGCTGTAGATCAATTAGGAGAGAATATTACTTCTTATATGAATCGCCGTGGGCACATTTTACGAGACGCTTCTGTCGACTGGGCAATTGGTGTCATGAATGACGGTCATGTGATCGCTGACTTTGACTCAGATTTAGCAGGAGAAGGTGCACACGCAGAAGTCAAAATCGTGGCAATCAGCTCGGGCAGACAAATCCAAGGAATCGATACGCGAGTAACCAATAAAGCCCCTCATACGATCGGGCATATTTTGCAACACGGAGTGATCCGAGAAAAAGGAACATTGACCTTTAACGGTATCGGCCACATCCTGAAAGGGGCAAAAGGTGCAGATGCCCAACAAGAAAGCCGTGTCTTGATGCTTTCTGATAAAGCACGCGGTGATGCGAATCCTATTCTTTTGATCGATGAAAACGAAGTAACTGCTGGACATGCTGCTAGTGTAGGACGAGTTGATCCAGAAGAAATGTACTATCTGATGAGTCGAGGATTGCATAAAGAAGAAGCAGAGCGCTTAGTGATTCGAGGATTCCTCGGTTCTGTCTTAACAGCAATCCCTGTAGAACAAGTTCGGAAAGAATTAGTCGAAGTAATCGAAGGGAAGTTGAATGGATGATCGATGCTAAAAAGCTACGCAATGATTTTCCTATTTTATTTCAAGACGTCAATGATGAACCTTTAGTTTATCTGGATAATGCAGCGACGACCCAAAAGCCAAAACAAGTACTCCAGTCATTAGCGCACTATTATGAACACGATAACGCCAATGTTCATCGCGGTGTCCATACGTTAGCAGAACGCGCGACCCATGAGTATGAACAAGCAAGAGAAAAAGTACGAGTGTTCATCCATGCAGAAGAAACAGCAGAAGTTCTATTTACTCGTGGTACGACGACAAGCTTGAATTGGGTAGCCAGAAGCTTCGGCGACCGCTATATCAAAGCAGGAGACGAGATAGTGATCTCTTACATGGAACATCATTCTAATATTATCCCATGGCAGCAGTTGGCAAAACGAACAGGTGCCGTCTTGAAATATATCGAACTAACAGAAGAAGGCTTCCTGGATATGGAGGATGCAGCGAAAAAGATCACGGACAAAACCAAAATCGTCTCCATTGCTCATGTATCCAATGTCTTAGGTGTCATCAATCCTGTTCAAGAATTAGCTAAACTTGTCCATGAAAACGGCGGGGTCATCGTAGTAGATGGTGCACAATCTGCCCCGCACATGACCATTGATGTTCAAGCACTAGACTGTGATTTCTTTGCTTTCAGCGGACACAAAATGTGCGGACCAACAGGTATCGGTGTTTTATATGGTAAACGAAAATGGTTAGAAGAAATGGAACCTGTTGAATTTGGTGGCGAAATGATCGATTTTGTCGAATTATACGACACTACATGGAAAGAACTACCTTGGAAATTCGAAGCAGGGACACCAAATATCGCTGGCGCTATCGCATTAGGCCATGCAATCGATTATTTGCAAGAACTCGGCATGGACAATATCCATCGATATGAAGAAGAACTAGCCGCTTATGTGTTGCCAAAATTACAAGCAATCGATGGATTGACTGTTTATGGTCCGCAAGACCCGAATTTTCGGACAGGAGTCGTTGCGTTCAATTTGGATGGGTTACATCCACATGATGTCGCGACAGCTTTAGACATGGAAGGGGTAGCCGTTAGAGCAGGTCATCATTGTGCGCAACCGCTATTGAAGTACCTTGAAGTATCAGCGACTGCTCGCGCCAGCTTTTATTTCTACAACACAACGCAAGACGCCGACCGTTTAGTTGAAGCAATCATGGCAACAAAGGAGTTTTTCCAACATGGGACTATCTAAATTAGACAATTTATACCGTCAAGTGATCTTGGATCATTCTTCCCATCCGCATCATCGTGGAAGCTTGACTGACTCGACAAGCAAGATCGAATTGAACAACCCCACATGTGGAGATGTGATCGAATTGCAAGTCGATGTAAAAGACGGAATCATCAAAAATATCGCCTTTGACGGCAGCGGCTGCTCCATCAGTACGGCAAGTGCCTCGATGATGACAGACGCCGTCATCGGAAAATCAATAGAAGAAGCAGAACATTTAACTGTAGACTTTCTACAGCTTGTCCAAGGAAAAGAAGTCAAAGATCCCGACCAATTAGGCGATGCTGCTATGCTTGGTGGTGTAGCTAAATTTCCTGCTCGGATCAAATGTGCGACACTTGCTTGGAAAGCACTAGGAAAAGCAATGGAAAACGATGGTACCGCAGCTTTCCATCATTACCACAAGGAAGAGGAGTGAGAACATGGGCGTACCAGAATTAGAAGAATATAAATTCGGGTTTCACGATGATGTCGAACCGGTTTTCAGTACAGGAGAAGGCTTGACAGAAGAAGTGATCCGTGAGATGTCAAGAATCAAAGGCGAACCAGAATGGATGCTTGAATTCCGTCTGAAATCTCTAGAAACATTCAATAAAATGCCAATGCAAACATGGGGACCCGACCTTTCAGACATCGATTTCGATGCCATCAAATATTACCAAAAACCAAGTGACAAACCCGCTCGTGACTGGGAAGACGTACCAGAAAAAATCAAAGATACATTTGAGAAGATCGGTATCCCAGAAGCAGAACGAGCTTATCTAGCCGGTGCTTCCGCACAGTATGAATCAGAAGTCGTGTACCATAATATGAAAGATGAATTCGAAAAGTTAGGAATCGTCTTTACTGACACTGACTCTGCTTTGAAAGAATACCCTGAATTATTCAAAGAGTACTTTTCAAAACTTGTACCGCCAACCGACAACAAATTAGCAGCGCTGAATTCAGCCGTATGGTCAGGTGGGACCTTTATTTACGTGCCAAAAGGCGTCAAAGTCGATGTTCCATTGCAAACGTACTTCCGGATCAATGCGGAAAACACGGGGCAATTCGAACGTACGCTGATTATCGTTGACGAAGGAGCAAGCATCCACTATGTCGAAGGTTGTACGGCACCTACTTATTCAAGTAACAGTCTGCATGCCGCCATCGTAGAAATCTTTACAAGAAAAGATGCGTATTGCCGTTACACCACGATCCAAAACTGGTCAGACAATGTGTACAACTTAGTAACCAAACGAGCAAAAGCATACGAAGGCGCAACCGTTGAATGGATCGACGGAAACCTAGGTGCAAAAACAACGATGAAATACCCAAGTGTTTACTTAGATGGAAAAGGCGCACGAGGCACCATGCTCTCCATCGCCTTTGCAGGAGCAAACCAAATCCAAGATACGGGTGCAAAAATGATCCATAATGCACCAAATACATCTAGCTCTATCGTCTCTAAATCAATTTCAAAAGACGGCGGAGAAGTAAACTATCGAGGACAAGTAACCTTTGCCAAAAACAGTGCGGGTTCGATCTCTCATATCGAATGTGACACGATCATCATGGACGAATGGTCGAAATCCGATACGATCCCATTCAATGAGATCCACAACAGCCAAGTCTCTTTAGAACACGAAGCCAAAGTCTCAAAAATCTCAGAAGAACAACTCTACTATCTGATGAGCCGAGGCCTGACCGAATCTGAAGCCACTGAAATGATCGTCATGGGCTTTGTCGAACCATTCACCAAAGAACTCCCAATGGAATATGCAGTCGAACTCAACCGATTGATCAGTTATGAGATGGAAGGCAGTGTTGGATAAGCCTATTATATGAGCTATAACCCTTGATATATAAGGGTTATAGCTTTTTTGTTCTAGTGAAAATATTAAAGGTCTGTGCTTTTGTCAGTGCCTTTTTTTAAATTCCTATAAAGTTAGCAAACTTATTCGCTGTTTTTTCTGCTTCTTCGGGCATTACATGAGAATAAATTTCTAAGGTAATTTTTATATCCTTATGCCCTAGTCGTTCGCTGACCTCTTTGACAGGTACGCCAGCTTGTAATAATAGACTAGCGTGTGTATGCCTAAAGTGATGAGGTGTGATCTGTGGCAAATCATATTTTTTTATTAGGTATTTTAGCCAGTCATTCACAACTTGCGGATAATATAATTCATTGCGTTCGTTAGTAAAAAGATATTGTTCATCGCTCGAAGTGTTGAAACCAAGTGCTAAATAGTCTGTACGTTGCATTGTACGCCATTTAGATAATGTTTTGAGTGTTTCATCATCTAAACTGATTGTACGTTTACTAGTGGCTGTCTTGGGCGTCTGAATGAGTATCTGATTATTTTCATCGAGTGCTAGAGTTTTACCAATCATCACGCTTTTATTTGCAAAATCAATATCTTTCCACTGCAATGAAAGCAATTCGGATTTTCTAGCCCCACTGAAAGCTAGTAAGCGAAAAAAAGTCATTTGCTTATAATTTCCGAATTGCTTTAAACATTCAAAAAAATGAATGAGTTGTTCTTTCGTGTAGTACTGTAACTTTTTTTCTTCTTGTTGCGCTCTTGGTAAAATTGTCTTTGCCATAGGGTTGTTATTCATCAATTCCATTGCCTCGCCATATCGCATAATTTGAGCTGTTACTTTCCTAAAATATGGATATTGTTTGTAGCCTTGCTTAAACCACTTGTTAACGAGGGTTTGGCAGTAAACAACGGTAATATCATGCAATAGATAATTGCCTAAATAAGGCAAGACATGTTTTTCTACAAAACGTCTATTTAAAGCGATCGTAGAAGGTTTTACATTTAAGCGATGCTGAGCTAACCACATCTCATATAAATCTTTAAATGTCTTTACTGATTCATCTCTCTCAACGCCGTTTTCCTCAACGTCTTTTAAGAGGTTTGCTAGCGCTATTTGTGCTTGCTTCTTCGTTTTAAAGCCTTGCCGCTTGCGATAAACATTTTTCCCTTTGCTATTCTTTCCTACGTAAACATTAAACATATAGGCGGTTGTACCGTCTTTTTTTGTATACTTTTTAATCTGTGCCATGTTTTTCTCCTATCTACCACCATGCCAATAGTGTAGATATGTATGAGGAGTGTTAGCCTCAATGATTAATTTGTTTATTATTTAATTGGTTTAATAGTTAGTTCTTTATCACCGAAAGGTGTTTCGAGAAATATTTTTAAAGGTTTATTTTTGCGATTTGCGCAATTTTGTAAATCTTCATTCACTATATTTTGTTCAATTAATTCAAAGCATGTGTTTTTTATTTGAGTTTGAAAAATTATAGACACATTTTCGTAAACGTCAGCTATGAAACTTTTTCCATTATAGTTATCCTCTAAAATAATTTCTATATCAAATCCTTCAGGCGCATTGCTTTCATCGATAGGTGAAATTTTATAGATATTTATACACATGGAATATTTAATTTGTTTCATTTTTTTATTTACGAAGATTTCAATGATATAACGAGCTTCTCCAAAGATGTCCAAATACTCATTTATCAGAAAATTAGCTCGCTCTTCGGTATTTCCTGAAGAGAGTATTTTCTCTTTCTCGCTATCTACATTCTTTATAACTCTTTTTCTGTATTCTGGAATATCAAAATTATATTTTAGAATAAATGGAGCATAATCAAAGAATTCACTTGGAGTAATTCCAAAATAATTACATAACTTATCGAGTGTTTTATATTGAACTCCGTCTCCTGTGTTGTTGACTAATGATGACAAAGTTGAACGAGCTATTCCAGTTTCTTCTGAAACTTTGGCTGCCGTTAACTCTCTCTCTGCTATTAATACAGCTAATTTATTTCTAAGCATTATCTTGTCTCCTTTTTTTGATAATTGTAGCATACTCGCATCAATAATATCAATAAGCACTAATTTTATTGTTGACAATCAAAAAAAACAGTTATAACATATAGCTACAAAATGTTTCGTTTTGGCTTCATTTTGTAGCTATATCGATTATTGGGGGTAGGAATATGAAAATAAAAGCAAATACAAAAATCAGAGAAAGAATTGAAAAAAATCGTATTTTATATTGGGAGGTAGCGGATAAAGTAGGTATTGCGCAAAGTAATTTATCTGTATGGTTACGAACAGAAATGCGTGATGAACGCAAAGCACGAGTAGAGAAAGCGATTGATGAGTTGCTAGCTGAACGAAAAGCGTAGCAATTAATCTGCACCACAGAAAAACAAAGCGTAACAACACCGAAAATATCGGGGCTGTTAAAAGTGGTCGTTCAGGACGACCACAAAGTGTAGTCCTAACTACGTTTGTTAAAAATCTCCCACAAATGGGCGAAACAATTCCCAAGAAATCGGGAAGAAAGGAGGTGTAGAGATGACTGTAGCCGAACCGCAAAAATTGCAACTAGAAGTAAGCCACACGCTGGCAAAAGAGCAATTGAATGGTATTTATCAGGGTATCTATCAAACAATGTTACAAGCGATTGAGGACGCTCGTAGAGATAGCGAGCTGGATCGTGACTTGATGATGAGTAAAGCGGAATGTCAGAGGTTTCTCAATGTTTCCAGTGATTATTTCGAGGAATTGCTGGCGATGGGATTGCCACAAGGTAGAACACTATCATCTCGCAAGGTTGTTTATAGTAAACGTCAAATACGAGCTTGGTTACTAGAAAATGATTTATAAAACCACCATGCCAGAGTGTAGCAGTAATCAGGCAAGCACATAGTTTCGGAAAACAAATAGTAGTGAGATGACATCTCACAGGATTAATTTAAGGAGGCATAAGTCGATGGAAGAATTAGTATTTTTACACTCGCAGTATATCGATGAAGAACCTTATACAACTGATGAGATTATTGCGAAGTATTCAGAGAATAAAGAAGACTCGGTAAAAAGATTGATAAGAACACATAAAGAGGATTTAGAAGAGTTTGGAATTATGCGATTTGAAATCCGTAAACCTCAAAAAGGGTCGAAGGGCGGACGACCTAAAAAAACTTACCTACTCAACGAACAACAAGCTACCTTACTTATTACCTATCTTGATAATACCGAACCAGTTAGACGATTCAAAAAAGCTTTAGTTCGTCAGTTCTACGAAATGAAAAACGAACTCTATGCTAGACGTATGGAACGGCAAAAAGAAAAAAATGTTCGTAAGTCAATGACAGATGTTATCAAAGAGTTAGGGTTATCCTCGCATTATTACAAGCATTATACAGATTTAGTTTATAAAACAGCATTAGGGTTTACAGCTAAGAAAATAAGAGATGCGAGAGATGTAGGTAAGAAGGCGACAATACTAGATTATTTGACGTCAGAAGAGATAGAAGCAGTGAATAAACGGGAGCAACAAGTGGCGACGTTGCTCACGCTTAAGATGGATTATGACACGATTAAGAGCATTTTGAGTGGTCAAGGTATTTTATATCAAACAACGCTTAAAATGCCAGTATCGACAAATTAAGGAGAAAACAAACATGTACGAGAGAAAAGAAAAAGCCTTTACTCGATTAGTCTTGGCGGACAGAGTAAAAGGCACGAAAAGTAGGGAACATCCCTATAAACTTTTCTCTAGTATAGCACATTGACAATAGAATAAAAGCATGCAGTTTATATTTTTAGAAAAAGGGCTTGATTTAATTGTGTAACCATTATATATTTATTGTGTAACCTGAAAAGAGGTGATATGATGGTTGCAGAGTTAAAACGTGGCAGACCTAAAAAAACTAATGCTAAAAGAAATGATACGCGTTTGAGAATGACTGATGAACAACTTGAAATGTTAAATTATTGTTGTGAGAAAACAGGTAGGACAAAAACGGATATCATGATGTTAGGTTTGGAAAAGGTCTATAACGAACTCAAGCAAAAATAAAAAACTCCCTAGCTGTTCCCACCTACCAAAGTTTGAACAACTAGAGAGCAGTGTACCGTATAAACGGCATGCAAATATAATACCACTGTATGCCTTTATACGTCAATGGCATGGCTTGTTTGCTGTGCGTGAAAGTATAAGGGTATTTTTGTGCCTTTATACGTTTTGACAATTGAATACGAAAATAAGGGTATCGGGTGCTTGACTTGTTGGAACTCAAATATTATTATGTATTTGTGGAACGCAAAAAGTAGGTGATGAGATGAGTCCACGTACTGGCAGACCTAAAAAAGAAAATCCTTTAAATGTTGATGTAAAAGTTCGTATTGATAAAGAAACGGACGAAAAAATAAAAGCTTATGCTGAAAAGCACGAGCTTACTCGAACTGAAGTCATCAGAAAAGGAATCAAACTTATTTTAGAGTCTGATAAATAAGAAGTACTCTCTAGCTGTTCAAAGTTTGGACGCCGAGAACAACTAGAGAGCTCCCTCAAATAGAGGTACGTAAATATGATACCATACGTACCCTTATTTGAGTAGTCAAAAAATAAGGGTACTCTTATCGTTGTGTACCCTTATTCAAACAAACGAATAAGGGCTTTTTTGCGCCCTCAAAACTGGAGGAAATGCAAATGAAAAAATTAAATGAAATTGCTTATGAAGTGATAGATTTACAAGCTCCCATGAAAGTGATTGTCAATTATTTAGATTGTATCAAGTTCCAAACTACTAAAGCTAAAAATAGTGAGGATGTAGCGTTAATCTTTCACAGTTTGGTTAATAATCGTGGTTTAGAAAATGTAATAGGAACCCTAGAAATGCTTAGTGATCGAGCGGAAGAATTATCCGAACTCATCTTAGATTATTCTGATGAGGAGGGAGCAATCAATGAACAAGCGTAGAAATCTATTTTTGCTAGCCTTTCTTATTGGATCCCTTACAAAATGGTTACCGTTTGTTTTGTGGCTAGTATGTGTTGTTCCTGTAGGTGTTTGTTTATATATAGGCTATGACTTTTATGTGGTGGAGCATGAGAACGGAGGGCGTAAGCAATGGAACTAAGTGAAAAATTAATGGCTATTACACAAAAAAATGACGATGTATTAGAACGTTTAGAAGTTATTAACAAATATTTAGAGATGCTTCATTTTACAGCGGTACTAGACAAAGAAGGCGTTGAAAGTTTATATGTTTCTTTCATGAACGAAGGTGGAGCAGATATTCTAATGGACAATATAAAAAGAGCAATCAATGCTTTAAGCGATAATTCTTTTGATTTAGTTGAAATTGCCGAATCAATGGAGGTAACAGAATGAATTTAGTCAAAGTAAAAAATAATCAAGTTGTAACAACTAGTTTGCATATTGCTGAAGTATTTGATAAGTATCACAAAGATGTTCTTGAAGCCGTTGATAAAAAAATTCAATCGGTCGAAAATTCCGCCGATTACAAAAACATGTTCGCTGAGGGTGAATACAAAGATTCTCGAGGCAGAAAACAAAGATTGTACTACATGAATCGTGACGGGTTTGCTTTTATCGCTTTCGGATTTACAGGCAAGAAAGCAGATGATTTCAAATTAAAGTATATTCAAGCATTCAACGAGATGAAAAACAGGCTAAGACAACGACAAATACAGCAACCAGCTAACAATTTCCCGAAGTCATACGCCGAAGCTTTACGAGTTATCGCGAATTTAACCGAGAGAATAAAAAAATCAGATGATGAGTACATTCAGTTAAGCATAATGTACAGCGAGTTGAAGCGTGAGAAAGAAGAACAAGCGATCAAACAAGAGATAAAAAAGTATCTTGAAGAACATAAACAGACATATAGTTTACAAGAAATCATCTCGCCGTATGGTTTCAAAGGGGTTAAGGGAGCTAATCTAGTCAATCAAATACTAGAGAATGAAAATCTCTTGCGAAAAAAACAATTAGCTAACTGTAAATATAAATGGTGTCTGAATGGTTGGGCTAAAAATAGGGGTTTTAAGGTCTATGTCAATGGTTTTCCTAAGTGGACAAAAAAGGGTAAGGAATACATCGAAAACAAGCTTGAGGAATTAGGATATACAAGAAAAGAGGTAGCAGAATGAGTGATAATAAAAAATACTATTATCTAAGATTGAAAGAAAATTTTTTTGATAGTGATGAAATTATAGTGCTTGAAAGTATGCCTGATGGGCATATGTATTCTAATATTCTTCTTAAATTATATTTGCGGAGTTTGAAACATGAAGGAAAACTAATGTTTAACGAGCGAATACCATTTAACGCTACAATGCTCGCTAATGTCACAAGACATCAAGTTGGGACGATAGAAAAAGCAATAGATATTTTTCAAAGTTTAGGATTAATCGAAGTTTTAGATAATGGTGCTATATACATGTTAGATATACAAAATTTTATAGGCGAAACATCAACAGAAGCCGATAGAATTAGAGCTTATAGAAAACGAATCGATGATGAGAAAAGAGGTGTACCAATTAATGATAATTCTTTGGTGTACAAATGTAATGACAAAAGTACACCAGAGATAAATATAGAGCAAGAGAAAGATACAAAGATAAAGCAAAAACAAAGCAAAGAAAAAGAAAAAGAAGAGCAAAAGAAAAGAGAAAGAGATATATCCACCACCAACGCTGTTGGTGGTGCTAGAGCAAAAGCAAAAAACGCGCGTGCGCGTGAGAATTTCACCGCCAGTAACGAACCAACGTTTGACGATTGCTGTGATCTTTACTGCGAAAAACATCCGCTAGGAAACATTGACCGTAGCACACTCGAAAGACTGTACAAAGAGCATGGAGGTGCTAAGTTACACGAAGCAATATTTAAAACAATCAGCAATGACGAAGTACAATCGCCGTTAGCCTATATCACAGGCATTCTAAACGATTGGAAAGCGAAAGGATTAGAAACGCTTGAGGACATCAGGGACGAAGAAGAGGAACGTCAAGAAGAGATGTCTGAGTGGGAATTTGGAGATGATATGCCGTTTTAAGGGGGTGGGGTTAGCGATAAGCGTTTGTTTATCCTAGCCCTGTTTATTTATCTTTGGCATTGAATAAATCTTTGCTAAGCGCCTTACAGGCGGTCAGGGCAAGCCCTAACGACCCTTAGAGGTGTTTTGGAGGTTGATTTTATATTTTTACCTCATTTTGAGGTGTGTGCGTTTATCTAAAATTAATTTTAAGGTGTTTAAAATCGCTATGAAGATGTTTTAAAATATTTTGAGTATATTTAATACCTAGATGTTCAAAATGTCTTAAAACGAAATTTAGAGGGTTTAAAATTAAATCGGGTACATTTGAGTAAATCATCTCTAGATTGGAAAGCAATGCTAATGGCAAAAAATAGCTAGCTATAAAATGCTAATGGCAATGCTATTTGTACTGGAGAAATTACTGGGAAATCTACTGGAGAATTTACAACAAACAGGAAAGTGAACATCAAGAAAGGTTGATATACTGCCATCAAATAGCGGATTTCAACGGTGATTTGAACATCAACTGCACATCAAATAAACAGCAAATAGTTTACAAGAAAGTGGCGCAGTAGTTTACAAGAGAGTTTATAACGTGAATGGCGCTGTATCAAGGGCTGAGATTAGTGGATTAATTCCGTCAATTTCCATCGTTAACGGGATTAATGTTTGCATTAATTCTGGTAGTCATTTGGTAGACCGTTGGTTGCCGTTTGGTATACCAAGTGACATACCATCTCTTAATAATTTCTTAATGAAATAAGAAGGATATTATATATACCAATTTGTATTTTAATGGGTTTAAAATAACATATATTTATAGTTGTTAAGATAAGCTGACGCATCGAATTAGTGCATCAGGTTCTGATGGTGAACGATTCGTTTTGTCAGATCAAACTAGGGAAGTGCGAATATGACATTTATAGGTTTATCACCAAAAAATGAAAAAACCTCAAAGTGGAAGACAGCAAACAGTTTATCGGGTTTTTCCGATAAAACGGATAAACCTGTTGGAGATGAAAAACATTGATTTTACCGTGTTGGGCAAAAATGTTCATGACGATACAGCATTCGGTAGGAATTTAAGAGCCACCTTACAATTTGTAATATAGCTTTCGGTAAGAATTTAACCAAAAACGCCAAAATGGTTAAATAGAAATGCAATTTTGTTTTATATTAAGCCAAGTCGAAATTTTCGACCTATTTGAAAGATAGAAAAGAGATGAAACATTAGTTAGGTGGGACAGCTAAGGATGTGAGAGGGCAAAACACCACCACATTTTTGTGGTCGTTGATTAAATTGTTCTTAATGTACGAGGACTTTAGGATATGCCACTAGTATTATTTATGTAAAGAATCCCACAAAACCAGATGTTTCTTTATTTTATAAGAACTTGACTAAACCTTACTTTTTTATTTATTAGAGCCAAGTATCAAACAGCGATCTGCTTAAAAGAAGAAACAAGGTCGTTATCACTCTGAATGATAACGAGGTAGCTATTTGCTACCCTGCTCTGTAAGAAGAAAACGAGGTTACTATATGTAACTCTGTTTTGAAATCAATAATCAAGTCGAAAATTTCGTCTTTGTTGAGGTTTTGCTAAATGCTAGTGGGGGATAGTTCGCCACAAGTGGCGAAAGGCGTTTTTATTTATCGAAATATAAGGAGTGATGATCGAATGGAACAATTAAATATATTAGAGAGTGATGTTCTTGATCTTATCCCGATTGGGCAAGAAAGAAAAATTTCAATCAAAGAAATCGGGCAATTGTTAAATGTAGATGAGCGAATCATTTATGAAACTGTGAATAGCTTACGTAAAAAAGGCGTGCCAGTGTGTGCAAAGCGGAATGGGGATAATCGAGGTTATTTCATCGCTACAACGGAACAAGAGCGTATAGAGGGTTTGTCAGCTTATAAAGCACAAGTAAAGGATATGACAAAGCTAATCGATCAAATTGAGGTAGCAGATTTGGAACATTGGCAAGAGAATATAGAGAGGGTAAAATGATCCATCAGAAAGAAGAGGCAAGAAGAATCAATTACATGTTACACGCTCTATTCACTGGCGATTATCGTTTAAATCGTTCTAAGGGAGTTTTCTATATTCATATACCTAAGAAGAAAGGTGCGCCATATGGGAACAAGAATGCAATAGGAAATAAAGGTGGTGGCGCTCCTTTAGGTAATTTAAATGCTGAAAAGACAGGGCTATATACTGATTTGATGTATCGGTGGCAAATGGCAGAAATAGAGAAACGATTGATCGAAGCTGATTGCTGGAGCAAAGAAGCAGTAACCTATTATGCAAAAAAAGTAAAAAATGGAGAGATGAGAGTAAATATCTCAAAACAAACTTAATGAAAAATGTAGTATAATAAAGTTATTAGTTTGTTTTGGTTGCAACTATTGCAACCTTTTAAAGGTAACGTTGTGACCATCTGTTACCAAAAAATACTACAAAATACTACATCTAATGAATAATGAAAGCGAGATGTTCTAATATGAAAACAGGTACAGTGAAATGGTTTGATAATAAAAAAGGCTATGGCTTTATTGCTGGAGAAGATGGAAAAGACATCTTTGTTCATTATACTGCGATCTTAACTGAGGGTTTTAAAACCTTAGAAGAAGGTCAACCTGTACAATATGACGTAGTGGAAGGTAAACGAGGGTTACAAGCTTCAAATGTAACAGCATTTAAATAGATGATTATGCAGGCGTACAATGTACGTCTGTTTTTTTGTTTGAAATATCATTGAACAAATCGGTGGCGTGAAAAATCACGAGTCCTATTTTTCGTCAGATGTGTCGAATCAAAACAAAAGTAAACGCCTAAGAATACTCTCAGACGTTTACATTAGCAATATAGACCGCATTGAAAAAAATTCTATGGATATTATAGCATATGAGCTTTGTTATCTGTATAATGATTGCTGTAGAAAAGTGAAAAGATGGTGGCTAATCTCTTAATAAAGGGGTGATGCCTATGGTTCATAGCTTTATCCCTAGAAGGGAGTAGCGCGTGTCAACGTTTGAAGCAATTCAACTGATGATCGCTTTTGCGACGCTAGTTTTGCTGATAATTGACCATAAGGACAAAAAATAACCATCTAACACTTTGACAGGTCAGTAGATGGTTAAAACACTATTGATGGTCACCGTCTTTTTAACGGTTCTACAGTGGAGGCGTGTTCCAGCACGTCTCTTTTCGTTTATTATAGCATGTATTAGAATAAAAACAATAATAAAAGACATCTCATGTAAAGATGCCTTATTGCAATCGACCACTGACTGCAGTACATAGAATATGGAATTGTAATCAAAGCTTCTTCTGACAAGAGTATATCATATCCCCCCATTAAGTAAAAGTAGCTGAAAGAGCATTTTTTGACCGGTGCGCCCCTTCCTTTACACAAATACCGCTTTTTGAGTTTTTTATGTCCCCCCTCCCTAACTATCAAGTAATGCTCTTTTGGGAAACGGATATGGGAACTTTTTCCAATAGCGAGGATTTTTTGAAAAAATTTTTTCCTTGAGATGAAATACCATAATAGCAATGAACAGAGCTATTTTTATCGTTCAAAACCGTGCAGAAAAAAGCCCTTTTTTTCGCAGTAATAAGAATACATAAAAAAAGACCAGCTAGACATCTAACTGGTCAATGTTTAAGAGTGCTTATATCACACCAACGAAAAAATCGAAAACTTTGATACATCAATTATAACATAAAAAGGTGATTTGATGATATCAGATAAAGAAATCAGAAAACGAGCGAAGAGCGTTTTAAGGACTTGCCCAAGGTTGCAACGATTATGCGGTGATATTCATACATTGAAGTCTGTTACATTGTCAGATATGCCTAAAAATGTTTCTAAGATTAATCATACTGAAAACATCACCGTTCGTCAGATTGATAGACTAATTGAGGCGCAGAACCAATTACAAAGCATTAGAGAAGCGCTGGATATGTTAAGCACAGATCACAGGGAAATACTTACAAGAATATATATCACTCAACATGATAAAACACAGCAATACATCGCTGATGAAATGGCAATGGCGCTAAAAACACTACAAAGCCATCTAAGAATAGCTTTAGTAGAATTTGCAGAGGCGTATCATTATGAAAATCTATTTATCTAATGACCATTTCATTTGGTTTGGTTAAATAGCAGAATATGAGACCTTTGAAAAGCAATATGGCAGCTAGGCGAAAAATTGCGCTGAGTAATGAAAGTAAAACCTAAGGTCACTCAGATTGACCTTAGGTAGATGAAGATATAATAAAGGGTATCCCTTTTTAGAGATACCCTTTATTTATTATTGTTACTTTACCACTGAGCTTATGTGCAATGAGCATAGCTTTTTCTTTTGATTCAAAATGCCACGCTTCTTTTTTGGAGTATGTGTATTTATAGTCAGGGGTGATGTAACCATGTAAAACAGTAACTGCATACATTGTGCATCGATCCTTTTTAGCGTGTATTTTAATCTCTTTAGTAAGCGTTGTCAATATAATTGTATTATGTTAACATAAATCATAGTAAAACTTGTTTTTATCTTAAAAAAGATATAAAATTATTTATTATAATTAAGTGGAGTACAATATGCAAAAAGTATATTTTTATTTTGATGATTCGGGAGTATTACATAAGAATGATCCTAATCGATATTTTGTTTATGCAGGTTTATTTTTTTTAGATAACAATTCAAAAAACGACTTTAAAAGAAATTATTTTAGTATCAATAAGAAAATTAAAGAACATCTAGGATTTAAAGGAGAATTAAAAGCATGTTTTATTAAAGATCCTAAGTATAAAGCATCTCTGTTTAGAACTATGAAATATGAAAATACTATGGGCTTAACAGTTGATATAGAAAGAGTTTATTCTAATATTCTAAGTAGCAAAAAGTCTATTCATAGATATAAAGATTATGTATTAAAGAGATTGGTTAAAGAAGAATTAAAACACCATATTAATCTAGGAAATTTGGACTCATCAGAAGATATACAAATTAATATTTGTGTAGATGAACAGGCTACTGCAACAGATGGTTTTTATAGCTTAAAAGATTCTATTTTTGAAGAACTTAAAAAAGGAATTGTTAACTTTGATTATGGGACATTTCACGAACCACTTTTTAATAGTGAAGTTATAGTAAATGTAACTTACTGTAATTCTGCGAATAATTATCTGATTCAAGCTAGCGATATTTTAGCTAATAGATTGTGGACTTCATTTATCAAAGGAAATAAAGAATTAAGGAAAATCCCCAATCATAGATGTTTAAGATTGCCGTAAGAGAATAGAATAGTCAATTTTATTATTGACACTAGAGAAATAAAACAATATACTTGAGTCACAGATAGGTGTTACACCTAGACTGATTACATGGTGAAACTGATACTAAGTATTAAGCGTAGTCTAAATACGCCAGCCATCATGGGACCTATTATAGGTCTTTTTTTATTTTTTAATATAGAAATAAAAGGACCTCTCTCCTTTTAGAGATGTCCTTTTTATGTATTTTGGCATGGTGGACTTTTGAAAAAGGTCTGTGCTTTTGTCTGTATCTGTAGTAAAAATTAATGGTTTTTAGTAGTAATGTAAAATAGATAAAACCTTGATATAGCAAGCCTAAACATTACTAATCTAATTTGATTGTAACCCTAGAATTGAATGGAAGGGTCTGTGGGGTAATACTTAAATATAGAGGTTGTGACAGAAGTGGGCAGCTTCAAGAAATAAGAAGGAATTTACGAAAATTGCTTCTCCAATTTTTGTGAAAATTCGGCTTATTTCCGAAGAAGCTACTTCTGGAACACCGTGAATCAGAGGTTGTGAAATCAGCGGTTTGACCTGAGTATTAGAGAAAAAAACGGGAAAATAGCTCCTCATATTTTGCCGTTTTTTGAGCTAATACCGAAGGTCAGCTGATTGAACACCGTTTAGTGGAGAGGTTGTGAAAAAGCTGCCCTGCATCAAGTAATAAGAACAGCCAAACAAAAATAGTTCCTCATATTTTACGTTTGGTTGAGCTTATTACCGCAGATGCAAGCTTTTGAGCACCGTTTATTCGGAAAAAGGAGCTGCGACAAGGCTTTTGTCACAGCTCCTTTCGTAATAAGGTGAAATGAAAATAATTTCTTTCAAATGGACGAAGCTATCAGCTAGCTATATGAGAGTAAATTTGATGCAAAAAACAGAGCCAAAACAGTCTTAGTGTTCGTAGCTCTGCTTGTATGTTTCAAATTTAAGACAAAGAGTCGGCAAAAGATGTTGATAAGGAAGATAAGATTACTGTGTTATATAAACTAGGAAAAATACAATACTAGGTAACTAACTATAACAAGTAATTTTAAGAGATTCTTATTAGAAGACGTTCAGGAATATAACTAAGAAAATGACTATACAGGTAATTGTCATTTCAATAATGTTTTCTAATTTTCGCGTCTTTGTTTTAAGAAAAAGACCAGAACCAGTTGAAAAAAAGTTGGTACGATAGTGAAGGGGGACAAAATTTCCTACTAATATTCCCACTAACAAGAGATAAAATGGCCAGTTTGGTGTGATTCCTCTATAAAAAAATGCCCACGCTACCGAAATCCCATAGATTAGCAACTGAACGATTTTTACAATGAAAAAAATTTTTTTGCCATTACTCAAAGTCTCTTCCTCCTTGTATCGTTTATTTGTTTCATTTTATCATTATGATAGGCGCTTGAACAATACATTTTGTATTTTCTTGAGTACTCTTGGATAAACTACCAGCGATTATCATATTTTGACGACCATCTTGCTTCAGTAAGGGTCATACGTGCAGTACAAGTATTGCCATGACGATCAATTTGATCTCTACAAGTTTTTGATAAGCTTGCTAAATATGCATTGGCGCCTCCGATCGCTCCAAAAATTACTCCAGCAATCCAACCGATGCCAGTAGCAGTAGCCCATGCAGCAGCTACTCCTGAAGCTCCAGCATTTCCTGACCACGCAACAAACATACCATTGTAAGCGGTTCTTGCAGTTTGTTTGCCGTTACTTGTTTTGTAGTAAACATTCCATCCACCATTTTGTATTCTTTGACTCACGCCACCTTTGCGGGTTGTTGCAACTGCGCCATCGTATTTGTTCATTAAATAAGTAGCTTTTGCTTCGGGGCTTAATAGTCCTTTACTTTGAAAATCTATAACAGCCGCCTCTTTTTCCATCTCAATCCATTTATCATTTTTAATCACATCGTCAATTGTAGAAACTTGTTCCTTAGAACTAATTTCAGTAGCAGAAACCAGTGTTGTTCCAGTAACAGAAAATATACTTGTTACTAATAAAAGTGAGAATAACATTGCCGCTGTTTTTATTGATTTAGATATTCTTTTTATTTTCATAATACTTCCTCCAATTTTATGGATATAAATTTTTTCTCTTAATTGGTCTTAACGCCTTTTTTCGTTGATGACAACCTAATTTTTTTGTAAAAAAATGGCTAAATTTGCAGGTATACATTAGACTGGAGTTACCACCTGCCATCCGAACGTTATTTCTAAAAACTGAATCATTGTTTTCCCTCCCTTCTTCTTTTTAATGGTTGATTACTATTACATAGTAAAAAAAATTTAGAGATTTGGAATGAATGTTATAAAAATAGGTAGAAATTTGGTGATGTAGAAATGAATCATGGAGAAATGATTAAAAAAATGAGGATGACAAGAAATATTAGCCGAAAAGAATTAACCAGAGATACTATTTCAATCAGTACATTGCAACGTTTTGAAAATGAGAATGCCAAGGTAGATATAGATACTATATGGATTTTTTTAAATAGATTGAATATTCAAATTGATGAGTATTATCTCGAATACAATCATTATCAATCTAATAAGAAGGAAACATATGGATCGAAATTTAGAGATTATATTGTTTTAACTAATAGAGGAAAATCTTTTTTGGAAGAGTTACAAAGAGAATATATAGTAACAAACGATATTTTTTACCTCTATCTATTAATTCAAGCTAAGGCAGTGATTAATCGGCTCCCTAAATATTCAGCCATCCCTATAACTAGAGAGGAATTAAAAACAATTTATGACTATTTGAATAGGATCGATCACTGGGGCTATTTTGAATTAGCGATGTATACAAATTGCTTAGCATTTTTTAACTTTGAATTAAGATTGTTTAACTATCACGATGTTGTATCACAATTTAGAAAATTTAAAAATTCATCTAAACACAACCATGCCTTTATAAAGTTTTTAATCAACTCCATTTTGCTTGCTTTTGAAGATGAACGTTGGGAAGAAATCGTTAACTTATTAGGTTACCTTTATGATAGTACGAATGATTCTGATTTTATCAAGGGTAGGTTATATTGGAAGTTTCTTTCTAGACTATATCAATCAATAACGGGGAATTTCGAGTTCAATGGTTCTCTAACAATTGAAGTATTTAAATTATTGGGATATGAAGATGAAGTTGAGAATCTAATCGATATAGAAGAAGCAGTATTAAACAAGTAAAATGATTCATAAATGATTAAGTAGTTTTTTTTATTTGTAGGTTACTGATTATTTTAGGAAGGAATTACTTGCAAAAGCAAAAAGCGAGACGAAGAATTTTGAAAGATTTAATTAGGTTCAAATTTGGGGCTCTTATTTAAAAAGTTCCAAAACATTGATTTTTGATGTGTTGGGATCTTTTCTTTTTATTGTGAGTAAGGTAAGAATATCCTTTGATTTTTTGTTATATTGATTTATTTCTAAAAAATGCTTGTTTATTTCTTCTTAAAGGAGTAATATTATTTTTGTAAGCAAGGCTGTAATATAAATATATTTAATAAAATCGTTTTTAGCTTGAAGGAGGAACAGAGATGGAAAAGCAAAAACTTTCTGAGTTCGTGAGTTTTATCCCAGGAATCAACCAATCCAGAGCTGAAAAACAGTTTGGCGACCAAGAAATCAATTATTATGATCAGTCTTCATTTGATGAAGATGATAAGCACCATGATGAAATGAGTCGGGATGAAAAAATCAATTATTTATTTGACAGCGAAGTATCTTTAGATAAACGAGATGTTGTCATTAGCAATTCTCTCCAACGAGCAACGATGGTCAGTGAGAAAAACATAGGGAAAGTGCTATCCTTAAATTTTACAAAAGTAGAATTTCACAGCGAGGAATTAGACAAGCGCTATTTTCTTTACTTATTTAATCAGTACAAAGATATCCAACGCCAAAAAGAACGAGAACTTCAAGGAACAGGACCAAATTTGAGGTTAACTAAGCAGTCTTTAGAACAACTCGTTATACCAGTCGTTTCATTATCAGAGCAGCAACGAATCGGCGAAGTTTATATAGAATCTTTAAAAATACAAAGTAAATTAAGTGAGTATGCTCGGTTAACAGAGCAGTTTACCGGAGCTATACTAGAAAAAAGTTTGGAGGGATAGAATAAATGAAAAACCAGTCGAGTATCAAAAGCCAATCTGAATTAAAGTTCGAACTAGAGGTCATTGACTATTTAACAAAAATTGGCGGAGTAAAGCAGTGGGAATATAAAAAAGAAATCAAAACAACAGAACAATTATGGAATAATTTCAAAAACATTCTGGAACAAAATAATCATGCACGTTTAGATGAGCCATTATCAGTGACAGAATTCAATCAAGTAAAAAAGATTATTTCCTCTATCAATTCCCCTTATCAAGCAGGGCAATTTTTATATGGAGTGAATGGCGTATCAGAAATTGAAATTGATCTTGATGACGGGAGACATGTATTCCTAACAGTTTTTGACCAAGCGCAAGTGGGTGGCGGGAATACCGTGTATCAAGTAGTAAACCAAATTGAACGTCCGAAAGTAATTGATGGAAAGCAAAATCGCCGTTTTGATGTGACGCTATTAATTAATGGGTTGCCCATTGTCCAAATCGAACTGAAAAAAGCATTACATAATGCGACAGAAGCACTAAATCAAATGGAACAATATATTGCGGAAAAACAATTCAGTGATATCTTTTCAACTCTACAAATTTTAATCGCTATGACCCCATTTGATATACGTTACATGGCAAATACGACCTTACAAAATTTTAACCGAGCTTTTGCATTTAATTGGCAGGATGAAGAAACAGCCCACCCCGTTCGTTCATGGCAAACATTCGCTGATAAAGTATTGTCCATCCCAATGGCTCATGATTTGGCCACTCGTTACATGATACTTGATGGAACGAAGAATAAAGAAAGTATCAAAGTGATGCGGCCTTATCAAGTATACGCAACGAAACGTGTACTAGATAAAGTACGCAAATACAATTTTAAATATGATGATGGAAAATTAGGCTATGTCTGGCACACGACAGGATCAGGAAAAACAATCACAAGTTTCAAAACCGCATGGCTGGCAAGCCGGTTACCTAATGTAGACAAAGTCATCTTTTTAGTAGACCGAATTGCGTTGACCAATCAAACTGCAGATGCGTATCGTGCGTATGATCCAGTAGCTGGCTTTGAAGGAAAGACAGGTGTAGTGAGTGATACAGCGAACATTTCTGATTTACATCGTAAGCTCACGAAGAAAAGTGACAAGAATATTATAGTCACAAGTATTCAAAAAATGTCTCGCTATGTGACAAAAGAAAACTTTAAGCCATTAGACGACAATATCTTGTTTATTGTCGATGAAGCGCATCGTTCAACTGGTGACGGGACACAAAATGAAGGCATGCTGGAGACCATCCGCAAAGCTCTTCCAACTTCCGCGTGGGTTGGTTACACAGGTACACCGAAGTTTCCAGAAACACGAGAGATTTTTGGTGATCTACTGCATGCTTACACAATTAAAGAAGCAATTGCAGATAAAAATGTTCTTGGTTTCAAAGTTGAATTCAAAGAAACGATCGAACCTCCAAAAGATCCAACGGAAGAAGATATCGATGATAATATTCGTGGAAGTGTCTACGACTATAGCCCAGAACATGTGGAATTAGTAGTAGAAGATATTTTTGACAATTGGAAAGAACGTTCCAATAACCGCAAGTACAATGCATTATTCACTGTCCATGTAGGAGGAAATCGTCCTAGTACGCCGCGAGCAATGGAGTATTTTGACAAATTTATGGAAGAAAACAGTAAAAGAGACCCGGGAGATCGGCTAAAAGTAGGCATTAGTTTTTCAGCAGATACGTCAAATGGTGTCCATCAATTAAAGACGAATGAAAATCTCCATCGAGCCATTAAAGCATACAATGCTTTATTCGGAACAGCTTTTGACATGACTTCGGTCAAAGCATACACAGAAGATCTAGCTCGACGATTAAATAAGACTGCAGATGATGGGAATTATTTAGATTTAGTGATTGTCGTTGACCAGTTACTGACCGGATTTGATGCACCAGAATTAAATACCCTTTATATTGATCGTACGTTGAAGGGTGGGAACCTGATTCAAGCATATTCTCGTACGAACAGAATTCATAATCGAGAAGCCAAACCTCAAGGGAATATTGTGAATTATCGATGGCCGGTTCAAAATGAATACGAGATGAATAACTCTTTTGCTATCTACTCAAATAGAGATTCTGCGGCGGAACAATTAACCTTGGACGAATTAAAAGAAGAAAATGAAGCGTCCGGAATTCTATCAAAACCATTTAGTAAAGTGGAAGAAGAAACGAAAGAAGTCATTCAGACACTTGCTAAATTAACAGATGATTTTGTCCAACTTCCACCAAGTGAGAAAGCGCAAGAAGAAGTATTTAAAGGATTGAAAGATTACAACCGCTTATTAAGCCAATTAAAACAATATACGGAAGATGATGAAAAAAATCCGATTTCTGCTTATGATGAACCAGAAGCTTTTTACGAACGCTTGGGCATTACAGAAGAACAAGAAGTGATGTTGACCACTGTTCTTGCGAATGAATTAAAAGAACGGCGAGCTGCTATAGAAGAAATCGATATCTCACAAGTCAATTTAGAAATGGTCCATATTCATGATGTGACGATCAATTATGATTACTTGATTGAATTGATTGCACGAATGGCGGATGAGGTTCACGCAGATGAAATGAATCAGGCGAAACAAACAAGAAATGAAATTGACTTGGAGATCGCAAAATCGGATAATGAAAAAGAAATTACGAAAGTACGTAACTTCGTGGCGAAAATATTTACAAAAGAATTCGAATTCGAAAGTTATCCAGCTCCTCGTGACATTGAAGAAATGAATCAAGCAATGGAACGCTCACAAATGGACAGCAACATCAAGCTGGTGACAGAGTTCGTCCGTACTTGGGGCCTCGATAATAGTATAAGACCTAAAGAGTTGGAAAAACTGATCAAGAAACACAGACTCGGCCAAGAAGACATGGATAAGCAAGGAGAATTAACGACGATTATGAACGATGCGCGTGCAGACTATAAGGAAATCGCTGCACCTGAAATCGCAGCATTGTCGTGGGTCAAATATCGCATTGAATTTCGTAAAGCATTTTACAAGATGGCAGATGAAATCAAGAAAGGAGAATAGAGCTGTCGATTAGGCGCTCCTTCCTTTGATTGACCAATAGAACGTGCTTAAAATAGAAACAATCTAAGTTAGAACGATCTGACTTAGAAGATCAGAGGAGAATGAACATGCAAGAAGAAAGAACAAATGTACCAAAAATTAGATTCAAAGGATATGCGGAAGAGTGGGAAGAGCGGAAGTTGGGGGACGGCATGTACATTAAGTCTCGAATTGGTTGGCAACGTCTAACAAAAGATGAACAGCTTCCTAAGGGGGATTACTATCTTATTACCGGAACAGATATTAATGAATTAACACATACCATTGACTTTGATAAAAGTGTTTATGTATCGAAAGAGCGGTATGATAAGGATCAAAATATTCAACTAAAAAATGGAGATATTATTGTTACAAAAGACGGTACCATTGGGAAAGTTGCAATGGTAAAAGGTTTAGATAAACCTGCGACACTTAATAGTCATTTATTTGTAGTCCGAGATTTAAGTGCTAAAGTGAACAACAGATTTCTATTGCATATTTTAGATTCTCCTTTGTTTAAACGTTTTGTGGATGCGACAAAAACTGGAAGTACATTAACAGGGCTTCCACAAAAAACATTTGTGAATTTCACGTATTATTTGCCTACAATGGCAGAACAGAATAACATTTCAAGTTTTTTAGATACCTTAGATTACACCATCGCTCTTCATCAGCGCAAGCTGGATTTGTTGAAGCAAACAAAAAAAAGTTATCTTCAAAAGATGTTTCCGAAAAAAGGCGAAGACAAACCAGAAATCCGATTTGCAGGATTCACTGACGCTTGGGAAGAGCGTAAGCTTGGAGACTTAGGTTCTGTCGCAATGAATAAAAGAATTTTTAAAGATCAAACTTCGGACAATGGAGAAGTTCCATTTTTTAAAATTGGAACTTTTGGAAGTTATCCTGATGCTTTTATATCTCGAGAACTATTTGAAGAATATAAAGCGAAATATCCGTATCCTGAAGTTGGAGATATATTGATTTCTGCTTCTGGAAGCATTGGTAGAACTGTAGTATATCAAGGAGAAGACGAGTATTTTCAAGATAGTAATATAGTTTGGTTAAAGCATAATGGTCGATTAGATAATAAATTTTTACAGCAATTTTATTCAATTGTTAAGTGGCAAGGTTTAGAGGGGAGTACAATTAAACGGTTGTATAATAAGAATATTCTTGATACAAACATAAGTGTTCCTACTCTGGATGAACAAAATAAACTAGGTGCCTTTTTTGAGCAATTGGACGACACTATCGCTCTTCATCAGCATGAGCTGGATTCGCTAAAAGAAATGAAAAAATCATTACTGCAACAAATGTTTGTCTAAAAGGAGAGAAATTAAATGAGTAATGCAAGTGAGATTACATCAAAATTATGGGCTATGGCCAACAAACTACGAGGAACGATGGATGCTAGCGAGTACAAAAACTACATCTTGCCATTCATGTTCTACCGTTATTTATCAGAAAACCAAGATGACTATCTAAAAAAGAACGGCTTAGAAGAATATTATGAAGTAACAGACCCAGAAGAAAAAGAAGATTATCTACAAGAAATCAGCCGCGGGATTGGCTACGCGATTGCGCCTGAATATACATGGGAGCAATTAGTAAAAAAAATTGAAAATCATCAGATCAAAGCGAGTGATTTCCAAGATTTGTTTGATTCCTTCAATGCCAATGCGAAGCGTAACCCATTAGCTGAGGATGACTTCGCCAATGTCTTTTCAGATATCAACTTAGGGGATACTCGTTTAGGATCGAATACGAATGAACGTGCGAAAGCACTGAATGACATTGTGTTGATGATTAACGATTTTGTTTTTAAAGACGAAGCAGGGCATGATATCCTTGGAGATGTGTACGAATATTTGATCGGTCAATTTGCTGCTAATGCTGGTAAGAAAGGTGGGGAATTCTATACCCCTCATGAAGTAAGTCAAGTATTAGCTAAAATCGTAACAAGCGATGCAAATGTAGAAGACAATCAGTTTCGAGTATATGATCCAACGATGGGTTCAGGCTCTCTGCTATTAACAGTAAAAAAAGAACTGCCTGACGGAGATAAATCAGGAAGCGTGGATTTCTATGGTCAAGAATTAAACACAACCACTTATAATCTGGCACGGATGAACTTGATGATGCACGGCATTAATTATCAAAACATGAATTTAAGACGTGCAGATACACTAGATGCAGATTGGCCGTTTGCAGAAAAAGAGGGAATGCAGATTCCATTGAAATTTGATGCAGTGGTAGCTAATCCGCCATATTCCGCAAAATGGGATATCAAAGATGTAGACCGTGAAAAAGACACACGTTTCAAAGGATATGGTGTGGCACCTGCTTCAAAGGCTGATTATGCATTTGTTTTACACGGACTCTATCATTTAGACAAATCTGGTACGATGGCGATCGTTCTTCCTCACGGTGTACTATTCCGTGGAGCTGCAGAAGGAAAGATTCGCAAAAACATCATTGACAATAATTTGTTAGACGCAGTAATCGGAATGCCGGCAAATCTCTTCTATGGAACAAGTATCCCGACAACTGTCTTGGTATTTAAAGGAAGAGAAGCGCGCAAGACTAAAGACATCTTATTTATTGATGCCTCCAGTGAATTTGTTAAAGGTAAAAATCAAAACAAACTATCAGATGACAATATCAACAAAATTATTGAAACGTATGAAAAACGAGAAGACGTTGAAAAATATGCACATGTAGCGACATTGGAAGAGATCATAGAAAATGATTACAACTTGAATATTCCTAGATATGTGGATACCTTTGAGGAAGAAGAAGTAATCCCACTATCACAAGTAGCGCAAGAATTAAGTGAAGTAAAAGCTGAAATCGATCGTTCTACTGCTAATCTATATGAAACGATGAAAGAATTACAAGGATTAACCCCAGAAGCACAAGAAGAACTAGATAAGTTTATGAAACTATTGGGTAAGTAGTAGAACAATAAATATGAATAAAAGAGGAAGATTGTATATGCGACCTAGTCTTTCTCTTAACTTCATAATTATAGGAGGTGATTTTTATTAATAATGATGAATTAGTTAATTTAAAAATACAACTGGAAAAAGAAGAACGAGCTAAACAGGTTTCTGAAATAATACCAGAAGAACTCCATATTCTTTGTAAAAAAGCTGAAAATAAAGAAATTTTTTCGATTGAAGAGCAAATTGATTATGCTAGATTTAAGGGCATAGAAATATCTAAATCAGATGAAGATGACGTTCGTGATATATTATTAAATAGAACATATTATTTTAAAGTAACTGCGTACCGTAAAAATTTTGAAAAAGATATAAATGGAAAATATAAAGACTTGTCATTTATTAAGTTAGCTGATTTAGCGAAGATTGATATGTATTTAAGAATGATTTTGAGTAGGATGATTTTTGAACTTGAACATTCTCTGAAAACTTTGCTAATAAGTTCAATCACTAATTCATTAACTGAAGATGGATATACAATCGTTGAAGAATATGATAGCTATATGCAAAAGGAATATATTAATAGACAAAGAAAAAATGGAGATAATAGGCTAGAGAAAGAAATCTTATACGAATATACTCAAGCTTCAAAAAAAATTTTAGATAAGGTTAAAGGAAAACATGGATATGATTTTGATTTTTATCATCATCATTATGATAGACTTTCAATTTGGGCATTACTAGAGGTAATGACACTAGGAAATTTAGAAAGATTTATCAATTTTTATTTCAAAAAAGAATATTTTGCCTATCGAGGACTGAAAACAGCTAATCAACTATTAAAATATGTTACGAATGTTAGAAATGCAGCTGCACATAGTAGACCACTTATCTATAATATTGTTGAACCATTTCAATATGGTAGAAGTGGTAACGAACTAAAAAATAGGAGACCCGTGATTCAATTAACTCAGTTTGCAACAAAAGCAGGTGTAGAGGCTGATTTAAGTACTAAAGCACTCACCAATATGAAAATGAATGATATTGTAGCCACGTTATACCTTCACGAAAAATACGTCAAAACTCAAAAATTAAAAACAAAAAATTCTGAGGAATTAAAAGAGTTACTTAAACGTATGAAAGTTCATGCTCATATGTACGAAAAGAATTATGAACTTGTAGAAATGTACCATTTTTTTGAAAAAATTGTATTAGAGTATGGAAAATTAAATGCTTGACTATTGAGTGCTTACAGTGATATTCTTTACTTAGATGAAATACCCCTTCCGAAAGGGTAGATAGCAACGGGTAAAAGCGAAGCTATTTTAGGATTAATGATGTTAAAAATAAGTATCTTGTAGTGTACTTATTTTTGGCATCATTTTTATTTTGTCTATATTTGAAATTATGTTCATCATTAGCCAAATCGTCAAATAGTGGAAAGAAATTGAGTCAATTTTATAAAAAATATTGTCTACTAATCATTTTTTTTATTTTCACAATAGTAAAAACCTACTAGAGGTTATTGGACTTTCTGCTAGAAACCTTGATACGTGAGGTTTCTATTTTTTTATTCTATAATATTATCTAAAAACATTTAGATTAAATGATTTAGGATTTTTCGGTTGAAATCTTAAGTAAACAAATTTAAGAATGTGATATAACAAAAAATGAATATAGAGTAAAACCCCGTTATTGCAAGTGAATTCTCTAAAAGTAAAATTATTTAAACATCTTACCTGAACTAAAAGTGGTAGTTGAAATTTAATGCAAAGATGGTGCTAAAAGAAAAAGCAGTGCGGTGTACCTCAAAGTGATTTGGGAATATTCAAATAAGAAATTAGCAGCTATATAAAGATATTTCGTTATTTATAAAATATCATCAAACATACTAGAAAATTTAAGAAGCTTAAGTTTCTAAAACATATATATAACTTATTTTCTATTAAAAAAACTTCAGCAATTATTTAGAAAATTAATATATTTCCGAGGTAAGAAGGATTTAGTTATCTTAGCTATTAGACAATAGTAAAATGTTTTTCATGACAAATAATAATATTGCTTTATACATTATTATTCGAAGCTTGCTCATAAAAGGTCATAAATAGGTATTGTTTTATTTTAAATACATATATCTAGAAGGTCCAAAATCTTAATCCGATAACTGTTTAATTAATTTTGTAGAAAATACAAAAAGAAATATCGATAAAATAAAACGGTATCTTTACGTATAACTTATTACTAAATTTTAGTATTCTTATGAAAGAATAAAATGTATAAATAATATTATATAAATTAAATTACTAGATAAATTTTATGTTTTTCGAAAAAATTATTATTTTTTTGAAAATATACTAGACATAATATGATATTATCTATTTATACAGAATAATACTATTATTTATAATATGTTTTAGAGGAGAACGAGAACTAAAATGAATGAAGATATACTTAGGGTTAAACCTTTTTTGCGATGGGCAGGCGGTAAAAGCTGGTTAAAAAAACATTTATATTCAATTATTGGAGATTTAAAGTTTAATAATTATTTTGAACCCTTTTTGGGAGGAGCTTCGATTTTTCTTGCAATTCAACCTAAAAATCAAGTCTATTTATCTGATTTAAATAAAGAGCTGATTGGTACATATTGTGCAATAAAAAATGATCCATATGCTGTAATAAAAGAGTTGAAAAAATATGAAAATACTGAAAAATTTTATTATGAAATGAGAAGTAAAGTATTTGATGACAACATTTTATCTGCTGCACAATTTATTTACCTAAATAAAACTTCATATAATGGTATATATAGGGTGAATAGAAGTGGCGGATATAATGTACCTTATGGATACAGACCTACTTATACAGTAGAAGAAGATAATATTTTGATGGTTAGTAAGTTATTGACAAATGCTACCCTAAGAACAGATGATTTCATGTCTGTTAAGAGTAAAATACAAAAAAATGATCTAGTGATTCTTGATCCTCCTTATACTGTTTCACATAATGAGAATGGCTTCATTAGTTATAATCAAAAGCTATTTTCACTGGAAGATCAATATAGATTACGTGAATTGATTGATTATATAAAAGAAATGGAAGCCTATTATATTTTGACAAATGCTGCTCATGAAAAAATTTTTGAAATATTTAACATTGAGGATGATTTCACTTACCCATTAACAAGAGCAAGTTTAATTGGCGGGAAAAACGCAAATCGAGGTAAAGTTAAAGAATTTGTTTTTACTAATATAAAGGAGATTTAAATATGAATGATAAGGATGTTTCTGTTTTAAGAAAGGAAGAACTTTTGGCTGAAAAAAGAGAAAGACGAAAAGAATACCATACTAGAAGCGTTCCTTTTTCTGAAGTAAAATCTTTGAGTAGGGATGGTTGGATTGTAGATAGAGAATTTAAAACAAAAGTTAGATTAAAGAAAATGAAATCTGGAGAAGAATTACTTGCCAATAGGATTTGGCTCTTATTTTACAATATGGGATTTAATAAACTTAATATCGAAAAAGTTTTAATAGAAGGCTTAGAAGTTGAAGTACTTTGTTCTGATGATGAGACTATATTATTTATTTTTAATAAATTTAGTTCTAAAAAACAAGATAGGACAAGTCTATTAAAGGATATTGAAAAAATATATGATAAAAAACACTCATTAATTCAATGGGCTCGCAGTAATTTTTCTAAAGAGAAGAAAAAATGTGCTTTTGTTTTGTCTACACAAAATTACGTGTTACCTGACCAAGACATTCTTTTTATGGAAAAAAATGGCATTACGCATTTTGATGAAGAAATGCTTTTATATTATGAAGGACTTGTAAATCATTTAGGGGAAGCATCCAGATATCAATTATTGGGATTTCTTTTTCCAGGACAAAAAATTCAAGGTATGGATAATAAAATACCGGCAATCGAGGGGCGAATGGGTGGACACAAATACTATTCTTTCTCAATAGAACCTGAGAAGCTATTAAAAATAGGTTATGTTTTACATCGAAATAATGCAAATAATAGTATGATGCCAACATATCAGCGCTTAATAAAGAAAGACAGATTAAAATCTATAAGAAGTTTTATTTCTGAAGGAGGCTTTTTTCCAAATTCTTTGATAGTTAATTTAGATACAAATGGAAAAAAATTGAGATTTGATAAAATAGGAAATCAAATCGAAGAATCAATTTCACGTGTAGGAATACTATATCTGCCGCAGCTATATAGATCTGCTTATATAATTGATGGACAACATAGATTATACGGATATTCTAATTTGAATTTTTCGGAATCAAATTCAATTCCTGTTGTGGCGTTTGTAAATCTTGATAGAAAAGAACAAATAAAGTTATTTATGGATATAAATGAAAATCAAAAATCTGTTTCAAAAAATCTAAGAAATACTTTAAATTCAGATCTTTTGTGGGAATCAGACTCTTTAAGTGAAAGAAAAACTGCATTAAAATTATTAATTGCTCAAAAACTAGGGGAAGATAGAGATTCTCCACTATATAATAGGGTCTTAGTCGGTGAAAATTCCAAAACAGATTACTGCTGTATTACAATAGATTTTATAAAAAAAGCCTTAGACGATTGTTCCTTTTTAGGATAATTTAATAAAAATAATGAGTTGATTCATAAAGGAACTTTAGATAATGAAAATAATGAAGAAACGTTGGATATCCTTCTAAAGTACCTTAAAGAGTGTCTGTGGTATGTTAAAACTAAAGTAGAGGATCAATGGGAAACGATTGAGAAGGAACAAGTTTTTATAGTAACTAATCCAGGTATTTATAGTTTGATTCGTATTATTGATGATATAACTAATCATTTGATGCATGAAAATTTATTAACTTTTGAAAAGTTATATAGTAAAGAAGACTTAAAGTTAGTTTTTGATTACTTAGATTATTTAGTAGATTATTATAATTCTATTACAGTAGAAGAGAAAAAAGCTATAAAAGGAAATTATGGAGCAGGGGGAAAGATTAAATATTGGAGAACTTTACAAAAGGAATTGAATTCTAGATGTAAGGATTTTTCTCCACAAGGAATGATGAAATATTGGGAAGATAATGATATGAGATATAATGAAATATCATATAGAATGATCAGAGATTTAGAACTCTATATAAAAGGGGACTGCAAAAAGAAATTAAAGGCTCAATTTGGGGATGATTGGTTTAAAAAAGGATTACCTAAAAAAGTGTATTCGGAAGCTAATACTTTGGCTATTGAAAAAAATTACGAAAAAATGGCTGGAGAAGAAGTTGAGCCATGGGATTGTCTTAATTTTATCCATTATAGAGAAATAGTTTTAAATAATTGGCAAAATGTGTTTGAGAAAGATTATACTTTGCCTGAAGATAAGAAGAGATCTGGGAAGAAAGCAGACAAGACAAAGTGGATGGAAAAGTTATCTAGAATTAGAAATGAAAACTTTCATGTATACTCAGTTACGGAAGATGAGTTTAAATTTTTAGAAAAAATACAGATGTGGTTACTTCCTAATAATAGCTATAAATGAATAAACCGATATCCTCATAAATAGAAGGGATTAAGACGATCTCTAATTATAAATAACTCTCTGTTTGTCTACATGCCACATTATTTTTATTACTTTTTGTCATTTTTGTAGCTTGATTTTTTATGTAGTTATTCAACTACTTCTAAAATTAAGATCCATATCAAAAATCATAGAGTCCAATGGTCAAACCTCTTTGAGTGGGGATAATGAATAAACAAATCAAAAAAGCCAGAAATACCTATATCTAGTTATTTCTGGCTTTTTTGATAGAAAAGTGACAGAAGAATAATACAAATAGCCTAATAATAGAATAGTTATTCATTTTTTTCTAACTATCATAATGAAAAAACAAATTTTTTCTAATAAAACAACGAAAAAATGTCTGGAAAATCGGACATAAAAGTGTTTGTTTTTGAGATGGCAACAGGGGTAAAGAAAGGACAAGATTGATAGAACTAGTTCTAATGATTAAACAATGTTGAAGATAACCCAAAAATAAACAGAAAAGACTTAAATATATAAGATATCATTCTCTTTGTTTAAATTACGCAAGAGTATGATATTTTTTCATTATCTAACTATTATTTTATAAACTTTTTTTATTTTTATAGTAAAAATATGGAATCCTGTATAAAGGCTTTTATGTTAATATTTAAATGAATGCGCTTTTATATAGTTAGGATTTTGTATAGAGAAGATAAATAAACCATTAAAATTATAAACTTTGTGATGAATTTATAAATCCCGGATCACTTTACTAACTAAAAAAGGAGCCTAAATGAAAAAGAAAAAACGATGGCTGATCCCACTGATCGGCGTACTCATACTTTTAGGAATAGGAGGAAAACTAGTGATAGACAAGCAAAATAAAGCAGAAAAGTTACAAAAAGAAATGATCGAAGTCGTGAAAAGCGAGGAGGCAAAACAGGTAGTTGAAGAAGGTTTGAAGAACTTGGACCCTAAAGCATTGACCCCAGAAGGAGTGATCCAATCTTATGAAATCGATTACAACAGTATAGAACACAATCCGATGGGCGGTATTATGTTTACAGCATATTTAAATAATGATAAGGAATTGTATATTCATGATTCTTTGAATAAATATAGAAATGAAGAGTTAGAAGGTGGAGGAAGCGCACTTTCACCTAAACTTAGCGAATTATTGAAAGAGAGTACAAATAATGACTAGTTATTATAGTGATAAAGAACATGTAGAAATTGCCCAGTTAGAATACAGTAAACTAAGTATGGGACAAGAGCTAAAAATAAAAGACAAAACTAAGACAATCGGCTACGTCTCCCAAGTCATCAACAACCCCTCCGGCGAACAGTCTTTTGTCATCACCCATACGGACCGCTTCGTTTCCCCGGTTGCGCCATTGCCGAAAAGATTGGCGGTTAAAGAAGTAACGGTGCTTTATCGCGGTTCGACAGGCTTAGACAAAATCAAGAAACAAACTGGCGATGTGTGGCAAGACTGGGTCGTCAACAATGTGGATATGGCACGTAAGATCCTCGCGGCTGAACAAGGCGCGCCACCCCCGCAATTAAGAACGTCTGCGGAGACCTTGAAGGAAGCGATGCGCCAGTATCCTAATGCCCAGTTTTTCGTCTATGGTCATTCTTTAGGCTCCATGAATGGACAATATGCTGTTGCTGATTTGTCATTGGAGGAAAGCAGGCGTCTTAGTGGAGGGTATTTTTTCCAAGGACCCAATATTTATACGGTATTGACGCCAAGTCAGCGAGTGACCGCTGATCTTCTGACGAGGTCAGGAAAACTGCATAATTATGTCGATGAGAAAGACTTGGTACCAATCGGCTATAGCAAAGACAAGCCAATGATCGGCCGAATGCGCCCAGTGTTGTCTAAAAAAGTCGGGTGGGTCGACCAGCACATGTGGGGTGGATATCAGTATGACCAATTCGGGAATGTCTTGCTTGATACGAAAGAAGAACCTGATGTGATCGGGTTGGAAACCCAGCAGCGTCTTGCTGGCATCGAAAACGTGAAGAGACACTTTCTAGCAAAAGGCAGTCTATCTTCTGCTCAAAAAATATTTTTGGATGCATCACAAGCCAAAGCGATTACTAGTGGGTACAAAAAAACAGTGGAGACAGAAATTAGTGAATTAAAGAAATGGTTCCAAACAGAAATTAGAAATGCCAATGAATTATGGCAAACGACAAAATTAGACGCCCGCTATTGGGGAGCAAGTCTGACATATTATGAAGAACTGGAAGCACTTGATTCTTGTGGAGTAACGGAACGGAGTATACGGATAGACCCAGTAAATGAATATGAACGAACAGTAGCAACGCTTAGAAAATCAGAAGAAGAGCTTGAAAGGCTGTTAAGAAACATTGAACAAACGATCAATAGGCAAGTAGATTCTGATCATGAGCTCAGCCATTACTTATTTTAGAGGTGAATAAATGGAACAAGAAATCAGAAGGAAAATAGAAGAAACCGAAGAAATTTATCGTAAAAATCGCGTAGCATTAGAAAACCATCTGGATTATCTGTCGAATGAGCAAAGAAAATTTCAACGCTATTTAGAAAATATCTCTGTGCAAATCAATGCCACCGCTAAACATTATGAGACCAACCCTCCCGAAAATAAAAGGGCAGTCTATCGTCTCTTAGAACAAGCAAGTGAAGAATCACGGCAACGAACACGAGCAACCCAACGGAATCTGGAAGAACGACTACATGAAAATCAATCTATATATAACAAAAAGATCCGTCAGTATGAAGAAGAATACAGAAAATCAAAAAGAGAGGGAGAATCCTATGTTTGAATTCGATTGGATTATGAATGGTGTAGATGCTTTACTTGAAGGAGCAAATAATGAATTAATCCAGCAACGAAAGAATCTGGAAAAACAACTCATCCGTTTACTTGTAGCAAGTCCCAGCAAAGCTACATCCCAAACTAGAAAATCCCTCACACGAGAAAGAAAAAGCCAAGGAGCAACTAAACTGAAGAATGCCAGTGATACCTATAAAAACAATGTTTCTGCTGCCGCCAAAGGCCAATGGGTAGATGCGGCATTAGACAATGTTCAAAGCGTCTCGAATCGGTTAAGGAGGTTGTGAGAGCAGTGCTTCTCCAGAATAAAAATCTCTGCCTAATCAAATTTTTCGATTAGGCAGAGATTTTTATTTATTTGACGACTTTCATCTCAAAGCTTTTTCAATTAATTTGTACCCCTGTTTTTTTGGATAAGATCATGTGCATTGATTTTTTCTATCTCTACGTTCATCTTTTACTTAATGCCTATCTGGCTCCTGAGGGGTTCTTTTTAAGGCGTCGTCATAGTCTTGACTGAGGATTTCTTGGTAATCTGAGGGAATGGCTTCCCAAGAGAGCAGGCGAACGTTCATGACGTGTTTTCCTTTGTGTTTGATTACAGCATGATTCTTACCTTTTTCTACCTCTCCAGCGTGAAAAGACAGCCATGTACCATGGCCAAAGATATCATTACATACCCAATGTTCGATGGAATTGTCCACGTATCCTACAGGGAGTGTGGTATAGCCGATTTGTTGTTTCAAAAAAGGATTGAATCGATCAACCGTTTCATTTTTGTATTGATAATTGATAAGAAAAAGATAGACCAAACAAAAGCCGAGCAGAAAGAAAGATAGTGCCTTTTTGAGTGATAATGGTGGTTTTGATGAATAAAATTTCTTGATAACAAGAGGTTCATCCGGCAATGTCGGTTCTATTGATTCGGCAGTTGGCTCAATAGAAGGAAAATCAATCGGTAGATCTAAAGTCTGATGTAAAAGTGACAGCATTTCAAAATCTGGCATTGTACGAGAATTTTCCCAACTAGAGATTGTTTTATCGGAAACACCGATTTTTTCGCCTAATTCTTTTTGAGTAAGGTTACAATTTCTGCGGTAAGTTCGTATTTTTTCTCCGATGTTCATCTTCTTCTCCTTTCGATTCTACAGTATATAGATTTATTCTACATGACCTATACACTTGATAGATACGTTTTTTTGATGAAAAACGGTATGATTTTATCAAAGAATAGTTTTAAGGAAAGGAGAGTGGTGATAATCAAAAAAAAGTTCACAGTTTTACTCACAATCATAGTGATCGGTATCATGATTGGTTTTGCTTTGGTTAGTATAAATAAACAGGTACTCTATCGGACAAATGAATTTTTCCACCAAACGGATGCTTATACTCCGATTCGATTGCCACAACATTTTATTGAGCGAGAAGAATATGAGCAGCTAATCATGGTATTTGAAAATGTATCTTCAGAAACTGAGCTTTCTTATATGAAAAAAACCGTAAACGAATCCAATGAAGTAGATACATCTTGGAACTTCAAGATACAGCCAAAGCTTGAAATGACATTGTATTATCAAGGGAATGTCAAATCTTCTCATGAGAAGGTACCCTATTCTAATACCTCCTTTCACGTAATGTCCATTGAAGAATCGATCAAAATAAAAGATTTTGAAGGTGAATTTTTCTTGATGACGAGAGAAAAAGAAGACTATGAACGGTTCATTTCACTATTTGTGGAACGATTCAATCAAGCATTTCACACTGGTTATGCGACTCATGTTTTTGAAGACTTTGAAAATAGCTATTCGTATTCGATTATTTCAAGTACAGACGTATATAATTATCGAGTGTATTTAACTATTGGATTGATTCTTTTATTCCATTTGTTGCCGTCCTTTTTCTTATTGATGAATAAAGAAATCAGTTTATTGTTGAATAATGGCTTTTCATTACATCAAGTATTGTGGTGTTTATTGGGGAAAAAGAAAATCATTACTACATTCATAATTGCAGGAATTATTGGTGGTTTTATTTTTATGTATTATAAGGAGCAATTTCTTTATTTGTTCCAGATGTACGTTTTCTTGTTCAGCGGAATATATGGTATCTCTTTGATTTCTCTTTTATTAGTTGAAAAAATCGCTTCGTTAAGAGAAGCGTTCAACTATATCCAATACATTCTTTTTACATTTGGATTGTTGTTTGCTCTTCTTTTGACCGTTGCCAATGTCGAATTAGCAACTATCGTTTTTTCTTCTTCACAGTTAGCTGTTTCCCATGAACCGCCAAAAGAAATCGCTGATGAAGACTATCATGTGTTTTATCCAGTAACCATCGGGAAAAACCATGTGGATTTTATTTATTCCAATCGTTTTGCATCAGCAGCAGATCAGGAATTATATGAAACTTTGAATAAAAACGGAAGTATATTAGTCAATGTATCAGATTACTTGAATGAAGAAAATGAACAGTTTGGCAGAGGGATAAAAATAAATCTGAATTATCTTAAGAAATTTCCTTTGATTGATGTCTCTGGAAGCTTGATCCAAATAACCGAAGAAGAAACGCACCCTGTTATATTGATCCCTGAACGATATAAACATACAGATTTAAAAAATGATCTGGCGCAAATAACAGAATATTATCAAGAAATCAGTGAAAAAGAACCGGAATTTCTATTTATAAAAAACAATCAACCCATTTATACATTTATTCCTTCTATCCCATGGATCGAACATTATCCGGTTGTTGAAATACTGACATTGAAAAACAGTACGTATTGGGAAAGAAATATTCTCAGCGGAGAAATCTATCCGCCGTTAAAGATCAAGATAGGCTCTTTGTCGGAAGAAAGGTTATTTGAGCTGATTGAAGAAAGTCAGTTACGTGATAACTTGCAGTTATCATTTCCGTATACTCAGACTGAAGAGATAGCTGTCAAAGTGTTAAGCAGATCATTTCATTACTTGATACAGATATTTTTACTCACTTTCTTTTCTTTCTTCTTGTTGAGCTATGTCATGTTATGCATATATTTTGTCTACAATTGTCGAAAAATCGCTATCTTTCGTTCAAGTGGTTATTCGCTCTTTGAAACGTATAAAGATTTCTTCATGATGAACCTCATCAAATGGGGGACGACAAGTGTAATCTTCCTTTTTCTTATAGAAAGAGAGCCTAAATATCTTTTTAATATTTTTTTCTTTAGTTTCATTGATTTTATTCTTTCAGTTGTTTTTATTTTGTCTACAGAAAAGAAAAGTCAGTTATTGTTGATGAATGGAGGTTAACAATTGGAGCCGTGGATAGTGATAAAAGGTGCGAAAAAAATCATTCGAAACAAAACGATTCTTCATTTGGATCGTTTCACTGCGGATGCTGGGGATCTTGTGACTGTTGTTGGAGAAAGTGGGGCAGGTAAAAGTACGTTATTGAATATATTAGGATTGAATGATCGGTTCAGTTCAGGACAATTCTATTTGTTCGATCAAGAGACGAAACAATTAACTGGAAGAGAGAAGCGCTTGATAAAAAGAAATATCATATCTTTTCTTTTTCAAGATTTTGGGTTGATTGAATATGAAACGATCGATTTTAATTTAGATATTGGATTGAAGTTTTCGAATTTAAATTCTTCGGATAAACGAACAGCAAAATATGAGGCATTGAAAAAAGTTAATATAAACAAGAAGCTAAGTACGCCTATCTATACATTATCTGGTGGTGAGAAGCAAAGAATCGCCTGTGCGAGAGCCTTATTGAAGAATAGCAAAATCATTTTAGCCGATGAACCAACTGGATCATTAGATAAACGAAATAAGGAGCAAGTCGTTGAAATCTTATCGCAACAGGCTTCCCAAGGTACGTTAGTTATCGTGGTCACGCATGATCCATATCTGACCAAAATAGGAAACAAGATGATCATGCTTTAGGGAACAAATAAAAAATCAACCTTTTTTTCAATAAAAACAACAAAAAAATGTCTGAAAAATCGGACATAAAAGAGTCTGATTTGAATATCCCAACAGTGAAAGAAGAAAAACAAAATTGATAACATTTGTTCTAAGAATTAGTTATGTTAAAAGCGTAACGCAAGATAGACTTGAAAAACGATAACAAAAGAAGTAGTATATTAAGGTGTGATATGCTACTTGACATTTATTCTGCTGAGCGAATTTTCTGGATTATGTAGCCTTATATCTATTCAGGACGTATCGAGCAGATTAGTAAAGGTGTTCTTGATGATTTTCATCTTGAGCACCTTTGTTTTTAGCAATTCGCAAAAAACGAAAGTAGGAGAATTGATAAATGAAAAAAAGATTTTTAGCACTTGCCATCGTACTAGGCGCTGGCTTATTGTCAGGCTGTACGAATGCCGGTGAAAAAACAGCCGTTAGTTATAAAGGCGGCACAATCAGCGAACAAGAAGTAATGGACAGCTTGAAAAAAATGCAAGGAGCAGACTCAGCTGTGCAACAGTTGATTGTTTATCAAGTATTTGAAGATAAATATGGAGATGACGTATCAACCAAAGAAGTCGATTCCCAATATGATCAAACAAAGAAACAATTGGGAGATTCATTTGATTCACAATTGAAAACTGCAGGTTACACAGAAGAAACATTCAAAGACAGTATCAAACAAAGTTTAGCCTTCCAAGAAGGCCTAAAGAAACATATCAAATTGACCGATGAAGATCTAAAAACGGCTTGGAAAACTTTCCATCCAGAAGTGGAAGCTCAAATCATCCAAGTAGCAAGTGAAGATGATGCGAAAGACGTGAAGAAAGCTGCTGATAAGGGAGACGATTTCTCTAAATTAGCCAAAGACAAGTCAACTGATACTAAAACAAAAGAAGATGGCGGAAAAGTGAAATTTGATTCAACTACTACAACGATTCCGGCAGAAGTCAAAGAAGCAGCTTTCAAGTTGAAAGACGGTCAAGTTTCTGATGTGGTCACTTCTACCAATGCTGCAACTTATGCTCCAGAATACTATGTGGTCAAAATGGTGAAAAACCAAAACAAAGGTAACGACATGGATAAATACAAAAAAGAATTGAAAGAAATCGCGACTGAAACGAAATTGAGCGACAGTGCATTTCAAAATAAAGTAGTCGGCGAAGTATTGAAAGATGCCAATGTAAAAATCAAAGACAAAGACTTTGAAAATGTTTTGAGTACATTTACTTCAGATTCCAGCACAGCAAGCAGTAAATAAGCGGAATAAATAAAAAATATGAACTATTTAAATCAATAAAACTGTTCATCTAAATCTTTTTATTAGAACTAAATCAACAGTAGTTTCATTACTACTTGATTTAGTTCTTTTTATTTAAAAAACTCTTTGTTTTAGTTGGAATCCAAGATAGCCACCCTAGATATTTTTCTGTATAATCTTAAATAAAGAAAACGATATCAAAAAATATACGTATACGTAGATAAATGGAGTGATTTTGCAAATTTCTTTTATTTCTAGAAGTTATTCACGTATAAGGATTTTTTTTCTCACAAATAAAAAGGCAGGAAGTACAATGGATCATTTGTATATAAAATATATTCATCGATTTTCCGTTTTGGTATTAGGCACCCTGATTATAGCAGGGATTGTAGCATTTATTATTCAAGACCATGAAACGTTAACGATACATAAAGAGTTTTTCAGTTATGCATGTGGTATTCCTCTTATCGCTATGAGGTCTGACAACAAAAATTGGAAGAGACGCTCTTACATTCTCCTGCTATTTTTGTGCTTTTATCTGCCGCCTAAAATTTTTACCTTATTAGGTGTGCAACGCCTATCATTTTCTTTTATTTCCTATATCATTGTTTTAAGTTTCTTCAGTTTCATAGTATGGCTGTTTTATTTTGTCAAAAAATAAATGAATGTTTCATGAACAGTACTTCATCACAGCCTAATTTTTTTCTTTATGCTATCGTTATATTAAAGAAATCAATGAGAAGGGAAAGAAAGTGATGAAAAAAGCTTTATTAGTGGTAAATCCCAGTTCAGGCGGTGAACAAGCAAAGGAATTTGAGCAATTAGCGATAGCAAAATTGGAATCGGTGTTTGATGAAGTGGTCGTCTTGCATACAAAAAAAGCAGGGGATGCAAAAAACTTTACTCGCGAGGCGGCTGTGGAAGGGTATCATAGTGTATTTGTCATGGGCGGAGACGGAACAGTCAACGAAGGAATCAGTGGAATCGCTGAACAAGAACATCGGCCAAATTTCGGCTTTTTCCCATTAGGTACGGTGAATGACTTGGCTCGAGCATTAGGGATACCGCTAGAACCTGAGGAAGCGATCAATCATTTTTCGATTGAATCAGTCAAACCATTGGATATTGGAAAAATAAATGATGACTATTTTATGAATGTTGTTGCAATTGGCTCTATTCCTGAAGCAATCAATGATGTAGATGCGGAGAAGAAGACGAAATTCGGAAAACTAGCTTATTTCATGTCAGGAATCAAACAGTTAGCTTCCACACAATCCTACTCGTTTCACGTAGAAGTTGATGGAAAGAAGGAAGAAATTGAGAGTAGTACCCTACTGATAGGACTAACTAACTCAGTCGGCGGATTTGAGACATTGCTTCCAAATGCAAAAGTGGATGATGGTAAGCTCCATTTAGTTTATTTAAAAGATTCTTCTTTGATCGATACGCTTAAAACATTGCCAGACCTATTAAAAGGAGTAGATGAATCAACGAAAAACCTAGCATACCTTACTTGTGAGCAATTAGTTGTGTCATTAGCTGATGTGGAAGAATTGACGACGAATGTTGATGGGGATGAAGGGGACAAATTACCTGTAAATATCAAAGTATTGCCCTCACATTTACAGGTTTATTGTTAAAATGGTGGTTGTGACCGAGGAGTTGGCGGGAGAACACCGCTTGTTCGGGATAAGGGACTGTGACAAGACTTTTGTCACAGCCTTTTTTTTGTACAAAAAAGAAATTTTCACCTAATAGAAAAATTTTTCCATAAAAATACATATTTTAAATATGAAAGTACAATTGGAAATAGATTAAAACGATAAAATAAAATTGTCAAAACGTCAGAGAGGATGGTGGAGAATGAATCAATATGTAAAAAAGCTGATTGCGTCGATTTTGTTTGTCTTCCCTCTCTTGATGGTGACATCCGTTTTTGCCGATGTAGAGAAAACAAACGAATCAACGCAATCAGAGAAACAAAGTTTTGACAAGACTACTTTTTCAGAAGAATCGATTACTTCTGAAACTACAGAATCCCAAAGTGAGGCTCCTACTAATAAAAGGCAAGAAGAAAATAAGACAAGTGAGACCTCAGAAGTAGCTGAACAAACGTCTGATAGCAGTGAAGCGGTACTGGCAAGAGCTGTTTCAGCGGATGGGTACAGCGAAGCTGCCACAACAGAAGAACTGGCTCAGCTTCTCGCAGACGAATCAGTAGCTAAGATCCGACTGACTCAGCCTTTGACTTTAGATAGGGAATTAGAAATCAAACGAGATGTCGTTATTGATTTTGGTGGATTCGCTCACAATTTTGGCACACACCATATTTATATCAATGAGATACCTCAGTCGATCGAGTTCCAGAATTTTAAAGGAACAGCTGCTCATCCAGGTGGACTGTTACCAAATATCGATGGAAATGCCATTATCATTGCTTATATGACCGATTTTTGGGGAAGCAGATATCATTTTACGGGAGAAATCAAATTCACTGGGACACTTGATTTGTATGATGGGTCCAAATTAGGACTGATTTACGCACCTCGTGCAACTGTTACATTAGATGGTGTTTCCGGTGTGTTGGATGTCCAACCAGTGAAAGAAGGGATGAATGCCGCTCCGGGTAAAGCCTATTTTTGTAGAAGCTATCAATTGAATGTGATCAATGGTAGTCAACTTTATGGACCATATCTAGGGAAATTCTACGGTTTTCTAGATTCAGGTGATGAGACTGGCAGTGGGAAAACAGCGCCAGGAATCCATATCTTAAGCGGTTCAAAGGTCTCTCTTGATTATGATCGGGCAGATGGCGTCAGCGATGAAGGAGAGGCAGTCGATACGCTACCTGGTAATGTCACATTTGAAGTCAGTGGTTCGGGAAGCGAATTTTCGGTAAATACAAAGATCAATATTACCAACGACAACAATCGCGGAATCATCCAAATGAGAGGTTCAGGATCGAAAGTCGCTGTATCGAATGGTGGAAAAATCACAATCAATACAGCAACTACTGGCGGATTTCGCCTGCAAGGAGATTCTAGTCAAATCCATGTATCAAGTGGTGGACAAATCTCGGTCGAAATGGCTGGAGATGGCGACCAAACTGGAAACAATGGGATGCGTTTTGTAGGAAAAGGCCTTTCTTTGATCGTAGAAGGAGCCGGATCAGTTATCGACATCGATAAGCAAAGTGGGCGTTCCAGCGCAGTTCGTTTTGAGAACGGTACGCAAAAGCTGACAGTAACCAATGGAGGTTCATTGAGGGTAAGAAATGCAGGGGATGGCAAATCTTACGTGAACAGACTCAATCAAGGAAACCAAGCGATCCAATTTTATGACGCTTCTGGTTTTCTAGAAAGTCCAGGTTCAGCTGATTTTACGGTCACTGGAGAAAAATCAAATATCGATATACGCGCAGATTCCGGAGCAACCGTAGATACAACTGGAGATATTGATTTAAATTTTATGGCAGGCGAAAAAACTTATTTAGTCATGGTCGGGAAAACAGGGGAAGATAAGACCGGCATCATCAGTGGGGATGTGTTGAATGTGGACTTAGAATCTCCTACCTATTTCGATTTCCAAAACAAACGGATCGGAAGCGAGACCAATGGCATAGGGGGCTGGGTATTCCAAGGAAATGGAGATTCTTCTTTAAAAATCGCCCATTCAGAAATCGCTTTATGGCGAAAAACAGGCGCAACATTCGATAACTTTGAAAAAGACCCGGATTATTTTTCTGATATGACAGACTTATCGATCAATGGGACCGACTTAGGCAATTTCGTATCAAGTCCTAGTGCAAGTTTAACAAATGAATTTTCTCAAACAGGTGCCGGAATGAAAAATTATAATCGAATCAGTGCCAATAATCAGATCCCGATGATTGAATCCTTAAGAGTACCAACGAATGCAGATAAAAAAATCTATGGGCATGTCGTTGTTCCCGAAGGTGTCGAGGCAAAGCCAAGAGATGCATGGACAGGCGAAGTAGAAGTGACTTTACGTATTACTTATGCAGATACGACGAAATCACCTGTAGAAATTACTGCTCTCACGCAAGGACAAACAGATGAAAATGAAGGGGCAGGATATAACCCATGGGGAGAAGGCGAACAAGGCGGCTTGTTCGAAGTTCAAGTACCCAACGATGAGAGATTAGAAACGGGGGATCAAGTGCAAGTTGTTGCTGCTAAAAAAGTAAGAGGCGGCCAAGAAGTGACAGAACTGGACTCTGCCAAAACGACAGTCGATGTCATTCCTCCTGAGCCTGCTAAATTAAGTACCACATTGATCAATGCAGCTTCTCGCTCAATCACAGGTACAGGCGAAGCAGGAGCTTTGGTTTCATTGAAAAAAAATCAAGCTGTTTTGTCAGAAACCACTATTGATGATACAGGGAAATTTGTTCTTTCTATCCCAGAAAATCAGCTTTTTGCAGGAGATGTATTAGAAATCGTATTAAACGACCAAGCAGGAGAAGCTGCTGCTAAGGGTGTACAGAATAAGCCAAGTACCAACGATGAAATCGGGAATCACAATCCAAGTGATACGCCAGTTGTCTATCATGATGCTCCGCCTTTTGCGCCTGCTGCGAAGATCGTAGTAGAAGGTGGTCTCTCATTTCTTGCCCCTTCCAAACTCGATTTTGGACAGATCAAAGCAACTGGTTTGACGCAAGAAGCATTTGGCCAAATGGATGGGCAGGAAAAATTATGGATTTATGACCAACGAGAAACAAAAAGTCCATGGATCTTAACAATAAAACTATCTCAGCCCTTTACAAACGATTCAGGATTTTCTATGCAGGATGTCCTTTATTTCAAGAAAGGCGAGGAGTATCAATTAGTGAATGAAGAAGAACTGGAAATTGTCGAAGGACAAAATTCTACGAATGCGCAAGCAGATTATTCAGAATATTTAAATAACGGTCGGGCGTTTAAACTTGTCTTAACCAAAGAAAATCAGATAGCTGGTGATTACTCAGCAGAGATGACATGGACATTAGCAGATGCGCCGACAGAATAAAGATCAAGGAGGATGATTGATGAATCGAATATGGAATAAAAGTCATCGAAACAACTGCTCTTTACTTCTGATCCTTCTCCTTGGATTCATCCTTTGGCAGACACCTGTCCATGCCTCCGAATTCAATTTTGCGGTAGATTTTGAATTACCAGCTAATCAGATCAATAAGAACAAAACATATATAAATGTAAGGATGGAGCCTGGAAAAACACAGGAAATCCCCTACACGGTCTTTAACCGAACAGATAAACCAGTAACAGTTGAGACACTGATCCACTCTGCTACGACGAATTCAAACGGTGTGATCGAATATGGAGAATCAAAAAGTAAATTAGATGAAACATTAAGTTATGATATGAAAAACTTAGCAAAAACAGTGGGAGAAATAACTATTCCTCCTCAAAGTGCGGTCACTGAGACACTTTCACTGAAAGCTCCAGAAAAAGAGCTGGCTGGTGTGGTCGCAGGAGGGATCACGTTTCAAGAAAAAAAAGAGAACGTTTCTAACAAAAGTACAGTTGGTGTCGTCAATCAGTTTTCTCAAGTGAAAGCAATCTTGATTCGAAATAGCGAAAAAGAGTTTTCCCCAGATTTGAAATTAAAAAAAGCTTATGCGGATCAAAGCGATGGAAGAAATGTGATTAAGGTGAATCTTCAAAATCCAAATGCTTCTTATATGTTCGGCTTGACTACATCGGTTGAAATCTACAAAAAAGAAACAAAAGAACCTTACCTTTCAATAAAAAAAGAAAAAATAGATGTAGCACCCAATACAAATTTTGATTTACTTGTCCCATTAGAAGGAAAAAAATTAGCTCCGGGACATTATCAAGCGGTTGTGAAGGGTGCTTGGAAAGAAAAACGCTGGAATCTTCATACTGATTTTGAAATAACTGATGATGCAGCGGACCAATTGAATGAAAAGGATATTGATTTAAAAAATCAGCCAGAAACATTTGACTGGCGATGGCTAATACTTGTTGGAGTCATTCTTATTGGCTTATTTGCTGGATTATTTATTTTAAAAGAAAGAAGGAAAAAGAAATGAAAAAAATAATTGCATTAAGTACCGTTCTAGCTGGAAGTCTATTATTATGTACACAAAGTGTTTTTGCTGAGAATAAGAGCTCAGCCACTACAGAAGGAACGATTTCTGTAAAAAAACCAGATGCCGCAAATCCTGAAGACGTCGTTCCGGTTTCTCCCGTTGATCCAAATGATCCCGATACGCCGTTTACACCTGACGAACCAAATCAGGGAACATCCGGATTACTGACGATTGACCAAGCTCCAGATCTTGATTTCGGAACAATCAAGTTAGGCACAGCAAAAACAGTATATGCTGCATTACAAAGCGGAACGGACAGTACTGGGGCACCAACACAAGTACAGAATTTCGTACAAGTGACGGATAAAAGCGGAAATTATGCTGGTTGGAAACTATCAGTCAAACGAACAGAATTTATTGGTACAACATCTGATACGAATAAACTAACTGGTTCAAAGGTGAAATTCAAAAATGCCGTGATTCGAAATAGCGCAACTAATAGCAGTGGAACGCCATCTACCATTTCTGGAACTGGCGCTGAAGGAATCGAGATCCCAGCAGATCAGGCAGTAGATCTAGTAACTGCAGGGGCAAATGAAGGGATTGGCACATGGATTTATTCACTAGGGGAAAATGCGGAACAAGGGGGACAATCAGTGGAATTATTTGTTCCTGTATCCAATTATGCCGTAGACAACTACGTTTCAACATTTACATGGTCGTTAACAGATGCGCCTACAGAAGAGGAAGCGTAAAAACATATCAACGATTTCAGGGAGTGGGCCTTTAGTTGGCTCCACTCCCTGAAATCTGCTCTGCTTACTTCGCAGCTCTCATTCATCAGCTCGAAGCAGTTTGCTGGAAATCATGGAAACGTTCCTTTGTCTTTTCAAAGATTTTCCGACCAACGAGTAAGGAATCACCGTTGAAAAATTCTAACACATAATGAGCAGAATCGATTTTCTGCAATTGTGATAAGTTGATACAGTAGGATTTTAAAAGTAAAAAGTAAGTGTATTTTTCTAACTCTATCTTCAACTGTTTTAATGAAGTGCTTACTAGTTTATCTTCTGTCGTTGTTTTGACCATAACTTGATTTTTCAATCCTTTGATACTTTCAATATATAAAATTTCCCGAGGATATAGGACGAGACTCCCGCCTTTTTGATCAATGAAGATTTTATCGACATTTACGATCTGCTGTTCTTTCCAATTGATCTGTTCTAGCACTTGATGAATTTGTTCAGATAGATTCCTGTCTTTTCTGATATATCCAATCGGAAGGATTTTCCGGTTGATGATATCTACTGCAAAGTTCGTATAGGCGGTGAAAAAAACGATATTGCTATGAGCGTTTTTTTTACGTATTTGTTCGGCGACATCAATACCTGTGAGTGATTGCTTCAAGTCGATATCGATAAAGAAAACATCGTGATTATCAATAGTGCCCAACTGAATCAACTGATTGATTTGGGAGATGGAAGTGAGCTGCACGATATTCTCGATATGATGATTGACCAATTCTTTGATGATCCATTCGCTGTGAAACTGGTTATCTTCTATGATAAAATACTTTTTCATATGCAGGCTCCTATCAAAAAAATATGTGTACATGATGAAACAAAACAATGGAGGAATAAGATGTTCGCAACAGTGACACTTTATTTGACCTTTACTTTGATTTTAGATTTAGGTATTTATTTATTCTTTTCGAAACAGCTGCTAGTAAAAATCAGCTTTGGTTGTTTAGCTTTGATGGCGCTGATAATTTTTCTTCCTATTCCTAAAGTAAGTTTTCCTTATTTAGTTGGCTTATTATTAATGTTTCACTTTTATTCTACTACGAAAAACCTGTTTATCACCTGTTTGATCAGTAATCTTTTTTTTGCTATCACTGGGTTCAGCTTTTTTCTGGTTTTTGACTTGGTAAATTATTTAGGAGGAGTACACCTCGGAACAGCAAGTTTTCTTGCACTGCTTGTTGCACTCATTTTCTACCTATTAGTAAAAAGTATAGACAAACGGACGAAATTTCTCAACTTGCTTTTTACTTATCCCACTGAGCACTATTTTGGCTGTATGTGTATTTTATTAAGTTGGGGCGTGATTTTCTTGGTATTGGGAAGTGTACATTTTCGTTCCTCTGATTATCTGCTTTTGTCTCTTTTATCGATTGTGATCAGTTTTTTTTCGTTGCTTTTTTCTATTATGTTGATCAGCTTTCAAGTAAAAGAAAGACAGCATCAGGAATCACTTCAACTGTATCAAATAAACGAAGAATATTACCATCATCTTGAAGAATTCAAACATGATTATAAGAGTTTGTTGTTTTCATTAAAAAGTACTATTCAGGAAAACAAAAAAGAAACATTGGAATTTTTAGAAATCTTAGAAAACTATTCTGCAGCTATTTTGGAAGAACCGCAAAAACAACAGCTGACAAAGATTTTATCGCCAGTTGTTAGGGGCGTCTTTTTAGAGTTTCTAGAAAAAGCAGAATCGGAGAAAATCCCGATCCAAGTAGTTATTCCTGTCGAAGTGAAAACAATCCCGATTGATCTGGTTGTTTTTATTCGTTGTTTATCTATTTTTATTTCTAACGCATTCGATCATCGTGTAGCCGATCAGAGTCCGATTACGATCAATCTGCTGGAAGAAAAAGAGGGATTACGTTTTAGTATAGCGAACAAGGCAAATCCGACGAATTTGACGCTAGCGGAAATGGTCCAAAGAGGAAAAACCTCTAAAAAAAATGGCGGGTTAGGTCTATACAGTGCGAAAAAAATGTTGGATGCTTACGAAAATGCAGAACTAAAAATCGATTTTTCAAAGCAGAATCACTGTTTCTTTGTAGAAATGTATCTGGCAACCAGAAACAGTGAATCAGTCTGCTGACTTAACATCGCGAAGAGCAGCTTGAACAAGGAATAAATATAAAGGGAGTTCAGCAACACAGTTTATTCAAAAAGTAAACATAAACAAACAGAAGCGTGATGACCGTTGTCATCCTTCTGTTTGTTTTGCTATATAGTTAAACAAAGTAGTTGACACTCCTGCTACTTAGTAATACTATATTCATATACTTCGTGTTGCTAAGTAGATGGGGAGAAAAGAGGGAAAACAATGGAAAAGATGATTACTGTGACAGATTTATACAAGTCTTTCTCAGGAAAAAAAGTAATAGATGGTGTGAGTTTTACAGTTGACGAAGGCAGCATTTTTGCTTTGCTAGGTACAAATGGTGCGGGGAAAACAACGATCGTCAAGATGTTAGCTACTTTGCTTACACCGGATAAAGGACAGATTCGTATTGCTCATTTCGACGTGGCGAAACAAGGAACCCAAGTCCGTGAACGGATTAGTTTGACGGGGCAATTTACTGCAGTAGATGATGTGCTGACTGGTAGAGAAAATTTAGTGCTTATTGGAAAACTTCGCCACTTGAAGGATCATAGGCAGCGGATTGATGAATTCTTACACACGTTTGACTTACATGAAGCAGCTGATCGCCCAGTGCATACGTATTCCGGAGGGATGAGAAGAAAACTGGACTTAGCGATGAGTTTGTTGGGGGATCCGACCGTTTTGTTTTTAGATGAGCCGACAACAGGTCTGGACCCACAAGCAAGAGCTTCTTTATGGGAAACGATCAGGAATTTGAGAAAAGCCGGTGTGACTGTCTTTTTGACGACACAATATTTAGAAGAAGCAGATCAATTGGCGGATCAAATCGCTATTTTGGATCAAGGAAAGATTGCGCTTCAAGGAAGTGTAGCTGAGGTCAAAAAATATTTACCGCAAGGAACGATCGAACTGATTTTTGCAGAAGAAGAAACATTCCAAGCCGCATATCGACTGGTAGGCGGAGAAAAGAACGAAACATTATTGTCTTTATCGATTCCTACTGACAACGATGTTCAAAAAGTAACAGAGATTCTTACTTTACTTCAGCAAAACAAGATCGAAGTTCTGGAATTTGCACAAAAACAACCAACATTAGATGATGTCTTTTTCTCAATCATCAATCAGACGAAGGAGGAAGAAAAATGAACGTGATCCAAGACACGATGACACTAACGGGAAGAATGATGAAGCATATGACGCGAAGCGCTGATACGATTATCACGGTCGTAGTGATGCCAATCATGATCATGCTTGCGTTTATTTATATATTAGGAGGAGCAATGACCATATCTGTGGCTAGCTATAAAGGGTTCATTCTCCCAGCCATCTTGCTAATGACAGTCATGAGCGGTGTGGCTTATACAGCTTTTCGTTTAAATAATGATGTGACTACTGGGATTTTTGAACGATTCCACTCTATGCCGATTGCTAAATCTGCTATTTTGAACAGTCATGTTGTCACAAGTATGCTGTTTAATTTATTGTCCGTTGCTCTTGTTTTATTCAGTGGGTTCTTGATTGGTTTTCGACCAAAAGCGGATATTGGCGAGTGGTTATTGGCACTAGGGCTTTTACTACTTGTAACCTTAGCTATGTCATGGATTGCTGTATTTTTTGGGCTCATTGCTAAAAGCAATGAAACAGCTAGCGTCTTCTCTTATTTGCTGATGGGGCTTTTATTTATCAGTTCCGGCTTTGTACCTACAGAAACGCTGCCGCATGCTTTACAAGGGTTTGCTGATTATCAGCCGATAACCCCTATTATCAATGGACTCCGTTCACTCATGACTGCTGGAAAAGTACCTGATGATTTATGGACGGCTTTTGCTTGGAGCATTGGGAGTATCGTAGTTTTTCAATTGTTGTCGGTTTTCGTTTATCGCAAAAAACAAAATTAACAGCTTAAATGATTGACGTGTCAATGATTTCAAAATATGATGAAAGCGAGTATAGCGAAAGTACAGGTGAAAAAATGAACGGAATTACGGAAATGTTAAAAGGGGTCCTAGAAGGGATCATACTGGAAATCATCGATCGTCATGAGACTTATGGATATGAAATCACCAAAAATTTACAGGAATACGGGTTTGAAGATATCGTGGAAGGAACTGTCTATACGATTCTTTTGAGATTGGAAAAGAAAGGATTAGTTACCGTTACGAAGAGAAAATCTTCTGTAGGACCCATGAGAAAATTTTATTCTTTGAATGAAGCTGGAAAGCAGGAATTAGAATTATTTTGGAAACGCTGGTCTTTTATTTCAGGTCAAATCGAAAAACTAAAGGAGTACAAAGAAAATGAGCAATAAAAATTTGGTTGGCTATATCAAAAAAATGATGGAAGACAAAGCGGAATATCGCGAACAAATGGCTCGCCTGAAAAAACTTCCTGCTGACTATCAGATCGTCTACAATGAGATACAAAAATTTCTTTGGGAGTTTACCGCAGGAGATGGGATGGACATGTTGTCAGCGATGTATGAGTTGCTTGACTTTTTTGAAGAAGGTGCTTCAAATGGTCTTCCTGTCTTAGAATTGGTTGGAGAAGATGTAGGACAATTTGCAGAAAACACGTTACATGAAATCCAGGCGAAGACAAGAATCAATGAATTGAAAAGAAAAATGAATGAGCGGATTGCTAAAAAAATGGAAAAGTTATAAAAGGAGCGTGAGACAAAAGTAAAGAACACTTTTGTCTCACGCTCTAAACACGTATAAACGGCGGAAGCAGAAGCAACTCCTTCGGAAATTCCTTCTTATTTCTTGGAGTTAAACGCTTCTGTCCCAGCCTCTTCATACTGATTTTGAAAGATTATTTATTTTTCTTTTCTTGATTCAGTAACCAGAAAACTAAAAATACAGCAAGTAAAACGATAACGGCACCAAATAAGGGAGCATAGGTGACACCAATCGTTTTGGTCGTTTGTGCGCCAACAAAAGAGCCTAATGCAATACCGATATTGAAGGCGGAGATATTAAAGGCAGAAGCAAGCGTAATATCCTTCGGTGTATATGTTTCAGCTAATTGTACAACATATAATTGTAGACCCGGAACATTCATAAAAGAAAATAGCCCAAGAACAAAGGTAGCTACTGTAGCAAAGAATAAGTTCCCGCTAAGAATCGTTCCAAATAAAAATACTAAAGATAAGGATAACAAAGTAAACATGATACCTAAAGCTTTTAATGGACGTCGGTTCGAAAAATGACCACCAATTGTATTACCAATAGCGACCATTACGCCGTAGATAATCAACAAAATAACGACAGCTTCTGATGAATAACCGATTTTGTCTTCAAGAATCGGAGTCAAATAGGTATAAGCAGCAAATGTTCCTCCGTACCCAAGAGCTGTGATCAAAAAAGAGCCCACTAAAAATTTATTTTTAGCTATCCGAAGAATCCCACCAAGATCGACAACTCCTGGTATTGGGAGATCTTTTGGAATGAGCAATAGATTTGCGAGTAGACCGATAGCTCCAACGAAAGCAATAAAAAGAAAAGTCATATGCCAGCTTGTTTGCTGACCGATGAATGTCCCCAAAGGAACACCGGTAACGGTTGCGACCGTTAGCCCTGTAAACATGACAGCAATCGCACTTGCACGTTTGTCTGGGGAGACGACTTCAGCGGCAATGACACTTGATACAGACATAAAAATCCCGTGAGCAAGAGCTGATACGATCCTTCCAACTAGCAATAAAACAAATACCCCAGAAAAAGCAGCCAGCAGATTCCCAATGATGAAAACCACCATGATTGCTGCCATCAGCATTTTACGATTCCATTTTCCTGTTAAAATAGTGAGTAAAGGTGCGCCTACTGTCACACCAATCGCGTAAAGAGAAACCGTCAGCCCTGCTTGAGCCAAACTGACATGAAAACTATCAACGATCAAAGGCATAAGCCCTACGCTGATAAATTCTGTAGATCCAATAGCAAAGGCATTGATTACCAGAGCCATAAGCGTAAAAACTGGTGAAATTTTTTTATTCAATTTTATTTCCTCCTCAAATTTTTCTGACAAATAGAGAATATAGACCTTCATCCTTCATTCGTGAAGTACCGACTTTTTTGTATGATAGGCACTTTTTGGTAACAAATGTGAACCTTCAAACGTTTCAGCGTTTGTAAAAATTCTTATTTTTTTCAAAATATAGTTCCTTTTTTGGCGAAAGCATAAAAACCGCAGAGGAAGAGACTTTGTTAGTTCACAAAATGAAAGGAGCATGCTATTATACGATGCGTATCTTTTTTAAGGAGAGATAAAAATGGAAAGAATCTATCATATTGGCGTCGAAGCAACATTGGAAGTCATCGGAGGAAAATGGAAACCGATTATTTTATGTCATTTAGGTAATGGTCCCATTCGCCCGGGTGAATTACGGAAAAAAATCCCTACGATCACACAAAAAATGCTGACCCAGCAGTTAAGAGAGTTAGAACAAGATGGCATTGTCCATCGAAAAGTCTATAACCAAGTCCCGCCTAAAGTAGAGTACTCGCTCACCGAAGAAGGAAAATCATTAAGAGAGATTCTAGTAGCGATGTCTGTTTGGGGAGAAGAACGTATCGAAAAACAAAAAGCCTCAGGGGAAGCAGTCACATTACTGCATACACATGGTGGTTACCTAAATTACTGATTTTCTATGACATTTATTTTAAATAAAAGAAAACAGGAGTTTTTTAAAAAGCATCATCTATTTTTTATGTAAAAAAATGGTATGATTAATCAAGTAAGAAATGATTGGAAGAAGGCAAGCAAATGAATAGTATGGAAAAAGTCAACCAGTTTAGAGATGAACGTAATTGGCGACAGTTTCATAACGAAAAAGATTTGGCTATCTCTATTTCTTTGGAAGCATCTGAATTGTTAGAACTTTTTCAATGGAAAACGCCGGAAGAAGTAAAAGAAACACAATTAGAACGAATCAAAGAAGAACTGGCAGATGTATTGATCTATTCATACATGATGGCAGACAACCTTCAGTTGGATCTAGATGAGATCATTGAAGAAAAATTGATCAAAAACAATTTGAAATATCCTGTAGAAAAAAGCGCAGGTGTACGAAAAAAATACACAGAGTTGTAGAAATGTGTCATTCAGCTGTTGGAAAGAGCACAAGAAAAACAGTAAAATGAGACTGGAGGGAGAGAAAATGAAGAAAAAAAGAAAAGCAAAAAGATGGCTAGTCAATATCCTCTTGTTCCTCTTGTTATTAGTAGGACTAGCTTTGATTTTCAATGAACAGATCAAAGACTATCTTGTCAGATTAACAGGAGACAGATATGCTATAGCGAATGTAACGAAAGAAGATTTGAAAAAGAATAACGATAAAGATGTCAGTTTTGACTTTGACGCAGTAGAACCAATGACAACAGAAGGAGTGATGAGGTCACAAATGAGCGGAACAGACCTGCCAGTGATTGCTAGTATCGCAGTACCTTCTGTTTCGATCAATTTACCGATTTTCAAAGGCTTGGATAATACTTCACTGCTTTACGGTGCAGGAACGTTATCTCCAGATCAAGAGATGGGAAAAGGAAACTATGCTTTAGCAAGCCATCGTGCAACAAATCCCGAATTACTGTTTACACCGCTGGAAAATTTGGAAATGGGTGCCAAGATCTATTTGACGGATTTAGAAAATGTGTATACATATAAAACATTTTTTAAAGAAAAAGTTGCTCCTACAGATACACAATTATTGAACGAGGTCGAGGGGAAAGAAATCGTCACACTGATCACTTGTGGCGACATGGATGCCGTCACGCGACTAGTTGTACAAGGAGAACTGGAAAGTGTCACACCGATGAAGGATGCGACAGATGATATGAGAACTGCTTTCAATCTAGAGACAAAAACATTTTAGGATACTGGGACATAAGTCGTTACAGATCAAAAACAGCCAAAGGATATGAATCGATAAGGAAAAGCCGATTTGCTGAAAAAAGAGGAACGCAAAGAGGTGCATCTCTGATTTGGTTGTTTTCTAGATAGACTTGTGTTCCAGTTTCTTTATTTTTTTGTATGAAAAGGCTTGCATAAATAAAAATTCGATGGTATGATGATTTTAAATAAGAAATGGATTGTTACTGTACGGCAGGCAAAACCAGAATTCAGCTAAGAAACAGTAGGCGAATTCTAGGTTTTTTTATTTTTCTTGAGAGGGCGAAGCAAAATGAAAATTGATAAAATTTTGAATAACAACGTCGTCATTTCGAAAAATGGATTCGGAGAAGAAGTCGTTTGTATGGGAAAAGGCCTAGCTTTTCAAAAAAAGATTGGGGATGAGATTTCGCCAGAAGCGGTCCAAAAAGAATTTGTTTTAAGAGATTCTTTTGCTAAAAACCAATTCCAACAGCTGATGGCTGATATTCCGGCAGAGGAGATCGAATGGGTCAAGCAAGTAGTCGAACTGGCTGAAGATAAACTAAAAGTTGAATTTTCGCCTAATATTTATCTGACATTGACCGATCATCTTCATTATGCGATCACACGGGCAAAAGAAAATATCCAACTGCCTAATCCATTATTATTTGAAACAAAAAAATTTTATCCGAAAGAATATCAAGCAGCGAAAGAGGCTCTTTTGTTCGTGAAACAAAAGACTGGTGTGGAACTTTCTGAGGATGAAGCCGGTTTTATTGCCTTTCATTTTGTGAATAGCCAACAAGGAAACGAAGACATGCAAGTGACGATGACCGTTACCACAATGGTAAGAGATATACTGAGTATCATCAGTAAATTCTTCGGCATCGTGTTCGATGAAGAATCTTTGAATTATCAGCGTATCATTACTCATCTGCAGTTTTTTGCCCAGCGTTATCTCAAAGGGGAAGGATCTGACGAACAAGATGAGTTTCTCTACGCATTAGTTCAAGGAAAGTATCCAAAAGCGTTTCATTGTGTGGAACGGATCAATGAGTATCTTCGACAAACGCAAAAACAGGAAATGGGGATCGCAGAGCAGATTTATTTAACGATCCATATTCAAAGAGTAGTAAGTGAGAAAAAAAGCATCCAATCATAAGGATTGTTACTGTATGGCAGGCAAAACCTGGATTGAAAAAATAGGTTCACGAATGTTTGTGACTGTTTTTTTCAATCTGGGTTTTTATTTTTTAAATAAAAAAAGAAAGAAGGAAAAAACAATGGATAATCAAGCAGTTGGTCGTCGTGTATGGGAAGCGGTAGGAGGACAAAAGAATGTCAAAAGTTTAGTACATTGTGCTACGCGTTTGCGATTCAGATTAAAAGATGAATCTTTAGCAGATACGCAAAAGTTAAAAGAAGACCCAGATGTGATCCAAGTCGTCCAAAGTGGCGGTCAGTATCAAGTAGTGATCGGCAGTAATGTAGCAGATGTTTATCAATCGATCGTGGATGAGGAAGGACTTGCAGTTTCGGAGGATGGAAAAGAAGAGTCCAAAAATATTTTGAATCGTCTAATTGATATCATTTCTAGTATATTTACACCTTTTCTAGGGGCGATGGCAGCCGCCGGGGTATTGAAAGGATTCTTGTCATTGGCAACGGTGATGGGCTGGCTGACAGCTGATAGCGGTACTTATCAAATATTGTTTGCTGCAGCAGATGGTGTCTTTACCTTCTTACCTGTCATGCTTGCTTTTACAGCAGCTAAAAAGTTCAAAGCCAACCAGTTTTTAGCAGTAGCAATTGCTATGGCACTTGTGTACCCAGCTATCACAGCAGTTGCTGGTGCGGGAGAAGCTATCAGTTTCTTTGGGATCCCAGTGATTCTTTCGCCGTCTGGTTATACTTCTTCTGTCATACCAATCATTCTAGCAGTATGGGTGCAAAGTAAATTAGAGCCATTCGTAAAAAAAGTGATTCCGCAATTTCTGCAAATGATTTTAGTTCCGCTTGTTGTTTTAGTAGTGATGGTTCCATTGACATTTCTTGCTTTAGGACCAATTGGGACGGTGGCCGGTAATGCTTTAGGTGGTCTCTTCAACTCGATTTATGGATTTAGTCCAATCGTAGCAGGTCTGATCATGGGAAGTTTATGGCAAGTATTTGTGATGTTCGGCATGCATTGGGGATTCGTACCGATCATGTTTTTGAATATCGAGCAATACGGGTTTGATGTATTGATGCCAATGCTTCTTCCAGCCATCTTGGCACAAGGTGGTGCTGCTTTAGCTGTAGCGTTACGAACAAAAGATACGAAGCTTCGAGCATTAGGGATTTCTTCTACAGTGACTTCGTTATTTGGAATCACTGAACCAACTGTGTATGGTGTGACGTTACCGTTGAAGAAACCATTTATTGCAGCGTGTGTTTCTGGAGGGATCGGAGGGGCTATTATCGGATTTTCTGGAGTAAAAGCTTTCTCTAGCAGTTTGGTCAGCTTATTAACGATTCCAACCTTCATTAGTACGGTAGATGGTGTAGAGTCAAATGTGACAGTAGCAGTAATAGCTACAGGAATCGCTTTTGTTCTAGCATTTGTAGGTACGCTGATTTTAGGATTTGACGAACAAACACAAGACAATCAATTAGAAAACAAACATGCGAATGCAGGAGAACCAATTACTTCAGCACGGCATACCTTAAAGAGTCCTTTAACGGGTAAAGTACTGCCACTGAGTGAAGTGCCAGACAAAGTTTTTTCTTCTGGCGTGATGGGAAAAGGTATCGCTATTGATCCAGAAGTAGGGGAACTTGTTGCCCCGGCAGATGGAGAGATCACGACTATTTTTCCAACTGGACATGCTGTAGGGATCACAACGACTGACGGAGCGGAGATTTTGATTCATATCGGGATGGATACGGTAGAATTAAATGGGAATGGTTATGAAATCTTAGTCAAACAAGGGGACCTCGTCAAAGCAGGAGATTTATTGATCCGTTTTGACATCGAAGCAATCAAAGCAGCCGGCTATAGTGTAATCACACCGATTGTCATTACAAATACCGATGCATTTGCCGATATACTTGAATTAGACCAAAAAGAGATTATTGCGAATGAAGATGTTCTAGCAATTGTAAAATAAGGAGGAAATCAGGATGCAATCACGTTTTTCAGAAAAATTTTTATGGGGTGGCGCAACCGCTGCCAATCAATTAGAAGGAGCTTATGATCGAGACGGAAAAGGGTTATCCGTTGCAGATGCTATGCCTGGAGGTAAGCAGCGTTTTGCAATCATCGGTCGTAAAGAATTTGACTGGACGATCGATCAAGAAAAATATAATTACCCGAATCATCGCGGAATCGATCATTACGATCGTTTCAAAGAAGATCTTGCCTTATTTGCGGAAATGGGATTCAAATGTTATCGTTTTTCGATTGCCTGGACACGGATTTTTCCAAACGGAGACGAAAGCACGCCGAATGAAGCGGGATTAGAATTTTACGATCAGCTGATTGATGAGTGCTTAAAATACGATATTGAGCCTGTGATCACGATTTCTCATTATGAAATGCCTCTTCATTTAGCAAAAGAATACGGTGGCTGGAAAAATCGAAAACTGATCGACTTCTATGAACGATTTGCTCAGACAGTATTAAAGAGATACAGCAGTAAAGTCAAATACTGGATGACTTTCAATGAAATCAACTCGGCCTTTCATTTTCCAGCTTTAAGTCAAGGATTAGTAAAAAGCAACGGAGCAGGAGAGTACCAAAATATTTTCCAAGCATGGCATAATCAGTTCGTGGCAAGTAGCAAAGCTGTAAAAATCGGCCACGAATTGCGTTCGGATATCCAAATCGGCTGCATGATTATTTATGCAACGACTTATAGCATCGATGCCAATCCAGTCAATCAGGCAGCAACCATGATCCAAAATCAAGAATTCAATTTTTTCTGCACGGATGTTCAAGTACGCGGAGAATACCCTGCGTACACAGCCCGTACCTATAAAAAATATGGAGTCGATTCGGAAAAATTAGAGCAAACAGAAGAAGATTTCCAGTTGCTAAAAGAATATCCAGTTGACTACATCGGATTTAGTTACTATATGTCTACGGCAATCAATGAGACTGACCCGCAAGCCGCAACTTCAGAAGGAAACTTGCTAGGAGGCGTAAAAAATCCGTTTCTTGAGGCGAGTGAATGGGGCTGGCAGATCGATCCAGAAGGGTTGAGAATCGCATTGAATGAATTATACAATCGTTACCAGAAACCATTATTCATTGTTGAAAACGGTCTTGGTGCTATTGATCATGTGGAAGAGGATGGCTCGATCATTGATGATTATCGGATCGATTACCTACGTCGTCATATCGAAGCAATGTCCCAAGCAGTTGCAGATGGTGTAGATTTGATGGGCTATACCCCCTGGGGATGTATCGATCTAGTCAGTGCATCGACAGGAGAAATGAGTAAACGTTACGGCTTTATCTATGTGGATCTAGACGATGAAGGAAACGGGACATTGAACCGGTCGAAGAAAAAATCTTTTGATTGGTATAAAGAAGTAATTGCCTCAAATGGCGAAAATCTATAATTAAAACAGTGGAATGAAAAAGAACACACTTCTCGCATGTGATTTGTGTTCTTTTTTTATTTTTTATGTGCTATTCTTTTAGTAATAGTAAAGCAAAGGGTGACGTTATGAAAAGGACACGTGTACTATACTTGGAAGTCGCAGATAAAATTAAAGAAGATATTTTCTCAGGAAAGTATCCAGTCGGTTCGATGCTGCCTACAGAAAGTGAATTAGAAGAACTGTTTCAAGTCAGCAAAATCACTGTCCGAAAGGCAATCGAGCTGCTGGCATCAGATGAATATGTCGAAAAGAAAAGTGGTCGTGGGACGACGGTTCTAAGCAATCGTCCTTACAATCGATTATCCAAAGCGGCAAGTTTTACGCAGATCTTGAAGAACTCCCAATATGAAGTTCGGAAAGAAACGCTAGATTTGCAATTGGTCCATATAAAGAAGGAAGATCCTTTGTTTTCCTTTTTCGGTGAGCAAGCTGTTTGTTTTAAGCGCTTATATTATTTGAACAATCAGCCTTATATTTATTTTGTCCACTATCTTCCACAAGAAATGTTGCAATTCAGCAGAGAAGAATTTGACAAAGATTCTTTGTATCGTCTGCTGACAAAAAAAGGGTATACCATTGACTCATTTTCTGATGATTTCTCTGCAGTATTTTTAACAGAAGAAGAACAAGAAATTCTGAAAACAGACGCACAGATTGGCATCAAACGGATACGGCAATCGTCTACGCAAATAGGGAAAATGATTGAATATTCAGAAGCAATCTATCATACGGAGCTGCATCCTTACCATATTGATTACGAAACATAAATAAAAAAGAGGGTGTGAAAAAGTCGCTTAGTTTCGAGTATTAAGAAAAATTTTGTGAAAATGGCTTTCTACATTTTTGCATAAATTTGGCTTAATACCGAGAAACTGGCTTTTGAACACCGTTTACCAAGAGGTCGTGAGCCTGCCGTTCAGCTTTGAGTCACAAGGAACAAGTTCAAAAAACAGCTTCTCATGTTTTTGAATTGGTCGGACTTGTTACCGTAGATGCAAGGCCGACTCTGGATGACCATATATTCTGAATAAAGGGGTGTGACACGACTTTTGTTGCACCTCCTTTTCTTTGTAAAACCAAAAGAACAAAGGAGGGATGCATCTTTCGAAAAGCGTTTACAAATTATAGTAAAGTATGTTATTATTCAGTTGTAAACATTATAATGTTATAAAAGGAGAAGAAAAATGGATAAATTTATAGGAATTATCGAACAAAAAATCATGCCTGTAGCCAATCGTATCGGTACTCAGCGACATATGACTGCCATCAGAAAAGGAATCATTGCCACTATGCCACTGACGATCGTAGGCTCATTTTTTACGATTTTACTGAATATCCCGATTGAATCAGTTGCGGCAGTCATTGAACCTTACCGTGAGATATTAGATATTCCTTTTCGCTATACAGTTGGTATCCTTGCTCTTTATGCGACATTCGGGATTGCTTCTTCTTTAGCGAAAAGCTATCGGCTTGATTCATTGACGGCAGGTATCTTGGCATTAATGTCTTTTCTAATCGTGGCAGCTCCTCCTACACGCATCTTAGAAGATGTAGGAGAAATCACAGCCGGACGTTACATCAACATCGCTAATCTAGGATCGGGCTCATTATTTGGGGCGATCGTGACGGCAATTATTTCAGTAGAAATCTACCGGTTTTTTATCGAGAAAAAAATAACTATCCGAATGCCAGATGGTGTGCCGCCAGAAGTAACAAACTCTTTCGTTGCATTGATACCAGGAGCAGTCATCTTGATTTTCTTTTGGATCATTCGCCATATGCTTGGATTCGATTTAAATGGATTCTTGAGTCAACTACTTATGCCTTTGAAAGGTGTATTAGCGGGTAACAGCTTGTTTGGCGGTCTCTTGACTGTCTTTCTGATTTGTTTCTTCTGGGTGTTAGGAATCCATGGTCCGGCAATCATGGGTCCGGTTATTCGTCCGTTTTGGGATATTTCGATTGCTGAAAATATCGATGCATTTAATGCAGGGACAAGTGCTCACGCCATGCCAAATATTTTTACTGAACAATTTCTACAATGGTTCGTTTGGATCGGCGGAGCAGGAACCACTCTTGCGTTGGTCGTCTTATTCATGTTTTCTAAATCCAAGTATTTAAAAAGCTTAGGACGTTTGTCCATTTTACCAGGTTTGTTCAATATCAATGAACCGATGATCTTCGGTGCACCAGTAGTGATGAACCCAGTTTTGGGGATTCCATTTATTCTTGCTCCTCTTGTGACGACCACTCTTTCTTATATTCTCACTGTCAGCGGTGTCGTGCCAATGATGGTTGCGCGTTTGCCGTTTGCGATGCCTGCGCCGATTGCTGCTTGGATGAGCACGAACTGGAGTGTTGCAGCAGGATTATTGGTTATTGGTAATTTCTTGATTACTTTGGCTATTTATTATCCATTCTTCAAAGTATTTGAAAAACAGCAATTGGCTAGAGAAGCAGAGGAGCAAGCGAAAGAGCAAGCAGATCTCACTCTGACAGATGGTGTCACCGAAGAACGACTATAATTGAAAAGAAAGAAGAGAACAAACCATGAAACGTTCATTAGGCATTTCCCTTTACCCAGACCATAGTGATCCTCAAAAAGATCGTGAGTATATCGAAACAGCCCATCAGTATGGATTCAGCAGGATTTTTATGAGTATGCTTGAGGTCACGGAAGATCCGGAAGTCGTTCAGAAAAAATTCCAGCAATTAATCTTTTTTGCAAAAGAGAGGGGATTTGAAACGATAGTAGATGTTTCGCCGGCTATCTTTGAACAATTGAATATTTCTTATGATGATTTAGGTTTTTTCCATAGATTAGGCGCAGATGGCATTCGTTTGGACTTAGGATTTGATGGGCGAAAAGAAGCACTTTTGACTTTTAATCCGTATCACTTGGCCATTGAGTTGAATATGAGTAATGATGTCGCTTATCTAGAAAATATCTTGACGCATCAGGCAAATACATCTTTTCTATATGGCTGTCATAATTTTTACCCGCAAGAAGGAACGGCTTTGCCGTATCATTTTTTCCAATCAAGTAGCGAACGATTCAAAAAAAACGGTATTCGAACGGCAGCCTTCATTACCTCACAATCAGGTACAATCGGGCCATGGGATATCAATGATGGACTGCCTACTTTAGAAATGCATCGCCATCTTTCTGTCGAAACAGCGGCCAAGCATTTGTTTGCCACAAACCTAATTGATGATATAATTATTGGAAACGCATACGCAAGTGAAAAAGAATTGAAGTCATTAGGGCATTTGGATCGTTACCAGACTGTTTTTAGAATTGAATTTGTTGCAAATGTAAATGAGGTGGAACGACAAATCGTATTGGAAGAGCAACATGTTCGTCGAGGGGACATCACAGACCAAGTGATCCGATCAACGGAAGTTCGAAAAAAATACCAAAAAGACGAAAACAAAGTACATGATACTGAGTTTGAATTTGTCGTAGGAGATGTTGTCGTTGGGAATGACCGCTTTGGCAAATATAAAAACGAACTGCAGATCGTATTGGAGCCACACAGTGATCCGCGAAAGAATAAAGTAGGACATATTACTCCAGAAGAATTGATCTTGCTACCGTTCATTCATCCATGGTCTAAATTCAAATTTATAGAAAAGTAGGAATGATTATGTATGATTTAGTCATTAAAAATGCAAGAGAGCTTAACGGGAAGATCTTCGATATCGGGGTAGAAAAAGGAAAAATCTGCGAAATCGCCCCTCTCATCACACAAAAAGCTCGTCAGGAAATCAGCTTGACCCCTCAGCAATATTTGTCGGCTGGTTGGATCGACGATCATGTTCATTGTTTTGAGGAAATGACTTTGTATTATGATTATCCAGACCAGATCGGTGTGAATAAAGGTGTGACAACAGTCATAGATGCAGGGACAACTGGGGCAGAAAACATTGCTGATTTTTATGAACATGCCAAACTGGCAAAAACAAATGTCTATGCGCTTTTGAATATCTCAAAATGGGGAATCGTTGCACAAGATGAACTAGCAGACCTAAACAAGATCCAAGCTGATATGGTAAAGCAAAAGATCAAGGAACTGCCAGATTTCATTATTGGAATCAAAGCACGGATGAGCAAGAGCGTAGTTGGTCAAAACGGCATCACTCCACTAGAACTGGCAAAAAGGATACAAAAAGAAAACCATCAGCTTCCTTTGATGGTCCATATCGGTTCTGCTCCGCCGGAATTGCCGGATATCCTCTCTTTGCTGGAATCAGGAGATATCATGACTCATTGTTTCAATGGGAAAACAAACGGCATCTTGGATCAAGAAACGAAAACAATCAAACAAATAGCTGTAGAAGCAAAAAATCGAGGAATCATCTTCGATATTGGACATGGGACGGATAGTTTTAATTTCCAAGTTGCGGAAACTGCCTATAACCAAGGGATAAAAGCAGATACGATCAGTACAGATATCTATATTCGTAATCGTAAAAACGGTCCAGTCTATGATTTGGCTACAACGATGGAAAAATTGAAGCTTGTCGGATATACGTGGGAAGAAATCATCGAAAAGGTGACGGAAGTTCCTGCACAGAATTTCCATTTGAAGACAAAGGGACAAGTCAAAGAAGGCTTTGACGCTGATTTTACTGTTTTTGAATTGATCAATCAACCCAAGGAACTAATCGATTCCAATGGAGAGAAAAGACAGTCAAATCAGCAAATCAAACCAGTACAAACAATCATCGGAGGAAAAAGTTATGCATGCGAATCATGAGAAATTTCAGCTGAAGAAAGTCATTAATGCTTCAGGAAGAATGACGATTCTAGGCGTCTCGACCCTTTCAGAGACAGTTCTTGACGCGCAACGTTTTGGCGGTCAGCATTTTTTTGAGATGGAAGAATTAAGCATTCAAACAGGGAAATATTTAGCCGATTTGCTAGAAGTAGAAGATGTCCAGATCGTTTCATCCGCTTCTGCAGGAATTGCTCAATCGGTAGCTGCTGTTATAGGCAAAGGAGAATTGTATCCCCTTTATCACCCTTATGCAGAATCCATCAAAAAACGACAAATCATTTTGCCGAAAGGACACAATGTAGATTACGGAACGGCTGTGGAAATCATGGTACAGCAAGGAGGCGGTCAGGTAGTCGAAGCAGGTTACGCCAATATGTGTACGCCGGAACAGATCGAAATGATGATCACAGAAGAAACAGCAGGGATTCTCTATATAAAAAGCCATCACACGGTACAAAAAAGTATGCTTGACGTGTCAGAGGCAGCACAGATTGCCAAAAAGCACCAGATTCCGTTGATCGTTGATGCCGCGGCAGAAGAAGATCTGAAAAAATATGTGCAAATGGGCGCCGATTTGGTTATTTATTCAGGGGCAAAAGCAATCGAAGGACCAAGTGCCGGAATGGTCATTGGGAAAAAAATGTATGTTTCATGGGTCCGGATGCAATCAAAAGGAATTGGACGTTCCATGAAAATCGGAAAGGAAAATATCCTTGGTTTTGTCCAAGCAGTGGAAGACTATTTGAACAAAGGCAGTGAGTCTGGCTCTGCAATGAAAGAAAGACTACAGCCATTCATCGAACAACTTAATCAGATCAATCATTTAGAAGCTAAGATCGTTCAAGATAGTGCAGGTCGAGCAATCTATCGAGCAAGTGTGAAAGTTTCAGGAGATCAATCAGCAAAACAAGTGATTAAAGCATTGAAAGAAAAAAATCCTGCCATCTATACAAGAGAATATCAGGCAAACAACGGCATCATCGAATTCGATATCCGTTCTGTCAATCAACAGGAGATGGCAAAAATCATTGATCGTTTAAAAGAAATCTTGAAGAACTAGGAGAGAAAAAGGAATGAGATTAAGTCCCAATTATTTAAAAGATAAGATCTGTTTAAATGTGTTAGCAAATTCTGTAGAAAACGCAAAAGAATGCTATGAGGCAGCAGAAGGCCATATCGTTTTAGGTGTACTTTCAAAGAACTTTTCTGACGACGAAACAGCTATTGCAGAAATGAAAAAATACCAACAAGCAACAAATAACGCCTTGTCCATCGGTCTAGGCGCGGGAGACCCAAACCAGAGCCAGATGGTCACTCGTTTAGCCGAAGTATTGCAGCCTCAGCATGTCAATCAAGTATTTACAGGAGTAGGAGCTTCCAGAGCAGTATTGAAACAGACAGAAACGGTCATCAACGGTTTGGTTTCTCCCACGGGTAAAGAAGGGTACGTGAACATCGCAACTGGTCCTTTAAGTTCACAAGGACCTGCAGGAGTCGTGACACTTGAAACAGCTATTCGATTGTTGAAAGATATGGGCGGCAGCTCGATCAAATATTTTCCTATGAAGGGACTTGCCCATATCAAAGAATATAAAGCACTAGCAGAAGCTTGTGCTGCCAATGATTTTTATTTAGAGCCAACTGGTGGGATCGACCTTGATAATGTGGAAGAAATCGTACAGATCGCAATAGACGCAGGAGTGAAAAAGGTCATCCCTCATGTATATAGTGCAATTATCGACAAGGATACAGGGAATACACGCCCAGAAGAGGTACGTCAACTGTTGCAATTGATGAAAAAAATCGTGGAATAAGGTGAGAAGAATGAAAATCGGTGCATTTGGGGAAGTCATGCTGCGACTCACTCCTCCTGAACATTTGATGCTGGAACAAACCCATACCTTACGCATGGCTTATACAGGGACTGGCGTAAATCTGGTAGGGAATCTTGCCCATTTTGGCGTTGAAAGTTATTTACTGACGGCTCTGCCAGACAATCGGCTAGGAAAAGCAGCACTCACTAATTTGAACGGCCTAGGTATCCAGACGAAGTATGTGATCCATCAATATCAACACATCGGCACTTATTTTGCGGAAATGGGGTATGGTGTCCGCCCGACAGAAGTCACTTATCAAAATCGAAAACATAGCTCATTTGGTTTATCTGTGATGGAGGATTATGACTGCGTAGCGTTTATTGATGAGATCGACTTGATCCATATCTGCGGGATCAGTTTAAGTTTGTCCGATGAGACAGCTGAAACGGCTATCCAATTAGCAGAACAAGCACATAAAGCAGGGAAAAAAGTTTGTTTTGATTTCAATTATCGTCCTAGTTTGAATCAAGAAGATGGAAAAAAAGAACAAATGAAGAAGCGTTATCATACAATGTTACCTTATTGCGACATCTTGTTTGGCTCAGTCAGAGATCTGACAGAGCTAGTGCAGTGGGAGGAAACAGCCAATGTAGAAAACGAACATGATCCTATTTCTTATATCCAGTCCTTTATGAACCACTACGATATCCAATGGTTTGCTGGGACAAGGCGAGAAAGTGTAGATGGAAGAAAACAGTTAAGTGGTTATTTGATCACACAGCAAGAAGCAAAGAAAACAACTGTTTATCCCTTGGATGTACTCGATCGAATCGGGGCAGGGGATGCATTTGCTGCAGGGATCTTACTCGGTTTCTCTGAAAAGTGGTCCTTACAGAAGACCGTTTATTTTGCTTTAGGAAATGCTCGATTAGCTCATTCGATCCAAGGAGATGTTCCGTTAACGACAAGAGAACAAGTCGAACGTCTGCTGAATGATCCTGAAACAGACTTGATCCGGTAAAAAGATTCAGGGATAAAACAGGTTAGGATGATTTGTTGTCCTAGCCTTGTTTTTGCTAAAGGAGCTGAAAGTAAAATAAAAGGAGTACACCAAGACAATTACATAAAGCTAAAAAGTACATGAAAGGATAACACAGGCGAAGAAAATGCGAATGAATGTATTTTTTCCACATGTTGAAAAGAAATAGAGCAATCACAGAAACAAAAGGGATCAGGAAAGACAGAACAACGAGTAAACAGATGAAAAATCGAATCAATTGTATTCTTTCCGAAGATATTTTCTCTGATTCCATGGGCGCTTCAGGGAGATCAGGAAGAAATATAGAGAGTGTTTGACCATATAATTTAGCTAAGCGATAAACATTTTCGTGATCTGGAAACGAGCGGCCATTTTCCCAATTTGAGACTGTCTGTCTAGTAATCGCGAGCTTTTTTGCTAATTCTTCTTGCGTATGTCCATGTTCTTTTCGTAGTTGTTTTAATTTTTTTGGAAAAAGATCCCTCATAAATACTCTTCCTCTCATTATGTAAAAGCGCTTTTACATTCGTTTAACTCATTGTAAAAAGATTTTATCTATTCAGTCAAGAACAAAATAGGCAAAATAGAATTATCAAAAGAATGAGGTGAAAAGAATGAAAAAAATAATTTTAACTCTTACTAGTATAAGTATGTTGGGTGTATCATTCAGTCCAAGTGTCTCTGCTTTCACGATACAAAATTCAGCAGAAACAAGCGATAGTCAAACTATTGAGATGAACGAATTTGATAACGACATGTACGACCGCAACTAATGAAAAAAACGTTGAAAGTAGGAATATAATGGAATGGATTCGCACAGCTTTTCATATAATCTTTATTGAAAACGGATTGATTCTAGCTATTTTACTGTTAAGTATTGCAGTTGTTTCCAATAGTTTAGTGATATCTACTCAGAAAAAAGAAATGGAGATTCTTGAAAAACGCATGAGTTGTTTGGAAAAAAAGCAAACATCAAAATAATAAGCTATTTATTTAAGTGAATGAACGAAGGAAAAAGTTTATCTGATTTATTGAAATCAAAAACATTAGATTCTCTAGAAAATGCGTATGATACTCATGTAGGAGAGATTGCTTACAAAGAATATTTGAACGATCCTGTTTCTCGCTCATTAGGTGAATGGATGAAAGAAATGGGTATCGAAAAGTAATATGAGGTGTCATGTAGAGACCACGAAAAAATTTGAGAAGCAAATCGAAAAAATGGATAAATTCGTCACAAAAAACATCTTGAACTGGCTATTTAAAAATTTAGAAGACTGCGAAAATCCCAAGGCATTCGAAAAACAGTTGCTAGGTATTTATGTTAGTAAGTGGCGTTATCGAGTGGGCGTCTATCGAATGATTTGTAAAATCGATCATGGTAAAAGAAATGTATGAAAAATAAACGAAGTGTGCATAGATAAAAAAGCTTTTGGTTAATAGAAACCGATGAGTTGAGTAAAATCAAAACTGGGTCAGGATGAACATCATTCTGACCCAGTTTTTTTCCATCCAAAAAGAAAAGGGCAGTTAAAGAATCACTAGATTTTTATGTTTCACTATACCTTTTTCCTGTGTTATGATTTGAAAGAACTTTTGCTGATAGTAAAGCAAGTACATTGGTATTTTTAGTATGTGAAATGAAAAAGAAAGCTGGCGTATTTTTTTGAAAGCATTATATTTTTCAACTTTTGGTTCAAGTGAAGTGTTAAGGTATGGAGAGCTTCCAAAACCGAAGTTAGGTGAACAAGAGGTATTGGTACAAACCGAGTATATTGGATTAAATTTTGCAGACATCTATCGTAGAAGAGGCACTTATCATATCGAGAAACACTCACCATATATCAACGGATATGAAGGGGCAGGAACAATTGTAGATGCTGGTTCATCAGAACTGAAAGCGTTGATTGACAAGAAAGTTCTTTTTGTAGACGTTCCTTTTGCAAATGCTGAATTTGTAGCAGTTCCTGTTGAAAAGTTGATTTTTCTCCCCGACAGGATTGGAATGAAAGAAGCAGCCACAATTGGTTTACAAGGATTAACGGCCGATTTTTTGGCTCATGATCTTGGAAACAATGCACCAGGAGACAAGGTATTTATTACTGGTATCAGTGGTGGTGTCGGACAGCTTCTTTCTCAAATTCTGATTGCAGATGGCGTCAGAGTATTTGGCTCAGCTTCTACAAAGGAGAAGCAAGAAATAGCACTTTCTTTAGGAGTAGAAGAAGTATTTTCCTCAAGAGAAACCGATTGGCAAGCAGCTAACAACAATCGTTTCGACACAGTATTTGATGGCGTTGGCAAAACATTGGAAAGCAGTATTGAATTATTGCATAACAGGGGAAAAGTAATCTTTTTCGGAATGGCAGGAGGCAATCCGCCAGCTATTGATCTAGTAGATATGCTTGCTCATTCGAAAAGTATCCTTACAGGAGACCTTTGGGATTATCTTTCTTCTTTTGAGGAAAGAGAAAAAAGGAGTCAACGTCTCTTTTCTTATCTTACAAATAACAAGATAGTGATCCATGAACCGACAATTTTTTCGTTAAAGGATGGAAAAACAGCCCACGAATATCTTGAATCGGGAAAAAACATCGGAAAAGTATTGTTGAAGACAAAAGAGAAATAAAAATGAAAATACTTATAATTGGTAGGAATGGCATACTTGGAAAAGAAGTTGCGAAATCAGTGTTTTGAGCTAATGCCGAGGGTCAGATGATTGAATACCCTTTAAGGAAGAGGTTGTGAGCCTGCCGTTCAGCTCTGAGTCACAAGGAACAATTTCAAAAAACAGCTTCTTATGTTTGATGGCTATTGTGACTTGTGACCGAGGAGTTGTCAGGAGGACACCGTTTATTCGGAAAAAGGAACTGTGACACGTTTTTGTCAAAGTTCCTTTTTGTTTAATCTTCAGTACTTTGTTGCATTCATGTAATAGTTCTTAGTACATGACAAATTAATGATCTGTTAGTTTGAGAGTACTAGATGTATCTATCTTTTAACAGAAGGTTTCTGAATCCATATAAGGAGGGTACGCCTTTTTGTAGACGTCCTGTCTCAATCGAAGAAAGTTAACTTGTTTAATGTATGTCTTTTGTTCCCCTCGTTCAATTGTCGATTACCATGACATCAATAAGCTGTTTGATATCTTCAGGAGTGTTGGTCGGGATACTGATTGTAGAAGCTTCATCTAGTATTTTTTTAGTCTTTTCTTTGACTAGCTCAGGATGATCAGAAGTTTCATCATGTTGCCAATGAGAAGGAACAGGGTATTGAGTTATTGTACCGTTATGATTGCTAGAATAAACTACTAAACCTTGGAAAGTTATATTTCCACTAAGTGTGACTGTTTCAGCTGGAAAAGCGACACTTCCTTGGTCATAAGGGTCAATTGGTGTTCCTGCTGGAGACTTAGAAACATGCAGTTCAAAACCAGTACTTGGATCAGCTAACCATTGTTTATATTGTGTGCCCATCACAGCTAGCCAAACTCTAGCGTATTCTATTTCTAGATCAGAATAATTACTTAACAAATCAGTTGAATTACTGACTTGTGGACTTGTCGATTCACTGACAGAAGCATAAGTCTCACTACTATTTGTTGACGGTACAGTTGACGACGAAGTAGTTGATGGAACGATGGAAGAACTAGTGGTGTGTGAAACTGATTCACTACTGCTTTTAACAGTAGCGCTTGATTCGTTATTCGTTTTACTGTCAGTTGTTGCTTCACGAGCAGTAGTGTTTTCAATAACAGTCGAATGAGGTGTCGACTGGCGAGTGTTTTTTTGCTCGCAACCAACAAACAGAAGTACGAGAGGGAGTAAAATGAATATCCTTTTTTTCATGAAATTAACCTCCAATTATCTAAGAAAATAAAATAACGTTTTTATTTCTCTTTATTGTACTCCTGTATAATAAAGAGGAAAAGGATATTTGGTTAAGAAATCTCTCTGGTTTGGAGAGAATTAGATGAAAATTAAAAGCTAATCTGAATAGAATTTTTTTATAACCATATGACACAGCAAAGTTATTCTTTTACTTAGTATGGAAATCAAATTATTTAGCATAAGTATTATTTTTTTACATAAAGTTGTTGTTTTTGATATATATTTATTTGGCACTTTGTGATTATGTAAAAGAACAACGTGATGCTGGGCGAATCAAAGTAGTGACGGCATCTGATCTTTCAAATGATGTACAATAAAGAAGTTGATTAAAGATTCGAAAAACGATAATTAATCATTTGAGCCACACACTTAAGAAGAGGGGAATGAAGAAAGAATTTTGATGGAGGAAATAATGTATAAAATCAAGAATCTAGCGGGTGACTTAGATTTCCCAGAAGCCGTGATAGAACAAATGATGCTGGAATTAGAAAGTATTTCTAGTGAAGTGCTTGAACAATATAGTCGTGAATTACTGGATGCTAATAAAGCAAAAGCAGCTGCCAAAAAAATAGACGAAGTTTATGGAGAAGAGCCGTTTGTAGCATTAACAATTTATCTATATGCAGCTTCTCAAAGTTGGTTAAAAATTTATCAACTATTGAAGATTCCAAGAACTATCTATTTGGCAACAATGAATGCTTTTACTAGATTTATTCATGAACATTTTCAAGTAACAGGAAAGTATCGCTTTGACCGTGGTTTTTGGATTTGGCGTTACACTAGCGGATTGATCTTTCGGATTGGTGAATTGGAATACGAAAGGACATATTTTCCAAAGGGGCACAAAGAGCTAAAATTAGAGGGGAAGCAGTGTCTTTCTCTTCATATTCCTTCCGATGCAGATTTATCCCGAAATAAGATAAGAGATAGTTACGAAAGCGCCATTCGTTTTTTTGAATTGTATTTTTCTGATTATCATTACCAAGTGATGTACACAGATACTTGGTTACTGTCGCCAAATCTTACTAAATGGTTGAAACAAGATTCAAAAATCCGACTTTTTGCAGCTGATTATCGCCTTTTGTCAGTGGATGAACAAGATAATAGTGGAGTTCCATGGATCTTTGGACGAGTAGATGCTCAAGTACAAGACTATCCAGAAAAAACCAGTTTACAACGACAAGCGAAACAACAGTTACTTGCAGGTGCACACATTGGCTCCGCTTTAGGTATTCTTTCCCTATAACTTTAGCACTTCGAAATATTTTAAACATATAAGTAACTGCATTAACCGAAAAAATAGGCTTCTATGCATGAGAGAAACCTACTTATTATTGTCATAATAAGTCTAGTGATTAAACGAAGCTTTTAATTCATTAAAGCTACGATAAGGTACTCCATAGATCCATTAAATGAACCAAACGCCTCACCTCTCATCTTGAAACTATTAGAAGAAAGAAGAAGAGAAGGGGCACTAGAAACAAGTGTATTTTGCAAATGGGTCGTAAAAGAATAAGAAATGTTGCTTTTACAAAAACCTGGTCGAAAAACAGTACACATTTTCGTGATTTTTCGTTTTTTCTTGACTACTGATGGCGCTATCAGTATCATAAATGGCAGATAGAGACAGCCAAATAAAAAAAGGCACCTCTACTTCTAGTGGCAGCTAGAAGTAGAGGCCTTGAAAAGTCATCACACGTGACCGTCCAAGTTTGCCATAGTCAATGTAAATACATCAACCTTGTTTATTGTATCGAATCTAAAAGGAGAAATCTACCCTTTAGAGGAGAAATTTTAACAAAATGTATGCGTTTTATTTGCTGAGCAAAAGGTATTGGACAGTGTGTTCAATACCTTTTTTGTCTGAACATACACCCGAAGATAAATCTGCTCTATTCGAAGATCTCCTAAACTTTTCTTTTAATAGAGCTACAGCCAGCAGATCCGGTCAGTGTAAAAAGATGTTTTTCGCCAAAGAAATCAGCCTTTGCGTATCATATTATGAAAGCAGATTTTATTTGGCTGTTTTCTATCCTGTTTATTATAGAAAAAGCCAGTAGCCCCAAATGCAGAAATCATTCAAGGAGAAAAAGAGGTATCTTGGGATGATTTGACGATCATTTAGGAAGGTAGAGACGGAACAGAATGGATTACAAGAAAAGAGTACAACAAATGTTCCTAGATTCAGGAGTAGTATTGAAAGAAACAACACTAGAAAAAATCGAATATACAGTTTTTAGTATCGAAAAGGCTTAGTATATCTTTATGTCGAAGGAAAAGAAACAAAAAAACTTTCCTGTACTATTCCAAAGGGGCAAGAAAGTTACTATACGGCAAAAAAAGAAATCATACTTCACGTTGGAGACCAGTACACGATCGAACCAACTATCAAACACTGGTTCCAGGCAGGTGCAACAGGCGCGGTTATCACCGAATGTTCTTCCAGCAGTGATGATCCAAGTGATAGTTTTACGAATCCAGCTATTTATCGTTAATACAAAGGTTTAGGAACAAGCTGATGAACCAAAATGATCAAATTTCGATCATTTGGTTCGTCGGCTTTTTTATTTAGAGAAACATCAGGCGTTGGTGAAACATAACACGAGAATAAAATGGATTTTTCATTAATAGGAGAAATAAGTGTGTGACGATTTAAATAATGCGTGTTATTGACATGTAGGACGAAATCCCAATTTCTTCTATAAGTAAGTCGTTTCAATTTTATATTTACTAGTTATTTATTTTTTTTGTTACTGTAAAATAGCTGAAAAATTCTTTTTTTGTAAATACTATATATAGTGGTGCTTGATCTATATACCACTAAAAAACTACAAAATCTAGTCTTTTATTTTAAAAAAACACGTGTAGAATGAAGTTAGACTTTTGAGTTAGGGAGTGTTTTTTTATGAAACTTACTGTTTTTTGCGGTTCCCGTTTTGGCAATAAAGAAAGTTACAAATTTATTGCGCAAACGTTAGGAAAATATATGGCACAAGAAGAAATCGAACTGGTTTACGGTGGTTCATACTCCGGGATTATGGGAGTGATTAGTAAAACAGTACTGGAAAATAACGGAAAAGTCACAGGTATCTATCCAAATGGCCTTTTTGAAACTGAGCTGCCTGGGAAAGATGTTACTACATTCATTCCTACAGAGACGATCGATGAAAGAAAGGTATTATTATTTGAAAAAGGAGATGCTGTCCTCGTTTTCCCTGGAGGTCTAGGTACATTGGAGGAATTTTCGCAACTTCTTTCTTGGATAGCGATCGGCCTGACGCCTGATAAGCCAATCGGAATATTGAATATTGGCGGTTATTACAGCGGCTTGCAACAATTATTAGAAACTTTTGCAAAAGAGGATTTTATGGATAAAAAATGGTTGGATCAAGTGATCTTTTCCAACAATCCATTGGAACTGGTCAATGAATTACGAGCAGTATCTATTAAAAATCAGTTATTATTGAAGGAGGCAAAATAATGAGTCAAATATATTTAGCAGGACCATTTTTTTCAGAGGAGCAAATCGATCGAGTAAGTCGTATCGAAAAAGCGTTGGAGGAAAACAAAACAGTTACAAGTTTCTACTCTCCACGTCATCACCAAGAAAGCAATTATGAACTATTCAGTGCTGGTTGGGCGCAAGAAGTATACGAAAAAGATATGGAAGAGTTGACAAATGCAGAATTTGTTGTTGCTATCCTTGACTTTGAGCATCAAACAATCGATCCAGGAACGGCTTACGAATTAGGTGTGGCAACTATGTTGAAAAAACCGATGATCATCGTACAAGAAGAGACGGTACCTACGAACTTGATGATTACACAAAGTCTTCACACATATTTAAAATCAGACCAAGCTGTACGTGAATATGATTTTGAAAAATTGCCTGTTGAAACTTACGTAGGCGAGTACTTATAGAAGAGGAAGGGTTGTATGTCAGTGATTTTGATTTCAGGAACGATTGGTGCAGGTAAGAGCAGTTTGACGGATATGCTTGCAAAAGAGATTGATTCTAAACCATTTTATGAAAATGTCGAGGATAACGAAGTATTGCCGCTTTTTTATTCAAATCCTGAGCAGTACGCATTTTTATTGCAAATCTTCTTTTTGAATAAGCGATTTTTAGCAATGAAAAATGCTTTAGTGAACGATGACAATGTGCTAGACCGCTCCATCTACGAAGATAGTCTGTTGTTCCATCTAAACGCGGATTTAGGTCGGGTAACGGATATCGAAGTGCAGCAGTACGATAGCTTATTAGATACGATGCTAAACGAGTTAGATGATGTTGCTCCAAAAAAACGGCCTGATTTGATGGTCCATATCAAAGTTTCTTTGGACACGATGCTAGAACGTATCAAAAAACGCGGGCGTGACTATGAACAGCTAGAAAGCGATGAGACGTTATACACTTATTACGAAACATTGAACACCCGCTATAATCAATGGTATGAGGATTTTGATGTATGTCCTAAAATACAAGTGGATGGGGATACATTCGATTTTGTAGAAAATCCAGAAGATGCAAAAAAGGTGATTCGTCAGATCCAAGAAAAATTAGCTGAATTGGAAGGAAAGCCTGCTGGAAAATATTTTACAGATAATCAGCATGCAAAAGGTCAAGAATTAGGCTAAAAATAAAAAACCAAACGACGGGAAAGAAAAATTACTACGTGATGTAGAATAAGTCTTTCTATCGTTTGGTTATTTTATATTCAAAGATGTGAAATAAATAAAACGTTACTCTTTGATTTGTGAACTGAAATGAACCACTGTTTGTTTTACTGATGAAGCTTGATCAAAGGAAGAAGCTGAGTTTGAAGTTCATAAAAATCAGCCATAGTGAGTTTTGCTTGATTTTGCTTATCTTCTTTTGCTTTTTACATAATTTTTGACAGGATAAGATTCAAACGATTTAAAAGAATCTTTGACTAGTTTGTGGCAATTGTCGCATATACTCAAACTTCCTTGATCATTAAATTCTGTATGGATATTTTTGTTGTTATTACATGTACAATAATCAGGACTATCGATCATCCATTTCGTCTCCTTTACAGTCATCTTGCTTCTTTACTATAGCAGAAAAGAAGGGGAGAAACAAAAGAAGATCCAACAGACGGCACTATAGACTGTAGATGTTGCCATCCTCATCCTTCAAACGGTAATTACCGATTTTGGTAAATGTGACTGTTGCTTCTTTTTTATTTTCTTTTCCTGAAATAATATATTCGTCATCTGTGGTAGTGATCTTAATATCTGTCAGCACTGTTTTTTCTTCAGATGATTCAGAAGAATCAGTTCCTTGTGTCTGATACGTGCGTGTCCATTCCATTTTTTTATCTGTAAATGTCAACTGTCCCGCGGATAAATCCATATCTTTACGTACTTTTAGCGTATATACACTGTTAGTGATATCTGCTTTTTCCGCTTTTAAGACAGAAGAATCGGTTGTTTCGTCCGAGGATTGGTCAGAGCCGCCAAACAAATCACAGCCAGTCAATGTCAAAAGTCCCGCAGACAAAATAAATAGTACGATTAATTTCTTCAAAATACTTCCCCCATTTGATAGGATAAAGAAATTATACCATTGGAAAGTAAAACTTCAAACGGATGGAAGAGAAAAAATTCACAAAATACCATTAAATAGAATAAATTTTCAAAAGTCATAAAAAATCCACCACTTTTAGAAAGCGTTTTAAAAAATGTGTTGCAATCTTTTAGAAAAATGCTATATTAAAAATGAACCGGTTCAATTTTAGAATCTAGGAGATGAAATAATGAAAGTCGTAGACAGACTATCTGAAAAAATGCTACCAATCGTATCTAAGATGAGTAGCCAGCGGCACTTGCTGGCCATTCGAGACAGTTTTATCGTTACTATGCCGTTAGTAATGGCTGCTTCTGTCATGGTTTTGCTGAATGCTCTGATTTTTTCAAATGCAACAATCCAAAGAATACTTGATCTAAGTCCATTGGCAGAACTTGCTTCAATCGTGAATAATGGTACGATGAGTATTTTAGCTATTATCGTGTGTTACAATATCGGCTGGAATTTGGCAACCCATTATATCCAAACAGGCGTGATTGATGATCCATCATTTAGTCCTGTTCATGCAGGAATTCTAAGTACAGCCGTAATGTTTATTTTGATGCCTTTATCAAGTACAGTCACTTTGTTGGACGGAAATACAGCAGAAGCTACAGGGGTTTTCTTACAAAGTCTGACTTCTTCGTCTGGCTTAGCAACGGCGATGATTGCTGCCCTTGTCAGTACAGAATTATTTATCAAATTAGCGAAAATGAAGAGTTTTAAAATCAGGATGCCAGAAGGAGTTCCACCGGCAGTAGCCACGTCATTTAATTCTTTAGTACCAGAAATAGTTGTCATTTTATTTTTTTCAGTTGTCGTTTTTACTTTAAACCATACGACTGGTTTGAATGTTCCGCAATTAATTGAATTAGCGATTCAGACGCCATTGAAAGCTTTTGTTTTATCCGTCCCAGGCATCTTATTTTTACAGTTTTTCTCTGATTTCTTATGGGTGTTTGGGATGCATGGTTCGAGTATTTTGGCTCCTATACGGCAAGCACCTTTGTTACAATCTATTCAGGAAAACATGGATGCTTTTTCAGTAGGAAAAGAAATTCCTAATATTATTACGGAGCCCTTTACCAATGCATTTGGATTGATTGGAGGTGGCGGGTGTATTTTACCGTTAGTTATTGCTATCTTGTGGGCTTCTAAACGTCAAGAACAGCGATCGATCGCTAAATTTGGTCTGACTACTTGTTTATTTAATATTACTGAACCAATTATGTTTGGATTACCAGTAGTCATGAATCCAATATATATGATTCCTTGTGCTATTATACCATCTATTAACTTGATTATTGCCTACGCAGCCACAAGTCTTGGAATCATCAGTAAAACAGTTGCTGCTGCACCTTGGATCACTCCGCCGGTTATACAATCTTTTATTGCTACAGGAGGCGATATACGAGCAGCAGTCTTAACAGTAATACTTATCATTCTAGATGTATTTTTATTCCTGCCATTTGTGTTAGCCGCTAATAAGGCAAAATTGGCAGAAGGAGGATATTAAGGTGTACGATTACCCGTATCAAAACCCAAAGTTAACCATCCGCCAAAGAGTAGAAGATTTACTTTCGCGGATGAATATTGCTGAAAAAGTAGGACAGGTAAACCAGCATTTGTATGGTTGGGAGTGTTATGAAAAAAACGGAGACAAGATCGAATTAACAGAAAAGTTAAAAGAACATGTTAAATGGGGAGGCGGTCTGGGTGCCTTATACGGTCTGTTTCGCTCTGATCCGTGGTCTAAAACAGATTATAAGAATGGAATTCCTGCAAAAGAAAGCTGGAAGGTGGCTAATCTAGTCCAAGAATATGTACTACAGCATTCGCGATGGAAAATTCCTGTTTTGCTTGTGGAAGAATGTCCACATGGTCATCAAGGTTTGGATGGGATTTCTTATCCAACGAATATCGGCCGTGGAAATACCTTCAATGTAGCGTTATTAGAACAAACGAGCCGATTGATGGCAAAAGAACTGGCTGCTAAAGGTGTTCATTTAGCGTTGGTTTCGACTTTGGATCTGGCAAAAGATCCTCGTTGGGGAAGGACAGAAGAGTGTTTTGGGGAAGATCCGATTCTCTCAGCTCGTTTTTCTGAAGCGGTCGTTCGAGGGTTCCAAGGAGAGCTTATTTCAGAAAAAGTTTCTTTTCTTGATCAGACAGTAGAGGAAATCAATAAGAAGAAGGATCAGATCGGTGTTGTGTTAAAGCACTGTATCGCACAAGGAGAAGCTTTAGGCGGTCATAATTCAGGCACAGTGACGATTGGACGCAGAGAGTTTTCCGATATTTACGGACCATTATTGAAGAGTACAAGAAATGCAGTAGGTGTCATGGCTGCTTATAATGATATCGACGGGGTACCTTGTCATATCAATCGAGCGCTTTTTGAGCAAATATTAAGAAAAGAGATTGGTTATCAAGGGATCGTTATGGCAGACGGTGTTGCTTTGGATCGTTTATCCGATGTTTTTACAGATAAAAAGACTGCTGCAGCATATGCATTAGCGGCAGGAATCGATCTCAGTTTGTGGGACGAGACCTATACCAAGATTGCAGAAGCCATTGATGATCAAGTCGTAGATGAACAGCTACTAGATCAAGCAGTTCGCCGAGTTTTATCTGTCAAATTTTTATTGGGTTTGTTTGAACAGCCGTTTGCAAACGATCCAAAGGAGTATTGGGATCATCTCATGGAGGAATCAGAGCACTTAAATTTAGAGACAGCAAAAGAAAGTATCACTTTACTAAAAAATGACGGTATATTGCCGTTGGATCAACAAGTAAAAAACATTGCTGTTATAGGACCAAATGCTCACGATGTATACCACTTGTTGGGAGACTACTCTGCACCACAAACAGAAGACCGTTTGAAAAAAACGATAGTACAAGAAATAAAAACAGAGTTTCCCCAATCAACGGTTTCTTATGCACAAGGATGTGAAGTAAGAAATCAGGAGGATCAGGAAGAAAAATTATTAGAAGCGGTGACCCTTGCTCAAAACTCAGATGTGATCATTGCAGTTCTAGGTGGATCAAGTGCGCGGAACTTTGATATGGAATTCCTTCGTAACGGGGCAGTTTCATCGAAAGGGATCAACATGGATTCTGGAGAAAATGTAGATGTTGCTTCTCTTTCTTTAGGTGGATACCAAGAACGGCTGATCGAACAATTGCATCAACTAGGCAAGCCAATCATCACGATACTTGTGCAAGGAAGACCCTACGATTTGATGAAAATCGAGTCATTTACGAATGCCATTGCAACAGCATGGTTTCCTGGACAGGAGGGTGGAAAAGCCATTGCGCAGATGATTTCTGGAAGAAATAACCCAAGCGGACGATTGAGTTTGTCTTATCCTAGAAATAGTCAGCAACTACCTGTTTATTACTATCAGCGTGCTGCTTCTAAACAAGAGAATTATTATGATTTAAGTGGCAGTCCATTTTATCCTTTTGGACATGGTCTAAGCTATACAACATTTGAATACAGTCAGATGGAAGTCAAAACGGATATTGACAAAGTAATAATATCAATTAAAGTTAAAAATACAGGAAGTGTTTCAGGTAAAACAAGTACTCTTGTCTATGTCCGATTAATTGACGGCGCTGTCATCCAAAGAACGAAATTATTGAAAGCTTTTCGTAAAGATGAATTGGAATCTCAAGAGGAAAGACTGCTTGTTTTTGAACTCACTTCTGAAGACTTTAGTTATATGGATATTGATGACAAACAGCATTATGCAAAGAAAACGGTCATCATGGTCGAACAACAAGAAAGAGAAATCAAATGTAACTGGCAGGAGTGAAAATGTATGGCATCGATCCGTGACGTGGCTAAGATGGCTGGTGTTTCAGTGGGAACAGTTTCCCGCTATTTAAACGGTCAGCAGCTGAAGGAAAAGAATATGGAAAAAATAGCAGAAGCGATTTCAGCGTTGGACTATAAAGAAAACATCATTGCTAAAGGATTGAAGAATAATCGAAGCTTCTCTATTGGACTTTTGATAAACGGGATATCTAGCCGTTTTGGTTCAGAGGTTGTTTCAGGGATCGAAAGAGTAGCTGAAGAAAATGGGTATAGCTTATTATTAAGCGGGTTTGCCGATCAGCCAGAAAAAATCGAACAAAAAATCGAATACCTGATGAAGCATGCGATCGATGGGTTGATCGTCTTCTTATCAGAAGAAGAGTGGTCTGGATTTGAAATGCTCACAAAAATGAGTATCCCAGTTGTCGCATTGAATTGTCCGGATGGGCCAGCAGGTATTGATACAATAGTAGTGAATGATCGAGAAAGTGTAGCAAAAGTGATTGCTCATCATGGCGAACAAGGACATAAAACAATAGGATTTATTGCTGCCGCTCAGACAGATTACGTAGCAAGAGAACGTTTAGCTGGAGCTAAAGAAGCGGTACAAAAGGATCCGTCTATCCATTTAGAGATCTTTACAGGAGACTATTCTAGAAAAAGCGGCTATTACGGAGCAAAAGCATTATTAGAAAAAGGGGCAACTGCTATTTTTGTCAGCAATTACAATATGTCGATTGGTGCCATCGAATGTTTCAATCAAGAAGGTGTCAGAATCGGGAAGGATATTGCGTTCAGTCACTATGATTATTTAGATAAAAACGATCTGAGTATCCTTCCGAAAATCACGATCACGCCACCAACAGATAAAATCGGGGAACGAGCAGCAGAACAGCTGTTGAAACGAATCAAAAAAGAAGAGGAAGAAAATGAAAAAGTGATTGTGATGGAAAATATCATATATGGAATCAACTAAAAAAGAAAAAGAGGTGCTTTGATGAAAAGATATCAATTTCCAGAAAATTTTTGGTGGGGCTCTGCAGCAAGTGGTCCACAAACAGAAGGAAGAATTTCAGGCGATGGAAAAGGAGAGAACATTTTTGATTATTGGTACAAAAACGAACCGCAAAAGTTCTTTGATCAAGTAGGACCTGAAAAAACCTCGCAAGTTTATACGAAGTATCAAGAGGATGTACAGTTGATGAAACAGACTGGGCATAATTCATTTCGAACCTCTATCCAATGGAGCCGTTTGATACCTGATGAATCTGGAACAATCAACGAAGAAGCCGTTCGTTTCTATCATCGCTATTTTGATGAGTTGATTGAAAACGGTATCGAACCCTTTGTTAATCTGTATCATTTCGATATGCCGATGTATCTGCAAGAAAAAGGCGGATGGTTGAACCGAGAAACGGTTGAAGCCTATGAAAAATACGCAAAAAGTTGTTTTCAATTGTTTGGTTCGAAAGTAAAAAAATGGTTTACCCATAATGAACCGATCGTTCCAGTCGAGGCAGGCTATTTGTATCGATGGCATTATCCGGAAGAATCAGATATGAAAAAGGCAATCCAAGTTGGTTATCATGAAGTGTTGGCTTCAGCGTTAGCCATCAAAGCTTACCATGAAATGAACCAAAGCGGTGTCATCGGAATCATCTTGAATTTGACACCGAGTTATCCAAGAGACGAATCAAATCCCGAAGATGTTAAAGCAGCACGAATAGCAGATGCGTTTTTCAATCGTTCATTCCTTGATCCAGCTGTAAAAGGCGAGTTTCCCAGTGAATTGATCGAGAGAATAAAAGAACTCGATCTAATGCCGGAGATCCATCCAGATGATTTGACGATCATTAAAGAAAACACAGTAGATCTTTTGGGAATTAATTATTACCAGCCACGCCGAATAAAAGAAAAAGAAACACCAATCGATACTAAAAACGGTCCTATGCCTGAGGATTACTTCGACAATTATGAAATGCCTGGTCGTAAAATGAATCCTTATCGCGGATGGGAAATCTATGAAAAAGGAATCTATGATATTTTGATCAATGTACGAGATCATTATGGGAATATCGACTGTTTTATTTCTGAAAACGGCATGGGTGTAGAAAATGAAGCACGATTTATCAAGGAAGATGGTATGATCCACGATGATTATCGGATCCAATTTGTTCAATCTCATCTGAAATATGTCCATCAAGCCATTCAAGAAGGTGCCAATTGTTTAGGTTATCATATGTGGACATGTATGGATAACTGGTCGTGGACCAATGCCTATAAGAATCGTTACGGTTTTATTTCGGTAGATTTAGCACAAGATGGAAAAAGAACGATCAAGAAATCGGGTCATTGGTTCAAAGATGTATCGGACAGAAATGGATTTGAAGCTTAAAGAAAGAATAGCCAAGAGAGAATGTATAAAAGTCCCTATTCTTACCGCTTCAGGAAAAAGAAGTTCAATTATTTACGATCTTTTTCAACTTTTTTGTCTTTCTATTTCATTTTTTGTATATAATAGAATAGTCAAAATTAAATAGGAGTGGAGGAAGGCATGAGGAAAAAAAGACCGTTTCTTCTCTTTTGGTTATTCGGTTTTTTCTTACTGCTTATTTTATCCGCAGCATTTTCAGGAAAAATGACAGCAGATCTTGCTCAGAAAGAAACAGAAAAAATCGTAGCAAGCAAAGAATCAGTAGATAATTTCAAAAAAGAATTCTCAACTTATTGGTGGGAGGAATATAAATTAACTGCCAATTACGAAAAAGGTGAATTGGACATCTATTTGCCGAAAGGAAAAGAAGAAAATCAATTTATCAATATCGATGACGTACTTAGTGCGATTTCTCTCAGACAATATCAATTCAAAGATAAACATTTGACCGTTTTGCTTTTGACTCATGATGGCGACAAGGTAGCTCGTTTGAAAAATGGAAAAGTGATCACAGCTTATTCTGAAAAAGTGGACAAAAAAGTGGTGGCCGATCGATTAGCGGAATGGAAAAAGACCAATGAACAAGTCAAGAAAACAACAGATTCTTCTCAAAAAAACGAATCGACAGGAACAAGTCCTTCAGATTCTGGCAGTGGACAAACGATAACGGGAAATGAAGAAAATCAAGCCTCAATCATTACGAATGAGTCATCAGAAGGACAATATCAAACTTATGGGCAATGAAAAACAGAGGTTGTGACAGAAGTGGTCAGCTTCAAGAAATAAGAAGCTGCGACAAGAATTTTGTCACAGCCTCTTTTTTTGTACGAATACCGAGAAACTGGCTTTTAAATACCGTGGAGTGAAGCGGTCACCACAAGACTTTTATCTCTTCATTAGTTTAATCGCTTACATCACAGCGGTTTTATGCTGTGAAAAGTGGACGGAATAATCTTTAGAAAGAATAAAAAAATCTTAAGATAACAACTTTTTTAGGAAATTTTCATTTTTCAGGAGCAAAATAAGAAAAAATGTGAATAGAGAGAAGTGATATACGTGACACAACTTAAAAAATTGTGCCAAAATCGTTTAGCAATCGTTTTGACAGCTGTTTTCTTTTTCTGGCTGAAGACGATCATTGCCTACTATGCAGATTTTTCATTAGGTGTGGAAGGTACGATCCAGTACTTTATCTTGTGGATCAACCCAATTGCGACTACCTTATTGTTTTTTGGCCTTTCTTTGTATATTAAAAAGCCAAAGCCAGCGTTAGCTATTCTTTTGATCATTGATATTTTAAATACGCTTTTGTTGTACTTGAATATTATTTTTTATCGGGAATTCACAGATTTCATTACAGTCAAATCTGTATTAGGCTTTTCGAAAGTGTCGCAAGGGTTGTCAGGAAGCTCCTTTTCTTTGATGAAGCCCCATGATGTCATCTACTGGCTGGATATCGCTGTGTTCATTGGGCTACTGGTTTGGTTGAAGGTCAAGAAAATACCTATCAAAAGCAACCCTGTCAGTAAACCGATGGCTATCGCTGTTACCTGTCTTTCAGGATTGATTTTTTCAGGAAATCTAGCGTTGAGCGAAGCCAACCGTCCACAATTACTGCAGCGGACATTTGACCGTTCCTATATTGTCAAATATCTAGGGATCGATGCATACACTATTTATGACGGGATCAAAACAGGAATGACTAGCAGTGTTCGCGCACATGCAAGCAGTAATGGAATTGATGAAGTTTTAGATTATACAAAGAAGCATTACGCAGAGCCAAATCCTGAAACATTTGGGCTCGCTAAAGGAAAAAATGTGATTGTCCTTCATTTAGAAAGTTTTCAACAGTTTTTGATCAATATGAAGGTAGACGGACAAGAAGTCACGCCATTTTTAAATAGTATTTTCCAGAATCAAGCAACGATCAGCTTTGACAATTTCTTTCATGAAGTAGGACAGGGAAAGACAAGTGATGCTGAAAACATGCTGGAAACTGGCACATTTGGTTTACCTCAAGGCTCATTATTCACAGAACTTGGGTCAGATAATGTCTTTCAAGCAGCACCAGCGATCCTTGGACAAACACAAGGCTACACAAGTGCTGTTTTCCATGGAAATGTAGCTAGTTTCTGGAATAGAGATCATGTATATAAAAATTTAGGGTATGACAATTTCTTTGATCGATCTTATTTTGATGAATCCGACGAAACGTTAGGTTATGGGATATTAGATAAAGATTTATTCAGAGAATCTGCCCAATATCTTGAGCATCTACAACAGCCGTTTTACACGAAATTTCTTTCCGTAACCAACCACACGCCTTATTATACGGATGACAAGAATTTCGACTTTCCATCTTTGAATACTGGCAATAGCACAGTAGATAATTATGTTCGAACGGCACATTATCTGGATCAATCATTGGAACAATTTTTTACGTATTTGAAAAAATCTGGTATTTACCAAAATTCAATCTTTGTGATTTACGGGGATCATTTTGGGATCTCGAATACAGATAATAAAGATTTAGCAAGTGCTCTTGGTAAAGATCCAGATACATGGGATGAATTTGACAACGCACAGATGCAACGAGTGCCATTGATGATCCATATGCCTGGTTATACTAAAGGGACAGTCAATCATGAATACGGTGGAGAAATCGATGTTTTGCCGACATTACTACATCTATTGGGAATCGATGATAAAGATTATCTTCATTTTGGTACAGATTTATTATCTTCTCAGCATGATCAAGTAGTTGCTTTTCGAAATGGGAACTTTGTGACACCCAAATACACCGTCTTAGGAGGAAAAGCTTACAATAATCAGACAGGAGAAATCATCGATACGAAAGCAGCAGGAATCGACGAGGAAATCTCCAAAGATCAGGAAAAAGTCAAGACTGCGTTAAGTCTTTCAGATAAGCTGAATCAGGAAAATCTCTTGCGGTTTTATGTGCCAAACGGATTTGAGACGATTGATCCGAAAAAATATGACTATAAAAATGAAGCGGAACGTAATGAAGCAATCGAAAAGCAAAAAGGTGAACATTCGACCAGTGTCTTTTCAAAAAACGGCAATAAAACAACGACTAACCTATATCCAGTAACAGGAACCCATGCGGAGCAGCAAAAAAATACTCAATAAACAATCAAACCAACCTTCAGGGATTAGACAGCAGTCTCATGCTTGAAGGTTGGTATTTTTTATGAGAAAAACATTTTTTTATTTTTTTCGTGTATTTTTTCTTTTTAACGTATCTATTTATTGAATGCGGAAAATTTAAATTGAAATAATCATTCCTCTTATTGGCAAGCATTCTGGAAAAGCCAAGGGTTAATTTCAATTAAAAAAGGAGAACTATTATGTATGATGGAGAATTGATCAAGAAACTTCGAGTCAACAAAAAGCTGACGCAGTCCCAATTAGCGGAAGGAATCTGTTCTAAAACTTCGCTAGTCGGGATCGAGACAAATTCAGTGAAAAAAGTATCGTTTGGAACATTGAAATCATTTTTAGAGCGAATGAACATGACACTTGCCGAATATGAATGGATACGAAATCAGCTTGATGAGCCAAAAAAATTAAAGAAAAAAAGGCGAATGCTAGATCGGGTTCAAGAAGACAGCTTTGATCCTTATAAAGAAATTGCTAATAACCGCAGGCACTATAAGAAAACAGAAGATCTGTACTATTTGGTTTTGAATCTGCACATGTCCAAAAAAACAGAAGTATCTGAGACGGAATTTGAATTTTTGCGTTATGAATGTCGTATCATTGAAGAATATTTGATGCAAGTACCAGAGTATGGGCAATTTGAAGTATCTATTCTAGCTGATTTTCCTTGGATATTCAGTGATCGGTTTATTGAGAATAATTATTTGAAAATCAAAAAAAGAATGCGACGAATCGCGCAACTGAATAATCACGAGCAGTATCTTTTTACTTTTTTGACGAATTTGACTTTGTTTTATATAGAAAATGGTCGCTTAAAAAAGGCACGTAGCGTGAATGAAGATATGAAACGGAGTTTAGCGCATAAAGAAAGAAGTACAGTGATTTATGAAACATTGATGGCGGATTATTACCAACGACTGATTTCCGCTGCTTTAGGGGAAGAAAAATCGGAAGACTACCAAGAGTTTTTCGCAGTGATCGAATATACATTAGGGAAGAATCAAAGGAATTCTTTAGAGAAAAAACTGCTGGCCATTGCTAAACCCAGCAGTTAGACCAACAGTTTAAGATTTGTATCACTTCGCCGCTTTTTCAGACGGTTTGTTTGTATCGAATGGTGGGAAAAAGCGGGCGATCTCTTTTGTTGCAGCATCACGGGAATCAGAAGCATGGATGATGTTTTCAGTTCCCGGCAGTGCATAATCTCCTCGGATCGTACCTGGAACGGCATCAGCCGCTTTTGTTGCTCCGACCATTTTACGGACGATATCGATTACTTCCTCGCCGACCAGCACAAGATAAACGACCGGACCAGAAGTCATGTAATCGATCAGCTCATCAAAAAAACTGCGTTCAGTCAAGTGCTGATAATGCTCTTTTGCTAGTTCAGGTGTCATCGTTGCAAATTTCATTTCAGCAATGGCCAGTCCCTTTGCTTCAAAACGTTGGATGATGCTTCCGACCAAATGGCGTCTTACGCCGTCTGGCTTGATAATAACAAGTGTTCGTTCCATAACAGCACCTCGTTTCCTACTATAATTCTATTATAGCGGGAGGTGGAAAATGAGACAAATAAAACTGCGTGAGACAGGAAATATAACGCGTGTATTTTAAAAAAGTATGAAAAACATGGAAAATTAATTTGACATCCTCTTTTTTAGTTGTTATATTAACGAAGGAAAACCGAATAGGATTTGTTAGGTGAGGCTCCTATACAAACATAGGCTACTGCCCAAAAACGTCGAGAGACGCCAATGGGTAGAACAGGAATTGTCGAGATAAGGCTTTTCATAAGGTAGCTAAAAGCAGATATCTGCTTTTTACGTTGTACAGTGTCAAAACTCAACGATGAGATCTGAGAAGCTTTTTTGATTTGCTTTTTCAAACCTTTCGCTGAGTATTTGGCGAGAGGTTTTTTTGTTGCCGCAAATCCCATCGGTGAAAAAACAAAAAGGGGGGTGAGCGAGTTGGGAAAATAACTATTCGAAAAATGATTGGAAGTCATGAATTAAAATTACTTAGTAAAGGAGATGAGAACAAATGGATGACAGTCATTCGAAAAACAAGGATTTAGAGGAAAGGCCAGGGCTATTATCTATCTGTTCTCAGCCCCTTTCAGCATTTTCTCTATCGATCCGATAAATAGCAAAAGACCAGAAACAGCGAGAACAGCTGTCTTTTGGACACAAAGGAGAGATCGAGATGGAAAAAAAGAAAGATACACAAAAAATCTATGCAGCTTTTGCTGGAAAAACGAAGCAAGAATTATTTGAATTGTTCCATGCATCAGCAAATGGATTGTCAGAAGAACAAATCGAGCGTTCAAGAGAAACTTATGGTGAAAATGCGATTTCATATGGCAAAAAAACACCATTCATTATAGAAATATTGAAAGCATACATCACACCCTTTACATTAGTGTTGATTGCATTAGGAATTATTTCATTCATTACGGAATACGTATTAGCCGCTCCAGGAGATAAAGATCTCTTCGGTGTAGCCATTATCTTCACTATGGTTATCGTCAGTGGGACGATGACGTTGATCCAGTCTGTGCGTTCTAATCAAGCAGCTGAAAAACTGAAATCACTTGTGAAAGTAACGGCAGCTGTCAAACGAAATGGCGAATATACTGAGATTCCTATGGAAGAAATTGTCTGCGGAGATCTTGTTCGGCTTTCAGCAGGAGATATGATACCAGCGGATATGCGTTTATTGTCCGCAAAGGATCTATTCATTTCCCAAGCAGCACTGACAGGGGAAAGCTATCCAGTAGAAAAGCATGCGAAAGTATGTGAAGACGATCAGCAAAGCGAAACAAGTTATGAAAATCTTGTCTTTATGGGAAGCAATGTCATCAGTGGAAGCGCGGAAGGAATCATTGTTTCTGTCGGAAATGACACACTATTTGGGCATGTAGCAGAAACGCTATCTGAAAAACCCATCCAATCAAGTTTTGAATTAGGCATCCACAAAACATCCATGCTGCTGATCAAATTTATGTCATTGATGGCTCCAGCAGTTATCGTTATCAATGGGCTTACAAAAGGAGATTGGTTAGAAGCTTTTCTTTTTGGGTTATCTGTAGCAGTTGGTTTAACACCTGAAATGCTTCCAATGATCGTTACGACGAATTTGGTCAAAGGAGCAAGTGTGATGGCCAAAAAAGGAACAGTCATCAAAAATTTAAATGCTATCCAGAATTTTGGTGCAATCGATGTGTTATGTACGGATAAAACGGGGACATTGACACAAGATAAAATCATTCTTGAATATCATATGGATTGTGAAGGAAATGAAGATGATCGTGTTTTGCGCCATGCTTATCTAAACAGCTACTATCAAACAGGGCTGAAAAATTTGTTAGATGTGGCTATCATTGATGAAGCAGCAGAAACTTTAGATACAGATACGATCAATTATCAAAAAGTAGATGAAATTCCTTTTGATTTTGAACGTCGCCGTATGAGTGTTGTGGTCGCTGATCCAGCTGGCAAAACACAGATGATCACAAAAGGCGCGATTGAAGAAATGTTGAACATTTCTAAATTTATTGATCTTGGTGGTACTGTCGCACCATTAACAAAAGAACGAAAAGAAGCGGTGCTTGCAAAAGTACAATCACTTAATGAAGACGGCTTGCGAGTGATTGGTGTCGCACAAAAGACCAATCCAAGCGTTGTTGGAGAATTTTCAGTCAAAGATGAGTCAGACATGGTTCTGATTGGTTATCTTGCTTTCCTTGATCCACCAAAAGAAACAACAAAACAAGCGTTGAAAGCTTTAAAAGAACATGGTGTAGCTGTAAAAGTTCTGACTGGAGACAATGAATTAGTCACACGGTCTGTGTGCCGTCAAGTAGGCCTAGAAATCAATGAATTGATTACTGGTGAGAAAATCTCAGAAATGAATGATCATGAATTAGCGCAAGTAGCTGAAGACCATGAAGTATTCGTAAAATTGAATCCTCAGCAAAAAGCACGTTTGACGACAGCTTTACGTAAAAATGGTCATACTGTCGGATTTTTAGGAGATGGTATCAATGATGCTCCAGCAATGAAAGTGGCTGATATCGGTATTTCCGTGGATACAGCTGTGGATATCGCAAAAGAATCAGCAGACGTGATCCTTTTAGAAAAAGATTTGACGATTTTGGAAAGAGGTCTTCTTTCTGGACGAGAAACTTTTGGAAACATCATGAAATATATCAAGGCTACAGCAAGTTCTAATTTTGGCAATATGTTTTCCGTACTGATTGCCAGTACGTTCTTACCATTTTTACCAATGTTGCCTTTGCAACTTCTGTTTTTGAATCTGATCTATGACGTTTCTTGCATTTCCTTACCATGGGATCGGATGGATAAAGAATATTTGGATGAGCCAAAGAAATGGAATGCATCTAGTATTGGAAAATTCATGGTTTATTTTGGTCCAATAAGTTCGATTTTTGATATCACTACTTACTTGTTGATGTATTTTGTTATTTGTCCTGCTGTAGTTGGTGGAAGTTTCCATACATTGGATAGCTCACAACAAGTGATTTTTATCGCATTATTCCATGCAGGATGGTTCGTCGAATCCCTGTGGACACAAACATTAGTGCTCCATGCATTGCGTACACCGAAAATACCATTTATCCAAAGCAATGCAACATTTGCCATGCTAGTTATCACTACATTAGGAATCATTGTTGGTTCAGTCCTTCCGTTCACAGGATTTGGTGCTGAGTTAGGCTTGATGCCGCTCCCTGGCAATTACTGGTTATGGCTACTTGTAACAGTCGTCGCTTATCTGGCGCTTGTGACAGCTGTGAAGAAAATCTATATCCGTCGATTCCAAGAACTCTTATAAGTGATACGGCTGGCTCTATGCTTCTGTTCATTTTGGATCAGTCATGCTAAACTAGGTGTATTGTTTTGGAAAGGATTAATGTATAGATGAAAGGTGCAATATTTGATTTAGATGGTTTGTTAGTGGATACGGAAAGAACGTATCGCGATGGTTGGCTTTGGGGATTCCAGCAATTTGATATTCATATCCCGAAAGAAATCGTTGACGCTTGGGGCGGAAAAAACTGGAAACAAAGTTTTGATATTTTAGTGCAGGCAGCAGGCAGTCCTGAAAAAGTGCAGGAAGTCCGAGCAAAGCGTGAAGAATATTTTTATCAACAGCTGACAAGTGGAGCTATCCAATTGAAACCCTACGCAAAAGAAATATTGGCAGACTTAAAAGAACGTCATATGAAACTAGGAATTGCTACGACAACTGTTACGAAAAGAGCAATAGATATCTTGGATCACTTTCAATTAGCCGATTACTTTGATACGTTTACGTTCGGAGATGAAGTATCGGAGAACAAGCCTTCACCGGTCCCTTATCTGACAGCTTTGGAACGAACAGGATTAGAAGCTCCTTCAGCTTTTGCAGTGGAAGATTCTTTAGTAGGAGCGACAGCCGCTTCACGTGCAGGACTAGGCGTTGTTTTGATACCCGATTCCAGTTTTGTTCGAAATTATAGCGTCGAAGAGAAGGAAAAATTGAACCTTCTTGCGGAAGGGAAAGATCTTCGAACTGTTATTGAAATGTTAGATAAAAAAACAGAAAAATAAATATAGAAAAAATAATTTGAATTTCATGCTTGACTTTTCAGTTTTCCTCCTGTAGATTAATCCCAACAACAAAATATTGATTTCGTTGAGAAGGAAAGTAAGTTTGGAAACTTTGCAGAGAGGCTCTGGCTGGTGAGAAGAGTCAAGTAAGAAAAGCTGAAAATGGCCTTGGAGAATAATTTGTCGATAAGTAGGCAAATTCGGAAATGTTCGACCGTTAAAACGAACGCCAATCTCTCTTTTTGAGATGTTGGGCTTGAGGGAAGGAAACTTCCGAAAAAAGGTGGTACCACGATACGTCGTCCTTTTACTGACATAGTTTATGTTAGTAAAAGGATTTTTTTTTGAATATTATTTGCATTGAAATGGTAAGTACGATAGAAGAACCTTTGACAGAGAGCTTCGGTAGCTGAGAAGAAGCAAGGAACGACTATTGGAAAATGGCCATCGAGCAATTCATCCCGAGCATAGATGTAAGGCGATGACGGCTGCGACCGATATCTTGCTAGAGTATGATGGTACTTGAAGAGGAGTTGTGTGTGAACACAGCTTGAACATGAGGTGGTAACACGCAAAAAGGCGTCCTCAAGAAAATGACTATTTTTCATTTTCTTGAGGATGCTTTTTTTATAGACAAGGAGGAATGTTAATGATTGAATTGCGAGATGTTTCTGTATGTTTCAAACAAAAAGAAAAAGAGATACAGGCAGTAGATTCTGTAGATTTAACGATTGAAAAAGGGGATGTTTATGGGATCGTCGGTTACTCAGGTGCAGGAAAGAGTACGTTAGTCCGCGTGATGAATTTGTTGCAGAAACCAACAGCAGGAGAAGTCATCGTCAATCAGACGAATTTAAGCCAGCTCTCTCCAAAAGAATTGCGAAAAGAAAGAAAGGCCATCGGTATGATCTTTCAGCATTTCAATCTAATGGAAAGTCGAACGATTTTTGACAACGTAGATTTTTCTCTAAAGTATTCTGGAAAATCAAAACAGGAACGTCGTCAAAAAGTGAATGAACTACTGGAACTTGTCGGTCTGGAAGAAAAAGCATCTGCGTATCCTAAACAACTGTCGGGGGGACAAAAACAACGAGTGGCAATCGCACGAGCTCTGGCAAATGAACCTAAAGTGTTGTTATGCGATGAAGCAACTAGTGCACTTGATCCGAAAACGACCCTTCAGATCCTTGCACTGTTAAAAAAACTAAATCGTCAACTAGGTCTAACGATCGTCCTGATCACTCATGAGATGCAAGTTGTCAAAGAAATCTGCAACAAGGTAGCGGTTATGGAAGCGGGGAAAATCATTGAAAAAGGTAGCAGCATCCAGATTTTCAGTCATCCTGAAGAAGAATTGACTAAAGATTTTATTCGGACAGCGACACACCTTGACCAAGCATTGGAAACAATCAGTGCCCATGCAGCTTTTGCCAATCAGATTGCAAATAAATGGTTGGTGGAATTAAGTTATATCGGCAACCAGACGAACGAACCTCTAATCGCTCATCTTTACAGCAAGTACCAAGTAACAGCGAATATCTTATACGGTAATGTAGAGCTATTACAAGAAACACCCTTAGGAAGTTTGATCGTTACTTTAGCTGGAGAAACCAAACAGCGGCAAAAAGCATTGGATTATTTGATCAAATCTGGTGTAAAAGCAACTATTTTACAAAAAAACGAATTAGATAACCGTATCAAAGTCATCGAAGGAGGAAGCTAAAATGACTGAATTTTTTAAAACATATTTGCCGAATGTCTATTTGATTCCGGATGAATTCATCGAAGCGACAAAGCAAACACTATATATGTCTTTTTGGACGGCATTCATTGGTGGGATTATCGGAATCATCTTAGGTGTGACGTTAGTAGTGACGCGTCCAAATGGATTACTAGCTAACAGGCTGCTGTTCGAAATACTTGATAAGTTGATCAATATCATTCGTTCCATCCCTTTTATTATCTTGCTTTCCCTTTTAGCTTTGACTACTCGTTTCTTAGTTGGAACGACGATCGGTGCCAAAGCAGCTTTAGTCCCTTTGATTTTTGGCGTTGTCCCGTTTTTTGCCCGTCAAATCGAGAATGCACTGCTAGAAGTTGATCCTGGGGTGATCGAAGCAGCAGAAGCGATGGGCACGAGCCCAATCGGCATCATTTTACGTGTTTATTTGTTAGAAGGGTTACCTGGTATCATTCGGGTCTCAGCGTTGACGATCATCAATGTGATCGGACTGACTACCATGGCCGGAGCAGTAGGTGCCGGAGGATTAGGGAATCTTGCTATATCGAGAGGATATAATCGATTCCAAACAGATGTAACGATTGTCGCTACATTATTGATTCTGGTCTTAGTTTTTTTGAGTCAATTTATCAGTAATCAACTGATTAAAAAAATCACACATTGAAAGTGGAGGAGAAAAAATGAAAAAAATTATTCGTTTTGTAGTCATTACATTTGTAGCAGTTATTTGGTTGGCAGGGTGCAGCCAAGGAAAAGCAGCTACAACTGACAAAAAAGAAACTACCGTAAAACTAGGGATCATTGGGGAAGATACAGATGTATGGGACGATGTGAAAGACCGTTTGAAAAAGGAAAACATCCATTTGGAATATGTGAAATTTACAGATTACAATCAGCCAAATGCGGCTTTAGCAGATGGATCGATCGATTTGAATTCCTTCCAACATCAATTCTTTTTAGACAATTACAATGAAGAACACGGAACTGATTTAGTATCGATTGGGAATACGGTTAATGCACCGTTGGGAATTTATTCCAATACGTTAAAAGATGTGGCTGATATCAAAGACGGAGCGAAAGTTGCAATCCCTAATGATGTCACGAATGGCGGCAGAGCTCTTCTGTTATTGCAAACTGCTGGATTGATCAAAGTGGACAAGGCAAAAGGCCAAGCGCCAACTGTTTCTGATATTACCGAGAATAAAAAAAATCTAGACATTTCTGAGTTAGATGCTTCCCAAACAGCACGTGCTTTGTCAGATGTAGATATTTCAGTCATCAATAGCGGTGTAGCTGTAGATGCTGGATTTAATCCTGCTTCTGATGCAATCTTCTTAGAACCAGTCGATGACCATGCACGTCCTTATGTCAATATCATCGTTGCAAGAAAAGAAGATGAAGACAATAAAACGTATCAAAAAATAGTAGATGCCTATCAAACAGAAGAAACAGCCAAAGTAATCGAAAAAACATCAAAAGGTTCAAGCGTACCTGCGTGGGAAACATTCGGGAGAAAATAAGAAAAAACGACTAGCATAGGAGGAAATTTTTATGACAACCACACTCTCAACAAATCAATTGAAGGATTTGATCCAATACCGTTTACCAGAATATCAAGCACTTGCACTAGCTATCCACGATCATCCTGAAGTAAGTAATTATGAATTTTATTCCTCAGCAGCTTTAATCAAACAATTGGAAAAAGAAGGGTTCTGGGTAGAAAAAGAAGTAGCTGGGCACCGAACAGGTTTTGATGCACGTTATATTTCCAATAAACCAGGTCCGACAATTGCCTTTTTGGCAGAATTTGATGCTTTACCAGGTATTGGTCATGCATGCGGACATAATTTATTTGGTACTTACTCCGTATTAGCAGCCAGCATAGTGAAACAATTCATTGATGAGATTGGCGGAGAAATCCGTGTGTATGGTACTCCGGGGGAAGAAGGAGGCGAAAATGGATCAGCTAAGGGCAGCTTCGTTCGGGAAGGGTTTTTTGAGGATGTCGATGCAGCATTATGTGTCCATCCAGCTTTTCGTTATGGGAAAACGACAGAATCTTTAGCAAATGATCCAGTCGATATCAAATTTTACGGTGTCGCTTCTCATGCAGCAGCAGCACCTGAAAAAGGAGTAAATGCTTTGGAAGCCTTGATCCAAGTGTTTAACGGAATCAACGCTTTACGCTTGCAATTGCCAAAAGATGTCAATATCCATGGAATCATTACAGACGGAGGCGTGGCGGCCAACGTCATACCAGACTACGCTGCTGGACGTTTCTATTTACGTGCAGGAAATCGACAAACATTAGACAAAGTATATGAAAAAGTGGAAAATATCGTACGAGGCGCTGCATTAAGCACGGGTACGACTTTTGAGTTTGGATTGTTCCAAAATGCAGTCGATGATGTCATCGTCACGCCTTCTTTCGATGACTTATTCTTCCAACATGCAAAAGAAGCAGGTGTGCCTGATGAAGAAATAGAAACGGAACAAAGAACAAGTCTAGGTTCTTCTGATGTAGGAAATGTCAGCCAAGTCATTCCAACGATACAGCCTACTGTAGCAATCTCTGAGACATACATTGCCGGACATACAGAAGAATTCAAAGCTGCTGCTAAAAGTGAAAAAGGACTTGCTTCTATTGCGATTGCAGCGGAATTACTTGCCAATACAGCTCTAGATTTATTGAGAGAACCCAAGCTATTAGAAAAAATCAAACAAGAACATCAAGAAATAGTAGCAAGAAAAAAACAAGAGGGCGCTACTTTCTAGTAAAAAGATAAAGTTGTGAGTGAAAGTTATAAAAATAATTTTCAGAAAAATGAAAAAACATTTTCTTTTTCATTGACAAATGATCTTATGGAAGGTAAACTTCATACAAGTCAACTTTTCACGCAGTAGCGGTTAGGTGTTTTGTTCAGAAAGTCGGTGGTCGCTGCGAACCGATCAAGCCTAATTGACGAATTACATGGAAAGTCCATACATTTGAATAATCGTTTGAAAGTGAAAAACAGATCTGTTTTTAATTAAGGTGGTACCGCGGAGTCATTCGTCCTTAGTTGAAAGCAGGTCTTTTTATTTTTATAAAGGAGGAATCGCGGATGAATTGTGGCGGAGTAATCCGATATCTTAACTTTTTTAGAACATAAGAACAACTAAAAAAGGAGAGATTATCATGGAAAAAAAAGGAACACCAAGTTTTTTAGAAGCAACACTTGTATTAATGGTCATTGTTTTAGGCATTGCGATTGGCGTAGTCGGATTAAAGGTTTCGCCTAATATCACGATTTTGGCAGCTATCGGAATGGTCATGTTGTACGCAGTGATAAAAAAATACCCGACAGATTGGCTGCACGAAGGGATCATCAATGGCATCAAACCGGGGATCATTCCAATCTTTATTTTTATTTTAGTCGGTTCATTGATTGCTGTATGGATACAAGCAGGAATTATTCCAACCCTCATGGTCATTGGATTTAAATTGATCAGTGTCCAGTGGTTCGTCCCTTCTGTATTTGTTGTTTGTGCAATCGTAGGTAGCGCTGTAGGGAGTGCCTTTACGGTTATGTCAACGATTGGGATTGCATTTTTTGGTATTGGGACAACACTAGGACTAAATCCAGCCCTTGTAGTTGGAGCCATTGTTTCAGGTGCCGTTTTTGGAGACAAGATGTCTCCATTATCCGAATCAACAAATTTAGCAGCAGCTATTGTTGATGCCGATTTGTTCAAACACATCAAGCATATGATGTGGTCGACTGTTCCGGCATTTGTTGTTTCTTTCTTTTTATTCATGATTTTAGGACACACAAGTAAAGCCGCAAGTCTTTCATCTATTCGTGAAGTGACCGATATTCTAGAAGCAAACTTTACTATTTCGATCTGGTCACTGATTCCTCTATTTTTAATGCTCTTGTGTGCATGGAAAAAGGTGCCGGCAATTTTGACGATTTTGTTGAATATCGCTGTAGCAGTAGGAATGATCTTTATTCAAAACCCACAAACTTCCTTAACGAAGTTGGCAGGGGTCATCGAATCTGGATTTGTTTCAAATACTGGAAACCAACAAATCGATTCACTACTTAGCCGTGGAGGAATCGAAAGTATGATGCCAACTGTGTCATTGATTATTCTAACATTGTCATTAGGTGGTTTGTTGATCGAATTTGGGTTGATTTCAACCGTTATGGAACGAGTATCAAGAAAGATGACGAACACTCCAAAATTGATTTTTACAACATTGATGACAAGCATCGGAGTAAATATCTTTATTGGAGAACAATTTCTATCTGTTATCCTGCCTGGTAATGCATTTAAAGAAACTTACGAAAAAGCAGGCTTTGATCCAACTGTATTAGGGAGAACACTAGAAGATGGTGGAACAGTAATCAACTACTTAGTACCTTGGGGGATCGCCGGAAGTTTCGTAGCAAGTACATTTGGCATTCCTACACTCACTTACTTGCCATTCGTGTTTTTCAGTTTGCTTTCACCTGTGTTTTCGATGGTCAGTGCCTTTACAGGTTGGGGGATCTCAAAGAAATTTATGAAACCGCAAGAAGCAGTAAGCAAGACAGCGCAATTAGAACAATAAAAACGTAAAAAGGAGCTGCAACAATTTTTGTCGCAGCTCCTTTTTTCAATAGCTCTAGCTATTCAATATAAATAGAATAAAATTCTCTATTGGTTTCATTCATTCGTCAAGACGAAAGCATCATTCTTTTTTTGATAACTGAAATAAATGAACAGGTAAAGCAGACCGGTCAATACAGTTACCCCAATGGAGTTCGTGAAGAGGATACCGAGGAAAATCAACCCTAAGACTGCTAATGCAAAAAAGCTGATTCCTTTGTCCCATAACGTTCCTTTCCTTAGTGCCAGTACAAAGGACGCCGCACTGATAATGATCCAGATCAATAATACTGTATAGGAAAGAGAACCTGCCAGATAGCCAAATAATTTGTCACCGACAAAATAAGAAAGAGCCACACCTAGATAAAGAACACTGGTACAAAACAGCACAGCACGTTGCGGTACTTGATGCTTGTTTAAAACAGCTAGTTTTCTAGAAGAACCTTTTCGATCTTTCAAGCGGAAGAACAAAATTCTCGAAGAAGCATATACACCTGAATTGATAGACGAGAACAGAGCAAGAACAATCACGAAATTGACGATATCTGCCGCAAATGGAATATTCATTTTTTCAAATACCATCACAAAAGGACTAACGTTCGTGCCTGCTAAAGTATTCCAAGGAAAAATAATCAAAAGCAAAAATAAAGGAATAATGTAAAAGGAAATGATTCTTCCCATGACGCCTTTGATTGCTTTAGGAATCGCACGTTTAGGATCATCTGCTTCGCTTACTGTGATAGCAATCAGTTCAGAACCGCCATAAGAATAGATAACTACAAGCAAAGAACTGATGATTCCCTTCATACCATGGGGAGTAAAACCACCATGATCAGTTAATTGTTGAAGGGTAGGGAAAACACCAGTACCCAACATTTGCTGACCGACAAGATAAGCAGCAAAAATGATCAATAGGATAATGACACTGATTTTAGCAAAGGCTAGCCAATATTCTGTCTCTGCGAATAATCGTACCGAATAAAGATTGATGATAGTAGTTAAAACAGCCAACATAAAAACAAATACCCAAGCTGGGATGTGGGGGAACCACAACTGTAAAAAGGAAGCAGCTGCAACAGCTTCAGCAATGATATTGATAATCCACATGGACCAGTAGACCCAATCGGTAAAATCGGCAGAATGAGCACCTAGATATGGACGAATCAATCCAGATAATCCGTGGTGCGTATCGCCACCACTTAAAACGATTTTTCCCAGACCTTTCATCACGATATATAAAATTATGCCGCCAATCAAAAAAGCGATCAATACAGAAGGGCCGGCGATTCCAATCGCTTCGCCACTTCCTTTAAATAGACCTGCACCAATCGCTCCACCCAAAGCTAGCATGGTGATATGTCGGGAGCTAAGTTGTTTTTTCAATTTTTTATCTTCCATAAATAACCTCTTTCTTTTAAATTCACAATCAAAATGTATAGTAAGAATAAATAGCAATAATAACAATGACTAATGATAACAAATTTTCAGACAATTACAACTATTCAGAAAACTTTTAGGCATATTTTAATGGAAGAATGATTTATTTCATCGTATTTTCATAGAAATGTTAAATTTTTATAAAAATAATAGGAAGCGTTTTACTGGCTTTTTACTATTTAAACAGGCTATCATAGGAAAAAGTGACAGAGAAAGTGAGGCGGAACAGATGAACAAAAACGACGTATTGCTAGTTGCGAAAAATAAATCACTTTATTTTTTTCCTTCCATCCGCTCTTTAGATGTTTGGTCCGGAAAAGATTTACTACAGTCGGAATTCATTAAATCAGCTCGACAACAGTTGGCAAATTATCAGCTGATCGTTTTTTTAGATTATGGATTTGATATGGAGATGGCTCGACGCGTGCGTCCATTTACCAATGCAAAAATCGTGTTATTTTTTTGGAACCACTTCAAAGCAGAACACGAGGCGATGCTGAAACAGGCACAAGATGAACCGGCAATCGATGAGATTTATCATTTTGATTTTTTGGAAGCGAAAGAACTTGGACTAAAACATAATAGTTCCTTTTATTCGAAACATATGGATTTTTCTTCTAGCGAACCAAAGACGGATCTTTTTTTTGGTGCAACAAATAACGGCAGAAAAGAACGGGCAGAAAAATATAAGCAGGAATTTACAAAAAGAGGTGTTACGACCAATTACTTTATTCTTCCGCTTCGAGGAAATGAACAACCTGGATACCTTACTTATGAAGAGTATCTGAAAAAAACTGGGGAATCGAGCGGGATTCTAGAACTGTTGCGGGAAGGGCAGCAAGGAGTGACTTTGCGAACGTTTGAATCTATGTATTTTCAAAAGAAGCTAGTGACAGATAATCAAGCCATAGCTCATTATCAGTTTTATCATCCTGAAAATATTTTTTTGCTTCAAGAACGTGATTTAGATGAATTACCGGAATTTCTGCATACGCCATTTCAGCCAATCCCATCAGAACTGTTGGAATTTTTTGATGCAGAAAATTGGGCAAAACGATTTTTCACTACTGACTCCGCTATTTATGAACAATATGAATACGATCTTTCCTCTGTTAAAAATAAATAAAAGTGCCAACCAATCATAGCTGAAAATAAACAGGCGCAATTCTTATGGCAACATGAGAATTGTGTTTTTCTTTTTGATCTTTCACGGGGGGTAAAAAAATGAGAACCAGCTGCTGATCCAGCTGATTCTCATCAGAGAGCCTTTTATTCTGCGCCAAGGATTCCTTCTTTTGCATGGACTAATTGGGTCAAAAAGGCACAATATGGTGTAGCAATATCATATTTTTGTCCTTTTCGCCAAACGGCACCATTGATGTAGTCGATTTCAGTCAAACGATGGTTTTTGATCAGGTCTTGGTACATAGATGGGTAATGCAACCCGATGTTGTCAGGATCATAAGTAGAAGCAATATGTTGGTACACTTCTTCTTGATCTAATGTGATTCCTTCTTTTGCTGCGATAGAAGCAAACTCAGATACGATCGTTCGAACCATGCCCTCTGCCGCTTTTTGCGCACCTAGTTCAGCAATATTACAATCCAAGATCGTGCATAATCCATTTAATGTTCCGTTTACACAAGCTTTTCGCCAAATGGAATAACGAATATTATGACTATAGATTGGATTCAATTTTGCTTCTTGAAAGACTTCTACAACTTTTTTTGTAAATACTTCGCCTTCTGGTTCCAAGTTCTCTAGTTCGATTTCTCCATCACCTAATAATGTGACTTTTCCGGGACCAGCTAGACCAGCTGTCCACATCGTGATCCCAAATAAGATATTTTTCTTTGGTACATATTTTTCCAGTACATCTTCATGACCTAATCCATTCAGTAAACACAAAACATAAGTATTCTCAGTAATAATGGATTGGATCGAACGAAACATATCATCTAATTGATTCGCTTTTGTCAAGGCTACGATCAAATCCACGTGTTCGTTGCTTTCGATGATTTCTTCTGGTGAATAGATTGGCAGTTTTGCAACTACTTCTTTGCCATTAAAGTCAGCAATCAATCCATTTGTACGAATGGCTTCAATGTGAGCAGGCCAGCGATCGATCAAAACGACCTCATTTCCGCTTTGATGCAACATCAATCCGATTCGGCTGCCCATTGCTCCGGCTCCAGCTATTGCGATTTTCATGTTTTTTCTCTCCTTTATTCAATGAGTTCTCTTTTAGTATATAGAAAAACAGAAGAAAATAGCATTGTTTTGTTTGAAAAAAGTGAAAAAAAGTGTCTTACTTAAGAAGAAAGTGAGGGATATAGATGGATATTTTGGCGGCAATCGATTCATTTAAAGGAAGTGCTTCTTCATTTGAATTAAATCAGGCAGTTCTAAATGGCTGGGAAGACCGTAAAGGAAGAAAAATCAATGTGCCGATTGCAGATGGCGGAGAAAATACTGCAGAAGCAATCTATTACGCGCTCGGGGGAACCTGGCGTACGATTGATGGGATGGATCTCTTATTTCGTCAGCGAAAAATCAGTTATTTATTGACGAACTGGCAAGGAAAAAATACCGCAGTCATTGAATCTGCACAAGTATTAGGATTAGATTTACTCGATAAACCAACGGATCAAACCATCCGACTTGCTTCTAGTTATGCCTTGGGAGAGCTTATCAAAGATGCACTGCTTCAAGAAGTGGAACAAATCATTGTCACTTTAGGAGGGAGCGGATGTAGCGATGGCGGTCTAGGATTACTCCAATCCTTGGGTGCTTCTTTAGAAGGGTACACAGAAGGAAATCCTTTGTTATCTACTAAAAAACTTCATTTGGATCGAAGGAACGTTCTTGTTTCTAAAGTAAAAGTGATCATCGCTGCAGATGTGACCAATCCATATACAGGTCAACAAGGAGCTGCTTGGCAATTTGGAAGACAAAAAGGAGGAACGGATACGACGTTAGCTTTCTTGGATAAACAAGCAGAAAAAATTGCTCAGCAGATAAAAGATTTTTGGGAGGTGGATTTAGATGACATCCCAGGAAGCGGAGCAGCAGGCGGTATTGGCGGAGCCCTTTTTTTGTTAGGAGCGAAGATGGTCTCTGGTTTTGAGTTGGTCAGCCAAATCACTGGATTAGAAAAACAGATCGAACAAGCAGATGTCATCATTACAGGAGAAGGGCGGATTGATCAGCAAACAATTCACGGAAAAGTTCCATATGGCGTAGCAGTGCTTGCAAAAAAATATCGAAAACCAATAATCGCTATTTGCGGAAGTAGAGACCAAGAGTTGGAAGGACTCTCTGATTTTCTCCCCATTGTCTTAAGCATTCAATTAGGACCAATCGATTTAGAGGAAGCAATGGAACACAGGCAAACATTAGAAAAAACAAAAATCTTAGGACAGACACTCAGCAGATTTTTCACCATCCTCCCGAAGTAGTTGACAAAATCAATTTCTTTATGCTATCGTAATTTCAAATATAGGACAAAGTGAGGGATCCGTGCATTGAAAAATTAAGTCGATTGATGAAAGCTGCATTCAGACTGTACCTTGTGGAGACAAGGGAGCAGTGTGCAGATTTTCAGGATTGGCTTGGTTCTTTCGATGTATGGGTCTTTTTGTGTGCACCAAACCCTTGCATCCTCTTTAGCCAGTTCTGAAAATAGGACTGGTCTTTTTTTACGAGGTGATGGAATAATGTCTAAAATCGAAATAAAAAATCTGACATTCGGCTATGACAGCCAAGGCACATTATTATTTGAACAAGCCAATCTAAACTTTGACACACAATGGAAACTAGGACTTATCGGACGAAACGGTCGAGGAAAGACAACTTTACTGAATATCCTGCAAAACAAACTCCCTTATCAAGGGCAAGTGAGCCATCAGCAAGCGTTTGTCTATTTCCCGCAGCAAACAAAAGATAAAGAGCGTTTAACCTATTATGTATTAAATGAGATTACGGATTTTGAGATATGGGAAATTGAAAGAGAGCTCCAACTGATGCAAACAGATCCTGAAATCTTATGGAGAGAATTCAGCACACTATCAGGAGGAGAGAAGACAAAAGTCCTACTGGCACTCTTATTTGTGGATGACACTCATTTCCCGTTAATCGATGAACCAACGAATCATTTGGATATCTCTGGTAGAAAACAAGTAGCGGCTTATTTGAAAAAGAAAAAACAAGGATTCATCGTGGTGAGTCATGATCGGGGATTTATCGATGAAGTAGTGGACCATGTTTTAGCAATCGAAAAGAGCCAACTGGAACTCTATCAAGGGAATTTCTCTATCTATGAAGAACAGAAAAAACTTCGTGATGAATTTGAAATAGCTCAAAATGAAAAATTGAAAAAAGAAGTCAGCAGGCTAAAGAAAACAGCGGCAGAAAAAGCAGAATGGTCTCGTTCCCGAGAAGGAGACAAAACAAAGAAAAAAGTCGGATTCATCGATACGGAATCTAGGCGAGTAAATAAAGGAGCAGTAGGCGCTGATGCTGCACGGACGATGAAACGATCTAAAGCAATCGTGAATCGGATGGAAACCCAGATCAGTGAGAAAGAAAAATTATTAAAAGATATCGAGTATATCGATGCTTTGACGATGAATAGCCAAGTGTCTCATCATAAACGGCTGTTAAGCGTAGAAAATCTTCAATTAGGGTATGAAAATCTGTTATTCGAGCCAGTTCATTTTACGATCGAACCTCATCAGCGGGTGGCAATTTCAGGTCCTAACGGCGCGGGAAAGTCATCCATTATCCATTATCTTCTGGGAACATTCAACGGCAAGGTTGTAGGAGAAAAATCCCAGCCCAAACATTTGACCATTAGTTACGTACGCCAAAATTATGAAGACAATCGAGGGACATTGGCGGAATTCGCAGAGAAAAACCGAGTAGACTACCAAGCATTTTTGAATAATCTCCGAAAGCTTGGGATGGAAAGAGATGTTTTTCATAACAAAATCGAACAGATGAGTATGGGACAACGGAAAAAAGTGGAATTGGCTAAATCTTTATCACAACCAGCTGAGCTATATATATGGGATGAACCATTGAATTATTTGGATGTCTTCAATCAAGAACAATTAGAACAACTGATTTTGAACGTGAAACCTGCTATGTTACTAGTGGAACATGATCAAACCTTTCTAGATAAAGTATCTACTGAGATTATTTCTCTTGAGAAAATCTAAACCTTGTAATCTCAAAGACAACAAGGTATGGTTAAGGAGAACTTTGTCAACGAAGGAGAGAATCACATGCTTTATGTAACGAGACACGGAGAAACAACTTGGAACGCACAAGGATTAGTTTGTGGGCGGGCAGATGTGCCGCTGACTGAAAAAGGACAGATGCAGGCACAGGCACTAGCAGAAAAGGTAGTAGATTTGCCTGTTCCGATCACGAAAATCATCCATTCCCCTCTTCAACGAGCAAGAGATACAGCACAAGCAGTAGCTGATCGTCTCAATTTGCCGATGACCGCTGATGAGCGATTGGTAGAAATGGATTTTGGGGATTATGATGGACTGCCAAGCAAAGATGAAAACTTTCAAAAAGCGCGTTTAGCGTTTGCTGTACGTTTCCCAAATGGAGAGTCGGTCTTAGATGTGTATGCACGGATCGTTCCTTTATTGAAAGAATGCATGGAAGACGAAGAAAATGTCTACTTGTTAGTCTGTCATAATGCCTTGATAAGAGTGATCAATGCTTATTTTCATCCGATGCCTAATGAAGGGTTCTTTACATTCATGGTAGACAATACAGAATTGGTTTCTTATGAGTAATTAGGCTTTTTTGTTATTTAAATAAAAATGTTTCAAGGCACTGCTTTTGCTTAGCAGTGCCTTTTTTTAGGTTATGACAATTCTTTTGGCAGTATAAACCTAATTTTTAGAAATGAAATTTAATTATTTTAATAAAAGTATTGAAATTTTGTTTCTTTAGATATATACTCTAGTCATAGAAATGAAGACGGATACAGAAAAAGAGGGATAATATGTTTGGCTTTTCAATATTTATGAATGATTCTTTGTCAGAAGAGAAGAAACAGTATATCCGCCAAATGGCATCCAATGGCTTTGTCGGTATTTTCACTTCCATGCATATACCGGAAGATGATGTTTCGGCTTATCAAAATCGATTGATCGAACTAGGAAGCGAAGCGAAAAAGAATAAACTAGAGTTGATGGTCGATATTTCAGGAGAGGCATTGAAACGAGCTGGCTTTTCATTAGAAGATCTAACACCCTTGAAAGCAATTGGTGTAACAGGGTTAAGAATGGATTATCATATTTCTAATCAGCAGATCGCTGACTGGTCTCATCAATTGAAAATCAGTTTGAATGCCAGCACGATCACGCCTAAAGATATCGATGAGTTGAAAGAAGCAGAGGCTGATTTCTCACAGATCGAAGCTTGGCATAATTATTATCCACGTCCTGAAACAGGGCTGGACAAAGAATGGTATCAGGAAAAAAATCAATGGCTCAAAACTCAAGGATTCCTTGTCCAAGGTTTTGTACCAGGAGATACAGAGTTGAGAGGTCCACTGTATCAGGGATTGCCGACTTTGGAAGAACATCGAGGAATCCATCCTCTTGCAGGCGCTCTTGAACTATTAGCAAGTAACACGGATATTGTTTATATCGGAGATGCAGGTCTGTCAGAACACGTTCAGGAGCAATTTGCTTCTTTCCAAAAAGAACAGACAGTCTTGCTCCATACGGAACCTGTAGATGAAGATTTTTACGAATATATATTAGGAAAACATACGAATCGGCAAGATGATGCAAGAGATGTCATACGAAGCGCAGATGCGCGTTTTCGAGAGATTCCGCCAATCCCAGTAAGAAATACAGCTAAGCGTATGAAAGGATCTATTACTTTAGATAACGAAAAGTATTTGCGCTATATGGGCGAGATCCAATTAACTAAATATGATTTGCCAGCGGATGAAAAAGTGAATGTAGTAGCCAAAGTCATCAAAGAAGAACTACCGCTGATCAACCAAATCAAAGCTGGTATGAACTATCAATTTATAAGAAAAGAAGGAAGATAAAAAATGAGCAAAATCAATTTAGAGAACCTAACAACGGAACGCAGAAACCAAGAAACTTTTGGATTAGATGAAATGAGTATTTCTCAAGCAGTCCAACTAATGAACAAAGAAGATCAGAAAGTGGCCGCTGCTGTTGAAAAAGAACTGACAAGTATCGAGCCAGTGATCGCCAACACGATTGAATCCTTTAAAAAAGGTGGTCGCTTGATTTATATGGGAGCTGGAACGAGTGGTAGACTTGGTGTATTAGATGCTGCTGAATGTGTACCGACATTCGGTGTAGAACCGGAAATGGTCATAGGTCTAATTGCTGGTGGAGAAGAAGCAATGACTGTAGCCGTCGAAGGAGCCGAAGATTCTTATGAATTAGGGCAAGAAGATCTAATCAAGCTGAATTTAACAAAAAATGATATAGTTATTGGTATCGCAGCTAGCGGTCGTACACCATATGTGATTGGTGGATTAGATTACGCAAAATCGATTGGTGCTGTTACAGGAACGATTTCTTGCAATAAACAAGCAGAAATCAGCAAGCATGCGGATTTCCCAATCGAAGTCGATGCAGGACCAGAATTTTTGACAGGCTCTACTCGATTGAAGTCAGGAACAGCACAAAAACTGATTTTGAATATGATTTCTACTATCAGTATGATCGGTATCGGTAAAGTATTCAATAACTTGATGGTCGACGTCAAACCAACAAATGAAAAACTAATCGAACGCTCAAAACGAATCATCATGCAAGCGACAGAAGCTGACTACGAAACAGCTGAAAAGTACTTTGAAGAAGCAGATCAAAATGTCAAACTGGCTATCGTCATGATTTTGACAAATAGTGATAAAGAGGCAGCTCAAGCAAAATTAGCTGAAGCAAACGGTTTTGTAAAAGGAACCTTATGAGGGGGAAAAGACCATGGCAAAAAACGAATTGACTTTGGAAGAACTGGCAAAACAAATTTATCAAGGAGCAGGCGGTATGGGCAATGTTGAAAGCATTGTCCACTGCATGACTCGTGTACGTATGAAGGTCATCAATGATGATCTTGTAAATGTCTCGGAATTAAAAGCGATTCCAGGAGTACTTGGCGTAGTAGAGGATGAACAGCTCCAAGTCATCATAGGACCTGGGAAAGTGAACAAAGTAGCGCAAGAAATGGTTGACTTAGCAGGCGTGAAATTAGGAGAAAAACTTCCTTCTGCTAGTGCAGCTACAGCAAATTCGTCTGCATCTGGAAAAGACCGTGTAAACGAACGGGCACAAGAAATGAAAGCGGCACAAAAATCGAAACAAAAACCCTCTAAAATCAAATCGGTATTAAAAGATATCTCTAATATCTTTGTACCAATGATCCCTGCATTTGTCGGCACTGGGATCGTGGCAGGGATTGCCGCAGTTTTAGCAAACTTAGTCACAGCTGGAACACTAGACGCAGGAACATGGCAACAATATATCGATGTGATGAACATCTTGAAAAACGGGATGTTTAGCTATCTAGTTATCTATACAGGTATCAATGCTGCACAAGTTTTTGGTGCAACGCCAACGCTTGGTGGAGTTATCGGGGCTGTTGTGATGCTGACAGGGATGAATCCGGAAGCACCACTGAAAAACTTGTTTACCGGTGAAGCTCTTGCAGCTGGACAAGGCGGGATCTTAGGTGTTATCTTCGCAGTTTGGTTATTGTCAATCGTTGAGAAAAAACTGCATAAAGTAGTACCTGATGCGGTAGATATCATCGTTACGCCAACTCTTTCACTGATTGCCATCGGTCTGATCGAAATTTTCTTCATCATGCCTTTAGCAGGGTTCATTTCTGACGGCATGGTCGGTGGGATCAACTGGGTACTTGGTGTTGGAGGAGCATTTGCCGGCTTCGTTCTAGGTACATTATTCTTGCCAATGGTCATGTTCGGACTACATCAGATCTTGACGCCAATCCATGTACAAATGATTGATGAAACTGGTCGTACCTTATTGCTTCCAATCCTTGCGATGGCCGGAGCAGGACAAGTGGGTGCAGCATTGGCATTATGGATCCGCTGCAAAAAAGACAAAGAATTAACAGAAATGATCAAAGGGGCTTTACCAGTCGGAATCTTAGGAATCGGCGAACCATTGATTTACGGAGTAACATTACCTCTAGGACGTCCATTTATTACTGCTTGTATCGGTGGAGGTATCGGTGGGGCAGTGATCGGAATGATCGGAAATGTCGGAGCAATCGCTATTGGACCTTCAGGAGCCGCTTTGATCCCATTGATCTCTGATGGTAAATGGTTAGGCTATATCCTTGGTTTATTGGCCGCTTACGCTGGTGGATTCGTTGCTACATTCTTCTTCGGTATTCCTAAAGACCGTTTAGAAAAAGAAGAACTAGCGACCGAAACAGCCACAGTAAATGAAGTACCTGAAAAAGCAGTACCTCAAGCTTCAGCTGAAAGTGTGACTATCCTCTCATCAGTCGCTGACGGAACAGTAGTTTCTTTAGATAAAGCAAGTGATCCAGTTTTTGCACAAAAAATGATGGGTGAAGGTTACTTTGTAGAACCAGAAAACGGACATATCTATTCTCCGGTTACTGGAGTAATAAGTTCTGTTTTCCCAACAAAACATGCTATCGGCATTACGACACCAAATGGCTTAGAAATCTTGCTTCACATGGGCATCAACACAGTTGACTTAGGCGGTACGCCATTCGATGTGAAAGTAACAGAAGGACAGCAAGTGACACCTGATACGCTTGTAGCAGAAGCTGACCTAGAAGCAATCAAAGCAGCAGACAAAGAAACCTCCATGATCGTCTTGGTAACCAATATGGATCGTGTAAAAAACTTTGTCTTGGAAAAAACAGGTAAAGCGAAAGCAAAAGCACCTGTGATGGATGTCAAAGCTTAATAAGATACTTCTGGAAAAAACGTTTATTCGGAAAAAGGGATTGTGACACTTTTTTGTCGCAGCCCTTTTTTTATTTGTTCCAGTTTTTTTTTTTTTAGAAAATGTAGTTCAAGTTAACGCTTCCTTTTAGGGTAAAATTATAGATGTATCAAAATAAAAATAATTAGGAGATAGCTGTATGAAAAAAATTTTTTCTTATGTCTAGTCACTATCATGCCAGTTATATTGTCCCCAGTAGCCATTTTTAGCCAACCAGTCACAGTCAATGCATCAGAAATATCAAGTAATGAAAAAGAAGGAATCAGTACTCTATCAATAACAAGTCCAGTTTTTGACGCTGATTATGATAATATTCCAGCTGATATGTTGAATGAGAGAGTTCAACCAAGAATTTTAGGTAAAGTTACCGTGTTTGTAGCTGGTATAGTAGTAGGCTATATTGTTGATGGAATAATTATTTATAGGACTGGGCAACCAGTATCACAACATATTGCAAATGCGATGAATGCTGCTAGAATATGGTATAATAATAATAAATTTACTTCTAACTTATCGACGGTACACTATGCTAATGGTGGAATATTTGGAGGTAATGGAAGACCTTTTTCAGCACAAATTTAGACGGAGATAATTAATGATGAAAAACAAATGGCAATTAATAATTGTTTTTATTATGGGTGTATGTGTAGGGCTTTTATTGAGATCGTTTCTATAAAAATAAAGAATAATAAAAAATATACAAGTAGTAGCTAAAAATTTTAATAAGCTGAACACTAAAAAATGTATCGAGGTGTCCAGCTTATTCTTTTGTGTTATTTATTTTTTTCTGCCAAAATTTGATAAACGCGTGCCACATCAGATGGTGTTCCCCGTAATTCATAATCTGCCAAGAAAGGAAAGCCGAATCTTTGTGCGTATTGTTTGGCTGTCAGACAATATTGATTGTTGAAGTTTTTATTACCGCTACCGACTACACCAAGGCAAAGTTTATGATTGTCTTCGTATTCCAGATATTCGCGCATTGTTTCGGTCAAGATTTCTGTGTCACCGTTGTCTAACCCATTCCCGCCGTCTAAATAAGTAGGAACGAAAGTAAAAAATGGTTCTGTTTCTTTCGTAAAATCGCTATTTTCATGGATTTCTTTTAAAGTAACTTCAGGATTGACAGGATTTTCTGCATGCATTTTTTCAGCATATTCTGCTAGATGTTTGGCAAAAGCACGCGTATTTCCTGAAATCGATATATATAAAATGTTCATGGCTCATCCCCCAATTCTTTCCCTTTAGTATAGCATCTTTTTTAAGTTTTTTGGTGGTGTAATTTGGAAAGGGACTAGGCGCTTTGCTTGTATAATGAGAAAAAAGTCGGTAGAATTATATTTCTATTAAAGTTTTTATTAATTAAGTAAAAATAAAAAAGGTTTGTTATACTTTTTGATAAAAGCGGTTTTACTTTGGAGGATGCTTACATGGATACAGAGCAACAGAAAAAAGGAATTGGTTTGATTCCACTTGCTGCCTTAGTGATTGGTTCAGCGATTGGAGGTGGCGTATTTGGTATTATGACGGACATCTCCGGATCGGCTGGTGGCCCAGCTATCTTCAGCTGGGTACTCGTAGGAACAGCAATGTTGATGCTTTCCTTATCGATCAATAATATCAATAAAAAACGTCCAGATTTAAAAGGCGGGATCTTTAGTTACGCAGAAGAAGGTTTTGGCCGTTTCGCTGGTTTTATCAGCGGTTGGGGTTACTGGCTCACATGCTGGTTAGGAAACGTGGCGTTCGCAACCTTGTTGATGAGTGCATTAGGTTATTTCTTCCCCGTATTCGAAGGTGGTCAAAATGTGGCATCGATCGTGATGAGTACGATCTTCTTATGGGGATATGCATGGCTAGTGAATCGGGGAGTTGAAAATGCTAGCTTTGTCAATGCTATCGTCACATTTTGTAAATTAGTGCCATTATTTTTGTTTATTGTAGTAGCTATCAGCACCTTTTCGATCCAACAATTCATTAATAACTTTTCTAGCGATATCATATTGAATGCGAATGGGCAGCCGATCCCGTTTTCTAGTCAAGTATTGAGTTGCATCATGGTGATGCTTTGGGTATTCGTTGGTATTGAAGGAGCTTCTGTCGTAGGCTCACGAGCAAAAAAACAATCGGATGTTGGGAAAGCAACGATTCTAGGAATATTCGGTTTGATCATTATTTACGTCTTGGTTTCCATGCTTCCATATGGCACAATGACGATGAATCAGCTGCAAACGATCAAAGCGCAACCTGCTATGGGATATGTATTTGAAATGATGGTTGGTAAATGGGGGGCGGTCGTGATTAACGGCGGTTTGATCATTTCTTTAGTTGGGGTTTGGCTCTCATGGACAATCTTGCCGATTGAAACAATGGGGAATATGGCTGAGGACGGACTTTTGCCTAAAGCATGGGGAAAACTCAACAAAAATGGGGCACCAACTTATGCTATCGTATTGACGACGTTATGTACGAATGTCTTTTTACTTTCATTATTATTCACTGACAGTGCGTATAACTTTGCTTATACACTTGGTACAGCAGCGATTTTCTTCACGTGGCTTTTCTTAGGGCTGTACCAAATGAAGCTTTCTTATCAGCGGAAAGAATGGGTCCAATTTTTAGTAGGATTTTTAGCAAGTGCTTTTCAAGTATGGGCCATGCTAGTCGTAGCCTTTAATGAAGTGATGCTTGTTCTTGTTCTTTTCTTACCAGGCATTTATTTTTACCTCAAAGCACGTAAAGAGCAAAACGAACCTGTACAACATATCCACTTAGATAAGATTTTACTTATCGGTGTGACGATGGTCGGAGTAATCGCAATGGTTTTATTTGCCACTGGGATGCTTCACGTATAGAAGTATAAAGAGAGGCTGTGAGCCTGTCGTTTATTCAAAAAAAGGAGCGGTGACACGAATGGTGTCACTGCTCCTTTTTTTGAATAAATGGTGTTCAAGAAGTAGCTTCTCTTCTAAAAATAAGCCGAAATTTCTTGAAACTGACTACTTCTGTCACAACCTCTTTTTTAATGAACCATCATACATTTTTTCGCTTGAATACGAGGTATCCCAATGCTAAGAACAAAGCAATGTAAGCTAAATTGCCAAACAGCATTTGATTAGTAGAAAGATGAGTCCATTGCTTCATGATCTCTTCGTTGCCAATTTGGTTTTGCAGATTCAGCATACTGATTGGATTCCATTTGATCCACTCCCATTTTTGAATGAGTGCGATGAGGATACCAGATATGATTGATGAAGCAAAATAAAAGACGATCCCTGCTGAGATGGAGGCACCGGAACTATTGATAAAACAAGCAATCATCAACACTAAACTTAAAATCAGCCATAAACCGATATAACTACCCAAAGTATAAGTGAACAAGCTTTGGATTAGTGTCTGACCAGTAGAAATCTTCTCCGTAAAGGAAATCGAAGGGAAAAGGATCAGTTTCATCAACACGGTGACAATAATAGCTAAAAGGTATAAATAAATAGAATAAATAACTAATGTGATCCATTTACTTACTAATATTTCTCCTCGAGAATACTTTCGATAAAGGAGATTTTTCAATGTACCATATTGTGATTCCATTGAAATGATCGTACTTGCAGCAGCAATCATGATAAAGACAATCCAAGATGTGGCACTGAAAAGCTGAGCAGTCATTTCAACTGGATCAATAATCGTCGTGTATTTTTTGGCTAGAAGTGCTGTTCCTATGAGCAAAGCGACTAATAGAACAGATAAAACAGCAGTTGACTTTTTCTTGATCAATTTAAATAATTCTTGTTTTACAAGCAATGTCATTTTTCCTCTTCCCCCTTTACTGAATCCAGAATTTCCAATAGGGAAGATTCCAAATCATTCGTCAGATGCTGAACATCTGTCACATGGATATTTTCTGCAGACAATAACTGAATCACAGTTCCTAATAATTCTTCGTTTTCTTTTAGAAGCTTGATTTTATCAGGATCTTCCAAGGGATATCCAGCGTCTGTCAAGATCGTTCGAGCAGCTTGATCATTTGTTGTAGAGATAACGATGAAATCTTGCGCTGTTTGGTTCAATTCAGCCATTGTACATTGTTTGATGATCTTTCCTTGATTGATCAGGATCAGCTCATCGACCATTTTTTCAAGCTCGCTGAGTAAGTGACTGGAGATCAAGAAAGAGGTGCCCTGAGTAGCCAAGTCGGTAATGATTTTTCGCACATCTCTTGTTGCTTGTGGATCCAAACCGTTCATCGGCTCATCTAAAATAACGATAGACGGATGGTTCAGTAAGGCAAGAGCAATTCCCAATTTTTGTTTCATTCCCAATGAGTAGGATTTCGCTTTTTTGTGAATGTACTTTTCCATCTTGAGCTGATTCACGATAGTGTCGATAGCAGATACATCGTTTGTTTCAGAGAATAACTTCAGATGATCATAACCTGTTAAGAATGGATAGATACCCGGATATTCGATCAATGCTCCTACTTGTTCTAATCCTTTATGACTAGAGGGAGAAATCTCATTTTCACCAATACGGATCGTTCCTTCTGAGTAATGGATCAGTCCTAAAATAGCTTTCATGATCGTTGTTTTTCCAGCGCCATTAGGACCTACTAATCCAACGATTTTGCCAGGAGATAAGCTAAAACTGACATCGCTGAGGGCTTGTTTGTGACCAAAGTTCTTGGATAATTCTTGGATCGAAAGACTTTTCAAAAATATTCACTCCTTTTCTATAGATAGTACAAGCATACACCTGATGAGCAGAGAAGTCGCTAGGTCATTAGTCTTATTTTCTTGTTTTTTCATAGAAAGAGGAATATCAAATAAAAAGCCCCGCTTTTTCTGATCAGTCCTTGTCTGCTTGTCTAAGTATCTAATGACCGCTAGTGATCTTGATGCCAATGATGCTGATGAGCAGCAACCCGACAAAGAACCAAGTGGAAAGATTTAGCTTATCATGAAACAAGACCACACCAATAATGACCGAACCAACTGCGCCAATCCCTGTCCAGATAGGATAAGAGAGACTCATCGGTAAACTTTTGATTGCCTTTGACAAAAAGTAAAAACTAGCAATCATGCCAATCACTGTGTAGAAAGAATAATTGACTTTGGAAAAACCATCACTCCATTTCATCATCGTTGACCAGAATACTTCCAAGATCCCTGCTATGATTAATTCCATCCATGCCATACTTACATTCCTCCTTAACTATAAAAAAATACACAAAAAGAGGAAAATCATCCCTTCAAAGACCTAATGGAATGATCATCCTCTTTATCCTACCCGGTGGCAGATCGTATATCTTTTTCTGTAGTATAGCACACCTATCCAGATATCGGCAATCTCATGCTTTTTAGTAAGGTGTATCAAGCATTGATGGATACATCATTAGCGGAAAAGAAAATAAATGCTTTTCAACAGCATAGAACTAATCTGTTATTTATAAATCATTTAAAAAAAACGGTAGCTGTTCCTTATTTTTATCTATTATCGAGCACTAGATTGAAAAAAGCTTTATCTTACAATAAGTAAGGTGAATTATATAATAAAAAAATAACGAAAAATATTTAAAAATAGTGTCTATTTCGTGAGAAAACAGCTATATTTTTTATGTGTTTTGCATTATAATTAAAAAAATATTGTCATTTTATGGAGGAAAATACATGGAAAATTATCTTAGCCTTTTAGGCGTATTGATCGTTATTCTCGGGTTCGCATTTAAATTAGACTCGATATTGATCGTAATGGTTGCTTTAGTTGTGACAGCTTTGACTGGCGGTCTTGGCATTCAAGGAATGTTAGAACTTTTAGGCACAAGTTTTGTGAACAATCGTGGGATGGCGATTTTCATCATCATTATGTTGGCGACAGGAACACTTGAAAGAAATGGTCTGAAAGAATCAGCGGCTTCCTTGATCAAGCGATTCAAGAAAGTATCTGCTGGCATGATCGTAGATATTTATGGAATCTTTCGAATGATCTTTGCGGCTTTTAACGTGAGTTTTGGTGGAGTTGCTGGATTTGTTCGACCAATCATTTTACCTATGGCATTGGGGACCATCGAATCAAAAGGGTTAGAAGTCCATCCGAAGCATGAAGAAGAACTAAAAGGGATGGCTTCAGCTATGGAAAATGTCTGCTGGTTCTTTGGACAAGTACTGTTCATCGGAGGAGCAGGGGCATTGCTAGTCCAATCCACATTGAAGGATCTAGGATATGACGTAACATTGGGACAGCTTGCTTTAGTGGAAGTTCCAGTGGCTATCACGGCTTTAGTCGTGGCAAGTGTCTACTTCTATCTTAAAGAAAAGAAGCTAGCGAAGAAATATTATTCAGAAAAGGGGCAATAAGATGGACTTTTTTACAAATCCTGATATTTTGTTAGGTGATAAATTATTGGAGATCCTTTATATCGTGATGGGACTTGTGTTGATTTACACTGGAGTAAGAAACTTAACAGATAAAACCAATCCTCATCGTTACGGCTCAGCCTTTTTCTGGACGGTTTTAGGGGTAGTTATTGCAGGAGGAAGATGGCTTCCGGCAATCGTGAACGGTGGTTTGATTTTTGCGATGACCATACCGGCGATTGCTAAGAAAGTCAGCAAAGGAGAAAGCCGGCTTCCATCAAAAGAATATATGGAAAAAATGTCAGACAAACTAGGAATGAAAATATTTATTCCAGCTTTGAGTATCGGTGTCTTTGCGATTTTGTTTGCTTTATTCACCAATTTAGGCGCTTTAGTCGGTGTGGGTGTCGGTGTTTTTGCGGCCATGCTGATCTTAATGTTCTTTTCTCGAGATAATCGCCCAAGCACATTTTTAGATGACGCAGCAGATATGCTGGGCACAGTAGGGCCATTAAGTATGTTGCCAATGCTTTTAGCTTCTCTTGGTGCGGTATTTACAAGTGCCGGAGTTGGAACAGTGATTTCCAATGCCGTAGGTACGATCGTTCCAGAAGGAAATGTGAACATCGGTATCATCATTTATGCTCTTGGCATGGTGATATTTACGGTAATCATGGGGAATGCATTTGCGGCTATCACCGTGATGACGGTTGGTATCGGTGCACCATTCGTATTTAGCCATGGAGCGAATCCAGCGTTAATAGGAATGGTCGCGTTGACTTGCGGTTTTTGTGGAACTTTGCTGACACCAATGGCTGCTAACTTCAATATCGTGCCTGTAGCGATGCTGGAAATGAAAGACAAATACGGCGTGATCAAAAACCAGTTGTTTATTGCGTTATTTATGCTGGTTTTCCAAATTGCTTATATGATTTTATTTAAGTAAAAGAGGCAAGAAGAGGTTGTGCCAAAAGTGGTCAGCTTCAAGAAATAAGAAGAAATTGACGAAAATGGCTTCTCAAATTTTTGTGGCATTTCGGCTTATTTTTCGAAGAAGCTACTTCTGGAACACCATTTATTCGGAAAAGGAGGTGTGACACTAGTCACACCCCCTTTTTGTTTCTCTAATACTCAGGTCAGAGCGCTGATTTCACAACCTCTTTTTTTAGTTTCCTGCCACGAATCTATCGAAAAAGAGCGTGGACTTTTTTCGATGATATAAGGATCATGGGTCACAACGATGACTGTTTTCCCTGCGCGATGCTGTTGGAATAACAGATCCAAGATATGGTTACGATTCTCGTTATCTAAAGAGCCAGTGGGTTCATCTGCTAGGATCAATTCTTTGTCTTCTAGCAGGAGTTTGGCAAAAGCTAGGCGTTGCTTTTCTCCGCCAGAAAGACGATAAACTTTTGTTTTCAATGGATAGTCTAAGGATACCTTGGCAAGAGCTTCTTGCTGCATCTTGATTTTTTCTCTTCGTCTGGTCTTTCGATAGATGAAGGGGATGTTCAAATTGTCCATGATCGTTTCATCTTCAATCAATCCATGATTTTGGAAAAGATAGGAGATTTTATTTCTCCGTAGTAAAAGAGCTGCTTTGCTGTTGATTTTCGGCGCATTTTTTCCAAAGAGAGAGACCGTTCCTTCATCAAATGAATCAATGAGTCCCAAAAGATTCAATAAGGTGGATTTTCCTGCACCGCTTTTTCCGTGGATCGTCCAAAATTCTCCTTGATCGATCGACAAGGAGACAGCATCCAGGACAAGTTTTTGTTTGTAGGTTTTCGTTACATGATCTAATTGGATGAGAGACATCAGACTATCATTCTCCTTTTAATATAGTTGCTTTTTCTTTTCTTTCCAAACGGTGCAAGGTGAAGAAAATCATCCCTATCTCTAAGATTGAAAAAAGAATCAGACTTTGGAGCCAAGCAAAAGGCGCATCCATGAAAGTCGTATATAAAACCAATGCACCATATTGTATGAAAAACGGCAAGAAAATCATACGATAAGTTTTGATCATGGAAATACCATTCAATCGCCAAATCGTATATTTCTGCTTTTTGATCTTCAAAGAAATCAGCACGAGATAAGCAATCATCGTAATCAAAAGATAAAGAGCGAAGAGAATTTCCAGGCTACGTTGTTTGATTCCGCCAAGACCTCTTTGTAAATCTACTTTTTTGATTTCTGAAAGCGGAGTGAGGACTGGGTAGTTGTCCAATAAATAATTTTCTTCCAGTACCTTTTTGATCGGTTCGAATGTTTTATCGATCGATTGAGTGATAGGAACTTTGACTGGGTCGAAATATCCACCACCAGTAATGATTTGTCGGAGGTTTCCCGCACTGTTGTTTCTTGTTTGGACTTCGATGACGTTCGGATAGTGAATGATCTCTTCATCTGGATGGAATGTATGGATTTCTTGTTTGGACCGGATGAGATAAAAATCAGCTTGTGATTCATCCAGAAAGTAGCCATGCAAGTAATGTTCTTTGATTTCTTGGAACTGGTTCTCCAATCTTTCCGGTACTAGAAAGACACGTTGTGTTTCCTCGGGAGAGATTGCTAGTTTTTGTCCAGTTACGCTGATGATCGGGTATTTTTGCAAATAATTGACATTTACACAAATTTTGCGGTTGATTTCTTTTTCTTCCATAAAGTAACTGACTGTACCAATCAGTAGCATCCCGTTTTCTTCTAGGTATTGATACAAGCGGTCTTGTTGGGCACTTAATACATTGTTTTCGATACTGATGACTTCATGGTTGTTTTTCCCTGAATAGGTATTATAAAATACTGCATACTCAGAAAATTCATCCGGATAGGTAGAAGGAAAAAGCGACAGATTGACCAGTTCTACAAGTGTAAGGACGCTTGCCAAGCACCAGACGAAGGCGATGGTCTTGAATAAATAAAGTGAAAAAATAAAGGTTCTGGCATACGATTTCCTATTTAGATTCTCCACAAAAGAAGTGGTACATAAGAAATAAACGACACATAGCAAACTAATGATAGATACGGTAAAAAAAGCGAATTGGTGGCTTATGTTCAAAAGGAAGATTGATGGATCAAAAATTAGCTGGACCAAACAACACGATCCGAACAGGAAAAGTAGATGTTTTATCAGTACTTTATATAAGATCGTCGCACAAGAGAGTCCGTTCAATCGTAGGATCGACAACTTTCTTGCATTGTCGAATAGCCATAGAGCGGTGAATAACAGAAAGAAGACCAGACTGATAACAATCAGGTTTCTCACAGGGCGTTGATCAAGCGACATGATAGTTTCTGGATGGTCGGTGTATTGAAAATCTTGAACCGTGAATGAAGGTTGGTAGAGTTCATTATACTTAGTCGTCAAGTTTTCGATGAACGCTGATACCTGCTCTGTATTTTGGCTCTCTACAAATTTCGTCGCTTCTTTAAAGGAAGGCAGCTCTATCAATGGATGATTGTTGAACGTAGCGTAATTGATTGTATAGTGTTGGGTTGAGAGGTGTTTTGCTGAAGGCTGATTCAACAGCGTTCTCAAATCAGGCTCATTGGAATAATAATCGATCACGACTAAATCAACACCTGCATCTAACTTTTCATTAGTAACTTTATACGTTCCGTTTGTTTCACGAAAAAGTACGTTCAACTGTTCTTCTTCTGCCGTTTCGAGCAAAATGGTCAGATTTCTCGTAAAATTTTGTCGATCGTCTTGGATCGTTCGAGGTAGATCGAACGATCGGTATTGTTCAGGAAGCGAATAGCTGTCGGCGATGATCCTTTCTTGTGTCATCTCTTGGACATAAAAGAAAATCATGAATGAAAGGATAGAAAAAAGGACAAATAAATTCAACCGAATAAGTTTATTGTTCATGAAATGTGATCCTTTACTGTTAAAATAAGTAGCAACTTTTTAATGATGTCTGATGAAAACATCAGTGTAGTTACTTAAAGATGGATTACCACCAGCCGTAATACGCTAAGCCTGTGTGTCTGCTATCACCTACTACAGTGGCATAGGCATACATGTTACGGTCAGCATAAGCGGTCCGTCTATTATTACCCACCACTGCTGTTGCATAGTGGAATTTATCATAATGATTGAAATTTGACCAAGCTTGTTTGGTTCCCCATGCTACTCTCGGCCAACTATGCGTCCCGTATGTCCAATGTCCGCGGTGGATATGGACAGATCCTCTGCTTTCTAAAGGGGCATCCGTTATGAGAGAGGGATCTGTCGTGCCAATCACTTTCCCGCTATCATCCAAAATGACTCCGCCTGATCGAGGCATTTGTTCGGTTATCCGTATTTCGTTTTTTGAGTCTGTGACTGTGTCAGCATGTACTTCTGCTTGCACCATGCTAGTGAGGGTACTTCCTAAAAGAAGTCCTATTTTGCAAACTAATGTTATTTTTTTATTTCTTACTTCCTTTCTTTAATAAATGGTATAGGTGATATTTTCATCAGACAATCTTTATTTTATAGTAAAATAATATGTTTTCAAAGTAGTGGAACACCATTTTTTTATAAGAATATATTAAGTTTGCTATGTTATGTTATTTAAACTCTTCTTTCCTTTATTTACGCTGTTCAAGGAAAATGGTAAGATAAAAGATAACCATATGTTAAATCAATCGGACGGAGGAACAACAGATGAAAGTACTAGTAACAGGTTTTGATCCATTTGGTGGGGACAAAGTGAATCCAGCCTATGAAGCAGTAAAGAAAATGCCAGATGAAATCAGCGGTGCTGAAATCATCAAAGTGGAAGTACCGACCGTATTCGAAAAAAGCAGTCAAGTAGTCAAAGAAGCCATCCAACAGTACCGACCAGATGTCGTGATCTGTGTCGGACAAGCAGGTGGACGGTCAGCAGTCTCGTTCGAACGTGTCGCAATCAATCTAGCAGAAGCAAGAATCCCTGATAATGAAGGAAATCAGCCGTTCGACACGGCTTTAGAAGAAAACGGTCCAGCCGCTTACTTTACTTCATTGCCAATCAAAGCAATGACAAAAAATGTACAAGATCATGGTCTACCAGCGTACATCTCTTATACAGCAGGAACATTTGTCTGCAACGATATCATGTATCGTTTGCTTCATTTGATCGAAACGCAATTCCCTGCAATTCGCGGTGGGTTCATCCACGTACCATTCTCACCAGATCAAGTGATCGATCGTCCAGTGGGTACACCTTCTATGTCTCTGGAAGACATTGCTTCTTCTTTGACTTATGCAGTTGAAGCAGCAGTAGAAAATAAAGAAGATATTTCTGGGAATGCCGGAACAACTCACTAATTTAGCAAGAAACACTGGCTGGTTGCTAACGTTATGTTAGTAGCCAGCTTTTTGTAATTAGAAAGGAAAGAAATAGCTGTGGAAGAATGGCAATCCGTCTTTGAAGAATGGTTTCCAAAAGAAATCAACAAAAGCTATCCTATTAAGATCTCTAAACAATACACAAGCAGTCAACGTTGGGAGATCTATGCAAAATTAACAAAAAAACAGCGGGAAGTAGTCGATAAGCACCGCCGATATCTAATCAGTTCTCGTTTTATGGAAGAACATTATTTGGCCGCAACAGATTGGGTGTTTTCTGACTTCAAGATCAATCCGTTTTTTCGAACAAAACGAAGCCAGCAAAAATTGTATTGCGAATGTGGGAGAGAATTAAAAGTGCAATATATCGTCAAATCGCCAAAAACCGGCAAGATCCTAAAGCTAGGTATCAACCACTTTGCCGATCACCTGCATGTTTCTCCGACAGTAGCAGCTTCGATCCATCAGGGAATGACAAAAGTCGATCTGGCCTTAGATGAATTATTATGGCTTAAGCAAAAGAATATCGATTTTCCTGAAGAACTATGGCAAAAATACTGTTTTGTCCTGTACCAAAATCGACGGATGAAACAGCCATATTTACCGGATATAAAATTAGCACAGCGTCTCGCAGAATTTCGCCAAGCGGAAATGCCGATTTACATAGCGGATTATCAAGCATTGGAAAATGAAATCAAGAAAATCAGTGAACACATCAATGGGCAGCCAAAAAAGCGACAGATAAAGAAAGAACTGTTTGACGACTTTGCAGAAGAATTAGTAAAGGATGTAGAAGAATTCTTGAACAACTATCGCACATTTTTACGTAAAGATTGGCAATCCATCGTTTATGAAGAAGTGCCAGCACATCCTAATGCTTATTTTGAAACGTTTATTTCCGCATTGAGAAAGACAAAACGTCAGCGAACACCAGAAGTCATTGCTCAGATGGAATATTTTGCGAAAAAACAACGGTTCATCCAACCAAAAATCTATCTATTTATTTGGAAGCAATATTGTCGCTATGGTTTTACGGAAGGATTCTTCGACAGCATTCCTCGGATAGTCAGAAATGGTTTTTTAAAAGTATTGCGTAAAGAACGAGAAGCCGTACAATCTGCTGATAAGAAAGGGCACACCGTCTCAAAAGAAAAATGGCAGCTAGTGGTGAAGGAGATCCATTCTGGGAATGTACAAGAGACGATCGACAAATGGAAAGGGAAACATTATCGTTTTACTGAAGCGCAAAAACAAGCGTTAGAATATTATCAGAAGTTAGAAGAATCACTGCGTTTCAATGATGAGGCAAGAAAGTATCTGAAGGAATTACTATAAAAAATAGGCTTTCTCTCTATTTTTAGAGAGAAAGCCAGCTTTTTTATGCGTGTTGTTGTGCGTTGTAGTATTCTTCTTCCATTTTTTGCATACGTTCACGTTCTTTTTGGTTATACCAAGGAGAAACGGTAAATGCAAGGACATCATTCAGCAAGTAAACAGAGCTGTTCACGAACATTGCCAAACTTGCAGATCCATGCGTAAATGAAATGTACCAAAGGACCATTTGTGCAAGCCCTGAAGCTAACCACCAGTAATATTGGTTATTGTAACGCAAGAAACTGATGATACCAGCAGTCAAGCTAATGGAAAAAGCAATGGCATCAACCCATGGGCGAGGATCATCTGTATAACGACCAATCAGGAATCCTGAAACAAGATAGACAAGGAAAGTACTGATGATTGCGATAAACCAGCTTTTTCCAGTGAATTTTCGGATTTTTGAAGCCATATTATGATTCCATTCTTTGCTTAACAATACGGGGATATCCAATGTGATCATATAAGCGATCTGTTCACCGATACTTAAATAGTTCTTTGCTGAAAATCCAACGATAATAAAACAAATCGCAGACAAAATACCTAAAATACCGTTGACTGATTTTGCCGCATTGATGGATAAAATACACAATACACCAAGCGTGGTACCGATAAATGTGATAACGGCCAGCCAAGTGATGGGACTATTGACAAGAGTCATGACCTGACAGCCAAGACTGAAAAAGAAAAGATAATAATTTTGTTGCGGCCAGCCTTTTAGCTGATGAGCTAAAAACTGAAAATATGACTTCATGTATGAGGACTCCTTAAGACACTAAATGTAGTGTGTTCTGTATTTACTAACACAATCTATTGTATGCTTTTCTTGAAAAAAAACTAGTCTTTCAATTATAAATAATTTGTGTTATGATAATTTTCTGTTTGTTTTCTTGAAAATATAATTTCTTACTTTCATTTATTATATTGGGAACAGGAAGAGTGTCTTGGAGGACCTACTTTCTGTTTTTTTTTTTGCCTTTTTTTATAAAAAGAAAAAACAGCTATTTTTTTCAAGCTGACACATTTACAATGGAACTGGAGAATAATGTAGATACGAATTTAAACAAAGAATAGGAGTGCTCATATGAACCTTACAACGATCCATCATGTAGCCATCATTGTTTCAGATTATCAGAAATCACGTGATTTTTATGTTAATAAATTAGGATTTGAAGTAATCAGAGAAAACTACCGCAAAGAACGAGATGACTATAAATTAGATCTGAAACTAGGAAGTGCCGAATTGGAGATTTTTGGAATTGCCAATGCGCCACAACGACCAAACTATCCAGAAGCTTGTGGCTTGCGTCATCTTGCTTTCAAAGTAGACGATATCGAAGAAACAATTGCAGAATTGCATTCCCTAGGGATCGAATCTGAACCGGTAAGAGAAGATACGTTTACAGGTAAAAAAATGACGTTTTTCTTTGATCCAGACGGGTTGCCGTTAGAACTACACGAATAAAGATAACAAAATTGTCACTTTTTTTTCGTTTCATTCGATTTTTCGTTCGTTCATTTCTTGATATTCTTTTAAAAAAAGAAACAGGAGAATGAAGAATGAAAAAAATGATGTTTGGTGCTGCTGCCCTCATCGTAATATTGATTACCGGTATGACAGGATTGCTCAGCGCCGCTTTTCACTTGGATGATATTAGTGATCAAGAATATCGGATCTCATTGAACGAAGCAGCAGCAATCGCTAAAAAAGAAATAAAAAAACACAATATATCTTCTATCCATTTTGCAGTGGAAAAAGAATTGGATAATCCTACGAATGCAACATATGAATACCAGTTTTTTTGTGAAGGACAAGTCATAGCAGTCAATCCGTCCACTGGGAAAGCAACTGTAAGGAATCATACAGAAAAAACAGCAGAACCTCTATTTGATATAGAAAAAACGGAAGAGTTCAAGCAACCGCAAGTAGCGATGAAAGAAGCAGTCAGCTACTACGGGAAAAAAGCAAAAGTGAAAGAGTGGGCGATTGTAGTTAAAGATGAACGTCCGTATTATCAAGTCCAATTAATTGATGGAAAACAGACTCAACAGGTATGGATATCTGCATAGAAAAAGGCTATCGCTTCTCTTTTTTTCAATATAAGAGTAAGCTAAGAGGGTAAAGATGAAAGGAAGTTGAGATAACATGGAAAAAATGAAATGTCCTAATTGCGGGAAAAAATTTGCATACGAAGAAGTCAATAATGTAGTCGAACATAATGATAAAGAAATGCCAATCGTCTGCCCTTATTGCCGAACTGAAGCGGCAAGAATCGTTACTCATGGTTATTTCATTACTGAAAAGATAGAAGATTTTTTAAAATAACGATTTTGCGATTTCTTTTTCTGCATGTTAGAATGGAGAAAAGGAGAGGAAACTATGATTCGTTTTGCGAGAAAAGAAGATGCTCCAGAAATCGCCCCATTGATCTTAGTAATTCTAAAAGACATGGAATTGCCATTTTTGAAGCAGACAGGGGAACAAAAGACTTTAGAGATTTTAGAAGAAGCAATCACTGATCCTAATTATCGCTACAGTTATTCACGAGGTATCGTAGAAGAAATAGACGGTAAAGTTGCAGGAGTTGCTTACGGTTATACAGATGAAGAAGAAGCAATCATCGATCAGCCACTAGTACCTATCTTAGAAAAATATCAGTTAGATGCGTCTACACGTTTGTTCATTGATAAAGAAACGTTTCCCAATGAATGGTATTTGGACTCTATCAGTGTATCAGAAGATTTTAGAGGGCAAGGCATCGGTTCACGATTATTAGAAGCATTACCTAAATTGGCGAAGAAAGCGAATCGCTCCGTCATCGGACTAAGTGTGGATGAAAAAAATCCAAAGGCTAAAAAATTATACGAACGCCATGGCTTCAAAGTGGTCGGTCAGCGGATGATCAGTGGTCATCTTTATGATCATATGCAAAAGAAATTAAATTGATTTAAATGGTCAAATAGTAAAAAAGTAATAATAGTGTAAAGAAGAATAATTGTTACTAAAAATTGAAATGGTTTTAATAAGGTTGTGATAGAAGTGGTCAGCTTCAAGAAATAAGAAGGAATTTACGAAAATTGCTTCTCAAATTTTTGTAAAATTTCGGCTTATTTCCGAAGAAGCTACTTCTGGAACACCGTGAATCAGAGGTTGTGAAAAAGTCGCTTAGTTTCGAGTATTAAGAAAAAATTTTGTGAAAATGGCTTTCTACATTTTTGCATAAATTTGGCTTAATACCGAGAAACTGGCTTTTGAACACCGTTTATCAAGAGGTTGTGAAATCAGCGTTTTGACCTGAGTAGTAGAGAAGCAAACGGAAAAATAGTTCCTCCTATTTTGCCGTTGGTTGAGCTAATACCGAGGGTCAGCTGATTGAACGCCGTTTATTCGAAATAAAGGACTGTGACACGATTTTTGTCACAGTCCTATTTGCTATCCGTTGTAAAATTGTATTCGACTCCGAATGAATCTTTTAGCCTTGCTTGATTGTCAGCTACCCATGTAAACTCCTTTTTGTAATCTTTTCCGATTAGATAAGTTTTTTTATTATCAGAATCGATTTCCACTCTTCCATTTTTGACTTTCCTGTTGAAACTTTGCAGTAATTCTGGATTTTCAGTAGAAATAGTTTCGGAAGGAAAGTCTTCTTTAATCATTTCAGCCAGTAACAGTCGATCGGTTTCGCTTAACAATTTTGTTGGAGAGGTATTTAAATTTATATTTTGTTTAAATTCTTTACTGATTTCTAAATACCCATTATCTAAAATATAAGTTCCTCTAGTTTGTAAGGTTCCATTAGCTGTAATTTGTTCTATTGTGACATAAGTTATTTTATTGTAATTTGAATTGCAACCGTTGATTATGAATAATAATAACAAGTGTGATGTATAAATAGTTCTTTTTAATAACTTTTTTTCATATGACCCTCTCCTTGAATCTCTATTTTTCTAATATTTTACCATATTTATAAAATAATGGGTAATATAATTGGAGTTTTGTTTGATATGCATAAAAATTCAATGTATAATGAGAGTGTAAAAATAGAAATGGAGGTTTTTTATGATTAAAAATGTTTTTTTATCTTGCTATTTTTTACTGTCCGTTGCTGTTTTTTTATTAAGTAATAACGGTGTCCATGCTGAAGCAAAAGATTTTAGCTATGGTGAGGATGCTCCTTCTCACATTGTAGAAACTACTATTTTTGATTTCGATCAAATGAAGTTTATCACTATTTCTCCGCAAGCTATATTGACACGTTATTGGACAAGTGGATGGACAACGACTGGAAATCCTGCTCCAGCTGTTGCATTCTTCCAATCTGGAGCCTATCGAGGTTGGCTTGGAAAATATAGGGAAATGCCTGTTTCAAATGGAACTCGAGGATATTATGAGGGATATTTTTATCACCATTCCTTACCTTTACCGATTCCTTCAAAAATAAATTTCAGGGAAGGAGATATATAAGTGAAAAAATTTAAGAACTTATTTATTTTAACAATGGTTATATGGGGATTAACCGCTTTTTCACAAAAAATCCATGCCGATACAAATGATTTAAGTGCTGAGCAAGTAATGAGTACTATCAATAGCAGAGGTAGTAAAGTTATCTACCATACAAGACGATCGGCTACTTTAAGCGGTCTAACAAATACAATTATATATAATGATGGTATTTATTGTGGGCAATTATATTTACAAAGTTGGTCTTACGACAAAGATTTTGCTACAGGAAGATTCTGGTATGTAGGGATATACAGAGGGACGGTCAGATCGAATGGAGGATGTCCTATCGGTCGATTAAAGTTTTAATATGTGATAGGAGAATATAGATGGATGAAATAGCACTTTTTTAGTTCATCAAGAGTGTTTGAATACCTCTGCTTCGTGGGGAATTTTGGTATTTTCTATTATTGATAAGAAATATTGGGAGTCGTTACTAGATCAAGTAACGACTCCCAATATCGTAGATTCTTCATTTTGACTTAGATTTTGAGTTTGTTTATTGTTAGCTTGCTTTCATGCTACTTTTATTTTTTCTAATTCACATCAAATCGATAGGATAAAGGCTTTTCTTTGTTTTTATTCTTTCGGTAAAGCCAGTAATCTAAAACCGCAGCAATACAAATACAAACAGGAGCATCTTCATCATTTGAGATATCCAGTACATAGTAATCTCCTGAAAAAAGCGTAGCTTTATCCATCTTCATGATTTGTTGATTGAAATGATGGATTTGATATTGATGATTATAGATATCACCTTGGACTGTCCAGTGAAGCCTACGAATATAATAAAAATCACCGGGCCAATTGAATATTTTCTGCATGGTTCCCACTTTTTCGAACTCCTTATACAGCTCAAAACGTGTACCGAATGTCAGGCTTATTTGCTTGATGTGGGCAACAAGATCGCCATTCATGGCATAAAGAGACAACGCATCGCCCTTTGTTCCCCAGCGACCAACCATCAAAAACAGGGAATGCCCTTTTTCGTTTTTGACGATTGTCCGAGTTGCACGTCCAAGCTGTTTTTCCTGAATGAAAAATTCTGACATCTATATCCCTCTTTTCTAGATAAAACTATAAGTCTTCTGCAATCGCGCGCAATATGGCTTTTCCTACGCCAGATTCAAGGTTCGTGTCCGTTGTATATTTGGCATAATCTTTTACTTCGATTTCTGCATTTCCCATTGCAAAACTGACTCCTGCCACTTGCAGCATGCTGACATCATTGAAATTATCACCAATCGTCATGACTTCTTCTAAAGAAATGCCACGCTCATGTGCGACATGGGCAACGGCAATCCCTTTTTGAGCGTTTTTATGGTTCACTTCAATATTGTTTTGACCAGAAGAAGTGACAGCTAAATCACCTAAAAGAGAAATCTGCTTACCAACTGGTCCTAACACCGCAGGTCCTTCTGTATGAAAACAGATAATTTTCAAGACTTCCAGATTCTTTTCTTCTAAAATGGTACGAATACTGTCTACATATGTGATGTGCAATAACTCCAGCTTAGCTGAGGCCATGGCAATCGCCATTTTATACGTAAGGTGAGGTAAATGGGTAGCAACCATGGAAGCAAAGCTTTCGATCCGCTTCGCTTGATTTTCAGAATAAAGACCATCGTTGGTTGCTACTTCATAGTAAATACCGTTAGCGTCTAAAATATCCAAAACAGAGGTTGCTTGATTATTTGGGATGGATACGGTAAACAAGGAATTTCCTTCTTTATCAAATACTTGTGCCCCGTTCAAAGTGATCATCGCACAATCGATTCCTACTTCATCCAAAGCGGCGCGAGCTTCTTGATAGTTTCGTCCAGTAGCGACCATGAACTCAACGCCGGCATCGTTTGCAAAACGTATCGCTTCGGCATTTTCAGGAGAAACACTCATATGGGCATCTAATAATGTACCATCCATATCTGATGCAATTAATTTGATCATAATGATTATCGTTCCTTTCTGCTTCTTGTTCCTAGTTTACCATATTAATCAAGTGCTGAGGGGGAAGATTGTCCCTTGTGATTGAAGAAAATGTGAGTTATTCTTTTTATTAGGAGGTGGAGGTTTTGAAAGAAATCATTCATAACAGTTGGCAAGAAGTTTTGTCCTCAGAATTTTCAAAAGATTATTATCTGCATCTAAGAGAATTTTTAAAGAAAGAATATGCGACCCAAAAGATCCATCCAGATATGTATCATATCTATGAAGCGTTGGAATTGACTCCTTATGAAGAAGTCAAAGTAGTGATCTTAGGACAAGATCCTTATCATGGAGAAAACCAAGCTCATGGATTATCTTTTTCTGTGCAGCCCGGCGTGAAGATCCCGCCATCTTTAAGAAATATCTACAAAGAGCTTCATGATGATCTTGGTATCGTACCTGTTCAACATGGAAACCTAGTATCATGGGCTAAACAGGGAGTCCTCTTACTCAACACTGTTCTTACTGTTCGGGAAGGGCAAGCTTATTCACATCGCGGGAAAGGTTGGGAAAGATTAACAGACACGATCATTGAAAAATTAAATGAACGAGAAAAACCAATCGTGTTTATCTTGTGGGGAAAACCGGCGCAAGAAAAAATCAAAATGATCGATAAGAGCCGTCATATCATCATTACATCTCCACATCCCAGTCCGCTATCTGCAAGCCGTGGCTTTTTTGGTTCCAAACCCTTCTCGAAAACGAATGATGCACTCCTTGCGTTAGGAGAAGAACCGATTGATTGGCAGCTGCCTGAAACAGTGTAATAAAACAGCGCTTTCCTGTTATAGCGCAGTTTGCCATGTATGTGAAAAACTTCATTTTTCCGGCATTTTTGACTGATACAGATAAAATAAACTGTTCTTTTTTTATGGAATAGTGTATGATAATACATATAAAAACGTCTGGAGGTCATCTTGTGGAATTGTTTGATAGTTTAAGATTTAAGATTGTTCGCCGTGGGATCAAAATCGTTTTCCCGGAAGCTACTGATGCTCGAATTTTAGGTGCAGCTGCCCGGTTGAAAGCAGAAGAACTGGTGGAACCCATTTTAGTAGGAAACGAAGAAGAAATAAGAAATGCAGCACATGCCAGAGGAATCAAAACATCTAGCTTTACGATCATTAGTCCTGATACTTATGATAAGTGGGATGAAATGGTAGATGCTTTTGTCGAACGTAGAAATGGAAAGGCATCCAAAGAACAAGCAGAAAAGATTTTAAAAGATGTAAATTACTTTGGCACGATGCTTACGTATATGGGTGTTGCAGACGGCATGGTCTCTGGAGCAATCCATTCGACTGGTGACACTGTTCGTCCAGCACTTCAAATCATCAAAACAAAACCTGGTGTCAGTCGGACAAGTGGTGCGATGATCATGGTACGTGGAAGAGACCAAGAAAAATACGTCTTTTCTGATTGTGCGATCAATGTGAATCCAACTGCACAAGAATTGGCGGAAATCGCTGTAGATTCTGCAAAAACAGCTGAACTGTTCGATATCGAACCAAAAGTGGCGATGATGAGCTTCTCGACAAAAGGTTCAGCGAAATCGCCAGAAGTAGACAAAGTAGTTGAAGCCACTAAAATCGCTAAAAAACTAGCACCGCAATATTTGATCGACGGCGAATTGCAATTTGATGCTTCTTATGTTCCTTCAGTTGCACAACTAAAAGCGCCAGATTCAGAAGTAGCTGGTCAAGCAACAGTCTTTGTATTTCCAGAATTACAATCAGGAAATATTGGCTATAAAATTGCTCAACGTTTCGGTAACTTTGAAGCAATCGGACCAATCTTGCAAGGTTTGAACAAGCCGGTTTCTGACTTGTCTCGTGGAGCAAATGAAGAAGACGTATATAAATTATCGATTATCACAGCAGCACAAACATTGATTGATTAACAAATACACACGGACTAGTCCAAAAACGGCAGCTGCTGTTCTTGACTAGTTCGTTTTTTTCTTTAAAAAAACTTCATTACGCGATATACTGGCAAAAAGAAAGAAGAGCGGGAGAAGATGAAAAATGATCGAACTATCAGGATTAACAATGACAGAACAATTTGCAGAGGCAATTGGTCATTCCGCCATGCCAGGTGATAATCTGATATTGACTGGTGATCTAGGTGCGGGTAAAACAACATTGACGAAAGGTATCGCCCAAGGACTGGGAATAACGCAAATGATCAAAAGTCCGACATACACGATTATTAGAGAATATAATCAAGGCAGGATTCCGTTGTATCACATGGATATTTATCGGGTAGCAACTAGCGGAGCTGACTTAGGGTTAGATGAATATTTTGAAGGAGATGGGCTTTCCGTTGTCGAATGGGGAAATCTATTAGAAGAAGCACTGCCAGAAGATTATTTGGAACTGATTTTAGAAAAAAGTGATACAGATTTAGAAAAGCGTTATGTGAAATTAGTCTCATATGGTGAACAAAGTGAAACATTCAAACAGCGAATCTTAGAAAAATGGGTTGAAAACCATGAGTGAAGAAATTGGAATCATCTTGCGGGAAGCAGTGCCAAAAGATGCAAAAGATATTCTTTCGATGATGGAACAAGTCAATAGCGAGACAGAATTTTTAGCTTTAGATGAAGCAGAACTTCTTTTACCCCCAGAAACTTTAGCAGAAGAGTTGGGTTATATGTACGAAAGCAACAATAATTTATTGCTGCTTGCTATCAATGAGGGGACGATTGTTGGAACAGCATCAGTCAAAGCAGACAGTCAATTTCGTTTATCTCACGTGGGAGAAGTCGGTATCAGTATCCTGCAGGAATATTGGGGAATGGGACTAGGTACTCTTATGTTAGAAGAAATCATCAATTGGGCGAAGGAAATGGGTGTACTTTTTCGATTGGAGCTGGATGTTCAAGTTCGTAATGAAAGAGCCGTACACCTTTACCAGAAAATGGGTTTCCAAATCGAAGCGGTCATGCCTAGAGGGGCAAGAACAGATTTAGGTGAATTTTTAGATGTATATAAAATGAGTTATTTGATTGAATAGAAAAAATAAGAAAAGAGTTAAGAAACTGTCAACCTTTTTCTGCCAACTCCTCGGTCACAAGTCACAACATTCAACAAACATGAGAAGCTGTTTTTTGAAATTGCTCCTTGTGACTCGGAGCTGAACGGAAGGCTCACGACCTCTTCCTTAAACGGTGTTCAAAAGCTTGCATCTGCGGTAATAAGCCCAACCAAACGAAAAATAGGAGGAGCTATTTTTGTTTGGCTGTTCTTATTACTTGATGCAGGACAGCTTTTTCACAACCTCTTTGTGCGTTTCATAAGTAAATGATTGTTTTACTTTATAGTCACGAGTTTTTTCAATGGATCTGTCCCAAATTTTTTTTCTTGATAAAGCAGGATTTCCGCACACGCACGACTATCTTCCAATGCATCATGATGATGATCTAATTGGATGTTCAAATTTTCGCACACAGTGTTCAATCGATGATTTGGAAATTCAGGGAACAAGCGACGACTGCTTTTCACTGTACATAAAGAAAGATAATTAGGCTGTTCGAGGTGGTAATAATCTAAACAACCTGCTAAGACCTTTGTATCAAAAGCAGCATTATGTGCAACGACTAAACGATTTTTTTGAAAATATGGTTGGATAGTTTGCCAGACCTCTGGAAATTTCGGCGCATTGCGTACATCTTCTTGATGGATTCCGTGAATTTGGACGTTTCGCCAGAAAAAAGGAGTTTCAGGCTGTATCAATGTATAGAATTCATCGACGATTTGGCTGTTTTTTACCATGACTAACGCAAGAGAACAAGCGCTATAAGGCTGATGATTGGCAGTTTCAAAATCCATGGCAACAAAATTCATTTCTGTAAAACCTCCTTGGGAAATTACTGTAACATACTTTTGAAAAAAACAAATAGTTTTAACAAAAAACATAGGATTTTTTATGTAGTTTTTGTAGAGAAAAGCTATTTTTTGAACTCATTCCTTGCGACTCGGAGTTAGACGGGAGGATCATGACTTCTCGGTATCAGCTCACAAAACGGCAAAATATGAGGAACTATTTTGCCGTTTGTTTCTCTAATACTCAGGTTAAAACGCTGATTTCACAGCCTCTTTCTTAAACGGTGTTCTCCTGCCAACTCCTCGGTCACAAGTCACAATATTCAACAAACATGAGAAGCTGTTTTTTGAAATTGTTCCTTGTGACTCGGAGCTGAACGGCAGGCTCACGACCTCTTTCTTAAACGGTGTTCAAAAGCCAGTTTCTCGGTATTAAGCCAAATTTATGCAAAAATGTGGAAAGCCATTTTCACAAAATTTTTCTTCATACTCGAAACTAAACAGCTTTTTCACAACCTCTTTATTTCAAATCTAATTCTACTGGACAATGGTCACTGCCCATAATGTCCGTATGGATCTTTGCATCCGCCAGTCTTGGCGCTAAATCTTTGCTCGTCAAAAAGTAATCGATCCGCCAACCAGCATTGTTTTTTCTTGAATTGAATCGGTAATTCCACCAAGAGTAAACACCTTCTTGAGTTGGATAAAAATAACGAAATGTATCGATAAACCCGTTATCCAACAGTCGAGAAAGAGCCGCTCTTTCTTCTGGAGTGAATCCAGCATTTTTTTGATTCGTTTTCCAGTTTTTCAAATCGATCGTTTGATGCGCGACGTTTAGATCCCCGCAAACGATGACTGGTTTTTGTTTCTTTAAATTTTCTAGATAATTATAAAAGGCTTCTTCCCATTCTAATCGGTAATTTAAACGTTTCAATTCACTTTGAGAATTTGGCGTATAACAAGTTACAAGAAAGAAATCGGAATATTCCAAAGTAATCAGACGGCCTTCTGTGTCGTGGATATCGATACCCATTCCGTAAGTGGCATTCAATGCAGGTTCTTTAGCAAAAATGGCTGTACCAGAATAGCCTTTTCGTTCCGCATAATTCCAATATTGATAATAACCAGGAAGATCTAAATCAATCTGTCCTGCTTGGAGCTTTGTTTCCTGCAAACAGAAAAAATCGGCGTCTAACTCATGAAAAACTTCTAAAAAATTTTTATTTACGATGGCACGAAGCCCGTTCACGTTCCAAGAGATAAATTTCAATAAAAGCACACTCCTTCGAATTAAATTCCTTACCTTTGCGATACTATTGTACCTCATTTTAGTAAAAAATGGTGTAAGATGAAAGTAACTAAATGATCCAGGAGGAAAGTCGATGAAGATTGGTGTAATCGGTGTAGGGAATATTGCAGAAAAAGCATATTTACCAACTTATGCGAAAAAACAAGGAACAGTTGATTTTTATTTTGCAACACGAAATAAAGAAACAAAAGAAAGAATCCAAAAAGAATATGGGTTCCAACATCTATATGAAACGATCGATGAGCTTTTAGAAGAAAAAATCGAAGCATGCATGATTCACGCAGCAACAAAAGTACATTATGAGCTAGCAAAAAGATGTCTAGAAAATGGTATCCATGTTTATATTGACAAACCGTTGAGTGTCCATCTAAACGAAGTGCGTGAATTGCAAGAATTGGCTGATAAGAACCAATTGATCTTGATGGTCGGTTTTAACCGACGCTTTGCTCCTATGGTAGAAGAATTGAAACGTATCCCAGAGAAGCGGCTGATCCAACTGCAAAAAAATCGAATAGCGGCAAAAGAGACGACAGAATTCGTCCTTTATGATTTATTTTTACATCTCATTGATACAGCGGTGTATTTATTGGATGAACCCATTTTGAGAACAAAATATCAGATAAGAGAAACAAAGGAATATTTGGAATATGCCATTTTACAATTAGAAACACAAAATCAAACGGCTATATTAACGATGGATTTGGCAAGTGGTGCTAATACAGAAAAATATCAAGTAACAAGTAAGAATGGTACTTATGAAGTAAGCGACCTGACCCAGCTTGTCATTCAAGATGCTGATGGAAAAAAGGTGAAAGAATTTGGCGACTGGACGAACACGCTAGTCAAACGCGGGTTTGAGCCAATGGTAGAGGCCTTCTTATCTCAGGTACGTTCAGGTAAACCGAAAGCAGAACTGCTTAAACAACAAGAAGTTGTAAGAAGTCATGAATTATGCGAGGAAGTGCTTAAAGAGCACTACCGTCATCAACTTTGAACAAGACTGGCAAGATTGTATTAAGCGTGATAGAATAATGGGGACGTTTGAGAAAAGAAAGGAAAATCCTCAGTGAATAAAGAAGAAATAGTTGAAAGCTTAGCCACGATCACTTTATTGTTTGATGAACCATTGATGAACTATACGTTTACGAAAACAGGCGGACCAGCTGATGTCCTTGCATTCCCGAAAAAGCAAGAAGAAGTAAAGCAAATCATCGATTATTGCCGAATCCATGATATATCTTGGATGGTACTAGGAAACGCAAGCAATCTGATCGTTCAAGATGGCGGGATCCGTGGTGTAGTCATCATGCTGACTGAAATGAAACAGATTCATGTCAAAGGAACGATGGTCATTGCGGAAGCAGGTGCCTCACTGATTGATACGACTTATGCAGCTTTGGCCGAATCATTGACTGGATTTGAATTTGCTTGCGGCATCCCGGGAAGTGTCGGTGGAGCGGTTTATATGAATGCAGGTGCGTATGGCGGAGAGATCAAAGATGTTTTTGCTGAAGTGGATCTTTTGCTTGAAGATGGAACATTGAAAACTTTGACAAAAGAAGAAATGGTATTTTCTTATCGTCACAGTAAAGTCCAAGAGCTACGTGCTATCGTATTGGAAGCTCGATTCAGTTTGCAAACAGGGGATTATGAAGCAATCAAAGCACGAATGGATGAGTTGACAGAATTGCGTCAATCCAAACAGCCATTAGAATACCCTTCATGCGGCAGTGTCTTTAAGCGCCCAGTAGGACATTATACGGGTCAGCTGATCCAGCAAGCAGGATTGCAAGGTCTGAAATGGGGCGGTGCACAAATCTCTGAAAAACATGCTGGATTCATCGTCAATATCGATCATGCGACAGCCACAGATTATATTGAATTGATTGCGCACATCCAAGAAGTGATCAAAGAAAAATTTGATGTGTCTTTAGAAACAGAAGTGCGGATCATTGGAGAGAAACAAGCACTATCAGAAACAAGCAGAAGTTTATCGAATTAATAAGTAATTGCACTTAAAATAAGTAAAAGAGCAGGACGGTGGACGCCCTGCTCTTTTTTGTGGTTGTTTACGCAAATGGTGCAAATCTTGTACATTTTAACACAATAAAACAAAAAATATAGAATATTTTCCCGTAAATTTTTCCATTTTTTGCAATATTCTCAAAAAAAAGATAAAAAATGAGAATAACTGATGAAAAAACAGGTGTAATCCATCATAAAATCAGTATAGGTGAAAAGATGAACTTTCATCTGCATATCAAGTGATTGGTATGAGGCATTTTTTTGAGGTGTAGGATATGAAGTTGGATTACCTTATCGAAGAGGAAGATAGAGAAAAACTGCTGTTAGCCAGATATTTAGAATTTGAGAAAAAGAATTACGTCGTGTTGTCTAAGTTATATGAAACATTAGGTTTATCTAAATTTAAAACAAGAAATTATATCATAGAATTAAATAAAGAATTTTTTGAATTCAAATCAAAGCCAGAGATCCAAATCTCAGAAGAAGGAGAGATTCATGTTGAACGGCTAAATTTGACGGATATCAAAAATTTAAGAAGAATCTACTTTCAACGATCAAAAATTGCTCGACTGTTAACGGAGATCGTGGATTCAAAAGTAACAATTGAAAAATTTGCAGAGAACCATTTTTTAAGCATATCAAGAGCTTATGTAAAAAGAAGAGAATTAGTCTCTTTTCTTGAACAGCATCAAATAAAGTTAAAGAAAAACATATTAGTTGGGGAAGAAATAAACATACGGAACGTATTATTTGGGGTATATTTTGGGGTTTTTAATGGTTTTTCTATGCCATTTAGAGAAAGCGTCATGAATGAAGCAAAGAGTATCGTGCAATATTTTGAATATCTGTTCAATTTAAAGTTGTCTGCCACAAAGCGAATCAAATTCAATTTGCTAACTACTGTTAGTTTGTTGAGGATTTATGGAAATCAACCAATAGGAAAACGTTTCTTTTCAGATGAATACTTTAAGAGCTCAGAAGGAATGAAGATTATTAAGGATTTATCGCATATTTCTTTTCTACATATCCCTAAAGAGCAGATCATTGATGAGATTTCTTATATCATGTTATTTTTGATCACGGAAGAAGAATTTGAATTAGATGGTGCGTTTGGGCTTGCGGAAGCTCATTTTCATGATATCCATATGATTAGTCAAAAAATGTCAGTGGAATTGATTGATCGATTACCATTTTCAACTGAAGTTTCTGAAGAAGAAAGACTCCATATACGAAAAGAACTTCGTATGGGGATGATGCATGTCAATCGGAAAAATTGGATATTCGACTTTGAGATGACTAGTTTTACGTCTAAAAAGCAGTTGCAGTTTTTCTTCGAAACGTATCCAATATTCAGTACAGCGATCCAAAATGTCATACAAGATAATAAACGTTATTTCTTGGAAAAAGATGAACGTTTCATGATTCGCTTATTTTATGATTATCTTTTTTTATTGGTTGGTATTTGTCCAGTCTCTTATTTTGAAGCACCAATCCATGTCTGTATTGATTTTTCTCAAGGATCTGCCTATACCGATTATATTATTTCTCAAGTGAAGGGGTTTAAAAATTACAATATTGTGATTGAAAGTCGAATCACTTCCCGTACGGATATTTATTTATCTGATTGTTTGCTTGAAAAATTCAACAAAGAGCAGATAATATGGAAAAATCCGCCGACTCCAGATGACTGGGAATATTTTGGGAATATCATTATCAGAGAAAAAAATAGACATTTAACTGAAAAAATCAGCTAATATTTATGGATGACAACTTTGTCTCACCTATTTATTAGCTGATTTATGTTTTTTTTCAAAGAAAAGATGACTAGATATCGAGAGATATTGCTTGACAAAATTAAAAAGTACATAAGTTATTATTCCGATTTTCTTGAAACAATAAAAAATCAAGAAAAATACTGTCCCAATTGACCATCTTTTTTTGATTTTATCTATATAATAAAATCATCTTATGAAAATTACTACTTCATGCCGAGGCAAGAGTAGGGAGGACTAAGAATAAATGTGTTCAAAAAGACAACCTAAAAAACTAAATAAACACGCTTGCCGTTTAGACAAAGAACGATCGTGTTCTGAAAACCGCTACGTCAAATTTGTGATGCGTACGATGCTGATCAGCTTATCTGTAGGTGTCTATATGAATGTACCCGTTCAGGCAACGGCACAAACCATCAAGATCGTACGTACATCTGTCTCTGAGACGACTGATTCCCCTATTACTATTACCCATACTTTCACTGATGTAAGTGGAACACAGCTACTTCCTTCTTTGAATTCCTATAATAAAGTCAGTTATCCTCCAACGATAAACCACTATTGGTTAATTCCTAACAAAACATTATGGACATCAGAAACTGGAAGCAGCGTGCCGCTTTCTGTTTTTTCCGGTATGACTGATCCAACAAAAGGTGATCAGCTAAAACAGATCATTGATATTTTAAATCATGCTTTGACAGGTGTGAAGGACGGTGGAAGTGCACAAGTCTCTTATGTATATGGAAAAGATTATTCACAGTTCGAAGGAAAGGAAATCGACGTTCTGGCAGGGACAAAAATTTCGATATCGAATCTGGTAGAAAGCTTGAGGAATGCAGATGGAACACAAGGAGATATGTCCAAAGTAATTTCAAACAATGGGAATATCATAGACACGACCAATACAGGTGTATCTACTATTGACTTGTCTTATTTTGATCCAATTGCTTTAAAAACAATGACTGCATCTGCGGTGATTCATGTTCATGCTGATCAAACAGCTATCAAAGGAAAAGATCTTCATCTAATAACAGGAGAGAATTACGACCCTAAAGCTCTTATCGAATATGTAACAAAAAGCGATGGAACTTCAGGGAATAAAGAAGAAATCAAAATGAGCGGGACAGTAGATCCTACCACACCGGGAGAATATCCCGTCGTATTAACTTATGTAGACCCTCTTACATCAAAAGCGGTGGAAACAACAGCTGTCGTTTATGTAGAAGCACCTGCTGCTTCATCGACTGTCATCACTCATTTTATTGATCGTCAAACGAATAAAGAACTGCAAGCAGAAACACGCATAAGTAGTGTAGAACCTATTCCAGATTTACAACTACCTGCTGAATTTTCTGATCGAGTGCCAAATGTAGATTTGTCGACTTATGAACAAGACGGAAAAGTCACTTCTATTTCTGACTGGATGCAAGCAAACGGATTAGACAGAAACAGTAACTGGTCGGTGATCCTTGAAGCCCTTCACTCAGAACTGATGAATAATAGGAAGCAATCAGGAGAGGAAATTGCCTTCACTTATGTTTATGTACCGGATAATAGTTCATTAGAAGGTCACGTTATTATTGCTCAGCCAAATGAAAAAATAAGTAAAGAAGAGTTGATCCAATCCGCAACAAACTCCTTAGGTAAACCCGTACCGTCAAAGGATGTAGAGGTCACAATCAACGGAGAACCATTGGAGGATGGTTACTTGACCAAACAAACAGGCGATTTTACGATTATGTATAGTTATCATGACCCGTATTCACTCCAAGAACTCCATGCTCAGTCGCTATTACATGTTTTACCATTAAATAAACAGACAAACCAAAAAGAACAAAAAAGACAAGAAGAAAGCTTGTCAGAAAAAAAACAACAAATGGCTCATGCAGTTTCTCCAACAGAAAAAGTAAAACAAACAAGAAGCCTAGAACCAGCACGAATATCTGTAAAAAGCTCAGAATCTAACCAAACGATAGGGCAAGAAGATCATTTGGTACCACAAGTTTCTGAATCGAAAAATGAAATGTTAGAGTCTAACATAGAACAACAATTAGAAAAAGAAATTGTTGCTAAACAGCCGGAAGATCAAAATGAATCAGATGACTACAAGGCAACGAAGAAAAAGCGCTTGTCAACTATTGATTCCACCAATGAGCATCTGCAGCCGCAAGTACCACTTCCTAGTCCGGGAACACCCGCACCTGGTGGAGGCGTCCCTTCTTCTTCCGCTTTAGGAGATGTCATGCGAGGTATGGCAGGAACATGGGTATACGCTAATCGAAATGAATTTGACGCAGATGACTGGTTCTGATTGTTATAGTCAAATAAGTAGCTGAGTTATCTGTTATTTGGCATAATGGATACGAGGAGGGATAGAAAAATGTTAGATAAAACGTTGCCTTACGCAGAAATCTGGATGACAAGACCACTTCAACTGCCTGTGCCAATGACGCCTTTAGCGGAAGGCTTTAAATTTCGAACCTATCAAAAAGGGGACGAATCTGCTTGGTCAGAGATTGAAACTTCCGTTGGGGAATTTCAAACGACAGATGAAGCACTTGAGTATTTTCAAAAAAACTTTGCTCCTTATCCTGAAGAACTTGAAAGAAGGATGTTTTTTGTAGAGACAAAAAATGGAGAAAAAGTAGCAACCTGTACCGCTTGGCGAAAGAAATCAAGAGAGCGTATGTATCCGGTTTTTCATTGGTTGGCAGTTAAACCAATTTACCAAGGAAAAGGGCTCGCAAAAGCATTGACTGCTAAAGTCTTACAAGAATTTCCTACCCTCCATACGGATGGACCAATCTATCTTCACACCCAGACATGGAGCCATCAGGCGATTGCTCTTTATAAAAAAATGGGTTTTTCTTTTATTGCTGAAAATCTAGACGGCACACCTAATTCAGATTATGAAAAAGTTATGCAGGTTTTAAGTAAATTAGATAAATAAAAAATGGTGAAATCAGCTCACAATATGAGAAGAAAAACGGAAAAGTAGTTCTTTCTATCTTACTGTTTTTGAATTCATCCTGTTGGCTAGCTGATGATACGCTATTTATTCGAAAAAGAAGAGGTTGTGACAAAAGTCTTGTCACTGCCTCTTCTCTTATTTTTTTAGTATTTTTATCGTTTGATTTTTTTGGGAATAAAATTCTTGATGAAAGTAAATTTTTGGTAATCATTTCGACTATAAAGGTAACCAAATATACTGAAAACGACTGCTCCAATAAAATTAACAAATAAATCCTTCATAGTATCCATGATTCCCACATCTAAATAACCATTTTGGATGATTATTTTATCTGTTTTACCGTCTGCATTCTGACTTTCAATGATTGTCCGAGTGATATCAGGAACATGATAGACAGTGTTTCCGTCTTTGCTTAACTCCACACTATTGATTTGCTGGACGATCGTATCTTTTTGCATATCGAATTGTAGCAATTTATCTGCTGTAAATTCAACAAACTCCCACATAACACCAACTGTCATCGAAAAACAAAAGGAAACGACTGCTAATAACAAAGGAGTCAAGTTCATCGTTTTTGTATTTTTATTGAGCAAATAAACAAGTGAAAAACCGACACCCCCAGCTAAAAATCCGCTGAATGCATGTAGAAAAGTATCCCACATTGAAAAATAGCCATAAAAATCGCTTAATTCTCCTAAAACTGTTGAACTGAAAATAAAAGATAACAATATGATTTCTAACATATTTGGAATCTGTATCTTTAATATCTTTTCTAGGAAATAAGGAATTTCAAATAAAATCAGTGTCAATAATAAAAGCATCGTATTTCCCCAATGTTGGTTCCAAATCTGATCAGCCAACATAATAACAACGATGATACGTAATAAAATATAGATTCCATTTGTGATTCTGCCAGCAGTTTTTGTACTGTTCGTAAAAAAGGTTTTCAAATGATTCATAAAATAACTCCTTCATGTATATCCTTAATTATACTAAGAAGCGCGTGTTTACCAAAACTATATGTCTTAAAGAAAAACAGAGTTGATATTGTGAAAAGAATCACTTAATATAGGTATAAAGAGAAAAGGGGGATAAACATGAAAAAATTAGTTGTTGGTTTATTAACGGCGGTTTCGCTTCTTGCCATGAGTGCATGTGGCGCAGATCAGAAAAATACAGCACAGACAAGTTCTAGTACGAAGGAATCTGCCGAAGTGTCATCAGGTGCTTCTGAACAAGCATATACTGATCCAAAAGAAATGAAAGAATCTTATGATATCGTAATCGTGGGAGCCGGCGGTGCAGGGATGGCAGCCGCTATCGAAGCAAAAGATGCTGGCTTGAACCCAGTGATTTTCGAAAAGATGCCTGTTGCCGGAGGGAATACGTCTAAATCATCAAGCGGAATGAACGCTTCTGAAACCAAATTCCAAAAAGAAGAGGGAATCGAAGACTCAAATGAGGCATTCTATGAAGAAACGCTAAAAGGTGGTGGAGGAACAAATGATAAAGAAATGCTTCGTTACTTTGTCGATCACTCTGCTGATGCAATCGATTGGTTGGATCAAAATGGGATCAAACTAGATAATTTAACGATCACTGGAGGGATGAGTGAGAAGAGGACGCATCGTCCGTCTGATGGCTCGGCTATCGGTGGATATTTAGTGGATGGATTATTGAACAGCGTCCATGAGCGAAAAATACCGATTTTTGTCAACACAGATGTGACAGATATTAAGAAAAATGGGGAAACAGTCAATGAAGTGACTGTACATGTCCAAGGAGAAGAACCAAAAAAAATCACCGGTAAAGCAATCGTCGTCACTACAGGCGGTTTTGGTGCTAGCAAAGAATTTATTGAAAGATATCGTCCTGATTTAGCTGATTATATTACGACAAATCAAGAAGGATCAACTGGAGATGGTATTACCATGATCGAAAAGTTAGGCGGACAAACCGTTGACATGGATAAAATACAAATTCATCCAACCGTGCAACAGGATGAGGGAATCTTGATCGGTGAAGTGGTTCGCGGAGAAGGAGCAATCTTGGTGAATCAAGAAGGAAAAAGATTTGTGAATGAAATGGATACAAGGGATAAAGTATCTGCAGCCATCACAGCGTTGCCTGAAAAATCAGCGTATTTGATTTTTGATCAAGGCGTGCGTGATCGTGCTACTGCCATCGAATTTTATGACCAAAAAGGATATGTCACAACTGGAAAAACAATGGAAGAATTAGCAGAAAAAATTGATTTGCCAAAAGAAACATTAGCAAAAACAGTTGATGGATGGAATGCGGATGTTGCGGAGAAAAAAGATGCTCAATTCAATCGTGCCACAGCCATGGAACATGATCTATCGTCTCCAAATTATTATGCAATCAAAATCGCGCCAGGGATCCATTATACGATGGGTGGCGTGAAAATCAATACGAATACCGAAGTATTGGATAAAGAAAATCAGCCAATCAGCGGGTTGTACGCTGCCGGAGAAGTCACAGGTGGCTTACATGGAGACAATCGGATCGGTGGAAACTCAGTTGCAGAAATCATTATTTTTGGGCGACAAGCGGGCATACAAGCAGCTCGGTTTGCTTCGGAAAATGAATGAAATAGAACGTAAATAAAAAGAGGTTGTGAAAAAGCTGCCCTGCATCAAGTAATAAGAACAGCCAAGTAAAAATAGCTTCTTATGTTTTTGACTTGGTTGGACTTATTACCGCAGATGCAAGCTTTTGAACACCGTTTGTTCGGAAAAAGAGCGTGGGACAAAAGTAAAGAACACTTTTGTCTCACGCTCTAAACACGTATAAACGGCGGAAGCAGAAGCAACTCCTTCTTATTTCTTGGAGTTAAACGCTTCTGTCCCAGCCTCTTTTTTGATCAGCATGGTTTTATTCAGTTATCTTCAAAATGATTTTTCCGATGTTTTTGTTTGCTTCCATATATTCATGCGCTTGTTTGACTTCGCTGAATTGGAATGTACGGTCAATGATTGGCCGAATCTTGCCACTTTCTAGAAAAGGCCCCGCTTTTTCCATAAAAGTTTGTGCGAGCTCTGCTTTATACTGATCACTTCTAGGTGTCAATAATGTACCAAGAAGTTGGACGCGTTTCCCAATTAATACACCAAGGTCTATCTCAGGCACAATGGTTCCGCCAAGCATACCAATCAAGACCCAGCGGCCATCAACGGCTATAGAAGCTAAATTCTTTTCCCAGTAAGAAGCGCCGATGAAATCCAAGATAACATCGACTCCTCGACCATCAGTGATTTTTCTTACCTCTTCTTGAAAATCTTGTTTTTTATAGTTGATCAATTCATCTGCACCAAGTTCTTTACAAAAGGCGAGCTTTTCTTCTGATCCTGCAGTAACGATGATTTTCGCGTGAGAAAGTTGTCTAGCTAATTGGATCGCTGCTGTTCCAACACCACTTGCTCCTGCGTGGATCAAAACAGTTTCGCCTTCTTGTAATTTTCCAAGCCAATAAAGTGTTTGATAAGCAGTCAGAAAAACTTCTGAGATTCCAGCAGCAGAAACATAATCTAACGTATCAGGGAGAAGGATTGCTCGATCGGCAGGCATCACAGCATATTCAGCATAACCACCTAGATTGACTAATCCGTACACTTTTGTCCCAGGAGTAAAAGTGGAGATATCACTTTTATTCTCAACTACCTCTCCAGCTACTTCGACACCCAAAATAGGGTAGGGAGGTTTTAAAGAGACTGATTCTCTTTTCATGATATCTGTTCGATTGACCGCTGCTGTATGAACTTTTATCAATAATTCGCCTTGTTTTGGTTCAGGAACAGGCACTTCTATTTGTTCTAATACATCTACAGAACCAGGATGCTTGATTGAAATGGCACGCATGGATCTATTCCTCCTTTGCCCATTCTTGGAATGCTGTATTCAACTCTTGGCTACCTTCAGAAAGCACTAGAGTCGTACGGGAAATATCCGTTTCTTCCACAAGAGCGGCAAGTACAGCAGCAACTGTAGAACGAGTAATCGTTTTGGCTGCTTTTTCATTAGGCTTAGTCAATTGAATGGAGGTGACTTCTTCATCGTTCGTCAATGTGACTGGTTGAAGAATGACAAAATCTAAGTTAGTTCGTTTCAGCCATTCATCTGCATAATGTTTAGTAATATAATAATCTGTCATGGACTCAGGCCATTTTGCTGGTTCATCTGCATAAACAGCACTGACCATCAGATAGCGAGAGACATGCGCATTTTCAGCTGCGATAACTGTTTTGATTGCACCATCCAAGTCTACTTGCAAAAGATTCTTTCCTTGAGAACCGGCAGCAAAAATCAATACATCGATACCTTTGAATGCTTCAGCCATTTTTTCCACGGACCAAGTCAAATCAAAAGAGACATACGAAACATTCTCTTTTTTCACTAATGTCTGGGAAGCGACATCTCTTACCCCAGCAAAAATTTCGTGGGAACTTGAAGCTAAATCTTTTATCAGGTGTCGGCCAATCTGTCCGTTTGCACCTACAACAAAAATTTTCATTTGGATCATCCTTTCGACGTCAAATCTTACTAATTAATAGTAACACCAAAAGAGAAAAAAATCAGACATCGGCTACGATGACTATCAGTGATGAAGAGAAGGGCGCTTGAAGTATCTTAACAAGACATTGCATACTGCCGCAGTCGCAAGACCAGCGACGATTCCTTCAGGTACGCCACTTGTAAAAATAACTGCAAGAATAGCTGAATAAACAGCGTTTAAATTTGTCCCGAGGACTTTGGCGTAATCTTGCTGGAATAAAAAGTAGATCATATTCATCACTAAAATCGTATTGGTCAATGAGCCGGCAAGTCCTGCTAAGAATAAAGAGACGGTATCAGCTTTTTGTTTCATCAGTTTGCGCAGACCATTATAAACGAAATAAGGAACAACACCAATCAAGATCCGAGGGATAAACGCAATCAACAAGGCTTTCCAGCTTCCATGTTCAGTGCCGATGACTGGGATGAACGGAGAAAAGACAAAAGACAAAGGTGTTTGGATAACCGTACTTCGAATCATACTGATCAGTCCAAATGTACCGCCAAGAAAAGCACCTAGTCTTGGTCCTAAAACGATCGAAGCAATGATTACAGGTATATGCATGGTTGTTGCATTTATTGGTCCAATAGGAATAAAACCTAGAGGCGTAACAGCTAATAAAATCAAAATAGCTAAAAACATCGCAGTCAAAGTAAAGTTTTTTGTATTTTTCATAAGTACTCCTTTTTCACTAAGCATTTCTTTCGTTAAGAGTCAGCATGACCTGTTCGATGATCGTCTGAATATCAGCTAAGGCACCTTTTCCAAAATCTCCGCAAGCTAAAAGAGATTCTTTTGGTTCGATTTCCTGATAGCCGACAGATCTCAATGTTTCCAGATTACGCTGAGTGATCGGGTTTTGATACATATTCGTGTTCATGGCAGGGGCAATCAGTTTTGGTGTTCCCATCGGAAGCGCCATTGCGACTGTTGAAAGGAGATCGTCTGCAATGCCGTTTGCTAGCTTGCCGACAATGTTCGCCGTAGCAGGTGCGATTAGAAACAAGTCAGCTTGTTTGGCTAGTTCGATATGATTGATCACCTGTGGATTTGATTCTTGCATGACATCTGTATGGACTGCTCGCTTCGACAGAGATTGCAAGGTTAATGGCGTGATAAAATGTGTGCTACTTTGAGACATAATCACATCTACTTGGACACCTGATTTGACAAATTGACTTGTAAGATCGGCGCTTTTGTAAGCAGAAATACTTCCGGTAACGCCTAATAAGATCTTTTTCATTTTGATTCCTCCAATCTAATTTTTTCAGTAATCAATGCAGCAATCTCAGATTTGCTTTGTGCTTCTTCCACTGTCCCATCTTTAGATAAGAGATAACCGTGGTGTGTCTCGCCATGGATTTCTGTCAAATCATTTGCGAAAATAAAATCAGTTTTGTTATTTATCAGACTGTTTTTGGCGACTGTAAGAAGAGATTCCTTTGGTACATCTACTAATAGTTTGAAACCAATGATTTTCGCTTTCGGCTGCCATTCACGCAGATAAGAAATGATTTTTGGCGTTTTCTTCAAAACGAGCACAAGATGCTCGGTGTCAGAAGAGATCTTTGAAGCAGAGTTCTTTATTTGTTCATTTTCTGCAAACCAGTTGGCCAGTTCTTCTTGTGTTGAAGAAGCGGGTAGTTTTTTTGCCAACTGTTCTTCTGAAAAACTAAAAGCAGGAGTAAAATCACTGACTGCCATACTGTGGATAATTGCATCATAGTGTTCTTTTTTTGTGAGTGCTTCTAATTGTAAAAACAAGTCTTGGGCAGACTCGATCGTATAGATCGTTATATTGGAACGTCTTTCCGGTTTCAGTGCTTGTCTCGTAGTCACGTAATCGACTGTGGTATCTGGGTTGGCAGCTAAGTGATTAGCTAAAGCTTGTCCTAATCGTCCTGTCGAATGATTCGTAATAGCACGTACCTGATCGATTTTTTCAGTTGTCCCTCCAGCTGTGATCAGAACCTTCATTTTTGGTCACCTACATTTACCAGTGTTCTTCCTTGATGTGTCCCAGCAAGTAGTTTAGTTGCTGTTTCAGGTAACTGCTCCAGAGTAACTTCTTGGACGACTAGATCATCTGCCATCTGCAAATCTGCCATCTGTTGCCATAAAGAAGGACGTTGTTCAATAGGTACATTGACAGAATCGATCCCAATCAATTGGATGTTTCGCAGAATAAAAGGCAAAACGGTCGTGTTTAGTTTGATTCCCCCTGCATTGCCACATAAAGCTGCTACACCGTTATAAGAGATCAATGGAAGAAGACTACTTAGTTGCTCACCACCTACTGTGTCGATGACAGCATCGATTTGCTGTTTTCCTAAAGTTTTTGTTGTTTCTGGCAGAAATTCATCAGGTCGTACGACTTGAGAAGCACCTAGGCTTTTTAGCCATGTGACAGACTCTTCTTTTCTGGAAAAAGCAATGATTGACTGGAATCCGAGTTTATGTAACAGGGCGACAGCTACACTGCCTACACCGCCAGAAGCACCAGTAACGACAACTTTTTTATTGGAGGTTATGCCTTGACGGATTAAAGCGTTCACACACAACATAGCAGTAAACCCTGCTGTACCAAAAATCATCGCTTGACGCAGCGTCATATTTTTCGGTAGAGGGACTAACCAGTCTCCTGGTACTTTTTGGTATTGGCTGTAACCGCCTGGATAGGTGACACCAAGCCCAAAACCAGTAGCAAGTACAAGATCTCCTTCTGAAAAACGTGAATCTTTACTTTGGACGACAGTTCCGGATAAATCAATCCCTGGAGTCATCGGATAGGTTCGTATCACCTGACCAGACTCGCTCATTGCCAATGCATCTTTATAATTGACATCAGAATAGGCAATTTTTACCAAGACTTCATTTTCAGCCAATTCAGTAAATGGCAGATCACTGATTGCTGTATGGAAAACAGGTTCATTTATTACCTGAAAAGATCGAAAAGCGTTCATTCGTGAGACACTCCTTTTAAAAATTTTCTTTTATCATACCACAAAGCCTCCTTTTTTATTCTGGTTCTTCCTTAAATTTAGACAAAAATTAGGTGAAAGAGGCAGAAAAAAGAAAGAATCGAATAAGTAGAAATGATTCGAAAAGATAAAGAAATATTCAGCAAAAAAAATTTTAAAAAGGGTTGCCTTTTGCAATAAAATTCGTATACTAATACGAGTGGTAGTAAACCAGAAGTTTACTATTAGAAAACTTCATACGGAGGAAATTATGGAAATTGGTGAGAAATTAAGAAATTTGCGCATCCAAAAGAATTTGACACAAGAAGAACTAGGCGAACGCACAGATTTGTCAAAAGGGTATATTTCCCAGTTGGAACGAGATTTAAGTTCACCATCAATGGAAACATTCTTTTCTATTCTTGAAGTCTTAGGTGTCACTCCAGAAGAATTTTTTCATCAAGAAGCAGCGAATCTGCAAGTGGTTTATTCAAAAGAAGATCATACGGTTTATTCCGATGAAGAAAACGGGTATGAATTGGAATGGCTGGTGGCTGATTCGAATGAAAAAGAAATGGAGCCTGTCTTACTAACTTTTGAAGGTGCAGGAGAATATAAGACGTTTGAACCTTCATTATCTGAAACGTTTATTTTTGTATTAGAAGGGGAATTAGAGTTAAGCTTAGGAGAGACGGTCTATGTGGCAAAAGCAGGACAGTCGATCTATTATCAAGCGACAAAACAACATCAATTAAGGAATCATCTCAAAAAACGAACAAAAGTATTGATTGTCGCGACACAATCATATTTGTAATATAGGGGGTAAAAACGTGGGGAAACCAATCATTTCATTTGATCAAGTAGTGAAACGCTATGATGATGAAACAGTATTAAAAAAAGTAAGTTTTGAGATCGAACAAGGAAAATTTTATACACTGCTTGGTCCTTCCGGCTGTGGTAAAACAACGATCCTACGTATTATAGCTGGATTCACTGAAGCTACAGAAGGGGACATCTATTTTGAAGGGGAACGGTTGAATGATTTGCCCGCTAATAAGCGACAAGTAAATACCGTCTTCCAAGATTATGCACTTTTTCCTCATATGAATGTTTTTGATAACGTTGCTTTTGGATTGAAGATCAAAAAAATGTCCAAATCTGATATCGAAAAGAAGGTAAAAGATGCATTGCGTATGGTCCAGCTTCCTGGATATGAGAAACGGGAGATCAGTGAAATGTCTGGTGGTCAAAGACAGCGTGTAGCGATTGCACGAGCAATCGTGAACGAACCTAAAGTATTGCTACTAGATGAACCGTTATCGGCGCTTGATTTGAAACTACGTACAGATATGCAGTATGAACTGCGGGATCTGCAACAACGATTAGGGATCACGTTTATTTTTGTGACTCATGATCAAGAAGAAGCGTTGGCGATGAGTGATGAGATTTTTGTCATGAATAAAGGGAAAATCGTCCAAAGTGGTACGCCTGTAGATATTTATGATGAGCCAATCAATCATTTCGTTGCTGATTTTGTTGGGGAAAGCAATATCGTGGACGGTGTGATGATCGAAGATAATCTAGTTGAATTTGTTGGTAAGCAATTTGAATGTGTCGATGGCGGGATGCGCCCGAATGAGCCAGTTGAAGTTGTTTTACGCCCAGAGGATTTGACAATCACGACACCAGATAAAGGAAAGTTAGTCGTAACGGTCGATACTCAGCTGTTTCGTGGTGTCCATTATGAAATCATCTGTTATGATGAACAGCAAAATGAATGGATGGTCCATTCGACGAAAAAAGCTAAAGAAGGAAGCAAAGTAGGATTGGCCTTTGAGCCAGAAGATATCCATGTCATGCGTTTCAACGAGTCTGAAGAAGAATTCGATGCACGTCTTGACAGTTACGAAGAATAGGGGGGACAAGAATGAAAACAATGCGCAGGATCTATTCCGTCCCTTATATTTTGTGGCTCGGTTTATTCGTGATCGCGCCTGTATTAATGATCATTTATCAATCTTTTTTTGATATGAATGGGCAATTCACGCTGAATAACTATCTATCTTATTTTACGTCGGGGACATCGCTTTCTATGACGATCAATTCTGTATGGTATGCATTTTTGATTACGTTTTTTACACTGATCATCAGTTACCCGACTGCTTATTTTTTAACAAAACTGAAGCACAAACAATTATGGCTGATGTTGATTATTTTACCTACATGGGTGAATCTGCTGCTTAAAGCTTACGCATTTATTGGGATTTTCAGTGTTCACGGCAGCGTGAATCATTTCTTTGACTTTATCGGGATCGGACCGAAACAGATATTGTTCACAGACTTCAGTTTCTTGTTCGTCGCAACGTATATCGAGATTCCATTTATGATTATGCCGATTTTCAATGCACTGGAAGAGATGAATCCTTCTTTGATCAGTGCCAGCAGAGATTTAGGAGCGAATAGCTTTGAGACCTTCCGACGAGTGATTTTTCCATTATCATTAAATGGTGTGAAAAGCGGTGTCCAAGCAGTCTTTATTCCTTCTCTTTCTTTATTTATGCTCACTCGTCTGATTGGTGGAAACCGAGTGATCACTTTAGGAACAGCTATCGAACAGCATTTCTTGGTTACGCAAAACTGGGGGATGGGTTCTACAATCGGTGTGATTTTAATCATTGCTATGTTTATCGTGATGCTCCTGACAGGCGAGAAGAAAAAAGGAGGTCGCTCATAAATGAAAAAATTTAAATGGTCGTATCTTTATTTAGGGATCGTCTTTTTATTCTTATATGCACCGATCTTCTATCTGATTTTTTATTCCTTCAATGAAGGAGGAACGATGAACAGCTTTACAGGGTTTACTTGGGAAAATTATGAAGCTGTTTTTGAAGATACTCGTTTGATCATTATCGTATTGAATACGTTCATGCTGGCTTTCTTATCTGCATTGATCGCCACGATCATCGGGACATTTGGGGCTATGGGGATCTATTACACGAAGAAACGACGTGCACGGACAGCGTTGTTGAGCATGAATAACATCTTATTAGTCTCTCCTGATGTTATTATCGGTGCTAGTTTCTTGATTTTCTTTACACTACTAGGATTCGGATTAGGTTTTCAGAGTGTATTGCTTTCCCATATTGCTTTCAGCATTCCAATCGTCGTCTTGATGGTCTTGCCAAAATTGCAAGAAATGAACGATTCAATGGTTGATGCGGCTAGAGATCTTGGTGCTAATAATTTGCAAGTAGTCAAAAATATCATTTTGCCTTATCTTTCTCCAGGGATCATAGCTGGGTATTTTATGGCATTTACCTATTCTCTTGACGATTTTGCGGTTACGTTTTTCGTCACAGGAAATGGCTTTACGACGCTCTCAGTAGAGATTTATTCTCGTGCAAGACAAGGAATCAGTTTAGAAATCAATGCGCTAAGTGCATTAGTTTTCTTGTTCTCCATGATATTGGTCATTGGTTACTACTTCATTAGTAAAGAGAACCGTCCAAAACGGTTGAAGAAAAACAGAAGAGTACGCGAGGGGGTGGCACGGCTACGATGAAAAAATTACAATCTCTGTTTTTAGGTATTCTCATCATTATTGCGGTGCTGCTGCTTGGTGTACGCCAACTTGAAAAAACAAGTGGCATGAGTGGAGCGAAGGTACTGACGATCTATAACTGGGGAGATTATATCGATCCTAGTTTGATCACGAAATTTGAAAAAGAATATGGGTACAAAGTAAATTATGAAACATTTGATTCTAATGAAGCGATGTTCACAAAAATCCAACAAGGCGGAACAAACTACGATATCGCTATTCCAAGTGAATATATGATCCAAAAAATGATCAAAGAAAAACTAGTGCTACCCTTAGATCATTCAAAGATCAAAGGATTAAATAATATCGATCCACGATTTTTAAATTTGGATTTTGATCCAGCTAATCAATATTCGATTCCATATTTTTGGGGAACTTTAGGGATCGTATATAATGATAAATTCTTTGATGCAGATCAAATCCAGCATTGGGATGATTTGTGGAAGCCGGAATTGAAAGACAGTTTGATGCTGATTGATGGTGCACGAGAAGTTATGGGGCTTTCTTTGAATAGTTTAGGCTATTCTTTGAATAGTAAGAATATGGCACAGCTGACAGAAGCAGCAAATAAATTGAATCATCTAACACCAAATGTCAAAGCAATCGTGGCTGATGAGATCAAAATGTATATGATCAATGAAGAAGCTTCCGTGGCAGTAACATTTTCTGGTGAAGCTGCCGATATGATGTGGGAAAATGAACATTTACATTACGTGATCCCACCAGAAGGGTCCAATCTTTGGTTTGATAATATTGTTATGCCAAAAACCGCGAAAAATAAAGAAGGTGCCTATGATTTCATCAACTTTATGCTAGAACCGGAAAACGCGGCACAAAATGCAGAGTATATTGGTTATTCTACACCAAATGAAAAAGCAAAAACGTTATTGCCAAAAGACATTTCGTCGGACGAACAATTTTATCCATCTGATGACACGATCTCTCATCTTGAAGTCTACGAAGATCTAGGATCGAAATACCTAGGCATCTATAATGATCTATTCTTAGAATTCAAGATGTATCGGAAATGATAGCAAAACTCAGTAAAACTAGGGATTTATCAACCTTCTAAAGAGAGAAAAAGCGACCTATTTCTACCTGAGTTTTCCACTCTTCTACTAAAAGTGGCTGAAAATTCCATAAGGTAGGGGATAATTTGATATATAGAAAGAACAATAAACAAAGTTGGTTTGATTTTTTCTGAAAATATTGTAGCAAACGTCGTCACAGTTTTTCATGTATCAGTTGGTAGGAATATGAAGACAGAAATAAAGAGAAAATAAAAAGTACTAAAGCTTCTAAATTTTTAGCTTTAGTACTTTTTAGTATCCAATTTCTCAGTTTAACTCAGAAAAAGTGAGTCCTGTAACTGATAGCTCAGTGTAATTTATTGCCTTTCAACTCCTTATTTTTGTTTATTTTAACGGAATCTATTACTACTTGGTCATTAAATATCTTCTTTTTATTCATTATTGTTGTTTCACCGTTTTTCTACATACATAATAAAGATTATAATTGTTTAAATTCACAGTGATTGTTCCCATTTTTACTACTTACCTACAATGATTAATCTACAAAAATTATTGGTGTGATATTGTAAATAAGCTCAAATTTCTTTAAGTCGTCTTTGAAACGTTTAGATAGGTTATGTGAACCAATCATTTTTAATCCTTGAAAATATTCTAATAAATCATTTGCTCGTCCAGATTCTTCTGTTAAATGATCGAAAAGTAATTTATAAAAATTACAGTAAACACCTGTATCTCCAAAAAATAACAGTCTGTGACGAACATCAGCTATCTTCTCTAAATATTTTTTAGCTAAAACGGTTTCTTTTCGTTCGAGCATTAATAAAAAAGCATTGTTATACATACCAATCAATATGGAATGAAAAATCTCAAAATCTTTATTTTTTTCTATTTTTTTTTCAATGTCTGATAATCTACCGTTTATGTAATTTGTTTCAAAAACAAATAAAAGAGTAGTAAAGGTTGCCATTTCAAATCTTCCCCAATCATCAACAGCTTCCAAATAATTTTTTAACTCGGATAGATATTCTTTATCAGAGTTGTTTAGTTTTCTTTCGCTATCTGCTAATTGATACCAACCGATCGTCTTAGCAACTAAATAATTCCTGATATCTACTATATTATTTGTATTTCTGGCTTTTTTTCGAAGTGCTTGCAACATATGTTGAGAAATTGATTTGTCTTCTCTGATTTTCTTTATTAATTTCTTTAAACTCCAATTCTTTTCTCTTAGGATATCTTTGTCTAAATAAAAAATAAATTCATCTAAACTTAAATTCATCTTCTCCAGTAATTCAATTAAAACAAAAAATGGAATATTTGTTTTGCCATTTTCGTATTTCACAAAAGTTTCTCTAGTTATTATTCCCTTTGATAACTCTTTTTGAGAAAGCCCTCTTTCTACACGGAGTTTTCTCAATAATTTATGAATTTCCATATTTCCTCCATTATTTTAATTTTTATGATGTGAAAATTTTGACCATAATTTAAATTTCTGTTTCTTAGCTACTATAATAACACATAAATAAAACATGCAAAGAACAAAACAAAGAGGTGGTGAAAATATGTTTGCTATTTTTTTTAAATCATTCAAAGATTGGTTCATTGATGTTCGCTGATTTTTTAAGGGTAAGGAGAAAATTTTTTGATAAATGAAAAGATAAGAAATGTGATTTTTTTCAATGATAACACAATTTTTAGTTTTGATATTTTTATACATCCGGAGATTTATATAGAAAATCAAAGAATATTTGATAAAAGAATTCCCAAATTGGAAATGATAGTAGATTCAATTGGATTACTAATTTGCAATAAATTAATAGAAACCAAGAAAATCAGTTTGAAAGAACTATTTCAATGGTTTCAAGAAGAATTTCCTGATGTGCCAAAAGAAAATTTAAAAAAAGACCTAGTAGTTTTTCTACAAGCCTTAAATAATAGGGGGATTATCAATTATACACTTCCTAAAAGAACCTCTATTAAAGAAAAAATCTCTTGTAGTATTAAAAAAATTCAAAAAAATTTGCGAAGCAGTCATAGTATTCATAACGAAAAAACGTTAAAAATTTTCTTGGAAGTGTGCTTTCATGTTTTAAAAGAGAATTTCCCAATAATTACTTTCATATGTGGAGTAAATTTATTATGTTTACTTTTTCTGTTCTTATCTTTTCAAGAAATTCGTTTAGAGTTTTTATGGATTCTATTCCCAGCTTTTTCCTATCTCGTTTTGCTAATGAGCATCATACTTCATGAAACCACTCATTTGATTTTATATAGGAAGATCACTCATCATAATCACGGGTATTTATCAATAAAAACGTTATCTATGTCAATTGTTAGAGAAAAAGTATTAGATAGAAAATCAAATATCCTCATTACGTTTTCAGGAGCGATTTTTGTTTTCTTTTTAGGTGTTCTACTCTATTTCTTATCAGATAATTTGTGGATAAGAATACCTGCTTTTATTTTTATGTTTCACATTATCAATTTATTGCCCTTCTTTGGTGACGGACATACGATTATTACAGAACTACTAAATTCTAATGATTAGTAGTTTTGAAATGATAAAAAAATTAAAGGAGATTCTATTATGGATTATTCAGCACCAACTATTACAAGTCAAAATATTTATTTGGCAGAAGATCAAGTTGTTTGGTATACCGTTGCAATTGCTATTCTTCTATTACTTGCTGTTACAATTGTTGCGGCTTGTGTTTTGTATTGCTTGACTAAAGGGAAGAGTTTCACTGGTTCTTGGAGTTATGTAAACGGAAGTGGGTCTGTAAGACTGGGCTGTAAGTAGCAATTACTGTCTACGATCATTTATTTAGCCCATGTGAAAGTATGCAATTTGTTAGAAGCTATCCATATCTTTATTTAATCGGATAGCTTTTCTTTTGTTTAATCAATTCTATTGGATGTAGAGGATAAAATATGTTAGCTATTAATGATTTAAATAAAATATACAAAAACTCTGAAAATGGAGTAAAAGAAATTTCTTTTCAAATTTCAAAAGGAGAAATTCTTTGTTTGGCAGGACCGAATGGTTCAGGAAAAACAACTTTACTAAATTCTATTCTCGGAATAATAAAGAAAGACAAAGGAAGTATTTCTTTATTTGGACAAAATGTTGATAATGATGCTATAAAAAATAGATTTGCCTATATTTCTGATGAAATTATCTTAATCGAGGAATTGACAGGTTTTGAGTACCTTGCATTTATAAAAAGTATGTATAAGGGAATCAATAAGAACCAGATTATTACATTATTAAAAATATTTGATTTGGAAAAAGATATAGACAAGCTAATCAGTTCTTATTCTCACGGTATGAAGAAAAAGTTGCAGATTATTTCAATGATTATGAAACCATTTGATGTCTTAGTTTTAGACGAACCCTGTAGAGGATTAGATGTCGAAGCTGTTTATGTTCTGAAAAAAATAGTGGATTCGTTTAAACGCAAGGGGAAAATGATACTTATTACTAGTCATGATTTACTCTTTATTGAAGAAATATGTGACAAAATTTTAATTTTAACTCGTGGAATAGTAGTAGGAGGTGGTACTCCTGAAGAAATCAAATCCCAATATAAAAAAAATAAAATAGAAGAGGCATTTCTTGAGGCGGCATTTTTGAAAGAAAGGGAGAATGAAATTGATTGTTATCTTGAAGATTATTTCGATGTTATCGAAAGTATATAGAAATAAAATCAATCAAGTTCTAAATTCAAAAGAAAAGAGAATTGGAATGTTTCTTTCTGTTTTTATCATAATCGGAATTTCTGCTTTACTAGCAAATATTCTAACACATGATGTTGTATCTATTTTTTTAAATGGGAATTTAGAGATACTTTATTCTGCAAATTTAACCTATTTAATATCGCTATCAATCTTTACTTTTTCTATTTTTATTGTTTTAAAATTTCTTGATCCAGATGAATCTAAAATTTTAAAAAACTTGGATAGGTTGCCTATATCTAAATTAGCTATGTATATTGGATATTATTCTTTTCCGTTAAGCATACAGGTAGCAATACCTTCTATCTTATTTTCTATAATTATCATTCCACAACTTGTAACAAATGGAATATCAGTTTCTCTGTCATTAAGAATAGCAGGAATTTTCTTATTACAATCAATATTTATCACTTTATTAATGAATTTGTCTTATAATATTTTATTTTTTTTAGGAATACGCATGAAAATTCCCTTTGCTAAAAGTGTTTCTTTATTGGTGCAAACGATTATTATATTGAGAATTGTTGTTACTTTGCTTGAAAATATTCAAAATATCTTACTAAATTACGAAACATTTTCTTATAATATCTTATTCTGGAACTTGGGATTTTTAGGCCATATTATTTTAGAGAATACCTTTTCTGTTAATCTTTTACTTCTTGTTTTAGTAGAATTAGTAATATTTATTGCTTGTATCCATAGTTTTGCTTTGCTTTCTTCCATTCAAGATAAAAATGAATATCAATCAAAAGTATTTGCTAAAATCAATAATACCAAAAGCTTAAATATTAGTCTTATTCTTAAAGATATGAAATTATTGTTACGCTCTGAAAATACAATTCTTTTAATTCTTCTACTATTAGGATTAAATATCTTTACACTACTGAGTCATCTTCCAATATTAGATATTCTTATTAAGATAGATGCTGGCTTGTTAGGTACACTTGGCTTTCTAAGTTATGGCGTTGATGAAAAGATGTTAAGTTTTTATAGAATTTTAGGAGTTAAGAGAAGTCAATATTTTTTAGGGAAGTTCATCAGCACATTTGTTGTTACCTCTTTCTTCTTTTTATTAATGCTTCTTTTTAAAGTTCCAAGTTTAAGAGAATGCCTTTTTGGTTTAGGAATTTTAGCAACTTCTACTCTTAGTTCTATTATTTTGGGTGTTTTCTTTCCATACAGTAAAGAAAATCCATTATCGCAAACTAGCCTTATATTGGTTTGTGTACTAGGCTTATTTCCGATTACTTATTTAATTAACCTTTTTAATAGTTATTCTAGTATTATCCAAATCACATTAGTAACAATTTTTATTGTTACTGGTTTTATCATAACAAATCACGTATTTAATACTAAATGGGAGAAAGAACGACTATGAAAAAAATAATTCTTGACATCTTTAAATATAGTGGCGTTTCATTTTTTGCAACATTTTCAATTCTAGTTGCGTTGATAATTCCTAATGGAGTAAATAGTTTTTTAAACGGAACAACTTTTCAGGCACCATTGAACCTGTTAACTATATCAGGAATTGCAAATGGTTCTGAAAATTCATTAGAAATACATTTTACACGAATCTTTTTTTGGCAAATATTACTTTTATATACTTGTTTGACATTTATGATTTTTGGAATAGTGTATGCTAAAAAAAATAAAAAAGCTGTTTATTTGGTAATATCATTAGCAGCAATGGTTACACTTGCATTAGGTTCTACTCAATTATCAAGAATTCAACAGGAGCCTTTAAAAACAACTACAATTCAAGGTATAGACTCTATCATAGATAGTAAGGGGAATAGTATTGTTTACATTGGTAGAGAAAATTGTCCAGACTGTATATTATATAAACCAAAATTAATTTCTTATTTGGAAAAGGAAAAACTAGAAATTAATTACCTAGATACTACTGGAAATAAAACCGATGTTGATAATTTTAGAAAATATTATAATAAATTAGGTGTCGAAAGTATTCCTGCTGTAATTTTTATAAAAAATGGTAAAGTAGAACGCATCTTATATGGGGATAAGGAAGCTGAAAATATAGAACGTACCATAAAACTTTTTAAAACCTCATAGGACGGAAATAATGAAGAAATCAGCAAATTTGCATAACTATAATAAAAAGGACTTAGTTTTGATGGGAAATTTTTCAAAATTAAGTCCTTTTTATGTAGTTGAAACGAGTATGATTATTTTAAGGAAGTGATCTAAGGATACCAAATTAGTATTTATTTGTTCTTATCCCCTATTGACTTTTCTTTCAAACATGCTATTCTGATTTTATTCTAATAGTATCCGATGAGAAGGAAAGTAGACAGGAAATGGTTCAAGAGAGGCTTTGGTTGGTGTAAAAAGCTAGAAGTTGACTGTCGAAAATGGCCTTAGAGGATTTTTTGTCGAAAGGTAGGCAAAAACGAACAGTCTTTCGTTACCAAGACCACTGATTTTATTGTCAGGCTGAGAGAAAGAATGTTTTTTCTGAAAAAAGGTGGTACCACGAGTATAATCGTCCTTTTACTAGTATTTGCTAGTAAAAGGATTTTTTTTTACAAAAAACAAAGAAAAGAGTGAGTGAAATGAGCAAAAACAAACCATTTACAGTAGATCATGTCGGAAGTTTCTTACGTCCGCAATCAATCAAAGAAGCAAGAAAAAAAGTTCAAGAAGGCTTACTTTCAAAAGAAGAACTTCGTACAATCGAAGATCAGGAGATAAAGAGATTAGTAGAAGATCAAAAAGCAGTGGGCATCAAAGGAATTACGGATGGCGAATTTCGGCGCGGATTTTGGCATCTTGATTTTTTAGAAGAACTAAATGGTATCGAAGGCTATGTTCCAGAAACTGGATATAATCAAACATTCCACGGGAAAGCAGCTCCAGCTTATAATATTCGGGTAGTAGATAAATTATCTTTCAATCCAAACCACCCATTTTTAAAAGATTTTGCTTTTCTGAAAGAAGTAGTGGAAACAGATGATACTTTTGTCGCAAAGGCAACGATCCCTAGTCCCACGATGATTTTACGACAAGAGATTCTATCTAACGATGGTTCTTCAAAAATCAATGAGATCTATCCTGATCTATCTGATTTTTATGAGGACTTGTCATCTACTTACAAAGCAGCAATCCATGCTTTTTATGAAAAAGGTTGCCGTTACCTGCAATTCGATGATACAAATTGGGCGTTTCTAGCTGATCAAACTAAAAGAGAAGCACTTCTTCAAAAAGGAATTGATCCGAAAGAAATGGCTTATATTTGTACAGAGATTATCAATAACGCACTGGAAGACAAACCAGAAGATTTGACGATCACGACACATATCTGTCGCGGGAATCACGCTTCTTCTTGGCTGTTCTCCGGTGGATATGAACCCATTGCAGAAGAGTTGTTTTCAACGAATTATGATGGTTTCTTTTTGGAATACGATTCTGAACGAGCAGGTGATTTTACCCCTTTAAGACATTGGAATAACAAAGAAAGTAAAGTTGTTTTAGGATTAGTTACTTCTAAGTTTCCAGATTTGGAAGATACGGAGAAGATAAAAGAACGAATAAAAGAAGCACAACAATTTGTACCGTTGGAAAATCTAAGTATCAGTCCTCAATGTGGGTTTGCTTCAACAGAAGAAGGAAATCATTTAACAGAAGAAGAACAATGGAAGAAAATCCAATTATTGCAGCAAGTCGCAAAAGAAGTTTGGCTATAAAAAATGTGGGCTTGGGAAAAATGTAGTGTTCCAAAAAGTTCGCTTTTCATGGAGTGGAGAGATCCACTCTTTTTATTTTCTGATGATTAGCCGTATCCTATAAATCCTTCACTATATTTTTCATTTTCTATAAACCAAAAGGAAAAAAATGACCTTTCCCTCTTTTCGATAAAATGATACGGTAATCGACAAAAGAAAGGGAGGAGATTGTATGAAAAGGAACAAAATGTTTTCACATTTTTTCAAAAAAAATAAACGATATGATCTTGTGAGTCAAAGTAACGAAAGCCAACAGAAACCAAATGCTCATTTTCAAGCCGTAGGATTTGATGTATACACGGATGTGTTAAAATATTTGCGCATGTATGAGAAGAAATACTATGCAGAAGAAACTAGTCATTCTAATTCTATGGAAGCATATTATCGGTTGGACTATGTTGCAAATTTAGCACAAATGACCTGGATACCACCTTTTACTGGGGATACACCATCAAGTGAATTTATAAAATATTTTAAAAAAGACATGGTTTGTCAACTACAAGATAAAATTTATTTATCTGATTATCTTCATTATTGGTTGAATATAGAAAAAGAAAAATTGAACTATATAAAATCTACATGGCGATACGATGAAGAATTAAAAAAACCTTTCGAAGAAGAAAATAAAAAAACTTTCCAAATACACTATACTCTTTTGTTCTGGTGTCTTGATGGAAAAATTCCAAACAGAAAATTGAATAACCAAGCTGTAAATGATATAGTCAACCGAATGTCCGTTCATCATTATGCGATTCATGAGGAAGTCAAAAAATACTATAACAATAGAAGAGACATTTTTGGAGAACTAGTTCCTAGCGTCTCACGACGTAAGCCAATCGACCCGGCTCACTTAAAGAAGTTACAGCAAATTTTGTTAGAAAACAAAAAAGAAAACAAAAAAGAAAACAAAAAAACATCTAATAGAAATATCATATTAGGCCCTGGTGCGGAGAGATTAATATGAAGCCTTATAACATTAGGCGCCGTTATTCTAGAGACGACTATGCGTTAAGATTTATCGCAGAACCAAAAGATGGTTTTTCTAATGAAAAGAAACGCCTAAAATAACCAAACTGTGGAATATTTAAACTTTCTTAAACTATAACCTAATAAATGTGAAGAAATAATGCACAATTTCTTCACATTTATCTTCTATTCTATATACATACCAACCAACAACCCTATATACTTTTTCATTTTTACTCCTCAAGTAAAAATAACTCCTAGACCGCGGCTACCCACCGCGGTCGTTTTTTTATTCTTCAATCAAAATCGCTTTGATACCCAAACCTGACAAGATTCGTGCAGAAGTATAAGTATTCAATCCTCTTCTAAAAGTAATGTAAACTTTTTTATCTTTTGGGATTTCATTGATTCGATCTCGTAATTCATTCATTGGAATATTTTTTGTTGCCGAGATACTGCCAGAAGGTGCTTTATTAGGTTCACGTATATCTAAAAAGAACGCTTCTTTCAAATCGTTTTCGGGTATATCGCCTGCTTTGATTGTTTCTACGATATTTGTCATTTGATTGATTGCGACATAACCAGCTATATTCAGCGGGTCACGGGTAGTAGAATATGGGGGAGAGTAAGGCAACTCAAGATCGGGCAAATCAAAGACTGTCAAGTTTCCGGTGATCGCTACAGAAAGTTCTCCCATCCGTTTATCGACGCCCTTTTCTCCAAATGCTTGTCCACCTAAAATCCGACCGCTATCTGCATCAAAAATTAGCTTTAGATTTAATCTTGTGGCTCCTGGATAGAAATAGGCATGGTCAAAAGGAGTGATAAAAACAGTTTTGTAATTCGTTATGCCTGATGCTCTTAGTGCATGTTCTGTCATTCCAGCATAACTTGCTGTATAATCAAAGATTTTTGCGACACCCGCACCAATATATCCGCGATAGCGCATAGGCGTACCATTTAAAATATCTGCCAGCATGTGTCCTTGACGATTGGCCGCACTGGAAAGCATACTTTGAATCGGCTGCCCAGTCACTACACTAGTCGTTTCGATAATATCACCAATCGCATAGATGTCCGGCAGATTGGTTTGTAACTGGTCATCAACAATGATCTGGCCTGTATCTGATAATTGTATGCCGGCTGCTTTCACCACTTCATTATTCGGAGAAACACCAACAGCAAAGACAAGCATATCAGTGGAAAGGACGGAGCCATCTGATAATACTAATTCTCGACCTTTTTCACGGATCTCAGTAACTGTTGTTTCTAAATGAACGGTTAATCCTTCTTCCAGCAATTTGTCATAAACTAGATCAGCAATCTCCGAATCATATGGGAAAGCGACTTGCGGCAATTGATCGATTAAAGTCACGTCTAAGCCGCGATGCTTGAAATTCTCCGCTAATTCCAGACCCATGACACCTGCGCCAAGAATGACGACATGTTGTGGATCTTTTTCTTCCAGAAACGATTTGATTCGATCCGCATCCGTCACACTGCGAAGGACAAAGCCGTTTTCTGCTTCAAAAACTCCGGGAATATCCGGGTAAGCTGGTCTAGCACCAGAAGAGATGATCAACTTATCGTAATCCGTTTCTGTCTCTTCATTTGTAGATAGGTCTTTAACTAGTAATCGCTTAGCAGATGGATTGATTGCTGTTACTTCGTGTTTAGTAAATACGTCGATGTTGTTTTTTGTTTTCAATATTTCTGGTGTACGTTCGATCAGCGAGTCACGGTCCGTGATCACACCACCTAAATAATAAGGCAAAGCACAACTTGCGTAAGAAATATTCTCTCCGCGTTCATAGATAATGATTTCGTGTGCTTCATTCAATCGACGGAAACGAGTGGCAAATGAAGGCCCGCCAGCTACACCGCCAATGACAACAACTTTCATAAAAACATCTCCTTTTCTACGTTGATCGTACTATGTTATGGCAAAAAACAGCAAATAATTGTGCCGGAAAATTATTGTTTATTTTGAATAGACAGAAAATATAGAGAAATAATTTGTGTATAAAAACCTAAAATTTTATCTATTTTAAAGATAGATAATACTTTGAAGGGGATAACCCTGTATATTTTTTAAAAGCTGAAGAAAAATGATGGATCGAATGAAATCCTAATATATCTGCAATTTCTGTATAGGTTAATTCATTTTCTAGCACGAGACGTTTTGCTTTTTCCATTTTTAGTTCTTTAAAATAGCTAATAACACTTTTTCCAGTCACTTTTCTAAAATGTTTTTTTAAACTGGCTGGACTGATAAAAAAAATTTGTGCTAATTGTTCAAGCGAAAAATTTTCTGAAAGATGTTCCTCTAAGTATCGTATGATTGGATCAACTAGTTCATCTGAATAAAGAATATGCTTTTTTTTAGGAACGACTTTCTCATGTGAAGGTATTGTTAATAAAGCAAGTTCTTGTTGATAATGCCTAGGTAAGGAAGACAATTGAATTTTTTGCAGACAATAAGTAACTAATAAGGAAAGCAAATGAATGCTCATCTGTTGGCATAGTATGAAAAAAGAATTGATTTCCTGATCATAGGAAATAGCTGGCTTACTATGTTTTAGATAATCAATTTTGAACTGTTCATTTTTCAGAAAAGTAATGATAGATGTTATTTCTTGATCTATAGAAAAAGATTGTCCCGTAATATGTGCTAATAATTGTTCATCAAAATAAAACTGGATAATGATAAAAGTTTGTGTTTCCTTTTGAGTAGAAAAGATTTGGACTTCTTGCTGTTTATCAATGAATAAAAGGGAAGGATTATCTAATTCTATAGATTTATGTGCAAATTTAGCATGTAAATTAGCGCTTTCATTTATTAGTAGTCGAAAATAGGGAGCAGCAGATAAATGAAGATGGGTATCTATGGAATAGGTTAGTGTTTTTTTGACAAGATTGGAGGATTGGTTGTTTGTTAACAAAAGAACCACTTTCCTTTCTCTTTTTATATAAAAAGCTTTCTATTTATAATTAATGACTATTATAACAAAAATGAAAAGCCAAAACGACAAGTAAAATATTTTTTTATATAAATATTTGTGTTACTAATTCCGTTAATATACATAAGTGAAAGCGTTTTATATAAGAACTTGAAAAGAAAGAAGGGATAGACATGAAAAAAAGATACAAATTGTTAATAGCTTTGCTAAACATTACTCTATTATTCAGCTTAAGTGCATGTGGAAAAACTAACGAAGAAGTAACAGCAAACATCGCAGATCCAATGATAAAAAAAGCCACTACATTAGAAGTATATGTCGCAAACGGCAAACTGACAAACTATGTTGAAAATGCTGCAAAAATCTATAACCGCAAAACTGGAGCAAATATTGACTTAAAAATTGTGAATGTAGCTTCGGGAACAGCAACAGTACAAATGATCACCCCAAAACTGGTAACACACGAAGATATGCCGGATATTATCTCCATGTCTGACACTTCAGCAGCAGGTGTGCTGGAAAAATTTCAAGATGCTTTTTATAGTGCTGATGAATATGGATTCTATGACAAATATGGCGATCAGTTTTATGATCAAAAATTGAATATTTTGCGTCAACAAACGAGCAATGAAACGATCATTCCTTGGGCTAGTGATTTTACTCCGGCACTTTGTTATTATCAACCAAAAAAATTTGCTGAAATAGGTGTAGATTTTGAAGAAATTAGTTCTTGGGAAGAATATATCCAGGTGGCAAAAGTATTAAAAGAAAAAAATGGTAGTTTTGGAATTGCTTTGCCAGAATCTGGGGACCAAGAATTGTTTATCAACATGCTAGCCCAGCAGAATCAATCTTTGCTTGATGAAGAAGGAAATATCCGTCTGAATACCAAAGAAGCGAAACATGCTGCAAAGTTAATCAAAGAAATGATCGACTCAGGTATTGTACATTTCTACGGTGCACAAGATGCTGAGAAAGCATTTCAAGAATCTGCAATGTTTGTTGCTGGCGGCTGGTATGCTACGAATATGACTTTGAATTTTCCTGATGCATCTGACAAATGGCGCATGGCCCCACTGATTCCTTTTTCAAAAGAAAATCCAGGAAAAGGTGCAGTATCAGGAGGATCAAGTTTTTATGTCCCTAAAGATGCCAAAAATCCACAAGTGGCACAACAATTTCTTACATTTATGCTGACAGATGAAGAATGCTTAGCCAACGCACTGGAGCTGGGCGTGGCTACATCTAACTCATTGGCCTATCAAACAGAAGCAGCTGAGAAAAAGTTTGACTACTACGGAGGACAAAAATACTATGAACTATTGAATGAAATCAATGAAAATACATCAAATATTGTTTTACCAGCCACTTATTCAGATGCTACGTCTTATTTGACTACCGCTGCATATAACTATTGGCAAACAGGTGATTTTGAAAATTCATATCTAAAAGAAGCAGAAAATTTTGCTCATAAGTACGGCGTAAAATTAACTGGTGATTAAAAAATATTAGGAGGACTTAACGATGATGCAATCTTCGTTACCAAGCAAGACAATAAAGAACAGCAAGAAAAAAGCAACAGATACGTCTCATAAAAAAAGTGCTTATGGATTGGTCACACCTTTTGTTCTTTTTTTTATTGTGACGATTTTGATTCCCATCATTATCTCGTTTGCTTTTAGTTTTATGAAAATTGGCTACTCATTTGAATTTGTTGGATTTGACAATTATCTAGCTATCTTCCGAGATCCATTGTTTATTAAATCTTACACGAATGTTTTGATTATCATGGCAGGATCAATTCCAATAACGATGCTATTAGCTATTTACTTTGCTGTTTTATTGAATTCAGCACAGTTAAAAGGAAAAGGATTTTTTAGAACTGTCTATTATATACCAACCATTACATCAACGGTGGCTGTAGCTTCCGTATTCATGACTTTTTTCAATCCGACTGGGTTATTCAATGGATTTTTGAATGCGCTAGGAATTAACGGTGTACAATGGTTAACCAATCCTTTTTGGATACGAATATCAATGATCATCACGATGATTTGGCTTAGCGTAGGATATAACACTATTTTATTTTTAGCTGGTCTTCAAGGGATTTCTAAAGAGATATACGAAAGTGCTGAAATAGATGGAGCATCGAAATTTCGGCAATTCTTTTTATTAACGATCCCCATGCTAAAGCCAATCATTTTAATGGCCACAGTTTTAGCCACTATCAATGGCTTGGGTAATTTCAATATCCCAAATATATTCTTTGGGACTTCCAATGGACCAGAAAATTCAGCTTTGGTCGTAGGAGTCAATTTATATAAAACAAGTTTTGAAATGGTTGATTTTGGAAAAGCATCTGCTATTGCCTGGACGATGGTGTTTGTATCAGTTATATTATCAGCTATTCAATTTAAATTCGGAGGTGATAAAAATGACTAAACAAAAGATACAAAACAGAATTTTTACGTACGTCATTATTGTGTTTGGTGCCTTAATATTTTTGATGCCATATTTATATATATTTGTAGCTTCAACGCAAAGTAATCAAGAAATTTTAAGTGGTGGAATCAATTTCAAGTTTGGGGATATGCTATTAAAAAATTGGCAATCTATCATGGCAAGATATAATTATCCCTTGATTATTTGGAATTCGATTGTTATTGCGGTAATCAGTACAGTTTTAGCTACAGCCAGTTCTACAATGGCGGGTTATGCATTAGCAAAGTATCGTTTTAAGGGGAATAAACTGTTGTTCAATACAGTTATGCTATCTAGGATGGTGCCTTTTTTTACCACATTGATTCCTTTATTTTACATTATGAGTCGTTTAGGATTATCGAATACTTATGCAGGTGTGATCATACCTTCGATTGCCAGTACAACTTCAGTGTTTATGATGCGACAATATAGCAGTCAATTTCCTACAGCACTGATGGAGGCTGCTAGAATCGATGGTGCCAATGAGTGGGTGATTTTTACGAGAATCGCTGTACCGATTTTATCACCTACGATTATTACTAGTGGTTTACTTATCTTTATGGGAAGTTGGAATCAATATCTATTTCCATTAGTCATGCTTTCAGATAAAGATAAATATACGGTTCCCTTAATTATCAAAAATATGACGGTTTCTAGTACAGGTGAGCCAATTAATTATGGCGCAATTATGTTGATTCTAGCAACTTCAGTGATTCCAATGGTCTTGATTTATGTGTGGGCGCAGTCTAAATTTAAGGAGAATGACATTGGAGCTGCAAATAAGTAAAAAAATTAACGAATGTTAACCATCTAGTTCGTTCTAGGAGCAACTCCACATTCATAAAAATTAAAAGAATGGCGGGATATCCATGAATGAACAGACGAAGGAATGGTCAAGAAAAATTTTGAATTTAGCTTCTGAAAAGATAGATGTGGAATTAGACAGAATGGGGAATAAAATTCCATATATTTCTTACAACGGGAAATATACAGACGTAATAAAGGACAGAGGAATTGATTGGTGGACCAATGGTTTTTGGAGTGGTATTTTATGGCAGCTCTTTCACAAGACAAAACGAGAAAAGTTTAAAGAGGCAGCGATACAACAAGAACAATTATTAGAATCTGCCCTGTACCATTTTTCAGACGTTCATCATGATGTAGGTTTTTTATTCTTACCATCAGCTATTGCACATTATCAACAGTCTCAAAACAAACATAGTCGACAACTAGGGTTACATGCAGCTACGGTACTTGCTGGACGATATAATATTTCAGGGAACTATTTAGTAGCATGGAATGACCATAAACCTGGTTGGATGATTATTGATAGTATGATGAATTTACCATTACTGTATTGGGCTTCGAGGGAAACTGGTGATCCGAGGTTCTCTAAAATTGCTCGGCGACATGCAGATACAACAGCTAAGTATCTAGTGAGGAAAGATGGATCAACCGGGCATATCGCAGAATTTGATGCAGAATCAGGAAAATATATTCGGTTACTTGGTGGGCAAGGATACAATGAGAATTCTTGTTGGAGCAGAGGAAATGCATGGGCTTTATATGGATTCGCGTTAAGTTATCGTTACACAAAAAATCCGTACTATCTAGCTATAGCAGAAAAGATAGCAGTAAATTTTATTCAGAAAATCGAAAAAACTGGTTATATTCCTCTCATTGATTTTGCTGTAAAAGATTCGAATATTGATACCAGTGCTGGAGTATGCGCTGCATGCGGTCTTCTGGAATTAGCAGGATATGTTTCCTCTGTACGATCAAAAATGTATCATGAAGCTGCTATCAATATACTCCAAAAGACAGAAAAGCACTATGCAAATTGGAATATGGATGAAGATGGGATCATTGGAGGCGGAGCAGAAGCATACCATAGAGAATTGACTTATAATGTGCCACTGATCTATTCTGATTATTTTTTTATTGAAGGTTTACTTCGATTAGAACAGTCGGAATTAGCTATTTGGTAGTAAAAAGAGGAGAAAATACAATGAAACATCCAGTACCGCTATTAAGGACCAGACAGGATTACTTTGACTTATTTAAAAAGATAAATTAACCACTCCAGCCGTTTTATCGAGCAAGTGGCGCACAAATTGAGTATATACATCAAGGGGTAGGATATGGAAATAAAATTGCAGGAATGGAAGGATTCTCTCGGGTTTTATGGGGAGCGGGGCCAGCAATTGACCAATTAGATGAACGATGGTTGAAATTAATTCTATCAGGAATAAAAGCTGGAACAGATCCTTCACATCCCGATTATTGGGGAGAAATACACGAAAGAGACCAGCGTATGGTAGAAATGCCCGCAATGTTATTAGCGTTATATCATCATGATCAATTATTATGGAAAAAATTAGATACAGGAGAAAAAAGCCAGATTATTCATTGGTTCTCGCAAATCTTTGAATATGAATGTGCAGATGGTAATTGGCAATTTTTTAAGATAATTGTCGGAACAATTATCCAAAAATTTGGTTATCCAGTTAAAGAATCAGCACTGAAAGAAGCATTTGATAATATAGAAAATTGTTATCTTCAAAATGGCTGGTATCGAGACAGTTCAAGAGGTCGCCAAGATTATTATAATCCTTTTGCTTTTCATTATTATGGTTTGATTTATAGCGTACTAGAACCAGAAAAGCCCATTAGCCAGATATATAAGAACCGAGCCATTGATTTTTCTAGAGATTATATTCATTTTTTTGCGGAAGATGGTGCAAATGTGCCTTTTGGTCGAAGCATGATTTATCGTTTTGCAGTTTCAAGCTTTTGGTCAGCTATGTTGTGGGCCGATCTTTTGCCTTTTACATTAGGGGAAATCAAGGGATTAGTCAATCGGAATATAAGATGGTGGATGCAAAAAGAAATATTTGATGAAAAAGGTATCCTGAATATTGGTTATACCTACCCTCAATTGACATTGACTGAACCCTATAATAGTACGTTATCTCCATTATGGCTGAATAAGATTTTTTTATTGTTGGCACTACCTGAAGACCATGAGTATTGGACGGCTAAAGAAATGCCTATGCCTATTCGTGAAGGAACTAAACTTCTTTCAGAAGCCAATCTGCTCATACAACATGATAATGGACATACATTTTTTTTGAATGCGGGACAAGCAGGGCCAAATTTCCATACATTGACCAATGAAAAATATTTAAAATTTGCTTATTCTAGTCAATTTGGTTTTTCGATACCGCGAGCGAATCAATTGAAAGCAGAAATGGCAATGGATTCAATGCTAGGGATTCAGCGAGCGGACACATATATCACGACCAGTTTTAAGAATGAGAGCATCAAAACCTATGGACAGTTCATCGTTCGAAATAATGTACGAGACATTGTATGTGAGAAAGAGGTACTTGCCTCTACATGGGAACCTACTTTACAGGCAAAAATCAGAACTTGGCTTATTCCTTTTGAAGCCTGGCAGATTCGCGTGCATAAAGTAGAATTAGATACAGAATATGTTCTATATGAGACAGGGTTTGCTATTGAAAGTTCTCCTGAAAAAGAAGGAATAATCATAGAAGAAGACAAGGAAAACTATAGGGTAAGTGAAGCTGGTTTTTCAGGTATTATCTGTTTAAGTGATGATACTATTAAACGAAAATCCACTGCTATTATGGGTTTGCCCAATACAAACTTGATGACATGGGAAAACACTTTTATTCCTGGCTTAGAAGGTACACTTGGAAAAGGAACCCATTGGCTCGGAACAGGAGTGGTTGCTCATCAAGATTGGAATTATAGTTTAGAAGTATGGAACAATCGTCCCAAAATTTATTTTGATGGGGCAAGTGGGCTAACTATCCAAAATGAAAACAATAAAAAAAGACTAAAATTATGCTAAAGGTTGGTGGAGAAATGCTTGATAAAGTGATGTTTGAAGAGATAATACATCCAGAAAAATGGATAAATGAATGTTATAAAGAATCAATGGAAAAAGAGTGGAATAATGAAATTGAGCGTTGTCGCAGACACACAGAGAAATTAATCAAACGTATCAATAACAGCCAGTATCAATTCCCAAGCGAGTGTCCTGTAGAAGGAGGTTACCCATTAAGAGACAATATTGGTTGGACAGAAGGATTTTGGACAGGAATTAATTGGTTGTTATTTGAGAAAACGGATGATCCTTTATTTCAACAAACAGCTGAAAAAGCAGATGTAGATTTTATCCACAGGATTGACTGTCAAATTATCACTAATCATCACGATCTTGGTTTTTTGTATTCTTTATCAACCGTAGCAGATTATAAAATAACGGGAAATCAAAAAATGAAGGAAGCTTCAATCGATGCGGCAGAAACATTACTTCAGCGTTTTTGGGAGAAGGCAGGAGTTATACAAGCTTGGGGAGATCCTAGTGATCCTTCACAACAAGGCAGAATGATTATGGATTGTTGCATGAATCTTCCATTATTGTATTGGGCGAGTGAAGAAACTGGAAATCAAAAATATAAAAAAGCTGCTCAGGCTCATATTCAAAATGCAGCAGATTATTTAGTAAGAGAAGATGGTTCAACTTATCATACGTTTTATATGGATGTCAAAGATGGAACACCAAGGTATGGAAGTACGCATCAAGGTTATAGTGATGATTCCTGTTGGGCTAGAGGCCAAGCATGGGGAATTTACGGCTTTGCATTAAGTTATCGTTATTTGAAAGAACAAAAATATTTTGATTTAAGCAAAATATTAGCCAATTATTTTATGAATCGGTTGCCAGAAGATACCATTTGTTATTGGGATTTGATTTTTGATGATTCTAGTAGAGAAGAAAAAGATACATCTAGTATGGTGATCATGGTTTGTGGATTATTAGAATTAATAGAATCAGGTCTATTAGACAAAACAGAAAAGAACTTATACCAGTCTGCTGTTTGGAAAATTATGCGACAATTGAAAGAAAGATATGCTACAACGGAAGAAGAAGATGGCTTTTTAACACAATCTGTTTATAATAAACCAAAAAATAATGGGGTAAATACACCTTGTATTTGGGGAGATTACTATTATTTAGAAGCTTTAGTCAGGATGACTAGTAATTGGTCTTCTTATTGGTGAAAAAGGTAAATATTGAATTTTTGTTTGATAAAATAAAAAAAGAAAAACCAAAACAGCATGAATGGTTTCTGTTTTGGTTTTTTCGTTAATTCTCGTATTCTTCTAATTCCAAGCTTAGTTCTTCCCATTCCGACAATTTTGTTTCTTGATCTTGTCTAGCTGATTCTAAAGCTTGGTTCAGCTCATTGAGTTTTACGTGATCTTCCAGATTTTCTGGTGCGACCATTTCTTGTTCCAACCGATCGATCCATTCATCGATCCGCGTCATTTCTTCTTCAACCTGAGTGATTTTTCGTTGAAGGCTACGGATAAGCTTTTGCTGTTCTTTGCTCTGGTAATAATCGGATTTATTCGTAGGAGCAGGAGCGGATTCTGGCTCATCTTGTGCCAACAATTCGGCGATTTCTTCTTCTTCCTGTTTTTTCTCTAAATAATAATCATAGTCTCCAAGATAGACTTTACTGCCATTTTCAGAGAGTTCGACGACTTTTGTCGCGATCCGATTGATGAAATATCGGTCATGGGAAACAAAAAGCAGTGTGCCATCGTAATCGATCAATGCATTTTCTAATACTTCTTTGTTGTCAATATCTAAATGGTTTGTTGGTTCATCCAAAATCAAAAAATTTTCTTTGTTCATCGCTAGCTTGGCTAAAGCAACCCGTGCTTTTTCACCGCCGCTTAACAGAGGGATTGGTTTTTCTACATCTTCGCCAGAAAATAAGAAAGCACCTAAAGCACTTCGAATGTCTTTTTCAGGAGTGGTAGGATGCTCATCCCACAATTCTGCTAGAATCGTCTTGTTTGTATGCAGATCAGCTTGCCCTTGATCATAATAGCCGATGGTGACATTTGTCCCTAGCGTTTCTTTGCCACGGATAAAAGGAATCTGGTGGATGATCGATTTCAGCAACGTCGATTTTCCGATACCATTCGGACCTACTAGAGCAATCGCTTCTTGTCGGCGGATATCCAAATTGATTGGTTCAGATAAGGTGACATCGTCATATCCGATAGCTGCATCTTCGATTTGCAAGACAACATTTCCAGAAGGTTTTTCTATACTGAAAAGAAAGTTTGCTTGTTTCTCATCCCCTTGAGGACGATCCAGACGTTCCATTTTTTCTAATGTCTTTCTGCGACTTTGCGCCCGTTTAGTGGTAGAGGCACGAACAAGATTCCGAGCAACGAAGTCTTCTAATTTGTGGATCTCTGTCTGCTGCTTTTCATAAGCCTTCCATTCACTTGTCAGCTGTTCTGCTTTCAAGTCTAGATACTTCGAATAGTTGCCTTTGTAATGGCGCATTTTTCTTCTGCTTAGTTCATAAACTTCATTGACTACTTTATCTAAGAAATAACGGTCATGTGAAACAATCAGTAATGCACCGGTATAGCTTTGCAGATAATTTTCAAGCCAGGAAAGCGTCTCGATATCCAAGTGGTTCGTGGGTTCGTCTAGAATCAAAATGTCAGGGTGTTGTAAAAGCATGCGAGCTAAAGCTAAACGTGTACGCTGTCCACCTGATAAAGTATCGATTTTCTGGTCATAAAAGGAAGAATCGAATTTAAAACCATGCAATACGGAACGAATTTCATTTTCATAACCATAGCCGTTTCGATCCGAAAAATCGTGTTGCAGGCGATCATATTCTTTTAAATAAGAAGTATAAGCGGGTGTATCTGGCGTACCTTCGCTAATGAAAATCTCTAGTTCGCGCATCCGCTGTTCCATTTGTCTAACTTGTTCAAAAGCTTTCAGCATCTCGTTCCACACTGTTTCATTGGAATCAAGTCCTGTGTCCTGAGCGAGGTATCCGAGAGTCGCTGTTTTATTTTTAGCAATCTTTCCATCATCTGGTGCTTCAATTCCAGCAATGATCTTCAATAAAGTCGATTTTCCAGCGCCATTTCTGCCAACTAAAGCGACACGAGCGCCTGTACTGATTTCTAAATGTATGTTTTCAAATAAGACTTCTGCACCAAAATGGCGAGCAATCTGATTGGCTTGTAATAATATCATGGAATCCTCTTTTCTACTTTGTGAATTCTCCTCAAATAAAAAACTATTTTTCAATTAGTAGTCTACCATAAATTCCCTCATACTGCGAGATTTGCAGAAATGATAAATAAATGAATAAAGAATAAAATTTCACAATATCTGAGCAATGGAATTGATTTTTTCCTATAAATACTGCTATGATGGAGAAATCAAAGATGTAATTAGACAATACGTGGAGGTCATTTCGTGAAAGATCATATTATTCCAAAGGCGACAGCAAAAAGACTGCCTTTGTATTATCGTTATTTAAGGATTTTAAATAATGCTGGAAAGAAAAAAGTGTCTTCAACTGAATTAAGTGAAGCCGTTCAAGTAGATAGCGCAACGATCCGTCGAGATTTTTCTTATTTTGGCGAATTAGGAAAACGTGGGTATGGGTATGATGTAGAAGATCTTATGCACTTTTTTGCGAAGACATTAAATGATGATCAATTGACAAATGTTGCGCTGATCGGTGTAGGGAACTTGGGAAGTGCTTTACTAAAATATAAATTCCATCAAAGTAATAGCATACGTATCAGTTGTGCTTTTGATGTGAATGAAGAAATCGTTGGACGCATCGTAGACGGTATCCCCGTTTATCCAATGGAAGATATGTCGGAACAAATCAAGATCCAGCAGATCGAAGTAGCGATTTTAACGATTCCCGCTGAAAGAGCACAAGAAGTAGTCAATCAGTTAACGGAAGCAGGAATCAAAGGAATCTTGAACTTTACCGCTGCTCGATTGAATGCTCCGTCAGATGTATTGATCCAAAATGTTGATTTGACGAATGAATTGCAAACCTTGATCTATTTCTTGCATTCTGACGCAAATGCGCATTCCGAAAATACAGCAGAATAAAAATAAAAAGCGATTGAACAAATGAAGGCAAAACTTTCACTTGTTCAATCGCTTTTTTCTGTTTGGATAATGATTATTCTGTTCGAAAGATTTCTTCATAAGAAAGAGAGTCATCTTCTGCTGTCAGTTCATCTAGTAAATGCCGAATTTTTTTAAAGTCGATGAACCGCGCTTGCCGAAAGACCTCTTTTCCTTGATGAAAAATCAGAACAACTGGCGCAGTCAATACTTCAAATCTGCTAGCTACTTCTGGTGTTTCGAATGCATCCAAATGAAGTGCCGGAATATCATAATGGGTGAGCAGCTCCTCCAATCGTGGACGAACAGCGTGACAAACACTGCAATTAGGCATCGAAAGATAAACGATGGCAACGGATGATTGTTGCAGTATGCCTTGAACTTCAGTCAAGTTAGTGGTTTGTTTCATTTTCATTCTCCCTTTTGTGATAGAAGTGATATGTACGAGACCTTAATTTAATGGGAATAATAGAAAAAGTCAATTGAAGTGCTTTGATAAAAAATAAGAGTTGTGTAAAAATTGACAGAGCAACTTGTTTTTTTTTGAATAAAAGCGTATATTTGCAAAGCGAATGAACTAGAAATGAAAAGGAGGAAACTCATGTTTTCTTTTATTCCCAATTCGGTTTTGCAGATGAGTACGATTTTCTTATCGATCGTTATCGAAGCATTGCCCTTTGTACTATTAGGTTGTCTTATCTCAGGCGCCTTACAAGTATTTTTGACCCCAGAACGTGTGAAGCGATGGCTTCCTGAAAATCGTATATTCTCTATTTTTACTGGTTCGATCTTAGGATTTTTCTTTCCTTCATGTGAATGCGGCATCGTACCAATCGTTCATCAGTTTGTAAAAAAAGGCGTGCCGGTCCACACAGCATTTGCTTTTATGCTGACAGCGCCAATCATTAATCCCATCGTGATTTTTTCCACGTTTATCGCATTTGGCAATTCTTGGCAGATGGCAAGCTGGCGGGTGATAGGCAGCTTTTTTGTTGCCCTTGTGATTGGTGTCTGGCTTGCCTATTTTCAAAAAGACGCTGTATTGAAAGAAAAAATCTCCTCTAAAGTAGCAGAAGAACACCACCATCATGTCAATGAAGAAGAACACAGTGATAAGAATGAACCAAAAAATCGGCTGATCCATCAAACGGGGCATGTGTTGACACATTCAATCGATGAATTTTTTGATACAGGTCGTTATTTGATCATTGGTGGGTTAATCGCAGCTGCGATGCAGACTTATTTACCAACTAGAGTGATGCTAACGCTCGGCTCAACAAAGATTTTAGCCATCATTATCATGCTGTTATTAGCTTTTACGATGTCTCTTTGTTCAGAAGCAGATGCGTTTATCGGGTCTTCTTTGTTAAGTCTGTTCGGCACAGCACCTGTAGCTGCCTTTTTGGTCTTTGGTCCAATGGTCGATATCAAAAATCTATTGATGATGAAACGGTATTTTACAGGACGTTTTATTTTATCGCTGATCGGACTGATTGCCCTTAGCGTTGTTGGATTCACATTATTTATCTAGGAGGAAAAATATGCTGCGGTTTTTGATTTTATCTGGCTATTTCGAATTGATGATGTATTTGCAAGTTTCTGGCAAACTTGATCAATATATCAATGTCCACTATCGTTATTTAGCTATTCTTTCGATGATTTTATCTGCTCTTTTGGCTTTAGTTCAGCTGTATTTGTGGGTCAAAAACGGAAAAGCAGAGGAAGAGACGCACGAGCATAATCATGATCACGACCATGGGTTATCGAAACCTTATCAACGTGGAATCGCCTATGTACTGCTTGCTTTGCCAGTGATCGTTGGTACGTTGTTTCCAACAGTTAGTCTGGACACTACGATCGTAGAAGCCAAAGGATTTAATTTTCCGGTAAGCAAAGAATCGGTAGGGGATCCGGAAATGCAGACACAATATCTAAAGCCGGATACAAGTATTTATTTCAACAAATCAGACTACTTAGACCAAATGAATGAACTGAAAGAGAAGTATGGGGATAAGCAGACTATCGAGATCACAGATGAAAATTATTTAGAAGTCATGGAGCTAATCTATAATTACCCTAGCGAATTCATTGGCAAAAAAATCAGCTACGAAGGATTTGTTTACCAAACACCGAACGATAGCAATGCAGATGTCTTCTTGTTCCGATTCGGTATTATCCATTGTGTGGCAGATTCAGGAGTCTTTGGATTGTTAACACATATGCCTGAAGGAGTAACGGTTAAAAATGATGAGTGGTATAAAATAGAAGGAACCATCCAATCGGACTATTATCAACCATTCAAGCGTGAAATTCCATCTGTAGTTGTGACAAACGCTGAGAAAGTCTCTGCTCCGAAAAATCAGTATGTGTATCGTTCTTTTTAAAAGAAAAAAATAAATGAACATAGCTCAGACAGTTGACGTGTAAGGACGTCGGTTGTCTGGCTTTTTTTGTATGAGATATTTGGCTATTTGATATGTTTTGTAAAATGATATTTATTTTAGAAGTTGCATGCTGAATGTAGTTAATAGCGGTTTCAAAGGTGTTGGAAAAGATTGTGAAGAGAATTACAATTTATTCCTAAAATGTATTTAGAAAAATGGTATGCAATAATTTAAATAGTAAAATATCAAGTGGAGGTACTTTGTATGATAACACGTATATTTATTTTGGATGACAGTTTGGTTTTTGAAAAAATGATAGAAGATATTTTAGAAGAATCCAGAAATTTACTGATTCCTTGGAATTTCGAGATAATCAAGGGATTGAACGTCATGCAGTTTGTTGAATTTGTCAAAAACAATGACATTCGTTCATCGGATATTTTTTTTCTTGATATCGATTTGAACGCTTATTACAGTGGGATTGAACTAGGAGAAATGCTTAGAGAAAAGAACGCGAAGTGTAAAATTGTTTATTTGACCTCTCATCCGAATAAAGCAATAGCTGTTATTAACCGAAATATTACGCCTAGCGGTTATTTGATAAAAGAATTCACTTATGAAAAAAATAAAAAAAACATCCAAAGTTACTTATTGAAAGAAAAAGAGAACGAGCCTGTTCAACAAGCAAACAAAAAAAAGTGGACGTCTGTTCGTTATGGCAATAGCGATCATTATATCCATTATGATGAGATCCTTTATCTAATGAGTATGCCGGGTTATAAGAATAAAATAGGCTTGGTATTGAAAGACGAAGAGGCTCTCGTAAACGGCACAATAAAAAAATATAAAAAAACACTGGAATATGAGTATTTATGTAAAGATTTAAAAGCCTACATCATTAATACTGAAAACATTGCATCTATTAGCCGAGTAAATGAAGTAGTAACGTTTACGAATGGAGAACAGTTAGAGATGGGTAAGAGAAGTATTGATAAACTAAAGAAATTTATTCAAGAAAAGATAGGGAATGAATCATTTTAAAGAAAACAAAGACTCGTATCTTATCTGTTAGAAGAGTGTTTTCCTGTAGAAGAGAACAACCCAAGTAGTAGCCTCGTTGTTTCTATCCTTTTTTGTTATGCACTCTTTTTGACATTTACTCCACCAATAGCGAAGAGTACAATAAAAGTAATAACAAACAAAAGGAGTACAGAAATGATTGAATTCATCAATGTAAGTAAAAGTTACGGGAAAAAACAAGCATTAAAAGAATTGTCTCTCACGATTAGACAAGGGGAAATTTTTGGGTTTTTAGGACATAATGGTGCCGGAAAATCAACTACGATCAAGAGTTTAGTCAGTATCATTGAACCTTCATCGGGTATGATTTTAGTAGATGGAATGAAATTACCGGAGAATCGCTTGGAAATCAAACAAAAAATCGGTTATGTACCTGATTCACCAGATATTTTTTTACAATTGACGGCTGGAGAATATTGGGACTTGATTTCAGCTGCCTATGAGTTGGACACACAAAAAAAAGAGAAGCGCTTAGCAGAATTGACAGCGCTTTTTGATATGTATAGTCATCAAAATGAAACAATCGCAAGTTTTTCTCATGGGATGCGTCAAAAAACGATTTTGATTGGTACGTTGCTACCAGATCCAGATATTTGGGTATTGGATGAACCTTTGCAAGGACTTGACCCTCAAGCAGCTTTTGATTTGAAAGAAATGATGAAGGCACATGCCGCAAAAGGGAAGACAGTCATTTTTTCTACACATGTATTGGATACCGCACAACAGCTATGTGATAAATTGGCTATTTTGAAGGAAGGCGAACTAATTTATCAGGGAGCAGTTAGTGAATTATTGAATGGCTCACCTGATGAAACGTTAGAAAAGATTTATTTGAAAATGGTTGGAAGACAAGCGATAGGAGATGAATCCTATGTATAAACGACAATTATTAGAATTGATCCATGTTAATCTTCTATATGTAAATCCTCAGCTTACGAATAGAGCAAGAGAAAAAGGAAAAAAGGGAAAACAACTAGCTATCTATCTTTTGTCTCAAAATCTTCTTTCAGGGCTGATTTTTTTACTGATTTACGGATTTGCTATGTTTAACATGGACTTTGCAAAAATGTCAGGCTTTTTTACTTATTATGTGGCACTTTTTAGTATCTTGGGTTTAACTCAAAGTATATCAGTCATTTATAATATCTTTTTTGAAGGAAATGATTTGCAAGTATTTTTGCCTCTGCCCTTTAGACAAGGACAGGTCTTTTCAGCAAAGATTTTGGTAGTTGCTTTGACCATCATTCCTTTTGTTTTTCCGCTACTAGTCATGTTTAGTTTAACCGGGTGGCGGGCTGATTTGGGGATTCTACTGACTATCTTTGTTTCAATCCTTTTATTTTCTCTATTTTTGATTATTCTTTTTTGCCTAGCTAGTTTGATTGTCTTTGGTTTGGCTCGAACAGCAGTATTTAAAAAACATAGAAAAACTGTTTCCACTATCTTGCTTGGCAGCTCGATGTTGATTGCAGTTGCTGGAATCATGTGGATGAATCATCAAACGGGAACTATTGAAAGCGAGTTAACGGATCGGCATCCGATTTCTTTTTTATTGCCATTCTATTATGTTGCCAGTCAGCCGCTTTCACAAAAAGGATTATTGTATTTGGGAATCCTAGTTATCATGACTTTGGGATTTTTCCTTGCAGTAAAGCAGCTAATAGTACCAAGACTTTCAGAACAGCTAACTGATTCAAATAGTGAGTTCAAAATAAAGCGAACCCATAAAACGAACCAAAATGTGCATCAGCTTTTATTCAGTTATAATGCACAATTAGTAAAAGAACCTAATTTGATTATGCAAGTTCTTTCTTCTTCTTTGCTGACTCCAGTCATTTTTATTCTTGCTTTTGCTCTAGGAGGCGAAATAAAATTAAATGATTTAGACCCTAAGCTAGTCGGCGTTACTTTTCTGGTAGGGATTGCCTTAGCTTTTCTAACAGTCAATCAGACTTCTTTTATTAGTAATCTTATTTCTTTGGATCAAGAAAATTTTCTATTTATTCGTTCTTTGCCAATCTCTATGAACCAATATTTAAAAGAAAAGTTCAAATTTGGATGGATATTGCAGAGCTTTTTAACTGGTGGGATCGCCTTACTAAGTGGACTGTCTTTTCGATTGCCTTTGATTTTTATTCCTAGCTTGATATTCGGTTCTTTATTAGGTTGTTACTTATTGTCATTACGTTATTTTGCTAGAGATTATCGTTTGCTACTGCTGAACTGGACAAATATCAACCAATTATTTACCAGAGGTTCAGGAAGTTTGGGCTTGGTTGCGACCATGATGGGCTCGTTGATCATCAGTATTATTCTTATCGTCCTGTACGGGATGCTGGCTTTATTTTATCCATTTTGGTTGGTGAATATCCCTGTAATCGGATTAGTTCTAATACTTTCTGCTCTATGGATCGTTTATTACCAACGAACGTTTTGGAAAAAATTTGAATAAAGAAGAGGGGCCGTGACAAAAATCATGTCGCAGCCTCTTTTTCCAAATAAATGGTGTTTAAAGTCAGTTTCTCAGTATTAAGACAATTTTATGTAAAAATGTGAGAAGTCATTTTTACAAAATTTTTTTACTATTCAAAATTACTTCTTATTGCTCCTGTGGTTACTCGTCGCAATGTTTGTGAGAGATTTTGTCATCGCTCAAGGCTGAACGTTTCTTTCACAACCTTTTCTTTGTTACATTTCATTTATTTAAAAAGCCGCTTTTTTCGCTTCAACATGATTGCATCACGCTTTACTTTGAAGTTGCGGATGTTATGGTTAAAGACTTCCGATAATACGAGACCTAAAGCAATTGCTCCAGCTATCATGATTGCTTGGACCGCATAATGAGCCGCTTCTTGATAGGATTCAGTAACGAGATTCCGAACCGCTTGATAAGCCAAACCACCAGGGACTAAAGGAACCATCCCAGGAATATTGAAAATCGTTACAGGCATTCTCAAACATTTAGAGAAAAGATCACTGATGAATGCGACTCCTAAAGAGCCAAGCAATGACCCGAAAGCAGCAGATCCGCCCATTTGAACACAGATCCAGTAGATCATCCAGCCGAAAGCACCAGAAAGACCACAACAAATCAATGAACGCCTAGGGACATTTGTAACAATGGCAAATGCCGCAGTCGCTAAAAAACTAAAAGAAAATTGAATAAACATCGTGCCCATACTCGTGCTCCTTTCTTAATAAAAAAGCTGGAAAATAAAAGCAATCGCAAAACCAATCATCGTAGCAGTCATCATCGCTTCTGTTCCGCGAGAAACCCCAGACACATAATGACCAGCTAGCAAATCACGGATAGCGTTCGTAATTTGAACCCCAGGAACCAAAGGCATCACACATCCGATGATAATTAAATCCTGATTGCTTCCTAAGCCAAAACGAACACTGTAGATAGCAGCTATGCCAATCAATAAAGAAGATAAAAATTCCGATAAAAATTTGATTCTAAAAAATTTCAAACTATACAGATAAACTGCGTATCCCCATCCACCAATAACTAAAGTCACAGGCAAATCGGTCATCTTTCCGCCGAATAACACCATGATCGTTCCACTGATAACTGCCGCACTAACGATCTGCAACCAGACAGGAAAGAACGAACGGTCTCGGTCGATTGCCTGCAATTCACTGTAAAGTTCTTCTAATGTTAGTTCTGAAGCAACATACTTACGTGAAAGATCATTCACTTTTACTACTTTTTCTAAATTGATCGAACGGTTGGTAATTTGTTCCATTCGAATGGTCGAGGTACGATCAAGACCAATAAATAGACCAGTCTGCGTGACATAGCTGACCAAACGGAAATTTCCAGAAGCTAAAGCAATTCGACTCATCGTATCTTCTACCCGATACATCTCTGCATTGCTTTCCATCATGATTTTCCCAGCGAGTAGACAAGTGTCTAGCAGCAAATCTAATTCTTTTCCCGTCATAGCATCTTCTCCAATAATTGATTGATTAGTTTTATTTTACTACAAAACATATCGGAAGCGTAAAGAATAAAAAAACTTGAGGAAGGAGTGAAAGAGGCGTATACTGTTTTTGTGTTGCGGGTGTAGTTTAGTGGTAAAATCCCAGCTTCCCAAGCTGATGTCGCGGGTTCGATTCCCGTCACCCGCTTAAAAGTGGTTGTGAAATCAACGTATTGTCTTGATTATAAAAAAAATTTTGAATGATAATAAATACCTTACAGATAGAGTTGTGAACGATTAGAGACGAGGAATCCGTCTCTTTTTTGTGTTTTAAGCCGTCTAAAAACTGGTTTTATTTTTTTACTGTTTCTATTTCTTTCCAGTATTTATTTATAGGGGAACATATGTTAAGATTTAGGGAGCTGTTAGTAAAGGAGTAAAGAAATGAGCAAAAAAACAACCAAAGCGATTGTGGGGATCGTCGCTGCTGTGATTGCAGGGGCACTCGGTATTTCCACCACACAAAAAGATTCAGATATCTTCCAACAAATTACAACCATTTTTGATTCCACACCGCAAGCTTCTCAAGTAGCGGATGTGCCAGAATATGATGGAAAACATCAAGAAATAGAAATCAATGGGAATCAGCCGGAGTTTACAAAAGAGGACCTTAGTCTTTCCAAAGGGACATGGGAAAGCTATTCAAATATAGACAAATTGAACAGAGTAGGACAAGCCAATGCGATGTTGGGAAAAGACTTGTTTCCTACTGAAAAGAGAGAACCTTTGTATATTGATCCGACAGGTTGGAAACAAAAGAAATTAAGTGACGGACAATGGTTATACAACCGCAGCCATTTGATTGGTTTCCAGTTGACTGGTCAAAATAATAACATTAAAAACTTAATGACAGGGACGCGTTCGTTGAATGCTCCGTACATGCTTGTCCATGAAAATGATATTGCGGCATATATCAAGGAAACAAATCATCATGTACGCTATCGTGTCACTCCTCATTTCGAGGGAAATGAACTGGTAGCAAGAGGTGTGCAGTTGGAAGCAGAAAGCATTGAAGACAAAAAAATTGAATTTAATGTCTTTATCTACAATGTTCAAGATGGCTACACCATCAATTATGAGACAGGGCAAGCAACGAAAACGAAAAATTAGTAGCAGCAATTCGAATTTTTTATGAACTTTATGAAAAAATTGTGTAAAAACATACTTTCAAAGAAATATAGCGTATACTTTATGGAAAGAGGGCTTTTGAAAAAGCCACAGAAAAAAGGAAAAATCAGACAAATCGTGTTTCTTAATTTATTCAGAAGTTTGGAATATTTGTTTGTAGTTTTCCCTTTCTTCGAGTAAAATAAGGGTGTAGAAGGTAAGCTGGAATTACCTTGCGGGAAAGAGGTGTAGAATCATGGGTTTTACAGATGAAACCGTACGTTTTGGTTTTGACGATAGTCGCAAAAAAGAAGTGAGCGAAACATTAGCGATTGTTTATCGGGCTTTGGAAGAAAAAGGCTACAATCCAATCAATCAGATTGTCGGCTACTTGCTTTCTGGAGACCCGGCCTACATTCCTCGTTATCGTGATGCACGAAATTTGATTCGCCGTCACGAACGCGATGAAATCATGGAAGTAATTGTCAAAGACTACCTCTCAAATCATGGAGTGAATTTATGAGAGTAATGGGCTTGGATGTCGGTTCTAAGACAGTAGGCGTTGCTGTGAGCGACCCCTTTGGCTGGACAGCTCAAGGAGTAGAAATCATTCGAATCAATGAAGCAGAAGAAGAGTTTGGCTTTGATCGGTTGAAGGAATTAGTGGCGCAGTACGAAGTAGACCGTTTTGTAGTTGGATTACCTAAGAATATGAACAATTCCATCGGACCAAGGGCAGAAGCTTCCATGTCATATGGAGAGAAGATCAAAGAACTATTCTCCTTGCCGGTTGATTATCAAGATGAACGACTAACCACTGTTCAGGCAGAACGTATGCTAGTAGAGCAGGCAAATACTTCAAGAGCGAAACGAAAAAAAGTCATCGATAAATTAGCAGCTGTGATGATTTTACAAAATTATTTAGACGGCTCAGGTAAGCAATTATTTTAATAATAAAAAGAAAAGAGGTAATCTTATGACAGAACATAACCATTCCCACGACCACGAAGGACACGAACACATCACATTGGTGGATGACCAAGGAAATGAAACATTATACGAAATCTTGTTAACAGTTGACGGACAAGAAGAATTTGGACGTAACTATGTTCTTTTATATCCAGCTGGTGTTTCAGAAGATGAAGATGTAGAATTACAAGCTTATGCATACATCGAAAACGAAGATGGAACAGAAGGCGAGTTAGAACAAATCGAAACAGATGCAGAATGGGATATGATCGAAGAAGTATTCAATACATTCATGGCTGAAGAAGAAGAATAGAACGAAAGAATGAATTAATAAGATATAAAAAAAGGGATTGTGACAAACGTCTTGTCACAATCCCTTTTTCCAAATAAACGATGCTCAATCAGCTGCCCCTCGGCATTCGCTCGAAAAACGGCGAAATATGAAGAACTATTTTGCCATTTGTTTCTCTAATAATCAGGTCAAAACGTTGATTTCACAGTCTCTTCCTTAAACGGTGTTCTCCTGCCAACTCCTCGGTCACAAGTCACAATATTCAACAAACATGAGAAGCTGTTTTTGAAATTGTTCCTTGTGACTCGGAGCTGAACGGCAGGCTCACGACCTCTTGGTATAAACGGTGTTCAAAAGCTTGCATCTGCGGTAATAAGTCCAACCAAACGAAAAATATGAGGAGCTATTTTTGTTTGGCTGTTCTTATTACTTGATGCAGGACAGCTTTTTCACGACCTCTTTTCGTTTAGCACTACATTTCCTTGAAAAGTAGAAAAGCTTTCGAAGCCTCGTTTGTTTCTTTTACTGTATAATAAAAGAAAAGAGTAAAAATCGCCAAAAGAGATAAACAAGAGAAAGGAAATACAAGATGATTGGTCTGATTTATTTTGTGGTGATCGTTCTGGCGAACACAGTTGGCGCTATTTCCGGGATGGGTGGAGGCGTGTTGATCAAACCGATTCTTGATCTTATCGGTGCCCATTCTGTTGCAGGGATTTCTTTTTACTCAACAGTTGCAGTATTCACGATGTCCATTGTTTCGACTGTGCGACAAGTATCAAGCGGGAAATCACTGAATTGGCAGATTGTCGGTTGGGTATCTAGTGGAGCTGTTGTTGGAGGAGTAGTCGGCAACATTGTATTCGAAGTTTTTTTACAGTTATTTGAAAATGAGAAGCATGTGCAGCTGATTCAAATTTTTTTGACGGTATTGACCTTGGTTTTTGCGTTCTTCTACACCAAGCATCATCAGCCAAAATTTCATTTGACGTCATGGACTTGGTACCTTATATGTGGGGTAGTTCTGGGCTTTTTAGCTAGCTTTTTAGGTATTGGTGGTGGACCAGTCAATGTTTCTTTGTTGATGCTGATGTTTGCATTGCCAATAAAAGAAGCAACACTATATTCTCTATCTACGATTTTCTTTTCTCAACTGGCAAAATTGGTAACGATTGCTTTAACAAGTAGCTTTATGCGCTTTGATTTATCTATGTTGTTTTATGTTATCCCCGCTGCTATTATTGGAGGTTTGTGGGGAGCAAGATTTAGCAGGATTTTGTCTCCAAAAAAAGTGACCTTTATTTTTCAAGCAATCGTCATCGTGGTTCTTTTGATCAATCTTTACAATGCTTTCGTCATCTTGCAAACATTAGAAGGATCTGGATTCAAGCAAGTCAAAATCACTGAAAAGTCTTTTTTTAAATGAAAAAAAGAGTATACTGTGATAAAAAATTCATTTAAAAAAATAGAAATTGGCTGGTGATTTGGATGTTGCGGGAAATGCGTTTAGGAGATGCAGAAGCACTACGAGAAATCAATGCGGAACAATTAGGGTATGATGTACCATTAACTGTTACGGTGAGACAAATGAAGAAACTGTTGAAGGAGCCAGAAAAAAATTTTTTCTTGGTTTATGAAGATCCTATTTCTAAAAAAGCAGCTGGCTATGTACAAGCGGAGTCCTATGAATCGATTTTCAGCGATCCGATGTTCAATATTATGGCACTTGCTGTGTCTAAACATGCTGAAAAAAGAGGAATCGGAAAGGCCTTGATGACTGGCGTAGAAGAAGAAGCGAAAAGACGAGGAATATCAGCAATAAGACTTAATTCTGCAGAATACAGAGTAGAAGCACACCGATTTTATGAACACATCGGTTATTATTCCGATAAAATGCAAAAAAGATTTTTGAAAATCCTGTAAATTTTTATCAAAAAATACCTGGTCATCAAGCCGATACTTGATGATCAGGTATTTTTTTGACTAAGAAAGTAATTGCATCAAGAAACCTGAGATGATCAAAACGATGGCACCACCAAGCCGATTGCCCATTTGAGCAAAAGCAATAAGTTCCATCCGATTAGCTGCAGATAAGACAGCTACATTTCCTGTACCACCCATCGAGTTGTTGCATAAGCCAGCAGTAATAGTTGATTCGATTGGATATAAACCAAACAAACGACCGACAAATCCTGAAACCACTGAAATCACGATAACACTTGTCAAACATAAGACAACAAATTGCCATGTCAAAGCAGAAGCCAATACATTCAGATTCAATAACGCAATACCGATACCTGCAAGAACAGCTGCTGTCAAGTTTTTGACAATCAAGTTGTTGAACATGATAGCTGCATCTTCGTAATATTCTGGTAATAGGTTTGCGATTTTACAGATAACAACGATAATGATCATGAATGCGTACGCATGGACTTTAGGAACAAAATAGTTACCGATTTGTCCTAAGATGAAGAAAGTCAATGATACCATCAAACCAACACCTAATTGTGGAATGGAAGGTTTTACATTTCTAGGTTTTCCATCGCCAAGGTCGCCTTTTTCCATTAATTTACCATTACCGTTGAATTTTGGCATTGATTGTCCCGCACGAGCAACTAATGCTGCACCAATGATAGCTAGGACATTTGTCATTGCTGTAGCAGGAATCAGGCGGGAAATGATAGAAGAAGCGTCCGTACCTAAAACATTTGCATAAATCGTTGATAAAGGTACAGCTCCGGCTCCAACCCCCCCAGCCATTGCGGGCAATGAGATATATAAAACGGAATTTGCAAAACCATTTCCGATAAGCATACCCACGAGTCCTACGGCAAAAAAGGAGACGACCATTGAAATAAGTGCAACAGGAATAAAACGAACAGAAGCTTTCATCAATAGATTACGGTTCATACCAAGGATGCTACCAGTAATCAAGGCAGCAATATAAAAGTCTAAAAAGCCCATATTGCTGACAAAGTTTTCTGTGGATTTCACTACATACTCAGGTAAGATCCCAAATGTAGCAATCGCAGCAGAGGCAAAAATCGCAAAGACGGAGCCACCACCTAAATAACTTTTGACGATAGGAATTTTTGTCCCGATAAAATGAAATAAATTACCGAAAATGACCAAAACAGCGATTGGGCCAATCATATTCGTCGGTAATTTTCCTAAAGCCATTGCAATGATCAGGACAAGAACCATGATCAAATAAAGGGGCAAACTTACGCCGGTAATTTTTGTTGACCAAAATCCTTCTTTTTTCTTTTCCTCAACTGCAGTTGCAGTTGTTGTTTTTTGTGCCATTTTTACAGATCCTTTCTTATTCTGTATCGTATGAAAAAAGCCAAAGAGAAGCGGCAAAAGAGCAGTAGTTGGCTGGCTGCTGTTTTGCCGCAGTCGCTTTTTTCTTTTTAGACGTCATACAAAGTTTCTGTATGTTCTTTTACTATAACAATCTTAATCTTCTAAAGATTTATATTCAGGAACCCATTTAGCAGATTCAACTGCTTCTTTGATATCCGTAATTTCTTCACGATTCAATTTTTGTGCAACAACTGATTTTGCGACAGTTTCAGCAATCGTTTGAGAGAATTCAGTGATTTTTGCTACTGGAGGCAAGATAGCTGCTCCTGGTTTTGTTACATCAACGATTCCGCCTAATGCTCGACTAGCTTGAGAAATGATTTCAGCATTTACTCGTGTAGCTGTTGAAGCAATCAAACCAAGCCCTAATCCTGGGTACATCAACGCATTATTTGCTTGACCGATTTGGTAAGTTACACCGTTATATTCCACATCAGCAGCAGGGATACCTGTTCCAACTAAAGCTTTTCCGTCCGTCCATTCAATCAAATCTTTTGCTTTTGCTTCTGCCAATTTTGTTGGATTAGACAAAGGCATGATGATTGGACGTGGGGTATGAGCCGCCATTTCTTTCACGATTTCTTCAGTGAATGCTCCAGGTTGGGTAGAAGTACCAATCATAATCGTTGGATGGATTGCTTTTACAATTGCTTCTAAGTTTGTCAATTCATCAGCATTAGTGAATTCTGAGCGTTTACGAGCGAATGGGATTTGGCCAGGAGTCAATCCTTTTGTATCTTCAAACAATAAACCTTGTTTATCTACTTGATAGAAATGTTGGCGTGCTTCTTCTTCAGGTACACCTTGACGGATCATTTCATCTAAAAGGATGTTTGCGATACCTACACCAGCAGTACCAGCACCGAATGTCAAGATTGTTTGATCTTTCAATTGCTCACCTGATATATTCAATCCACCTAATACACCAGCTAGTACAACGATTCCTGTGCCTTGGATATCATCATTGAAAGTAGTGATTTTATCTTCGTATTTTTCTAAGATCGTTGCAGCATTTCCTCGTCCAAAATCTTCCCAATGTAATAACAATTCTGGGAATAATTCAGTAGCTGATTGAACGAATTGATCGATGAATTCGTAGTAAGTTTCGCCTTCTACACGAGCATGACGATTCCCTAAGTATAATGGATTATTCAATAATTCTTCGTTATTAGTACCAGCGTCGATCGATACAGGTAAGACCTGTGCAGGATTGATACCAGCCGCAGCAGTATAGACCATCAATTTACCGATAGCGATGTCAACACCGTTCACACCCCAGTCACCCATACCTAAGATTCCTTCTGCATCTGTCACAACGATCAAACGAATGTCGCGTCCATCTGCTGCGTTTTTCAAACTTGCTTTGATGTTTTCTGGTTCGTCGATTGAAAGAAATGCAGCATCTTGTGGTTTCAAGAAAATTTCGTTGTATTGTTCGATTGAATCCGCAACGACAGGATCATAAACGACAGGCATGAATTCAACTAAATGTTCGCCCATCAATTTATAAAACAATGTCCGGTTCGTATTGAATAGATTCATTAAGAAGATACGTTTTTCCAAATCGGTCTGTTTGCTTAAGTATTGACCGTAAGCTTGGACAGATTGTTGTTCCAATGTTTGGACAGTACTTGGAAGCATACCAGTAATTCCGTATTTTGCCCGTTCTTCTTTTGTAAAAGCTGTTCCTTTATTTAGAAAAGGATTATTTAATAAGTTTAGCCCTGTAAGCATGAATGATTCCTCCTAAGTTTTAATACAAACGAAGTATAGGAGTCAGATGAGGATATAGTCAAAAAGAGCAGGTATAATAAATTTTATTTATATGAGTAATAGAGTCAAAAGAAATCAAAATAGCGGTATTTGTTCTTTTTATATCAACAATCCTTGCTTGATTACTATGCGTATCTCTTATATGCTAAAGAAAGAAAAGTAGAAGAATAAAGGATATGTTAGATAGATAAATAGAATCTCTGAAGAATAAATCACGTGATCGTGACGATAAAATTCACTTACGTCAGGTGATAAAAAATACATAAGTAGAAAACTAAGAGGAGGAACAGAAAATGAAAGAAGTTCAATTGATCAGAAAAAGCGAACTATCAGAAGGCGGTTGCAATGCATGCGGCGTAGTAGAAGCAACAAGCTATACATTAAAGCTTGGTGCCAACAAAGCGATAATCTCTGAGTTGACAGTAGGCGGTCTTGTGGACAGTCTGGCGCTTGCTGAAGGTTTTATTGGAGAAGATATTTATGAGATGTTTTCAGAAGTCCGTCAGTTAAAAAAAGGGGAAAAATGCATAGAGGTACATCATGAGAGTCCGAATGTGAGATTTAAACGTGGTGATAATGAGATGATCTTCAATAATCATGTGTCCGATCACACCGAGCTATATGGAATCGTGAATCAAATACTGACTGAGCTTTTTGGATTGGGACCTTATGCGTTCAAGGAAGAAAACGGTAATCCAAAATTAAACGAAGAATGGCAAGAAACGATTGAAACACAAAGAAACAATCCTCACTTATTTCAATAGGCATACACAGTATTTCGTATAAGGGACTTTGACACGACTTTTGTCAAAGTCCCATCGTTTTTTTATCTATTTGTGTTCTAAACATTTCTTCCAGAATAGTGACATCTGGAATGATTGAAATGTAAACAGATTATTTGCCTGTATCAATACTGAAGAGTAATATAAAAAGTGTAAACGCTATCATATTGTTCATTCAATTTTTTATAGAGGGAAGGCATTGAAATGGAAAAAATGTATCAAGCAGGTACAAATGAAGGAATAGTGGATTTTATCAATATGGAAGATTTAGAAATAGCCGCTTCACAAGTGATTCCAGCTGGTGGTTATGGTTACATCAGCAGTGGTGCTGGCGACTTATTTACTTATCAAGAAAATGAACGGGCATTCAATCATCAACTGATTATTCCTCATGTATTAAGAGATGTAGAATTACCCGATACAACTACACATTTTGACGAAGAAACGCTGACTGCACCAATCATCATGGCACCAGTTGCTGCTCATGGCTTAGCTCATGTGAAGGCGGAGAAAGCTTCTGCAAAAGGTGTAGCAGATTTTGGGACGATCTATGCAGCAAGTTCTTATGCTTCTTGTACTTTAGAAGAGATAAGAGAAGCAGGCGGGGAGAAAGCACCGCAATGGTTTCAATTTTATATGAGCAAAGATAATGGAATCAATTTGGATATTCTTGAAGTGGCCAAACGTAATGGAGCAAAAGCAATCGTATTGACAGCGGATGCAACAGTTGGCGGAAACCGTGAAACAGACCGCAGAAATGGGTTTACCTTCCCACTGCCAATGCCGATCGTTCAGGCTTATCAATCAGGAGTAGGCCAAACGATGGATGCTGTGTACAAATCTTCCAAACAGAAGCTTAGTCCAAAAGATGTAGAATTTATTGCTGCTCATTCTGATTTGCCAGTTTATGTGAAAGGTGTCCAGTCAGAAGAAGATGTCTATCGTTCATTAGAATCTGGTGCTGGCGGAATCTGGGTATCTAATCATGGCGGCCGTCAACTAGATGGTGGTCCTGCAGCGTTTGATTCGTTGCAATATGTGGCAGAAGCAGTAGATAAACGTGTACCAATCGTGTTTGACAGCGGTGTACGACGCGGACAGCATGTTTTCAAAGCAATCGCATCAGGTGCAGATCTTGTTGCTATTGGCAGACCCGTTATTTATGGATTGTCTTTAGGAGGAAGCACAGGAGTCCGTCAAGTGTTTGATTTCTTTAAAACAGAATTGGAAATGGTCATGCAATTAGCTGGAACACAAACAGTAGAAGATATCAAAAAAATAAAATTGCGTGAGAATCGTTTTATTTAAGATACAAAATGACGAAAACAATAGGGGTACGGCAGTTGATGCCGTACTCCTATTTGTATGGGTCAGAGATGCCATTAATAGAATAAGTTGAAACGAAAAAAGAAAATTGAAATGTTTTTTCATACTTAATAAAAAAAGAAGAATATTCATGTAAACGATTTTATTGCTTTTTTCTCTTTTATACAAAAAGGGTCAGAATTTCAAGTAAGCGGATGAATTCATGAGGATTTTTTGCATGCTGTCTCTACTATACTTAGGTCACTAAGAAAAAGGAGTGATTTATTATGAAAAAGAACATGATTGGGACATTATTACTTTCAACACTTCTTCTAGGCGGCTTGGCAACCCCAGCTTTTGCTGAAGGTCAAGCAACTTCAAAAGGAGATATTACCTTTACTGAACCAACAAATACCGTGGAGCCTCTTAACCCTACTGACCCTTCAAAACCAGTAGATCCGGCAGATCCGGAAAATCCAGCAACTGGCCAGACAGGTCCTTTAACACTGGATGTAGTTCCCGAATTGCCGTTTGGTACACACGAGATTGAAAGCGGAACAAAAACATATCAAGTAGATGCTTCAAAAAATGATACACCTTATCTCCAAGTATCAGATCGTCGAGGTGTAGGTGCAGACGGGCAAGCACAAGGGTGGAACGTGACAGTTTCGGTTTCAGATTTTGTAAACGGTTCACAAATTTTGCAAGGGGCTGAATTGAATTTTGGGACATCCACTGTGAAAAGTACGTCAGATAACGAAGCCACTGCACCAACTAGTCAAGCTGTGACTGGATTGAGTAAAGCAAGTGCAGCGACACCAATATTTACAGCAGCAAAAGACCAAGGTCTGGGAACATGGCTTTCTGTTTATGATCCAGCAAATATCACGCTGAAAGTGCCTAAAGCAGCAGCTGGAACATTCACGGCTGATTTGACTTGGAACCTCGTGGCTGGCCCAGTAGCATAGAATATGAAATAAATTCAACAAACTGCGGTGAAAATACTATGGATGAAGAATCTTTTTACCGCAGTTGTTGTTGAAAGGATGTGGTGGACAATGAATCAAAGTAAACGACTGTTTGTTTCTTTTTTTTCTATTTTAAGTCTATTTTTCATTTTTCCGTCAATCAGTCAAGCAGAGGATTCAGCAGGAGACTTTGGGATCAAACCGGTATTTCCAGAGAATCAAATAGATAAAGCAATCGGTTATTTTGATTTATTAGTGGCACCGGAACAAAATCAGACATTGGAAGTAATTATCAGCAATTCTTCAGATCAAGAACGAACATTTGAGGTCTCTGTTAATCCGGCGGTAACGAGTGATGGTGGAACGATCGATTATAGTCAAAAAAAAACAACGCTAGATGGGACTTTGCCGTTTGATGTCCGTGACGTTTTGATCGTTGCGAAAAAGGAAGTCAATGTACCAGCGCATGCTGAAACAACTGTACCTGTAGAAGTAAAAATCCCAGCTAAAAGCTTTAAGGGACGTGTATTAGCGGGTATTCATGTTTCACCTAAAGAAGAAGCTGAAGCAGAAAATGCTACAGAAGGAGCACAAATCAAAAATCGTATTGCTTATAATCTCGCAGTCGTTTTACAAGAAAGTCAAGAGACGATAGAACCGGATCTGAAACTTTTATCAGGAGATTTGAACGAGGTCAATGCAAAGCCCACTGTTCAGCTTCGTTTCCAAAATCCTCAGCCTACGATTATCAGCAATTTGATATTTACGAGCAAGATCTATTATGATAATCAGCTTTATATTGAAAATACGTCTAATGCATTTTTAGTTGCACCAAATTCGAATTTTCACTTGAATCTTGATTTAGCTGGTGATAAAGCAAAAGCTGGTGATTACCGCGCAGAGATCATAGCAAAATCAGGTGACAGTAATGAATGGCGATTTACACAAAACTTTACGATCAAAAAAGAAAAAGCACAGAAAGTAAATGAAAATTCCGTTTTTGAAGTACAAGAACAATCTTTCCCATGGCTTTATGTAGGATTGGTTGCTGCAGTTCTAGTGTTACTGTTGATTTTGCTGTTTTTGTGGATCCACAAGAAAAAGAAAAAAGGAGAAACAACACGATGAGGTGATTTCGTTGAAAACATCAATCTTATTAGGAGGGATTATTGCAAGTTTGTTGTTCTTCAGCTGGCAAGAGCCAGTCCAAGCAGATACCAAAAGTTCAGGCACGATTACATTTTATGATCTAAGTCCAGTTCCGCATCCAAGTAGTTCAGTCAATGGCGCATCAAAACAGCAGACACAGCCACCGATTTATAAAGAAGCTAATCAACATGGCGTATTCCCGGAGACGAATGAACAAAGGATCCGTGTTCTTTATTTGATTATTGGTATAGAATTATGGCTTCTTGCGTGGTTGTTGTTATGGAGAAGAAAGGAAAAGGAGGATGAACATGTTGCTACAAAATAAATTTACATTTTTTCGCTCCTTCTTTTTTACTTCGCTTTTTGTTTTAAGTATATTTATCTTTTCACCTTCGGCAGAAGCTGTTGGAGCAACGCCTCCTACCATTTCTTATGATCCGTACACATACGAAAACATCGTACCTCCAAATGGTGGACGTAGTGCAGTGAATGGCGGGAAGCTTGTCCAACTAACTGGGGCTAACCAGTTGCCTAAATTGACTGCTACTTATTTGAACGATGGTTCAAATGATCCTTGGAAAGGTGGCACGGTCCGTTTTCATTGGGAAAGCCATGTGAAAATAACAAATGTACTTGATTTGGTGAATATCACTGCACAAGGCTTTGCCTTCGTTGCAATCATCAATTTACCGGAACATGTATCAAGCAGTGATGTATTAAAAGCCATTGACTGGAACAACGCCTACTTGTATATTGCCGGTGCCCCCATCAAGGTTACTAGCGGAAGTTTATTATCAGCAGGAAGCCATACCTTACGTTTCGGGATGGGTTCGTGGGATACAAATACTCTCCTGCCAGATATCATCGCTATTATTACGCGAGGCGAGTTCAATGTTGACGATGTCCCGCTTCAATTTGATATTACAGCTAATGTCGCGAAGATGACAGAAAACGGAGATAAATATGATACGAGTCCAAACAAAATTTTGACCAAGGGTAAATTACAACCTTCTATGTCTAAAAAGGCTATTTTTTCTGTTGATTTTTATGACTCGAATAATATTATCCAAGATCGTATGTTCAATTCGATTATAGCTCCAGCTGCAGGTAGATTTTATCCTAAATTAACTGGTGGAAAATTGAATCCAGGAGCATATGCATTTTCTGCAAGTGCAGAGATAAATACGTGGAATAGTTACATTTCACCAAGTGATTCAACAGGAAAATATAATACATTTGCTGATACTACAGAATACGTGGATGGGAATAACCAGAACCTTCCAGGCTCAACCAATAATCGAACACTAACGATGGGGTTGACTGAAGGACGTTTTGATCAACTACCATCTACTCGCTTTGATCGTGTAGTCAATTATTTTACAGGAAAAAACGTCACACAAGGTGCAACACTGACTCATACTCCAGCAAGCACAAGTGGATTGAATCAGTCAACCAATATCTTATATAGCGGGAAAGATGCGCAAGGTGGATTGCTTTCTCCCGTTGCTTTAAAGGTATTGGAGCAGTATAAGCTAGACGGTACGGTCTTACCAACAAATTTAACAGCTGATAGTCAGTGGGGAAAGCTCCTTTCCCCTGCGCCGTACCAAGTCACGGCCAATTGGTCAGCAACTGAATTAAAAACGGGGTCGATCCATTACAGGCTTTATTCGAAAGAAACCCAAAAATTAGCGGCAGGATGGACAGATCAACTTTTCCAAACGATCTCATCAAATAATGGCGGCACAACTACAGCTACTTCTACACTACCTGCATTGGCTTCAGGACAATATTATTTTGATTATCGCTTGGTGGACGATGTGCTTACTAACCTGTATCCGTCTTTTGCGTACAAATGGCAGTCTGAACAAGCGGGAATCACCACTCTTCCCCAAATAACAGTGGCTAATTTTCCATCAGTGAGTGCAGACAGCCAGCTAAAAAATCTTAGCAGACAACCGGATGAAGGAACTCCCTTATCTGCACTATCAGGGGATACGATACAAGAAGATGTGACATTCACGTTGACAAAATTTGGGGATGCGATAACCGACAAAAAAATCACGGTCTCACTTCCAGAAAATACTACTTATATCAATGGCACCTTAAAATTAAATGATACAACTGTCGCAGATACTGGCGTTCAACAAGGAGTTTCTGTCCCGGCAGATTTATTGAGCAAAGTCGGCGATACCATTCATCTTACTTACAACTATCAATTAAATACTGTAGATACTTCTGTGCAATCTGTCAGCATACCGACAAAGGCAGCTGTACTTTCTAGCAATATTACATTAGCAGATGGTGCTAAGCTTCCTAACCCGATTGTCCAAACATCCTCTAAAACAATTCTTGTCCCCAAACAAGAATTGACATTAGTTGATGTACCAGCTGATTTTACATTTGGCAATGATCTCCCCAAACCGTTGAAGACAAGTTATTATGAAGCAAAAGGCGATTTTTCTTTTGATGTACGGGATACTCGGCTTCCAAGCACGTCTCCTTGGCAACTGACAGGTACATTGACTTCTTCATTTAAGAATGATCAAGGTCAAGAATTAAGCGGAACAAAATTGTATTTTAATCGTTCTGAATCAAAGCAATTGATCCAGCAAGGACAAAACACGTTGATTTATCAAAGTGATGGTACAGCTAAAGGAGAGGTTCTCGTTGACTTTCCCGATACCGATGGTTTACTCTTAGAGGTAAATAGCAGTACGAACGCTCAACCTGGCGTAAGGTATCAAGGCACGATCACATGGGAACTGTCAGCTGGTCCGTCAAGCTAAGTGATCAGAATTTGTATGGATCTGTGACAACTGTCGCAGATCCTCTTTTTCAAGGGTGAGAAGGAAACTTCTGCTGTTAAAATCAGAAATGCTTGGAGGAGTGGACTTGGAACTTTTCAGTTTGCTTGAAAAAAATGAACAACGGCAAATCAAACTTTTTCAACTTTTATTAGAGGAAAAAGGAGAGATCTCTGTTAATAACGTACTTGCCCGCTTATCAATCGATCGGTCTACCTTGAAAGAAGATTTATTTTATTTACAAACTAGCTTGGAAAACATCGAACAACTGGAAATCGTTATTCAAGAAGGAAATATTTTATTGATCAGACATGGCAATATAGCAGCTATCGATGTTTATTATCATTGCTACTTGCGCTATTCTACAAAATATCAAATCCTTCTTTATCTGTTAGAATATGGCTCATTTGATCGGCAGAAACTTGTGATGGAACTTAATATCAGTTCGGCTACTTTGTCGCGTAGAGTGAAGGAATTAAATGATTCTTTAAAAGAGTTTCATTTGAAAATAAAAAGCGGGCGTTTGACTGGCCCAGAAAATCAAATCCGCTATTTCTATTTTCAATTATTTTGGTTTGGTCGTCCCTACCTTGAAAATAAAAAAGAATACAGCGATTTATCAGGAAACACTTTTTTAGATCTGCTACAAAAAGAGTTCAGTTTCGCCATTACAGAAGAAGGACGACTGAAATTTGAAATATGGCTTTCCATTATGAAGAAACGGATGCGCTGTACGAAAAAAGCCAAACCAGATTATAGTAATCTTCCTGTTGGATTGTTTCAAACAACACAATTTTTATTGGAGCTCCATACATTTTTGACCCGCTATTTCTTTCAATATGCCTTTCCTTGGGACCAAAACGAAACGTTGGTTTTTTATCTTTTCATGATCAGTAACTTTACATTAGATACACATAATTCACATGTTCAGGAATTTTTGATAAGCGAAAAATACAAAGATGACGTAGTGGCTCAATTGAATCGAACGTTTAAACAATCGATAGAAGAATATTTTTCTTTCTATGCTTTTCCAGAAGAGATTTCGCAAAAGATTGCGTTGACAGTGATGCAAAATCACGCTCATTTTGCCTATTTTAGAGGATGGATGAATATTTTTGGTCAAGAAGGATTGAAACAACGGTTAACTGAAGTAGAAGATAAACAATTCCTTGTTTTATGTGAAAGGCTGGTCAGACAAACATTTGCTATTGTAGATTTTACTGAAGCAGACGAGGAAAATGCCCGTTTTGAATTATTTGCTCGCTATGCATCTATTTTACGAACGCTAATCAAGCAATTGGAATTGCGTTTGCAAATTGCTTATGATCTTCCTTACGAAAGGCTAATGGCGGATATCGTGAAAGAAATCATTCAAGAACAGTTGTTGAATACGATCAAATATGATTTAGTCGAATACGAGAAAGACAAGCAATATGATGTCATTTTGACTAGCCAATTGAAAGAATACCCGTCACAGAAGTCCGCTAAAGTTTTTGTATTTACGAGTAATGAATTTAACTATGATTTTCCCTATTTGAACCAATTTTTAAAAGAATGCTATTTAGAAAAATTGAATTTAAGGATGAATAAAACATGAAAATCGTGATTATTGGTGCTTCCCATGCAGGCATCACCGCTGCCCTAAATCTACGAAAACTTCAACCGGAAGCAGAAGTTCTGTTGATCGATGAAGATCACAAAGATGGGTTAGGCTATGTTTCAAATGGGATCAATCTTTATTTAAAAGGAAAGATACATAGTTTAGCTGAAGCTGCCAACAACGAGCGGATTCTTCAAGCAAGTGGTGCAAAACTGATCACGGAATGGAGAGTAACTGAACTTGATCCAGACAAACATCAGCTCATCCTCACTTCTGAGGAAGGAAAAAAAGAAACCCTAACCTATGATAAACTAATCGTGGCAACAGGTTCATCTCCTGCCACTTTATATAAACAAATTGAAGCTGAAAATGTCTATACCTATAAAAATCTAGTGCAATCTAAACAAGTACTTGCCGCTTTGAAAGAAGCAAAAGAAGTAGTGATTTTTGGTGCTGGTTATATTGGGTTAGAATTAGCAGATGCTTTGAGAAATAAGGGACATATGATTCATTTAGTTGATTACATGCCGAATGTTTTATCAAGATATTTCGATAAAGATATGATTGGCAGTTTTCAAAATCAGCTAAAAACCAAGCAAATCAACTTTCATCCAAATGAATTTTTGATTGATTGGAAAAAATCAGGAGAAGAAGTAGTATCCGTACAACTTTTGTCTCAAACACTGAAGGCAGATATCGTCATTTTTTCTGCTCAAACTCGTCCAAATACGTCATTGTTAAAAGACAAAGTGGCATTGTATGAGGACGACACTGTGATGGTCAATGAATACCTGCAGACAAGTGATTCGGATATCTATGCGATTGGCGATATCGTTCCAGTCAGTTTTGACAAGAATGAACGGCATCTCTTTTTGCCCTTAGTTACTCGAGCTGTACATATGGCGAGAGCGGTAGCGTTGACTTTGTGCGAGCAGCCGACTGCTTATGATCTCAAACAAAAGATAACAGCAACGGTCATTACCGATTACTTTTTAGGAACTGTTGGGTTGACAGAAGACGAAGCACCATTTTTGGAACAAAGTGCCTGTTCTTGTTCAGGAGAGTTTGACCTATTTCCACAATACTATGAAGAAAATAAAACAGTAAATGCAAAGCTGATCTATCATCCAGATACATTAGAAATAATTGGCGGACAGCTGATAAGCAAAGAATTTTTATTATCAGATTTGAACTTGCTTGCTGATATCGTGAAACAAAAAACCACGATTCCACAGTTAGCAGTTGAAAACTTTGGATTTTTGGCTGAATATACCCCACGCTTTCACTATCTCAATGAGTTAGCTTTTAAAGTACTAGCTAAGAGAGCAAATCGCAATAGAGTAGAAAAAAGATCGTGAGAAACATCACGGTCTTTTATTATGTGAAATGCTATTTTTATAATAAAAAAACTGAAAAATACTGACTAAAAAGCGTTTAGACATCATAAGGAGATATAATAAAAAAGCGAAAATGTATTTTGAGCATAATATTCGCCAAAAATTTATCAAGTGATAAAATTATTGTATAAAATAATTATTTCAAGAGGAGGAATTAAATGTTTTTAGCATTAAATGAAATTATGCATTCAAAGTTACGTTACGCATTAGTTGCAGGGGTGATGTTTTTAATCGCCTACTTGGTATTTTTTTTGACCGGGTTAGCCTATGGCTTAGCTCAAGACAATCGAACGGCGGTTGACAAGTGGGAGGCAGATTCGATCGTTCTTTCGAAAGATGCAAATTCAAATCTAGGGATGTCCATGATTACTAAGAAGACCGCAGAAGAAGTCGAAGGTGGGAAAGTGGCGTATCTTGCCCAAACTCCTGGAGTCGTGACTAGTAAAGACAGTACAGAAGAAGGAAAAATCAATGTTAGCTTCTTTGGTATCGATAAAAATCAGTTCATCATGCCGAATCTTGTTGAAGGAAAAGCTTTTAATAACGATGATGAGGCAATAGGCGATATTAGCCTGAAGGAAGAATATGGTCTAGCCGTAGGAGATACGGTTAAGTTATCTGGTAGTGATAAGACGTTTAAACTAACTGGTTTTACGGATCATGCCAAGTTTAATGTTTCACCGGTTCTTTATACGACCATCAATGCTTACCAACAAATCCGTTTCGAAAAAGAAGACACAAGTGAGAATGCACGGATCAATGCAATAGTTGTCAGAGGAAAAATCAACGATTTACCTGAAGACTTGGAACAGATCAAAATTTCTAAATTCATCAATGAATTACCTGGATACAATGCACAAGTATTGACTTTTGGGTTTATGATTGGCTTTTTGATTGTTATTGCAGCTATCGTGATCGGGATTTTTATTTATGTACTGACGATGCAAAAAATCAATATCTTTGGTGTAATGAAAGCCCAAGGAATCACGGGAGGATTTATTGCACGCTCTGTAGTGGCACAAACATTCATTTTATCCTTTGTTGGTATTCTTCTTGGTCTAGTGGGAACAGTGGGAACATCTCTTGTTCTACCTGATGCGGTTCCATTCCAAAGCAATTGGCTATTTTTTGGCGTCATTAGCTTGTTGATGTTGGTAGTGGCTGTGTTAGGCGCACTATTTTCTGTTCGGACGATCGTGAAAATCGATCCGCTGAAGGCCATTGGATAAGAAGGAGGAAGAACATGAAAGCAATAGAATTTAAAGAAGTAGAAAAAAGTTTCCAAGATGGCGACCAAGTAGTAAAAGCATTGAAAGAAACAACAATGAGTATCGATAAAGGGGAATTTGTTGCAATCATCGGTCCTTCTGGTTCAGGAAAAAGTACCTTTTTGACTTTAGCAGGCGGATTGCAGACGCCTAGCAGCGGCTCTGTATTTATCAATGATCAGGAATTCAGTAATCAAAAAGAAAGCGAACGTGTTAAACTCCGCTTCAAAGAAATTGGTTTTATTTTGCAGGCATCAAATCTGGTTCCTTTTCTGACAGTAAAAAAGCAGTTGTTATTAGTAGATAAAATCAAACATGAACGTCGGCAAAAAGAAGCAAAAGAATTATTTGAGCAGCTTGGCGTGGATAAGCTGATCAACAAGTATCCAGAAGAACTATCTGGTGGTGAAAGACAAAGGGTGGCAATTGCTCGTGCATTGTACAATGATCCGTCTATTATTCTAGCAGATGAACCAACTGCCAGTTTGGATTCAGAAAAGGCAAGAGAAGTAGTCGATATTTTGGCAAAAGAATCAAAAGAAAAAAATAAAGCAACGATCATGGTGACGCACGACACACGGTTGATTGACAAATGCGATAGAATATTTATGATGGAGGATGGTGTATTGAAAGAAAAAGAATAACCAAAAAGTAGGTGGAAAAATGGTCCATCGATACAATAAAGACACGCAACAAAAAATTTTAAAAGAAGCGACTGACTTGTTCATGTCCAAGGGCTATCTCGGTACTTCAACAAGAGAGATCGCACAAAAAGTTGGGATCACCCAGCCCAATCTTTATCACTATTTTGGTGATAAAGAAAAGTTATATACAGCAGTATTAGAAAAGCACTTAGAAGATGTTGGGAAAGCGTTGAGAGAAATCGTCCAAACAAGCGAAACGAGATTTCAAGTGACGTTGACAAAAATGGCTCAATTTTTGATTGAGACGCATCTTGTTGATTTATTTCTGATGCTTCACGACCTTGAAAGCAATCTTTCCAGTGAAACGAGAGATCATCTTTTCTTTCTATGGAAGAAAAATTATCGTGAACCATTTGAAGAAATTTTTTCAACAAACCAATCCGTGTTAAGAAGTGGGATTTCCAAAGAAATTGCAGCAAGGCATTTTTTCTTAGTGTTGGCACCGTACATCACTCGATCAAAAAGACCTGTAGAAGAACCGCTGAATGTGGCACAATTGATCGATTTATATTTGAATGGTGTGTTAGGACAAACGTAAAGCTGTTATATGTGGAGAAAAATAGTTAGGTAAAGAAACAAGATATGACGAAAATCGTTGTATCTTGTTTCTTTTTTATACGGCTAGTTTTTCATGCATAAAACTTTGTTATTCTCTCATAATTATCAAGGAATATTTTATTTATTATTTCATTCTAATTGAATCGTTATCAAAAGAGATTTAACCAAAATGTAGTTTTTATTTACTTATAAATAACGAAAAAAATATAAAAGAAAACGTTTGCAAATAGAATCTCAGGATGTTATTGTTTATTTGTAATTATAAAGTCAATGTTTCTGGTGCGTTTGTTCTGTTGGAGATCTAGGGGGTGTTTTTATTTAATAACGTAAATAATTAATTATTTGTAGAATGAAAGAAACTATTTATTTGGTGGATGAATCACAACGAATAGACAAAAGGAGGCTTCAAAATATGTCAAAAATGAAAAAAATCAGTTTAGCCGTAATGTTATTTTCTTCGGTGATGTCTGTCACATCTCCGTTATTAGGACAAAAAGACTCTGTCTATGCCGAAGAAACAGCTCAAGTTGTTCAAGCAAAAGAATACCGGAATGTCATGTATTATGGAGATTGGTCCATCTGGGATGGTGAAGGAAAATTTCTTCCTCAAGATATTCCAGCGGATCAGCTAACACATTTGAACTTTGCCTTCTTAGATTTTGATAGCGAGGGGAATCTGAAATTTACAGATAAAGATGCTGCTGTAGGTGCCTCTTTAGAACAACCTGGTGTAGGATGGAACACACCAAGTTCTGGGATTTTGAATGCAATCCAAGATTTACGCGGCAAAAATAAAAATCTAAAAATAGGCGTATCTTTAGGTGGATGGTCAAAATCAGGAGACTTTTCAGAAGTGGCAGCTGATCCAGTAAAACGTAAAAATCTAGTAGAAAATATCACGAAATTTATTAAGTATACCAATATGGATTTTGTCGATGTCGATTGGGAATATCCAGCTGATGTCCGTCAGCCAGATCTAGTAGATAATGTAAACGATGAAGGAACACCACATGCAAAACCGGAAGATAAAGAGAATTACATCACGCTTTTAAAAGAGATTCGCGAGTCAATTGATCAACAAGGAGAAAAGTTAGGGAAAACATATGAATTATCTGTAGCGCTTCCTTCTTCCAGAGAAAAATTAAATGATGGGATTGACATTCCTAAATTATTCTCTGTGGTAGATTTTGCCAATATCATGACCTATGATTTGAATGGGGCATGGAGTCCAAACAGTGCTCACCATACGGCACTTTATGGCAATCCAGCTGATCCTAATTATGAAGAAGGTCTTTCTGTCGATCAGACAGTCAAATTTTTACAAAAAGAAGGAGCTCCTTCCGACAAAATCGTGATTGGTGCAGCTTTTTATACACGCGGCTGGCATGAGGTAGAAAGCGGGGATAACAAAGAGCTACCTGGTTTGTTCCAATCAGCAAAAGCAAGCAACCAAGATGCCAATCAAACACCTTCTTACGGTGCCAAAAACAAAAACGATCTTGTTTCAGGAAATGGTGGTAGAGCTGGTGGCGTCTGGCCTTATCGGAATATCGCTGATTTGATTGATCAAACAGCAGACTTAAAAGAATATTGGGATGATGTAGCGAGAGCACCTTATATGTACAGTAAAACAACAGGAGAATTCTTTACTTATGACAATGTCAAATCTGTCAGCTACAAAGCAGAATATGTAAAAGAAAATGAATTAGGTGGAGTAATCTCCTGGATGCAATCACAAGATAAGGAAACCAACAGTAGTAAGAGAGACGAGCTGACTAATGCGATCAAACAAGGATTATTCGGTGACGAAAAGCTGTCAGAACAAGAAATAGTTTCCTCCCCGTTAGCGATTGATGTAGATATTTCTACTTATAGTGAATATGGTGCGAATGGTTATAACATCACTATCAAGAACAACGAGCAGCTTAACGAAACTTCTAGTGTATTGAGTGCAGTGGAATTAGCCCAAGAAACAATCAAATTCCCTAAACTATATATTCCAATCCATTCAGCTGAAAGCCTAAGTGCCGGAGATTACAAAGCTGGAACAGTAACGATAGAAAATGGATATGTCGTGATTGATTTAGCTTCTGTATATGACGGTAAACATATCGAGCCAGATGCTTCTTATGAATTTAGATTAAGATCAAGTGATGAGAATCCAACAGTCGATCGAATTGGCCATATTGCGTTAGTCCAAAGAATCGGAGATGAAGGAGCGGAAATCAATCGGCAAGTCATCTATGGAAAAGAACTGATACCGGATCCATCCGATACGCAACCCCCATCTGTACCCGAAAATCTAGCTGTTTCAGATATTCAAGGAACACAAGTTACTTTGAGTTGGGAAGAATCAACAGACAATAATCAGGTGGCAGGTTATTACATCTATCGTGATGGTCAGCGTACAGCACAAACAGCTCATACTCGATATACAGATACAGGTTTGGAGACAAATACACCGTACACTTATACAGTCAGTGCATTTGACGCTTCTGGAAATGTATCTGAGAAAAGCTTGCCGATAACGATCACAACGAAAAGCGAAGACCCTGCTCCAGGATACGAAGAATGGCACCCAGAAAAAGCTTATGTCAAGGGAGACATCGTCACTTATCAAGGCAAAGTTTATCAGGCAAAGTGGTGGAATCAAGGGGAAGAACCAGGTTCTAATGAGTGGGGCGCATGGGAACTGATTGGTTAAATTTGCTGTTTATTTGAAAACACGGGGCTGTGACAAAACGTTTGTCGCAGCTCCTTTTTTGCGTACTTAAGCTGATTTTAAGTTTTGACCCTTAGTCTGGATCTACGAGGTGAGAGTCAAGAATGAAAAAAATAATTGGAGCTTTTGTATGTGCAATCATTATCATTATTATCTGTTTTCAAATAGATGTTTTTGGTCAAAAAAAGATAGTTGGGCAAACGGTCAGCAGTACGAACAGTACGGTTACAAAGACAAAGGAATCATCTGATGACACAGAACAAGAGACATTAGTCAAAATCGGAAAAAATGACCGTACACTATATACAGATGACTCGCTAACTACCCCATTAGCAACTATAAACGGCGGAGAACTGACGGAGTTTCTTTCCGAAACAAAAAATGCTTATCAGATTAAGACAAATGATGGCTATACTGGATATTTAGCCCTCGAAGATGGAACCAAAGTCACAAAGAATATACAAACAAAACCGAAAGAGTTATCTGATGCAGTGATTGTATTAGATCCTGGGCATGGCGGAAATGATACTGGGGCATTAAGCAATGATGAACAAACAGAAGAAAAGGACATAACATTAAGTACAGCCATAAAAGTAAAAAAGGCGCTAGAGGATGCTGGAGCAACGGTTTATTTGACCCACACTACAGATGAATTAGTACAGCTTGGAGATATATGCGACTACAGTGAAGTAAAAAAGGCAGATGTCTTTATCAGTTTACACGCAGACTCTACGGAATATGCGAATGAAGCAACTGGGATCACGACATATTATTACTATGGACAAGAGGAAACATTAGCTCAAACAATCGCTGATTCCTTCACTGATCTGCCTCTGGATTCAAGAGGAATCTCCACTGGGAACTATCAAGTTCTTCGAGAAAATCTTCAACCTTCTATTTTAATCGAGATGGGTTATATGAATAATGATGGTGATTTAGAGGAATTAGTAACAGACAGTTATCAGCAGCAAATCGCTGCAAGTTTGACAGAAGCATTGTCCACTTATTTTCAGCAATAAATAAGGAAAGAGGTTGTGACAGAAGTGGTCAGCTTCAAGAAATAAGAAGGAATTTACGAAAATTGCTTCTCAAATTTTTGTGAAATTTCGGCTTATTTTTCGAAGAAGCTACTTCTGGAACACCGTTTAAGAAAGAGGTTGTGAGCCTGCCGTTCAGCTCCGAGTCACAAGAAGCAATTTCAAAAAACAGCTTCTCATGTTTGATGAATATTGTGACTTGTGACCGAGGAGTTGGCAGGAGAACACCGTTTAAGGAAGAGGTTGTGAAATCAGCGTTTTGACCTGAGTATTAGAGAAACAAACGGAAAAATAGCTCCTCATATTTTGCCGTTTGTTGAGCTAATACCGAGGGTCAGATGATTGAACACCGTTGATTCGGAATAAGGGACTGTGACACATTTTTTGTCACAGTTCTTTTATTTTTTTAGTAGCTTCAACGCTTTTTCTGTATTGGCAAAGTGAAGTTTGGCATATTTTTCAAGCATAGGCATGCCGCCTTTTTCTAATAGTTTTGCCGCTATTTGATCAGATTTCGTTCCAGCTCCTGAGGGAAGGGTGATTCCAGCTTCAGCTGATGCTTTGTCTAACTCTTCTAAAAAGCTGGCACGACTGATGATAGAAGCAGCAGCAACAGCTAAATGATATTGTTCTCCTTTAGTAACGAAATACAGTTTTTCTTGCAAGTGATTTTTTTCTAAACGCGCATATTTTTTAAAATTTGCTTCTGGCGTAAACTGATCGATCAAAATCGCTTCTGGTTTTTCTGGTGCGATTTTTTTTAGCAGCAAATGGATTGCTTGATTATGCAAAGCGACTTTCATCCGAACGGCATTGTATTTTGGCTGGATCTCATTGTATTTTTCTGGGGGCAAGACAAGTAGTTTGTAAGGGATAGTTTCTTTTAAGATATCAGCAAGTTGGATGATTTGGCTATCTTTTAACTCTTTTGAATCTCGAACACCAAGTTTACGTAATTCTGCAAGCTGATCACGTTTCACATAAGCAGCACATACTGTTAGTGGACCGAAATAGCTGCCATTTCCGACTTCATCGCTACCTAAAACGGATAATTGACTGATATTTTTTGGCAAAGAAGAGACCGTTCTTGCTGGTTTGGCCTGTTTATCCTGTGCCTGTCCCCAGCGCTGAGCTTCCGTTTCTGCGTTTGCCCCCTGGAACATCACTTTTCCTGATGTGTAAGCAGTGATGGTCGTCCCGTCTTTTTTTGCAGCAAAGATAGTATAAGGAATCTGTTTATTTAACAAATAAGAGCGATAGTATGCTTTCATTTGACTAAGTTGGTCGTTCGTTGCTTTGATAATGACGTTGCTCATAAAATTCTCCTCGTTTTTATACATAAATCTATACCGCAACTCCTGACTTTTCGTTTTCTAAGAGGTTGCGAGACATAGCATTTTTTTAAAGTTTATCATATAATAGTTAAGTATGTGAAAAATATTTGTGGAGAACGGTGAAAGAACCAACTTCATGGTACACTAAATAAAACTTTCATCAAATAGGAGGAAATGATTCGTATGGCGCACGAAAAAACACGCTACAAAGCAGTGATTGCCAACCAAACATATACTATTATCGGACGGGAAACCAAGCATCATATGGATATCGTAACGAAGCTGATCAATGAGCAGTTAGCAGAATTGAAACAATTATCACCACAAATGGATAATGAACAAGCAGCGATCTTGATGGCTGTCAATGCGCTTTCGGATCAATTGAAGAAACAAGAAAGAATCTTGGAACTAGAAGAAGAAACAGCAGAATTAAAGAAAAAAATGATCAAATTTACAGAGCTTGAAAATCGCGTAAAACGCATGGAAGCAATCGAGAATGAAGCTCGAGAAGTACTGAAAGAAAATGGTCAAGCAGATCATACTATTAAAAATCATGTGGAAGCACAACAGATTTTAAATGAAAAACGAAAAGGACAAATCAAACAAAAATCTTCTAATTAAGATCCTTTTATCAAAATAAGAAAAATTTAAAAAAGTTAGAAGAGAAAGGAACGTAGCATGCTGAGTTTGCTGATTTTATTTTTATTGCTAATCGCGTTTTTTTCTGGAGCACGTCGCGGGTTTGCTTTACAAGTCATATTCGCAATCGGATATGTGTTGTCATTTATTGCTGCCCAGCATTTTTACAAACCATTAGCAAGTCATTTGGAATTATACATTCCATACCCAGCTGTCACCCCGACATCAAAATTAGCATTTTTTGATCAAGTATTTGCCTTTCACCTAGATGAAGCTTTTTATGCAGGAACGGCTTTTCTGATCATTTTGCTGATTGGCTGGCTGATCACCCGATTTGTGGGGGTCTTTGTCCATGGATTGACATATGTGCCGATCTTGAGACAGGTAGACTGGATTGCAGGAGGCATCCTGTCACTAATCATGGCTTACGTTACTATATTTTTGATTTTGCAGTTACTTGCCTTTGTTCCATTAGATGTGGTCCAAAATCAATTCGGCGAGCATAGTTTCGCTCGTTTTATCGTTGAGAGAACGCCCTTTCTTACCAACAAGATGTATGAGCTTTGGGTAACGAATATTTTGAATTAAGGAAAATAGGGCTAGAAAATATTTTTTAAGAAAAACTTTTACAAGAATGTTTTGTTTTTTGTACACAGTAGTTTATTTAAGAAGGCTGCGCAACGTATGTCCGGCACAGCCCTTTTTTCATAGTGAAAGATAAGGTGATAAAATGAATAACCGAATCCTTGAAACATTGGAATTTGAAAAAGTCAAACAAATGGTCAAACAATTTGTAGTGACTGCACAAGGAAAAGAAGAACTGGCAGAATTGGTACCAGTGAGCGAGAAACAAACGATCACAGAATGGCTTCAAGAAACTGAGGATGGGTTGAAAGTACAACGTCTGCGAGGCGGGATTCCTATACCAAAACTTGAAAATATCCGCCCTCATATGAAAAGGATCGAAATCGGGGCAGACTTGAATGGAGTGGAGCTTGCACAAGTTTCCAGAGTGTTATCTACGACAAGTGAATTGCATCGGTTCATTGATGATCTTTCTGACAGTGAAATCGAATTTGCGCGTTTGTATATGTGGGCAGATCAGCTAGTCACGATTCCTGTTTTAAGTCGCCGTTTAAAGGAAGCAATTGATGAAGACGGACGCGTGACCGATGATGCTTCTCCTGAGCTAAAAATCATAAGACAGAACATTCGTCGAAGTGAACAAGCTGTTCGTGAACAGTTAGACGGAATCGTCCGCGGGAAGAACGCAAAATATTTGAGTGATGCAATCATCACCATGCGAAATGACCGCTACGTTATCCCAGTCAAACAAGAATACCGCGGTGTATTTGGCGGTGTAGTCCACGATCAAAGTGCTTCAGGACAGACTTTATTTATTGAACCAAAACAAGTGGTGGATTTGAATAATCGTTTGCGTCAATACCAAATCGCTGAACGAAATGAGATTCAACGTATTTTAAGTGAACTTTCTGCAGAACTTGTTCCACATCGTCAAGAAATCATCCACAATGCTTATGTGATTGGTAAAATGGACCTGATGAATGCAAAAGCACGATTTGGTAAAGAAGTAAAAGCCATCGTGCCGGGAATCAGTGAGGACAATCATGTCGTCTTGAAACAAGCAAGACATCCGCTGATTGATCAGGAAAAAGTAGTTCCTAATGACATCGCAATTGGAAAAGACTATCAAGCCATCGTCATTACAGGACCTAATACAGGTGGGAAAACGATCACGTTGAAGACTTTAGGTCTGTTACAGCTGATGGGGCAAGCAGGGTTGCCGATTCCTGCAGGAGAAGAAAGCCAAATCGGTATTTTTGAAGAAGTATTTGCGGATATAGGTGACGAACAATCGATTGAGCAAAGTCTATCGACCTTTTCTTCTCATATGACGAACACCGTAGATATTTTATCAAAAGTCAATGAAAAAAGTCTGGTACTATTTGACGAGCTTGGTGCAGGAACAGATCCACAAGAAGGTGCGGCTCTAGCCATCGCAATCTTAGATGATCTTGGTAAAAAGTCTGCTTATGTGATGGCAACTACGCACTATCCTGAATTGAAAGTTTATGGATACAATCGGGCAAATACGATTAATGCCAGCATGGAGTTCGATGTGGATACACTAAGTCCAACGTATCGTTTACTGATCGGTGTGCCTGGACGAAGCAATGCGTTTGAAATCTCCAGCCGATTAGGCCTTGATACAGATGTTATTAATGAAGCAAAGCAGTTGATGAATGATGAGAGCCAAGATTTAAATGAAATGATCACAGATTTAGAGAATCGCCGGAAAATGGCAGAGACTGAATATCTGGAAATGCGTCATTTTGTTTCTGAAGCACAAGAACTTCATAATGATTTGAAAGAAGCTTACAGCTATTTCTTTGAAGAACGTGAAAAAGAAATAGAGAAAGCAAAGAAAAAAGCAAATGAAGTCGTGTCAGAGGCGGAAGAAAAAGCAGAAAAAATCATTGCTGATATTCGTAAAATGCAACAGCAGATCGGGCAAGGAAATGTGAAAGAGCATCAGTTGATCGATGCAAAGACCCAATTAGCAAATCTACATCAAGAAGAAACATTGAAGAAAAATAAAGTATTGAAGAAGGCGAAAGAACAAAAAACATTGAAACCGGGAGACGAAGTGTTGGTTACGACTTACGGCCAAAGAGGAACGCTTTTACGTAAAAACGGGAATCAGTGGCAAGTAGAAATCGGTATACTAAAAATGAATGTGTCAGAAGACGAACTGACGCCTGTTGCTCCTCAAAAAGAGCCGACACAACGAGTTGTCCATGCTGTACGCTCTGAATCTAGCAGTCATGTGCCGAATCAATTGGATCTTCGAGGAAAACGATATGAGGAAGCGCTAAGTGAAGTAGATCAATATTTGGATTCTGCCATCCTAGCAGGTTATCCTCAAGTGACTATTGTCCACGGAAAGGGGACAGGCGCACTTCGCAAGGGAATTACTGATTATCTTAAAAACCATCGGAGCGTCAAAAGCTTTGAGTTTGCACCGGCAAATCAAGGCGGAAATGGTGCAACAATTGTTAAATTTAAGTAAAACTTACTAAAGGTAAGCAGATGGTTCGCTATCCAAGGATAGAAATGCTATACTGGTCATAGATTTTAAAAATGGAGGTCTTTGATATGTCACAAGTAATTACAGATAAGACATTTAACGAAGAAACAGACAAAGGACTTGTATTAATTGATTTTTGGGCAACTTGGTGTGGTCCATGTCGTATGCAAGCACCGATTTTGGATCAATTGGAACAAGAATATGATGAAGAAGAATTCAGAATTGCTAAAATGGATGTGGATGAAAATCCAGAAACTCCTCAACAATTCGGAATCATGAGTATTCCAACATTAATGTTGAAAAAAGATGGTCAAGTAGTAGAAAAAGCTGTTGGTGTTCATTCAAAAGAACAACTACGTCAAATGATCGATCAATATTTATAAAAGCTTAAAGCAAAAATAAGCTGAGGATGGGACTGAATTCAGTTCCGTCCTCGGTTTTTTTGCGGTTGAGTTAAGGTTATTCAAATTAACATTTTTTGAGTATAATTACGTTGTCAGGCTGGATTGTTTTTTTGACAGTCATGCTATAATAACTTTAATTGAATATGAAGGGGAGTACCAGATGAACGAACGAATCAAAAACAAACTAGCTTTACTTCCTGATCAGCCCGGCTGTTACTTGATGAAAGATAAAAATGGAACGATCATTTATGTCGGAAAAGCCAAAATATTGAAAAATCGCGTCCGCTCATATTTTACTGGCAGCCATAATACGAAAACGGAACGGCTTGTTAGTGAAATTGAAGACTTTGAATACATCGTTACAGAATCGAATATAGAAGCTTTGCTCTTAGAAATCAATCTGATAAAGAAAAATGATCCTAAATACAATATTATGTTAAAGGATGATAAAACCTATCCTTTCCTTAAGATAACGAATGAAAAATATCCCCGTTTGGTGATTACTCGCAAAGTACTAAAAGACAAAGCACTGTATTTTGGACCATATCCCGATGTCGGTGCGGCGAATGAGACAAAGAAGATCCTCGACCGATTATTCCCTCTGAGAAAATGCAAACCTAGTCAGACGAAGGAGCCTTGTCTTTACTATCATTTGGGGCAATGTCTGTGTCCTTATTATTTCGACGTAGATCCGAAAGTCTATACGAAAATCGTTGATGAAGTGAAAAACTTTTTAAACGGAGGACACGAAAAAATCGAGTCAGAGATCCATCAGAAAATGGAGAAAGCTGCTGAAAACATGGAATTTGAAAAAGCCGCAGAATACCGAGACCAGATCCGTGCTATCGAAACAATCATGACTCGCCAAAAAATGACAAATACTGATTTACTGGATCGAGATGTATTTGGTTATGCGATTGATAAAGGCTGGATGTGTGTCCAAGTGTTTTTTGTAAGACAAGGAAAGTTAATTGAACGAGATGTTTCAATGTTTCCTTTCTATAACGAAGCAGAAGAAGATTTTTTGACTTATATTGGCCAGTTTTATCAGGAAAATGAACATTTCATTCCTAAAGAAGTCTTGATTCCTGATACAATCGACAAGCCAAGTGTAGAAGCTTTGTTGGATACGAAGGTTCTACAACCGAAACGAGGCGAAAAGAAAAAATTAGTGGAATTGGCGAATAAGAATGCCTCAGTTGCTTTGAATGAACGATTTGATCTGATTGCTAGAAAGCAGGAACGGACGATCGGAGCAGTTGAACGTTTAGGAAACGCAATGAATATCCCGACCCCAATACGCATCGAATCTTTTGATAACTCCAATATCATGGGAACGAATCCTGTGGCTGCGATGGTCGTATTCATTGATGGAAAACCAGCAAGAAAAGAATATCGGAAATATAAAATAAAAACAGTCAACGGACCCGATGATTATGCATCGATGAGAGAAGTCATCTATCGCAGATATTCACGAGTGATTCGTGAAGGATTGCCTTTACCTGATTTAATCTTGATCGATGGAGGAAAAGGACAAGTCGATGTAGCAAAAGATGTCTTAGAAAATCAATTAGGAATCGATATTCCTATTGCTGGTATGGCAAAAAACGATAAACATAAAACAAATGAGTTGCTATTCGGTACAGATTTGGCTGTAGTACCACTTGAGCGAAATTCACCTGAGTTTTTCTTGCTCCAGCGGGTCCAAGATGAAGTCCATCGATTCGCGATCACTTTCCATCGGCAGCTGCGTAGTAAAAACAGTTTTGCTTCCCGATTAGACGAAATCGAAGGGCTAGGACCGAAACGAAAAAAAATGTTGCTTAAAGAGTTCAAATCATTGAAAAATATCACAGCAGCTACGATAGAAGAATTACAAGAAATCGGACTACCGAAAAATGTCGCACAAAGCGTATTTGATAAATTACATCAGGAATGAGAAAAGGGCACTTTACAAAGAAAGTAAAGTGTCCTATCATTTTATTTACAACAACAAGAGGGTATATGTTTTGTTGGTAAATAATAAATCGCTTACATCCGGTGTCTTAGGATATATGGATTTATTGAAGAAGGAGTGAAGAAATGTTAGAAGTCAAGGATCTTGTTAAAACTTTTGGGAACTACACAGCTGTCGATCATGTCTCTTTCCAAATCCCAGACGGAAAAATCATGGGGCTGATTGGTCAAAACGGTGCTGGTAAGACAACGACTTTTCGTTTGATCTTGGATTTTTTGACACAAGACCAAGGAGAAGTGTTATGGAATGGTCATCATCTTGGGGAGAAAGATTATGATATCATCGGTTATCTTCCAGAAGAACGAGGACTTTATCCAAAAGTAACGATTCAAGACCAACTGCTTTATTTTGCAGAACTTAGAGGGAAATCAAGAAAAGAAATTGAACCAAAAATCGATTTTTGGATGGAAAAATTTCAGGTAAAAGGGAAAAAGACGGATAAAGTAAAATCTTTGTCTAAAGGGAATCAGCAAAAAGTCCAGCTCATCGCCACATTGATCCATGAACCTAAATTGATCATTTTGGATGAACCATTTAGCGGGTTAGATCCAGTAAACGCGGAATTACTGAAAGATGGAATATTGGAATTGAAAAAACACGGTTCGTGTGTCATTTTTTCTAGCCATAATATGGATAATGTAGAAAAAATCTGCGATCATTTGATCATGCTGCGAAACGGAAAAATGGTTTTGAATGGAAAAGTCCATGAAATCCGTGAATCATTTGGCCGTACGAAGTTATTCTTGGAATCTGGGTTAAGCCAACAGGAAGTAAAAGAAATCGAAGGCGTGAAAAAAGTGATCCTTCGTGAGGATAATACGTTAGAGATCACATTAGAGGATCCTGAAGCAGGGAAAGAAATCTTTACTCGTGCGACTCAATTCGGTTATATCCCTATGTTCAACCAGCAACCGCCAACTTTGGAAGAAATTTTCAAATTGAAAGCAGGTGAAATCGATGCGTAAGTTTTGGATTATTACTAAAGATGTCTATTTAAAAAATGTCAAGTCGATTTCTTTCTTGATTATGATATTAGTCCCTTTCATCATGCTAGGTATTATTTATGTAGCAGGAAACTTTGCCCAGCAAAATAGTGATGTCAATAAAATCGGCGTATTGGCTGATAATGAACAAATCAGTCAGCAAATGAGCCAAGTCAAAACAGATGATTTTGAGTTCAAAGCAGTGGATTCTGAAGAAAACGCACAAAAAGACCTTTCGAAAGAAAAAATTGATGCTTATTTAGTAGTCACAACTGATAAAGATAAGGTAAATGGGACGCTTTATAGCGAAAATTCATTGGGACAAAGTACACAACTGCTGATACAACAACAATTGACTGGCTTGCAATCAATGATTCGAGCAAGTGAATTAGGCATTTCTCCAGAAGAAGTGGCAAGTTTGAGCCAACAGGCAAGTTTAACTCGACAAAAAGTCAACTTTGATTCAAAAGGAAAAATGTCGGTAGGAGAAGATAATTCGACAGTCCAATATGTTGTCAGCTATGTGGCGACGATTGTCTTGTTCATTATCATTCTGACTTATGCACAAATCATTGCACAAGAGATTGCTTCTGAAAAAGGCACGCGGATCATGGAAGTGATCCTGTCCAGTACGACTGCACAAAAGCATTTTTACGGAAAACTAACTGGTGTTTTACTTGTTGCATTAACGCAAATGGCATTATACGGCATTATTTTTGGTGTAGGATACAATCAATTCAAAGATATGGAAATGGTCAAGAATATATTAGACGGTATCTCATTGGATAACTTGATTGGACCATTCTTGTGGTATTCTCTTCTATTTATGATCTTTGGCATTTTGATTTTTTCTGTTTTGGCAGCTTTATGTGGCTCTTTGGTCAACAAAGCAGAAGATACAGCAAAAGCAATTTTGCCAGTGACTTATTTATCTTTAGGCGGATACATGCTTGGGTTGATATTAGGTGCGTCAGATCCAAATAATATCGTTATTCGGATCACTTCGTATATTCCATTCCTATCTTCTTATATTATGCCGGTTCGCTTGGCAAATGAGACAGTCGGTATGGGTGGAGCATTGATTTCCTTGTTGGTACTTGTAGCCGTGACATTCTTATTGATGATTTTGTCTGCAAACATGTACAAATCGAATGTACTCGTTTATAGCGAAGGCGGATTATGGAGTTCATTGAAACAATCGATTTCAATTATGAGAAATGAACGAAAAAAAGCATAAAATATAGAAAAATATAGAAGGAAGCTGGACATTTATTGTTCCCAGCTTCTTTTTTGTATAGACCTATTTCTATTTTTTTATTATATTGGATATATATCCATTGAAAATAGTGTATAACAACTTTATAATGTTGAGTATACCAATTCTTGGAGGCGTTTTAATGGACCGCTATTTAGATTTACTTTCAGAGAAATTCCCCACAACGGAAGATGTCATCACGGAAATCATCAATCTCGAAGCAATTTTACAGCTTCCAAAAGGAACAGAGTTATTTTTGAGCGATATACATGGCGAATTTCCTGCTTTTGATCATATTCTGCGTATCGGTTCAGGAAATCTTAAAGAAAAGATCAAAGACCTTTTCTCTGAACAAATGACGGAAACGGAGATTAGCCAATTCACTATTTTTACGGCTTATCCAGAATATGCATTGACGACTGATTGGTACAAAAAACAAGATAAATCCCAGCTGATCCATCGTTTGATTGATCTTTTACGGTTTACGACAGTCAAATACACTCGATCAAAAGTTCGAAAAGGATTGCCGAAAGAATATAGCTATATCATTGAGGAACTCTTGTATATCGATGATCGTATCAATGGGAAAAAAGACTATGTAAAAAAAATCATTGAACAACTTGTCTTGATGAAGGAAGAAGAAAAATTTTTAACAAAACTTGCGCAGACGATCCAAAAATCTGTCATCGATCATTTGCATATCGTGGGTGATATTTTTGATCGGGGAACTCAAGCAGCCAAAGTAATGGATCGAATCATGGATTTTTCCTCTGTAGATATCCAGTGGGGGAATCATGATATTTTGTGGATTGGTGCGTATTGCGGCTCTGAGGCATGTTTATTGACGCTTTTACGGATTGCCGCACGCTACAACTATTTATTTGAATTAGAGAAAGAATATGGATTAAATTTACGTCCATTATTTTCTTTTGCCCATCAAACCTACCAGAAGAATCCTGTATTTACGCCTAAAAACAGGAAAGATCTATCTGAAAGAGAGCAAGAAGAATTAGAAAAAATCCATCAAGCACTTTCTATCCTCCAATTCAAATCAGAACATCAGTTGTTGGATCGACGACCTGAATTTAAAATGGACGATCGCAAATTGTTGGAAAAAATCAACTATGAGGAATCAACGATCGATTTAGAAGGTCAGCTCTATGAGTTGAAAGGGACTTGTTTTCAAACGATCCAGCCAGATGATCCCAAAAAATTCTTGGAAGAGGAACAAAAAGTGATCGATAGTTTGATGTATTCATTCCAGCACTCGTTAAGAATGCAAAAACACATGACGTTTTTGATCGAAAAAGGGGGAATGTATCTCACGAACAATCAGCATGTACTGTTTCATGGCTGTATACCTGTAGATGAAAAGGGGCAGCTCTTAGCATTTGAATTAGACCAATCTTATCGCGGAAAAGAACTACTGGGATTTTTTGAAAAACAGATAACTGAAAGCGCAAAAGATCTGGCTGCAAAAGAAGATTTACCGACCGATTTGATTTGGTATGCGTGGAGCGGGCCATTTTCGCCTTTATTCGGCAAGAGTAAAATGGCAATTTTTGAGCGCTATTTTCTCACAGAGCCTCATACGCACGTCGAAAAAAGCAATCCCTATTATCACTTGCGAGATGAAGAGTGGTTCAGTGAAAAAATTTTGGCAGAATTCGATGCAAAAGAAGAAGGTTCAGCAATCATCAATGGACACACGCCAGTAAAAGTAAAAAAAGGGGAGTCACCGATCAAAGCAAACGGAAAAGCATTTGTTATTGACGGAGGTCTATCCAAAGCTTATCAAAAAACAACCGGGATTGCTGGCTACTCACTATTATGCAATTCGTACGGTTTCCAAATCGTGACACATTATCCGTTCTTGCCTATTGAACAACAATTTGCAAAAAAATCTGATCAAACGAATGTAAAAAAAGTGATCGAACAGCAGCTCCCACGCAAACTTAATCGGGATACGACAAAAGGAATGGAATTACAGCAACAGATTACTCAGCTCCAAAGGCTGTTGGACTATCGAAAGGACGATTGAGAAAAATGCTAGCCAACATTGCTCAATAGACTAAAAAAGGACTGCAACAAAAGGCATGTCGCAGTCTCCTTCAGTATTAGCTCAAAAAACGGAAAAATATGAGGAGCTATTTTTCTAATACTCAGGTCAGGGCGCTGATTTCACGACCTCTTCCATAAACGGTGTTCTCCTGCCAACTCCTCGGTCACAAGTCACAATATTCAACAAACATGAGAAGCTGTTTATTGAAATTGCTCCTTGTGACTCGGAGCTGAACGGCAGGCTCACAACCTCTTCCATAAACGGTGTTCTCCTGCCAACTCCTCGGTCACAAGTCACAATATCCAACAAACATGAGAAGCTGTTTATTGAAATTGCTCCTTGTGACTCAGAGTTAAACGGCAGGCTCACGACCTAATCAGAAAAACGATTAAAATTCATTCACAAAGAAATCGAATAAACGCTGTTCAGATGAATCTACACGATGAGAAAGTTCCGGATGCCATTGGACACCAAGGATTTTGTGCATATTATCTTTACTTTGGACTGCTTCAATGAGTCCATCGTTGGAAAAGGCGATGGCTTTTAACAAAGGAGAAAGATCTTTGACTGCCTGATGATGATAGGAATTCACAAAGTATGAATCAGGGAGAAGGTCACTTAATAAACTGTCCGAAACGATTTTGACTTCGTGAGTCGCAAACTGCGGGGCAGTGGGCTGTTGTTCGTGTTTCACGGACCATTTTGGATATAATGAAAGATCTTGATAAAGTGTTCCCTCCAACACGACATTCAATAGTTGAAGTCCTCGGCAGACTGCAAAAATCGGTTTTCTTTGTTTCAATGCTTCCAAGATCAATGCCTGTTCGAATTGGTCTCGTTGAATATTTGTTTCCGTCAGTTTTGGATGAGGATCTTCCATGTAAAGTTGCGGACTAACATCCTGACCGCCTGCAAGAACGAGTTTGTCGATTTTCTCAATTAGTTGAGGCGCTGAATCTGGAGACATGACTGGCAGAATAAGAGGCAATCCTTGAGCATCTAAAACTGCATCCACAAATCCCTGCGGTGTATAGCTTACTTGATTTCCTTGGAAAGTATCTGTTGCTCGAATCAGTTGATTCCCGGCAATGCCGATGATTGGTTTCATTTTTATTCCCCCTAAAGTAGACTAATTGTAACAAGGATTTAAAAAAATTTAAACTATGTAAGACTTGCCCCTATACTTATCTGTTCTTGCTGTGTTACTATCTGTAAAGAGAATTTTCGTGTGAAATTCATGACGATAGTTGAAAATATTGCTTAATTTGTTATAATAAAAAGTAAGCAGAAATAAAAAGGTTGGGCGTAAGCTTCAAGGATCTAGTTCTTCAAGGGGTGAGAAGGACATTTTATTGAAGGGGCCTGCCTATACTAAGTTATCTTTAGAGGTACATACTTTCAATGAAAAAAGAAAGCATGTACCTCTTTTTTAAATCGAAAGGAAGTGAAGCAAGTGTTAGAAGCTTTGGAACAAATCCGAAAAGCAGAAGAAGAAAATGAGAAGCGTGCTCGAACCCTACGGCAGCAGTTGAAGACCTATGCAGAAGAAAAAGAGCAAGAATTGGAAATAATCCAAACGAACAATCGGCAACAGCTGAAACAGTTGGTAGAAGAAAAAGAACAATTCGAAAAGCAAGAATTAGAAAAAGAAAAAATGAAATTGAAAGCAGAAGCAGACAAGGTGCAAGCTACTTTGAAAGACCAATATCAAAAGCATCAGAGTCAAGCAATCGGTGCAATCATTGAAAGGGTGAAAGAAACTTATGGCCGTCACTAAGATGGAAAAAGTGACCCTCATTTCAGATAAAAGAAATCAGGAGAGGATTTTACAAGCAGTACAAGGAATCCAAAATGTTGAAATCCGGGATCTGTATCAAAATAGAACAAACAACCAGTGGGTAGAAAAATATTTTCCAGATACCACGATTATTGATAAAGAAGCAAAATTAAGCGCTTTAGGCAATCGGCTGAAAGACATCCAAGAAGCTATCCAATTCATACAACACCACGGCGATAGCCGTCAAAAGAAACTCCATTTGAAACGTCAAGAACTTTCCTTACAAGACTTGGAAGCAAATTATTCCGAAGAAAATTTCATGAATAAATTAGAAGAAGTCCTTGATTTAAAAGAAAAGTGGGAACAGCTAACTGAAAAACATGATCGTTTAGAAGAAGAGGAAGAATGGCTTCTTCATTGGCAACAGCTGGATATTGCTCCAAGTATGTATGCAAGTAAGACGACCATTTTTGAGATGGGGACTGTGAGTGCAGCAAATTTTGAAAGTTTCAAGGAAGAACTGAGTAAGCTTGATGACGTTTATATGGAAGAAATAGATTATACGCCGAAACAAGTTTATCTTTCGTATGTTGCTTTAAAAAAATCCGTTGCTGCTATAGAAGAAATTGCTGGGAAATACGGGTTCAATAAAGAAACGTATCCTTATGAACAAAATCCTAAAGAAAAGTTGCAAGAAACCAAACAGCAATTGTCCATTGTTCACGAGCAACAAAAAAAGATAACCACAGCGTTAGGTCAGTGCAGCGGCTATATCCAAGAATTTGAATGGGTAGAAGAAGTCACACTTGCCGTTGCAGAACGGGAAAAAGTAAAAGAACGGTTTATCCATGCGACTTATCTGATCGTTTTGCAAGGTTGGGTAGATGCAGAAGAAAAACAGAATTTGATGCATGTGTTAAACGAAACTGTATCAGAAGAAGATATATATGTTAGTTTCGAAACACCAAACTCAGAAGAGATTCAGCAGGAAGTCCCTACCAAATTGAAAAACCATCCGCTTATCGAACCTTTTGAATTGCTGACTGAAATGTACAGTCTGCCAAAATATGAAGAAGTAGATCCAACACCTTGGATGACACCGTTCTATCTTGTCTTCTTCGGGATGATGGTCGCAGATGTTGGTTACGGATTGCTGATGCTCATTGGGACAATACTAGCTCAAAAATTACTTGTTTTACCACGCGGGATGAAACGTTTCGTAAAATTCTTTGAGATTCTCTCGGTGCCATCGATCATTTGGGGATTGATCTACAGTTCATTTTTCGGACAGGCATTACCAAAAGAACTGTTTGGCATCCGCTTGCCTTTCCCAATCCTATCTACGACGGATGATGTCAATACGATTTTGATTTTATCCGTGATTTTCGGTCTGATACAGATCTTGGTTGGATTATTTGTGTCAGCAAAGGAAAATATCAGGAGGAAAGATTACTTGAGTGCTGTCAGTGATGGATTTGCCTGGCAAGGGATCCTAATTGGGATCGTTATTGCATTGATTGGTGCCATGTTGATAAAAAATACAGCGTTTGTTTATCTTGGCGCAGGGCTATCGATCATTGCTGCTTTATGTATCTTAATCGTGCCGATTATCCAATCGCCGTCTAAAGTCAAGGGTGCTGCCAAAGGAGCGTATAATCTTTACGGATTGACTGGTTATATCGGTGATTTAGTCAGTTATACACGTTTGATGGCATTAGGTATTTCAGGCGGAAGTATTGGCGCGGCATTCAATATGCTAGTTGCTTTCATGCCGCCAGCCGCTCGATTCAGTGTAGGGATCCTTTTGATCATCGCTTTACACGCACTGAATATGTTTTTGACACTGTTAAGTGCCTATGTCCATGGTGCACGATTGCAGTATGTTGAATTTTTTGGAAAATTTTATACAGGAGGCGGACGTGCCTTTGACCCGCTGAAAACGGCGGAAAAATACGTCAACATCAATCATAAGAAAAAAAACAATAAATAATTGGAGGATTTTTATACAATGATGGATTACTTAATTAGTCAAAATGGTGGAATGGTATTTGCAGTATTAGCGATGGCAACAGCGACGATTTTTTCAGGAATCGGTTCAGCTAAAGGTGTTGGAATGACAGGTGAGGCAGCAGCAGCGTTAACAACAAGTCAACCCGAAAAATTCGGACAGGCTCTGATTCTGCAATTGCTTCCAGGTACGCAAGGGTTGTATGGATTCGTTATCGCCTTTTTGATTTTTATCAACTTAGGAAATGATATGTCAGTTGTACAAGGATTGAACTTTTTAGGCGCTTCTCTGCCGATTGCTTTTACAGGCTTGTTTTCAGGTATCGCCCAAGGAAAAGTTGCAGCAGCAGGTATCCAAATTTTAGCGAAAAAACCTGAACATGCTACAAAAGGAATCATTTTTGCTGCGATGGTTGAAACATATGCGATTTTAGGTTTCGTTATTTCCTTCCTATTAGTATTGAATGCCTAAGCATAAAGGAGGAAAAGCAGATGAACGCCATTGAAAAAATCATCTCTCAGATGAATGAAGCAGCAGAGCAAGAAAGAGCGGCGTTAGAGCAAGAAGAGCGAATAAAGATCGATCAAAACTTTGAACAAAAACGTACGCAAATCGAAACAGAACATCAAAAACAAAAAGAAAAACAAATCGAATTACTTGAAAAAAAATACCGTCAGCTTAGGAATCGCCAACAAGTAGAAGTACGACAAGAAAATTTGAACGCGAAGCAGGAATTTTTACGACGATTGTTTGCAGATGCAATAGCTGAAATGGAGAATTGGGATGAATCTGAACAAATCCAGTTTATCAAAAATTCATTGTATTCATTACCTTTGACAGGTAAAGTAACATTCATTGCTGGAGAAAAATCAGCAGCTTATCTTTCTCAGACATTGTTGGATGAATGGAACAATGAACTTCCCTTTACGATGGTTTTAAGCGATGAATCTGTTGCTGGTCAAGCTGGTTTTCTGATAAACGATCAAGGAGTTCAGTATAATTTTCTTTTCAGCAGCCTTGTACAAGATATCCAAGGAACGATGAGTTTTGAGATTGCCAATCAATTATTCGAATAAGGAGGGATCAGTGTATGGAATACCACGAACTAAATCCCTTGATTCGCGGAAGAGAGCTTGAACTTTTGTCCAATGAGACATTTGAACGGATGATTCAAACCAATTCTGTCGAAGCACTTGGTGAAATATTGAAATCCACGATTTACAGTCCATATATCTATGACGGGTATGAATATGACTTTGAACAGAATCTTTTAAAGGAGCAGAGCCGTCTATTTCGCTGGTTAAAGGAATCAGCACCGGAGCCTGAAATCGTTTGGATCTATACGATGCGCTATACTTTCCATAATCTGAAGGTTTTGACAAAAGCCGAGATGACAAATCAAAATCTGGACCATTTGTATATCGACGATGGGTTTTATTCATTAGAAACCTTGAAGGATGCCATTCATACGCAAGTTTCAAATGAACTCCCTGAAAGCATTATGGACAGTATACGAGAAGTACGTGATTATTTTGAAGAGTCTACCATTCTTCAGGGAATCGATGTGATCTATGATCGGCAGTTTTTGACTGAACAGCGACGGATCGCCGATAAGCTAGGATATCAAGAATTGCTGACAGAAGTCATTGCTTTTATTGACTTGACCAATATCACAACGATGGCTCGAGGAATATTGCAGAAAAGAACATATGGGTTCATGACGACGGTGCTTTCCAGTTCGGGAAGTATCGAAAAAGAAGATTTTTTGAACTTTGTAGATAAAGACATGGAAGCTTACACGAACTTTCTATTAGAGACAGATTATGCTGAGTTTCTGCGTCCTGTCATCCGTGAGGGAAATCTTGATCTCGTAAAGCTTGAACAGTTGAAAGATGATTATCTAAGTTCATTGTATCAAGAAGCCCAAACCCAGGCTTTCGGACCACTGCCACTACTAGCCTTTTTGAACGCAAAAGAGGTAGAAAGCAAAAACCTTCGTTTACTGGTTATCGGCAAAAGAAGCCATTTCGAACCAGAAACAATCAGAAAGCGGGTGAGACAAGTCTATGACGCATAAGATCGGTGTAGTTGGCGACAAAGATTCTGTTTTGCCATTCAAATTGTTTGGCTTTGATGTTCGTTATGGTACAACCAAGCAGACCGTTCGTCAGGCAATTGAAGAAATGGCAAAGAATGAGTATGGCGTGATTTATGTCACAGAGCAATGTGCAGCATTGAGCCCAGAAACGATCGAACGTTACAAGGAACAAATGATACCTGCTATCGTATTGATTCCCAATCATCAAGGATCATTAGGGATTGGGCTGGAAGAAATTCAAAAGAACGTAGAAAAAGCAGTAGGTCAAAATATCTTATAGTATGAAAAGGAGATAGAAATTTTGCAAATTGGAAAAATCATAAAAGTCTCCGGACCTCTTGTAATGGCTGAGAACATGTCTGATGCCAGTATCCAAGACATGTGTCTAGTGGGAGATCTAGGAGTTATCGGAGAAATTATCGAGATGCGTGGCGATGTGGCGTCTATTCAAGTATATGAAGAGACTTCTGGAATTGGTCCAGGCGAACCGGTTCGCTCTACTGGTGAAGCTTTATCTGTTGAATTAGGACCAGGGATCATTTCACAAATGTTTGACGGAATCCAACGGCCATTAGATACCTTTATGGAAATCACACAAAGTAATTTCTTAGGACGGGGAGTCCAATTGCCTGCATTGGATCATGAGAAAAAATGGTGGTTCGAACCAGCATTAGAAGCCGGAGAAACGGTTAGTGCTGGCGATGTGATTGGAATCGTAGAAGAAACAAAAGTTATCAAACACAAAATTATGGTGCCAAATGGGATAAAAGGTACGATCAAAACAATCGAAAAAGGGTCGTTCACTATTGATGAAACCGTATGTGTCGTTGAAACTGAAAATGGTGACAAAAACTTGACGATGCTCCAAAAATGGCCAGTAAGACGTAGTCGGCCAATCAAAGAAAAATTAAACCCTGATGCACCGATGATCACCGGACAGCGAGTGATCGATACGTTCTTCCCAGTGACAAAAGGGGGAGCAGCAGCTGTTCCTGGTCCATTTGGTGCAGGAAAAACAGTCGTTCAGCATCAAATCGCAAAATGGGCCGATGTGGACATGGTCGTTTATGTGGGATGCGGTGAACGTGGAAATGAGATGACGGATGTTTTAAATGAATTCCCTGAATTGATTGACCCTAATACAGGAGAATCGTTGATGGAACGTACGGTATTGATTGCCAATACATCTAACATGCCGGTAGCGGCTCGAGAAGCTTCTATCTATACGGGAATCACGATTGCGGAATATTTCCGTGACATGGGTTATGACGTTGCTATCATGGCAGACTCCACTTCGCGATGGGCAGAAGCACTTCGTGAGATGAGCGGACGTTTGGAAGAAATGCCTGGTGATGAAGGTTATCCAGCTTATCTTGGTTCCCGTCTTGCGGAATACTATGAACGTTCTGGAAGAGTCATTGCTTTAGGATCAGAAGGTCGCGAAGGAAGTATAACCGCAATCAGTGCTGTATCGCCTTCTGGAGGAGATATTTCGGAACCAGTCACACAAAATACATTGCGGGTCGTAAAAGTATTCTGGGGACTTGATTCGACTTTAGCCCAAAAAAGACATTTTCCTTCGATCGATTGGATCCAAAGTTATTCTCTTTATTCAACAGAAGTAGGGAAGTATATGGATCATATCCTTCAAGCTGACTGGGCATCCATGGTCACTGAGGGCATGCGTATTTTGCAGGAAGAACAGCAGCTGAATGAAATCGTGCGTTTGGTAGGGATTGATTCCCTTTCAGATAATGACCGTCTGACATTAGAAGTGGCAAAATCCATTCGTGAAGATTATTTGCAGCAAAATGCTTTTGATGATGTCGATACATTCACTTCAAGAGAGAAACAATTCAAAATGTTGAAGATGATCTTGACCTTTGGTGAAGAAGGACGCCGTGCGTTGTCGTTAGGTGCTTATTTAAGTGAGATCATGGACGGTACCGTATCGATTCGTGAAAGGATCGGACGAAGCAAATATATCCCGGAAACAGAATTAGAAAAACTAGATCAAATTATCGGTGAAATCAAGCAAACGATGCAAACAATCGTTTCAGAAGGAGGCATGAGCAATGATTAAAGAATATCGTACGATCGGTGAAGTCGTCGGTCCATTGATGGCGGTTGAAAAAGTTGCTGGTGTCAAATATGAAGAATTAATCGAAGTCCGTATGCAAAATGGCGAGATTCGTCGTGGACAAGTATTGGAAGTCCAAGAAGATAAAGCAATGGTCCAAATATTTGAAGGAACAAGTGGTATCAATTTACGTGACTCTTCTGTACGATTTTTAGGACATCCTTTAGAACTAGGTGTATCGGAAGACATGATTGGTCGAGTATTCGATGGCTTGGGACGCCCAAAAGATAATGGACCAGAAATCCTGCCTGAAAAGTATTTGGATATTAACGGAGAAGTAATCAATCCAGTAGCTCGGGATTACCCAGATGAGTTTATCCAAACAGGTATCTCTGCAATCGATCATTTGAACACATTAGTTCGTGGACAAAAATTACCAGTATTTTCTGGTTCTGGTCTTCCTCACAAAGAATTAGCTGCTCAGATCGCGCGACAAGCAACGGTACTTGATTCATCAGATGATTTCGCCGTAGTCTTTGCTGCTATTGGAATCACTTTTGAAGAAGCAGAATTTTTCATGGAGGATTTTCGACAAACTGGTGCAATCGACCGTTCTGTCATGTTCATGAATTTAGCAAACGACCCTGCAATCGAACGTATTGCTACTCCTCGTATGGCTTTGACTGCTGCAGAATATCTTGCTTATGAAAAAGGAATGCATGTATTGGTTATCATGACAGACATGACCAACTATGCAGAGGCATTGCGAGAGATTTCTGCAGCACGGCGAGAAGTTCCAGGAAGAAGAGGCTATCCTGGGTATCTGTACACGAACTTAGCTACTTTGTTCGAACGAGCAGGAAGGATCCGCGGACTAAAAGGATCAGTTACTCAGATTCCGATTTTAACAATGCCAGAAGACGATAAGACCCATCCGATCCCTGACTTGACCGGTTATATTACAGAAGGCCAGATCATCTTGACTAGAGAGCTTTACAAGAGTGGGATTCAACCACCAATTGATGTACTTCCGTCTCTTTCGCGGTTAAAAGATAAAGGAACTGGACCCGGAAAGACAAGAGAAGACCATGCGGCAACGATGAATCAGCTTTTTGCAGCCTATGCACAAGGAAAGCAAGCAAAAGAATTAGCCGTCGTTTTAGGAGAATCTGCTTTATCTGATGTAGATAAAATCTATGCGAAGTTTGCTGAACGGTTTGAAAAAGAATATGTCAATCAAGGATTCCACACGAACCGTTCGATTACTGAAACACTTGATCTAGGGTGGGAACTGCTATCGATGTTGCCAAGAACCGAATTAAAACGAATCAAAGACGACATGCTGGACAAATATCTGCCAGAAGGGAAGTGAGTTCTGATGGCACGATTGAATGTGAATCCGACCCGCATGGAATTGACCCGATTGAAAAAACAGTTGACAACTGCCACAAGAGGGCATAAATTATTAAAAGATAAGCAAGATGAACTGATGCGTCAATTCATTCTGTTGATTCGAAAGAACAACCAACTGCGTCAAGAAATGGAAGAGTCCATGACAGAAGCAATGTCTGATTTTGTATTGGCAAATGCTTCAATCACGGAACCTTTCATCGAAGAATTGTTTGCTTTGCCGGCGGAAAACGTTGATTTATCTATCGTAGACAAAAATATCATGAGTGTAAAAGTACCTGTGATGAATTTTGAATATGATGAACAGCTGACAGACACACCTTTGGAATACGGGTATTTGAATTCCAGTGCCGAACTGGATCGGTCAATCGATCGGTTTACTACCTTGCTTCCAAAACTTTTGGAACTGACAGAAATCGAAAAAACTTGTCAGCTGATGGCAAGTGAGATCGAAAAGACACGTCGGCGAGTCAATGCATTAGAATATATGACGATCCCTCAATTAGAAGAAACGATCTATTATATTCGTATGAAGCTGGAAGAAAACGAGCGCGCAGAAGTAACAAGGTTGATCAAAGTAAAAAATATGGGTACCACTGATTAAGTGGTATCCTTTTTTAAAAGAGGAAAATGATGATTAAACAAAACAAACAAATAAAGAAACGCTTGCCGGCCGTTCAGCTTCTCGCATTAGGATTTTTTCTCCTGATTTTAGTTGGCGGTGGCCTACTTACCCTGCCATTTTTTAGTAATAGTGGGCATGGGACAAATTTTATCGACGCGCTTTTCACTGCAACTTCTGCCGTCTGCGTGACGGGATTGACGACATTGAATACAGCAGAACATTGGAACAGTGCTGGTCAGTTTTTGATCATGCTTTTAATTGAGATTGGCGGTCTTGGCTTTATGATGGTTCCGATTCTATGCTTTGCATTGATAAAGAAAAAAGTCAGTCTCAGCACACGTATTATATTAAAAGAAGCGCTGAATCTAGAAGAAGTATCAGGTGTGATGAAGCTAATGCTTTACATCCTGAAACTGGCCTTTGTGATCCAATTGATTGGTACGATTGCTTTATCTTTTGTATTCGTACCTGAATTTGGCTGGCTGAAAGGAATCTGGTACAGTTTGTTTCACGCAATCTCTAGTTTTTGTAATGCAGGGTTTGATTTGTTAGGAGACAGTTTAGCCAATCACCAGCAAAATGTTTATTTGATCATGGTGGTATCTGCTTTGATTATTTCTGGCGGATTAGGCTTTATCGTTTGGCGTGACTTATTGGAATATCATCAGAAAAAGAAGATGACGATTCATTCAAAAATCGCATTAACCGTTACAGGTACCCTTTTATTAGGCGGTTTCGTTGTGTTCTTTTTCACAGAACACAATGGGGCAACATTAGTGGAAGGGAATATGTTTCAACGATTGGCAAATACTTTTTTTATGAGTGTAACACCTAGAACGGCTGGATATTATTCAGTTGATTACCTCCATATGAGTCATGCCGGTCTGATCTTAACGATGTTTTTGATGTACATTGGCGGAACATCTGGGTCGACTGCCGGCGGATTGAAAACAACTACGTTAGGTGTGTTGCTGATCCAGATGCGTTCGATGCTTAAAGGACGTACGAGAGCGGAAGCATTTGGCCGTACAATCCGTCAAGGCGCAGTGTTGCGAGCACTCACGTTGTTTTTTATCACGTTGACACTGTGCGTAGTCGCCATCATGATTTTATCAGTGACTGAAACGATACCTAAAACTTCTGGCATCGAATATATTGCTTTTGAGGTCTTCTCTGCATTTGGAACAGTAGGACTTACGATGGGATTGACGCCAGACTTGACTGCAATAGGGAAATTGATCATTATAGCGCTTATGTACATTGGACGAGTTGGGGTATTGACTGTGGTCTTCTCTCTGATGACAAAAGCACAAAGAACTCAATCAAAATACAAATATCCAGAAGAAAGTGTCATGATTGGATAATTTCATCTTCTGACAGAAATCTAGTGATCTAGCAAAATAAGAAAATAAAATATAAGACAAATTTTTTGCTGCTTGGTTACTTTAAGTGCAAAATGTTCATTTGCTTTTTGAGGCACTATCCGTTGTTGAACTTCGGGTAGTGCCTCTTTTTTATCGAAAGGAATCAATCAGCTTTGATTCCTTTATTTATCAATAGATTATAATTCATATTTTTTTATTTTTTCTTTTACGATACTTAGTCCAGAAGCTAAAATCTCAAGGTTGTTTGAAGATAGGGAAATACGAACGAATGCATCCGGTTGCGCTCGCGTAGTAAAGCGCCGGGAATGATAGAGTCGGATGCCGTTAGCCAGAAAGTCATTCTCAATCCTCTTAGGATCAATCTCAGGATCAACTGGAAGAATTCGATAATAAGGAACACGATTCGTTGGTTTTTCTACTTTGAAAAGAGAATCAAAAAGCTGATTAGCTCTTTTCGTAAGATTTAATTTAGTTTCTAAGATTCTATTTGCTTCATTTGAATGGAGGATTTGAGTGATGACCTCCACATCTAATCCAGAAGTTTTCACATTTATATTAAAAATTGCTTGTTCTATCTTGCTTTGGACATGTACTGGAGCTACAAGATAAGCAACTCGCAATCCAGAACAAATAAATTTTGTCATTCCAGCTAAGTAGATTGTTTGGTTAGGTAACAATTTTTGGAAAGGAGGAATGATCGTATGTTGATAATAAGTTGTTAAAAAAGAATGGATATCATCTTCGATAACCCATAGACCTTCTTTTTCAATTACTTCGGCTAATTGCTCTCGTCTTTGGTGAGAGATTTGAAACCCTATAGGATTATTGCAAGAAGGCATAAGAAAGACACCATGGATCTTCTTTTTTCTACATTCCTGAATCAATATATCAGGTCGCATTCCTTGCTCGTCAAAATCAATTGGAACGATCTCTAAATGATATAAATGAGCCAATTCAATGAAATCAGCGTACGTATATCGGTCCGTTGCTATTCTATCACCTGGAGAGAAAAGTGCAGAAAGTGTGATAGCCAATCCATTTTGAACACCGGAAACAATAGATAGAGATTCTAAAGACGGAATGACTCCTTGAGTTTTTAACCAATTTGCTGCAGTAGTCAATTGAAAATTTGTGCCTTTGGGATCTTGGTAATTAAGCAAACCAACAAGATTTGGGTTATTACCAGTTGATTGAATAAACGGGACAACGAATTTATTACATTCTTCAAAAGAACTAACCAGACCAAAATCAATGATATGTTCGGTTACTTCATTGGTAGAGATGGTAATGGATTCAAAGACATTGGGAGAAATAAAAGTGCCACTTCCAATATTCGTATACAGCAAACCTTTCTCAATTCCGTATTTATAAGCCTTGCCAACGGTAGTAAAATTTAAATCTAAATAATCAGCTAGCTCTCTTTGGGAGGGTAACTGAGTGTTTTTCTGTAATTTATTCTTTAAAATATCTTGTTCTAATTGTTGAATCAACGATCGATAATAAGGACGCTTCAATTTTTGTTTGTCTGGCCGCCAAGTTAACGGGTAGTTGTCATAAGAATTAATAGGCATTTTCTCCACTCCTTAAAATTGTATACCATACAATTTTACCATTGATTGTATTGAATTTAGAAGTTAATCTTTTGTGAGGAGGGAATTGTCTATGAAAATTATTAATTTTGAGGAAGTAGTAGCTTCTTTTAGTTTTGAAGAAGCGATCCAAGTAATGAAAAAATGTTTCTTTGATTATGAAAGTGGTAAAATCAGCCAAAATCCTCGATTGGTGGAAATTTTACCGGACGGAAAAGACAAAAATGTGTTTGCGATGATGCCTGCCTATTTGGGAGAGAACAGATATTTTGGGACAAAAGTCATTACCGCTTTCCCGGATAATCATCAGTATCATTTACCTTCTCATTTAGGAGAGATTTTCTTGTTTGATGCTCAAAACGGACTACCCAAAGCATTGATAAACGCAAATGCAGTCACTTGGATTCGAACAGCTGCTGTATCTGCACTAGCAACAGATTACTTAGCAGATCAGCATGCAGAAACACTTGCTTTAATTGGAGCTGGTCAACAAGCATTATCGCATTTGGCTGCGATTTCTACCATTCGTCGCATCACTACAGTGTTTGTTTACGATATTTTAGAAGAAAGACGAAATGCTTTTATCGCTAATGCTAAAAATCAGTATCCGAAAATAACGTTTATAAATGCAGTATCAGTAGAAGATGCAGTACGTTCAGCGGAAATCATTTGTACGTTGACCCCTAGTAAAGAGGCATTTCTTCAAAAAGAGTGGGTAAGGGAAGACGCACATATCAATGCTGTGGGCACGTTTACTCCTGATACAAGAGAGATAAGCACACCATTGATGGAAACTTCTCAAATCTATGTAGATGATTACTCAGCTGCCTTAACAGAAAGCGGAGACCTACTTATAGCCATGTCAGAAGGAGATTTAGAGGAATCTTGTATCGTTGGTACATTAGGCGAATTAGTTTCTGGGAAAAAAACAGTTTACAAAGGAGAATCGAGTCCGACGATTTTCGACGCAGTTGGTCTAGCTGTTGAAGATCTTTGCTGTGCAGAATATATTTATAACAAATTAGAGAGAGGGTCTTTAAAATGAACTTAGATTATTACGTAGTTGATGCATTTGCAGATGAGGTGTTCAAAGGAAATCCAGCAGCAGTGTATGTTCTAGAAGAATGGCTGCCAGAAGGTACGATGCAAAAAATTGCCATTGAAAACAATTTATCTGAAACAGCATTTACAGTGAAGAAAAATCAAGGATTTGAGCTTAGATGGTTTACGCCAGATCGAGAAATCGATCTTTGCGGTCACGCGACATTAGCAACAGCATTTGTTTTATTTAACTATTACAAAATACTTGATGAAACGATTAAATTTTCTACTCAAAGCGGTAATCTATTTGTGACAAGAATTGAAGATCATTATTACATGGATTTTCCTAGTATTATGCCAAAAAAAGTACCGATATTGTCTGAATATGAAGAAGCGATTGGGGCTAAGATTAAAGAAGCCTACTTAGCACGTGATTTATTTTTCGTATTGGAAGATGAAAAAACAGTGGCTAAATTGCAGCCAGATTTCACAAGTATCAAAAATTTTGATTTAGGAATAGGGGTCATCGTGACAGCAGAAAGTGTGCAAGAAGACTTTGTTTCTAGAACCTTCTTTCCAAAATTAACAATCAATGAAGATCCAGTATGTGGATCAGCACATTCTAATCTTATTCCTTATTGGGCAAAAAGAATGAGTAAAACAAAATTGTCAGCTTACCAAATGTCATCAAGGGGCGGGTATCTAGAGTGTGAATTAAAAGAAGATCGTGTGATAATAGGAGGAAAAGCAGTTTTGTTTTCTAAAGGTACCTCGTTTATTTGATTTCTTTCAAATGAACTAAAAATAAATAAGTGGAGAGTGGCAGCCTTATAGCTACAATAGTTGTTAAAAAAAGACGCAAACTTTTTCAATTTAAAGAAAGTTTGCGTCTCATTTTAATTATTGGCGTTTGTTTTTTGTTCAATCAAGAGCAAAATGCCCCCTACTAACTATCCTCGGATGACTTCGATTTTATAACCATCAGGGTCAATGACAAAGTAGTAAGAAGGCGCAGTGCCAGGTAATCCTTTTAAGTCAGTAATTTCAAGACCTGCAGCTTTATGCTGTTCATGTAATTTCTCTAGATCATCAGCTGCAATAGCGATATGACCATAACCATTTCCTAAATCATAGGCACCATGATCGTAGTTATAAGTCAACTCTAATTCATAGTCATCCCCAGGAAGTGTCAAATAAACAAGTGTAAATTTGTTTTCTGGAAAATCACGGCGGCGGCTTTCTTCAAAACCAAATGCCTTTTGATAAAATTCGATTGATGCTTCAAGATCTTTCACTCGAACACATGTGTGAGCCATTTTCATAGATTCATCTCTCCCTTTCCTTTTATTTAATCATAACAAAAAGAAGTAAGGAAATAGTTGATTTGTGCTTGTTCATGAGAAATTTCTCATGTAAAATGGATAGAAAATAAAACTGTTAAGGTGGAAACTATTCATGGATAAACCAATTTTTGGTGAAAAAAAGCAATTTGCTGATTATCAAACCCGTTATGCCGCATATATTGTCATAGAAAGAGATCAGCAGATTGCAGTAATCGAGGCTCCAAATGGTGCTTTTTTTCTTCCTGGCGGGGAAATTGAAGGAGATGAGACGAAAGAAGAAGCAATCGTTCGTGAGCTAGTAGAAGAAATGGGGATTGCGGCAGAAATTGCTTTCTATCTGGGAGAAGCAGATGAGTACTTTTACTCGAATTATCGTGCAACTTATTACTATAATCCAGGATATTTCTTTGCTGCTGATTCTTGGAAGCGTATAGGGGAACCCACAGAAAAGACCAATAAAATCTGGTGGGTCAGTCCTCAAGAAGCACTTGAAAAATTGAAACGTGGCAGCCATCGATGGGCAGTCGAGAGATGGGTCGAAAAAAATAAAAAATAAAAACTGAAAGAAAGCGAGTAGAACAGCTTTCTCTCAGTTTTTTTATTCATTACAGAACGTATTTTTTGATTGCTTCAGCTACGCCGTGTTCGTCGTTCGATGAAGTAATGACATTTGCTGCTTCTTTGACAAGAGAAACGGCATTTCCCATAGCTACTCCTAGACCAGCATATTCAATCATGGATAAGTCGTTCTCGTTATCCCCGATAGCCATGATTTCATCTTGATCAATACCAAGATGTTGTCCAAGATTCGCAACTGCCGCACCTTTACTTGCTTCTTTATTTAGTACTTCGAAGTAATAGGGCGCACTTTTGACCGTTGTGTATTTATCACGGAAAGTTTGCGGTAAACGTGCAATTGCTGCATCTAAAATTTCTGGTTCGTCGATCATCATCATTTTGACGATGTTCATGTCTGGTGTCATTTCTTCAGGTGTTCGATATTTTAGCGGCATCTTGACTAAGCTTGCTTCGTGGATCGTATAAGCGCTGATATCTCGATTAGGTGTGTAGATCGCTTTGTCATCAATCGAATGGAGATGACTGCCAACACGGCGTGCCATCACTTCGATCTCTAGAAAATCTTCATGAGTCAGACCGTGACGAGCAATGATTTTACCTGATTTTGTTTGTTGTACGAGTGCTCCATTATAAGTAATAACGTAATCATTATCTTGAAAAAGGTCCAGCTCGTTTAACTGTTCTTGGACACCTGGTAAGGGGCGACCAGTACATAAAACGATTGAGACCCCTTTTGCAACAGCAGCGGCAATCGCTTCTTTTACTTCTTTTGTTACTTCTCTTTTCTCATTTAATAAAGTACCATCGATGTCGATAGCGACTAGTTTGATAGCCATAATTTCCTCCAATATATTTCAGTTTATTTCAATCAATGCGCCATTACGGATATGGCTGGCAAATTCTTGATAAGTTTCATCAAATAAATCATAATGATCACGCAGGGATGGGTCAACCATTTCTTTTGGAAAGAAAAATCGCTCATCTCCTTGTTCTTGTCCCGCTAAAGCGGCAACAAGCTGACTAACCTGTGATAATTCTATCAAAGTTCCGTCATTTCGCAAAATCTCGATTTGCGTACGATGTCTGCCTTGTTCTGGGCGATAAAAATCATAAGGCAGATCGTAGCTAGAGTTGACAGCAGTATAATAAACAGGGTTATAGCCGACCTTTTCTACTAACAAAGTGAGTTTTTGAATCAAATTTGAATCTCGGTTGCCAGAAAAAGTGGCGGATTTCAGTGGTTTACGATTCAAAAATCGTTTAGCTAAATCATTTAAAATAGGATCAGCAGATTCAGACCATTGAGTAAAGTAAGTACCCAAGACCCCATCATCAAGTTTGAGGTATTCTTCTAAAGTAAAGCTTCCGTCAAGAAATGGCAAGAGTAGTTGAGAGTGAAGTTCAAAACTGCTGGCATCTTCTTGATACAACTCGTGCGCGCGATGAAGCAGATGCTCCAAGATCACTTCCATACCACGGGAAACAGGATGGAAGTACACTTGCACATACATTTGATATCGGCTAACGATATAATCTTCCACTGCATGCATGCCACTCATGGAAAAGGCGATCCCACCTTCATATGGACGAATCACACGTAATATTCGGGTAAGGTCGAATGTTCCATACTCCGTTCCGGTGAAATAAGCATCCCGAAGCAAATAGTCCATTCGATCTGCATCGATCTGGCTGGAAATCATTTGGACAACTTGCGGATTAGGGTAGGTTTTTTGGATCACGCTCGCTACTTTTTCAGGAAAACCTTCTTCTACTCGGTTAAGGATCTGATACACCTCTGTTTCTGGAGAAGTGATGATCTCTACAGTGATAGCCTCGTGATTCGTATGGAAGATATGCTCGAATGTATGAGAGTAAGGACCGTGACCGACATCATGCAATAGTGCCGCACATAAAGTTACTAGCCGTTCCTGATCATCCCAGCCTCCGTTGCCTATCTTTTCTTTTGGAAAATTTCGAGAAAAGATATCGCAAATTCGTCTTGAAATCTCATAAACACCTAATGAATGGGTAAAACGGCTATGTTCTGCTCCGTGAAAAGTGAAAGAAGCAGTGCCTAATTGTTTGATTCGTCGCAGACGTTGGACTTCTTTCGAGTTGATCAAATCTAAGATTACTTGATGCTGGACATGGATATAGTTATGGACTGGGTCACGAAAAACTTTCTCCATAGGCAGCATTTGATATTTATAAGGGGTTGTCATATTGTAGCTCCTTTATGTTATTGCGTTGTTCCATTCTCTGGATTTGGTTGTTCCATTGCTCCAGCTGGATTTCTTTTTTTAGCCAGTCGGTAGAATCCAGTAAATCACTTGCAGAATACAGCTTTTCAAAAGCTTTTGCAAATGCTTCTTTGACTTCTTTTACAAGAAGGGGGTGATCAAGCAGTTCTTCAAGTGTTGCCATTGTGGCAGGATCGACTGCAGGATAGCCATTTGTACCAAAGCCTTCTTTTAAAGCAGATTGATAAAATCGTTTCATGACTTGCCCGCGTTTTTCCTGATTACCGTTGACACTTAAGTACATCATAACAGAAATCCCATTTTTGATGCGACGCTGAGCGATGCCGGCAAATTTTTTGCCATGTATGCTTAAATCATAAGTTCCAGGACAATAAGAATGGGTGATTTCGAACGCTTGAATCGGTGCCTTCGGAAAGGCGTATTTAGTCAATCGGAGCATTTGCTCGTAAGCTCCATCGATGGTTATTTTTTTTTGGTCATTCTGGGGGAAAATCAAAGAAATATTCAAAATTCCTTCGTCTGATACGATTCCTAATCCACCTGAGTTTCTAATTACCGGAGCATAACCTGCATCTTTCAGTGTTTGGATCCCGTCTCTAAGAAAAGGTGTCCGAACATCTTTCATACCTAAGATGACGGTGCAGTCATATTGCCAGAAATGCAAAAAGATCTGCTGGTGTTCTTTGGAATATTCCGTTAATACATCTGTTAATGCGAAAGGGGAAAAGTCGTTTTTTTGATAAATGTGCTGATCTAGTCGAATCGCAGGGTTCATTCAACCGGCTCCTTTTTATAAATTCATATTTTCTACAATATTATACTCTAAATTCAAGGAGTTGTTTTGGAAAAAAGGTTTTCTGTAAAAATAGACAAGTTGGTTGACAAAACAAAAGAAACTAGGAACAATGTAGCTATGAGAAGTAAAGGAGAATGAAGAATGGAATTATCACAAGGAACACCGATTTCGATCAAATTGCGTACAAAAGTGAAACAACAAGGGGAAGTGCAAGATTTTTATTTTGATTTGAAAGGGCAAATGGTGACGATTGGCGATACGCTGTACATACGGTATAAAGAGATTCAGGAGGAAACAGGCGATGAAATCCCTGTAACGATCAAATTAGTTCCAGATGGTCATGTACAGCTGATCCGTGCAGGAGAAATGCGAATGCGTCTGAAATTTGGTTATAAAGAACGGTTAGAAACAGCCTACCGAACACCATACGGTATGATCCAGATTGCTACCTTTACGAAAGAACTGCATGTAAGTTTGAAAGACCGTCCCACAGCAGGCAAGGTTCGGATCGATTATGATTTGTTCATGGGACTAGAAAAAATCGGCGAATATTATTTGACATTGGATTTTACAGCGTAAATATAAAAGAAAAGTTTGATTTTTTGTGTCTGATTTTGTATGATAAGGAGTAGACTGTGAAAGGACGTGTCCTGATTGGAAATTAGTGTATTTGAAGGTGCAAACAAAAGCGAATTATCAATGATCGAAGTAGCACACGCGATCTTAGAACAACGTGGCGATGTCATGGATTTTTCTGATTTAGCCAACCAAATCCAAAACTATCTTGGCAAATCAGACAGTGAAATTCGTGATTCACTCGCACAATTTTATACTGACTTGAATATTGACGGCAGCTTTATCTCATTAGGGGATAATCGTTGGGGTTTGCGTTCATGGTATGCTATCGATTCGATCGATGAAGAAGTAAACCATGGAATGGACGAAGAGGATGAAGATACTCCGCGTCGCCGTAAACGCAAGAAAGTCAACGCCTTTATCAATGATGATGAAGACGCGATCGATTACAATGACGATGACCCAGAAGATACAGATCTGACAGAAGAAGACGACGATGATCTGTTTGATGACGATGATGATGAAGATGAAGAAATCGCTGCTTATAATTCTGACTTGCAAGAAATTGGAGCAGATGCCCCAACAGATGATGAAGAAGACTTGCCTGGGAATATCGAAGAAGATTTAAGTATCATAGACGAAGACGATGATGATGAAGACTATGAAGAGGAAGAATTTTCTGACTCTGAAAAAGAATAAACATCGTTTACTGTAGAGGCTGTGACGGAAGTGGTCAACTTCAAGAAATTTCCACTTACTTCCGAAGAAGCTACTTCTAGAACACCGTGTATCAGAGGTTGCAACAGAGACGTTGAACCTATCAGAATAAGGAGGTGTGACATGATTTTTGTCACACCTTCTTTTTTGTATATAAAAATTCAAAGTAAATACATAAAAAATAAAATAATTGAAACTTTTAGCGTACCTTGTACGTCATATTAAGTGAGGCGGAAAGGAGTGGAGAATGATTTTTACTGGATATAAGAAAAAACGGCAGATTGAAAAATACCGTCACCTGCTGAATGGACTCATCGAAACTGATTATCAAAAAATGTTCCGTATCACGATGAATTACGTACATGATAAAGAAGAGGCCTTAGATGTGATGCAAGATAGTTTCCATAAAGCACTGAAGTATTTTGAAAAAGAAAAAGAAATCGAGCATTTTAGTGCATGGTTTTACCGGATATTGATCCGCACGGCATTAGATAGTTGGCGCAGACAAAAAAGGACCCCTGTTGACTTATTTGAAATTCAAGATATCCCGCAGCAATTACCTTTAGAAACTTCCGTTGCAGAACTCCATATGATTTTAGATAAAATAGACAGTCCGGAAAAAGAGATTCTGATCCTTTACTTTTTTGAAGGATTTCGTTTGAAAGAAATTGCGACTATCTTAGATATGAACGAAAACACAGTTAAAACAAAAATGTATCGTTCACTGAATGTTTTACGTCAAATCCTAGAATGAAGGAGAGAAGACCGCTATGTATTCTCAAAAAGAAAAGTTAAAAAAACTAAAGAAAACTTATAAAGAACAAGAAATTCCAAGAGGGCTTCAAGAGAAGATCCGCCAGCGTTTTCTTATCGAAGAGCAATCATTCATAAAAGCAAGACGGAGAAAGAGACGCCTCCAAGGTTTCGGAGTATCTTTGGCTATCGTGATGATTACAACAAGTAGTCTCCTTTTTAATAGTCAAGTTCGAAGCTTTGCAGAAGACTTACCAATTTTAGGATCAGTCATTGAATTGATCTTAGGTGAACGTTTTACTGATCAATCTGAAAAAATCGATATTCAAGTACCGAAGATCCATACTCAAAATGAGAAAGAAAACAAAACGATTCATGGATTAAACCAAAAATACTTTCACGAAGGACAAGCAGATTTTAAAAAAGCTGAAAAAGAATATGGAAATCTTAAAACGGATCATTACCAAGTTCTGGGTGATTATCAGAAAATCGTAGACGATGACCGGTTTCTTGTGATCGAAAGACAGATTACCCAAACAGCAGCGGATAGCCACGTTGAAAAAAGATACGACACAATCGACAAGAAAAACAGTGTCCAGCTCTCACTTCCGCTGTTATTCAAAGATAACACCTATCTATCTGTTTTGACAAAAGAAGTCAAGCGGCAAATGGCCGAACAAGTCAAGGAAGATCCGTCTAAGTACTATTGGACTGAACAAGATATTCAAGAAGGAACGATAGAAAAACCAACACTTGTTACACCAACACGAAGTTTTTATTTGAATAAAGAGCATCAATTAGTTTTGACTTTTTCTCAATATGAAATTGCTCCTGGTTATATGGGAACACCAGAATTTGTCATTCCGAAGTCCGTGACAAAAACGATTTTGGCATCGGAAGATTATTTGGATCATTAGGCGAGAAGTAGTTGCGACTAGCAGTTTCAATTTTTTGCAGTTATTTTCAAGTAAGTAATTAAGAAGAGAAAAAGAGAAAGAAGAGATATAGTGAAAAGAAATTACTTAGTTATCAGTATCATTGCTTTATCCGTACTTTTATTTTTCGAAGTCACTTCGGTCGCCTCCTTGATCAGCGAAGAGAAAGGACAAGTAACTTCTTCGGAGCGTTCGTCACAAGCTTTCAAACAATCAGAACAATCAACGAATAAAAACAAGTCGACTGAAACAGCTAGCGTCAACGAATCCACTCAAGAATCAGTGAGACCAACACAAAGTCCATCAACTGAACCAGAATCAACACAAGAAAGTACAGAAGCTGTCCAAGATCCAACTGTCAAAAGTGTTGCCATCAGTTTTGATGATGGACCAGGAGCGACCACGACACCACAGCTGTTGCAAATACTTAAAGAAAAAAATGTGCATGCTACTTTTTTTGTTTTAGGAGAAAATACGGTGCAACATCCTGAAATTGTGAAGCAGACAGCTGAAGCAGGACACGAGATCGGCAATCACACGTATGATCATCAAGATCTGGCGACGCTTTCTGCCCAGTCGATCACAGAAGAAGTGACAAAAACAGACACTGAGATCAAAAAAGCCACTGGTAAAACCCCCACTTTCGTTCGTCCGCCCTATGGTTCGATCACAAGTGTAGGAGCAAGTGTTATCCAGCGACCAATCATCGAATGGTCGGTCGATTCAGAAGATTGGAAGACAAGAAATCCTGATTTGATTTTGCAGAAGATCCAAGCAACAGTATACGATGGTGCAATTATTTTATTCCATGATATTTATCCTGAAACGATTCGTGCCGTTCCTCAAGTGATCGATTATCTGCAAGAGCAAGGGTATCGCATCACGACAGTGGGGGATTTATTAGGGCATCCAACGACTGTCGAGAACTATTATGGCAGAAACGATCATCGGCCAGTCCAGTAAGTGAAAACAAGTATACTTATAATAAAAAAACTGTCCGCCAATTTTTTTGGTGGGCAGTTTTCACTTGAAAAATAAGGAAGCAAACATTAGGAAGTTATGCTAAAATAGCAATAGAACGCGTCCTGAGGGAATCGAACCCTAATAGTTGTACACATTCAAGGTATGTCAGCATACAATAGGAGTGATATTATGTTGAAGGTTGCTATCTGCGATGATGAACCTGGCATTGCTAACTATGTAGGTAATTTGTTGCAAAATTATGATCCAGATTTATTTGAACCTTATGTATATTATGATCCGTCAAAGTTGATCAAACAAATGGATCAATTAAATTTTGATATGTATATTTTAGATATTGAATTTCCAGGAAAGAATGGAATGGAGGTAGCAGATTTTATTCGGCAAAATGATTTCAATGTTCCGATTATTTTTTTAACGAGTTATCGAGAATATATGGAAAAAGTCTTTAAATTACATACGTTTGATTATATTCTGAAGCCGTTGGAACAGAACTATTTTTTTCAAGTAATTGAAAGGGCTATCAAATATTTAGGAATTTTAAATAATAAATTTGAGTTTTCCTATAGAAAAACGGATTATCGAATCGCGTTAAATGACATTTTGTTTTTTGAAAAAAATAGACGTCAAGTATTCATCAATATGACATCTCAAAACAAATATGTAGCAAATATGTCAACTTCGGAGATCATTGCTAAGCTGCCATCAACATTTGTTCAAACACATGCTTCATTTATTATAAATATGGAGCATATAAGAGAAATAGGAAAAAACTATGTTCGATTAAGCAATTGCGAAAATACCATTGAATTGCCTATAAGCAGAAAGTTTAAAGCAGACGCTCTAACAAAGATACTTATGCGAAAGAGAGATTTATTCTAATGGAAGATGCTTTACTTCGAAATATTAGTCTAATAATGTACGTTTTTTTGCTCGATTATTTTTTCTCTGGAGTAGCAGTAAAAAAAAGTAAGACTTTCTTGATAAATTTAATTATTTGTACGATTATTTTATTCAATTACCTTTCGAATCTTTTTTTACAGTTTGAATATTTACCTTATATTAATATTTTCTTGAGTCTTTTTATAATTGCGAGTATTGCGAAGAAATATTTTTTATCAGATAGTGAGATTTTCTTTTGGATGTTGTTTCTACTAGCAGTTAATTTCATCTGCGAATCGGTTTCAGTCAAGTTGATTCAGTTAGTAATTTTGAATCAGTTAGAAAATACAATTACTCATTATTCGATCCTATTTAGCACTAGTCTCACGTTACTTATCGAAATTTTATTTTTCTTTGGCATGCGACTATTCCTTTCACGAAAAGAAACGCTACATAATCAAATTAATACTATATCTCTCTTAACAATGAGTTCAATTCCGATTATTTCAAGTATCATACTTTTCGGGTTTCTTATGTCAGAAGTAAACATGGCCATCAATAGAAGGATAATAGATGTTTTTATAACGATGGGAATTGTAATCATGAATATTTGTGTTTTATACCTTTATCACAGTATTTCTTTTCATCAAGCATATATCAATCAAATCTCTCTAGAGAAGAAGGCGCTTGAATCAGAAATAAAATATGTGGAGGAAATTAAAAAGAGCCAAGAGAATCTGAAACAAATTAGACACGATTTGCGAAATCATTTTTTGGTTCTATCTGGGCTGTTAGAAAATGAAGATATTTCTTCAGCTAAGAAATATCTGAGGAAGACGATGAAACAACAAGAAACGATTACTGACTTTTATACTTCGGATCCCATCTTGAATTATATTTTAAATGAAAAACTGACTATAGCAGAACAATCGGAAATTCAGGTCAATACATCGATTTTTATATCAGAAAATGTAAAAATTGATCATGATATTATAGCAATCATTGTGGGAAACCTAATGGATAATGCGATCGAAGCATGCACTCGAAATAACGGAAAAGGCAAAGATATCATCGTGATTATTAAGCAGTTTAAAAGTGATCTTTTCATAGAGATAAATAATGCTTATTTAGTCAATGAGAGATATACAAGAAAGGAAAGACAGAGTGCTGGTATAGGTATAAAAAGTATAAGATCTTTAGTCGAGAAAAATGGTGGAATCTATCATTCTTGGACTGAAGCTGATAGATACTTTGCAAGCATCGTATTGTTTGACGTTTATGAATAGAGACTGCAGAATTTAAAAGTTAGTCTGTCTGGTTTTCCATTATTGGAATTTAAAGTATTTCTGTTTTTTCTATGCGTTGTGTAAAGGTGATCAGTGTCATTCCAATAATCAGAGCGATAAAAACTGACAGTATAAATGTTAATATTGTGTAATTCAATGCACCTAAAACGACAATATTTGAAACACCTATAATGTTTATAACAGCAGTGATAATGGTCACTGTCTCAGATTGCATTCTAACAGCTACGATTTCAGAGAGGGTAATGATAGAACACAACAGTAGACAACAGGTGATTTTAATGAGTATAGAATGAACGAAAACAATCATGCTTAAGCTTTGTGGATCGTTGAATACAGCATAAAGGAGTAATTCGAAAATAAAGGATACAATTAGTGAAAAAATCGATCCTAACAAGAATATAAGAAAAAAAGAAACATTTTTTGTAAGAAAAAGCTGACTGCGTTTTATAGGAAAAAGAAACATTCGAGCTCTTTGATTTCCAATATACAGATGAACAATCAGTTTCCTAATAAATACTGCGCCTACTATAGACAAAATACAGATTGTAAGAGTAGTGGATAGCGATATCAATCCAATGAAACTGCTAAATAACTTACCATGCTCCTCATATTTACCAATGAAGAGAAAAAATAAGAAAGCGGTTGTTTGAGTGATTAAACCTATCACAAATATTTTTGGCAGTAACTTTTTTATTTTTTTCACTTCATATTGAAATATTTTGATCTTATGGCCCTGTTCATCCTTGGCTGCTTTTTTGTTTATCATAATAATCTCTTAATCCACCCTTCCCTTTATTTTTTATTGTTTCAAGAAGAAGAGGCTCTCTTGGCTCACCATTTTCTATAAAAATTACGGAGTGAATAAATGTTTCTAGATCTTCTAGCCCATGGCTACTTATAACGATAATTCGATCATTGATCTGAGATTTTAAACATTCTATAAAAAGCTGTACGCCGTCAGGATCAAGGCCATTAAATGGTTCATCTAGTAAAATAATTTGAGGATCTGAAAGCAAGCTTATCCCCAACATAAAGCGTTGTTTCATCCCTAATGACATTTTTCTGAAAATCAAAGTGCCTGATACATTCAAAGCGACATCATTTAATAATTCTTGAAGTAAAGGTGGATCAAGCAAGTGATGATAGACAACTTGATCCCAATAAATTTCATCCAATGAAAGACTGTTTAATCCATCCAAATCAATAAAATTAGTTCCAATCATTCCTAGATCAATCATAGCAGGCGCTTGAGATAAATCATCGGTGTAGTTTATCGTCCCACTATCAGGAATCAATAGTCCGCAAATGCATTTCAATAAAGTGGTTTTTCCAGATCCATTGGGTCCTATCAATCCGTAAATCGTGTCTGAATATAAATCGAGTTGTTCGATGTTCAGTCTGAAGTGTTCAGAGGTGGTTTTATATAATTCAGTTATTTCAATTCTTCTCAAAATTTTCAATTCCTCCGTGATAATGCTCTCAATGACAATGCGCCAGTGAGGATTAACCAAATACTAACTGTTAGGATATTTTTTAGCTGAATAAATCCAGAGCCAAAAAAAGAAGTACGAATCAAATTGGCTGTTGGGACAAAAGGTAAGAAATCATATATTATTTTTGTCCATTCAGGCAGTCTATCGGCCGGATAAGTAATTGGTGAAAAAAGTAACCCGCCAATCATGATGATTTGTGTCATTAAAGACACTCCGTTAGTGGGCAGCCAGTAAGCAATACAAAATCCGATAGAAATCATCGACATTTGAGTTAAAATCAATAAAGCGACAGACAGGACAGAAAAATGAATCGCTAGACCAAATTTTAGGGATGAAGCAAGAAAAGACATCAGGATTCCTGGTAAAGAAGCGAATCCCCAGATAATAAAATCAGCAAATAGGAGATTGAATCGGGAAACGGGCAGTGTTCTTTGATAAGAAACGATTCCGTTTTGCTTAGCAGTGCTTACTATCTGTGCCGATAAGACGCACCCGACAGCAATAATCCCAAGTACTATTGCACCAGAGGATAAATAAACAGCGGTTGTATCATCCATTGTTGGAATTAAAAAAGTGAGTCCGTAAACAATTGCTAATGATAGTAGCAGTTGGGCCACTGTAAAGACTGGCAAAAGTACCTTGTATCTTATTAGACTCCATCTAAGTAAAGCGTATAATTGAAATAATCGACTATCGGAAGGGCGTGAATAGGAATCGTAGCTTTGCTTATTTTTCATTCGTTAATCCTCCGTATGTGTTTTCTAATGTTTGAGGTGATAAGCTATAGTTCGTTACTTCTCTTGATGAAATCTTTTCATTAATCCATATCATTGCATCAACTACTTGTTCTTGTGATAAAGTGATATCATAACGTAACTCACCCTTTTGTAAGATACAGCCAATATTTCTAGGTAATTCTTGCATTTCAAATTCCTTCTCAGAGAATAGTACAAGGTGCATTTGGATCAACGTTTTTTCTAACGATTCGCGAACATACGCATCTTTAATTAAAGTTCCCTTATCAAAGAGTAGATATCTATCTGCATATTGATCTACTTCGAGTAAATTGTGAGTTACCACAATTACAATGTGTCCTTTTTGAGCCAATTTTCTTAACGAATTCCAAATGATTTTTCTTCTTATCGGATCAACATCATTTGTAGGTTCATCAAGCAGTAAGATTGGTGGAGGGGCAACAATAGACATGGCAAATGAAGTAAGCCTTTGCAATCCGCCTGATAGTTTCTGCCCTTGCACATGTGCCCATTTCGAAATTTTAAGTTCTTGCATAATCTTTATAACATGAGACTGAGTATCAGATTTATTAAATCCTCGTATCCTTAAAATAGCTTCAATAGACTGTTGCATGGTAACCCCATCTAATGGTGCATGAAATTGGGGCATCATTGCTGCAAATTGCCTAGCCATTTTCCAGTTTTTATCTAAAGAGTGGCCTTGGAAAGTAATACTACCGGAAGTAGGTTTTGTTACGCCTATGATTTGATTTAAGAAAGTTGTTTTTCCTGCACCGTTGTGTCCAGTTACAGCAACAATTTCTCCAGGGGAAAAAACGATAGTTATATTTTTATTGGCAAAATTACTACTATTTTTATATTTTTTTGAAAGAGAATGGATACTTAAATGATTGTTCATAGTAAAATCACGTCCTAAAGTAGTTGATTGTTGGTATTAACCACACTAAAAGAATGAATATATCTGCTCCCATTCCTAGAGCAAGGATTAATTTCGAATGGCAAGTCTTGTTATCAAACAAAAAAGGATCATCCCTAATCATATTTAAAGTTAAACGTATGTCAGTTGTACTGTAGACTCGAAATTGCCAAGCAATTCGAGTAATCAAGACACCTTGAAAAAGCAGAATAACTTCGAAATTAACGCCAATCATCGGGAAAAAAAGGAGCAGTAAAAGGATACACAAATCTAAACATATCCCTGATAATATGGCCGCCATTCTCCCTAATAAAGACCAGGTCCACACATGGGTCATTGATATGGTAGCAACTGCTTTTTTGAAACATAAATTTAGTTCTTTTTCTTTTGAGAACAGTCTATTTGAAAAAATAAGGTGCATGATTTCATGTAATCCTGTAGTCAAAGTCGTAAAAACAATGAGCTGAGCCAAACCTATAAGTGGATTTTCTATTAAAAAAATGATGCTTGATTTAAATGGAAGTCCATTAAGATATAGGAAAAGAATCACCATGAAAAATGAAATAAAACCGGCTAGCAAGACAAAAATTGAGAAAAATCTAAATAGAGCAGAGTGAGGCTCTACTGGAATTTTTATGTTTCCAGATGTTCCTTCAAGAAAGCCACCATCATTTAACATTGTGATAAATAATGAATCAAGCAAGTCATTGTTTACTTTTCCTTTTTTTAGAAGGTTTAATGTGTTTCTGTCAATCACCAAAGGATTTCCTGATCTTGACACGATTATCCATTCACCGTTTTTTAATTTTCTTTTTTTGTATGGAGCCAACGTGAGGAAGTCAGACAAAATAATCACTCCTACTGTTTATAATACTGAAAAATTGCCCAGTCATCATGGTTGCCAGCTCCACATGTAGGACACTCACTGGCAAACCTAGGCCAAGATGGGTGACAGAATGATGAGCCATCCTCGTAGTTGATTTCGTACTGTGTTCCTAAACTTCTAGGTGGTGCGTATTGTGTGATTATTCTGACTACTTCATCAACTATTCCGGCAACTAATTGGAAAATTCCTGGACCGTAAGCAATAGAAGGAGGATTAAAGTTTATATTTCTGAATCCAATGAATTGCTCAATAAATTTTGAATCATTTTTGCTGAAGTGAAGATTTAGGCAATCAAAGCATCCGGTAACTCTAGGAACAACACTATAGACTCGTCCTCTACTTACTTGAGAAGCACCAAATACGCATGGAATTCCTGCTTTCACAATCGCTTCATTCACTATTCGATGAATAATAAATGGAGGCTCATCAATTGCACAGATGACTATATCAACATCATTTATTAGTTCTAATACGTCTTCAACAACAACTATTTTTTTATCAAAAGCTTCAATTTTAATTAATGAATTCATTTTTTCTACTGCACTCTTAGCAATTTCTGTTTTCTTTTTTCCAATATCATTCTCGCGATAAAGAAATTGTCTACCGAGATTTCCAAGTTCGACAATGTCATAATCGACTATTTTTATTGATTTTGGTCCTAAGCCTGCTAAGAGTGTTAGGATATTAGAACCACCACCGCCTAGACCGAGTAAAAGAATTTTTGTTTCATTTATTTCTTTCTGGATTAGAAATCTATCCCCGCTAGTATCTATGAATCTACTGAAATAGTTTACGTTAGGCAGGTACCTTTCCTCTGTTGCTTTATTAGGCAAACTTTCTTCTAATACGCCTTCATCATTTAGGAGATTAATCCCGTCTACTATATTTTGTTCTGTCAGCTCGGGATATTTTTTTTGCATAGAAGTTATGATATGGTCCAATTTATTTTTACTATTCAATAAATTCGCCAATGTCCAAAATTGATTGTCTTCCTCTTCGATTTCAGTTGTTATACCTAATTGCGCGCCAATACGAAATATGTTTGAGTTGAGCTTATATAACGGATAGATTGGTTTTACTCTCGGACTGATATAAGACATTTTCCCTCTCCTTGATGTGAAAAAAGGCGAGAGTCAATCCCGCCTCTTCCATGTGTTTGGACGTGATGTCAAATGACGATCCACCACGCAGTAGCATCGACTTTTTCTGCCTTGCGAATTTTCGCATTTTTCATAGTTTTCCTCCAAACTTATCGATACTTGGAACATACTTAATCTAAGAATTGAAGATTAAGGAAGACAAAAATATGAACGAATCAAGCAAAGAATGTATATCATTCCAAGTATCGATTTTTTATTATTTAGTAATTAAGATCGTCAAATCAATGTTTTATCACCAAATTCGATAAATTAATAATAAAACAAAAATACGTTCAAAAATCTAAATGATACAATTAACCAAGTAGCTGTAATATTTAACCTTATTCAAATTTTAGTGTATAAACAAGATGATTTGACATGAAAATAAAGTTATTCATACAAAAGAGATGAATCAACAAAAAATTAGAAGTATTAGAATATGTCCATAAACAAAAGGGATAAAAGTCAATTATATGTACATTTTATGTTGGAGTGAATAGATTCTGGTGATTTAGTCGAATTGTGATTGATAAGTGGTTAGATGAACAGGTATAATAAGTGCGTATCTACTTTAGCATGTTGTCATGGAAGACATTCAAACATCAGCATTTCAAAAATAAAAGTGACTTGCGCAGCGTTGAGGATAGGAATTAACAGGTAGGTAAATTTTAGGAAAAGCAAAAAGACACTTTCCGTCTCTGGTAGAAAGTGTCGTGAATCCTGCTATAAAAAAATAGAACGCGTCCTGAGGGAATCGAACCCCGTCTCAAGAATAGGAGTGTTATTTTATAAATTTTTAAGATGTTTTATTATTGGTTAATTAGCCTTTTGTCTAATAGTTACTATTTTAAATTGTAATGTATTTGAATAGATTTTAGACTGAATGTATCTATAAATGTACCTATTAAGCGGAGTTCAAAATTCTATTTTTTATGTTGTTTAGTCTACCAATATAAATTGTTACTTCTCTTAGCGATTTATATTCGGGGTTACATAAGAAGAAAATCTTTTTAAATAGACAAAGTTAAATGAGAGGTAGTGTGGTAATGAGAGAAATGGAAACGGCAAGATTATATCTTAGAAGTTGGAAATTAACTGATAGCTCAAGTCTTTTCAAATATGCCTCTGATCCTGAGGTTGGTCCAAGGGTCGGATGGATTCCTCATACTAGTATCGATGAAAGTGAGAAAATTATCCAATCAGTATTATTAAATAAAAATAATTATGCAATTTGTAAAAAAGAAGAAAATAGTATTATCGGTAGTATCGGTTTTGATGAATGTGAAACGGTGAAAGGAAAATCAGAGGCAACCATAGGCTATTGGATAGCACGACCATTTTGGGGATTGGGATTTGGTTCAGAAGCTCTTGAACAGATCGTCTGGTATTGTTTTGAAGAAAAAAAATTTGAAAGTCTATGGTGTGAAATATTTGAAGATAACTATCGATCAATAAAAGTTGTTGAAAGGCTTGAGTTTGAGCTCATCTATACAAAACCCTCTGTTTATGTTGAAGCTATAGATCTTTCTAAAAACTTGCTATGTTATAGATTAAAAAAATCGCAAAAAGAGGGCATGGATTAATTCAATGCCCTCTTTTTTGAGATTACTTCATTGCACTTGCACAAGACTGAACAGATTTTTTCTCAAACTTAGGCTTTTCATTCTTCATAGTTGCCACCTCCTCTCAAATTTCCACTGTTGTTGTGAAAATTTTTTTATTATCATCTGCTAATTAATTATGATGTGTAATAAGGCTTCTTCCTCAGCATTGATGTAGGAATCATCTATTACACTCAATGGACAGCAGTGTATCCCTTCATTTAACAGTAATAACTAAAGCAGCCGGATTCAATTAATGCATATCTAGTACCCATATTTCCATATTTTTCTCTATACAAATCTTCTATGGCGAAAATAGAGAGCAAGACTGTCTGACTGTCAACGTCATCATTCTGAAAAAAATTTGGTCAATTTGTTGCAAATAGAGTGTTCGTTTTTTAGATAAATGTGTATATCGTGAAATAGTGAATACATTATTTACTATGGATCGTTGGATAAAACAGGGGTTGCCAAGAACGGTGATTCAAGGTGTAATTCGATTCGATAAAGTGTGTTTAGATCACTGGATGATGAAGCATTTAATCCAGTTAACTTTGTAGCCACGACTTTGAGTTTTCTGATTCACAATTTTTCTTCCTATTTGGACAGGAATAATTTAATTTTATTTAATACATAGAAAACCTCCAGATTTCTTGATAACTCAAGTATATCCAGAGGTGCGTTTGTTATTTAGGTACTATTCTATGGTGCGCTTATGAAGTATAAGCTGTTACTCATGTATGTTTATCAGTGACATATGTCACAGCCTATTTTTAGTGCTTATTCATAGAATATTTTAAACAAAATATTCCGGTTTTTTCTTTTTCATATTAGGAAGTGTAGTTTCAAGTGCATCCAGGTGTTTTTCGATAAAGGAGTCAATTTCCTCAATTTTGTTTTCTGTAAGGATTTCAAGTAATTCAATATGTTCATAGTAACGACGATTTGAATAATCTTCATCAAGGACATCGAGTATGCGTAATCGGTTGAATGCTCCACCCATGTGCTGTAGTGATTTCCACGCTTCATATTTACCTGCAGTTTCATAAACAATCCGATGGAAAGCGTTATCCAGGAGGTAAATTGCGTTCCTCCCGTCTTTTATATCTAGAAACACTTTTTGTGCTTGCAGTTGTTCTTTAAGTGCTTCGACAATTTCAGGTGTAATTTTTTCACAGGCAAGTTTTAAAACTTCTCGTTCAATCGATTTGCGCATAAATATGAAATTAGCGATTTCAAGTGAGTTAATTTTAGAAACGAAAGTTCCTTGTTTAGACTGAATGTCAACGAGGTTTTCATTCTCTAGTAGTATAAGGGCTTCTCTCACGGGTGTCCTACTAACGTTAAGCTCTTCTGCGATAGTGGGCTCGCTGAGTTTGTCATCTGGGACAAAGTAACCCTCGATAATACTTTGTTTGAGTGTGCGATAGATATGATCACGATTACTTTCTTTATGCTTTTTAGGGATATGTTTTAACATTTTCTACTACCTTTTTCATTTAGTTTAGAGGTGCCCTTTATTGTGCTTCTTCAAAGTGAAAAGAGGACCAAGGTTTCAGATTGTCTAATAACAGAAAATCATCTGGATGGATTTTTCCTACTACGTTCACTTTTTCATTTTTAGCACGCTCTTTTTTGGCGATTTGCAATTCGCCTTTATATTGTAAGTATAAATCATTATCTACTAAAATGTCGCCTCTTTTAATTTCAATGGTATTGTTTTGTGGAATTAAGTGGTTACTGTATTTTTTTCTACTATCTGACTTTGTACGATAAACATAAGAGGAGACTTCTCCGCGATAGATGTGGGTATTCCCTAATACAATATCTTTTTCTAAATCAGAGATTGAAGAAGAAAGTTTGACGCGGATAGGAACTGTACGCATTTTTGCTAAACGAGCGACAGTTTCTAACTCTTCATCAGAAGCATATGCATTTCCGATGATAACGCAATCTATCAAATCTGAAAATAATAAATGGGCTGCTTGTGTTTGAATAGAGGCGTGACGGTGTTCTTCTAAGGTGCAAATTCCCTCTTCTAGAGGCCAAGGACCGTATGTTCCAGACGGTGCATTAATGAAAGCAGCAGTTGGGATATTTTGTTTTCTAAACTTTTGACAACATTTTTCGAAATAATTGTAGTCTAATCCTGTAAACTCATGAGGATAAAAATTATGTGATCCAATCAAGAAACCAGTACGTGGTCTTCTTGAGAGAATATTTTCTAAATAATTTGTACCATGACTCATATTAATTTCAATCAGTAAGTCGTGGGGGTTGTGTGTCATCAAGGCTTCTTCAGTACCACTAAAACCTAAATCTAAGCGAACACCTTGTGCACCTAGATGAGCAAAAAAAGATAGGTCAGAGTAAGAAATTTCCATCTCAGAAAATATGGCAGGGTTGACATCTAAGATAACTTCGAACTTTTTATCTTTAGCAAAAGAAATAATTTTTTTGAATTTTTCAATAATTACTGCTTTGTCGCCCTTCATTTCGAGTAAGCTGATGAATAAGCGAGAAAAACCAAGTTTTGCTGATTTTGTAATATACAAGCAATCTGATTCGAAAGATGCTTTTTCTGGATAGATTGAGATACCTATTTTTTTCATTATTTTTTTCTCCTTATAATAAATTCATAGTTTTATCAGTATTAACGAGCTTTAATTGATATAAAAACTAAAACAAAATAAAACGGAATAGCATGAAAACGCTTGACAAAAGACGTTGATGTTGTAATATACAAATGTAGTCTAACTAAAAAGTTTAATAATGTCAATAAAGCAAGAGATTTTTGGGGTGAATTATAAGTTTGTTTATTAATATATAACTAGTTGGATTATATTAAGTAGATAAGATATCTTAAAAAAGAGGGGATCGTTATTGTTTAAAAAAGAGAATTTCCTACTCAGGAATGTAGAAGCTATCAGAATTTATAACAAGTTTTGTAAAGGATTACCTATTGTAGATTACCATTGTCACTTGAAAAGTGATGAAATATACAAGGATTTAAAATTTAAAAATATTACTGAACTTTGGTTATCTAAGGATCATTACAAATGGCGACTCATGCGTGCAAACGGAATAAATGAAGCTCGAATTACAGGTTTGAGTTCCGATAAAGAAAAATTTTTTGCATGGGCAGAAACAATAGAACGCTGTCCAGGAAATCCTTTATATCACTGGGCACACATGGAGTTAGAAGAGTTTTTCGGTATAAGCTTACCGTTGAATTTGAAAAATGCACAATTCATTTGGGAGGAGGCAAATCGGCAGTTAGGAAGTCAAGGGCTAGGAGCTAGGGACTTTATTCGAAAACTAAATGTAAAAGTTATAGGTACAACTGATAATCCTTTGAGCAATCTTGGTTATCATAAGAAAATCGCAGTATCAGATTTTGATTTTCAAGTTATTCCTACATTCCGCATGGACAATATTCTTAAGATTGAAGATGCAAGCTGGTTTGGTGAAATTGCGACCAGTTATCAATTAGAGTTTAGCGAGCTAGATGAATATTTAGACTTCATCAAAAACCGTATTGAATATTTTGATGCTCTGGGCTGTCGTTCTGCTGATCTGGGGCTTGCCACATTAGATTGGGCAGTGATTCTATCCAAACCTAAAAAGACTTTTTCTCAAATTAGAAAAGGAAATGAAGTTTCCAAGAGAGACTTGGCAGATTTGAAATTGTACATTCTTATAGAGGTGCTTAGTTTTGTTTGTGAGAAAGATTGGGTTTTCCAACTACACTATGGTGCAGTCGGAAGTGTAAATGAAGAAGCTAAAGATAGATTAGGAACTGGAAAGGGATTTGATACTGTTTCTGATCAAGGAAATGTATCAGAACCATTATTATATCTTTTCAATCAGTTGAATAACCGCAAATCTTTACCAAGAACAGTCCTCTACAATATTGACGGGGGAAAAAATATAGTTACAGAGGCTATTATGGCATGCTTCCAAAACAACAAAGAAGCAGTTCGAGGTAAAATGCAACATGGTCCAGCTTGGTGGTTCCAAGATACATTGAGAGGAAACCAGAAACAGTTGGAAGATTTAGCAGAACAGGGTATTTTGATGAATTTCATTGGTATGACAACAGATTCAAGAAGTTTCTTATCTTATGTACGGCATGATTACTTTAGAAGGATTCTTTGCAATTTACTTGGACAATGGATAGAGGCAGGTGAAATGCCTAAAGATGATAATTTGATTCAACGCTTTATAGAAGATGTTAGCTATAGAAATGCATTAAACTATTTTAAATTAGAATGGTGAAAACAAAATTACTAGAAATGAGTTTTCTCTAATATGGTGAAACTAGAGGGAATTAAGCAGATCGTTCGCAATGTAGGTCAATGTGGCATGAATACAATATGTAATAATTTTATGATTATTGTTGATTGGAAAAGAACAGAGATGGAATTCATGTTACCTGATGGAAGTACTAGTGTGAGATATTGGCAAGTTCGAAATGTTGATATGCACGAAACTATAAAAGCTTTTGCGGACTATGGCTGTGGCTTATACAGTCTTGCTTTAGGTAATGTTTACTTAAAGGATTTAGAAGGTGTTTTAAAAATAACAAATGATTTTTTTAATGGAGGAGAAAGAAAATGAATAAGTTTTTAGAAATAATGGAACGCCGACTTGTTCCTGTCGCAACAACGATTGGACAACAACGCCATTTAGTTGCAATACGTGATGCTTTTGTTGCATCTATGCCGTTGATGATTTTAGGTTCGATTGGTACATTGATTAATACTTTGCCTATTCAAGCTTATCAAGACTTTATGATGAGGGTATTTGGTGAAAAGTGGTTAGCCTTTGGTACAGGTTTGAATAATGGAACGTTTAATATCTTATCATTACTCACGGTTATTGCCCTTGGATACAATTTAGGAAAAGCTTATGGAAAAGATAGTTTGATGACAAGTATCGTCGCAGTATCTTCTTTCTTTATCTTTGGAGGAGCTACAGGATTAGCTTCAAAAGGGCTTTTTGTAGCTTTATTTTGTGGTATTGTTTCTTCTGAAATTTTTATTAAATTACTTGACAATAAAAAACTAGTTGTAAAAATGCCAGATGGTGTGCCCCCAGCTGTCGGAAAAGCTTTTGATGCTCTATTCCCCTCGATGATTACTTTGGCTATCTTTGGTATTGTACCTTTGATTTCTGCCTTTGTAGGGATTGAAGATATTGTTTTGGCATTCTATGAAATAATTCAAGAACCATTTATGGGTTTGTCCAACAATCTTGGTGCAGCAATAATTATTCCGTTTTCCATTCAAATTCTGTGGTTCTTCGGCTTACATGGTGGGAATGTTTTGGCGCCATTTATGGAGACGCTTAATGCACCGGCTATTGAAGCGAACATCTCAGCACTTGCTAGCGGGCAAGCAGCACCTTATATTATCAATAAACCTTTTATGACAGCGTTTGTACATTTAGGTGGTAGCGGTGCAACTATTGGTTTGATCATTGCAATTCTCTTGGTTGCACGTCATGTGAAATCATTGCGCGCAGTTTCTGGACTTTCAGCACCAGCTGCGACTTTCAATATAAATGAGCCGATGATTTTCGGGTTCCCGATTGTTTTGAACCCTATTCTTTTTGTACCATTTGTTGTTGGTCCAGTTATTCTTTGTGTGATTGCTTATTTAACAACACTTGCAGGTTTGGTTCCTGCAGCTACATTCGTAGTACCTTGGAACATCCCGCCAGTTATCGGAGGTGTCTTAGCCACTCAATCATGGGCAGGCGGTGTTTTGGCAGCCTTCAACTTGGTCTTAAGTATTATTATTTATTTACCGTTTGTTAAACTTATTACGATGCAGGAAATTGCAAAAGAAAAAGCTGCAAAAAAACTTTCATAAAATGATAATAGACTTATTAGCTGAGCAGAAAGTTAATAGGTCTATTTTACAAAGTAGAAAATGATAGATGTTGTTGAAAATTACAGAGAACTGGATTTTAGAAAAATGATTTTCAGCAAGTAAGAATCAACACACTTGAGTTTGATTTTCTCAACTAGCACCACGTGTATTGTTTTATGAACTTGGAGGGAATAAAATGAGAAAAATAATCGCTCTTTTTGTTGTAATAATCGGCAGTCTTTTTACAGGAATAAGTGAAGGTTTAGCCGACGAAGAAAATATAAACCATTTATTAGGATCAAGTGTAGAGTATTCGGGAGTTGAGGGAGGCATGGTTGATGACGACTGGGTATATCCTGACTTTATCGGAGAAAAGGCAGTTGACGGAGAATCAACTTCTCGTTGGTCTGCGGATAAAATAGACCAGCAATGGCTTATTTTAGATATGGGGGAGGTGAAGAAACTTAAGGAAATTATTATCAAGTTTCATGCGGAATCACCATCATATGATGTTTTTCTTTCAAAAGACGGAGTAAACTATGAGAATATTTTTTCTACTAAAGAAGGAAGCCAAGGAAACGCCATAACAAAGAAAATAAAATTTGAAGAAAAAGAAGCTAGATATGTAAAGTACCAACAAAATTTACAGTGGATGCATTCTAATGGGAAAAAATATGGTTCTAGTATTTATGAAATAGAAGCTTATTCCGAGTTTTATGTTACTTCAAAAAATCCTTTATTTGATAAACTATTAGAAAACAGAAAAAGTTTTCTGGTAGGACGAGAAGATATAGATCCAACTGTTTTAGAAATTATTTCTGATAAAGACATAGAACTACGAAATAATGAGCAAACAGGTATCTGGGACAGTATGGTCAAAGGAAACGATTCGGTACTGTGGGAGAATAAAAGTGACTGGAAAACAAACTCCGCAAATCTTAAGTTAATGACAGATGATATTCAAAAAATGGCAATCCAGTATAACACGCCAAATTCAAAGTATTATCAGGATGCGAAATTAAAACAAGATGTGCTTTATGCACTCGATTGGTACTATCGCAATGCCTATAATGAAAAAGTAACAAATCGTTATGGTAACTGGTTCCATTGGGAAGTTTCTATCCCTAAAAATCTAGTTAATATTTATATATTGATGAATGATTCTATCGGTAATATTGATATGGAAAACTATATTTTAACTATTGATCGCTTTATTCCAGATCCGGCGAAGAGACTTAATGGTGTAACGGAAATGGGCGCTAACTTGTTGGATAAATGTTTCGCAGTTTTAGGACGTTCTATATTGGATCAAAATGAGGAAAGATATACGATCGCGATGGAATCCTCTTTAAATGTGTATGATTATGTAACTTCAGGTGATGGTTTTTATGCAGATGGCTCCTTTATTCAACATACGAATGTTGCTTACACAGGTGGCTATGGTGCAGAAGTACTGGGAAGAATTGGGGATATGATTGCGTTATTTGAAGGAACAGATGCATTGGGAGCATATCCTGAAATATTAAAAATATTTGAGATAATTGATTTGACTTATAAACCTACACTAATAGATGGGCAGAGCATGTCATTGACACGTGGAAGAAGACCAAGTCGTAGCTATACAGATGATTTTACTGAAGGAAGAGATATGTTGTTTTATATCTACGTTATTTCGAAACTGAATAGTGATGAAGCTCAAAAAATGGATAGCTTTTGGTTTGTGAAATCTCAGGTCATTACTTCGAAAAAAGGAGCTGGATTTTACTCGCAATGGGATATAAATAAAATCCAAAACATTCGTAACCTCGTAGAAAATTCTGAAGTTTCAAATACTGAGTATATCTTTGATAGTAATAGAAATATGGGGATGATGACCCAGATGTTCCACAGGAAAAAAACTTTCTCATCTGCCATCAGCTTGTTCTCCAAAACTACAACCGCTTTTGAATATATTAATGAAGAGAACAAGCAAGGCTTCTATACAGGAACAGGTATGTATTACCTTTACAATGGAGATAAGAAACAATATCTTGGTGGTTACTGGGGCAGTATAGACATGCGTCGCTTACCAGGGACAACAACCGATGGGAAAATGGGTTCATTAATTGATGATGGAAGGTGGCTTAATAGTGAATCTTGGTCTGGTGGCGTGTCCAATGGTATAGTTGGTTCAGCAAGTATGCATTATACGCTAGAACAGGTAACGAAAAGCACATTAGAAGCTAAAAAGTCATGGTTTATGTTAGAAGATAGAATAATTGCTCTTGGAGCTGGAATCAAATCTACTGAACCAGAAGAAGTGGAAACCATAATTGAAAATCGGAAAGTGACAGATTATGAATCAGCTAAATTATATGTGGATGGGATAGAAGTTGCGTTTGGAACCAACCAGCAGTTTTCTAATCCTAAATGTGCCTATATTGATACTGGAGAGCTTGATTCAAGCATTGGCTATATTTTCCCAGAAAATGTAGGAAAAATTACAGCTGAATATAAAAAAGAAAGCAAAAACTGGCAACTTGTCAATGGAACTAATCCAAATCAGATGGCAACGAATCGGTTCATGATCTTAGCCATAAAACATGGACAACTTCCAACCGCTGAAGAATATCAATATACAGTAGTGCCAAACGTCACACTTGAGGATCTTAAAGAAGAAGTAGAGAATCAAGATGTAACAATTCTCAAAAATTCTCCAGAACAACAAGTGATTGAGAAAAAGGATTCGAGTTTGTTTATTGGTCATTTCCAAGAAGTTGGAACGGTCGGTAAAGCTACGGCAAAAACACGAGGAAGTATTTTAATTCAAGCAAAGAATAATGGTTACGAAATTGTGCTATCTGACCCTATGCGTATGAACGAAAATGTAGAATTTTTAGTTGATTTTGAAGAAGAACTGGAGCTTGTGAGCAGCGATACCGAGATTACTACTTCAAAAGAAGGGAATGTATGGAGTATCCGCTCAGATACTTCCGCGAAAAATGGGCAATCAAAAAAAATATTTTTGTCCAAATAAGAGTAGTAGTCTAAAAAATAATTTCTAGACTGCAAAAACAGGTGTTTTGTAAGCGCCTCATAGATTAGTAGTCGTGCGTCAAATAACCCAACCTATAGAATAGGGTTATTTGACGTTTTTAGTTACGAGAAATGGGCAAACTTATTTCGCCTCAACAAGTTGAGTCTAGCATTTTTAGTATTTTAGTACAAAAAGTGGAGGAATCAAATGAATGAACAAATGAACTAAAAAAAGTAGGCAATACCGGATAAAAAGTGAAATAGAGCAAGCTAGAATTGATGCTAAAATGGAAACACGATAGTTAACTATGGCTGTGGTGTGTCAATATCTACACATTTCTAATAATACTATGGATCGTTGGATAAAACAGGGGTTGCCAAGAACGGTGATTCAAGGTGTAATTCGATTCGATAAAGTGTGTTTAGATCACTGGATGATGAAGCATTTAATCCAGTAATAAAATATGTTAAACTCTAAATATAGAATTTTGAATAATCCACTTGCTGTTGAGAAAGGTGAAGGCCATGGCAATAAATAAGCAAGCGAGTGGCAGCTACAAGGTGAATCTTCCATATCCCAAGATCCCAAGGAATTTAGAGAGATAACCGGGATTTAACAAACAAGATACCAAAAAACTTGGAAGAACCTTGAACTGGCTCAAAAAGAAGAGAAGGACGTTAATGAAAATATAAATAAGGTAATTGTAGAAAAGAATTCACGCTTTTTACAACAAAAGGGAAATATCAAATTTTCTAAATTTTATGAAGATGTATGGATTGAAAGATATGAAATGGGTATGACAGGTAGAACTGATAAAATACCAAGTACTGCAACCTTGAAAATACTAAGCTTTACTTTCGAGAATACTGGATACCAGTTTTTGGCGAGTACGGCTTAAACTATCTCAACAACGAAAATGAGTTAGTATCTAGACTGATGATGAAAAAAGCTAAAGAATATGCTAATATTAAAGCTCTGAAATGCTATTTTCTTCAAATATTTGATACTGCTGAGCAACTCGATTACATTGAGTGCAATCGATTAGGAAAACTTTTGAAAAATTTAAGCTCTCCTAAAAAAAGAGAGTTAATGATGAAAAGAGAGTTGGACGGTGAGTTTCTTACAGCGGAGGAATTGATTGAATGGATTGAAGCAGCTCAGAATGATCTAAATAATGACAAGATTATATTACAAGATTATGTCTTGTTTATGCTTACAAATGCATTTGGGAGATAGAAAAAGCGAATCTTATGCTTTACAGTGGCAACATATTGATTTCAATAATCGTCAATTATTTTGACTCAAAGTCAAGATCGATATGGAGTTATTAAAATCTATGTAAATGCTCCAGATTTTGTCGATTCAAGTGTGTATGATAGTTTTGCTTCGGTCCTGGAACATGCAAAGGCAGAGGTATAAGGTAATGTATCTTTTTATGTATCTCGATAACATAAAAAGACACCTTACATTTTGTAAGGTGACTGAATCGGTTTTTTATACCAACGATTATAAACTAACGCGTCCTGAGGGAATCGAACCCCCGTCTCAAGAACCGGAATCTTACGTGATATCCACTACACTAAGGACGCAAACACTGGGATAATTGTAACTAAACAGATAAAAAATTACAAGGGGATTGGACAAAAAAATGAAATTTGAGCAAAATTTTTCACAAAAACAGCAGCAGACACAGAAACTAGCCATGACGCAACAGTTGCAGCAGTCCATCCAAGTTTTACAATATAACAGTGAAGAGCTGTTGGCATTCGTTGAGAACCAAGCAATGGAAAATCCATTGGTGGAAGTTGTTGAGCCGGAATGGCAGCCAGATTACATAAAAGCTTCTTCATCTTCTTATGAAGGAGAAGAGACAAATTACCTAAATCAGATTCCTGATACAAAAGGGTCTTTATTTGATTCATTGATCGAACAAGTCCATTTGAATTACCGAGATACTTTTTTGAGGAAAATCGTTCTTTATCTTGTAGAATACATCGATTTGAACGGATTTTTGACGATTAGTTTAGAGGAAGCTGGAAAAGAGATTGGAGCGACGCCTATCCAAATGCTCGATGCGTTGACACTGATCCAACAATTAGAACCAGCTGGAGTAGGTGCACGTAGTTTGCAAGAATGTCTCATGCTTCAAACGGAACGGGATGATTATGCGCCGGAACTAGCTTATATCGTGCTAGAAGAATGTTTTGAGCATTTGGTGGAGCGAAAATGGAAAGAGATTGCGCAGCGTTTTTCTGTTGATTTACACGCTGTTCAGCAAATATTCGACTATTTGCAAACATTGAGCCCAAGTCCTGGACGAATTTTCGACCGTAGTAGCGAATTGTACATTATTCCTGATGTCCGGGTATTAGTGGACGATGGAAATGTACAAGTCATCTCAAACCGAAAAAACCAGCCGAATATCCGATTCCAAGAGACCTACTTCAAGCAAATGTCACAACAAGCAGATAAAGAAACTGAAAATTATTTAAAAGAACGGAAACAGGAATTCGAATGGTTGAAGAAAACGATCCTCCAACGCGGGGATACAATTTTGCGGGTTGCTCAAGTCATTGTTTCTCGGCAAAAAGCTTTCTTTATCGACAAGGGGCGGCCAATCAAACCTCTTACGTTAAAGGAAGTTGCGACCGAGATAAATGTGCATGAATCTACGGTCAGTCGAGCGGTCAACGGGAAATATTTGGAAACAGATTTCGGTGTATTTGAGTTAAAGAAATTTTTCACTGCAAGAATCCCTACTAACGGTGCAGAACAGACAGAAGATCTTTCAGCAGATACTGCGAAGAAAAAGTTGCAGGAATTAGTTGATCAAGAAGACAAAAGTAAACCGTTGTCGGACCAGAAATTGGTTGAATTGCTGAAAAAAGATGAGATAGCGATCTCAAGACGAACAGTAGCAAAATACCGTGATTTATTAGGAATCCCGAGTTCATCAAAAAGAAAACGTTATGATAATTAATCATCCAAAAGATCAGAAAAAGTATTTTACTTTTTCTGATCTTTTTAGTTGAAAAACGAAAGCAAAACTGTTAGACTAACAATCGTGAGGTTGAGATTTCCCTTTATTGATGTGAAATTTGAAAAGTTAATTTCTTTTTTTTATCGTATATGGGTCGTTTTAAGTCTACATTGGACGTAAAGTGTCCAACTAAGGAGATCGCTATGCTAGATGAAATAAAAATGATTGAATCTGTTGCACCAGATATTATCGAAGTGTTGCAAGAACGCTATAAAATTTTACGAAATATCTATTGGATGCAGCCGATTGGACGTCGAAGTTTATCGGAAAGTATGGGGATAACAGAACGAGTATTGCGAACAGAAACAGACCTTTTGAAAAATCTGAATTTGATCGATACCTCAAAAAGCGGTATGACGCTGACAACTAAGGGTGAAGAAGTTTATCAAAGTCTTGAAAACTTCATGGATCAGCTTTTAGGTACGCATCAAACCGAACAACAGTTGGCAGAATATTTTGGCAATCAGCGCTGTATCGTTGTTTCAGGAAACAGCGAAGAGCAAACCAAAGTGGCTGATGCATTCGGCGAAGCGCTGAGTGAAGCCTTAGACCGACTGCTTCCGGAAGGCGAGAATATTATCGCTGTGATGGGAGGAACCACCATGGCAGTTGTAGCAGAACAATTGTCTAATCTGGAAAATAAAAAACGGCATAACCTATTTGTCCCTGCAAGAGGCGGGATTGGTGAAGCGATAACTGTACAGGCAAATTCTGTCAGTGCAAGAATGGCTGCTAAAGCAAACGGAAACCACCGTGCGCTTTATGTTCCGGAACAATTAAGTCTGGCAACTTACAATTCTTTACTCAATGAGCCATCTATCCAAGAAGTCTTAAACTTGATTAGTGAGGCGAATTGTGTTATTCATAGTATTGGGCGTGCATTACACATGGCAGCACGTCGAAAGATGACTGAAAAAGAATTAGTCATGCTGAAACAAGCAAATGCTGTAGCGGAATCCTTTGGCTACTTTTTCAATGAAAAAGGCGAAGTCGTTTATAAGGTCCCTAGAATCGGCATAGAATTGCAAGATTTGGCGAAAGTCCCGATCATCATGGCGATAGCGGGCGGAAAATCAAAAGCCAAAGCAATTCGAGCTTATATGAAAAATGCACCAAAACAAACGTGGCTCATCACTGATGAAGCTGCTGCAAACGAGATTTTAAAAGGGGTAACCCTTTAAAATAAATATTTTTTTGATTTTCATAAGGAGGAAATCTTAAATGACAGTTAAAGTAGGTATTAATGGTTTTGGACGTATTGGACGTCTAGCATTCCGTCGTATCCAAGATGTAGATGGAATCGAAGTAGTAGCAATCAACGACTTGACAGATGCTAAAATGTTGGCACACTTGTTAAAATACGACACAACTCAAGGACGTTTCAACGGAACAGTTGAAGTTCATGAAGGTTCATTCAACGTAAACGGAAAAGAAGTTAAAGTATTAGCTAACCGCAACCCAGAAGAATTACCATGGGGCGAACTAGGCGTAGATATCGTTCTAGAATGTACTGGTTTCTTCACTTCTAAATCAGCAGCTGAAAAACATTTAACAGCTGGTGCTAAACGCGTTGTTATCTCTGCTCCTGGCGGAAACGATGTTCCAACAATCGTTTATAACACAAACCACGAAACATTAACTGGTAAAGAAACAGTTATCTCAGGTGCTTCATGTACAACTAACTGTTTAGCTCCTATGGCTAAAACATTGAACGACAAATTTGGTGTTGTTGAAGGATTAATGACAACTATCCACGCTTACACAGGTGACCAAATGACTCTAGACGGACCTCATCCTAAAGGTGACTTCCGCCGTGCACGCGCTGCTGCTGCAAACATCGTTCCTAACTCAACAGGTGCTGCTAAAGCTATCGGTTTAGTAATCCCTGAATTGAACGGTAAATTAGACGGAGCTGCTCAACGTGTTCCTGTACCAACAGGTTCATTAACAGAATTAGTAACAGTTCTTGAAAAAGAAGTAACTGTTGACGAAATCAACGCAGCAATGAAAGAAGCTTCAAACGAATCTTACGGATACAATACAGACGAAATCGTTTCTTCAGATATCGTTGGTATGACTTACGGTTCATTATTTGATGCTACACAAACTAAAGTAATGACAGTTGGCGACAAACAATTAGTTAAAACTGTTGCTTGGTACGACAACGAAATGTCATACACTGCACAATTAGTACGTACTTTAGAATACTTCGCTAACTTATAAGATAGACAAACGTACAAGTGTAAATGATAGACATGTACATTTAAAAGCGGGGAAGCAATCGCGCTTCTTCCGCTTTTTTTGATAATAAGTTTATTCAGGAGGAAATAAAATGGCTAAGAAAACAGTGAAAGATATCGATTTAAAAGACAAAAAAGTTCTTGTCCGTGTTGACTTCAATGTTCCTTTGAAAGACGGCGTGATCACTGACGACACTCGTATCAAAGCAGCATTGCCAACAATCAACTACGTTTTAGAACAAGGCGGAAAAGCAATCCTTTTCTCTCACCTTGGACGTGTAAAAACAGAAGAAGATAAAGAAGGAAAATCTTTAGCTCCAGTTGCAAAACGTCTAGGCGAATTATTAGGTAAAGAAGTAACATTCGTACCTGAAACTCGCGGAGAACAATTAGAAGAAGCAATCCGCAACATGAAAGATGGCGACGTTGTCGTATTTGAAAACACACGTTTTGAAGATGTTGACGGTAAAAAAGAAAGCAAAAACGATACAGAGCTAGGTAAATACTGGGCTTCATTAGGTGATGTATTTGTTAACGATGCTTTCGGTACAGCTCACCGTGCGCATGCTTCTAACGTAGGTATCGCTTCAACTGGTATCCCAACAGTTGCTGGATTCTTGATGGAAAAAGAAATCAAGTTCATCGGTGAAGCAGTAGAAGAACCAAAACGCCCAATGATCGCAATCCTTGGTGGCGCAAAAGTTTCTGATAAAATCGGCGTAATCGAAAACTTGATTCCTAAAGCAGATAAAATCTTGATTGGTGGCGGAATGACTTACACATTCTACGAAGCAAAAGGAATCAAGATCGGTAACTCTCTAGTAGAAGCTGACAAAGTAGCACTAGCAAAAGAATTGATTGAAAAAGCAGGCGACAAACTTGTCTTGCCAATCGACAATGTCTGTGCACCAGAATTTTCAAATGATGTAGAAACACAAGTAATCGAAGGAGACATTCCTGACGGTTTGATGGCTTTAGACATCGGCCCAGCATCAGTAAAATTATTTGCTGATACATTACAAGGTGCAAAAACAGTTGTTTGGAACGGACCTATGGGTGTATTTGAAATGAGTAACTTTGCTAAAGGTACAATCGGTGTTTGTGAAGCAATCGCTAACTTAGAAGGCGCAACAACAATCATCGGTGGCGGAGACTCAGCTGCAGCAGCAGAACAATTAGGTTTTGCTGACAAATTCACACACATCTCAACAGGTGGCGGCGCAAGCTTGGAATTGCTTGAAGGTAAAGAATTACCAGGACTAGCAGCAATCAACGATAAATAAACAGCCAAGTTTGCTCTATTCTGACGAGTAATCGATCAAAAGGTGAAGGGAGTTTTCATGACTCCCTAGCCATTTTTCAATAAATTAAGGAGTGTGTTCCTCAATGCGTAAACCTATTATCGCAGGTAACTGGAAAATGAACAAAACTGCATCAGAAGCAAAAGAATTTGCTGAAGCAGTAAAAAACAAAATCCCTTCAAATGACAAGGTTGATTCAGTCATCGGATCTCCTGCATTATTCTTACAAGAATTAATGACATCAGCTGAAGGTACAGAACTAAAAATCTCAGCACAAAACTGCTACTGGGAAAACTCAGGTGCGTTCACTGGTGAAACTTCACCAGCAGCTCTTGCTGATCTAGGTGTTCACTATGTGATCATCGGACATTCAGAACGTCGTGAATATTTCCATGAAACAGACGAAGACATCAATAAAAAAGCAAAAGCTATCTTTGCAAACGGTATGACACCAATCTTATGCTGTGGCGAATCTTTAGAAACATATGAAGCAGGCAAAACTGCTGAATGGATCGAAGGACAAATTACAGCTGGTTTAGCTGATCTTTCAGCTGAGCAAGTGTCAAACATGGTGATTGCTTATGAACCAATCTGGGCAATCGGTACTGGTAAATCAGCTGACGCACAAATCGCTGACGAAATTTGTGGTGTTGTACGTCAAACAGTTGAAAAACTTTATGGAAAAGAAGTATCAGAAGCTGTTCGTATCCAATACGGCGGTTCTGTAAAACCAGAAAATATTGCTGAATACATGGCTAAAGAAAATGTTGACGGTGCTTTAGTCGGCGGCGCAAGCTTGCAAGCAGATTCATTCTTGTCATTGTTAGACGCTGTAAAATAATTGGTGAAAATTTGCGAAAAATGCAAGAAATGTTTGCACTAATGAGCAAAATTAACTAAAATCGTATATGAGGGAAATCCCTTAGGAAAAAACAAACTCAAAGGAGAGACAAAACATGTCAATTATTACTGATGTTTACGCTCGCGAGATCTTAGACTCACGTGGTAACCCAACAATCGAAGTAGAAGTATACACAGAAAGCGGAGCTTTTGGCCGCGGAATGGTTCCTTCAGGTGCTTCAACTGGTGAATATGAAGCAGTTGAATTACGTGACGGAGACAAAGCTCGTTATGGCGGTAAAGGTGTAACTAAAGCTGTCGACAACGTAAACAACATCATTGCTGAAGCAATCATTGGCTACGATGTTCGTGACCAAATGGCTATCGACAAAGCTATGATCGCTTTAGACGGAACTCCTAACAAAGGTAAATTAGGTGCGAACGCTATTTTAGGTGTTTCTATCGCTGTTGCACGTGCAGCTGCTGACTACCTAGAAGTACCTTTATACCACTACCTAGGCGGATTCAACACGAAAGTATTGCCAACACCAATGATGAACATCATCAACGGCGGATCACATGCTGATAACTCAATCGACTTCCAAGAATTCATGATCATGCCTGTTGGCGCTCCAACATTCAAAGAAGCTCTACGTATGGGTGCTGAAGTATTCCACGCATTAGCTTCAATCTTGAAAGCTCGCGGATTAGCAACTTCTGTTGGTGACGAAGGTGGATTTGCTCCAAACCTTGGTTCAAACGAAGAAGGTTTCGAAGTAATCATCGAAGCAATCGAAAAAGCTGGCTATGTACCTGGTAAAGACGTTGTTCTTGCTATGGATGCTGCTTCTTCAGAATTCTACGACAAAGAAAAAGGCGTTTACGTACTAGCTGACTCAGGCGAAGGCGAAAAAACAACTGACGAAATGATCAAATTCTACGAAGAATTAGTTTCTAAATATCCAATCATCTCAATCGAAGACGGATTAGACGAAAACGACTGGGACGGATTCAAGAAATTAACTGACGTATTAGGCGACAAAGTTCAATTAGTTGGTGACGACTTGTTCGTAACAAACACTCAAAAATTATCTGAAGGTATCGAAAAAGGAATTGCTAACTCAATCCTTATCAAAGTGAACCAAATCGGTACATTAACAGAAACTTTCGAAGCTATCGAAATGGCTAAAGAAGCTGGCTACACAGCAGTTGTATCTCACCGTTCTGGTGAAACAGAAGATTCAACAATCTCTGATATCGCTGTTGCAACAAACGCTGGTCAAATCAAAACAGGTTCTCTATCACGTACTGACCGTATTGCTAAATACAATCAATTACTACGTATCGAAGACCAACTTGGTGAAGTTGCAGAATACAAAGGTTTGAAATCTTTCTACAACTTGAAAAACAAATAATTCTTTTCTAATGAAGATACATGATCGACCTATTGAAAGATAGACGAGCATGATCACTTAGTTAAGTAATCAGACTCTCTACCTGCTGATTTCAGCAAGTAGAGAGTTTTTTTGTTGTGAAAATCATTTGATGAATAAATCTCTTTTTTAAGAACAGAAAAATCGGGAGAGTACATAAATTATTATAATAACAACTATTTATTTATATATATCAAATAAACCTTATTATATAAATATCTGTATTTATTAAAAATAACTCATAATTTTATTTTTGCAACTGGCTTCTGTATATAATATTTACAAATATCGATACGAGACAATAGTATCGAAAAAGATCAGTTATCAAGAGATAACATCATATAGGACTTTTAAGGATAGAACTATAAGAGAGGAGGAAGCAGTCTTCGTTTCATTCATATCCTTTTACGCTCGGATAGGATGATTCTCTTCAAAAAGGGGATGGCAATCTTCCTCTTTCGATAAAAATCATTTGAACTGGGAGACAGAAAAATGAAAAAATTTTTGAAGATACTGGGTCTCATCGGGTTAATAGGACTTATTATCGTAGTAACACCCAAAGCGCACGCAGATGAAGTAGAAGAATATTTGACGAGAAATGCCTTACTTGGAGAAGAACTTGATAGATTTGAAGAAAACGAGCAACAGCAAGCCAAATTGAAACGCCTCTCTAAAAACCGTATGGACGAAATCGAGTTAAGAACGAAGTATAAGGAATATAAAGCGTTAGGGGTCCTAGAAGAAGATGTGACCTTTGAGCTTTTTACGCAGTTAGCCACCTCGGAACCTCCAACGGATCCAGTCGCTCCAGAATTTAGAAACGCAAGGACAAAAATGTATTATGGAGATATTTTGATTACGAACGACACTAGTTTTTGGGTAGTCACTGGACATGCTGGGATTTATTTAGGAAGTGTGGGGAAAAATCAGATCCTTTCAATTGAAGGATCAGGAAGACCACCAAAAACAATGAGCGTTTTAGATTAGGAATCAGCTTATGGAAAAAAAGGTACTTGGACGAAAATCTATCGGGTCGCAGAACAATATCAACCAAGATTAGTTGCTCGATGGGCATTAGATAATTACGATGGTAAAAATTATAAATATGGGATAACTACAAATATTTTTGGGATGGATCCGACTTACTGTTCTAAAATCGTCTGGCAAGCTTATTGGTATGCTTCAGCTGCTGTGCAAGTAGGAGGAATGTATCAGCCGCTTATTGCTTTGCCATACGATCTTCCTGATTATTTTGATGAAAGAGCGATCCATATCTTAACATGGGAGAATTGATGATGAGAAGGAGGATTTCTAAAAAAAGAAATTACTGTTCTAAGATTTTTATTTCGATAGGTTTACTGTTAGGTGGTACATGGCTCTATCAATTTCCAATCAAGAAACATATAGCTACACGAGCACTGTATCAATTATTAGAAGAGGAATACCAATTAACCGATTATGATATTTTTATTTCAAGAGTGGTGAAAGATACGAAAAGAGGTAGAGGCGGTGTCAGTATTTTTTTCATGGTAAGGAATAGTTTGTATGAATATGAGTATGACTACTCTCTTGAAGAAAATAATTGGCTACGTGGTTATTACGTAAGGAGGGGTAATTATAGATCATGTGATACTCTTATTTTCAATGATGAGGAATAAAATGATTTGACTACAGAAGAACAGTTCAACAAAGTAGCTTCTCTTGTTTTTTTACTTGGTTGGATTTACTAGCGTAGAGGCAAGATTTTGAACGCCATTTACTTGGAAAAGGGGAATGTGACGCTGCTTTTGTCACGCCCTTTTTTTCTGTGGCCTCTCTTATTTGAAAATCTAGGCGCACTCCAATACAATAAAAAGAAACGGCAAAGGAGAAGATTAGATGAAAAAAGAAGAAAAAATTGCGATTTTACAAGAGATTATCCGAATAAAATCAGTGAATGGAAACGAAGGCGAAGTAGCAGCTTATTTGAATAAGCTTTTGGAAAAACATGGCATAATAGGAGAAATTGTTTCTTATAGTAATGGTAGAGATAATCTGATTGCTCAATTCCAAAAAGGGCAATCAGGAAAAGTGTTAGGCCTATCTGGACATATGGATGTCGTGGCGGCGGGGAATGAATCGTCTTGGACCTATGCGCCTTTTGCAGCAGAAATCCATGGGAATCGTTTGTACGGACGTGGTGCTACAGATATGAAGAGTGGCTTGGCGGCAATGGTGATTGCCATGATTGAGCTCAAAGAGTCAGGAAAACCATTTAACGGAACAGTCAAATTATTAGCCACTGTCGGAGAAGAAGTGGGTGAATTAGGTGGGGAACAGCTCACGAAAGCAGGCTATGTGGATGACTTAGATGCCTTGATCATCGGAGAGCCAACTAATTACAGTTTGATGTACACACACATGGGATCAATCAACTATACGGTCATCTCGCACGGAAAAGAAGCGCATAGCTCTATGCCAGACCAAGGCTATAATGCGATCAATCATCTAAATGAATTTATTACGAAAGCAAATGTTGAAATGAATCACCTCGCTGAAACAATCGAGAATCCCGTCTTAGGAAAAACAATCCATAACGTCACGTTGATCAGCGGCGGAAATCAAGTAAACAGCATTCCGAGCCACGCGCAGCTTCAAGGGAATATCCGATCGATTCCTGAATATCCAAATGATAAAATCATTACATTACTGCAATCAATCGTCAAGGAATTGAATCAAGAGACAGACTACCATTTGGAATTGACGATCGATTACAACAAAATACCTGTCAAAGCTGATCCAGATTCTCCTTTGATTCATTGCATTCAGCAACAATTCAGTCAGCCATTACCTTTAGTTGGAGCGGCAGCAACCACAGATGCAGCCGAATTTACGAAAGCTGACCACTCCTTCGACTTTGTCGTCTTTGGGCCTGGTGTCGTTACTTTGCCTCATCAAGTAGATGAGTATGTCGAGCTCGATAATTATTTAGATATGATCGAAAAATATCAAGCCATTATTTTATCCTACTTAGCGTAAGTTTTTTTAATAGATGAAAAATAGAGCCAGATGAGCAACTTTTTGCTCATCTGGCTCTGTTTGTTCATCCTATTTTTCTCTTGGAATATATCAAGCGCTGCGGCAACATAGTGATGACTAATGAAACAACGACGATAGACAGCAGACGGTCAAGGTAGTCTGTGCCCGCCTGTACCAAGATCACACTGATGGTTTGATCGAAACCTAACCCATGTAATAATTGGACGATCATGCTAGATCCTGAGGAAGTGATTCCGCCAAATAACTGAACGGTAATGATCGAAGAGACAATCGTTCCAGGTACAGACAAAATCAAAGCGAGTAATAAAAGTTTCAAACGTTTTTTGTCTTTGTCGAGATACCTTGGTAAAATCAATCCAGCCAACAAACCTGTGAGGATTTGGATCGGTGAATAATACAGTGAAAAAATATCTGTAGTCACCCCGCTTAATACACCGCTGGATAGTCCTGTCAACATTCCTGGTATGGGACCAAGCAACGCGCCAGCAAAAATCGTTCCAATAGAGTCTAGATAGATTGGCAAACGAAGCCATAAAGCAATCGTTCCTCCAACATAATTGATCCCAATACACAAAGCCATCATTGTAAGTACGCGAGTTGCCATCTTGTTTTTATTCATTTTGTTAGCCCATCTTTAACCTTTCCAAATCTTTCATAATCGTTTCTTCTTGTGCATTTAAAAGAACGGTTAAAAACTTTTGGAAAAAAAGACGAGTATCTACTTTTGTCATAATTTTACTGTTAGCAGGTTTCTGCCAAAATTCATAACGATCAACCAATGTTTGCCCGCGACTTATTCCTTGAGTTTCTACAGCAGTGAAGCTTTTAAAGCCTTCACAGATGGACTCATCGATAAAATAAGCAACAGCTAACGGATCATTGATGACACATCCTAAGATTCTTTCTTGTTTCCAGTGGAAGTCAAAATAAAAACGAGTGATCGCTTTTAGATACTCTCCCTCTTCAGGATTCATTTGGCAGCAATATTCAAGGATAGTCGGTGTCAAAACGATTTCTCTTGTCACATCTAACCCAACCATTTCTATCGGTTGTTTGAGCTTTTTGAATACATAAGAAGCTGCTTCAGGATCACACCAGTAATTGTATTCAGCAACTGGTGAACAGTTACCATGGCTTTTGTAAGTTCCGCCCATTGAGACAAAACGATCCATATGTTTCCCAACAGTTGGGTTGATTTTCAAAGCAGAAGCGATATTGGTCAAAGGACCCAAAGCAATGACTGATGTATCTGTTTTTTCTTTGAAATAATCAGCCAGAAAATCAACTGCATGGAGCGGTTCTGCCTGTTTTGCTATGACCATCGGGAAATTTGTTTCCCCTAATCCATCCATCCCATGAGTGTCTTGCGCACTAATGAAAGGTTGCTTCAAAGGTTTTTCCATTCCTTGATAAACAGGGATATCTAAACGATCACAGCGTTCCAAACATTTCAGCACATTCTGCGTACCGATATCTACAGGGACATTCCCGCAAACGACGGTAATAGCAACTACTTCGATATCAGAGGATTTGACAGCTAGTGATAAAGCTAAAGTGTCGTCAATCCCTGGATCGCAATCAATAATTACTTTTCGCATTATTTCCAATCTCCTTTCTTTAGAGATACTTAGTTTTTTATTCTGGGAAGTTTCCGAACCAGTCCAAGACGAGCGTCTTGTTTATAATGCACGAAATTAGTATACTGGCTTTTATTGTGAATGTAAATGCTCTCTTACAAGTAAATCTATTGAGAAGAACTTTAAGTAAATGATACAATGAAAAAGAAATGGAATTTACGTGTGCCGAAGAAAAAGAATCCTATTGATCGGTATATTGTATAATAAATAGATTATAGTTTGGCAGAAAGCGGCGGGTGTACGATGGTTATTTTTTATTTCATTCTTATTCTGATGATTATAGGAATCAGTTACCATTTTCTTTCTTATTTTTATGCAAAGAAATTAGTAAGAGCGGGAGTACAGAGAGGCTATGACTGGTATGAAGACACTGGGCACCGCTTGATGGATCCTGCTGCAGTCACGTCAGTAGAAAAAAAGCGACAAAAATTAGAAGAAGAGTGTGAAAGCTTCTGGGAACAAGGAATACCGAAAACGATCAAAAGTTATGACGGGTTGAAACTAGCTGGACAGATGTTCATCCAACCAACTCAGCAGAATAAATGGGTCATTTGTGTACATGATTATCGAAGTACAGGGAAAAGAGATATGTCTCATATAGGTAAAAGATATGCAGAGAAAGGATTCAACGTTCTTATACCCGATTTACGTGCGCATGGAGAAAGTGAAGGAGAAATCATCGGAATGGGATGGCTAGACCGGCTAGATTTAATTGCATGGATCCAACTCATCTTAGATGAACAACCAGATGCCTCCATTATTTTGCACGGGGGTTCGATGGGCGCTTCTACGATTATGATGGCAAGTGGTGAAAAGCTTCCATCTGCAGTCAAAGGATTTATCTTAGACAGCGGATATGTTTCTGTTTATGCGGAATTTCGGTACATGCTAAGTAAAATCACGGTCTTTCCTAAAAAAATGATCATGAGATATGCGAATCACTATGCTCAGAAATACGCAGGTTATTCTTTAAAGCAAGCATCAGCTACAAGACAGCTTGGTAGTAACCATTTGCCTTTGTTAGTCATCCATGGTGAAAGAGATCATTTTGTTCCTACAGAAGCAGCATACACGATTCAAAACGCTACGGCAGGGGATAAAGCATTACTGCTTGTTCCAGAAGCAGAACATTTGGAAGCATCGATGAAAGATCCGAAAACCTATTGGACAGTGATTTTTTCATTTATTGAACAAAGAATAACGATGGAGTGATTTTCTCTTCCTTTTTGTAAGCAATCCAAGGATAAATAATTGTTTATAGACCAGGAGACTGTTAAAATAAGGTAGGAATAAAAAAATATCAGTTATTTGAGGAGTGCGGCATATGGAAATCAAAGAGGAAAAAAATCGTCTTGCTTTATTTAATGATGAGCAACAAGAAATCGGAGAAATGACATGGTCGGATGCGGGGCCAGACATCATGATCATTGACCATACATTTGTCGATCCAGCATATCGTGGTCAAAAATTAGCTGAAAAGCTAGTGTATACTGGAGTAGAACTAGCAAGACGAGAAGGGAAAAAGATTATCCCTTTATGCCCTTACGCAAAAAAAGAGTTTGAGAAGAAAACAGAATATCATGACGTCTTACGCCAATCATAATAATAACAGCTGAAAGTTTTGCACTTTCAGCTGTTTTTCCATTTATATAGAGTTGTCACGGAGTTTTATCTATGATAAAGTTAAAGAGACGATATCTTTTGGGAAGGAGGCTGCTATATGTATAATTTAATTTTGGGAATCGTAATCGTTTTATCGATTGTTATGGTCATTGCGATTATGATGCAGCCAAGCAAGCAAAATAGTGCAGCGAGTGCATTTACCGGCGGTGCGGATCAACTATTCGGCAAACAAAAAGCTCGCGGCTTTGAAGCTGTCATGCAGCGATCAACTGCAGTCATGGGAGCTGTCTGGATGATCTTATTATTTGTCCTAGCATTTTTATCTTCGAAGTAGTCGAATAAGCCTCTCGCACAACGGCGGGCGGCTTTTTTTATTGCAAAGAGAACGCTTAAGAAGAAGTTATGAAAGAAACTATGGTAAAATGAGGCGAAAGAGGTGAAACGAGTGAAACAATTACCAAAACCCCTTTATGCAAAACATGGAAAACGAGCAGTTTTGCTGCTTCATGCGTACTCAGGAAGTCCAAATGATGTCCGGATGCTCGCACGGTTTTTAGAAAAAGCAGATTATACAGTCTATGCGCCGCTATTTAAAGGACATGGAACGATGGAGCCATATGATATCTTGCAAGAAAAAGCAGAAAGCTGGTGGGCAGATACTAAAAAAGCCATCCATTTTTTACAGTCTGAACAGTTTTCTGATATTGCCGTATTGGGATTATCGATGGGTGGCATCTTTGCTGTACGGGCACTAGAAGAAGAATCAGTAATTGGCGGCGGTTTTTTCTGTTCGCCCCTGTCTCCTGTAGAAACAAACGTGCCTGAAAATTTTGAAAAATATGTACGTCAAGTGCTGAAGATAGCAGGCAAATCAGAAAAAGAAATCAATGAAAAAGCTGTGTCTTACCGCTCGTTAGCTGAACATCAATTAATGGATATACAAGACCAAGCAGCAATCGCAGAAAGTAGACTATCAGATATCCAACAGCCGATATTTTTAGCTCAAGCTGGGAAAGATGAAATGATTGACCCAAATGGTGTATTTGAAACGGCACGCAAATTGAGCCGCCAACGGGTGACACTTCAGTGGTATCCTGAAAGCGGTCATGTGATTACAGTTGGTACAGCAAGACGCGAATTAGAAAAAGACGTGTTGGAATTTTTAGAAAAATTACCTTGGAATGAGGAATAAATATGACAAAAGAAACAATAAAAGAGAAAATTCTCTTTTTCATGGAAAGCAGTCGCAAACGTAGTTTTTCTATGGAAGAAATCGCTGAAGGTCTAGGCTTTCAAAAAAGCGATGATTTTAAATTACTAGTACAAACGATTGCTCAAATGGAAAGAGAACAGAGTATCGTTTTCAATAAAAAAGGAAAAGTGAAACTTCCTTTAAAACCAATCTTGGTCGAAGGGACATTTCGGGCAAATGAACGAGGATTTGGATTTGTAACGATTGATCCCGAAGAAGATGATATCTATATCCCGAAAGAAGCGACTGGCTTTGCAATGGATGGGGATACCGTAGCAATTGATATCATGAAGCGAGCAAATACAGATATGGATCGCGGAGCAGAGGGAAAAGTAGTGGAGATTCGAGACCGAGCGACTACTCAGTTAGCCGGAGAATTTGTTGCTTATTCAGACGAAGAGATACAGGAAACGGATCTTTATGGTGTGGTCATCCCGAAAGATAGAAAGCTTAACCAATTCAAAGTGTATGCAGCGGCAGAGGGAGTTCGTCCAGTTGACGGAAGTATTGTACTGATCGAACTGACCCATTACCCTGAAAAAGGGTATGCGACTAGTTTAGAAGGGATAATCAAGCAAGTGATTGGTCATAAGAATGACCCTGGCATGGATATCCTCTCGATTGTCGTGGCTAACGGTATCCCTACAAAATTTCCTGATGATGTGTTGTCTGAGGCAGATGAAGTTCCAGACCAGATCAGCGAAAAGGATATTGTTGGACGCAGAGATTTAAGAGATCAGCTCATCGTTACGATTGATGGAGAAGATGCAAAAGATCTAGATGATGCAGTGACGGTCAAAAAATTAGAAAATGGTAATTATTTTCTTGGAGTACACATTGCAGATGTATCTTACTATGTGACGCAAGGCAGTCAACTGGACAGAGAAGCATACGAAAGAGGAACAAGTGTCTATTTGACTGATCGAGTGATTCCGATGATCCCACAACGTTTATCCAATGGTATCTGTTCATTGAATCCCCATGTTCCACGACTCACCATGAGTTGTGAAATGGAGATCGATCCAAATGGACAAGTTGTCTCACATGAGATTTTTCCAAGTGTGATCCAAACAACAGAACGGATGACCTACACAGCTGTCAATCAAATCTTAGAAGATCAAGATGAAGAAACGATGCAACGCTATGCTCAGCTCGTGCCTATGTTCCAAGAAATGGGTGAATTGCATCGAATCCTTGAAACGATGCGAATCAAACGTGGAGCGATTTCTTTTGAGGATCGTGAAGCGAAGATCCTTGTTGATGCTGAAGGACACCCAAATGACATCCAGCTAAGAAGCAGAGGGATAGGTGAACGCTTGATCGAATCCTTTATGCTTGCCGCCAACGAAACGGTAGCTGAACATTATAATAAATTAAATCTTCCGTTTATTTATCGAATCCATGAACAGCCAAAAGAAGAAAAAATGCAGCGCTTCTTTGATTTTGCTTCAGCTTTGGGCATTCTGGTACGAGGAACGAAAGGAACGATCACACCGAAAGATTTACAGCATGTGATCGAAGGAGTAGAAGATAAACCAGAAGCTGCAGTTATCAATACTATGTTGCTAAGAAGTATGCAACAAGCACGCTATTCAGAAGACAATTTTGGGCATTATGGCTTAGCAGCAGATTACTACACACATTTTACATCTCCTATTCGACGCTATCCCGATCTGATCGTCCATCGGCTGATCCGTTCCTATAGCCAAGATAAAAGTGAAAGCAATCAAAGTTTATGGGCTGAGGAACTTCCTGAAATCGCAGATCATAGTTCTAAGATGGAGCGTCGCGCAGTAGAAACAGAACGTGAAGTAGATGCGATGAAGAAAGCAGAATTCATGATGGACAAAGTGGGAGAAGAATTCGACGGGATCATCAGCTCTGTTGTGAAATTCGGACTGTTTATCGAACTGCCGAATACAGTAGAAGGATTGATCCATATCAATGAATTGAAACAAGACTACTTCCATTTTATTGAAAATCATTTAGCGCTTGTAGGTGAAAGAACCGGTCTGACTTTTAAAATCGGACAAAAAGTGCGCGTAAAAGTAGTCAAAGCTGATCCAGATGAACGAGCAGTAGATTTTGAACTCGTTTCCGCAGAAGAGGTCACTGCGTTGGAACGTCCAAAAGCACGCAATGGAAAATCTGGAAAACGAGAAGGAAAACAAGCAGGCAAACGCTCAGAAAAAAATGGCAAGAAGAACAAACGATATAGTGATAGTAAGCAAACGTTCGGTAAGAAAAAAGGGAAAAAGCCATTTTATAAAGGTGTCAAAAAGAAGAAAAAGAAAAAATAAAATGAGTTGGAGGAAACAGCTATGCCAAAAGGCGAGGGAAAACTAATTGCACAAAACAAGAAAGCTCGCCATGATTATTCGATCATCGACACGATGGAAGCAGGGATGGTCTTGCAAGGAACGGAGATCAAGTCGATACGAAACAGCCGGATCAATCTGAAAGATGGATTTATTCGTGTCCGCAACGGGGAAGCTTTCTTGCATAATGTTCATATCAGTCCTTATGAACAAGGAAATATTTTTAATCATGATCCGTTGCGCACGAGAAAACTATTATTGCACAAGAAACAAATCGTTCGTCTTGAAAACGAATTGAAAAACACGGGAATCACTGTTGTTCCTCTAAAAGTCTATATTCGTAACGGCTATGCCAAGGTATTGATTGGTCTGGCAAAAGGGAAAAAATCGTATGATAAACGGGAAGATTTGAAACGAAAAGATATCGATCGACAAATTGATCGAACATTAAAAAATTTCTCTAGATAATTTCATTATCCTTTTTCGCATATTCGGTGCTTTTGCTTTTACTTAATGATAAAATTTGTTAGCATTTAATCTGATAAAACATGATTATCACAGGTTTTTTCTTAGATCAGGAGCACCGTGTATGGGGAAAAATTCGCTTCGTTTTTGACTGAAATAAAAAAGTGTCTAATTTTCATGAAAATGTTTTGAATTTTCTGTTTCATGGTGGTATGATACCGTGTGGTTAGAAACCGATTGGAAAAAACCAGATACGCACATGAATTGATTTTATGTGAATTTCGGGGAAAAGAGGTGAAATGGATTGGATGAACGCTCGCTAACGTTCCACATTGGACCAATTTGGTTTGATGGTACAGTTTGTATAATGGTGTTACTGACCTGTTTGATTGTTTTCTTCTTAACTTACTTTTTTACAAGAAATCTTAAGTTGAAACCAACAGGCAAACAAAATGCGATAGAATGGGTCATTGATTTTAGTCGAGGAATCGTAACAGATAATCTGCCTAGAAAAGAATTGAGCAATTTCCATTTGTTGGCATTTACATTGTTTTTATTTGTTTTTGTTGCAAACAACATCGGTTTAGTAACAAAAATCGTCTTACCTAACGAAACAACACTTTGGAAAAGCCCGACAGCAGACCCGTTTGTTACTTTAACTTTGGCATTTATAATGATCTTACTTACTCACTTATTCGGGGTGAAAAAGTTAGGCTTCAAAGGATATTTCGTAAATTCGTTCTTGAAACCCTATAGTTTTATGTTTCCGATGAAACTGATTGAAGAATTTACAAACTTATTAACACTTGCTTTACGTCTTTATGGGAATATTTATGCGGGGGAAGTTTTGCTAACCTTGATTGCAAAAATGATGACAAGCTTAGGCTGGTTCTCATTACCATTAGCAATTCCATTAGAGATGGTCTGGATCGCGTTCTCCTTGTTTATTGGGAGCATCCAAGCATTTGTCTTTGTTACTTTGTCAATGGTTTATATGAGCCATAAGATTGAAGTAGAAGAATAATACTCGGTTAAAAAACAAACTACTATTTATCTATTTTAGGAGGAAAACAATTATGAATTATATCGCAGCAGCAATCGCAATCATGGGAGCAGCAATCGGAGCCGGTTATGGTAACGGTCAAGTTATCTCTAAAACAATTGAATCAATGGCTCGCCAACCTGAAATGTCTGGTCAATTCCGTACAACAATGTTTATCGGGGTAGCTCTAGTTGAAGCTGTTCCTATCTTAGGGGTAGTTATCGCCTTGATTCTAGTTTTTGCCGTTTAATTGAATCAGTATTAAGGCAGAAACAACATCGTTTGTTACTGCTTTTTTACATGGAAACTAGAAATACTCCAAAGAAAGGAAGGCTCGCCTATGCTGAATCAATTGGCAATTGCAGAAGTTGGCAATGCGATGTTAGGTAATATCATCGTTGTCAGCGGCTCATTTTTGATACTACTGGCTCTCTTGAAGCACTTTGCTTGGGGACCAATCAGCGATATTTTGAAAAAACGTGAAGACAAGATCGCCAATGATTTAGATTCTGCAGAACAATCTCGCATCAACTCAGCGAAAATGGAACAAGAACGCGAACAACAATTGTTAGCCTCTCGTTCTGATGCAGCTGATATCATCAAAAATGCGAAAGAAAGTGGAGAATTAAGCCGCCAAAATATTTTGAAGGATGCTCAAGAAGAAGCAGCTCGTCTAAAGAGCAAAGCCCAAGCTGATATCACTGTAGAACGTGATTCAGCGCTGAACTCTGTAAAAGACGACGTTGCAGAACTCTCTCTTCAAATCGCGGAAAAAATCTTGAACAAAGAATTATCTCCAGAAATGCATGAATCATTAATCAATCAATACATTAAAGGTCTAGGTTCTTCAAATGAAACTAGATAAATACACAGTAGGAAGACGTTACGGGAAAGCTTTATTTGAACTGGCGATCGATTCAAATCAAGCAGAAGAAATCTATCAAGATCTCGTAAGTTTACGTCAAATCTATGAACAAGTACCTGGATTAGGGAATATGTTAAGTGATGTTCGTCTAGAACCTCATGAAAAACGAGAAATCATGGACAAGCTTGTCAGCGGTTATGATGGGATCGTTAAAAACTTTTTAGAAGTTGTTTATGAGTATAACCGAATGGATGACCTTTTGTTCATGATCGAAGAATATGAACGTCGATATGATGAACATCAAGGGTTACTATTGGGAAGTGTCACAACAGCAGTCCCACTTTCAGACGAACAACGAATACAATTAGAAAAGAATGTTGCAAAAACAATGGACTATCAATCAGTTGAATTAAAACAAATCGTTGATTCTTCTATTATTGGTGGCGCGATTGTTGAAGCCAACCATCGAGTAATCGACGGAAGCATTCGCACGCAATTAGAAAAAATGCGTAATCAATTAAACAGATAGTACAAAGAGGTAGGTGAATCGAATGGCCATCAAAGCAGAAGAAATTAGTGCCTTGATTAAAGAACAAATTGAAAATTATCAAAACGTGCTTTCAGTCGAAGAAATCGGTACCGTAACTTATGTAGGTGACGGGATCGCTCGTGCACATGGTTTAGAAAACGCGATGAGTGGTGAGTTGCTTGAATTTTCAAACGGCTCATACGGAATGGCGCAAAACTTAGAGTCAAATGATGTAGGTATCATTATCCTTGGCGATTTCGAGTCCATTCGTGAAGGAGATAAAGTAAAACGAACAGGTAAGATCATGGAAGTTCCAGTTGGAGAGGCCTTGATCGGTCGGGTAGTCAATCCGCTAGGTCAACCAATCGACGGACTAGGTGAAATCGTTACTGACAAAGCTCGTCCAGTAGAAGCGATGGCACCAGGCGTTATGCAACGTAAATCTGTTAACGAACCAATGCAAACAGGGCTAAAAGCGATTGACGCCCTTGTGCCAATCGGACGCGGACAACGTGAATTAGTCATCGGTGACCGTAAAACAGGGAAAACTTCTATTGCGATCGATACGATCATCAACCAAAAAGGTCAAGATATGATCTGTATCTATGTAGCAATCGGACAAAAAGATTCTACAGTTCGTACACAAGTTGAAACATTGAAAAAATATGGCGCAATGGATTACACAATCGTTGTGAATGCCGGTGCGTCTCAACCAGCACCATTGCTTTATATCGCACCATATGCTGGTACTGCAATGGGTGAAGAATTCATGTACAACGGTAAACATGTATTGATCATTTTTGATGATCTTTCAAAACAAGCTGTTGCTTATCGTGAACTTTCCTTGCTACTTCGCCGTCCACCAGGTCGTGAAGCTTATCCTGGGGATGTTTTCTACTTGCACTCACGTTTATTAGAACGTGCAGCAAAATTAAGTGATGATCTAGGCGGCGGTTCAATGACTGCTTTGCCATTTGTTGAAACGCAAGCTGGAGATATCTCTGCTTATATACCAACAAACGTTATTTCAATCACTGACGGACAAATCTTCTTAGAAAGCGACTTGTTCTACGCAGGTACTCGTCCAGCGGTTGATGCCGGACTATCTGTCTCTCGTGTAGGGGGTTCTGCGCAAATCAAAGCAATGAAAAAAGTTGCTGGGACTTTACGTCTAGACTTAGCAAGTTATCGTGAATTAGAAGCATTTACACAATTCGGTTCTGATTTGGATGCGGCAACACAAGCAAAACTAAATCGTGGACGCCGTACAGTAGAAATCTTGAAACAAAAACTGCATGCACCGCTAGCTGTTGAAAAACAAGTAGTGATTTTGTATGCTTTGACACATGGATTCTTGGACAGTATCCCTGTAGACAGTATTTTAGACTTCGAACATGAATTATTCGAATATCTGGATACCAATCATTCAGATATTTTTGAAACAATCCGTACAACAAAAGATCTTCCAGAAGAAGAAACGTTGAACAGTGCGATTCAGGAATATAAAGACATGTTCTTAGCTACAAAAGGAAATAATTCCTCTACAGAAGATAAATTGAAATCCATTCAAAATGCATAGTGAGGTGAGATGAATGGGTGCTTCATTAAATGAAATCAAGACACGTATCGCTTCAACGAAAAAAACGAGCCAAATCACGCGGGCAATGCAGATGGTGTCTGCTTCTAAGTTGACAAAATCTGAAGCTTCTTCACAGAAGTTTCAGGTTTATGCAACAAAAGTAAGAGAAATCGTTACGCATTTGACTGCTACTCAGTTAAATGATATTGCCTCAGAAAATCCTAGAGGGGATATCAATTACAACAGCATGCTGCTCAGCCGTCCTGTGAAGAAAACCGGTTATATCGTCATCACTGCAGATGGCGGTCTGGTCGGTGGATATAACAGTTCGATATTGAAACAAACGATGTCTATTTTAGAAGAAGACCACCAATCACCCGATGATTACGTGATGATCGCAATTGGCGGAACTGGTGCAGACTTCTTTAAAGCACGCGGTATCAACCTAGCATATGAGCTGCGCAATTTATCTGATCAGCCAAGCTTTGATGAAGTCCGCAAAATCGTAAATATGGCAACAACTATGTACCAAAACGAAGTATTCGATGAATTATACGTATGTTATAACCATCATATCAATTCGCTAACTAGTCAGTTTCGTGTAGAAAAAATGCTGCCAATCTCAGACTTAGATCCAGAAGAAGCAACGACTTTCGAACAAGAATATATTTTTGAACCTTCAAAAGAAGAAATCTTGTCTCAGTTATTGCCTCAGTATGCTGAAAGTTTGATCTACGGTGCGATCGTTGACGCCAAAACAGCAGAACATGCTGCTGGTATGACAGCAATGAAAACAGCAACTGATAATGCTGCTAATATCATTGATGAGCTGACGGTTTCTTATAACCGTGCAAGACAAGGGGCTATTACCCAAGAAATTACCGAAATTGTTGCCGGAGCTTCGGCACTAGAATAGTATTGAGATTGGAGGAAAAAAGATGAGTTCAGGCAAGATTGTTCAAGTAATCGGTCCCGTTGTCGACGTGGAATTTTCTTTAGACCAATCCTTACCAGATATCAACAACGCATTAGTTGTTTATAAAAATGACGAAAATAAATCAAAAGTTGTTCTTGAAGCAGCATTAGAATTAGGGGACGGAGTGATCCGGACCATTGCGATGGAGTCAACAGATGGTTTACAAAGAGGAATGGAAGTCATTGATACAGGCAAAGCAATCTCTGTTCCTGTAGGTAAAGAAACATTAGGTCGCGTATTCAACGTACTAGGAGATACGATCGATTTAGAAACACCTTTCCCAGAAGATGCGGAAAGAAGCGAAATTCATAAAAAAGCACCAGCCTTTGACGAATTAAGCACAAGTACAGAAATTTTGGAAACAGGGATCAAAGTTATCGACTTGCTTGCCCCATATTTAAAAGGTGGGAAAGTTGGACTATTCGGTGGTGCCGGTGTTGGTAAAACCGTACTGATCCAAGAACTGATCCATAATATCGCCCAAGAACACGGTGGTATTTCTGTATTTACCGGTGTCGGTGAACGTACTCGTGAAGGTAATGACTTGTATTATGAAATGAAAGATTCAGGAGTTATCGAAAAGACAGCCATGGTGTTCGGTCAAATGAACGAACCACCAGGTGCACGTATGCGTGTTGCGTTAACTGGTTTGACGATCGCGGAATATTTCCGTGATGTAGAAGGCCAAGATGTACTGTTGTTTATCGACAATATTTTCCGTTTCACTCAAGCTGGATCTGAAGTATCAGCCTTGTTAGGACGGATGCCTTCTGCGGTTGGTTATCAACCAACATTGGCAACAGAAATGGGTCAATTGCAAGAACGTATCACATCTACGAAAAAAGGTTCGATTACATCGATCCAAGCCATCTATGTGCCAGCCGATGACTACACTGACCCGGCGCCGGCAACAGCATTCGCCCATTTGGATGCGACAACCAACTTGGAACGTAAATTAACAGAACAAGGGATTTATCCAGCGGTAGATCCATTGGCTTCTTCTTCAAGTGCTTTAGCACCTGAAATCGTGGGAGAAGAACACTATAAAGTAGCAACAGAAGTCCAACACGTATTGCAACGATATCGTGAATTACAAGATATTATTGCTATCTTAGGTATGGATGAATTATCCGATCAGGAAAAAGTGTTAGTTTCTCGTGCCCGCAGAGTCCAATTCTTCTTGTCACAAAACTTTAACGTGGCTGAACAATTTACTGGTCTTCCAGGTTCTTATGTTCCTGTAGAAGAAACAGTGAAAGGATTCCGCGAAATCTTGGAAGGCAAATACGATGATCTTCCTGAAGAAGCTTTCCGAAGTGTTGGCCGAATCGAAGACGTCGTAGAAAAAGCGAAAACACTAGGCTACTAGAAAGGGGTGCCCCATGGATCAATATTTAACAGTAAATGTGGTAACTCCTGCCGGTTTGGTCTATGATCACCATGCAGCTATCGTCGTCGCACGTACGACAGCTGGTGAGCTTGGGATTTTGCCTAAACATGCACCGATCATCGTTCCTTTGACGATTGATGAAGTTCGTGTAAAACGAACAGATTCAGATACCCATGTCGATTGGATTGCTGTGAATGGCGGAATCATGGAAGTGCGTGATAATGTTGTTTCAATCGTTGCTGATAGTGCGGAACGTGAACGGGATATCGATGTATCTCGTGCGGAACGTGCAAAACAACGTGCAGAACGCCAAATCGAAGAAGCAAAAGCAAAACAAGATACGAACGAATTGAAGCGGGCAACTGTTGCGTTGCATCGAGCAATCAATCGTATTAAAGTATCTAAGCACTCATAAAATGAGAAGCGGATGTTTATCCGTGTATCAGAGGTTGTGACAGAAGTGGTCAGCTTATTTCCGAAGAAGCTACTTCTGGAACACCGTGAATCAGAGGTCGTGAGCCTGCCATTCAGCTCCGAGTCACAAGGAACAAATTAAAAAACAGGTTCTCATGTTCGATGAATATTGTGGCTTGTGACCGAGGAGTTGGCAGGAGAACACCGTTTATTTGGAATAAAGGACTGAGACAAGACTTTTGTCTCAGTCTCTTTTTTTGCATATTTTTTCCCTTATTTCCTAAAAATGTAAGGGTATTCCTCTATTTTTAAGTATACTTGTTTTTCCTTTTATACATTTTATGGTATTATCATTTTATTAGTTATTATAAAAACAACTGTTAGAAAGGACGTCATTATGCAAGTATACGGAATTGATGCGATACTTCGAATCGTGAGTCATTTGGCGTTTATCTACTTAGCCTTCTGGTCTTTACGTTCGTTACGCATTGAGACTTTTTTTAGACCAATGCATAATACGCAAATTAGAATGGCAATCGTACTTTTTTCAATCTTTTTAGGGTACACTGCAAGTAATTTTTTCTTAGAAGTTATCGCTTTATGCCGAAATCTTTTCGTTAGCCTGTAAATTTTAAAAAAAGGTACTATTTTAAAAGCAAGGGTGTTATAATAGAAAAGATTTTGAGTAAGTGTATGCTCATTGGAATTTTTTGGAGGGAACAACAACATGGAAGAGATCATCGTAAGAGGTGGCAATCAATTAAATGGAACAGTAAGAATTGAAGGAGCTAAAAATGCTGTATTGCCTATTTTAGCTGCCAGTTTGTTAGCAGAAGAAGGTATTACGACATTAGACAACGTTCCGATTCTTTCTGATGTCTTCACTATGAATCAAGTGATTCGTCACTTAAATGTAGATGTAGATTTTGATGAACAAAAGAATCAAGTAACAATCGACGCTTCAAGACAATTAGAGATCGAAGCGCCTTATGAGTATGTTAGTCAAATGCGTGCTTCAATCGTTGTGATGGGACCGCTACTTGCTAGAAATGGACATGCAAAAGTGGCTATGCCTGGTGGATGTGCGATTGGTAAACGCCCAATCGATTTACATTTAAAAGGATTTCAAGCTTTAGGAGCAAAAATTATTCAAAAAAACGGCTATATTGAAGCAATTGCAGATGAATTGATCGGTAACACGATTTATTTAGATTTTCCTAGTGTAGGTGCTACTCAAAATATCATGATGGCTGCTGTAAAAGCAAAAGGAACAACCATCATTGAAAACGTAGCTCGCGAACCAGAAATCGTTGATTTAGCAAATATTTTGAATAAAATGGGTGCTCATGTCTATGGAGCGGGTACTGAAACAATGCGTATCGAAGGCGTTGATCATTTACATGCAGTCAACCATTCAATCGTACAAGATCGTATCGAAGCTGGTACCTTTATGGTCGCTGCTGCAATGACAGAAGGCAATGTACTGATTGCTGATGCTATCTCTGAACATAACCGCCCATTGATTTCTAAATTGATCGAAATGGGTGCAGAAATCATTGAAGAAGAAGGCGGAATCCGTGTCATCGGACCAAAACATATCTTACCTACAGATGTAAAAACGATGCCTCATCCTGGTTTCCCTACAGATATGCAAGCGCAAATGACAGCCATCCAATTAGTGGCAGAAGGTACAAGCGTAGTAACTGAAACAGTTTTTGAAAATCGTTTCCAACATTTAGAAGAAATGCGCCGTATGAACGCCCACGTCAAAATCGATGGAAATGTAGCAATCATGGATGGAAACCATGAATTGCAAGGTGCGGAAGTGTATGCAACAGACTTGCGTGCAGCAGCAGCATTAGTTTTAGCTGGCTTGAAAGCAAATGGAATCACACGTGTCCGTAACTTGAATTATCTAGATCGTGGCTATTATAACTTCCATATCAAACTACAAAAATTAGGTGCAGATGTTGAACGTGTAGACATGGATCAAACTCCTGCTGAAAAAACAGCACAAACGATTGCATAAGGAAGTGGCTGAATGAGTAACCAACGATATATCTTATTAACTCTGATAAAGATTTTAGTGGTGATCTTATTGCTTATCCTTCTTTTTGTAGCCGGAACGATGATTGGATATGGTGTCATCGGTGGTGGCAATCCATTTAAAGTATTTCAACCAAGCTTGTGGATTCATATTCGAGACTTTTTTCATTGATAATTAATTACGGTGGTTCTAGTCGATAGGAAATGAGCCATGAAGCAGCATAGGATAAAAGAAAACAGAAGGGAACGTTGACTTTAGTCGCGATCCCTTTTTTTAGTAAAAGAAAAGAAGGAATCTAGTTGATGAAGAAGATATTGATTTATTTAGTTAGAGGATATCAGCGCTTTATTTCGCCTGCATTTCCTCCTAGTTGCCGCTATTATCCAACCTGTTCTAATTATATGATAAAAGCAATTCAAACTCATGGTGCGCTAAAAGGGACGGTAATGGGGACGGCTCGGATCTTACGCTGTCATCCCTTTGTCAAAGGCGGCATCGATTATGTACCTTTGACCTTTCAGTTAACGAGAAATAAGAAAGATAAAAAAGAACCAGATTATAAAAAGGTTGTGAAAAATACGGGTAGCACTGAGCAATAAAGAAAAGAGAGAGTGACTATCAAAGCAACGACTTCATGACTACATATATGGAGGTCAAAAATGATCGAAGAACTCAATAAGATAGATTTACCATGGTCCTTGTTATTAGATGCAGATCCTGATAAAGAAAAAGTTCAGGTATATGTTTCAAAGGGGAACGGCTGGATATGGAAAGAAAAAGAAAAAACAATAGGTATACTGATCTATATAGTAAGGGAAAAAGAATTCGAAATCGTTAACGTAGCTGTAGAACCTTCGCATCAAGGAAAAGGGATTGGTGGGAAACTCCTTGAGACAGCTTTTCAGAAGCTTTCACAACTCGCTTCCAGTCAAACTCAGATCATCATACGAACCGGCAGTACTAGCAGTGCTGCGTTACATCTCTATCAAAAAATGGGCTATGTGGAGATTGGTCGAGTCAAAGACTATTTTATCCATCATTATTCTAAACCGATTTTTGAGAACGGAGAACAATTGCGAGATCAAGTGATTTTAGCAATTCACTTACACAAAACCAGCTTTAACGAATAGACTTGTGATCCGAGAAAATGCTTTCAAATGCTGAACATATACATTACAATAGCTTTAGCAAGCAAAAAGGAGAATATTTTTATGGGGATATTAGTTTTTGATTTTGGCGGGTCGGCTGTCAAATATGGTTGTTGGGATAGTAAAGATGTCAAAGGCAAGGGCCAATTTGCAACGCCTGAATCTTGGGAAGAAATGAAAGCGCAATTATTACAAGTCTATAAAGACATGAGTCTTTCTTTTGAGATTGAAGGAATTGGGATCAGCTCACCTGGAGTAGTGAATAATGAGAAACAGGTAATTGAGGGAATCAGTGCGATTCCTTATATTCATGGCTTTAATATTTTTAGAGATTTGGAAACTTTGTTTCAACTTCCGGTAACGATTGAAAATGACGCCAACTGTGCCGGAATGGCTGAGTTTTATGAAGGAGCTGCTCGTGATTATCAAGATGTTGCTTTTGTCGTGGTAGGAACTGGGATCGGCGGGGCGATGTTCACGAAAGGCCAAATCAATAAAGGTGCACATCTTTATGGTGGAGAATTCGGTTTGATGTTCTTAGAGGGCGATCAGACATTTAGTAAACTTGGTACAGCCGTACAGATGGCTTGGCGGTATTGTGAACGCAAAGGAGTCGATAAGAATACTTATACCGGAAAAGACGTCTTTGAATTAGCAGAAACCGGGGATGAAATAGCAAAAGAAGAAGTTGAGAGTTTTTATACGTACCTTGCGAAAGGTCTATTCAGTATCCAATTTTCATTTGATCCGGAAGTTATCGTATTAGGCGGTGGCGTTTCTGCAAAGGATGGACTCATTGATGAGATCCAAAGTAGAATGAAGAAGTTGACAGATCAATTCGACCTGCATGATTTCGAGCCACAGATCCTATTGTGTGAATACAGAAACGATGCTAATCTTGTAGGCGCAGCGGCCAACTATATCGCTATAGGTCAAGGGGAGAATGAAGAGCTTTAGAGAAATCGCCTCTTGTATAAAAGAAGATGAAATGGACAAGAGATTTTTGCCTAAGGAATGTTTTATTGGCTGCAATATGATAAAATGTCTGAGAGGTGAAAATGATGTCAAAAAAAAATAAAGATATTGAAGTGCGTATCGAAGAAGTAAAAAAAGATATCAAAGGTAAGAATTATGAAGTCACTCAGTTATTTATAGGGAAAAAAATGATTGGTGAAATTTTAGCCTATGGACCAAAAGAATATGAAATTTTCTTTGGTGAAGAAGATTTTGGGAAAGAAAAAAGTCTTGAAAATGCGATAGAAACAGTGATTCGTCACTGGAATCTGCACGAATAAAAAAATATCAAAAAAACTTTCAATAAAGGGTTGCAAAAATCTGGAAAATTAGGTATTATAACTAAGTCAGGTTGATACAAACCTTTCGGAGGAGTAGCGAAGTGGCTAAACGCGACGGACTGTAAATCCGTTCCTTAGGGTTCAGTGGTTCGAATCCACTCTCCTCCATTTCATTGGGGTATAGCCAAGCGGTAAGGCAAGGGACTTTGACTCCCTCATGCGTTGGTTCGAATCCAGCTACCCCAGTATAGCACAACCGTAGGCTCTCGTTAGTTCGAGAGCTCTTTTTTTTGCTTTGCTACCTTGTTCCTTGAAGATTCTGTCAATTTAAGATAGAGTTAAGTTAACAAAAAGAATTGGAGGGGCCAAAATGAAGTGGAAAGAAAAAGTAGACGAAGCAGCTGAAAAGTTATATGACTTGGTCAAATCAGAAAAATACGATATCGAAGTGAACATTCCTAAAAAAGGCGAAAAAGCAGTCCATGTAAAATCAAAACGCCCAACGAATCATACAAAAAAATGGATGGCTAAAAACCGCTAATAATAACAAAAGATCCATAAATCGGCATTTTCAGCGATTATAGGGTCTTTTGTTATTTTCTCAATTGGACATATCTAGAAAATGAATTCTATTAATAGGAATGGGAAGAAGGATTTGTACCTACATCATCTGTTTATGGATAGAATCCTTTATCTTTTTCAGTTGTGAATCAGGTATATACCAGTTATAATAGAAGAAACGAAAGGACGGGTGTACGTTATGTCGAATCAATTACCTGTATATATACAGATTCATGACCAATTAAAAAATGAAATCGAACAAGGTATATGGAAAGTCGGAGACCGTCTTCCTTCAGAAAGAGAATTAGCAGTGAAATTCAATGTCAGCCGTATGACGTTGAGACAAGCAATTCAAAACTTGGCAGATGAAGGAATCTTAGAAAGAAAGATCGGTTCGGGTACATATGTTGCGCGAGAAAAAGTACAAGAAAAGATGTCTGGCGCGACAAGTTTTACAGAAATCATGGAATCGCAAAATAGAGTACCGTCTAGTCGAACAATTTCTTACTTTTTGACTTCGCCAAGCTCAAGTGAAATGGAAAAACTAAACTTGAGTAAAGATGACACGATCTTGCGAATGGAACGTATTCGTTTTGCAGACGATGTCCCTATTTGTTTTGAAGTAGCCAGTGTTCCGCAAAAGCTGATCGATGGCTACAGCAAAGCAGAGATTACTGAATCGCTGTATCGCACATTAGAAGAAAAAGGTGGGAAAAAAATCGGTCCAGCGAATCAAACGATTACTGCTGTATTGGCTTCTGAGAAAATCGCAGACTATTTAGAGGTGAAACGAGGAGATGCAGTTCTTCGTTTGCGTCAGATTTCCTATTTTGAAGATGGTACGCCATTTGAGTATGTGCGTACGCAATATGTAGGAAATCGTTTTGAGTTTTATTTGGAAAAATAAAAAACAGGTGATTCCTGATTCCTTATTAGAAAAAAAGAGAATCAGAATCACCTGTTTTTATATATGATCAGTTATCAGTTGCTCATGATAAGAAACAGGGCCTTCTTCAAATTGGACTTGTCCGTTCAGCAGCTCAATGATGGATTCTTTAAAGCTGTCAGCATTTTTTTCATCCACCGCACAGATGACGATGACTTGATCAGTGTATTGGATTTCTTTTATAAAAAAGTGCTGTAGTTCAAGATAATTCTGCAATTTTCCTAGTTGCGGATACGTGATTACAATGGATATCTCCTGTTGCAAGGTACCTTCTACGATTCCAATGTCGGACAATGCTTGAGAGACCGCATGAGTGTATGCTCGTATCAATCCGCCCGTGCCGAGTTTCGTTCCTCCAAAATATCGAGTAACTACTGCAACTACATTGATCAGTTGATTTTTTTTGAGGACTTCCAACATCGGTACGCCCGCTGTTCCACTTGGTTCGCCATCATCGCTGCTTCGTTGGATCTCATTTTTTTCGCCAATAACGAAGGCACTGCAGTTATGGTTTGCTTTCCAATGTTCTTTTTTAATTTCTTGGATGAAGTTTTTCGCTTCTTCTTCTGATTCTATTCGTTTAAGAGAACAGATAAAGCGTGATTTCTTGATTTCAATCTCACTTTGTCCATTTTCTTTGATTGTACGATAACGTTCGATCATCTTGTCACCTCTTTTTTTTCGGTTGCTTTATTCAGTATAAAGAAAGTTCTAGGTTGTTTCAACACTATAACGGTTGCGCAATTGCTGTAGTATGCGATAATAAAGACAAAGGCAGGTGGATCCGGGGATGAAGGAACGAATGAAAAAGTACGATGCAATTACGCATTATTTGAAGAACAACGGCGGCTCCCAAGTAACATTAACCTTTACCCAATTTGATGAACTGTTGTTTCCCAGTAACGGACTTCCCAAAACAGCCAGGGAAAGCACAGATTGGTGGGCAAATGACTATAAACATCCAGAAAAGGGTGCCTACGGCTGGTTAAATGCAGGCTATGAAGTAGTGGTCATCAATTTGGATAAAGAATATGTCGTATTCAATAAATTAGTGAAATCTAGCTGGCTATTTGATTAAATAAATCGCGTTTAGAAAACGTTGACAAATTTCTTTCTTTTTATATAATAGAGTAACAGACGCTAAGAAAACGTTTGCGTAGTCTGTTTTAAAAAGGAGAGAAAAGTATGGCTAAAAAAACAATCATGCTTGTATGTTCGGCTGGTATGAGCACAAGTTTGCTCGTAACAAAAATGCAAAAAGCTGCGGAAGCAAAAGGAATCGATTCTGATATTTTCGCTGTGTCAGCTTCTGATGCAGATAATAATCTTGCAAATAAAGATGTAGATGTACTGTTATTAGGACCTCAAGTTCGCTTTATGAAAGCTGATTTTGAAAAACGTCTGGAACCAAAAGGCATTCCTTTAGACGTCATCAACATGGCTGATTATGGAATGATGAATGGCGAAAAAGTATTAGACCAAGCAATTACATTGATTGGTGAATAAATAGATTATATAGAACTATCGAACAAGCAATCCAAAAAAAAGATTGCTTGTTTTTTCGTATATTTTTTTAGGGCGAATGATATGAATCATTTTTGGGGCAGAAGGCTTCTTACGAGAGAGATTGAAGGAATGGACTGTGAGGAGGGAAACTTACCAAATTATAAGAAGATTGCAGCAGTAGAACATTTAGGTAACAGGATTCTTTGTCATCGTTGTGGAGTGAAAACGCCTGTCTTTGAGGGACAGCTTGCAGACTATGGCTATTTTTGCATACATTGCTTGTCTTTAGGGCGATGCGACAGTCAACAAGAGATATATTTATTTGATCAGCCAAAAGCAGCATCTCGAGAAGTCGTCTTTTCTTGGACAGGACAGCTTACTGAAAAACAAACGGAAATCGCAGAGAGGATACTTTATCATTCAGAAAAAAAACACCATCTTATTTGGGCGGTAACAGGTGCAGGAAAAACAGAAATGCTTTATCCGATTTTAGTGAAAACGTTAAAAGCTGGAGGAAGAGTAGCCATTTGTACACCGCGAATCGACGTTTGTAATGAATTGTTTTTACGTTATCGTCCTGTTTTTCCAGAAGAAACAATCATGTTGCTCCATGGGAATACAACAACAGCTTATACCTTTAGTTCTTTTGTTATCTGTACGATTCATCAGCTATACCGTTTTTATCGATCCTTTGACTTATTAGTCATTGATGAGATCGATGCTTTTCCTTATAGCGGGGACGCTGGGCTAGCTCACGCTGTGCAAACAGCAATCAAACCAGACGGTCGATTCATCTACTTAAGTGCCACGCCTGATGAGAAGTTACTAAAGGAAATCAAGCAGACATTTGAGCTCCACAAACTTGCCTTGCGCTTTCATCGGCGCTTGCTTCCTGAACCCGTACTTGTTTTCATGAATAATTGGCGACAAAAATGTGGGAACAAAAAGAAAATCAACTCTTTGGTGCGGATCATTCAGCAACTAATCAAAGAAAACCGTATCCTTTTATTTTGTCCAAGTATTACGATGATGCATCGTTTAAAAGTCACACTGCAAGAAGCTTTTCCAGAATATGAGATAACAGATGTTTCTTCACAAGACGATCAACGGGCAAAGAAAGTTCAGAAAATGCGAGAAGCAACATACGAGATACTGTTAACCACGATGATCTTAGAAAGAGGAGTCACATTTGAAAGAATCTCTGTCATCGTTTTAGGAGCAGATCATCCAGTTTTTACTAAATCCTCTTTGGTGCAAATCGCAGGAAGAGCTGATCGTAAAGGTCCTTATACGAACAGTCGGGTCTATTTTTTCTATGAAGAAAAAACTTCAGCTATTCGAAAAGCCTGTCAGGAAATCAAAGAAATGAACGAAGAAGGGAAGAAGATGCTGTGAGATGCAGTTGCTGCAGTAAAGACATCATCCAAAATTTAACATTCAGCGAGATCATCGGTGTGTCGAAATATAGACTTCCTCAGACATGTTCAGTTTGCCGCGCACAATTCCATTTATTGGAAGCAAAAGGTTGTGCAGGTTGTCAAAAACCAATCAATTTGAAATACGAGGATACGAAAAAGAAAGCAAAGACTAGTTTCGTTTACTGCAACGACTGTCAAGAATGGAAGAAGAAATATCCTTCATATGATTTTCAACACCGCGCCTTTTTTACGTACGATGAAAAGATGCAAGCTTGGATCAATCGGTACAAGTTTATGGGAGACATCCGATTAGCAGGGACTTTTGCATATAAATGGACTCAGATAAAAAAAGATTACCCGGCATATGTTTATTGTCCAATACCTTTATCTGAAAAAAGGTGGCTAGAAAGAGGATTCAATCAAGTAAGTGAGATGTTGAAAGCAGCAAAAATTCCTTTTCAGATGCTACTTAAAAGAGAGCATCATCTGCTTGCTCAAGCAAAAAACACGCGAAAGGAAAGATTGGAGATGCCTCAGCCTTTTGAGCTTGCTGTACCTCTTTCTAAGATACAACATAAAAAAATATTGATTATTGACGATGTCTATACAACAGGTCAGACACTTTTTCATGCAGCAGATTGCTTGCAGACCGCACAGCCGAAAATCATCCGAACCATTTCTTTGGCAAGATGAATCAGATGTGGAAATTTGATAGCGATTTAATTTGCAAATAACCTAGAGTTCGATATAATAGAATTAAGAAGAGGGAAAGAGTGGTCCTTCTCCTTCTTGATTGTGGTAGACGAAAGGGGTAATTTTTATGTTTAGATATAATGTACGCGGCGAAAATATCGAAGTAACTGAAGCGATTCGCGACTACGTTGAGAAAAAAGTAGGCAAACTAGAACGCTATTTCAGTGACGCACCCGATGCTACGGCGCATGTGAACTTAAAAGTTTATACAGAAAAAACAGCAAAAGTGGAAGTAACGATCCCATTACCTTATCTTGTATTACGTGCCGAAGAAACTTCTCCAGATCTATACGCAAGTATCGATTTGGTTGTTGACAAATTGGAACGCCAAATCCGCAAATTCAAAACAAAAATCAATCGTAAATCCCGTGAAACGGGCATGAATACTGCAGATGCTGCTGTTTTATTCAATGGAGAGGAAGAAAACGAAAACGATTCTGAATTAGATATCGTACGTACAAAACGCCTTTCATTGAAACCAATGGACAGTGAAGAAGCAGTCTTACAAATGAACATGCTGGGACATAACTTCTTTATTTTTGAAGATGCAGAAACAAATGGTACAAGTATCGTTTACCGCCGAAAAGATGGAAAATACGGATTGATCGAAACAGACTGATCAGCCATACTTAAATAACATCAAAAACTTGCAGCAGCTGTCAATAGCTGCCGCAAGTTTTTTTGAGTTCGTCTCTTTTCTAGTTAAAATATGAATAAATTATGAAGTTCTTACTTTAATACGATTAAGATATTTCAATTATCTATAACTAATGATAAAATGAAAAGTAGAGTCTACATAGTCTGGATAATACACAGAAGGAAAAGGAGATTACACAACGCATGGCCAATTTGATTCGTTCACTTATCGAAAACGATAAGAAAGAACTAAAACGTTTAGATAGCATTGCAAAAAAAGTTGAATCATACGCTGACCAAATGGCAGCATTAACTGATGAACAATTACAAGCAAAAACTGCTGAATTCAAGGGCAGATACCAAAAAGGAGAAACATTAGATCAATTACTTCCGGAAGCTTTTGCAGTCGTTCGGGAAGCAGCAAAACGTGTATTGGGGTTATATCCATACCACGTACAATTGATGGGTGGGATCGTGCTTCACGATGGGAATATCCCTGAAATGCGTACTGGTGAAGGTAAAACCTTGACCGCAACGATGCCGGTGTATCTGAATGCTTTGACTGGCGAAGGGGTCCACGTAGTTACCGTCAATGAATATTTAGCAACCCGTGACTCGACGGAAATGGGCGAGCTTTATAATTTCTTAGGATTGACAGTTGGGTTGAATATCAACTCAAAATCTTCGGATGAAAAACGCGAGGCTTATAATTGCGATATCACTTATAGCACGAATAATGAATTAGGATTTGACTATTTGAGAGACAACATGGTCGTTTATCGCCATCAAATGGTACAACGTCCGCTGAATTATGCCATTGTCGATGAAGTTGACTCAATCTTGATTGATGAAGCGAGAACGCCGCTGATCATTTCAGGGCAAGCAGAAAAATCAACAGCTTTATATACAAGAGCAGACAACTTCGTGAAACGTTTGAAAGAAGAAGAAGATTACAAAATCGATGTACAATCAAAAACAATCAGTTTAACGGAAGCAGGGATCGAAAAAGCTGAAGAAACATTCGGTTTAGACAACTTATATGACATTGAAAATACTGCATTGACCCATCACTTGGATCAAGCATTGAGAGCCAACTACATCATGCTTTTAGACATCGATTATGTTGTTCAAGATGGAAAAGTATTGATTGTTGACCAATTTACGGGCCGGATCATGGATGGACGCCGTTATTCAGATGGTCTTCATCAAGCAATCGAAGCTAAAGAAGGCGTAGAGATCGAAGACGAAACGAAAACGATGGCGACGATTACTTTCCAGAACTATTTCCGTATGTACAAGAAACTTGCAGGGATGACTGGTACAGCTAAGACAGAAGAAGAAGAGTTCAGAGAGATTTATAATATTCAAGTATACCAGATTCCGACAAACCGTCCGGTCATCCGTGACGATCGTCCAGATTTGCTTTACCCAACATTACAAAGCAAGTTCCATGCTGTCGTACAAGATATCAAAGATCGCTACCGCAAAGGACAGCCTGTCCTAGTCGGAACTGTTGCGGTTGAAACATCTGAGTTATTATCAGATATGCTGAATCAAGAACGTATTCCTCATGAAGTACTGAATGCGAAAAATCACTTTAAAGAAGCAGAGATCATCATGAATGCGGGTCAAAAAGGCGCAGTGACGATTGCTACCAACATGGCTGGTCGGGGAACAGATATCAAGCTAGGGCTTGGCGTAAGAGAACTTGGTGGCCTAGCAGTTATCGGGACAGAACGACATGAATCTCGTCGTATCGATAACCAGCTTCGAGGACGTGCAGGACGTCAAGGAGACCCTGGTATGTCACAATTCTACTTGTCTTTAGAAGATGATTTGATGAAACGATTCGGTTCAGAACGAATCAAAGCTTTCTTAGATCGAATGAAGATCGGTGACGAAGACGCTGTGATCCAAAGCAAGATGCTGACGAAGCAAGTAGAATCTGCACAAAAACGCGTAGAAGGAAACAACTACGACACACGTAAGAACGTCTTGCAATACGATGACGTGATGCGTGAGCAACGTGAAGTAATCTATAAACAGCGTCAAGAAGTAATCATGGAAGAAAAAAGCTTATCTAAACCACTGATGAATATGGTCAAACGGACAATCAGTCGTGTGGTAGATGCGCATACACAATTAGAAAAAGAAAATTGGAATTTGGAAAGTATCGTCGATTTTGCTGGCAGCACGCTTGTCCATGAAGACAGTATTTCCCTTACAGATATCGAAGGAAAAACCCCTCAAGAAATCAAAGAATATCTAAACGAACGAGCACAAGAAGTATTCAATACCAAAGCAGCTCAATTGAACGGACCAGAGCAGCTGCTGGAATTCGAAAAAGTCGTGATCTTACGTGTCGTGGATTCTAAATGGACAGATCATATCGATGCAATGGACCAATTACGTCAGTCAATCGGCTTGCGTGCCTATGGTCAAAATAATCCATTAGTCGAATACCAAACAGAAGGCTACAAGATGTTCGAAGATATGGTAGGTGCCATTGAATATGAAGTCACTCGTATCTTCATGAAAGCTGAGATCCGTCAAAACGTACAGCGTGAGCAAGTTTCTCAAGGAACAGCTTCTCACTCAGAAGATGGAGATGCCAAAGAAAACAGTAATACTAGCGCGAAAAAACAACCAATCCATGTGAACAAGGTTGGTAGAAATGATCCTTGTCCTTGTGGAAGCGGGAAAAAATATAAGAACTGTCACGGAAAAGATGCAAACTAATTTCTGACAGCAGGATTGGTGAGACAAATTCTTTTTTAAAGAATTCGTCTCACCTTCTTTCTGTTATTTGCCGATTCTGTTAGACTAGATATAATGAAAAAAGTATAGTGAAAGAAGGAAAAAAACATGGAAATATCCGAAATTCGAAATCTCCTGACAGAAATGCAGGAAAAGGTCACAAGCTTCAGGAGGTCTCTTTGACTTAGACCAGCTGGAAGAAGACATTGCGGAAGCAGAAGCAAAAATGGCTGAACCTGGTTTTTGGGATGATAGCGAAGCTGCTCAAAAAGTGATCAGTGAAAACAATGCAAATAAAGAGACCTATGATCAATTCCATTCTCTTGCTGAAGAACTGGAAGAAATCGAATTGATGGTGGAGATGTTGCAGGAAGAACCTGATGCAGCAATGCAAGAAGAAGCAGAAACACGTATCAATGCGCTAGATGAAAAAATGAAGACGTATGAATTATCTATGTTGTTAGACGGTCCTTATGATCGAAACAACGCCATCGTCGAATTGCATCCAGGGGCTGGCGGAACGGAGTCCCAAGACTGGGGCAGCATGCTTTTACGCATGTATACACGCTGGGCAGAGCAGCATGGGTATCAAGTAGAGACACTAGATTATCAAGCAGGTGATGAAGCAGGAATCAAGAGTGTGACCCTACTGATCAAAGGACACAACGCATTTGGTTATCTGAAATCAGAAAAAGGTGTTCATCGCCTTGTACGTATCTCGCCTTTTGACTCAGCGAAACGACGTCATACTTCTTTTTGTTCGGTAGATGTGATGCCAGAGCTTGATGAAACGATCGATATAGAAATCAATCCAGATGATTTGAAGATCGACACATATCGGGCAAGTGGCGCAGGTGGTCAGCACATCAATAAGACAGAATCCGCTGTACGAATCACTCACTTGCCTACAGGAACAGTAGTAGCGAGTCAGGCGCAACGTTCACAATTGAAAAACCGTGAACAAGCGATGGGGATGCTGAAAGCTAAGCTTTACCAATTAGAAGTGGAAAAGAAAGAACAAGAAGCAGCTGCACTGCGAGGAGAACAAAAAGAAATCGGCTGGGGATCACAGATCCGTTCTTATGTTTTCCATCCATATTCTATGGTAAAAGACCATCGGACAAATGTAGAGACAGGAAATGTCCAAGCTGTTATGGACGGAGATCTTGATTTATTTATTGACGGCTATTTGAAAATGCATCTGCAATAAGAGCCCTTTGTTAAATTGAAATAAAATTGTAAGATTTTGCAAGCAAGTTGAAACATTGCCATGCTATAATAGCTAAAGACTGAAAAAGATATGGAGAGAACGCCATGATTGAAATGAAGGATGTAATGAAGAAGTACTCAAACGGTACCACTGCTATCCGCAATCTCTCGATTGTCATCGAACAAGGAGAGTTTGTTTATGTTGTTGGTCCGTCTGGAGCTGGTAAATCTACATTCATCAAATTGATGTATCGAGAAGAAAAAGCTTCAAAAGGAACTTTGAACGTCGCAGGTCATGATCTAATAGCCATCAAAAACCGCGAAGTTCCTTATCTACGCAGAGAAATCGGCGTGGTGTTCCAAGACTATAAATTATTGCCAAGAAAAACAGTATATGAAAATGTTGCGTACGCCATGCAAGTTATCGGCAGAAAACCTCGGGATATCAAAAAACGAGTAATGGAAGTGCTGGATCTTGTTGGTTTGAAACACAAAGTGCGAGTCTTTCCTAGCGAATTATCTGGTGGGGAACAACAACGTGTTTCTATTGCCCGAGCAATCGTAAATACGCCTAAAGTACTTATCGCGGATGAACCGACAGGGAATCTGGATCCGGAAAACTCATGGGAAATCATGAAACTATTAGATCGGATCAATGCACAAGGAACAACTGTCGTGATGGCTACACATAACAGTACGATCGTAAATACGATTCGACACCGAGTAATTGCTATCGAAAACGGCCGCATTATTCGAGACCAAGCGGAAGGGGAATATGGATACGATGATTAGAACCTTTTTCCGCCATTTATTAGAAAGTATCAAGAGTTTGAAACGTAACGGCTGGATGACAGTCGCTTCAGTCAGTGCGGTAACGATCACGTTGACTTTAGTTGGCGTATTCATGGCGGTCATCATGAACGCAACCAAATTAGCACAAGATATAGAAGGAAACGTGGATGTATCTGTGTTCGTAGACATTGGTACAAAAGACGAAGAGATGAAAAAACTAGAAAAAGAATTAAATGACTTAGATCATGTCAAAAAAGTCGAATTTTCAAGCAAAGAACAGGAATTGAAGAAAATCCAAAACGAAATGGGTGATTCTTGGAAATTGTTCGAAGGGGATAATAACCCGTTATATGATGTATACGTAGTAAGTGCTACCGATCCTTCTTATACAAAACAAGTAGCAGAAAAAGCGGCAGATTTGAAGAATGTTTCCCGTTCTGATTACGGTGGGGCTTCCTCAGATCGGATTTTCCAAATTGCTGGTGCAGTTCGAACATGGGGATTAGTTGCGGCGGCATTGCTGTTGTTTGTAGCAATGTTTCTCATTTCTAACACGATTCGAATCACGATTTTATCTAGACAGCGTGAAATCCAAATCATGCGTTTAGTAGGGGCAAAAAATGGATATATCCGCTGGCCATTTTTCCTTGAAGGTGGTTGGATCGGCTTAATCGGTGCCATTCTTCCGATACTGATCATTACATTTGGTTACGCATGGTTTTACCAATTGATCAATCCGTCATTATTACGATCTCATTATTCATTGATCCATCCAGAAAATATCGTTTGGAAAATCAATCTTTTGATGGTCGGTATTGGTGTGATCATTGGTTCACTCGGCTCGATCATCTCTATGAGACGTTTCTTGAAATTCTAGTGCCACAAGATAAATATAATCAGAAAGTTGGACGATTTCGTTCCAGCTTTCTTTTTTTATTGGCTAGGTGGAGTAAATGGGGCGGCTTTTTTTCCTTTACTTTAAAAAACAACTTGGGTATTCTTAAGTTGGTAGAAAAAGAGGTGAAGCCGTGAAAATTATCGTTGACAATTTTTTTACGATCCTTTTGATTATGAATATTTTGCTTTCCTTTATTATCATTTTTCGAGAAAGAAAGGAAACTGCGCAAACATGGGCATGGCTGCTCGTTTTGATGTTCATTCCAGTTGTAGGATTTATTTTATATATTTTTTTAGGAAGAGGGATTTCCAAAGAGAAAATCTTTGATTTGAAGATCCAAGGGAAAATCGGTAAGAATCTAGAAATCGAAGAAGACAAACAGGCATTGATGCGAGGACTTTACCCTCATCCGCCTACTGGACAAGTAGATGTGAAACAATTGATCTATATGCTTACTGTATTTGAAAGTACGCTTTATACGACTAAAAATGAAATCACTTTATTTACAGATGGTCGTGAAAAATTCGATGCGCTGATCGAGGATATCAAACAGGCAGAAGACCACATCCATTTCCAGTATTATATTTACCGCAGTGATGCATTAGGTGAAGAAGTTCGAGAGGCATTGACAGAGGCAGCAAGACGTGGAGTAAAAGTCAGAGTCCTTCTTGATGCATGGGGTTCCACACAAGTTTCTTCTAGTTTTTTTCAGAATTTAAAAAAAGCTGGCGGAGAAGTCGCATTTTTCTTTCCTCTATTCGTTCCGTATATCAATCCTCGAATCAATTATCGCAATCATCGTAAAATCGTAGTGATTGATGGGAAAATCGGATATATAGGTGGGTTCAATGTTGGAAACGAATATCTAGGATTGGTAAAGAAATTTGGTTATTGTCGAGACAATCATTTGCGTATCTACGGAGAAGCGGTTTACACCTTGCAAAACCGTTTTTTGATGGACTGGAATTCTCAGCATACAAAAGAAGTAGGTTATTCACCGGAATTTTTCCCGACCATTCATTCTACAGGTGATATGGCTGTTCAAATCGTGACAAGCGGACCAGATACCGAACATGAACAAATCAAAATGACATATTTGAAAATGATTTCGTTAGCCAAACGGGAGATATTGATCCAAACGCCGTATTACATACCGGATGGATCGATTCATGAGGCATTGAAGTTGGCTCTTCTCTCAGGCGTAAAAGTCCATATCCAAATACCTAACAAACCAGATCATCTTCTCGTTTACTGGGCAACGTATTCTTTCGCTGCAGAGCTGATCGAGTATGGGGCAAGAATTGAAACATATGAAAATGGATTTATCCATGCAAAGACGATGATTATCGATGGCGGCATCGTTTCCGTTGGTTCAGCTAATATCGACGTTCGCTCATTTAGATTGGATTTTGAGGTCAATACACTGATCTATGATGAACGAATGGCTTCTCGCGTAAGAAAAGCATTCTTTGAAGATTCAAAGATTTCGACGCATCTCACAAAAGAAGTGTATGAAAACCGAGGAATGATGATTAAGATAAAAGAAGGATTAGCAAGACTGATTTCGCCGCTCCTTTAAAATACAACAAGGACAGGAGAGCCATCAATAGATGGAGATCTCGTGTCCTTTTCTCTCGGGGCCATTTCTGAGAGTACGTCAGAAATGGAGAAAGCGTCTCGCATGAGCGAAATTAACTTTGGGGTATCTCTTGTTTTTTGGGGAAAGCAAGAAATAAGCTAATATATGCTATTAAAAGAGACACATTTCAAAGCCAGTATAGCATAGAAACTTTTAATGAGATAGCTTTTTTTGCAATTATGAGAATTTATTTTGTTATTTAATGATTTTGATTCGTTTTCATCAAGTAATGAAAATGATAGAATAAACATACTTTAGGATTAAAGGAGATTTCTAATGAAAAAACTAAAATTATTCTTACCAATAATAGGATTAGCTATTCTTTTATCAGGCTGTTCAAAGTGGATTGATCGAGGAGAATCCATTACTGCAGTTGGCTCTTCTGCCTTACAGCCTTTAGTAGAAACGGTTGCTGAAACCTACCAGACAGAAAATCCTGGAAAATTCATCAATGTACAAGGGGGCGGAAGCGGAACTGGTTTGTCTCAAGTACAGTCAGGAGCAGTCGATATCGGAAATTCTGATTTGTTCGCGGAAGAAAAATCAGGGATTGATGCTTCGGCATTAGTCGATCATCGAGTAGCAGTTGTTGGAATCACTCCTATTGTGAACAAGGATATTGGCGTAAAAGATATCAGTATGGAAAACCTGAAAAAATTATTTACGGGCGAGATCAAAAATTGGAGTGAAGTCGGTGGGAAAGATCAGCCAGTAGTTATATTGAACCGTGCATCAGGAAGCGGGACCCGTAGTACGTTTGAAAAATGGGTATTGGACGGAGAAACAGCTGTTCAGGCACAGGAACAAGATTCAAGCGGAATGGTGCGCCAAATCGTTGCGGACACACCCGGAGCAATCAGCTATGTTGCTTTTTCTTACGTTTCCGATGATGTGGATACGTTGAATGTTAACGGTGTGGAACCAACAGATGAAAATGTGACAACGAACAAATGGACGATTTGGGCATATGAGCATATGTACACAAGAGACCATCCAAAAAAACTGACAAAAGAATTTTTAGACTATATCTTATCTGAAGAAGTACAAGATAATATTGTCGGAGAGCTAGGCTATATCCCTGTTTCACATATGAAAGTTGAACGTGATTGGCAAGGAAACATTGTTAAAGAGTAATCTTTACACAAAATTTACAAACTTAGCTAAACTTTTACATGTTATTAAAACCAAATTGATGTTCAATTTGTACACTGAGTGAGTATGTTAAACCTGATTAAGGGGGAGTCATCTGTGGAAGATGTGAAAAAAGTATTATTAACAAAATCAAAACGTTCAAAAATGGAACAGCGCGGAAAATTTATTAGTTTTTTATGTATCGCGCTGATCGTGTTGGTTGTATTATCTATTTTTTATTTTGTCGCTAGTAAAGGATTGGCCACCTTTTTTACTGATAAGATCAATGTATTTGATTTTCTGTTTGGTACAGATTGGAATCCGAGCCAAATCGGAGCCAATGGGAAACCCATGGTAGGCGCATTGCCTATGATCACAGGTTCATTTATTGTGACCTTTTTATCTGCTATTGTTGCCACACCATTTGCTATTGGAGCAGCAGTATTCATGACGGAGATTTCTCCTAAAAACGGAACGAAGATCTTGCAGCCAGTCATCGAGCTACTTGTAGGTATTCCGTCTGTCGTTTACGGGTTTATCGGTTTATCTGTTATCGTGCCTTTTGTCAGAAGTATCTTTGGCGGGACAGGGTTCGGTATCTTAGCTGGTACATTTGTGTTATTCGTTATGATCTTACCGACTGTCACAACGATGACTGTGGATGCATTAAAGGCAGTGCCACGGCACTATCGGGAAGCTTCATTAGCGCTAGGTGCCACAAGATGGCAAACAATCTACAAAGTGGTGCTGCGAGCAGCAGTGCCCGGGATTTTAACAGCAGTCGTTTTTGGTATGGCTCGTGCGTTTGGCGAAGCCTTAGCTATCCAAATGGTTATTGGTAATGCGGCATTAATGCCAACAGGACTTACTACTCCTGCTTCTACATTGACGTCCATCTTGACGATGGGAATCGGAAATACAATCATGGGAACAGTTGAAAATAATGTGTTATGGTCATTAGCGCTGATCTTGCTATTGATGTCATTATTCTTTAATATCGTGATCCGTATGATTGGGAAGAAAGGAGAGCTGAAATAATGAACGCAAAACGCTCAGATAAAATTGCTACAGGTGTTCTATATGTGGTTTCAGGGATCATCGTATTGATCTTAGCAGCTTTATTACTTTATATCTTAGTTCGAGGAATACCGCACATTTCATGGTCTTTCTTGACTGAACCTTCAAAAGCCTACCAAGAAGGCGGTGGGATCGGGATTCAACTGTTTAACTCGATTTATTTGCTTTTTATTACCATGATCATTAGTTTTCCTATTTCTTTAGGTGCGGGTATCTATCTTTCGGAATATGCTGGTAAAAATTGGGTGACAGATGTGATTCGTACGTCTATCGAGATCTTGAGCTCTTTACCTTCTGTTGTTGTCGGTTTATTCGGTTTCTTGGTTTTCGTTATTCAATTCCAGTATGGTTTCTCAATCATTTCTGGTGCATTAGCTTTGACCGTATTCAACTTGCCTCTTTTGACTCGAACGGTCGAGGAATCTTTACAAGCGGTCCATTACACACAACGAGAAGCTGGATTGGCGTTAGGTTTGTCACGCTGGGAAACAGTGATAAAAGTGGTTGTTCCAGAAGCGACACCAGGAATTTTGACTGGTGTGATCCTAAGTTCAGGAAGAATTTTTGGTGAAGCTGCTGCATTGATTTATACAGCTGGTCAAAGCGCGCCAGCATTAGATTTTACGAACTGGAATCCATTAAGTGTTTCTAGTCCAATCAGCATTTTCCGTCAAGCTGAAACATTGGCTGTCCATATTTGGAAAATCAACACAGAAGGTACGATGCCTGATGGTGTTTCTGTTTCGGCTGGCGCTTCTGCCGTGTTGATCATTGCTGTTTTACTGTTCAACTTCGGCGCTCGTGCGATTGGCAAACGATTATACCGAAAAATGACTTCAGCCTAAGGAGAAGAAGTAAAATGAAAAAATATAATTGGAATGAAACAAATGTCATTACCATGCCAAAAGATAAGGAAGTAGCATTATATACGAATGATCTGCATGTTTGGTATGGCGACAATGAAGCAATCAAGGGAGTGGATCTAGAGTTCGAAAAAAATAAGATCACTGCATTGATTGGCCCCTCTGGCTGCGGAAAATCCACGTATCTTCGTTCTTTGAATCGTATGAATGATGGGATTGCTAATACGAAAATCACTGGAAAGATCATGTATAAAGACGTGGATATCAATGCACCTCAAGTGGATGTTTATGAAATGCGTAAACGGATCGGCATGGTGTTCCAACGCCCTAACCCTTTTAGCAAATCGATTTATGACAATATAACTTTTGCTTTGAAACAGCATGGTGAAAAAAACAAGAAGAAATTAGATGAAATCGTTGAAACAAGCTTGAAACAAGCAGCTTTGTGGGATCAAGTAAAAGATAGCTTGGATAAAAGTGCCTTGGCTTTATCTGGCGGACAACAGCAACGTTTGTGTATCGCTCGTGCAATCGCGATGAAACCTGATATCTTGCTGTTAGACGAGCCGGCAAGTGCCTTGGATCCTATTTCGACAGGAACGGTTGAAGAAACACTTGTAAACTTGAAAGAAGACTACACGATCATCATCGTGACGCATAATATGCAACAAGCAGCTCGTATCAGCGACTATACTGCCTTTTTCTATCTAGGAAAAGTAATGGAATATGACAAAACAAACAAGATATTTACCAGACCAAAAATTCAGGCAACCGAAGATTATGTGTCCGGTCATTTTGGTTAAGACGGAGGCCTCAACATGACAAAAGAAATTATCTCATCCAAAGATCTTCATCTGTATTATGGAAAGAAAGAAGCACTAAAGGGAATCGATCTAAGTTTCAATCAAGGTGAAATCACAGCGATGATCGGTCCTTCTGGTTGCGGGAAATCTACCTATCTACGTTCGTTGAATCGAATGAACGATCTGATTCCAAATGTAACGATCACCGGAAGTGTTTTATATAAAGACAAAGACATCTATGGTCCGAAAACAGATGTTGTTGAACTAAGAAAAGAAATCGGCATGGTCTTCCAGCAGCCAAATCCATTTCCTTTTTCTATTTATGAAAATGTCATCTATGGATTGAAGTTAAAAGGAGAAAAAGATAAAAAAGTCCTTGATCAAGTAGTGGAAGAAAGTCTGAAGGCAGCGTCCGTTTGGGAGGATGTGAAGGATAAACTGCATAAAAGTGCCTTGTCTTTATCCGGTGGGCAGCAGCAGCGTGTATGTATCGCACGTGTTTTGGCAGTGAATCCCGAAATCATCTTATTGGACGAACCAACAAGTGCACTTGACCCTGTTTCTACTGGGAAAATCGAAAGTATGCTGTTAGAATTAAGAGAGCGGTATACGATGATCATCGTGACCCATAATATGTCTCAAGCTTCACGTATTTCAGATAAGACGGCATTCTTTTTAGATGGTCACTTGATCGAATACAACGATACGAAGAAGATATTCATGAATCCAGAAAAACAAGAGACAGAAGATTATATTTCAGGTCGATTTGGATAAGGAGGAAACGGAATGCTACGTACACAATTTGAAGAAGAATTGCTGAATCTCCATAATCAGTTCTACGAAATGGGGATGATGGTGAGCAGCGCTGTGCACAAGTCAGTTCGTGCATACATCAAACACGATAAAATCTTAGCCCAAGAAGTTATCGAAAACGATATAAATATCAATAATATGGAAACGCGTTTGGAGAAAAAAAGTTTTGAAATGATTGCATTACAACAGCCAGTTACAACTGACTTGCGTATGATTATCACGGTCATGAAAGCTAGCTCTGATTTAGAACGTATGGCCGATCATGCGGTGTCCGTTGCTAAATCTACAATCCGCGTAAAAGGACAGACGAGAATACCGGAAATCGAAAAAGAGATCTCCGATATGTCCGATTACGTGAAAAAAATGGTGGACAACGTCCTAGTTGCATATGTCAAAACAGACGAAAAAGACGCGCGTACGATCGCCAATATGGATCAAAGAGTCAATGATTATTTCAATCGAATCTATAATGCAACCATCAAAAACATGCAAGAAAATCCTGAAACAGTCATCAGTGGAACAGACTATTTGAATGTTGCCAGCTATCTAGAACGAATCGGAGACTATGTGACAAACATCTGTGAATGGATCGTCTACTTGGCTACAGGGAAAATCACTGAATTAAATACGAACCACAATGAGATTTTCTAAACTGAAGTTGTGATTCTGCTGTTTATTTAGGAAAAGAGGTTGTGAAATCAGCGTTTTGAGCTAATACCGAGGGTCAGCTGATTGAACATCCTTTATTCGGGAAAAGGGTTTGTGACAAAACATGTCACAAACCCTTTTCATTATTTCAATAGAAAGGATAAAGAATGCAAAAAAAGATTGGCATCATCATCACTCTATTTTTTATTTGTATACTTGCTTCATGGTTTATTCAGCGTCAAGCTGCTCTATATGACGTACCTGTCATCGAGATCGAAAGAGTGAGAATAGAAGAGGATCAGCAATTGATTACAGGAAGATTAATGAACACGGACCAAAAAGGAGAAGTGATTTCTTTATCGGCTCCTTATCAAAAAAATCAAATCGAAACAGCAAATATAACAATAAGACAAATCTATCTTGTCCAAATGCATGGAGATGAATGGCAACTAGTAGCGAAAAAAAATGATGGTTGGCTTTTTTTCTTTACAAGTATCTTCATTGGCACCATGTTGCTTATTGGTGGAAAACAGGGCGTATTTGCTTTAGGAAGTCTCATCGTCAACATCGTTTTACTTTTACTTTTGTTGCTCCTCTTTACCAAAACAGAAGGTATCTCTCTCTTAAATATAGCAATCCTATTTGTCGTTATAGGGATAATCGTTAGTATATTGGCGTTAGACGGATGGAATAGAAGCAGTATAATCAAAATTTCGGCTGCAGTTACAAGTGTTTTTTTAGCATTTTTTATTTGTCTTTTGACAATGAATCATTGGAAAGATCAAGGACTGCGCTATGAAGAACTGAATTATCTGACACGACCGTATCGTTCTGTTTTTCTTTCCAGCGTGCTGATCGGGACAGCTGGAGGGACACTCGATACCGTGATCACAGTCATTGCGACATTAGAAGAATTGACCAAGCAACAACCGAAAATATCAGCGAAACAGTTATGGCTTTCAGGAAGGCAAGTGGGCCGAGATGTGATTGGTTCGATGGCTAATATCCTTTTATTCGTCTATATCAGCGGAGCGATTCCATCGCTTCTGTTATATTTAGGAAATCAATGGTCTTTCAAAGAAACGGTAGAACAACATTTATCATTAGAATTTTTACGCGTCATTGCTGGCAGCTTAGGAATAGTATTATCAATCCCCATCGCGGTCCTCTTTTTTCTCGCTGTAAGGAGGTTAAAAAAATGAATGTACTTATTATACTTGTTGGGATTTTTGCAATCAGTGTGCTATTTGTCGGCGGTACGCAAGGTATGTATATTCTTTTAGGATTATTCATTAATTTAGGAATCTTTTTCCTATTATTATTCGGCTATCATCAGAAGTGGCCGATATTGGTATTGTCGATTATAGGATTCCTATTGATTGCTGTGGTTATCTTATTTTTTATCAACGGTTATAATCTGAAAATGCGAGCCGCTTTTGCCAGTATACTGATCTTTTTGTTTTGTTTCCTACTATTGCTTCCTATCACTGATTTTTTAGCGATCCAAGGGTTTACTTCGATAGAACTAGAAGAACTATCTGGCTTAGATAAGACGTTAGCAATTGATTTTAGACTACTTACGAGGTCGTTGCTTCTGATCAGTCTTAGCGGTGCTGTTTTAGATGCGAGTGTAGCGATTTCTAGTGGAACATTCGAAGTATATCAGGCAAATCCGCAATTGTCTTTTAACCAATTGCGCCATGCTAGTTTTGCCATTGCTAAAAAAATATTGGCGTCAACAGTGATGACTCTTCTTTTTGCGTTTATGGGGAGTTCTTTAGCGTTGATTCTTTGGTTTATTGATTTAGATATTCCTTTTCAGCAAATAATCAATGAAAAATCATTTGTCTTGGAATATACGATGGCTATCCTTACCACATTGGCCGCACTACTTGTCCTGCCCTTAACTTGCGTGACTACAGCATATCTCTTTACAAAAAAGAAAGAACATCTCAAGATGGAGTAAAAGTTACAACTTAAGTCCTATGACATTTTTACTGAATCAGTGCATAATATGGATGTAAGGAAAAGCTTGCAAACAATTTTGCTTAAGGAGGCAATTTCCATGAAAGAAAGAGAACGTATTTTAGACTTAGTGAAAAAAGGAATCCTTTCGACTGAAGAAGGCTTAGATTTATTAGAAAGCATGGCAACTGAAAAAGACGAAAAACAAATCAAAAAAGAAGCAGACAAGGTAACTGCTAGTCATAAAGAAAAAGATCAGGCAAGTCAATTGATCGATGAACTTGAAAACGGTGAAGAAAAAATTTCTGAGCCAGTTGATCCAAAAGAAAAAGAAAGACAAGATCAAGAAAACTTAGAAAAGATCTTAGATGAACTAGCAACTGAAGCGAATAAAACTTCGGCGCGTCTAGACGAAGTAAATGCTCAATTCGCTGACAATAAGGCAGCACGCAATGAGAAACAGGAAGCATTGATGCAGCTGAATACAAAAGAAGAATTAGGCGAGTTGACAGAAGAAGAATTAGCACAGCGTCAAACGTTAGAAGCAGAAATCAAAGAGTTAGAAGCAACCGGCGATACACTATTAGAAGAACAATTGAAGCTGGAAGCAGAATTAAAAGATATCCGTAAGAACCAATGGTCTGAGAAAAAAGAAACGTTTACGGATAAGTTTGAATTGCCAGATGATTGGAAAGATCAAGCGACAGACACGCTGAATCAAGTAGGCGAAAAAATGTCAGAAGCTGGATCACAGTTAGGCAAATTCTTGAAGAAAACATTCCAAACTGTTTCAGAAACAGTAAATGACAACATGGAATGGAAAGATGTTAGCTTACGTGTCCCTGGAATTGCGACAACGAAATTTGAACACGAATTTTACTATGAAGCTCCTGCAGCAAGTATCCTTGATATCAAGGCAGCAAACGGAAACGTGACGTTAAAAACGTGGGACAGTGATGATGTGAAAGTGGAAGCTAAGATCAAACTTTACGGAAAGATGGGTGCTGAACCATTTGAAGCATTCTCTGAACGGAGTCAGATCGAGGTCAATGAAGATCATATCTCCTTCCAAATTCCAAATAAGCGTGTGCGTGCAGACCTTGTTTTCTACTTACCTAAACGAGTATACGACCATGCAGCTATTAAACTTCTAAATGGCAACATCATGATTGAGACATTGGAAGCTAAAGATATTTATACAAAATCTACGAATGGGAACATCATCGTAGACCAATTAACTGCAACGATGTTGGAAGTAGAAGGTGTAAATGGCAATATCGATATTCGAAACGGGAACATCTTAGATTCTATTATCGAAACAGTAAACGGAACAGTGACATTTGGTGCGACACCAGAAAACCTTTCGGTGTCTTTAGTAAATGGTGATGTACGTCTTACGATTAAAGAAGATAATTTGAAAAAAGTAGAAGCAAGTTCAGTGAACGGGAATGTCAAAGTTGCTTTACCAGATAGCATCGGTTTGGAAGGACACGCTAAAACAAGTCTTGGAAGTATCAACAGCCGTCTGTCCAATTACGAAGTAGTTCGTGAGAAAAAAGAACGGACAAACCAAATGTTGCAATTCCGTCGTGTTTCAGATGAGGAAATCGCGCAAGTGCAACTTTCAACGACAACAGGAAGTATCTATTTAAAAGATACAGATAAATAAAGAAGTTGTGAAAGAGATGTTCAGCCTTGAGCAATAAGAAGCGATTTTGTAAAATAGCTTCCCCTATTTTACAAAATTATGCCTTATTGCTGATAGGCTATCTCTTGAACACCGATTAAGAAGAAGGTTGTCACAACGATTTTCTTCATTTAAAATAGTAGAACAGAGGTGAGACATGATGAAAAAAAAGTTGACAAAATCCAATAAAAATGTTGTTTTGACAGGTACTTTAGCAGGAATTGGGGAATATATCGGGATTGATCCGACTGTTATCCGTGTGCTTTATGTATTCCTAAGCTTAGTTGCTTTTGGAAGTCCAATCATTTTATACATTTTATTAGCTTTGATTATCCCATCTGCGCGTTCTGCACGAACAAACTATGGACATAACAATGCATATTATGAAAAAAACAATTATCGTGAACAAACTCGTGAACAAACAAAAAAACGCAAAGAAGCGGAAAAAATCGATGATGACGAATGGAGTGACTTTTAATGTCGTACTTTCAGCGTATTTTGGTTAATACGTTAACATTCATATCGTTGGCTGTTCTTTTTCCTGCGATGGTCCATGTGAGCAGTATTTGGACGGCCGTTCTTGCCAGCTTCGTATTATCTGTGTTGAACATGTTTGTCAAACCGATTTTGACGATCCTGTCCCTGCCCTTTACATTAGTCACATTAGGATTGTTTACGTTTGTTATCAATGCAGCGATTCTTAAAATGACTTCCTTTTTTGTAGGAGCAGAACATTTTAGTTTTTCTTCATTTGGTGCAGCATTGTTAGTAGCTATCTTGATGTCACTTGTCAATGTAATTGTTAGTGAACATAACAGCAGAAAATAAAAAAAAGCTGTGCCGAGATCTCGGCGCAGCTTTTTTGTTTAGAATCAAGAATGCGTTTTCTATTACATTGGTAATTAAATAAAAACGTTTTTTTTAATTGGTAGTACTTTTGGCTAGACAATGATAAAATGATAGAGAACACTCTAATAGAAATGAGGTAGCATGAATGTCAGAAGTTGTAAAAGTTAGCCAATTAGTAAAAAAATTATCTTTAGAAATCGTCACAGGCGACGAGAAAAGTTTAGACCGCGTCATCGTGACTGGGGACATCTCACGCCCAGGACTAGAGTTGACCGGTTATTTTAATTATTATTCCCATAATCGTTTACAGCTATTTGGCAGTAAAGAAATCAGTTTTGCGGAACGGATGATCCCAGAAGAGCGTTTGATCATCATGAGAAGATTATGTAGTGAAGATATGCCCGCATTTATTATTTCAAGAGGATTGCCGGCTCCGGAAGAAATGATCCAAGCAGCCAATGAAAATGGGATAGCTGTGCTGCGTTCGCCCATCTCAACATCCCGGCTACTAGGTGAATTATCTAGTTATTTAGATGGGCGCTTAGCCCCTCGAACAAGTGTCCACGGTGTGTTAGTCGATGTCTACGGATTAGGTGTACTAATTCAAGGTGACAGTGGGATCGGGAAAAGTGAAACGGCGTTGGAACTGATTAAGCGCGGACATCGATTGATTGCAGACGATCGAGTAGATGTCTATCAGCAAGATGAACTGACGGTAATCGGAGAACCTCCTAAAATCCTGGAACATCTGATTGAAATTCGAGGAATCGGGATCATTGATGTAATGAATCTTTTCGGTGCGAGTGCGGTACGAGGCTCTATGCAAGTCCAGTTAGCTGTTTATCTAGAAGCATGGGCGAAAGATAAGAAATACGACCGTTTGGGCTCTGAAGACACGACCGTTGAAATCGCGGAAGTGGGCATTCCACAAATAAAAATCCCTGTCAAAACAGGACGAAACGTTGCAATCATCATTGAAGTAGCCGCGATGAATTTCCGCGCACGTACAATGGGCTTTGACGCAACGAAAACATTTGAAGAAAGATTAAGTCGCTTGATTGAAGAAAACTCAGGCAATGACTAGCAAGGAGTGACAATATGTTAGCACAAATCAATCGAGTTGCTTTTGAGCTTGTAGGAATTCCTATCTACTGGTATGCATTGATTATCGTATCAGGAATCATTATTGCCATGTGGCTCAGCAGCAGAGAAGCTGTTCGGGTAGGATTAAAAGCAGATGACGTGACAGATTTTATGTTGTGGGGATTGCCGATTTCCATTATTGGTGCCCGCCTGTATTATGTTTTATTCGATCTTCCCCAATATATAGCTGATCCAATCCAAATATTCAATATCCGTTCAGGAGGATTAGCGATTTACGGGGGATTGATTGCAGGTGCAATCACACTGTACTTTTTTACCAAATATCATTTTATTTCTTTGTGGACCTTTTTAGATATTGCTGCACCAAGTGTATTACTGGCGCAGGCAATCGGACGATGGGGAAATTTCATGAACCACGAAGCGTATGGTCCAGACACGACTCGAAGTTTCTTAGAAAGTCTGCATTTACCGCAATTCATCATTGATAACATGTATATCGAAGGGATCTATCGACAACCAACCTTTCTTTATGAATCGCTTTGGAGTTTGATTGGATTTATTCTGCTTTTGGTTTTGCGGAAGAAACCACATCTTTTGAAAAAAGGAGAAGTCCTTTTATGTTATCTAATGTGGTATAGTTTCGGACGTTTCTTTATCGAAGGATTACGCACAGACAGCCTTTACTTTTTAGGTGTGATCCGCATTTCTCAATTATTGTCTGCTGTTTTATTTGTCGGCACATTGATTCTGTTTATTTGGCGTAGAAAAAAAGGAAATTTACCGGATTATGACCGCTCATTAGGAAAAAATCAACAAATTATTTGATTTTCAGAGCGTTAAAAATGAAAAAAATTTCAGGAGTGGTAAAATGAATTATAGAGTAGCGGTTTTAGGACCAGGCTCTTGGGGGACTGCTTTGGCACAAGTCCTCGCTGAAAACGGACATGACGTTCGGATTTGGGGACATCGTGCTTCACAAGTAGAAGAAATCAACACCCAACACACCAATCAACGTTATTTACCAGATCATCATCTACCCGATTCCATCCGAGCATTCACCGATATGGAAGATGCAGTAAAAGATGCAGATGCGGTACTATTCGTTATCCCGACGAAAGCAATACGTTCTGTTGCAAAAGAACTAGTTGCCAAATTGAATACGAAGCCAGTGATTATCCATGCAAGTAAGGGATTAGAACAGGGAACGCATAAAAGGATCTCTGAAATCTTGTTAGAGGAAATCCCGACAGAAAAAAGAAAAGCTGTTGCTGTTCTTTCTGGTCCAAGCCATGCGGAAGAAGTAGCAAAGCATGACATTACGACGATCACAGCGGCAAGCACAGATGCAAAAGCAGCAAAATATGTACAAGAGCTGTTCATGAACCATTATTTTCGAATCTATACCAACCCTGATGTGATTGGTGTAGAGATGGGGGCAGCTTTGAAAAATATTATTGCCATTGGAGCTGGTGCTATTCACGGCTTAGGGTTTGGTGATAATGCAAAAGCGGCAATCATGACGCGCGGATTAGCTGAGATCAGCCGTTTAGGTGTAGCAATGGGTGCCAACCCGCTGACCTTTATTGGCTTAAGCGGAGTAGGCGATCTAGTCGTTACTTGCACAAGTGTTCATTCCAGAAACTGGCGCGCAGGCAACTTGTTAGGACAAGGACAGCCTCTAGAAGAGGTGCTAGCCAATATGGGAATGGTTGTTGAAGGTGTGAATACTACTCAAGCAGCGATGGAACTAGCCCAAATGATGGAAATCGAAATGCCCATCACTCAAACAATCTATGAAGTGCTGTATGAGCAAAAAGAAATCAAAACAGCCGCAAAAGAAATCATGTTACGTGATGGGAAAAAAGAAAATGAATTCTCATTAACAATTTTTTGAAGGAGCGAATGTAGATGAAAGTAAAAAAAGCAGTTATTCCAGCAGCAGGATTAGGAACAAGATTTTTACCAGCAACAAAGGCGATGGCAAAGGAAATGTTGCCAATCGTGGACAAACCAACGATCCAATTCATCGTTGAAGAAGCGTTGAAATCAGGAATCGAAGACATCTTGATCGTTACAGGAAAAGCTAAACGACCAATCGAAGATCACTTTGATTCAAATATCGAATTAGAAACAAACCTAAGTGAAAAAGGAAAAACCGAATTATTGAAATTAGTAGAAGAAACGACAGATGTCAATTTGCATTTTATCCGTCAATCTCATCCAAAGGGGTTAGGACACGCCGTTCTTCAAGCAAGAGCCTTTATTGGAAATGAACCGTTTGTCGTTATGCTAGGCGATGATATCATGGAAGACGAAGTACCATTGACACAGCAATTGATCGATGACTATGAACGTACACACGCTTCTACCATTGCCGTTATGCAAGTTCCTCACGATGAAACTTCAAAATACGGAATTATCAACCCAGGGGAAGTACTGGAAGATGGGTTATACAATGTCAAAAACTTTGTTGAAAAACCAGATCCAAGCAAAGCACCAAGTGATTTAGCTATTATTGGGCGTTACTTATTGACTCCAGAAATCTTTGATGTATTATCAGAACAACAACCAGGTGCTGGAAATGAGATCCAACTAACTGACGCAATCGATACGTTGAATAAAACACAACGCGTATTTGCCCGTAAATTCACAGGTAAACGTTATGACGTTGGTGACAAATTTGGTTTTATGAAAACAAGTATTGAATATGGTCTGACACATCCAGAAGTAGGGGCACCTTTGCGTGAATACATCATGTCTTTAGGTAAAACATTAGAAGCAGAAGGAAGCAAGATCGATCATAATCCAAAAGGAATAACAGAAATCAAAGAAGAAAAGAAAAAATAATCTTTTTTTCTAACGAGCTTCAGCTGCTAATTGAATAAAAAGTAGTTGAAGCTCGTTTTTATTTGTTTAAAAAACACGAAAATGCTATCCTTATAGAAAAGAGAGACAAGAAGGGAGTTTGATCATGTCAGGAGGAGAAATTGCAGGATTGATCGCAGCAATCGCCTTTGCGATACTTGTCGTTTTCATCGTTCGCGTATTGTTGCAAGTTTCCAAAACTTTAGAAAAAGTAGACCAGACTGTCGCAGAAGCAAATACGACAATTGAGATCGTCACACAAGACGTAGATCTTTTATCTAGACAAGTAGAAGGCTTGCTGGTCAAAAGTAATGAGCTGCTCTTGGATATCAATGGAAAAGTCGCAACGATCGATCCATTGTTCACAGCAGTTGCTGATTTAAGTGAAAGTGTATCGGAACTTAATCATTCTAGTAAAAACATCGTGACGAAAGTCGGCGGAATCGGAAAAACGACAGCTAAAGCGACTGTTGCCGGAAAAGTCGGTGGAACAGCGATGAAATTTTTTAAAAACAAAAAACATACTGAAACGACAGGAGGAAAATAAGAATGGCTAAAAAAGGTGGATTTTTATTAGGTGCAGTAGTTGGAGGTACAGCCGCAGCAATCGCCGCATTATTGTTAGCACCCAAATCTGGTAAAGAACTTCGGGATGAATTGGCTGCTCAAGCAGACGATCTGATGGATATGGCTTCAGATTACACAGATATGGCAAAAGAAAAATCATCTGAGTTAACAGGGATTGCAAAAGAAAAAGCGCAAGATCTTTCTCAACAAGCAGGGGATCTAGCAGGCAATGTTAAGCAGAAGGTAAGTGAATCAGCAGAGGAAGCAGGAAGCGAATCAGATGATATCTTGTTAAACCTCAAAGAACAATCAGCTGATTTATCTAATCGTTTCAAAAAAACAGCAGAAGATCTGAAAAAACCAGCAGACGAATTAGGAAGTATTGCTAAAGATACTTCAGAAGATATCATGATCGATGTAAAAGATGCTGCAGGTAAAGCAGGAGAGACGGTCAATGAAGGAATGTCAGAAGCAAAACCAGTTGCAGATGACACAAAAGAAATGTTGAAAATGGCAAAAGAAGATGCAAAAGAAGCTAAAAAAGAAATGAAAGATACAATGACAGATTCGACTACCAATCACTAAGAATACTCATTTCTAGAATAAAAAGGTGAGAGCGGACCAGCTCTCACCTTTTTTATTTTCATTACTCTAAAACAAGTAATTCTTTTGGTGTAGTCGTGAATGGCACACAACCATCACTTGTCACATACACACAATCTTCGATACGTACCCCTACTTTTTCAGGAATATAGATTCCTGGTTCAAGAGAGAAGCACATCCCTTCTTCGATCACTAAGTCGTTTCCTTCTACAAGAGAAGGGAATTCGTGGACGGTTGTCCCGATTCCGTGACCTAAACGGTGATTGAAATATTCGCCGTAGCCATAGCTGTTGATCACGTTTCGTGCGATTTGATCAAGTTCACCTGCTGTCACACCTGGGCGAACTGCCTCTTGTGCGGCAAGCTGTGCTTCAAGAGTGATGTTGTAGATTTTTTCTTGGAATTCTGTTGGTTTTTTATAAGCCACTGTACGAGTAGCATCACTGCAATAGCCATTCCAAACAACGCCAAGATCGAATAACACTAGTTCATTTGGTGAAACCTTCGTGCTTCCTGGTGTACCATGAGGGCTTGCAGCATTTGCTCCTGCAAGGACTAATGTGTCGAAAGACATTTGTGAAACACCTTGTTTTTTTAATTGGTATTCGATTTCTGCGATAATTGCTTGTTCCGTTACGCCTTCTTTTACTGTTTTGAAGCCAATTTCAAAGGCAACATCGGCCCATTTACCAGCTTCGATCAGTTTGTCTTTTTCTTCTACCGTTTTGATCAGTTGCAGGCGCTGGATAATAGAAGTTAGATCGGTGTAAGAATCTGTACCTGTCAAGATATCAGAGATAGCATCGAAGCGATCGACAGTCAGAGCATTCTTTTCAATCCCTACATTACCAGGTTGCCCATAGCGTGCGCGAAGCTCTTTTCCGATGATTTCCCAAGGGTTTTCGCTGTCTAAGTAGCCACGTACATCGTACGCCCAGCTGCTGTTTTGAGCATCTTCAACTTCCAGAGCAGGAGTGAAAAGGAAAGGATCTTGTTCAAGAGGGATAAAAAGAGCTAGTACACGCTCGTGAGGATCACTTTCATATCCGGAAAAGTAAGCGATGTGGCCAGGGTCGCTGATATAAGCCAATTCTACTTGGTGTTGTGCCATCCATTGACGTAGTTCATTGATTTTTACGTTATTCATTTGGCAACCTACTTTCTAAATTAATTTTGTATTCAATAATTGTACCACTGATTGATTAAAAGACCAACGTTCTTAAAACTGAAAAAAGTAAAAATTTTCATGAAAACAGAGATAAAACGGTTGCAATTGTTGAGATTATTTGATATCCTATTTTAGAAATGTAAGACGTATTTTCAGAAAACATATAAAATATGAATAGGAGAACACAAATGGAAAAGCAAACAATCACTATCTATGATGTAGCGAGAGAGGCAAATGTTTCGATGGCTACTGTTTCACGTGTCGTAAATGGCAATCCAAACGTCAAACCAGCAACAAGAAAAAAAGTCTTGGAAGTTATCGATCGCTTGGATTATCGTCCAAATGCAGTCGCACGTGGCTTGGCAAGTAAGAAAACAACAACAGTTGGCGTAATCATTCCTGATGTCAGCAATATGTTCTTTGCCTCTTTAGCACGTGGTATCGACGATGTGGCAACAATGTACAAATACAATATCATCTTAGCAAACTCAGATGGTAACGATCAAAAAGAAGTCAATGTATTGAATAATTTATTGGCTAAGCAAGTGGACGGTGTGATCTTTATGGGTCACCATATCACAGACGAAATCCGTGGAGAATTTTCACGTTCAAAAACGCCTGTTGTACTAGCTGGTTCCATTGATCCAGATGAACAAGTAGGGAGCGTAAACATTGATTATGTATCAGCAACAAAAGATGCAGTAAATAAATTAGCAAAAAGCGGCAATAAAAAAATTGCTTTTGTCAGCGGTGCGCTGATTGATCCTATCAATGGTCAAAACCGTCTAAAAGGCTATAAAGAAGCATTAAGCGAAAACAATCTACCATATAGCGAAGGATTGATCTTTGAGGCACAATACAACTTTAAAGATGGTCTGTCTCTAGTTGACCGGATTCATAATAGCGGTGCAACAGCTGTCTATGTTTCAGACGATGAATTAGCCATTGGTATCTTGGATGGTTTATTAGACCGCGGCGTAAAAGTACCAGAAGAATTCGAAATCATCACAAGCAACAATTCTTTACTGACAGAAGTAGCTCGTCCTCGTTTGACAAGTATCACACAACCATTATACGATTTAGGAGCGGTATCCATGCGCCTATTGACGAAAATGATGAATAAAGAAGAAGTCGAAGAAAAAACGATTATCTTGCCTTATGGAATCGAAGAAAAAGGATCAACTAAATAATAAAAGATCAATCATTTAAAGGTTGTTCCAAAAGTGGTCAACTTCTGGAACAACGTTTATTCGAGAAAAGGGGTTATGACAAAATTTTGTCATAACCCCTTTTTTTTGTGACTTTAAAAAAAGAGAGAATGGCGGAAACAAACCTTACGTCCATCGTATACGACACAATCTGTGCGTAGATGCTACATTTTGTTCACTACTATCAAAATTACTTTAAAATGAAAACGTGATAAAAAAGAAAGTAGAAAAGTAGATAAGTAACTCTAAAAAATTCAAAAAAATCCAGGCTCGATTGCGTACTTATCTTAAAGGAGAAACAATCCATCATACCTAACCCGAAAGGAGACTTCTATTTGCCTAAGAAAAGCCGAAAGACCATAGTCATCATTTTGACCATTCTTACTATAGGAATCGGAGGGAAATTTTACATGGACAAAAGAGAAGTACAAAAACAGCAAGATTTACTCGCAGTAGAAAAACAATCCGTCAAAGTTTTGAAAAATACTTTTGCGGATATCAGGGAAGTGAAGGTAGAAGAATTTAAAAAAAACCCTGTCACCGGAAGTTATGGTGCACTTGTGACAATGACAAATAATGAAGGGAAATCTGTTTATTTTGATTATTTTTTTTCAAAACAAATGAATGAAATTAGCAGTTATGGCGTAGAAAATGAAGAAATACAAAACGAAGGGGTTACTACTCCTAAAATAAGAGTTATTTATTCTAATGGAGAGGCGGAGGAAGTGTGACAGTAAAAGACGAAGAGTATAGATATATAAGTGAACATGTTTATTGGATAGATCCTAAACATCCACAATACAGCAAAACTTATAAGGAAGGGGGAATAAAAAAAATCGGCAATACAAAATTCCAAATCCTAAAAATCAAAGACTCATTAGACGGCATGCAGGCGATGGCTGTAGCACCAATCGTCCATAGCAAATTGGAGAATAAAAATTTCAAAAATAAAAAAATTCCTGCAAACTTTCGCGTACTTAAATAATGAAGGTGTCAATACTTACATAAAAAGAAAGGAGGCACGTTCTTGTCACGGAAAATAAGAAAACTCAGCTTAGCTATTTTTTTAATCGTCATATTAGGGATCGGAGGGAAATTTTACATGGACAAAAGAGAAGCACAAAGACAGAAAGATTTACTCGCAGTAGAAAAACAGTCAGTCAAAGTTCTGAAAAATACTTTTGCGGATATCAAGGAAGTGAAGATTAACGAAGCAGGAAAAAATGAAAAAACTGGTTCTTATGGAATGCATATAACGCTAATAACTATTAATAACGAAACAGTATCTTTCTCATATACGTTTTGGAAAGAGCAAAACAAAATCGGGAGTTATAGTATAGAAAATAGAAATATACAAAAAAAGGGAATCACTAAAGAAAAAGTAAAAGTTACTTATACAAATAAAGAGGAGGAACTAGTTTGACTATAACTGAAGAATTCTATCGGGAGTTAAGTGACAAGGTTTATTGGCTAGATCCTAGACATTCAAAATATGAGCCTGATTTAAAAATTAATAGTGAGTGGGATTTTGCGGGGGTTGAATTTAAAATCCTAAAAATCAAAGACTCATTGGACGGCATGCAGGCGATGGCTGTAGCGCCAATCAAGAACGGTAAAGTGGATATTTCTCAAGTAGTGATTGCTTTTGCAGGAACGAACTTAAGTGATTGGAAAGATTTGGAAACGGATGCAAGGAGTATCATGAATCTCTATGGGAATAGACCAGGAGCAAGTTTTTCTGAAAAAGCAACAACAAACAAGATTTTATCCGTTAGTGGATTGAAAACAGCGGGGCAAATCAATTCAGCGATTGCATTTGCTAATGAAGTAAAAAAGGAATATGGAGAAGCTGCTATTTCTACTACCGGCCATTCATTAGGTGGATTCTTAGCATTATATGTAGCAGCAGAGAAACAATGGAAAAATGTCGGCTTCAACGGGCCGGACCCGTTTGATCTCTTATCACCAGAAGCAAAAAAATGGGTGGAAGAAAATCCCGGTATGCTCACCAATTACCGAAATCACGCCGATTTTATCGGTAATTTTGGTGGTAATGGCACAGGTGCTGAAGTTCGGATCAGTATGGAAACAGAATTCTTGAATCTGCTTGCTTCCCACAGTTTAACTTTTTGGAAGTTCAATGAAAAGGGAAAGCTGATTATTCCTGAAAATGAAAACAATGTTAAAGCTCGAAAACAACAGAAAGAAAACCAAGCGACCCAGTTGTTTTCCTATCAGTTGCAAGAACTGAACAACATACGTAAAAAACTACGATTAAGTGGCGGCCGGCTGACAGTTAATGAACAAATTTACTTAGATGACACACAAGCTAGGTTAGTAGTGGAAAAGTTATCGGCAAAAATGAAACGCGCTATGGAAGAAGTTATCCGCATCAATCAAAGAGGAATTTTTGAGCTAGAGAAAAAATGGCTAGAAGGCTTGCGACAAGCACGTTTTGTCGCCCCTTCGTTGACTGAACAGGAAATCATAGAAGCATTAACTAGTGTGGGCGCCACAAAAGAAAACTTAGTCGATTCTGCGAAAGAAGTCTATCTGTTGCGAATCAATAAGGCAAGACGTATGGGAGAGGCCTTTGATACATTGGCGAAGGAGATCCAAGACAAAATCAATGAAATCGTGGCACGAGATCGAGAATTAGCACAGCAATTCAATTAAAGGAGAAGTAGATGAAACTAGAAGAATTGGAAAGAGATTATCGAAGTGAACGAAGACAATTAGAAGCTCAAGAAGATGAATTGATCCACTTTAAGAATCAAGGATTACGATTGATGGAGCAAGAGGAGCAGCGACTGCATCATGTATTAAATAACTTAGCTTTAGATAATGATCCTCTGTTTCAAGCAAGACGAAGTTATTCGAATTATCAGGAGCATTATCAACAAGCCCTACAAGTAGAACGACGAAAACTCTATCAGCAGCAAGACGAACTAGAACGTTCCTATCGTCAAAAAATCAGACAAATAACTATGGAGAAATCATCTTATGAATGAATTTTTAATGCAATTACTAAAAGAATTAGAGAAAAATCTACATCGATCAAATGTACGTTCAGTTGGGATGGGGGTATCTCAGCAAATTTGGGCAGAAAAACGATTGACAGATCAAAACCACCAAATGACTGCAGAAGAAGCTGCTCAAGAATTTTCTAACCGACATGCACACTTGAAAGAATCAGTAAAAGGACAATTTGCAGAAAAACTAACCGAATTATTCCAAAGACAAGAAAAGGAATTAAAACAGTTTCGTTAGTAAAGTTATATAGAAAAATTTTGTGAAAATGGCTTTTCACATTTTTGTATAAATTTGACTTATTATTGTAGATGTAAGCTTTTGAACACCGTTTATTCGGAAAAAGGGAGCTGCGACAAGATTTTTGTCGCAGCTCCCTTTATTTCTGATTAATCTATTAGATCAATCATCTTTATCGTCTGATTCTTTGGTCTCTGGATTCGCTCTAGCATAAGCTGAAGCGGTGTTCCAGTAATCTGTATAGTTTTCATCAGTACCGCCAACGCCGAATTTAAAGGCGCTTTTCTTCGGACCATTTTTCGCCCAAAGTGATTCAACTGTTTTTCCTGGCGTTTGGATAGTTTTTTTATTGACAGTAACTTTTCCAGCTGTTTGTCCTGTAAACCCAGATACTTTTTTCTTCATCACATCAGATGATAAGTCAAATTTCTCATCAGTGCCGAAAATCTCAGGGTTTGCTTGGTAAGCTTGATTGATTAGATTGGCAAGATAATTAGCCGAACGTATCCTTGCTTGGCTGTCCATTCCAGTATTGTCATCGTGTCCTGCCCAGCTACTGATAGTGATAGACGGAGTAGAGACGATCAGCCATGAATCTCGGTATTCATTGGTAGAACCAGTTTTTCCGACCCAATCTGCTTTTCCTAGATTTCCGTTTAAACTTGTGATGACATCTTTGAATGGTGTAGTGATTTTTTCATTGATCACACTACGCATCATGTCATTCATGATCGATGCCGTTGCTTCGGAATAAATACGGACAGAATTACTTTCATGTTTATAAATCACATTACCTGCATTATCTGTGATGGAATCAATGATATAGCCTTCTTCATAGACTCCACCATTTGCTAAGGCCTGGAATCCATTTGTCTGTTGAAGTGTCGTTACATCTACTGTCCCTAAAGGAGCAGATTCAACGCCCCAATTATCATTTGCTGGGTAGTTCATCTTCGCCAAATAGTGCTCGTAAGCATATTGTTTCGATCCACCGGAATTCAATACGTCTTGGTATAAGTGATAAGCTGGAATATTGTTGGACCATTCCAGTGACTCACGGACGGTTTGGAAGGTGTTCGACCCTTCATTGGTCGCATTGACGATTTTCTCACCAGCATTTTCTCCTTCTTGCCAAGTCGTTGCATAATCTGATACACGGGATTCTGATCCGACAAGTCCCATATCGATTGCAGGACCGTAAACAAGAACCGGTTTGATGGATGAACCAGCTTGACGTTCTGTATCAAAGGCGTGGTTATTTTGATTCTGGCTGTAATTCCGGCCACCCACGAATCCATAGATACGTCCGGTCCTATTGTCCATCAATACATTTCCAGTCTCCACTTGGCTACCAGCACCATCATCTAACATATAACCGTAATTTTCTACGCCGGTTTGCAATGCAGCATAGATATCTTTATCGATCGTCGAATGGATCGTATATCCTTTGTTTTGGATCGTTTGCTGTGCTTTTTGATAATAAGCTTCACTGACCGATGAATCTGACATATCAGCATTATCTTTTTCTGCCAATTGTTGTGCAATAATCCTTGTTGCTTCGTTCATCACGGTATAATACAAGAATTCTCTGTCAGTCTGTTCCGCGATTTGTTGTGGGAGAAAGTCTTTTGTAAGATCATAGGCTTTCGCTTCTTCGTATTGTTCTTTCGTTATTTGTCCTTCACGGTACATACTGAATAAAACAAAATCTTTTCTGGCAAGACCGGCAGAAAGATCTTCTTTTAGCGCGCCTGTATTCGTGTATGGACTATACGTGATAGGGCTTTGAGGCAAACCAGCGATATAAGCAGCTTGTGGCAAAGTCACGTCTTTTGCATCTACACCAAAGATTCCTCTTGCAGCTTCCTGGACTCCAGCAATATTTTGCCCCTTATTGTTCCGACCAAATGGCGAGACATTCAAATACGTAGCAATAATCTCATCTTTTGAAAAGTGTTTTTCCACTTGTGCAGAAAGAACGATCTCGTTTGCTTTACGTTTGAATGTTGTTTCATCTGTTAGGATCTGCTGTTTGACTAATTGCTGTGTCAAAGTGGATCCTCCAGACGAGCCGATGCCAGTAGCTTCTGAAACTAATGCTCGTAAAACAGCTTTAGGGACGTAGCCTTGGTGTTTATCGAAGTATTCATCTTCTGTACTGATAATCGCGGTTTTCAATAAAGGCGAAATCTTATCAGATGAAATAGTCGTCCGCATCAGATCTGTCTGGATTTTTGATATCTCTGTATTATCTGCATAAACAATCTTTGACGTTTCCGTAATGTTTCCTAGTTCTGTCTGCAGTTCTTTTTTAGTCGGCAATTGTGTATCTTCGACAAGATAGGCAAAGTAGCCAGCACCTATTCCGATACCTAGAGCTGCGAACAACAAAAGAAGAACAGTAATAAAAACAGTCAATGATTGAAAGACTCTAAAAATAATCTTAGGAACAAACCATTTTTCTTTTTTTCTTCTATTCTGTTTTTTTCGAGTATTTTTGCGTGGCAAAAGGGTCACCTCAACTAATGGTTTTATTTCGCTAATTATAGCAAATAATAGGACAAAAAAACAGGCAAGGCTGTTTTTGACAGGAATTTCTTTTTCGAATGAGATAAAACGTGAGAAAATGATCTTTTTTATGAAAGAGTTCTTAAGCTTTTCTTTAGAGAAAGTTTCAGTTACTATGGAGAACAGGGCAAAGAAAAACAAACCATTTTCTTTGTACATCATCTTACCAATATATAGGAATTGTTCGAAACAATTACCTTTCAAGGAGGAATCCATCCATGTTATTAGGCTCACACGTCAGCATGAGCGGAAAGAAAATGCTGTTAGGCGCGGCAGAAGAAGCAGCCAGTTACGGATCTTCGACCTTTATGATCTATACAGGTGCTCCTCAAAATACTAGAAGAAAAGCTATCGAAGAGATGAATATTGATGCCGGAAAAGCATTTATGGCAGAAAACGGACTAACAAATATCGTCGTTCATGCGCCTTATATCATTAATTTGGGAAATACGATCAAACCAGAAATGTTTCCATTTGCTGTACAATTTCTGAGAGAAGAGATTGTTCGTGCGGAAGCTTTAGGTGCTACTCAAATCACCCTTCACCCAGGCGCTCATGTAGGAGCAGGGGCAGAAGCTGGGATTGCTAGAATTATTGAGGGTTTGAATGAAGTTTTGACAAAAGAACAGACGGCACAGATTGCTTTGGAGACGATGGCAGGGAAAGGTACGGAAATCGGTCGAACATTTGAGGAACTAGCGCAAATCATCGATGGAGTAAAATTGAATGAAAAATTATCCGTTACTTTTGATACATGTCATACGAATGATGCCGGATATAATATAAAAGAAGATTTTTCAGGTGTAATGGAAGAGTTTGATAAGGTCATCGGATTAGATCGGCTTAAAGTACTCCATATCAATGATTCTAAAAATCCACAAGGTTCTCATAAAGATCGGCATGCCAATATCGGTTTTGGAACAATTGGATTTGACACATTGAACAAGATTGTCCATGATCCAATGTTTGACAACATTTCGAAAATCTTAGAAACCCCATATGTCGGCAAAGATAAAAAGAAAGCTTACGCACCATATGGAAAAGAAATTGCCATGTTCAAAGCGCAAGCATTCGATCCCGAAGTGTTCCCTGAGTTATTAGCAGAAGAAGTCACACTTTAAGTTTTCTATCTGACAGCAACAAAAAAGGATTGGGCAGTCTGCCTTGTCCTTTTTTGTTTAAGAAACAAAGGAGTGCTTTTTGCAGTCGTTTTCATCATGCTTCTTCTACCCCCTCTTTTTAAATTCAGACAAACAGGGTATACTGATAGAAAAGCAAAAAACGAAAAGATTCACAAGCAAGTAGCAAAACGTGATTGAAAGGACGAAAAGATGCTGAACACTTTAAAACCCTTGATCAACCAATTAAAAAAGAAACATACATACTTTATTCTTGGCATAGCCGTATTATTTACAATTATTCGTTTGTATTTATATAGTAAAGCAATCTATGGAACAGATATGTCGGCGACCTATGATGATCAGCTGCTGATTCACTATGCTCAAAATATTTTGGATGGTAAATGGCTAGGGGAGTACACGACTACGACACTTTCAAAAGGGATCTCCTACAGCTTGTTTTTAGTACTTGCACATAAACTGCATCTTTCTTATGCAGTTTTGTTCGGCATGTTCAGTATTCTTGCCAGTATATTGGTTGCACTAGCGTTTAAACCGATCGTGAAGAACAAGTATCTTCTTTTAAGTATCTATTTTTATTTTTTGTTTTCTCCGATTAGTTTTACACATGAATATTCCACTCGAACGTATCGTAATGCTCTCGTGATTCCGGCTGTTGAGATCATTATCGCTTGTTTACTAGCTATTTATTACCGTAAATATAGTTCCAGCAAAAAATTGCTGCCGTGGTTTTTAGGGCTAGCTGTTTCTTTTCCTTTCTTTTGGTTCATTCGCGAAGATTCCATCTGGCTTCTTCCTTTTACTGTAGTCGCGTTAGGCATCAGTTTCGTTCAGATCTTGCTAGGACAAGACTTTTCTTTCAAAGAAGCAAAGAAGTTAAAAGAACGACCATTTCTCCTTTCGAAACAAGAATGGCTGAAACTTTCATTGTTTTTACTCCCTCTAGTCGGTTTCTCCATCGTCTATCAGTGGATCGAATATAAAAACGAGACAACATATGGTATTGCCACTATCAATGACCGTTCGAGTGGCGAATTTGGACGTTTGATGAAACAGCTGATCCGAATAGATGACGAAACGAACTTAAATAAAGAAAACAGTGAGATATGGGTCTCGCATGCTGCATTAAATAAAGCATTAGACGCATCTCCTACATTTCATACTGTTTCTACTCGTATTGACGAATTGTATACGACTCATGCGTGGACCCAAGGTGGAAAAGTAAAAGAATTACCAGGAGATATCATTTTTTGGGCATTGCGAGATGTGGTAAGCGAATCTGGTTATTACCAAAACAATGCAAAAGAAACCAATGATTTTTGGAAAAAAGTCAATCAAGAATTAGAAGAAGCCTATCAAAAGGGAACTATCAAAAAGAAAAAAGAATTCTATCTGATGGGATCAGGGGATGGAAAAACGATGAATGATCTGCCAATCGTATTTGATTTTCTGAAATCAGGATATGCCTATGCATGGCGATACAAAGATTTCCATCAAGGGGGAAATTATAGTTTCGGGACACAAGAACAAGTCGAACAGGCACAAGAATTATTGAATCTTCCACTAATGGATAATTGGATCGATAGCAGTGATCCGAGAACACCTGATTTCCAGTTGACAAAAACAGCAAAAGTCGCGAATGTCATGATAAAAATTTACCAAGTTCTGGCCATTCCCGTGCTGATTGCTTCAATAGCAGGGATATTACTTATGATACTAGGAACCATATTTGCAAAAGCTGATCGTGCCTATTATAGTTCCTCTTTGATTGTAGTCATCGGATTAATACTCACACAACTGGTTTTTCTTTTCGGTGTCTCGTGGTTTTGTTCTTATGCGCCAGAAAAAAAGGATTATTTTTTAAGTGTCTACACTGGCGCAGGCGTGCCATTAACGCAATTCATCGTAGTAACAAGCATGCTAGTTTTCAGTAAATTGAATCTGAAAAAAGCTTTATCTTCTAAATAAAAAGACCCTTGGTAGCTAGATTTTTAACCTAACTATCAAGGGTCTTTGTGTGAAAAAATCAGTTTTTATTCGATTTCTTCTATCGTTTCTTGCAAACGCTGTGCATATTTTTTGTTTCCTTTATATAAATCACCAATCGTCCATGCCAACAGGAGAAGGACAAGAACAATGATTACATAAGCGATTTGATCAGCCAATGCTAGTTGAGCTGAGGTGGCTTGCTCGCCGAAGAAACTTTCGATTTGACCTGGTAATCCTCGTAAGTTCAAGTAAGTCAGACTAATCACAGAGAACCAGCCAAGAAGTTTTACAACAAATGAATTTTTGAATCGGCTCCCCATCTCCGCTTGGCTATTGGTCATCATCAGTAAAGGAATCATCGAGAATGGCAATGCAAAAGCCAGAAAAACTTGGGATTCATTCATCAAGTTATTCAAAGCGGTATGTTCTTCGATTGTTCCTTTTGTACTTGTAAACAAAACACAAATCAATACAGGAATCACAGAGAGCAATCGTGTGACCAGTCTTCTTAGCCAAATCGGGATACGCATATGGATGAAGCCTTCCATGATGACTTGACCGGTCAACGTACCAGTAATAGTAGAGTTCTGGCCAGAAGCAAGAAGTGCTACAGCAAATAAAGTGGATAAGATACCAGATTTTGCTACAGCAATCAAGATACCATTGCTCATAGCTGATGGATCAGATAAAGCTTCATACAGACCAAAAAAGGAAGGATCTTGGACAGAACCGGTTTTGAATACAGCGACACCCATGATCAATAGTAGTGCATTGACTAGAAAAGCCATTGACAACTGGATATTAGAATCCCAAGTAGAAAAGCGTACCGCTTGTGCTACATCTTCTTCGTCTTGGTGATCAATCTTCCGAGTTTGAGAAACTGCTGAATGAAGATATAAGTTATGCGGCATGACTGTTGCACCAATAATCCCTAAAGCTCCAGTCAGCGGAGTTTCGCCGCCGATGACCGGTGAGTCTGAGAATGTATGACTGTTAGGAATAAAACCGGCAAACAAACTGTGCCAATCAGGGTTAGATAAGCCAACTTGATAGACGAAAACGAATAAAATGACGAAAATCAAGCAGACAACCAAAGCTTCGATTTTACGAAATCCGACTTTTGTCAGCAATAAAAGGACAAAAACATCTAACACAGTGATAAATACGGCAATTACCAATGGAATATCAAAAAGTAAGTAGAGGGCGATTGCTGCACCAATGACTTCTGCGATGTCTGTTGCCATAATGGCTAATTCAGTCAAGATCCATAAAATGACACCCAATGTCTTACTTGTCCGAGCTCGGATTGCTTGGGCCAAATCCATTTGGGTCACGATTCCTAATTTTGCTGCCATATACTGTAAAAGCATAGCAATCAGACTAGACATCAAAATAACTGACATCAATAAATATTGGAAATTTTGTCCACCAGTGATCGAAGTGGACCAGTTACCTGGGTCCATATAACCAACTGCTACTAATGCACCAGGTCCAGAGTAAGCAAGAAGTGTTTTAAAAAAACTTTTTCCCTTTGGTACATCCACTGTTCCATTTACTTCAGCTAAAGATAAACCATTTGTATGTTCAATAAGTCGATGCTTATGAAATTGTTTGTTGGATTGATTATTCAAGAAAAAACCACCTTTCCTATTTATCTACGATTACATTCTACACCTCAGAAAGAAAAAATTAAAGAAAAAGATTCGGTATGCCTAATTTTTTTTCGTGGCGTGTCTTGCTAGTTAATGAAAGAAATTTTGTTCTTCTCTAAAAAAACCACTATTTTTTGCATGAAACTAAAGAATACGCCTTTCTTTTTTCAATAAACTTTAGTAAAATAAATCATTGAGAGCAATTCGGAAATAGAAAGGAGAGATTTATATGGTATCAACAGGTATTGTCGTACTTATTGCTATTATTGCTTTGCTAATCGGCGCAGTAGGTGGCTTTTTCCTAGCGCGTAAATATATGAAAGACTATTTAGAAAAAAATCCTCCCGTTAATGAGGACATGTTGCGATCAATGATGATGTCAATGGGGCAAAAACCATCTGAGAAGAAAATTCGCCAGATGATGCAGCAAATGAAGAACCAAGGGAAAAAATAGGTTCTGACCCAAAGACTTTTTGCGGGCTGATTTTTTCAGTCCGTTTTTTATTTCGTAATTTGTTAGACTATTCAGACTATTCAGCAAAAAAGACAAGCACAGACAATCCTATGCTCTTGATAAAGACAAAGGAGGAGTAAAATGTCGATTTTTAGAAAATTAGGTTGGTTTTTTCGACAGGAAAAGAAACATTATTTAATTGGGATTTTCTCCCTATTCGCAGTGGCCTTGGTACAGTTAGTTCCTCCAAAAGTGATTGGGATCATCATTGATGAGATCGCCGATAAAAATTTATCAATAAAGATCATTTTTGGGTGGATCTTACTATTGATCATTGCAGCTTTCTTACAATATCTTTTTCGTTATATCTGGCGGACGAATATTTGGGGAAGTGCAGCTCGGTTGGAGAAAGAACTTCGGCAGCAGCTATTCAAACATTTTACAGAAATGGACAATCTCTTTTACCAAAAATATCGGACTGGAGATTTGATGGCTCATGCAACGAATGATTTAAATGCAATCCAGAATGTAGCAGGAGCTGGTATCTTGACCTTTGCAGATTCAGTGATTACGGGAGGAACAACGATCATTGCGATGATTTTGTTTATTGATTGGCGCTTAACACTGATTGCGCTGATTCCTCTGCCTTTGCTAGCCGTTACTTCACGAGTGCTGGGGTCAAAACTCCACGATGCTTTTCGTGATTCGCAAGAAGCTTTTTCTAGTATCAATGATAAGACACAAGAAAGTATCACTGGGATCAAAGTCATTAAAACATTTGGACAAGAAAAAGAAGATCTCGCGGATTTTGAAGAAAAGATTGAAGATGCAATTATTAAAAACAAACGAGTCAATTTTTTAGACTCCTTATTTGATCCATTCATTACCTTGATTATCGGTCTGTCTTATGTTGCAACAATTATTTTAGGTGGAAAGTATGTCTTGGAAGGCACGATCTCAATCGGGCAGATGGTCTCATTTATTAGCTATATCGGTATGCTTGTATGGCCGATGTTTGCGATTGGTCGATTGTTCAACGTATTGGAAAGAGGAAATGCTTCTTATGATCGCGTCAATGAACTTTTGCATGAAAAGACGCATATCGTGGAACAACTGGGTGCAGTGCAGACCCCGGCAAAAGGCGAGCTGAATGTAGCTATTTCCTCTTTTAACTATCCGAAAGAAGAATCACCAGCATTAGAACAAATCAAATTTGCGATCCAAGAAGGAGAAACATTAGGTATTGTTGGGAAAACTGGTGCGGGAAAAACGACGATCATCAAATTACTGATGCGTGAATACGATGATTATCAAGGGAAAATCCAATTTGGCGGACGTTCGATCAAAGAATATTCATTGAATGCTTTATTAGGATCAATCGGCTATGTGCCTCAGGATCACTTCTTGTTTTCGATGACCATTCGAGATAATATCCGTTTTTCTAATCCAAAACTTTCAGAAGAAGAAGTAGAGCATGCGGCTTCTTTAGCATTTATCAACAATGAAATCAAGGAATTGCCAAAAGGTTATGATACCTTAGTTGGAGAACGTGGAGTCTCTTTATCTGGCGGACAGAAACAAAGGATTTCGATTGCTCGAGCATTGATCAAAAATCCTGAATTGCTGATCTTAGATGATGCACTTTCTGCAGTAGATGCCAAAACAGAAGAAGCTATCTTGCATAATTTAAAAGAAATAAGAAAAGAGAAAACAACCATCATTGCAGCTCACCGTTTAAGCAGCGTGATGCATGCAAAAGAAATCATTGTTGTCGACCAAGGGAAAATCATTGAACGAGGAACCCATCATGAGCTGCTTGCACTAGGCGGCTGGTATGAACGAATGTGGGAGAAACAGCAATTAGAAGCGAAGATAGAAGGAGGCGAGGCCTGATGGATGAAAATTATCAATCGGAATGGACAAAATCGATTCCACTTAAAGAACAGAAGAAGATCATCAAACGACTGATGAAGTTCGCCAAACCTTTTAGAAGAACGTTTATCGTTGCTATCTTATTTGCGTTTGCTCTGTCTGTGATCAATGTCCTATTGCCAAGGATCATCCAAACTTTTATGGATGATCATCTGGCTAAACAGTCGGCTACGACACAAGTTATTTTGTTTTTTGCTGGTATGTACTTGTTTGGAGTCATAGTCAAAAGTATCATTTGGTTTTTTCAATGGTATTTGTATTCCATGGCTTCATTGAAGACCTATCAGTATGTTAGGGTAAGATTATTTGAAAAGCTGCATACACTAGGTATGCGTTATTTTGATCAGACACCGGCAGGATCGACCGTTTCTCGAGTGACGAATGACACAGAAACGCTATTTGAATTTTGGTATGTCTTTTTGATGGTATTGACTGGGATCTTTGCAGTCGTTTCTTCTTTCATTGCCATGTTTCAAATCAATGGAGAAATTGCCTTGTGGACTTTGGTGTTCTTACCGATTTTAGGAATCGTCATCTGGTATTACCAGAAATTCAGTTCTCGTATTTACCGGAATATGCGGGAAAAATTAAGTCAGCTGAATACGAAATTGAATGAATCGATTTCCGGCATGCGTATTATCCAACAGTTTCGCCAAGAAGCTCGTTTAGCTAAAGAATTTGAACAAGTGAACAACGAGTATTTAGACACGCGCTATGCGATGATCAAAACGAATTCGATTCTGTTAAGTCCGATCATCAATTTTCTATATGCATTGGCGATTGCGTTGGCGTTGACTTTGTTTGGGATCGATGCGTTGCATTCTCCCGTAGAAGTTGGACTGATCTATGCATTTACGACCTATGTCCAGGGATTTTTTAATCCAATGTCTCAAATGATGGACTTTTTGAGCACCTTTACAGATGGAATGGTTGCCGGTAGTCGTATTTTGAAAATCATGGATACAGAAGAATATGCACCGCAACAAAATCCTGGAGCAGATCAAGCGATTACTTCAGGTAAGATCGAGTTTCGCAATGTAAGCTTTTCTTATGATGGAGAGCACAATGTATTGAACAATATCTCTTTTGTCGCTAATCCGGGAGAGACCGTTGCATTAGTGGGGCACACCGGAAGCGGAAAAAGCTCGATCATCAACGTATTGATGCGGTTTTACGAATTTTATGAAGGCCAGATCTTGATTGATGATCATGATATTCGAGAATATCCAATGGAAGAGTTACGTAAGAAAATGGGATTGGTCTTGCAAGATGCCTTCTTGTTTTATGGAGATATTGCAGGAAATATCCGGATGATGAATCCAGCTATCACAGACGAACAGATTCGCCATGCAGCTGAGTTTGTTCAAGCAAACAAGTTCATCGATGAATTACCAAAAGGATATCACTCAAAAGTGATCGAACACGGTGCCAGCTATTCTAGTGGACAACGACAGCTGATCACTTTTGCGCGAACAATCGTGACAGATCCTAAAATACTAGTATTAGATGAAGCAACAGCAAATATCGATACTGAAACCGAAGGATTGATCCAAGAAGGATTGGCAAAAATGCGACAAGGACGGACAACGATTGCGATTGCCCATCGGCTGTCCACGATTCGGGATGCAGAATTGATTTTAGTTTTAGACAAAGGTCATATAGTAGAGCGTGGGAATCATGAAACACTTCTAGCGCAAAATGGTTTGTATGCAGATATGTACAAACTGCAAAGCAGTGGTGTGTAAAAGAGGTTGTGACAGTGCTCCGTTCAGCTTTAGGTGATAAGAAAAAATTTGTAAAAAAGGTTTTCCAGATTTTTGCATAAATTTGGCTTATCACCGATAAGCTGGTACTGGAACACCGTATATTAGAAGTTGTGACAGTAGCATAGTAGCATTTTGACCTAAGCGCTAGAGTGAAAATAAAACAGAGCTTCCCAGATTCTTCATCTGTGAGCGTTAGTGTCGTAGTTACCAGATTTAAAAAAGACGACGACAGCTAGTCAGAAGTGCCTAATAGCCACTAAGAAAGCGTTGACAAAAGCGTTTGCTTTCGATAATATAAAGAAAACGATACAACTTGGATAGTGATTGCCTGATGCAAGCTAAACCTGATGAGTCTCCCATGGTTCCATGGACGGCTTTTTGGGTTTTTCTTTTTGTTTTGGATACAGCCCTATATAATCATGGAAAGGAGCAAAACATGCTGATTGAGAAAGTACTAAATAACAACGTCGTAATAACCAGGAATGAAAGAAATCAGGAAATGATTGTGATGGGAAAAGGTTTGGCATTCAAAAAGAAAGTGGGTGACCCGATTTTTGACTCATGCATCGACAAAAAATTTCAGTTGACAAATGACGGACTTTCACAACAGTTCCAAGAATTGGCACAAGCGATTCCTCTTGAGTACTTAGAAATTTCTTGTGAAATCATTGAATATACAAAAGAGGCTCTACAAGTCCATTTGAATGATTCTGTATATATTGCATTGACGGATCATTTGTATACGGCTATCGAACGTCACAAAATGGGAATATTTGTACCAAATGTATTGCTGTATGATATCAAACAACTGTTTCCTAAAGAGTATGCCATCGGGAAAAAAACAGTGAAGAAAATCTCGGATAAATACCACATCAAGTTATCAGAAGACGAAGCCGGATTTATCGCATTGCATTTAGTCAATGCACAAGGCATTCAAAGCCAGCAAGACAATACCTACCTGTTTACCACAACAATACAGGATATTTTAAATATCGTCCGCTATTACTATAAGATTACATTTGATGAAGATTCAGTCCACTTTTTTCGATTCGTCACACACCTGCGTTTTTTTCTGACACGTGTCCTAGATGGAGCGAAATCAGAAGATGGAGAAGTTTCTGAGGAATTGTTCCAAGTTATTCAAAAAAAATATAAGGATACGTTTGGTTGCGTTGAGAAAATAGTAGACTTTTTAGCCGAGGCATTCAACTACCAGATGTCCACGGATGAAAAAATGTATTTAACGATCCATACTGCGCGTTTAGTGCATGAGAATCGTTGTAAATAAATAAAAAAAGGAGGATAAATTAACAAGAACGTATGAAAATAAGGGTAGTGACATTCAGTTGGCTAAACCTTCCACTAATAAATTGGAGGGAATAGAAATGGGAAAATACCAAGAATTAGCAGAAAACATCGTAAAGAATATCGGAGGAAAAGAAAATATCCGTAGCTTGACACACTGTGTGACGCGGCTTCGTTTCAAACTAAAGGAGGAAAATAAAGCAAAGGATGATGTTTTGAAAAAGATGGAAGGGATAGTTACCATCATGAAAAGCGGCGGGCAATATCAAGTTGTCATCGGGAATCACGTGCCAGATGTCTATGCAGAAGTACTGACAGCAGCAGGGATTTCCGATGAAGCAGAAGAAGAGGTTTCTTCAAGTAGTAACCTGTTCAATCGATTAATCGACATATTAAGTGGCTGTTTCCAACCTTTTTTAGGTGCTTTGGCTGCAGCGGGAATGGTCAAAGGATTAAATGCTTTGTTCTTGTTTCTCAAATTTTATACTGAAGGATCGGGTACGTACATCATGCTGAATGGGATAGGGGATGCAATTTTTTATTTCATGCCAGTGATCTTGGGGTACACAGCAGCGAAAAAATTTCATCTGAATCCGATGGTGGGGATTGTGATTGGTGCAGCACTTTGTTACCCGACTGTACAAGGAGCAGCACTACAAAGTGGTTTCTCTGATGGCAGTCCTGCCCCTTATAGCTTGCTGGGTCTTCCGGCTTATGAAACATTTTTGGGTATCCCATGGGTGGGCAGCAGTTATACCAGTAGCGTCGTACCTGTTATCTTCATTATCGCATTTGCCGGACAAGTCCAAAAAATTGCTAAGAAATGGATTCCTGCGGTCGTCCAGACCTTTTTGGTTCCTTTTTCTGTGTTATTAATCGCACTTCCTGCTGGCTTTTTGATTATCGGCCCGATTGTCAGTATACTGACAGATCTATTAAGCACGGGATTCCAAGCATTGATGGACTTTTCTCCAGCTGTGTATGGTGCAGTTCTAGGATTTCTTTGGCAAGTACTGGTGATTTTCGGACTTCATTGGAGTATTATCCCTCTTGCGATTATGCAGCTAGCGCAAAACGGGTGGAGTCAGATGTTAGTAGGCGTTTATGGTGCGAGTTTTGCACAGACTGCAGTGGTATTGGCGATGTATTTCAAGTTCAAGGATCAAAAAATGAAGGCGCTTTGCATGCCAGCTGTGATTTCAGGAATCTTCGGCGTAACAGAACCAGCCATTTATGGAATCACCTTACCGAAGAAGAAGCCATTTATTTACTCGATGATTGGTGGTGCCATTTCAGGAATCTATTTGATAGCATCTGGAACAATCAGCTACACAATGGGCGGATTAGGGATTTTTGGGGTGGTAAACTACATCACGGAAACAGACGCCAGTGGTATGTTTCAAGCGTTTATCGGCATTGCTATTGCTTCGGTAATCGGGTTTTCGCTGACTTTTTTCTTTTGGAAGGATGAAGCAGATGAAACAGATGCTATACAGAAAAAATCAGGTAAAGAAATTGTAAAAACACCGATACAAGGACAAATCGCTCCACTGAATGCAGCAAAGGATGCAGCTTTTGCACAAGGAACACTAGGTCGAGGAATCTTGATCTACCCTGAAAAAGGAGAAGTACGTGCCCCTTTTGACGGAACAGTCATGACCCTGTTCCCGACGAAACATGCAATTGGAATGGTTTCTGAAACAGGTCTGGAATTGCTGATTCATGTCGGATTGGATACTGTTCAGTTGGAAGGGAAATATTTTGAAAGCTTGGTGCAGCAAGGAGAAAGAGTGAAACAAGGCGATCTGTTGCTCCGCTTCGACAAAAAGAAAATCGAAGAGGAAGGATACAGTTTAGAAACACCTGTGATCGTCACCAATTACACGGATTATTTGGATATTTTGGAAAATCAAGGGGAGACGGTCGGGCCAGACGATGCGCTTATCACCGCACTGACCTGAACGGTTAGGTGAAAGAATGGACTAGGCTTAACTATTCTTTTTATTCCACTTCTTTATTTTCAAAATTGAAAGGCTCTTTCATGATGGCTGAGCTGATAGGGCGTTTATCAAATTTTTGTCCTACAGAGATTAGATGGACTAAATTCTGTTGATAATTTTCTGCAAAAACACAACTATATAACACGTCTAGAAGATAACAAATCGATGTATTGATCGTAAAATTACCAATTTTTGAATACAGTCGCTCGCGTGTCGTAAGTCGCAAAGCGGCTGTACTCATTGAGGATAGAGTTGAATCACCGATACTGGTCAAAGCTAAAATTGGCACATGATTTTGTTTCAATATTTCTGCGGTACGAAGGATCACATTGTTTTCACCCGTATAAGAAATCAGAATCCCGCACATATCACTCGTGCAATTGTACGCTTCATAGAACGATTCACCAAAAGTGGTGACAATCGTGACATCCATTTTGATGCGCTTCATTTTCAGCATGAAATCTTGAGAAATCAAAGTATTCGAGTTACTGGCGAAAATCACGATTTTTTTTGCTTGAAGCATTAGTTGTTTGGCTTTTTGCAGTTGGTCATGATGAATGAGAGAAAGTGTATCTTGAATCGTCATCTGTTCTAAAGAAGCCATTTTATTTGCGATCGTCATAATACCGTCTGTGGTGGAAAAAGGAAGATTCGCATCTACGTCTTGAAAATTCCCTTCAAGATAGGCTGTTTCAGCTAAAAAAGCATTACGAAAACTGACCCAGCCATCAAAACCCATTTTTTTTGCTACACGGATAAGTGTGGACGGGTGGACATAACATCGCTCAGCGATCTCTTGGATGGTCATTTCGCCAAGTGCTAGAGAATCGCTTAAGAGAAACTGAATCACTTCATTTTCTGAAGGAGAAAAGGAGATTTCTTTAATTTTTTCACGTAATAACATGTAGATACCTTCTTCTTGTTTTTTTACGTAAATTATAACTTTTTTGAAAATGATTTGTAAACGGATTTATGTTGCACAGCTTAAAAAAGACATTTTTTGACAAGATATTTACAAAAATACAGAAGAAAACACTAACTTTTGTAAATGTTACTGGAAAGAAACGAATTTCTATTGTTTGTTTTGTTTACAAAAAAGATAATAAAAGTGTAAAAAGTAAAGGAGTGAGAACATGGCAAAAGGAATCAAAATCGCTACGATTGGTGGAGGCAGCAGTTACACCCCCGAGTTGATGGAAGGATTTATCAAAAGATATGAGGAATTACCGATACGAGAAATCTGGCTCGTAGATGTAGAAGAAGGAAAAGAAAAGCTTGAGATCGTCAGTCAGATGTCTCAGCGTATGTGGGATGCTTCTCCGTATGAAGTCAAAATTTATGCAACTCTGGATCGGGAAGAAGCATTGAAAGATGCGGATTTTGTTACGACTCAGTTTCGTGTCGGTCAATTAGATGCACGAATCAAAGACGAGCGGATCCCTAGTTATTATGGGATGATTGGGCAAGAAACAAATGGTGCTGGCGGGATATTCAAAGCTTTTCGTACCGTTCCAGTGGTTTTGGCAATCGTTGAAGACATGAAGCGTTTATGTCCAAATGCTTGGCTAATCAATTTCGCGAACCCAAGTGGGATGGTGACAGAAGCAGTTATCAGATATGGCAAATGGGATAAAGTGATCGGATTATGCAATGTGCCAGTAATGGCGATGATGACAGAACCAGCAATGCTTGGCAAGAAAAAAGAAGAGCTGATCTACAAGTTTGCCGGTCTAAATCACTTCCATTGGCACAAAGTAGCAGATAATAAAGGAAATGACCGCACGGCAGAATTGATTGATCGTTTATACGATGAAGACAATGGATTGCCGAAAAATATCTTTGATATCCCGTTTTTTAAAGAACAATTAAAACAAATGAACATGATCCCTTGTGGCTACCACCGCTATTACTATCGTGAAGAAGAAATGCTGGAACATGCTTTAGAAGAATATCAAACGATTGGTACAAGAGCGCAGCAAGTGAAAGAAACAGAAGCAGAGCTGTTTGAATTATACAAAGATCCAGAATTGGATCATAAACCTGAACAATTGCAAAAACGAGGTGGTGCTTATTATTCAGATGCTGCCTGTGAAACGATTGCTTCGATTTATGGAAATAAAGAAACACAGATCGTGGTATCTACAAAGAATGATGGCGCTGTTCCTGATCTGCCGGCAGATTGTGTAGTAGAAGTCACTGCCTACGTTGGCGCACAAGGAGCACGAAATGTAGCGTTTGGTTCCCTTCCTGCTGCTGAAAGAGGGTGGTTGCAAGTAATGAAGAATATGGAATTGCTGACGATCGAAGCAGCCGTGACTGGTGATTATGGAACAGCTTTACAAGCGTTTACGATCAATCCACTTATACGATCAGGAAAGACAGCAAAACGGATCATGGATGAGTTGTTTATTGCACATCAGCAGTATTTACCGCAATTCAAGGAAACAATCAGCCGGTTAAAAGCAGAAGGAATCGAAGTCCAAGATGAACTGGCAAGAGAATTATCAAGCAATTCACATGTAATGGAGGAAGTATGATGGGATTCAGAAAAGATTTTTTATGGGGCGGTGCTACAGCAGCCAATCAATGCGAGGGCGGTTATGATGAAGGCGGACGTGGGTTAGCGAACGTAGATGTTGTGCCAATCGGAGAAGACCGTTTTCCTGTCATTACTGGAAAAAAGAAAATGTTTGAATTTGATGAGGATCATTTTTATCCAGCAAAAATTGCGATCGATATGTATCATCATTATAAGGAAGATATTGCTTTGTTTGCAGAAATGGGGTTCAAGACTTATCGGATGTCCATTGCTTGGAGTCGTATTTTTCCAATGGGCGATGAAAAAGAGCCAAATGAATCTGGTTTGAAATTTTATGAGGATGTCTTTAAAGAATGTCAAAAGTACGGAATCGAGCCGCTTGTGACGATTACACATTTTGATTGTCCGATGCATTTGATCAAAGAATATGGTGCGTGGCGTTCCAGAGAACTCGTTGGTTTTTATGAAAATCTGTGCCGAGTCATTTTCAATCGCTATAAAGGACTTGTCAAATATTGGTTGACATTCAATGAGATCAATATGATTCTTCATGCACCATTCATGGGCGCAGGGCTGTATTTTGAAGAAGGAGAAAATGAAGAACAAATCAAATATCAAGCGGCACATCATGAGTTGGTTGCAAGTGCCATCGCAACGAAGATTGCTCATGAAGTAGATCCGGAGAACAAAGTAGGCTGTATGCTGGCAGCAGGAGCATATTATCCATACACTTGCAATCCTGAAGATGTTTGGGCTTCTAGAAAATCAGATCGAGAAAATTATTTCTTCATTGATGTCCAGTCACGAGGAGAATATCCCGCTTATGCATTGAAAGAAATGGAACGAAATGGCATTCAGATCGAAATGGAACCTGAGGATGCCGCATTGCTGAAAGAACATACTGTTGATTTTATCTCCTTTTCTTACTATTCTTCTCGAGTTTCGACTACTGACAACGAACTCTTGGAACAGACTGCAGGAAATATCTTTGCTTCTGTCAAAAATCCATATCTGGAAGCAAGTGAATGGGGTTGGCAAATTGATCCATTAGGCTTGAGAATAACGATGAATGATATTTATGATCGTTATCAAAAACCACTATTTATTGTAGAAAACGGCTTAGGTGCAGTCGATACGCCCGATGAGAATGGTTATGTGGAAGATGACTATCGAATCGACTATCTGGCAGCACATATCCAGGCAATGAAAGATGCAGTAGAATTAGATGGAGTCGATCTATTAGGCTATACGACTTGGGGATGTATTGATTTAGTATCAGCTGGTACAGGGGAGATGAAGAAAAGGTACGGATTCATTTATGTCGATCGTGACAACGAAGGAAATGGCACATTAGCCCGTTCGAAGAAGAAATCATTCAACTGGTATAAAAAAGTAATTGATTCAAATGGAGAAAATCTTTCGAACGATTAATCAATGATTTATAAAAGTCTATTGTTTTTCAGCGGATTTTTCGAGTATAATAAAGCTATTCGAGAAACGCAAGCAGAACAATAGACTTTTTTTCGCATTGGCTGTAAAGTATGCTTACTTGATTAAGTAAAGGAGAATCTACATATGTATGATGTAATCGTTATTGGCGCAGGTCCTGCTGGGATGACTGCTGCTTTATATGCTTCACGTTCAAACTTATCCGTATTGATGATCGAACAAGGCGCCCCTGGCGGCCAAATGAACAATACGGCAGAAATCGAAAACTATCCTGGTTTCGATTCAATCATGGGTCCTGATCTAGCTTATAAGATGTATGAAGGTGTTTCAAGATTTGGGACAGAAAATGCTTATGGAATCGTGCAAGATATCAAGGATCACGGCAGCCACAAAGAAGTTATTTGTGAAGATAAAACTTACGAAGGAAAAACAGTCATTATCGCAACAGGCTGTATCCATCGTAAATTAGGCGTACCTGGCGAGGAAGAATTTGCTGGACGTGGCGTTTCTTACTGTGCAGTTTGTGATGGTGCATTTTTCCGTAACAAACGTCTAGTAGTGATCGGAGGAGGAGACTCAGCAGTAGAAGAAGCCATCTATTTGACACAATTTGCTTCTGAAGTAGTCATCGTCCACCGTAGAGATGAATTACGTGCACAAAAGATCATCCAAGACCGTGCATTTGCGAATGAAAAAATTTCCTTTATGTGGGATACAGTCGTTGACGAAATCGTTGGGAATGAAATGGTAGTGACAGGTGTGAAAGCACGTAATGTCAAAACCGGCAATGAGTTTGATTTGGCAGCAGACGGAGTATTCATCTATGTTGGACTGGATCCATTAACTGCACCATTTAGAGAAGCAGGGTTGACGAACGAAGCTGGCTGGATTCCAACAGACAACGAAATGAAGACGAATATACCAGGCGTTTTTGCCATCGGAGATGTTCGTGAAAAAGATTTGCGACAAATCACTACTGCTGTTGGTGATGGTGGGATCGCTGGACAACAAGTGTATAAATACTTGGAATCTTTAGAAGAAACAACTGCATAAGTTTAAAAAGAGTGAAAGAACGGTTTCAATTGTTCTTTTACTCTTTTTTTTCGCGTGAAATCCACTGAATCCGATTTATGCGAATACTTGCAACCGTGCTTGATGAAAGAATCCTTTCTTGATTTAAGCGTTTTTTGGTCCTCATACTTTCATATCTAATAAGTGAATGCTATACTTATTAAGAACCATATTTCAGAAAGAGGTGTTATTTTCATGTCTTGGGAACAAGTGTATGAACAATGGGTACATGAAGAAAATTTAGAAGAAAACTTAAAAAAACAATTAAATGATCTGGGTGAAGATCCTGAAAAACTTGAAGATGCTTTTTATGCACCGTTGGAATTCGGTACTGCAGGCATGCGGGGAATCTTAGGACCTGGGATCAATCGAATGAACATCTATACGGTAAGACAAGCAACAGAAGGACTTGCACGTTTCATGGATACACAAGGTGAAGAAACAAAACGCCGAGGTGTCGCTATCGCTTATGACTCACGCCATCAATCGCCAGAATTTGCCATGGAAGCAGCCAAAACATTAGCACATCACAATATCCCATCTTATGTATTCGAAAGTCTACGTCCAACACCAGAGCTTTCTTTTGCAGTCCGTCATTTGAAGACGTTTGCGGGAATCATGGTAACCGCATCCCACAATCCAGCAGCTTACAACGGATATAAAGTCTACGGAGAAGATGGGGGACAAATGCCTCCTGCAGACGCAGATGCATTGACGAAATATGTCCGTGAAGTCAGCAATCCGTTAAAAGTTGAAGTATTATCTGACGAAGAAGCTGAACATAGCGGATTGATCACGATTATCGGAGAAGAAGTGGATGCCGCTTATCTAGAAGAAATCAAAGCAGTAACGATTGATCATGAATTGGTGGAAACAATGGGGAAAGATTTGAAACTTGTGTACACACCACTTCACGGAACAGGAAAAATGTTGGGTGAACGTGCGTTGAAACAAGCTGGATTCGAACAATTCGTACTAGTTCCAGAACAAGCTGTCGCAGACCCAGATTTCACTACAGTCAAATCACCAAATCCAGAAGAACACTCTGCTTTTGAGTATGCGATGCGACTTGGCGAGAAAGAAGGCGCTGACTTGCTGATTGCAACAGATCCTGATGCAGACCGTTTAGGTGCAGCCGTTCGTTTGCCAAATGGCTCCTATGAAGTATTGACCGGAAACCAAATCGGAGCACTGTTTGCTCAATATATTTTGGAAGCACACCAATCGCGAGGCACTTTACCTGAAAACGCCGCGGTATTGAAATCGATCGTTTCTAGCGAATTGCCTACAGCAATTGCGGAACACTATGGTGCTACCATGTTCAATGTATTGACAGGATTCAAATTCATTGCTGAAAAAATTCAACAATTTGAAGAAGATCATTCCCATACTTTTATGTTCGGATTCGAAGAAAGTTACGGTTATTTAGTTAAACCTTTCGTTCGCGACAAAGACGCGATCCAAGCATTGCTCTTATTAGCAGAAGTAGCAGCTTACTATAAAAAACAAGGCAAAACGTTGTATGACGGCTTGCAAACGATTTTTGAAACCTATGGCTACTACGCAGAAAAAACGATTTCTGTGACAATGAGCGGACAAGAAGGTTCTGCGAAAATCTCTGCTTTGATGGAAAAATTCCGTGAAGAAGCACCGACAGAATTTGCCGGAGCAAAAGTCATCCAAACAGAAGACTTTAAAGAGTTGACGAGAACAGACCGTGAAGGAAACGTAGAAAAACTAACGACACCGCCATCTGACGTATTGAAGTATACGCTGGAAGAAAATGGCTGGATCGCTATCCGTCCTTCAGGAACTGAGCCAAAAATCAAATTTTATATCGGTGTAAAAGGAAGCTCTTCAGAAGACGCAGCTGGAAAAGTAGCCGCTTATGAAGCGATTATCAAAAAAATGACAGAAGAATAAAAAAACTTGAGACTGATGGAAAAAGTGGTAAACTTTAGAAGTCAGTCTTTTTTCAAGTTGGAGGTGAATGGATTGCCAGACACGCAAAAAACAAAAGTAGAGAAAGTCAGCCAACTATTCAAAATGTTGAGTGACCCCACTCGTCTCAAAATTCTGCTGTATCTGAAAGACGGGGAGCAAAATGTGACAGCAATCACCCAAGCAGTGGAAATGGAACAATCTGCTGTATCGCATCAACTGCGTTTATTAAGAGAAAACCATGTCGTCAAGTCCCATCGTGAGGGAAAAGCGATTTTGTATAGTCTTGATGATTCTCACGTACTAGATATTTTGAACCAGACACTCAAGCATGTGGAACATCAATAACGATAGGTGCAAATAGAGACAAACTGGACTGTGTCAACGAATCTTCTTCGCTGACACAGTCCAGTTTTTTTTAAGAAAAAGACAAGAAAAATTGTTAGTCTGTTTCTTCGGTGGTTTCAGTTCCATAATAACTATGATCTTCTAGGTCTAAAGCATTCAAAATAAGCGAAGCTGTTTCTTCAATAGATAAAGAAGCGACATTGATTACTACGCAGCCCAATTTTTCATAAAGATCATTCGCAAAATCGAGTTCAGCTCGTATTTTTTCGATATCGGAATAAGCAGTATCAGGATTTAATCCGTAAGAGCGCATCCGTTCTTTACGGATATTGTTTAAAATATCTGGGTTATTCGTCAGTCCCACGATTTTTTTAGGATCAATTTCCCAAAGCTGTTTGGGAATATGTGCTTGTGGGATCAAAGGAAGATTGGCAACTTTTAAATTTTTGTTAGCTAAAAACAAGCTCAAAGGCGTTTTGGAAGTTCGGGATACGCCTAGCAAAACGACATCTGCTTCTAGAAACCCACGAGGATCTTTCCCGTCATCATATTTTACAGCAAATTCCATTGCTTTGATCCGTTTGAAATAGTTCTCATTCAATAAATGAAGGGCGCCAGGTTGCCGAATGGGCTTGATACCAGTTAAGCGCTCGATTTCTGATATCGGCGGAGTCATCACATCGAAACTAAATAATTGATGTTCTTCACAAAAAGCACGCGTCATCTCGATCAATTCTTGATTGATCAATGTGTGCAGGACAAGGGCATTTTCTTCTAGTGCATCTTGCAGTGCCTGCATCAATGTTTTCTCATCTGTCACAAATGTTCTGCGGAATAAATTGAACTCAACGGTAGGATATTGGGCCATAGTGGCTTGCGCTAGTTTTGTCGCAGTTTCTCCAGCAGAGTCGGAGATGACAAAAAAAGTAACGATTTCTGTAGAATCGGAAGACATGGATAAAACCTCACTTGCATTTTTTTTATGTTTATTATACCATACTCTAGAATGTGTACTTCGTAATCATTTTGATTTGGAGGAATAAGTCATGAAAAAACAGACATTGATCGAACAATCACTAGAAACATTGAAAAATAACGGTTTTAAATATACTAAAAAAAGAGAAGCATTGTTAACTTATTTAGTGAAGCGCAATCGCTACGTATCCGCTAAAGAAGTTTTTGACTATATGAATCAGGAATTCAAAGGAGTAAGTTACGATACGATTTATCGAAATCTCCATGATTTTGCAGAAATCGATTTACTGGAAGAAACCGATTTAAATGGAGAGATGAAGTTTCGTTTTCATTGCTGTCAAGGGGAAATCGGCCATCACCATCACTTTATCTGTACGGTGTGCGGAACAACGAAAGAAATCCATATGTGTCCAATGAATTATTTCGAAGAACAGCTCGGTGGATGTACGATCGAAGGGCATAGATTCGAGATTTTCGGAAGATGTGAAAATTGTCAATAAGGATTTAAATAAAATAACATTTGATAATTTTAAAAAAAAGCAAGATTTCCTTGACGGTCAAAACAGCATTAGATATAATATTCACAGGACAGTCTTGTTTTTTGAGATATATTTCAATAACAATTACGGTTACTTTTTAAGCTCGGAGGGAGGGAATTAACATGTCAAAAACAGTCGTTCGCAAAAACGAATCACTTGACGATGCTCTTCGTCGCTTCAAACGTTCCGTGTCAAAAGCGGGTACTTTACAAGAATCTCGTAAACGTGAATTCTACGAAAAACCAAGTGTAAGACGCAAGAAAAAATCTGAAGCAGCTAGAAAACGCAAAAAATTCTAGTTCTGTGATGAATTGGAGTTGGTAGTGTGTCACTACTAAGTAGATTAAACGATGACATGAAAACAGCGATGAAAGCGAAAGATAAGGAATCTTTACAAGTCATCCGAATGATCAAGTCATCTATACAAAACGAGCAGATTAAAGAAGGTCACGACTTGACAGAAGAAGAAGAATTAACGGTGTTGTCTCGAGAAATGAAACAGCGACGTGATTCTTTGCATGAGTTTGAAGAAGCAGGACGTGACGATTTAGCTGAAAAAGTAAAAAGTGAAATTGTGATAGTCGAAAAATACATGCCGGAACAACTTTCTGACGAAGAAATTCGACAACTTGTTCAAGAAGCAATCACGCAAACTGGTGCTTCATCAATGAAAGAATTTGGCAAAGTCATGGGTGCGATCATGCCTAAAGTCAAAGGAAAAGCAGATGGAAACCAAGTAAATGCCATTGTGAAAGAACTATTACAATCTTAATTTTATCATTTAAACTGCGGACAATCATTGTCCGCAGTTTTTTTGTGCTCGTAAAAAAGAGATCTAAAAAATAGCTAGACGAAAGAATAAGATTATTTCATCTAGCTGTTTTTTTCCTGTTTAATATTTCTTATGTTAAATTGTGTTTGATTTGGTTATTCTTCTGGTAGTTCATTCGCTTCTTGTTTGTACCCTGATAGGCGATAGGCGTAATAGAAGAGTAAGCTGCCAGCGTAACCAAGTAACGTTGGGACCATCCAGCCAAGTCCTAATGCAGCAAAAGGAACGTGATGATGATAAAATTCGAGCATGCTTGCTACAACTCTTTGTTGACTCACTAAAGCAGGCGAATTTGCCAGCATATCCAATACGGCGGGAACAGCAGCAAACAACATCGTTACTTGATAGACAAATGGTGTCTTTTGGAAAAATTTTGCTGTTAAGGAAAGCAAGATCAACGCAAGCGACAATGGGTACAAAAGCATCAATACTGGTAAAGACCATTGGATGATATTGTCCAAACCAGCATTTGCAACGACAAAAGAGACGAAAGTCGTTAACCGCAGCCATGTCATATAACTGACTTTAGGGAACAGTTTATGGAAATCTTGTGCAAAAGAAACAACGAGTCCCATAGCGGTAGTGAAGACACCTAATGTGACCATCACTCCTAAGAAGCTAGCGCCGAAGTTACCTAAATAAAAATTAGTGATCTGAGAAAGTGCAGTTCCGCCATTTTCTGATAAAGACATCTTATTCAAACTCATCGCACCGAGAAGAACAAGACCAAAATAGATCATGACTTCTAGCGCAACGCTCAGGCTACCAGCTTTTGCTGTTAATTCTGTGACTTTTTTATCTTTGAAACCAAGGTCACGGACTGCATGGACAAAAGTGACACTTAGAGCAAGCAAAGCTACTGCATCAACCGTGTTATAACCTTCTAGGACACCATTTGTTAAAGCGTTTGTTTGGTAAGTATCTGCAGCAGATTGATTTAGATTTCCCATTGGGTGGAATAAAGAAACGACAAAAATGATTGCTAATAATGCAAGAAACAAGGAGTTTAGATACTTTCCGACGTATTTGACCAACCGTGTGGGATGGACAGTAAGGAAATAAGCAAGTAAAAAGAAAAGAGCAGAGAATAAAAACATACCTAATGAATTATATTTTTCAGGCAAAAATGGTTTAGCAGCCATTTCAAAAGCAGTAGCAGCTGTCCGTGGTGTACCGAAAAATGGTCCGATCGTCAAATGAACAAGGATTAAGAACAAGGCAGCATACCATTTTCCGACAGGTTTAGCTAAGTCATACAGACCATCACTTTTTGTCACTACTACAGCTAAGATAGCTAGTAATGGGAAAAGAGCGCCTGAGATGGCAAATCCTACGCCAGCACTGACCCAGTTTGCGCCAGCCATTTGACCTAAGTGGACAGGAAAGATTAGATTACCTGACCCGAAGAACATCCCGAAGATAAGTGAGCTGACCATCAATAGTTGTTTCCATGAATAAGTTTTTGTTTCTTCCATAAATTTTTCCTCCAATAATTATCATTTTGATTGACGATATAAACGTTGCAGCAATTAGTAATGCCACTAATATCAGATTCCATGAAAACCACCACCTTAAAATATAAAAAAAAAGCCCTTTTCCACTTGGGAAAAGGGCTCTAGATTCTAGAACGGTACCACCTTTTTTCGCTTAAAAAAGCTTCTTCATTCACGGACGCTTTTTGATAAAGTTATCCGCTAGCCTGATAATGGAGGCAGCCACAATGATCTACGTTTTCGACATTGACTCGGAAATGATGTTCGTCTATTCGATTTATTGTCATTTCTCACTTACATGACTCACTGGGAATAAATCGTTGAATAGCCTACTGTTTTCCTCGACGCTTTGCTGTATGTTTATTTGTTGACGTAATAATACACCTGTTTTTTTTGAAATGCAAGAATATTTTAAATATTTTGTTTTCTTTTTTTGAAACAAGAAAAATACCTAGAGAATACCTGTTGAATGAAACGAAATATTTTGTTCTCCACTTTCATATAACTTACATTCTCAGCTTCTTTTTATCAAAACGAGACCTTTAGCGAATGAAAACGGCTATTTTTTAACGTTTCTTGGTACGTATGGTTAAGCGACTCTTTTACAACCTTTTCTTATTTGCTATATAGTTTCTTCTGAGTATGGTAAAATAGGAAAGAATGAATCGAAAAAAAGGGGATGTCTATTTTTGACGGAAGAGTCTAGTTCTTTAGAGATTAGATTGACAGCAGCTGATGATGTCAGCATGCTTTTAGGTGCACACGACAAGCATATAAAACTGATCGAGGAAACAACGGAAACAACCATCCATACACGTGGAGAAATCATTCAGATCATTGGTGAGCAATCCCAGATTTCCTTGGCTGCCTCAGTCATTCGGACATTACAGGAATTGATCAAACGAGGAATCCACGTAAGTACGCCAGATGTTGTGACGGCATTGAAAATGGGGCAAAAAGGTACATTAGATTATTTTGTTGAGATGTATGAGGAAGAGATCGTCAAAGACCGTAATGGAAAACCTATACGGGTAAAAAACAGCGGTCAAAAGAAATACGTTGAATCGGTAGCCAAACATGACATCGTATTTGGTGTAGGACCAGCCGGAACAGGAAAAACGTTTCTTGCCGTAGTATTAGCAATTGCTGCCCTAAAAAAAGGCGAAGTGCAAAAAATCATTTTGACGCGGCCCGCTGTGGAGGCAGGGGAAAACCTAGGCTTTCTACCCGGGGATCTGAAAGAAAAAGTGGATCCTTATCTGCGGCCTGTTTATGATGCTTTATACCAAATTTTTGGATTGGATCATACGAACCGATTGATGGAACGAGGCGTGATCGAAATCGCACCTTTAGCTTACATGCGGGGGCGGACATTGGATGATGCATTCATTATCTTGGACGAAGCACAAAACACGACAGTCGCTCAGATGAAAATGTTCTTGACTCGTCTCGGTTATCAATCAAAAATGATTGTCAATGGGGATACAAGTCAGATAGACTTGCCTCGAGGGACGACAAGCGGTCTTGTTCATGCAGAACGAACACTAAAGCAAATCAAAAAAATCGATTTTGTTAATTTTGAAGCAAGTGACGTTGTTCGGCACCCTGTAGTTGCCGAAATCATCAAAGCTTATGAAAAGGCGGATCTTCATCAAGAATAAGCTTTGCTTAGGAGGATAAGCACATGTTGAATAAAACACTGCAGAAACTACAAGAAAAACTCGGAAAGGCAGCATTGCCTTTCCTTCTGTTCTTGTTTTTTATCATTGTCTGCGGCGTTACATTTAGTAGTGTCAAACAAAAGGCCAATGATTTTAGAGAAGGCCAAGTAGCAGAAGAGAGTATCCGTGCGAATAAAACGATCGAGAACACGGAAGAAACCGAACAAAGAAGAAAACTGGCAGCAGAAGCAGTGACTCCAGAATATACTTATCAAAAAGATCTGGCAGATGACCAGAACAATCGGATCAAGCAATTATTCGAATTGATCGATAAGACGAATGATACCATCAACAAATCTTATAATGACAAGGTAGATAAGGCGAAGGAAGATGAAAATATCCCGAAACCTACTACAGAAGAGCGGATTGCTACACTGAAGAAAAATTTTGAAAACGTGAATGCAGAAAACGTTGCGTTTTACCAAAAACTGCCGAACAATTTTTATTCGACGATATTTGAAATGACTGAAACGGAAATTCACACGGTTAGGGATGAAAGTTTGAAGCTCATTGACGAACAGATGAGTAAACAAGTTCGTGAAAGCGAATTGGACGCTTTTAAACAAGAAGCAGAAGATCAGATTCAATATTTGAATGCCACAACAGAGCAGCAACAAATGATTCGCTACTTAGTGGATCAAGGCATTGTAGTCAATGATGTATTGAATGAGAAAAAGACAGAAGAATTAAAACAATCTGCACGAGAAGCTGTACAACCAGTGATGATCTTCCAAGGAGAAATCATTGTTCGCGAAGGAAATCAAATTGATGCTTCAGCGATGAAAAAATTGGAATTACTAGGATTGACGAATCAAACGACTTCGATTTTCCCACTCATTGCCATGGTTTTAGCTGTTTTGCTTCAAATCGGTGTACTGATTTATAATTCACTTCAATTCCAAAATGCAGGAGAAAGAACAAAATACGTACTTTTCTACGTGACAGCAATGTCAGTCAGCGTAGTACTAATGAAATTTTTCCAACTCTTCCAAACAGAACAAGCTGCTTATATTCCGCTGTTTTACCCCGCGGCTTTTGCTCCACTTGTTTTAAGCTTTTTCTTGAATCGAAGAGCAGGGATCATGGCTGGTATTTTCCAAGCAGTATCCGCACTTTTCATTTTTTATGATTCGATTGGCACGAACTTTCTGACAGTTATTTTGATGTCCTATGTATTTTCTGGTCTCATGGCAACGATCGTCAGACGCAAACGGATCTCAGAACAAGGGTTATCCGCAGCTATGTGGGTCATTATTTTCCCTGTGATGATGGATGTCATTTTGATTATCTACCAAGGAATGAGCTTTGGGGATGCAACGACTTGGTTAACGCTAGTCTGCGGATTCACAGGTGCACTGTTCTCATTCTTGCTGACGATAGGTCTGCACCCCTATATTGAATTGATGGTCAATGATGATAGTGTGATCGTATTAAATGAACTCAGCAATCCTAATCACCCTTTATTGAAACAGTTGCTGGAAGAAGCACCAGGTACGTATCACCATAGCATGATGGTAGCCAATCTAAGTGCTAATGCTGTAGCAGAAATCGGTGGTCGTTCTTTACTAACTCGAGTAGCTTGCTATTATCATGATATCGGCAAGATCAAACACGCCAGTTTTTTCGTTGAGAACTTGCCTTCAGGAGCGGAAAATCCGCACAATTTCTTATTGCCAGAAGACAGTAAACATATTATCTTTGGACATGTGACAGATGGTGCCAAAATATTGGAAGATTATAATATGCCGCAAATGGTGATCGATATTTGCAGACAGCATCATGGAACCACGCTGATGCGTTATTTCTACGTTAAGGCAAAGGAACGCAACCCGGAAGTCACGGAAGAGCAATTCCGTTATCCTGGACCAAAACCTCAAAGCCGTGAAGCAGGAATCGTCAATATAGCTGACAGTTGTGAAGCGGCAGTACGGGCAATGGACCATCCAACGAGCGAAAAAATCGAAAGTTTTGTCCATAATCTTATTGAAGAGCGTATTTCCGATGGACAATTGGACGACAGTGGATTAACGTTAAAAGAAATCCGTAAAGTAGAAAAATCATTGATCAGCGGTTTAAGCAGTACCTTCCATTCTCGGATCAAATATCCTAAAATGAAATCGGAAGTTGAGAAGATAAAAGAAGAACAAGAAGAATAGCAAGAAGAATAGAAAGAAGCGATGTATAATGGATATTACCTTCATGGATGAAACAAACCAAGTCTCAGAAGAGAAAATGAAAGAAATCGACGACTTGTTGCAATTTGCAGCATCATATTTAGAGCTGCCAGAAGAAACAGAAATGTCTGTTACTTTCATGGACAATGCAGCAATCCAAGTAATCAATCGTGATTACCGTGGAAAAGATGCACCGACAGACGTCATCAGTTTTGCCTTGGAAGAAGAGGGCGAAGACGAAATCCCAGTGATTTTTGAAGATGGAGAGAATCCATTGCCTCGTGTACTAGGAGACATCATGATCTCTACTGAACGTGCTGCAGAGCAAGCAGAAGCTTACGGCCATTCGTATGATCGGGAACTTGGCTTTTTAGCGGTTCATGGATTCTTGCATATCAACGGGTATGACCATATGACACCAGAGGATGAGAAAGAAATGTTTGGTTTACAGAAAGAGATCTTAGATGCCTATGGACTTAAAAGATAAAAACGTAGAGAAAAACAAACATTTCCTGATGTCCGTGGAATTTGCCGTCCAAGGAGTCAAAACCGTTTTTGAGGAAGAACGCAACATGAGGAAACATGTTGCGTTCGGAATCCTTGCTTTGTTTATGGGCGTGATTTTCCAACTTGATCGGATAGAATGGTTATGGCTGCTTTTAGCTGTTTTTCTCGTATGGATAGTAGAGATCATCAATACTGTTTTTGAAAATGTCGTGGACATGTTTACGGATTTTCATTTTCATCCGATTGGGAAAAAAATCAAAGATATGGCAGCTGGAGCAGTTTTAGTGACCGCTTGTTTTGCCGTCATCGTTGGATTGATTTTATTTGTCCCTAAAATATATCATTTGTTGTTTAATTAAAAAGGAGAACGTATATGCCAGAACATAAATCAGGGTTTGTCGCAATCGTCGGCCGCCCGAATGTAGGAAAATCCACATTATTGAATCGAATCGTGGGTCAAAAAATTGCCATCATGAGTGACAAGGCACAGACAACTAGAAATAAAATCCAAGGAGTATATACTACACCAGAAGCTCAGTTGATTTTTATTGACACACCAGGAATCCATAAACCAAAGCATCGTTTAGGAGATTTTATGGTAGAAGCAGCTTACAGTGCGTTGAAAGAAGTGGACGCGGTCTTATTTATGATCAGCGCTGATCAAAAACGCGGTCGGGGAGACGATTTTATTATTGAACGTCTAAAAAACGTGCATTCTCCTGTTTATCTGATTATCAATAAAATCGATAAAATCCATCCAGACGAGTTATTGGGAATCATCGAAGATTATTCAACGCAAATGCTTTTTGCACAAGTGATTCCAATTTCTGCTACAGAAGGAAACAACGTCGAACGTTTGATGGATGTATTAGTCAGTGAAATGCCAGAGGGCCCACAATATTTTCCAGATGATCAAGTGACTGATCATCCTGAATACTTCATCGTTTCTGAATTGATCCGTGAGAAAGTCTTGTTTTTAACACGAGACGAAGTGCCTCATTCTGTCGCAGTCGTTGTTGATTCGATGAAGCGAAACGAGAATGATAAAATCCATATCCAGGCTACGATCATCGTCGAAAGAGATAGCCAAAAAGGGATCATTATCGGCAAAGGCGGAAAAATGCTGAAACAAGTAGGAACGAAAGCAAGAAAGGATATCGAAAATCTTTTAGGAGACAAAGTCTTTCTAGAACTTTGGGTCAAAGTTCAAAAAGACTGGCGAGACAAAAAAGTCTATCTGCAAGACTTCGGCTACCGAAAAGACGAATATTGATATTCTGAGCTTCTTGTAAGTCAGGTATAGAAATAAACTGAATAAAAATCCGCGTGTTGAGAAAAGCTGCGGAAGATCGCAACATAAATGATCTGGATCGGCAGAATCTGCTTTTCCAGATTTATTTTTTAGGAGGGAGAATATGAGCCAGCTTGCAGAATCAAAAGGCTTGATTTTATCTAGCCGTAATTACAAAGAAAAAGATAAATTAGTCAAAATCTTTACGGAATCTTCTGGCAAAATGATGTTTTATATCAAAGGGATCCATCGGCAAAATCAGCCCTTAGCTCCGGCTTTGCTCCCTTTTACTGAAGCAGTTTATATCGGGAATTTTCGAAGTGAAGGTTTGTCATTTTTAAGCAGTGTCAAAGATGTCCATGCGTTTCGACACATCCAAGAAGACATCTTTTTGAGCGGCTATGGCACATATTTATTGAATCTAGTAGATGCGGCAATCGAAGATCATCAGTACGACCCGCATTTGTTCCAGTTTACGCAACAAGCACTGCAACAGATGGACCAAGGAGATGATGCAGAAATCATCACGAATATTTTTGAAGTCCAAATACTGCAACGTTTTGGAATTGCACCAATCTGGACACACTGCGTCGTATGCGGGGAAACAAAAGGAAAATTTGACTATTCTTCCAAATATGGTGGTGTGATATGCGAAAGACACTGGTCGATGGACGATCACCGTTATCATGCAGATCCTCGAGCTGTTTATTTCGTTCGGATGTTTTCAGCTATTTCTTATGATAAGATCAGTGGAATCCATTTGAAAGAAGAAACCAAACAAGCAATCCGTGAACTCATCGACCAGCTGTATGATGAATATGTCGGTATCCATTTGAAAAGCAAAAAGTTCATCGATCAAATGAAGTCTTGGGCACACGTATTAAAGATGCCAGAGAAAGACATGCCTGAAAAAGATCTACCTGAAAAAGAAGAATAGTAAATGAAACATACAACAAAAAATCAAAACCATTTGACAAACACAGGGAGTTCCGTCTATTATTAACCGTAGATCAAATAGATCGTTCACTGAGAAGATCTATTATAGAAACAAGAAAACTGCAAAATGAATACGTACATTGACCAAGATCAGTAAAAAACACGTGGTTTAGCGAGTTCGGGAGAGTGGGAGCCGGACCCAAACGATTTTTGAAGAGGCACTTGAGAGTACGATAAATGAAGCTGCCGAATCTTTATTCGGAAGTAGGGTGGAACCGCGAATTATTCGTCCCTATGTCTGTAATCAGACATAGGGATTTTTTGTCGTTTTCTTTCCTGTATTCTTATTTGACAGCAACGTTTTAAAATTGAAAGGGGCAAAACAGATGAGTAAAAAATTGACCGTCCAAGATATGATTTTAACATTACAAAAATTTTGGTCATCAAACGGCTGCATGCTGATGCAAGCTTATGACACAGAAAAAGGAGCAGGTACGATGAGCCCATATACCTTTTTACGGGCAATCGGACCAGAACCATGGAATGCTGCTTACGTAGAGCCATCTCGCCGACCAGCTGATGGACGTTATGGCGAAAACCCAAACCGTTTGTATCAGCATCATCAATTCCAAGTCGTGATGAAACCTTCACCTGAGAATATCCAAGAGCTTTATTTAGAAAGCTTGCGCCTTTTAGGAATCGATCCATTAGAACACGACATCCGTTTTGTTGAAGACAACTGGGAGAACCCATCCATGGGCTGTGCCGGTGTGGGTTGGGAAGTATGGCTTGACGGAATGGAAATCACACAATTCACGTACTTCCAACAAGTTGGTGGACTGCCTTGCAAACCAGTAACTTCTGAGATCACTTATGGATTAGAACGTCTTGCTTCTTATATCCAAGAAGTTGAAAGTGTCTATGATTTAGAATGGGCTGATGGCGTGAAATATGGCGAGATCTTCAAACAACCAGAATATGAACATTCTAAATATTCTTTTGAAGTAAGCGACCAAGACTTGCTACTAAGCAACTTTGATCGTTTTGAAAAAGAAGCTAAACGCTGTATCGATGAAAATCTTGTTCATCCGGCGTATGATTATATCTTGAAATGTAGCCATACATTCAACTTATTAGACGCCCGTGGTGCAGTATCCGTAACAGAGCGTGCCGGTTATCTTTCTCGCATCCGCAACATGGCTCGTGCTGTAGCCAAAATATTTGTGGCAGAACGCGAAAAATTAGGATTCCCTTTGTTGAATAAAAACACAGCAAATCCAGAAACCGTGAAGGAGGCTGAATAAAATGGCAAAAGACTTATTACTTGAAATCGGGCTGGAAGAAATGCCTGCCCATGTTGTCACACCAAGCATGAAACAATTAGAAGAAAAAACAGCAAAATTTTTAGATGAAAACCAATTGACTTATGATACGATCGAAACATTTTCCACACCGCGCCGTTTAGCAATCAAAGTAACAAACATTCCAGAACGACAAGCGGACAGTGAAGAAGAAGTCAAAGGACCAGCCAAAAAAATTGCTTTGGACGCAGATGGAAACTGGACGAAAGCAGCTGAAGGATTTGTCCGCGGACAAGGTCTGACGACAGATGCGATCACTTTTAGAGAATTAAAAGGTGTAGAATATGTCTATGTAACGAAATACACTCACGGCAAAGAAGCAAAAGAAGTATTGACAGGTTTAGCAGATGTCATTAAAAGCCTCACTTTCCCAGTAACGATGCATTGGGCAGAATACGATTTTGAATATATCCGCCCTATTCACTGGATCGTGGCATTGTTAGATGACGAAGTAATTCCATTCGAAATCTTGGATGTCAAAACAGGCAGAGCCTCTCGAGGTCATCGTTTCTTAGGCGAAGATGTGACATTTGCGCATGCAAAAGAATATGAAGAAAAATTGAATGAACAATTCGTCATTGCGTCTCCGCAAAAAAGACAAGAAATGATCGTTACACAAGCAAATGAATTAGCAGAAAAAAATCATTGGGTTATTGATTTAGACGAAGATTTACTAGAAGAAGTCAACAATTTAGTCGAATATCCAACTGTCTTTTCTGGCGACTTCGAAGAAAAATATCTTTCTGTTCCTGAAGAAGTACTAGTCACTTCTATGAAAGAACATCAACGTTATTTCGAGGTACGGAATGATCAAGGTATGCTGCTTCCTCATTTTATTTCTGCTCGTAATGGTGATCGGGTAAAATTGGAAAATGTGGTTCGAGGCAATCAAAAAGTATTGACTGCTCGTTTAGAAGATGCGGAATTCTTTTATAATGAAGACAAGAAAGCTTCAATCGATCAATACGTTGAAAAACTAAAAACTGTTACTTTCCATGAAAAAATCGGTAGTATCTATGAGAAAATGCAGCGGGTACAAGTCATTGCCCGTATCATTGGCGAACAAGTAGGACTATCTGAGGAAGAATTGATGGATTTGCAACGAGCTGCTGAAATCTATAAATTTGATCTAGTAACCAACATGGTAGGGGAATTTCCTGAACTACAAGGGATCATGGGCGAAAAATATGCGCTGCTGAAAGGCGAGAAACCTGCTGTAGCGACAGCGATTCGTGAGCATTACATGCCTATATCCAGTGAAGGAGAGCTACCTCAGTCTACAGTAGGTTCTGTTTTAGCGATTGCAGATAAATTAGATAGCATCTTTTCTTTCTTTGCAGTTGGGATGATTCCAAGCGGGTCAAACGATCCTTATGCCTTACGTCGCCAAGCATACGGTGTCGTTCGGATCATCGAATCGAAAAAATGGGCCTTTCCTTTGTCTGTTCTGCAAGAAACGATTAGCGATGTTATCAGTAAAGATACGGATCGTTTCGGCATTGGTTTATCAGAAGGACAACAACAAGTGATCGACTTTATCAAAGGTCGTCTGCGCCAATTACTGACAACGAAGAACATCCGTCATGATGTCATCGAGGCTGTTTTGAATGCGGAACAAAAAGATCTGACAAAAGTATTTGCAGCAGCACAATTGTTCAAACAACATCTTGCAGATGAAGACTTCAAACCTTCAATGGAAGCTTTGACACGTGTCGTGAATTTAGCGAAAAAAGCTCAGCTTGAAAAACAATCAGAAGTAGACCCTGAGCTGTTCGAAAACGACGCAGAGAAAGAATTACACAAAGCAGTAGAAGCAATGAAAGCAAGTTTTGCTGACCAAACGATCCACGAAAACTACGACCAGCTTGTCGCTCTTCGTCCACTGATTGAAAATTATTTTGATCAAACGATGGTCATGGCTGAAGAACCAGCAGTACGTAAGAACCGACTAACACAACTTAGTCAAATAGCTGCCATGGCTTTGTCATTAGCAAGCTTGGATCAAATCATCACAAAATAATCTTTTGTTTGAAAAACAGAGAGCATGCACGCAACGTGCTGTGCCTCTGTTTTTTTGTTATAAATATAAATAGCTGTTATTAATTCTATTTTAATAATTTTTGTTATTTTATTTTTTGTTCGAATTTTCAAAATGCTCATGAAAAGAGAGGAAATAAAAATGAAAACGATTAATTGGAATGTCATTAACGTTTTATTTACTTTTAAATTATGAATTTCCCTAGTCAAGAAAACTGTTTGTGGTATGATTATATAGGGAAAACCTGCTTACAAATATTTCTATGAATATATTAGTTTAATTATGCTTTTAAATAAAAAGCGCTCATTCTGATGTGAATGAATCACATCTTTATTTATCTATCATCAATATTTAGGAGTGAATCTATGGAAAAGCCGTTCGTCAAGTTATTGGCTACTGTGGCGGTAGGCATAGGCGCTATTGTGATTTGCTTGTTTGGATACCATTTCAATAATCAGCGGCAACATCATCAACGGATCAATTACGCAGAATCTGCCATCACCAATCAAAAAGACACCGTGACCTCTTTATCAAAAGAAGTAGATAAGCTGTACAGTACAAAAGAAAAAATTTTCCTAAATCCTGAAATAACAGAAGAAACAGTTTCAAATTTGTCACATAAACTATCTTCTATCAAACTTTCAGCAGATGATTATGACATCAAGGAATCAGAATTACCTAAAGAAGCTGCTGCGATCCAAGAAGAAAAGAAAGCAGTCTTCACACAGTTAGAGGATGCAGAATCAAAACTGAAGATCCAGACGGCTGTCAATAAATTATTTACTAAAAACGTATCAAACTGGCAGCAAGCTGTGGATGATGTCATCATCAAAGAAAAGTTGGCAAGTGCAGATGTCGCCCATGTACGTGAAAATATGAGCTTTTTTAAGGATAGTGCTTGGAAAACGGTCGTTATGCAATATCTAGGATTCGCTGATACCCAAATTGCGCAAGTCACGCAACTAGATCAGCTATTCGATACGATGCTGAAAGACGGTCAAGTAACAGCTACTGCTACTTACGATCAATATTTGACCGCACTCAGTCTCATCGAACAGATTCGGAATGAAAAAATAAGAGCCGCATACGCGTCAAAAGCAGAAACAGTCGCTCAGCAAATGGGCTATAGCAATACGAGCTATTAATAGTAAAAGCGAGGATTCAAGCAAGGCTAGCAAACGGAGGAAACTATGGCAAAACGAAGAAGAAAATCAAGAGGGAAAAAGATATTTCTAATTATTTTAGCAATTCTTGTCGTATTAGTATTAGCAATCGTAGGAGTAGGAGCAAAATTATATCTAGATCTCTCACATTCTATTGAAAAAACTTACGAATCAGTGGAACGAACCCAAGGAGAACGAACAAAACCAGTTGATCTGGACAAACAAGAATCTTTCTCTGTTCTATTGATGGGAATCGATACGGGAGATTTAGGTCGGGTCGATCAAGGACGATCAGATACGATGATGGTTGCCACAGTCAGTCCTGAAGACAAACAGACAACGATCGTCAGTATTCCTCGTGATACGTATGTCGATATCGTTGGTCGTGACACAAAAGACAAGATCAACCACGCTTATGCATTCGGCGGAGCTGCCATGGCGATGGATACCGTACAAAAATATGTAGACATCCCAATCGACCACTATGTTTCAATCAATATGAAAGGTCTAAAAGAACTCGTTGATGCAGTTGGTGGTATCGAAGTCAATAATGACCTCACCTTCTCACAAGATGGCTATGATTTTACGATCGGTAAAATCACATTGAACGGGGATCAGGCATTGTCTTATTCTCGTATGCGTTATGAAGATCCAAACGGTGACTACGGCAGACAAGAGCGTCAAAGAAAGATCGTAGAAGGTGTAGCGAAAAAAGTATTGAGTCTGAACGGTGTAAGCAACTATCAATCCGTTTTGAATGCTCTAGAGTCGAATATGAAAACAGACATGAGCTTTGATGAAATGAAAAAGATTGCTTTAGATTATCGGGATGCATTTGGTACAATCAAGCAAGATCAGCTGCAAGGAGAAGGCTTCATGCAAGACAATATCTCATACCAAAAAGTCAGCGATCAAGAACTTGATCGTGTGAAAAAAGAATTAAAGGATCAAATGAATCTAGAGAATAAATAGGAAAGTGGAGAAAAAATGGAAGAGACTATCAGCTTGAAAGAAATTTTTGAAACATTACGCAAACACGTGATAACAATCCTCATCTCAATGTTTGCTGGCTTGGCCATCTCAGGCATCGTGACGTTTTTCATCTTGACACCAAAATACAGCTCACAAGCCCAATTGATCGTGACACTGCCACAATCAGATACTGCAAATGTCAATGATGTCAATACGAACCTGCAAATGATCAATACGTATAAAGATATGATCGTCAGTGATCTAGTACTAAATGAAGTCAAAGATCGTTTAGAAACAGAAGACAATGTGAAAATGACTGCTGGACAAATCAAAGATGCTATCTCCGTCAATCAGTCACAAAATTCACAAATGTTCTCGATCCAAGCAACAAGCACGAATGCAGTGACGGCTCAACAAATCGCTAATACAACGTCACAAGTATTCCAAGAGAACGCCAAAGACGTGATGAATGTCGATAAAATCTCGATCATCTCAGGTGCAGTTGCCAATACGACACCTGTTTCGCCAAATAATAAATTGAATCTAGTGATTGGCTTAGTGTTAGGAATGATGGTAGGTGTAGGTCTAGCTTTCTTATTTGAATTACTCGACCGGACAGTAAAAGATGAAAAATATGTGACGGATACATTAGGCTTCCCGATCTTAGGGACTGTACCAGAAATGTCAGCGAAAGAATTGAACGCTGGTGTTCGTAAAAAAGGACCAGCTCCGACACAACCAAAAGCTACAAACGATAAAACAGCGCCATCACGCAGAAGCCGCTCAAGAGTCTAGGAGGAAAGAAAAATGGCACGAACACAGAAACAAAAAGCAACCCAAACTCATGCAGTCAGTTTGGTCACACTCACAAACCCCTCTTCACCAATCGCCGAACAATATCGCACGATTCGGACGAATATCCAGTTTGCCTCCGCAGCTGGTCAGCAAATCAAAACGATTGTTGTGACTTCATCAGGACCTGGAGAAGGGAAATCGACCACTGCAGCAAACATTGCCGTTGTTTTTGCCAAATCCGGTCAACGGGTGCTGCTAGTCGATGCAGACTTACGTAAGCCCGTCATCTATAAAACGTTCAAGTTGAACAACGCAAGCGGATTAAGTACCGTTCTTAGTTCATCAGGGAGTGTAGCAGATGAGATCCAACGAACGCCAGTCGAGAATTTGTCGATTCTACCAAGTGGACCTAAACCACCAAATCCATCAGAGTTACTAAGCTCGCCAAGAATGGATCAGATTTTAGCAGAAGCAAGACAACTATTTGATGTAGTGATCTTCGACATGCCGCCAGTCGTTGCCGTAACAGATGCACAGATTATGTCTTCAAAAACGGATGGTACCTTATTGGTCGTACGTGAAAATACGTCACGTAAAGAATCATTGTCTAAAGCAAAAGAATTGCTGGATATGGTACAAGCGCGTGTCCTTGGTGTTGTATACAATGGGGCAGAACACAGCAAAGATGCTGGTTATTACTACGGGAATTAAGAAATAAAAGAGAGGAGACAAGAGAAATGATTGATCTACATTGCCATATCCTGCCAGGAATCGATGACGGAGCAGAAAACTTAGATGCCAGTATCGCCATGGCTGAAAAAGCGATTCAACAAGGGATCACACATATTTTATGCACACCCCATCATAATAATGGAAAATACAGCAATGAAAAATCACAAGTCATTTCTCTAGTCGCTTCGTTACAAGCAGAATTAGAGAAAAGACAATTGCCTTTGACGTTATTGGAAGGACAAGAAGTACGTATTACTGGAACGCTGATCGAAGACATCCACCGAGATGAAATTTTATTTACAGATTTAGATGATACATATCTTTTGATCGAATTTCCGACACTGGAAGTGCCGTTATATGCAGAACGGCTCTTTTTTGAGTTGTTACAACTAGGAAAGACACCAGTGATCGTCCATCCAGAACGCAACGCGCATTTTCGTAAAGACCCGAATCATTTGCTGCCATTCCTAGATATGGGATGCTTGGCCCAACTCACCGCACCAAGTTATGTCGGTGTATTTGGCAAAGACATCCAGAAAACAGCCAAAATGATGGTCAAACATAACCTCGTGCAAATGGCTGCTTCCGATGCCCATGGGGTCTCTAAACGCACCTTTTACTTAAAAGAATGTTATGAGCAAATCGCCAAGGACTTTGGCAAGGAAAAAGCAGCACAGATGAAACAAGTCGCAAAGGACCTGATCAACGGGGATGAGATCAGTTATCCAGTCTATGAAGAGGTAAAAAAGAAGAAGTTTGGTTTATTTTAGGGGGAATGTAGGGTGTTTGTTTTAACAAGAAGAAGAAAAATCATTACTTTGATTTTAGTAGACAGCTTGTTATTGATTGCTGCAAATAGCGCAGCGGTTAATTTTATGGAGCCGTTTGTAGCTATACCAATAGATCTTATTTTAATCTCCAGCGGGTTATCGATTGTTTTTTATCTATTATATGGTAGTTTTTTCAAAGTATTCACTCGAATCAATCGTTACACCAATTTAAGAGAGATGATTGCGATTTTTGGTTCGTTATCTGCAAGTGCGGCCTCAAGTATCATCGTATTGCTTTTCATAAATAAACAATACAGTTTACGTTTAGTCATCTTTGCATACCTACTTTCGCTATTATTGATCATTGGCAGCCGATTGATCTGGCGTATCTATATCGAAACAAAAAACATGAGGTATCTATCAACAGATTCCGCTAAAAATACCTTGATCGTTGGGGCCGGCGAAGGTGGACGTATTTTATACAACAGTTTTCTTGGTTCTAAAACGGCTCAAGATATCCATGTCGTTGGATTCGTGGATGATGATCCGAATAAAAGAAATACGTATCTTTCAGGAAAAAAAGTACTGGGGTCATTAAAAGATATACCGGAATTGATCGAAAAATATGACATCCAAATGGTAACGATCGCTATCCCTTCTTTATCAAGAAAAAAATTACGAAGAATCTTCGAGTTAGTCGAATCTGCTCATGTGAAAGTCAACACGATGCCTTCTATGGAAGAACTTGCTTCAGGGAAAATCAGCGTATCAAAATTAAAAACCATCGACGTAGTGGATTTACTGGGAAGAGATGAGGTAGAGTTGGATATCGAATCCATCAAAGACCAGATCACGAACAAAGTCATTCTGGTCACCGGTGCAGGAGGATCGATCGGTTCAGAAATCTGCCGGCAAATCATCCAGTTTGACCCTGCAAAACTATTACTTCTAGGTCATGGAGAGAACTCGATTTACTTGATTGACCGTGAATTACGCACGCATCATCAAAAGTGTCCTACAGAAATCGTACCAATTATTTCGGATATCCAAGATCGCAAGAAAATCAATGAGATCATGGAACAATACCACCCAGATATCGTTTACCATGCAGCCGCTCATAAGCATGTACCGCTGATGGAATATAACCCAAAAGAAGCAGTCAAAAACAATATTTTCGGTACAAAAAATGTAGCAGAAGCAGCCAAAGCAGCGAAAGTAAAAAACTTCGTCATGGTCTCGACAGATAAAGCCAACAATCCGCCAAACGTCATGGGTTCAACAAAACGAATCGCTGAAATGATCGTGACTGGGTTGAATGAAGAAGGCTGTACGAAATTCTCAGCTGTCAGATTTGGGAATGTCCTTGGTTCTCGTGGTAGTGTGATCCCAGTATTCAGAGAACAAATTGCTCAAGGAGGGCCAGTCACTGTAACAGACTTTCGTATGACCCGATATTTCATGACGATTCCTGAAGCTAGTCGTTTAGTTATTCAATCTGGTGCATTAGCAAAAGGCGGCGAAATCTTTATTTTAGATATGAGCGAACCAGTGAAAATCGTAGATCTAGCCAAAAACATGATCCGATTGAGCGGATATAGCGAAGACGAGATCGAAATCGTTGAAACAGGTATCCGTCCAGGGGAAAAACTATATGAAGAACTATTGTTGGATAAGGAAAGAAACGATGAAGCAGTTTACGAGAAGATCTTTGTAGGAAACATCAAAGGTTACTCCATGCAAACAGTGATGGAATTCGTCAATAGCCTGCCGCAAGACGACGAACAATTGGCTAAAGAAATTGTCACTTTTGCAAATGCTTCAAATAAGTAGGGGGAGTAAAGTGTATAAAGACGGTTTAAAAAGAGGGATAGATTTTTTATTATCTTTAATTGGTATCATCGTATTGTCACCAATCCTTTTGATTCTATGTATAGCTATCAAAATTGATTCAAAAGGTCCAATCATCTTTAAACAAAAACGGGTAGGAAAAAACAAATCCCATTTTTATATCTATAAATTCCGAACGATGAAAGTAGATACGCCTCAAGAGACACCAACTCATTTGTTATCAAATCCTGACTTTTTTATTACACGAGTAGGAAAATTCCTTAGAAAAACAAGTCTGGATGAACTACCGCAATTATTTAATATATTAAAAGGGGACATGGCAGTCATCGGACCACGTCCAGCGCTATGGAACCAATATGATTTGATTGAAGAACGAGACAAGTACCACGCAAATGATATCCGTCCAGGACTAACAGGCCTCGCACAGATCAGTGGACGGGATGAATTAGAGATCGACTACAAAGCACGTTTAGATGGACAGTACACAGCAAATATCACGCCAATGATGGATCTAAAATGCTTTTTTGGAACCATAATCTCCGTCTTTAGAAGCGACGGCGTTGTCGAAGGCGGAACTGGTTCGGTGAAAAAGGAGGATGCAAAATGAAAAAGATCCTGATTACTGGTGCAAATAGCTATATCGGTACATCCTTCAAAAAATGGATGACACAATTTCAAGACGAGTATCAAATCGACACACTAAGTGTACGAGGTGACGCGTGGCGAGAACATGACTTGTCGGGGTATGATACGGTTTTTCATGTAGCAGGTATCGCGCACGCAGATGTATCGAAAGTAAGCGAAGAAACCAAACAGCTCTATTATGCGGTCAATCGAGACCTTGCAATTGAGACAGCAAAAAAATATAAACAAGATCTATCAGGAAAGAACGGACAATTCATTTATATGAGTTCCATCATTATTTATGGTGAAGAAACAAATATCAACAAAAAACGTGTAATCACTCCAGATACCAAACCAAATCCTTCCAATTTCTATGGCGACAGCAAGCTGCAAGCGGAGATTGGCTTACAACCATTAGATGAGGATACTTTCCATGTTGCTATTTTACGTCCGCCAATGATCTATGGACCGGGGAGTAAGGGAAACTTTCCGGAACTAGTTAAACTAGCGGATAAGTTACCTGCCTTTCCTGCTATTAAAAATCAACGTTCCATGTTGTTTATTGAAAATTTATGCATATATTTAAAAGAAATAATTGATGAAGAAAAGAATGGTATCTTTTTTCCGCAAAATAACGAGTATGTCAGGACCAGTGATATTATACAAACAATAGCAAAATACCGAAAAAAGAAAATAATCATCTTTCCCTATTTTAACTATTTTGTTAAATTGTTAGGATATTTTCCTGGGAAAATCGGCAGGCTTACAAACAAAGCATTTGGAAGTCTAGTTTATGCTCCTAACGAAAGAGACGATAGATTAGTTGACTTCGAAGAAACAATAAAAAGGACTATTGAGAAATAAAATTAATATTCAATTTCGATTTTTAAAAATAGTAGGAGGAATAATAATGTTCAAAGATAAAATTTTATTAATCACAGGCGGCACTGGTTCTTTTGGGAACGCAGTGATGAAACGTTTTTTAGATTCAGATATCAAAGAAATACGTATCTTTTCTCGTGACGAGAAAAAACAAGACGATATGCGGAAGAAATACAACAATGACAAATTGAAATTTTACATTGGAGATGTTCGGGACATCAACAGTGTCAAAAATGCGATGTATGGCGTTGATTATGTTTTCCATGCAGCAGCACTTAAACAAGTACCTTCTTGCGAGTTTTTCCCAATGGAAGCTGTGAAAACAAATATTATGGGAACAGATAATGTCGTAACTGCAGCAATCGAAATGGGGATTCAAAAAGTTATTTGCTTGTCTACTGATAAAGCTGCGTATCCAATCAATGCTATGGGGATTTCCAAAGCTATGATGGAAAAAGTATTTGTTGCTAAAGCAAGAACCGTTACTGACGAACGCACGATGATTTGTGGCACACGTTATGGAAATGTAATGGCTTCTAGAGGATCAGTTATTCCATTATTCATTGACCAGATAAAAAGTGGTAAACCATTAACAGTGACAGATCCTGGCATGACAAGATTTTTGATGAGTTTGGAAGAAGCTGTAGAGTTGGTTGTTTTTGCCTTCCAAAACGCAAAAGCAGGGGATATCATGGTACAAAAATCACCAGCTTCTACTGTCGGCGACCTAGCACAAGCAATCAAAGAATTATTCCATGCAGACAATGAGATTCATATTATCGGAACACGGCATGGCGAAAAGCGTTATGAAACACTACTGACAAAAGAAGAATACTTAGTTGCTCAAGATATGGGTGATTTCTATCGTGTCCCTGCAGACACACGTGATTTGAATTATGATAAGTATTTCGTTGAAGGAAGCAAAGCGCTGACACAAGAAGGAGAATACAATTCAGATAATACACAACGATTATCTGTAGAACAAATCAAAGAAAGACTTCTTGAACTGGAATATGTAAGAAAAGAATTGAAAGAGTGGCAAAATCAATGAATATTTTAGTAACTGGGTCAAATGGTTTTATTGGAAAAAATTTAGTTGCTGAATTAAAAAATGAAGGATTCACAGATATTCTTAGTTTTGATAGAGACACGCCTGTACATTTATTAGATGAATATTGTAAAAAAGCAGACTTTGTTTTTCATTTAGCTGGAGTGAACAGACCAAAAGATGATGCAGAATTCATGAAAGGAAATTTTGGATTTACTTCAGAATTGCTAGAAAAACTAAAAGCACATGGCAATACATGTCCAGTGATGCTTTCTTCCTCTATCCAAGCAGAACTTGATAATTCTTATGGCAAAAGCAAAAAAGCAGGAGAAGAGTTATTAAAGAAATACCAAAAAGAAACCGGAGCACCTGTATATATTTATCGTTTCTCAAACTTGTACGGTAAGTGGTCACAACCAAATTATAATACAGTTGTAGCCACATTTTGTTACAAAATCGCAAGGGACGAAGAAGTGACGGTAAATGATCCATCTGCTGTCATTGAACTTTGTTATATCGATGATGTTGTGAAGGAATTACTTCATTGTCTGAACAGACAACCTTATATGGAAAAGGGGTATTGTGCTGTACGTGAGACGAATGAAGTAACGGTCGGCGAATTAAAAGAACTGATTACATCTTTCAAAAATAGTCGAACGAACTTGAGTGTTCCTAACCTTGCGAGAAGAGTAGAAAAAAATCTGTACAGTACGTACTTAAGCTTCTTACCAGAAGACGATTTTGCTTATTTTCTAAAAATGAATGTAGATGATCGAGGATCGTTTACTGAATTTTTAAGAACAAAAGACCGAGGTCAAGTATCTGTCAATATTTCCAAACCGGGAATCACGAAAGGAAATCATTGGCATCATACCAAAAATGAAAAATTCTTAGTAGTGAGCGGAGAAGGTGTGATCCGTTTTAGGAAAGTAGACTCAAATGAAATAATCGAGTATTTTGTTTCAGGAGAAAAATTGGAAGTAGTTGATATTCCAGTAGGTTATACGCACAATATCGAAAATCTGGGATCATCGAATATGGTGACGGTGATGTGGGTAAATGAACCATTTGATCCAAAACATCCTGATACTTATTATGTGGAGGTTTAAACAATGAAAAAATTAAAAGTGATGACAGTAGTAGGAACGCGACCAGAAATCATTCGTTTGTCTGCTGTTATCAATCGTTTGGATCAATCAGAAGCAATCGAACATATTCTAGTACACACTGGACAAAACTATGACTATGAATTAAATGAAGTATTCTTCGAAGACTTCAAGCTAAAGAAACCCGATTATTTTCTAAATGCAGCAACTGGAACAGCCATTGAAACAGTTGGAAATATTTTGATCAAGATTGATCCAATTTTGGAAGAAGTAAAACCAGATGCATTCTTAGTATTAGGAGATACAAATAGCTGTTTATGTGCAATTGCCGCCAAACGTCGCCATATTCCCATTTTCCATATGGAGGCAGGAAATCGCTGTTTCGATCAACGAGTACCGGAAGAAACAAATCGTAAAATTGTTGATCATACAGCGGATATCAATCTAACCTATAGCGATATCGCGAGAGAATATCTCTTACGTGAAGGATTACCAGCTGACCGTATAATCAAAACAGGAAGTCCGATGTTTGAAGTTCTCAATTCAAGAAAAGAGGACATCCAACATTCCGATGTCCTTAATCGCTTAGGGTTGAAAGAAGGACAATATTTTGTCGTTTCTGCTCACCGCGAAGAAAATATCAGCTCAGAAACAAATTTCTTACACTTGGTAGATAGCTTGAATACAATCGCTGAAACTTACCAATTGCCAATCATCATCAGTACGCATCCGCGGACAATGAAGATGATCGAAGCAAAAGGAATCAAATTCCATGAGCTGATCCAAACAATGAAACCGATGGGATTCAATGATTACAATAAATTGCAAATCAATGCAAAAGCTGTACTAAGCGACAGCGGAACGATCAGCGAAGAATCTTCCATTTTGAACTTCAAAGCATTGAATATCCGTCAAGCACATGAGCGACCAGAAGCAATGGAAGAAGCAAGTGTCATGATGGTAGGATTAGAAAAAGAAAGAATTATGCAAGGACTGGAAGTATTGGAAACACAGCAAAAAGATACTTTGCGACACGTCGCAGATTATTCAATGCCAAATGTTTCGGAAAAAGTATTGCGTATCATCCTTTCTTATACAGACTATGTGAATAGAGTGGTGTGGGGTAAGTGAATTTAGCAAGTTCTAATAATTTTAAAAGGGTAAATTTTTATGAAAATAAAAGAGTAGTATTTATAGTTAATCATGATATTGTTATTTATAACTTTAGAAAAGAAATTGTAGAAGCGCTAATCGAAAAAGGGTATGAAGTTATTATAGTATCACCATTTGGTGAAAGAATTCCTTTATTAGAGGAATTAGGATGCAAATTTATAGAGGTCGAAGTAGACAGACATGGTATGAATCCATTTAAAGAGTTTACTTTAATTAAACACTATAAAGATATACTAACAAAAATTAATCCGTTAGTAGTACTAACTTTCACAATAAAACCTAATATTTACGGTGGACTCGCGAGTGCAAAATTAAATATACCGTATATTTCAAATATTACCGGATTAGGCACTGCTCTAGAAAAGAATTCTTTAACTAGTAAAATATTAGTGTTACTATACAAAATTTCTTTTAGAAGAATCAATAGTATATTCTTTCAAAATAATGAAAATTTAGAGTTTTTTAAGAAAAAAAGGATAGCAAAAGAAAATAAGTATAATTTATTACCTGGTTCAGGTGTAAATTTGAATTATTTTAAACTGTTACCTTATCCTAAGAGCGATGTAATTAAGTTTGTTTTTATTTCAAGACTAATGAAAGAAAAGGGGATTGAACAGTATTTAGAGGCAGCTGAAATAATAAAAAAAGAATATCCTAATACAGAATTCCATATTTGTGGATTTGCTGAACAAGATTACGAAAAGAAACTAACTTCCTTACAGAAATCTGGAATAATTATTTATCATGGAATGGTTATAGATATAAGAAAACTACTAATAGATATGCACTGCACTATTCATCCATCTTATTATCCAGAAGGAATTTCGAATGTACTATTAGAGAGTGCGTCTTCTGGAAGACCTTTGATAACAACAAATCATGTAGGGTGTAGAGAAGTAATAAATAAAAATAAGAATGGTTATTTATTTCAACCTAAAAATACAGATGACTTAGTTATACAGATAAAAAAATTTTTAGATCTTTCATATGAAGAAAAAAGAGACATGGGAAAAGAATCTAGAAAATATGTAAGTGAAAGATTTTCTAGAGATATTGTTATAGATCAATATATGAAAAAAATCGAAAATATTTTAGAAGGAATTTAAAAATGAAAAAAGTACTATATGTAGGGGGATTCATTTTTCCTTATGAAAACGCAGCTACGACGAGAGTAAAAAACATTGGAAGACTTTTAAAATCAATAAACTACGCTACTCAATATTTCAGTATATATTTTGGATGTGATGAAGCAAATTACAACGCTAGCTTACAAAAAAAATCATACTGGGAACAAATTAGTTTCAAAAAGCTAGAAAGATATATATATACTTATCAACCAGACGTAATAATTGCTTACAATTTGCCTAGTATTCTTTTTATTAAGTTGCTATTAAATAAAAAGAGGTTTAATTACGAACTTATAATTGACTGTTCTGAATGGTATGATACAAAAGGTATTTCTTTATTTAAAAAACCAATCAAATGGCTAGATACATCACTGAGAATGAACTTTTTAAATTTCTTATCTAAAAAAATAATATGTATAAGTAGTCGATTAGAAAAAAAATATAGCAAAAAAAAGACTATATTAATACCGCCACTTATGGATGATACTTATAAAATTCAGAATAAAAGAAAACCGTATGTTTTAGTTTTTTCTGGAAATGGAGCGACTGGCAAAGATGATTTAGAAGCTATTATAAATGCTATTAATAACCTTGTGAAAAAGGGTTATATAATTAAATTAGAGATTATAGGTATTGAGGCCGAACAAATGAGTTTAAATTGTTCTGATAAAACATGGCTTAAATTTCATGGTAGGCTTGCACGAAATGAAGCGAGAAAAGTTATAAGTATGTCACACTATTCTGTTTTTTTTAGAAAAGGAACAAGGGCAAATAATTATGGTTTTCCTACTAAGTTTTCTGAGAGTATTGCTTTAGGTGTACCGGTAATAACTAATGATTTTTCTGATATTAGTTGCTATATCACTAATTCTGTTGATAGCTTTTATACAAAAAAAGTGGACGATAACGCACTTGAAAAGATTATTGAAAAAGCTTTAAAATTAGATAGCAATCAATATGATATATTAGTGAGGAATATGAGAAAATTAGACTTTTTCAAAGAAGAAAAGTATCGAGATGAATTTTTTGAATTTATGAAGTAGGATTATTATTTTATTAATTAAAGTAAGTTAGGAGAATAAAAGCCATTGATAAATAAAATTTGTTTTATTGCAATTAATTTTAATAATGCACAATTAACACTGAATTTTGTTAAAAATTTAAATGGGTTAACCAAAAGTAATCCACAAGAAATTTTAGATATAATAATTATTGATAATGGATCAAATCAGGAAGATACTCGTATACTTGATAAAGAGACACAATCTATATCCAATGTGACTTTAATCAAATCATCTATCAACCATGGATATTTTGGCGGGTTGAATTTAGGTTTAAAGTATATAGAGAATAGCTCTTATAAATATGTTATTATTTGTAATAATGATTTAGAATTTGATAGTGATTTTTTACTAAAATTAGATACAGTTAAATTTGAAAAAAGTGTTTTAGCTTTAGCTCCTGATGTAGAGACTGTTACGGGAGTACATCAAAATCCACTTAGAAAAACTAGGATATCAAAAATTGAAAAAGTAAAAAATGATATCTATTGGTCAAATTATTATATTATGATTCTTTTAAAAACTGTATATAATATCTTAAAAACAAATAAAACTATAAAAAATACAAAAATAAATAAGAGTATGTATATTGAAGCGGGGATTGGTGCTTGTTATGTTCTTACTTCCCATTTTTTTAAGTATTATTCTCTGTTGGATGCTAAAGTATTTTTATGGGGAGAAGAAGCCATCTTTAGCGAGCAAGTAAGAAGAGTTAGCGGAAAAATTTTATATGTTCCTGAGCTACATGTGCTGCACCAAGAAAGTCAATCTGTGAAAAAAATTCCTTCAAGAAAAAAATATGAAATGGTACGTAAATCATATAATATATATAAAAAATATTTGTGATTTTAGGTTTAGTTAATATAGGAGAAGTATAAATGTTTACTCTAAATGTAGCTCTGTTACTAGCTTTATTACTAATATATTATTTAAATGGAAAGGATTTGATTTCGCCGAGTTTTATAACGGTATCTGTTTTTTTATTGAGTTCATTATTCTTAAGCTTAAAAGTAAAAGAATGGGGAGTTGAAATTACTGGGAAAACAATTTTGATTATTTTGCTATTTATATTTGTTTTTTTTATTACTGAACTATTATGCCAAACAATATATCCTAATAGTAAAAAACGAAAGTTATTACAATATAATGATATTCAATTAAGCAAAAGTGTTATTATACTTTTAATTGGTCTGAGTATTTTGATTTTATATATGTATTATATACAGATAAAAAACATTGCGGTTTTTTCTGGATACAATGAAGGAGAAGATTTATTAATTCAATACGCAAGATTAGGGTTATTACAAAAAGGTCAGACAACTACTTTATTAATTTCTATATCCTCTCTATTTCTTAGATCTTTAGCTTATTTAAATTTGTTTATATTTACTTTTAATATTACGGTACCAAAAGATGTGAATAAAAAAGAAAACATTATTTATTTATTAATACCAATAATTTATTTAATACAATATTCTTTGAGTGGGTCGCGAGGAGCATATATTGAATTTTTATCATTTTTCCTAATTCTTTATATAATCTTATATACTAAATCGAATAATGGGAATAGATATAATAAACTAAAGATTTTTTCTTATACTATAATAACATTATTAGTTTTAATTATAGTTTTTGTATATTTAGGTAACTTAAAAGGTTGGGCAGGAAAATCCATTACTGATACTTTATCTTTATATTTTGGTGGTTCAATTGCTGCATTAAATAATTTTGTAGGACAAGGGGTTCATAATAATCATTCGTTTGATTCTGGGTTAGAGACATTTTTGGGAGTACAAGATTTATTTAATAGATTGAATGGAAATGTTTCTAACGTAACTCGTATTTTGCCTTTTACCGAAATTGGTAACAGTGGGGTAATGACAAATGTATATACAGCAATAAGAAGATATTTATCTGATTTTGGTTTAACTGGTTTAATTATTTGTTCTATGATAGTTAGTTTGTTTAATAACATTATGTATACTTATATAAAAAGAAGTAATAAGATAAATTTTTTATTTATTTTTTATGCAATCAATGCTATGATGATTTTCTATCAAAGTATAGATGAACAATTTTTCGTTAGCTTTTTAAATATTACTCAAATATTTACATTTTTGTTTAGTTATATTTTATATTATATATTTATTAAACGTGAAATATAATAATATTTTACGTTAAAGGAAGTCTTTTTTTACTCGTTTTTACTATATTTCTAAAAACATTTAGAATAAATAAGTACAAAATGTTTATTTTAGAGAATAAGAAAACCATATTAAAATAATATGTCTTTAAATAAAAATATCATATATATATTGTGATGACTGTAATAAAAATAGAAAGAGAGCAAGCAATGATGTTAAATGTATCATTAAAAAATAAAATAATTTTAATAACTGGCGCAGCCGGTTTTATTGGATCAAATTTGGTTCTTGAGTTATTACGTACTCAGTCATCAATAAAAATCATTGGCATTGACAATATGAATGATTACTATGATGTCTCTATTAAGAACTATAGATTATCAGAGATAGAAGCGGAGGCAAAGAACCATCCAGGATCTACTTGGAATTTTATCAAAGGTTCTATTGCTGATAAAGCAACAATTGATTTCATCTTTGATAATTATAAACCAAGTATTGTGGTGAATTTAGCAGCTCAGGCAGGAGTCCGTTATTCAATTACTAATCCAGATATGTATATCGAATCTAACATAATAGGATTCTATAATATTCTTGAAGCTTGTCGTCATTCATATGATAATGGAGAATCCGGTGTGGAACATTTAGTGTATGCTTCATCATCATCCGTTTATGGAACTAATAAAAAGATTCCGTATTCTACAGATGATAAAGTAGACAATCAAGTATCGTTGTATGCAGCAACTAAGAAAAGTAATGAATCAATGGCACATGCATATTCTAAACTTTACAATATTCCGTCTACAGGGTTACGTTTCTTTACAGTATATGGTCCTGCTGGGCGTCCAGATATGGCTTATTTTGGTTTTACTGATAAACTTCGTGCTGGTGATAATATCCAAATATTCAATTATGGGAATTGCAAGCGTGATTTTACCTATATAGATGATATTGTTGAAGGAGTAAAGAGGGTTATGCAGTGCCCCCCAGAGAAAATTACTGGGGAAGATGGGCTGCCAATACCACCATATCATATTTATAATATTGGCAACAATACGCCGGAAAACCTATTAGATTTTGTAGATATTCTACAACAAGAGCTAATTGCAGCAGGGGTGCTACCAGAAGATTACGACTTTGAATCTCACACCGAACTAGTTCCGATGCAACCAGGAGATGTGCCGGTTACTTATGCAGATACTAGTGCGCTAGAACGAGATTTTGGATTTAAGCCAAGCACAAGTTTGCGTGATGGGCTTCGTAAATTTGCACAATGGTATAAGTCCTTCTACGAAGTATAGTTATATTTTTTTATTATGAATAGTTGTAGAAACACCTCAGATACTAATAATCTGAGGTGTTATTTTTTCAGTCTCGTTGAAATAAATCTCTGGTATAAACTTTTTCTTTTACATCATCAAGATTACTATCATACCGATTGGCAATAATACTGTGACTGATGTTTTTAAAATTATCTAAATTATTTACTACTCTTGATCCGAAAAATGTAGTGTTATTATCAAGTGTTGGTTCATAAATTACAACGGTTGCTCCTTTTGCTTTTATTCGCTTCATAACTCCTTGAATAGATGATTGACGGAAGTTGTCTGAATTACTCTTCATTGTAAGACGGTATACACCTATGATTACTTCTTTTTCTTTTTCTTCACTCCATGAACTATTGGTCTCATACGCACCAGCAAGTTCTAATACACGCTCTGCTATAAAGTCTTTTCTTGTACGATTACTATCGACAATGGCACTCATCATATTTTGAGGAACATCGTTATAATTAGTAAGAAGTTGTTTTGTATCTTTTGGCAAACAATAGCCTCCATATCCAAAAGATGGATTATTATAATGTGTGCCAATTCTTGGATCTAAGCAAACCCCGTGAATGATTTCCTGTGTATTTAGTCTCTTCATTTCTGCGTAAGTATCAAGTTCATTGAAGTAAGATACACGAAGTGCAAGGTAAGTATTAGCGAATAATTTAACTGCTTCAGCTTCTGTGAATCCCATGAAAAGAGTTTCGATATCTTTTTTGATTGCTCCTCCTTGAAGTAAATCTGCAAAAGTATGAGAGGCTTCTAGTAAAGTTTTGTCATTTTGGTCCGTGCCAACAATAATTCGCGAAGGGTATAGATTGTCATATAATGCCTTAGATTCTCTGAGAAATTCTGGGCTGAATAGAATATTTTTAGTATTGTATTTTTCACGAATGCTTTCGGTATAGCCTACAGGTACCGTCGATTTGATAACCATTATTGCTTTTGGATTGACTGCTAATACCAATTCAATTACTGATTCTACAGCAGAAGTGTCAAAATAATTTTGTTTACTATCATAATTTGTTGGGGCAGCAATGACAACAAAATCGGCTTCTCTATAAGCGGCTGCACCATCAGTCGTTGCAATTAAATTAAGTTTTTTTTCAGCTAGATATTTTTCAATGTAATCATCTTGTATTGGCGATTTCTTATTATTGATTTGTTTTACTTTTTCAGGAATAATGTCTACTGCTGTTACCTGATTGTGCTGAGCAAGAAGAATAGCAATGGAAAGACCTACATAACCAGTACCAGCTACAGCAATATTCTTCGACTGATGTTTTGTTCTGTTTGATTTATTTGATTCATTTATAAATAGATCTGTTGGTTCAAAATTTAGAACTTCGGCTAATGATTCTAATTGTTGTATTGAAGGGATAAAATCGAGAGATTCTAATCGACTAATTAAGGCGCGGTTGATACCAGTAGCTACTGCAAGTTGTTGTTGTGTCATTTTTAGAGATTTTCTAGAATCAATAATGATTTGAGCTAAACGTTTTTGAGATAACTTTTTCATGATATACTCCTTTTTGTTACTATTAATAACAAATGATTTTTTCTTCTATAACAGAATAGCTTATTATTAATAAATATGTCAATTTTTTTATTGATTAAAAAGATATTTTTTTGTTTTAAGTATTTTTATTTATTTTTTTGTTACTTAAAGTAACTTTGTAGATTGTGAATAACCTTATACATAAAAAGTTTCCGTGAGTCCCTACAATATAAAGAATAAAAAAATGTGATGTTTTAAACTGTAACCAACCACAATAAACTGCTTCTCAATTCTCCCCCATACGCAATACATAGGCATCGAGCAGAATTCTCGCGATGATCTGGAGAGGCAAGCGTGAACGTACTTCATAATCAGGGAAATACGAACCTTCTGATTTGAACCCTACGAGATTTATCTCGCAATAATCTTTGAGTGTAGAGGAATGATTGGCTGTAACTAGAATCGAACCAATCTCTGCGTCATAGCAATTCTTTGCGGCAGTGACGAGTTCTTTTGTCTCGCCGTTCAAAGAAACAAAAATAACGCTGTCTTTCTTAGTTAGTTTCCGACTGATGCTTTTGATGATTTCTGGATCAGTATGCATTTGACAATTTTTCCCTGTTAATTGAAGTTTTACCAGCATCTCTTGACCAATCATTTCTGAAAATCCTCGTGCAAAGACAAAAACCCGGTCAGCAAATTTGATTCTTTGTATTGCATCTTCAATGTTCCCGATTTCCAACATATTGATCGTACGTACCACTTCTTGTTCATTTTTTAGAATGGCTCGACGGATACCTTTGTCTACTTTATCTAAGAAAGAAAAATTGATGTTCTTGTTTTCTCCTTCTTTTAGATGGTGCTTAAACGAAGTAAATCCTTCATAGCCTTTCTTCTTCATTGTCCGCACAATGGTGGCTGTTGAGACATTTGCTTGTTCACTTAGTTTCACGATGGAGTAGTTAGGGATCTCTAGGATGTGGTGTTCGATAAAGTTCCAGAGGTACTGTTCTGTTTCACTTAATTTGTGATCCATATTCTTTCCTTCTTTCACCAAAAGTTAGTTAAAAAATAGCACGAGGTGTTTATAAATGTAAAGGTTTTCTTTGTGTTGGAACGATTAAGAAAACATTTTCTCTTTCGCGTATTTCATAATAGAGTCAAGGAGGTCATTGGTTATGTCTATCTACACATGCACGATGAATTTGGCAATTGATCTATTTATTGAAACAGAGGAGATGCATCCTTTTATGGTAAACCGCACAAAAGAGGATGACATTCAGGCAAACGGAAAAGGGGTGAATGTGTCACTAGTATTAAAGATGCTAGATTTCCCAAGTACGGCACTAGGTTTTTCTGCTGGTTTCACAGGAAAATATATAGAAGACTATTTACAGAAGAAACAAATCCAAACAGAGTTTATTGAAGTGCCTGGTATGACGCGTATCAATGTATTTACACAAGTCAATCAAACGAAAGAAGAATACAAATTAGTGAATCAAGGACCTGAAATACCGCAGGCAGCTGTCCATAATTTTTTAAATCAAATAAGAGCATTACAAGCAGAGGATTACCTTTGTGTTTCTGGGAGTTTACCAAGAGGAATGTCTCCGAAGGTTTTAGTGGAAATCAGTCGGATTTGTCAGGAAAAGGGGATTCATTTGATTATTGATAGTAGTGATCAAGAGGTCATGGATTGTTTGCCCTATCGACCGTTTTTGCTGAAACCGAACGAGGAAGAACTTTCTTCTTGGTTCGGACGAAAAATGGTTACAGATGAAGATTACTTTGTTTATGGACAACGATTAGTAGAGTTAGGTGCAGAAAATGTTTTGTTATCCCTCGGGGAGAAAGGAGCGATTCTTTTTACGAAAGACAGGGTGATTCGAGGAAACTCGCCAAAAGGAAAAGTTGTCAATACAGCATGTGCAGGTGATGCCATGTTAGGCACTTTTTTAGCAGGATACATGAATCGACGACCGCTTGATGAAACGTTACGTAAAAGCATAGCAGCAGGCAGCTCTACTGCTTTTCGTAAAGGACTGACTGATTTTTTGGATGTGGAGGAATTAAGTAAACAAATCAAAATCAAGGAAGAGAGGTTCGAAAGATGGGAAAATATAAACTAATTGCAGCAACCGGTTGTCCGACAGGAATTGCACATACCTACATGGCGCAAGAGGCATTAGAGCAAGCAGCTAGGAAAAAAGGCATCACGATCAAAGTGGAGACCCATGGACAAATTGGGATCGAGAATGAATTAACGGCTGAAGAAATCAAACAGGCAGATGCTGTCATTATTGCCGCAGACAAAGATGTCCATTCAGAAAGATTTGCGGGAAAACGAGTCATTGATGTTTCTGTCAGTACAGGAATCAAAGATGCACAACGGCTGATTGACGAGGCATTGGCAGGAAAAGGGACCATCTTAGCAGATAATGAAGCTGTTGATACTTTAGAATCAGAAACGATAAGTGGTGCTAATTTTGGTCGCAGCATCTATAAAAATTTGATGAATGGTGTCTCTCATATGTTGCCTTTCGTGGTAGCTGGCGGAGTATTGATTGCTATTTCATTTGCCGTTTGGGGAATCTATTCTTTTGATCCAGATCATGCACAATACAATGCTACAGCGGCGATGTTAAAAACGGTTGGCGATGCAGCAATGGGGATGATGGTTCCAGTTTTAGCAGCTTATATTGCAGAAGGGATCGCGAAACGTCCAGGGTTAGTCGTTGGATTTGTTGGTGGAATCGTGGCCATGAATGGCGGTACTGGATTTTTAGGAGGTATTTTAGCTGGGTTCTTAGCAGGTTATTTTGTCTTATTTTTGCAAAAGCTACTGACAATTTTACCTAAACAACTAGATGGCTTGAAGGCAATCTTCTTATATCCAGTTATTGGTGTAGCGTTTATTGGCATCGTGATGTCTTTGTTGGCGGGTCCAATGAAGGCTGTAAATGAAGGAATGATGAGCTTTTTAGCTGGATTTGAACATTCGAATCCACTTGTTCTTGGCGTGATTGTTGGTTGCATGTGTGCGTTTGATATGGGAGGACCGATTAATAAGGCGGCATATGTAACAGGTACAGCTCTTTTGGCACAAGGAAACACGAGTTTTATGGCTGGCGTGTCAGCAGCTTGCATTGCACCACCGTTGATTACTGGTTTTGCAACTTTATTGTTTGGTAAATATTTTGATACTAATGATCGTAATGCAGGTTTGGTTAATTTTATTTTAGGATCAACTCATATTACGGAGGGAGCTATTCCGTTTGCTGCGAAAGACCCGATCCGAGTATTACCAACGATGATGTTAGGCTCATCAATTGCTGCTGTCTTGACCTATCTGTTTGGTGTCCAAGTACCAGCCCCACATGGCGGTTTTTTAGTGTTACCTGTAGTGACGGGAAAAATCCAATGGATTACAGCGATTCTTATTGGTTCAATCGTTGGTGGAGTGATACTAGGTTTGATCCAAAAGAAAAGAGTAACTGATGAAGACAAGAAGATGGATAATAAAGCAGCAAATCGTACAGTTATCGAAGAAGGAAGAGCAGGAGGCTTATCATGACAATCATTCATGAAGAGAACATTTTTTTACAACAGCCATTAGATAGTCAAGAAGAAGCATTTCAGTTTTTAGCAAAGCAAACATTCTGTTTAGGAATCGCTCATGACGAAAAAGAAGTATATCAAAAACTTCTAGAAAGAGAAAAAGAAGGTACTACAGGAATAATGTCAGGTTTTGCTATCCCTCATGCGAAGTCTCAAACAATCAACGAACCTAGTTTGATTATCATCACACTGAACAAAGGAATTGAATGGAACAGTTTAGATAGACAGTCAGTTGATTTTATTTTTGCGTTATTTATCCCAGATTCAGAAGCAGGAACGACTCATTTGAAATTATTGTCTCTCGTTGCACGATCATTGATGCGAAAAGAGGTTACAGAACAGTTGAGAGCAGCAAAATCAAAAACAGAAATAGCCGCAATATTAACTAAAGAAATAGGTGAAGATATATGAAGAAAATGAGTATAGAAAAACAGGAACGTTTGAAGCGATTGACGGATGAAGCTGGAATTATTAGCGCGTTAGCTATCGACCAGCGTGGTGCTTTGAAGAAAATGATCAACCAATATAAAGAAGCTACATCAGAAGATATCATCCAATTTAAACAGATGGTTTCTCAGTACCTGACTCCGTATGCTTCCGCTATTTTACTCGATCCAGAATATGGTCTGCCTGCAGCAGCGCTTCGAGAGAAAGAATGTGGCTTGTTGCTAGCTTATGAAAAAACCGGCTATGATGCGAAAATGCCAGGCCGACTACCAGATTTACTGAATAGTTGGTCAGTGAAAAGGTTAAAAGAAGTGGGTGCGGATGCTTGTAAATTTTTATTGTACTATGACGTTGATGAACCAGTAGAGATTAATGTGCAAAAACAAATAGTTATAGAACGGATTGGTTCAGAATGCGAAGCAGAAGGCATACCTTTCTTTTTAGAGATCCTTTCTTATGATGCCACTATTGGCGATCCGTCTTCTCTTGCCTATGCAAAAGTAAAACCGCATAAAGTTATTGAAGCCATGCGAGAATTTTCAAAAGAACGTTATCAAGTGGATGTATTGAAAGTAGAAGTGCCAGTGAATATGAGATTTGTGGAAGGATATGGGCAAGAGACTTGTTATAGTCAAGCAGAGGCATCCACGTATTTCTATGAACAATCGAAAGTGACTGAACAACCGTTTATTTTTTTAAGTGCGGGAGTCAGCGCTGCACTATTTCAAGATACATTGCGTTTTGCAAAACAATCAGGTTCGACATTCAATGGTGTCTTATGTGGACGAGCAACATGGGCGAAGGGAGTAGCACCTTTTGTTACCGAAGGCGAAGAAAAAGCGAGTAGTTGGATGTTAGAAGAAGGAAAACAAAATATTAAAGAATTAAGTACACTATTAGAAGAAACAGCGACATCTATTTATGTTAAGAAATAAGAAAAAGAATTGTCTGAGTGACAGATTCGAAAAAATAATTAGTTATTTAAAAAAATGTTTGTCAAATTTTATAGAAAAAAAGTATAAAACTGCAAAAGTTATCTAAAACTATTAATAACATTTGTCATTAATAAGCTATTTTAGGTTGTTGTAAATGATATTGGAAGTAATAAAACGATAGTTGTAGGAATATCATAGGGATTAATGTGGATTACGCTGCTCGATAAGTTAGTCCATTTTGACGGATCGCTTATGTGGTTCGTCTTTTTTTCTGTTCTTTTATTGGTAACTGGTATTTTTAAGGTATCTTTGTCTATTCAAACTATAAAACTTCGGATCGTTGTTATAATAGCTTTTTTGGTCTAAAAAACCTTTGACAAATGATTAACAATTCACTATTCTTGTGTTGTGGTTATAACCAGTAAAGAAGAGGTAATTTTTATGGAGAGCTCAAATAAAGGAAAATCATTGTATTATCAACTAGTTGATTTATTGAAGGATCGTATCGAAACACAGATGACTCCGCATGATAAGCTGTTATCTGAAAGAGAACTTTGTCAACACTATGGGGTGAGTCGTACCACCGTACGTCTGGCTTTACAGGAATTGGAAAATCAAGGTTATATTTACCGAAGACATGGAAAAGGTACCTATGTCTCTGATTTGTCTGATAAGTCATCGAACTTAGCTGGAGCATATAGCTTTATAGAAGAAATGCGCGAAATAGGGCGCGTCCCTAAGACGGTCATTTTAGAATTTAGACAAATGGAAGCTAATAAGAGAATTGCTAAGAATTTGAACATCCATTTAGGTGAAACTGTATTTAAACTTAAAAGATTGCGTTTGGCAGATGAAGAGCCATTGATGGTTGAGCGTTCTTATCTACCGGCGAAGCTATTTATGGGACTTGATTTGCCGTTACTTGAAAGTAAACCGTTGTATGATGTGTTTTCACAGGATTATGAACAACAAGTTCAATTAGCTGATGAAGAGTTTTATGCAAGTATCGTGCAAAAAAAAGATGCTGTTGTGCTACGAATCGCTGATGGCGCTCCCGTCTTACATCTGACGAGGATAACCTATAACGTGAAAAATGAGATTATCGAATATACGGATAGTGTAGCAAGAGCGGACCAGTTTCATTATAAAATTCGGCATATCCGAAAATGATTGAGAGGGAGAACAACATGTTTGAGCTATCGAAGAACAAATTAAAACAAATAGGTGCAGCAATCACGACACAAGAAATAAAACAACAACCAGATCTCTGGAAAGAAACAATCGATAGATTGATGCAAAGCCAAGAAAATTTAGCTCTATTTTTTGATCAAATAAAAAAAGAAGCAAACGGAAGAAGAATACGTGTTATTTTTACGGGTGCAGGAACGTCTCAATATATTGGGGATACGCTCTTACCCTATCTAAATGAACATGGAGACAATCAGTTTTTTATCTTCCACAGTTTTGGCACGACAGATATTGTAGCTTCACCAAAAGAATTTTTGTTTCCAAATGAACCGACTTTATTAGTTTCATTTGCTCGCAGCGGCAACAGTCCAGAAAGTGTAGCGGCTGTGCAAATTGCAAATAAACAAGTTGAAACATTATTTCATTTGACGATTACTTGTGCTGAAGAGGGGATGTTGGCAAAAAACGCACAGGATGATAAACAGAATTATCTGTTATTGATGCCAGAGAGAGCAAACGATGCAGGTTTTGCTATGACAGGAAGTTTTACGTGTATGTTATTGAGTGCTTTATGGATCTTTGATCAAACAGCAATGGAGAAAAAAGAAAGATATCTTGAACAATTAGTTACAATCGGTCAAGATCTTCTTTCAAGAGATCAAGAAATTCAAAAGTTATTACCTGATTTTTTTGAACGGATCGCTTATCTGGGTTCAGGAAGTTTGGCAGGTGCGACAAGAGAAGCACAATTAAAAATTTTAGAATTAACAGCAGGTAAAGTTGCTACAATTTTTGATTCTTCGATGGGATTCCGTCATGGACCAAAGTCTTTTTTAAATAGCGAGACACTCGTTGTAGGTTTTGTGAGCAATCAACCATATACGCGAAATTATGACTTAGATATTTTAGAGGAAATAAAAGAAGATCGGGTCACTGCCAATGTCATTGCGATTGCGCAACCGGGTACTATTGATTTCTCAGGTATGACTGTGCTATTGGAAGACTCGGTGAGTAAATTGCCCGATGCCTATCTTGCATTAGCGATGATTATGACTGCACAAATCATTGCACTCTATACTTCAATCAAAGTAGCTAATAAACCAGATACCCCATCTCCAACAGGCACGGTCAATCGAGTAGTCAAGGGCGTCATCATTCATAAATATGAAACCGAAGGAGAAATGACAGATGAATGAAGAAAAAAATAGGGCAATGGAGAGACTATCAACAAAAGATGGAATTATTAGTGCATTAGCGATCGATCAGCGTGGTGCTCTAAAAAAAATGATCAAATCGTTGGGAAAAGAGCCAAGTGAAGACCAAATCAGTGAATTCAAAGAACTAGTATCAGCTGAGCTGACACCCTATGCTTCTGCTATTTTATTGGATCCGGAATATGGATTGCCAGCAGCAAAAGTCAGAGCAAAAGAGACGGGGTTATTGTTAGCTTATGAGAAAACCGGCTATGACACAACTACGCCTGGTCGTCTACCTGATTTATTAGCGGATTGGTCTTCTCTCAGATTGAAAGAACAGCAAGCGGATGCAGTAAAATTCTTACTTTACTACGATGTTGATGAAGCACCCGAAATCAATCATTTGAAGCATGTGTTCATCGAACGTTTAGGTAGTGAGTGTGAAGGAGAAAATCGTCCCTTCTATTTGGAATTAGTTTCTTATGACGCACAAATAAGCGATAGTTCTTCTCCAGAGTATGCAAAAGTCAAGCCCCACAAAGTTATTGAGATGATGAAAGAATTTTCTGATCCAAAATATAAAGTTGATGTATTGAAAGTAGAAGTACCTGTCAATATGAATTATGTGAATGGCTATTCCACAGGTGAATTTATTCACAGCAAAGAAGAGGCTGCCGCCTTCTTTAAGGAGCAAAGTGAAGCGACTCCATTACCATTCATTTTTTTGAGCGGGGGTGTTTCAACAGAATTATTTCAACAAACACTGATTTTTGCTCATGAATCGGGTTCCACATTCAATGGTGTATTGTGTGGACGTGCGACATGGAAAGATGGGGTCAAAGCATATGTCGAAAATGGAAAAGACGGAGCTATTCATTGGTTAAGAACAAATGGGAGAGAAAACATCGAGACTTTAAATAAAGTAATAAATGAAACCGCTACCCCTTGGTTCAATAAAGCAAAAAGCAAAAAGGTGAAGATGAAATGATTACGACAGTTACCTTGAATCCTTCCATCGATATCGCTTATACAGTTGAAGAATTAAACCTCGACAAAGTCAATCGAGTTGAAACAGTCAATAAAACAGCGGGAGGAAAAGGAGTGAATGTGGCGAGGGTTCTAAATTTATTAGGAGAAGAGGTGATAGCTACTGGTTTAATAGGTGGCCAGCACGGTGAATATCTAAAGAACCAGCTAGATCAGTTAGGGATCATGCATCAGTTTGTTCCAATTAAAGGAGAGACAAGAGATTCTATTGCTATCCTGCATGGTTCGAGACAAACAGAGCTTTTGGAACAAGGCCCCTTCATAACAAAGAAAGAACAACAGACATTTACCGATCATTTTGAGCAGCTCCTCGAAATATCAGATATTATGACAATCTCAGGAAGTTTACCCCAAGGATGTCCTCTTGATTACTATAAGCAATTGGTTGCTTTAGCTGATAAAAAAGGGAAAGACATATTACTAGATACCTCTGGTAAATTTTTGCTTGAAGTATTGAAAGGTAAGGAGAAGCCACTACTTATCAAGCCCAATCTGGAAGAACTAGGAGAACTGATTGGCCAACGTATCTGTTCTTCGATTCAATTAGAAAAAATTCAGTCCTTATTAGCTCATCCAATATTTGAAGGAGTGCCATGGGTTGTTGTTTCTTTAGGAGAGAGAGGTGCTATAGCAAAAGTTGCTCAGTGTTTCTACGAAGTCATTATTCCTAAAATATCAGTTGTTAATCCTGTTGGTTCAGGTGACGCGACCCTTGCAGGATTGGCCAATGCGTTATCAAAAAGGCAATCAATCGAAGAGATTCTCGCATTTTCTATGGCTTGCGGCATGGCAAACGCGCAACAAGAGAAAACTGGCTGGATCGACCCTATAAAAGTTAAGATGTTGATGAAACACATTCAAGTTAAGAAAATCAAATGAACTTAAATATAAAAGAAAGCGTTTTCTTTAGCTGGGAGGGAATTTGTTCTTGGCTTAAAAATGAAATATAAGAAAGAAAAAAATGAAAACGTTATCTTTGGAACAGAAGGGATATTTGATGATGTCACAGATTTAATTGAACAACTAATAGAAAAAATAGATAAGGAGAATGCATGATGGCAATTATTGGTGTAAGAATCGATGGACGTTTGATACATGGACAAGTAGCAAATCTTTGGACAACGAAGCTGAATATTAGTCGAATCATGGTCGTGGATGATGAGGTAGCCACAAACACAATTGAAAAAAGTGGATTGAAGTTAGCGACTCCAGCAGGGGTAAAATTAAGCATTTTGCCAATCGAAAAAGCAGCAACAAATATTTTAGCTGGCAAATATGACTCTCAACGAGTATTGATCGTAGCAAAAAAGCCAGATCGAATCTTATCTTTAGTAGAAAAAGGAGTTCCTATCAAAGAAGTAAATGTGGGGAATATGTCACAAACGAATGAAACACGGTCCATTACAAAATCAATCAATGTGGTAGATGCAGATATCGAAGTATTTAAAAAATTAGATCAGCTTGGTATACATTTAATTGCTCAAATGGTACCAAACGATAAAGCAGAAGACTTTATGAATCTTTTAATCAAATAGGAGGAATGATCCATGGATATTCAATGGTGGCAGATCTTATTATTAACATTATATGCAGGTTATCAAATTTTAGATGAATTACAGATCTATTCTTCAATGAGTGCGCCAGTGTTTGCAGGGTTATATGCAGGTTTAGTAATGGGTGATTTAAACGCAGGTTTGATTATTGGTGGCAGTATGCAGTTGACAGTTTTAGGAGTGGGGACGTTTGGAGGCGCATCAAAAATAGATGCCAACTCTGGGACTATTTTAGCAACTGCCTTCTCGATTTCTCTTGGAATGAATCCAGAACAAGCGATTGCTGCTATTGCAGTGCCTGTAGCAAGCTTAATGATCCAATTGGATATTTTAGCTAGATTCGCTAACACATATTTTGCCCATCGTATTGACCGTCACGTAGAAGACATGAATTATCAAGCAATCGAACGCAATTTCTTAATGGGAGCTTTACCTTGGTCACTCTCTCGTATGATTCCTGTATTTTTAGCTTTAGCATTTGGTGGTGGATTAGTTGAAAATGTTGTTTCTGTTTTAAACGGGAATCTAAAATGGCTAGGCGATGGGCTCTCAGTAGCAGGAGCTGTTTTACCAGCTGTTGGGTTTGCCATTCTTCTGCGCTATTTACCAGTAAAAAAACATCTTTCTTATCTTATTTTAGGATTTACGATCACGGCATTATTAGCAACGTTATTCTCTAATGTTCAATTATTAGGAACAAGTGTGGCAAGCGTTGTTAAAGATCTTCCGGCAACTTTCAATTCGCTGCCGATGCTTGCTGTAGCATTGATTGGTCTAGCACTAGCAATGATCAGTTATAAGAATGATCAAAACAAAGACCATCAACCATTAGCTAGTGAGCCATCACATTCTGTTGAGGGGGAAATCGAAGATGACGAAATCTAATTACAAATTAACAAAAGAAGATTTTAAGCAAATCAATCGAAGAAGTTTGTTCACTTTTCAATTAGGTTGGAACTATGAGAGAATGCAGGGTTCTGGCTATTTATATACTATCTTGCCACAACTAAGAAAAATATATGGAGACAACACACCAGAATTAAAAGAGATGATGAAAACACATACGCAATTTTTTAATACTTCTAATTTTTTTAATACAATCATTACTGGGATTGATCTTGCAATGGAAGAAAAAGAAGGAATTACTTCAAAGGAAACCGTATCGGGGCTGAAAGCTGGATTGATGGGTTCCTTTGCAGCGATTGGAGATTCCGTATTTGCTGCTTTGATTCCAACGATTTTTGGGGCTTTGGCGGCGAATATGGCAACTGATGGAAATCCGATAGGTGTGTTTATATGGATTTTTGCTCAGATTGTTGTCATGGTTTTTCGTTGGAAGCAACTTGAATTTGCATACAAAGAAGGAATTACCTTAGTTACTACTATGCAATCTCGCTTAACTGCATTAACGGACGCAGCCACTTTATTAGGTGTATTCATGGTAGGGGCATTAGTTGCGACAATGATCAATGTTAAATTTTCATGGGCACCAACGATTGGCGACGTGACATTGAATATGCAAAACTATATCGATATGATTTTACCTAAAATTTTACCCGCTGGGATCGTCGGTGGTGTTTATTGGTTGTTAGGAAAGAAAAATATGACTCCTACTCGAGCGATTTTTATCGTATTAATTGTGTGTGTTGCTTTATCTGCATTGGGTGTGATTTCGAAATAAGGGAGAGCGAGAAATGAGTAGACAATTGGTATTGATTAGTCACGGAAAATTTTGTGAGGAATTGAAAAAAAGTACAGAAATGATCATGGGGCCTCAAGAGGATATCTACACGTTACCTTTATTACCAGAAGATGGCACTGAAACATACAAACAAAAGTTTCTCACTGTCACAGATTCGTTAAATGATTTTGTGGTACTATGTGATCTTTTAGGCGGTACACCTGCAAATATCATTTCTAAACTAATAATGGAAGGACAACAGATTACTCTTTATGCTGGGATGAATCTTCCGATGGTCATTGAATTTATCAACTCACAAATGATTGGTTCAGAGTCCGAGTTTGTTCGTGCAGGATGTGAAAGCATTGTCTCTGTCAACGAATTAATTAATGGAATAGCAGAAGAGGAAGAGTAACAAAAAAGATGAGGGCTTAGCTCTCATCTTTTTTGTCCTATGTTTTTATTTCCGCTTCTGCTGCTTTCCTGCATTGCGGCCTTTATTGTTTGTACTGTTTTTGGGTTGCTTGATTTGTTTGGTTGCTTGTTTGCTGTCAGCTGGTTTAGCTGTTTCTGTCACATCTTTTCTTGGAGTGACGACTTGTTTCGGTGGGTTTTGTTTCAACTCTTCTGCCACTTGTGCTTTCAACCGTGGTTTCATCATAACGTTTGTGATGAATGTTTGCAGACAGCTGAATACACCACCGACTACCCAGTAAAGTGTAACACCGGCTGGCGCACTGATCGACATGAAGACGATCATAGCAGGAGAGACGATCAGCATCGTACGCATCGTCTTTTTCTGTTCTTCAGGAATACCGATCGTTGAGATATATCCTTGAAGCAGATAAGCGACCCCTGCAATGGCAACAAGCACCATACTTGGTGAGCCTAGATCGATGCCGTAGAAAGATGATTCACGAATACCTTCTGTGTAACGTGCCGTAAAGTACAAGGCAGAGAAGATCGGCATTTGGATCAATAGAGGCAGACAGCCGATTCCGCCGGTCATACTCAATCCGTTTTCGCGGTATACTTGCTGCATTTCTGCTTGTGCTGCCATTTGTTCTTCACGTGTTGTTGCAGCTTTCAATTTTTGTTGGGCTGCTTCAACTTGTGGTTTTAACGCTTGCATTTTTTCAGATTGGATCATTGTTTTTTTCGATTGACTAATACCTAGTGGCAAGATGATGATACGGACGATCACAGTCATTGCAATAACTGCCCAGCCATAAGACCAATTGAAATTCTCAACTAGATATGTAATCGCTTGGCCCATAGGATGGACGAGTACTCGATAAACGATTCCCGAAGTGTCAGGGTTTCCGTTTGAATCCATCCGCACACAGCCAGATAAAAAGAGCAGGATACTGACAAGTCCGGATCCCAATAACCAGTTTTTCCATTTATTCATAGAATACTTCCTCTTCTATAATTTTTACACAAACTTAACTATACTAAAAAAGCGCATGGAATTCAATCAACTTCATAGAAATTTCATATAAATATTCGTTCTTTTACGTAGCGAAAAATTTTGAAAAGAAGACAAAAAATCAAGAAAGAAATACTAGGAAAAAGTAGGATGATTCCAAGTGTTTCTTTCTTATTTTAATAAACTAAAAACTTTTTTTATTCTGCCCGAAAAAGCGGAGTCAAATGAACTCACTGCAAGTGATAGATCAGCTTTTTCACTGCTGTCCGCAATGCTTGAGGCAAAACGCCTCAAAAATAACCTTACCGACGGTGTTCAAAAGCTTGCATCTACGGCATTAAGTCCAGCCTGTTGAAAAATATGGAGAGCTATTTTTCACAACCTGTCCTTAATGCTTGATGCAGACCAGCTTTTTCGCAACCTTATGGACGGTGTTTTATCAGCTGCCTCTCGGTATTAAGTCGTTACATTTCAAAATATGAGAAGCTATTTTGAAAATGTTTCTCCTTAATACTCGAGGCAAAGCGCCTCAAAAACAACCTTATCCCACCACATCAAATTTCTTTCGTTCCTCAATCATCGGGTCTTCTTGGACATCCACATACTGCACTCGTCCACTTGGGCTCGGAGATTTCTTGACTTCTTCAATAAATTTCTGGATGATGTCGTCATTGCCGATTGCTTCGATTGTGACTGAGCCGTCGTCTTCGTTTTTTACCGTTCCAGTCACGCCTAGTTGATCAGCAACCATCTTGGTCATGTAGCGAAATCCTACGCCTTGGACGCGTCCTTGGACGTTCATTTTAACTTTGCGCATGTTCGTCACCTTTCTTTCCTATTTTATAAATTAATGATACCGATTTTTTTAGGATGAAACAAGCTCAAGCATCTATTCCATGATATAATCATGGGGAGGTGAGGAATGTGAAAGAGATCCAATCAGCAAAAAATCCAAGAATCAAAGAATTAAAAAAACTACATAAAAAGAAATATCGGGAAGAAAAGGAAGAATATCTTTTGGAAGGGTTCCATCTGATTGAAGAGGCTGCGTCGTCTGATGCAGAAATAAAAGAACTTTTTGTGACACAGCGAGGCAGGAAAGAATGGGGAGACTGGCTGGCCGCAAACAAAGAGATTTCTACTTTTCTAGTTTCAGATGAGGTCATGGATGCTGTATCGGATCTACCTACACCACAAGGAATCTTAGCAGTGATGGCGTTAACGGCTGAAGGCGCGCCAGATTTTTCAGGAGGTTGGCTATTATTAGATAATGTACAAGATCCTGGAAATGTAGGGACGATGATCCGTACGGCAGATGCATTTGATATGGCTGGTGTTTTATTAGGCAAAGGAACGGCAGATATTTATAGTACAAAGGTGCTGCGGAGCATGCAGGGAAGCAATTATCATTTGCCTGTGTTGCAAAAAGATTTGACAGAAGTGGTCCCTTTAATGAAAGACAAAGGGTTCACAGTGTATGGCACAGAATTAAATGAAGAAGCACACGCATTAGACAAAGTAGAAAAATCAGATAACTTCGCAATAATCATGGGGAACGAAGGTCAGGGGGTAAGTCAGGAAATCTTGTCTTTGACTGATCAGAACGTATATATCCCGATGAAAGGAAATGCGGAATCGTTGAATGTTGGGGTTGCGGCAGGGATTGTTCTTTATCATTTTTCTTTATGATTAAGGAACTATTAAGCTTTGGCTATTTTATCCAAGGCGACTAGAATAATCCGAACACTGGTGGTATACTTAGATCAATTTCAGAAGAAAATGAAATTCAAAAAGGTGGCAGATCGATAATTATGACAGAAAAATGGCGTGAAGACGAAGAATATATGTCTTATGTAGAAGATCTTTTAGAAACAGAAGCAGTGAAAAAATTAGCGAATTACACACAGCATGTTCATTCCACTCGTTTGGAGCATTCCATCAGTGTTTCTTACTATAGTTATCTGCTCGCAAAAAAATGGGGTGGCAATGCTAAAGCAACAGCGCGTGCTGGACTTTTGCATGATCTGTTCTACTATGATTGGCGTACGACGAAATTTGATGAAGGTACACATGCGTATATCCATCCAAGAATTGCTGTAAAGAATGCAGAAAAGATCACCGAATTGTCGGATCTTGAGCGAGATATCATTTTGAAGCACATGTGGGGCGCAACGATTGCACCGCCTAAGTACAAAGAAGGATATATCGTAACATTTGTAGACAAATACTGCGCAGTCAAAGAAGCCGCTCAGCCTATGTCAGCAAGTATGCGTAAGAGATGGCAACGTTACTTTGGAAAAGAATCTTCGATTTAACAGGTAAAACCAATAATAGACCATGTTCCGAGAAAATCTAGCCGATTTTCTCGGTTTTTTCTGTTTGCAGTTGACTATCTGGTCAAGATACGGTTTACTTTTATTTATCGAATGAATCAAGTACATAGAAGAATGAACATTAAAGGGGGTGATGATAAGATGCAAAACGTATCTTATTTAAAAGAGTCCGGGATCTTCAGGTAACACATACTTTGCAGAAGATCACTTTTTTCTACAAAGTATGCACTTTGGTTAGAAGAAAGGACTTTAAAATCATGGAACAAACAATGAAACCATATCAATATTTTTTTATAAAAAGAGAAGTAGATCAGTTATTAAATGCGTACTCATCTGTCAATGACCCAAAAACGGTACAAACGGTTCAGGCTCTAGCAGCTGAAAAGATTCGCGATGTATTAGGTTACGAACCACCAGAAATCGATACGTTTTTAGCGACAGTTTTAGATGTAAAACTGACAAAAACGCAAGCAGAACGAGCATTGGAGGAGCTGAAACAAATCGTCCAGCCGTTTATGCAGCCGAGCAAACCACAAATCGATAAATTATTCCGAAAAGTGAAAAAACTCAAACAACCAGCTTGGAACGAAATCGACTTGCAAGCACATACGTACATCGGTTGGAATGATCCAGGGACGCAAAAAAAATTCATGGTTTATTACGAAGATGGAAAATTAAAAGGGATCAGCGGTACTTTATCACCAACGATTAATAAGGGAATCTGTGCGATCTGTCAGAAAACATCGAATGTCTCGCTCTTTCTTTCTACAACGAAAGCCGGTTCTGATGGCACGTATACGAAAAAGGGGAATTATATTTGTCATGATAGTGATCAATGTAATCAACAGTTAACGAAATTGGCTCCTTTCTATGAATTTGCTGAGCGTGTAAAGAAAGAACGATAATTTTATTGTTTTTTACAGAAAAATATGCTATCTTTTAATGGAAGTGAATAGGTGATGGTGTTCGCCTTTAAATGCTAACGTAAGATAGCTAATGACGCCTACTAAAGTCTGGGGACAGCCCCTTTCTTTAGTAGGCGTTTTTTTATTTGAGGAGGAATTTTTTATGGAAAAACAATTACCGAGTCCAGTGCGTATTTTGGCGTACATGCTGAAATGGCTGGTGATTACAGCGATTCTGGGAGTATTCATGGGGAGCTTGTCTGCTTTTTTCTTAAATAGCCTGACGTTCGTGACAGATATCCGACTAGCACATCCTTGGCTTCTTTATCTACTACCAGTCAGTGGTGCTCTTTTTGCTTATCTTTATGCGTATCACGGTGGTCTTTCTAGTCGTGGGAACAACTTAGTGATCGATCAAGGAAATGGAGGAGAAGAAAACATCCCTTTGCGGCTCATTCCATTGACCTTGTTTGGGACCATCACTACCCATTTATTTGGGGGATCTGTTGGTCGTGAAGGAACAGCAGTCCAAATGGGGGGAGCGTTAGCTGATAATATAGCCCGTTTGTTCCGATTGGATAAAGCAGAACGGGAGATTTTGATTATCAGCGGGATCAGTGCCGGTTTCAGTTCTGTATTTGGCACACCTTTAGCCGGAACATTGTTTGGATTAGAAGTGTTGGCAATCGGGAAAGTCCGAACAGAAGCGATCTTCCCTAGCTTCTTTGCTGCACTGTTTGCAAATTTCATGACGGAAAGCTATGGTGTTTCTCATCTACATTACCAAATGGGTGTGATTCCTGAATGGAGTATGTTGCTGTTCTTCAAAGTTTTTGTTGCTGGGATTGCTTTTGGTTTGATTGGTTGGGTATTCAGCCGTTCGATCGTCTTTTTAAAAGCACGGTATGCGCAATGGATTCCTCATCCTGTTTGGCGAAATACGATAGGTGGAGCAGTAGTTGTAGCCTCAGCGTTGATTTTGCAAACACAACGTTACCTTGGGTTGAGTCTTCCGTTACTGCAGGAATCATTTAATGGACAGGCACATGCTTATGATTTTATTGGGAAATTATTCTTCACAGTCTTGTCTTTAGGTGCGGGGTACCAAGGGGGAGAAGTGACACCACTGTTTGAGATTGGTGCAACGCTTGGCGCAGCACTAGCACCTTTGCTCCATGTTTCTGTTCCTTTTCTTGCTGGATTGGGTTTTATCGGGGTATTTTCTGGTGCGACAAATACACCGATTGCCTGTTTTGTGATGGGAATCGAATTATTTGGTTCACAAGCTGCTGTTTACTTCTTTATGATCTGCTTGATCAGCTTTATGTGTTCAGGGAACAGCGGTATTTATTCTGCACAGCAAGTAGCCGTCAAAAAAGGAATACTATTCTTGCCAATCGTCAAGAGAATAAAAGAAAAAAACAAGGTGTGACATATGTTTTGTCACACCTTGTTTTTTTAGAAAAGTAAAGTGATCAGTGATAAGAATGCGGAACCTGCGAAAAGCAATCCGCAAATGATTATATGTCTTTTTTTGTTCATCATCAAGATGGCGATGTATTCTCTTAAGAACGCGTTAGGCAAGTAATAGAAAGCTGTTTTTGCCCCAATACCATTTGCCTTCAGTTTCGCTTGTCGTGCATAGAGACCAGCTCTGAAAATGTGGTAATTGTTGGAACTGAAGATCGCGCGATAGGGACCTTTCATTTGCTGATCCATGATTTCCTTTGAATAGCGCATATTCTCCAAAGTGGTTGTCGAATTGGTTTCGACAAGAATATCTCTTTCAGGAATTCCTTGTTCCATGGCATATTGTTTCATCGCAATTGCTTCTGGTACTTTTTCGTCTGCTCCCTGTCCACCCGACATTAATAAGATAGGCGGATTTAATGTCGCACGGCTTTGTGCCCAATAAAAAGCAATCGCCTTATTAATTCGCTTGGCAAGAAGAGGAGAAACTGTTTCTCCATTGATCAACCCGGCGCCTAACACAACGATGAAGTCTTGGTTGTATCGAGGGCGGTTGAACTGATACAAGAATGAGACAGTCAAAAAGTTGTAGAATACGATAAATAGATAGATCAAGATCAATGGAATACATAAAAACAAAGCATTTATCCATTGCGGCAAATATTTTAACAAGAAAAAGTCAAAAACAAGAAACAATGTAAGAAAAATGGCTAGTATCAACGTTAAAAGATTAGCTAATGAATGCGATTCTCTACGTAAAACTGTGACACCGTTCCAAAAAAGAAAAACGATCAATCCATAAATCCCGAATAGAAGGACAAGCAGTAACGGGATCGTGATCAAGGCAATCAGTCCGCCAAGAAAAATATTTTGTGTTTCGTATAGCAAGACAAACAAGTAGATGCCAAAACTAATGAGGAAAACATTGAATAAAAGACCATTCAGCAGCCTTCGCTTTTCTGAAAAATAGGAAAAGGCAAAGATACTGAAAAAAACTAAGGGAATCAAAAAATAAAAGGTCGAATAAAAAATTTCCAACACGACAAAATAAGTCAAGATTACCGCAAATGTCCACGTACTGCTGTAAAAGAACAAGGAAGGATCCTTTTTCTGTTTTCGCCAATAAACGATGGAGAATACCCCAATAAGATAGAGAACCAAAAAAATCAGATCTCTGGTTAGATTCATAAATTCAACTCCTTTTTCTTATACAGTATAACGAAAATAGATGAAAAAAGCTGTTATTTAAACTAGAAAAAGCAAAAAAACATCTTCCTCACGGAAAGATGCTTTTTTCTTTTTGTTCAATTAAAACAAGTTGCTGAAAAATTCTGCGACACGTCGCCAGCCAATAACGAAAATATTTGCTTTTTCTACGGTTTTATCCGTGATGATTTCTGTGGATGGCGCGTTGTTGTCTTCTAAATAACCTAATTTATCCTCTGCCAAGGTGATCGTTGCGGTACCGATTTTTGTCCCTTTATCCATAGGTGCTTGGATCTCATTGTCAGTGACTTGCTTTTTGTCAAGAGTTGGTGTGATTGTTAATTTTCCAGTATCCATATCGTTTCGTACCCATACTTTTACAGGACTTTTAAGCACAACGGGCACTGTTGATTCTTTTCCATCTTTTACATCAATGGTTTTTAGACTAGGGATACTTGCATTGGCTTTTCCAAGCTCTTTTTCTGACCAATTGTCGTAGCAATAATCCATTAAGCGGGCTGTTTCATTGAAACGGGCACTTGGGTTTTCCGCATGGCCGTCTGCATTTAATACGACAGTGATGATTCGTTGATCATTTTTAGTGATCGTACCGACGAAACAGGCACCTGCAAGCTCAGTCGTACCAGTTTTTAATCCGTCCACGCCTTCTTTATAATTCACGAATCCTGGGAGCATCCAGTTCCAGTTGACCATTTCCACTGGTGATTGCGTGTTTTCGCCAAACATTTGTGTCGTAGTGCTAGATACGTCCAGTATTTCTGGAAAATCCAAGATCAAATGACGGGCCACGATGGCCACATCTTGAGCAGACATTTGATTTTCGTCGTTTTCTCCAGTACCTTCTGGTCGGTTTTCGCCAAGATAAGAGTTATTCAGTCCTGATGCATTAACGATCGTTGCATCTTTGATTCCCCAATCTTTCAATTGTTCTTTCATTCGTTCAGTGAATTTTGCTTCGCTGCCAGAGATTTTTTCTGCCAAGGCAACCATTGAAGCGTTGGCTGACTGGATGATTGCAGAGTCGAATAATTCTTTAACGGTGTAGGTGTTTTCTTTATGCAAAGGAACATTTGATAAATCTGGGGTGACACTCAAATTTTCTGCATAATCTGAAATTGAAACTTTATCATCCCATGATAGTTTCCCTTCTTTTACTTGATCAAGGACGATGTAAAGACCGATGATTTTTGTAATTGAAGCGATCCCCATGGTTTTTTCTCCATCTTGATCATAAAGAATCTTCCCGCTTTGCGCATCTACAGCAAAGGCTGCTTTTGCATTTACTTTGAAAGTATCTTCAGCTTGCACAGCAACAGCTGGTAGAAAAGAAGCAAGGCAAAGAATGAGACTAGCCAATAATAGGACTAGACGTGTTTTTTTTATGGACATATCCGATCTCCTTGTATTTAATTTGTTTCGCTACAAATTAAAATTTTATCAGAGAGGGAAGAGAGTTTCAATGTTTCTGAAAAAAACTTTAGGATAAGAACGCGCGTTATGAAAAGGTTAGCGGTCATTTTTCCGTACTTTTACAGGGACAGGCTGTGTTTCCGCCTCTAATAAGCGGGAAGCGCTGAAAGCAAATAAGCTGATGATACTTAATAAACTAAAAATCATAATCAAATGCATAAGGTCCACCTCTTTTATTCTTTTTCTTAGTTTAACAGCCTTTCATGAAGAATAGTTGAAGACTGTGCCCAAATAATTGAGGAAATTATGAAGATAACTTAAAAAAATTGCAAAATATCCAACTGTAGAAACCGTTTTATTTTTTTAAATACGTTTTATTGTATGGAAAAATAGTGTTGTGGTAGACTTTAGATAGACACAAAGGAATGATTTTTTTAGGAGGGGTACGTTTATGGCAAAAAAGGATAAAGAACTATTGTCACAATTGACTTCAGAAGGCGCTAAAGGACCGTTCGTCACGATCATGCTGAATACGCATGTCGCACATCAAGATGTGGAAAAAGATCAAATCAAATTCAAAAATTTTGCAAAAGAAGCAAAGAAACGTTTTGAAAAAAAATATTCCGAGCATGACTGGTCCCCGTTCCAAGAAAAAATTGAAAATTTGTTAGGAGATCCTTCGTTTTGGCGTAGTGCAACTACGAGTGTAGCAGTCATTATAACTGCTGATCAAACCTATATCCATCGTTTGAGCATCCCGGTAGACGATCAATATTATGTAAGTGATCTTCCTTATTTACTGGCCATTATCAAAAATGGACAGTTCAACTATTCCTATTATCTGTTGGGATTGAACCGCGACTCCATGAAATTGTATGAAGTCAGCAACAAACAAGTAAAAGAAGTGTCTCTACCAGAAGGGGCACCGGTCGATGTCGTTACTGCATTGGGATCTGAATTGACAGGTGGCGGTTTGAACTTCTCTTCTAATGGAGGGGGCGGTGCCCGAGATGGCGTGACTTTCCATGGTGTGAATCCAAAAGATGAAGAAGTAGAGATCGATTGGGTCAACTATTACCAAGCAGTTGATACGTACTTGAAGGATTCTTTCGAAAATCCTGAACAATGGCCGATTTATTTATTCGCTCTACCAGAAAATCAGACGATGTTCAAAAAAATCGCCAAAAATCCTTACTATTGTGCAGACGTTGCGATTTCTGCTTCTCCAGCACAACTATCCTTTAGAGATATCGAAGAAGGAGCGAAGAAGCTGTCAAGTGAACTAGCAGCTCAAGAATCAAAAGAGTACAATAAACTTTTAGATAAGAAATTCATCGATCAGTTAGTTGATATCGTTCCAGCTGCGAAAGAAGGAAAAGTATCCCATTTGTTTATCGCTACGTCAAACTTAGCTGATGGTTTCGGAGAAGATCCTGAAACAGAATATGATCGGCGTCAAGTGCTGAATGCTTTGGCAGACGATGTGATTATTAATGGTGGGAAAGTGTTTATTTTGGATCAAAAAGATGCGCCAGATGAAAAGAGTCTGACAGCGATTCTTCGTTATTAAAAGAGGTTGTGAAATCAGTGTTTTGACCTGAGTATTAGAGAGGAAAAGCTGTTCTGCATCAAGAAATAAGAAGAGACTTACGAAAATTATTTCTCAAATTTTTGTGAAATTTCGGCTTATTTCCGAAGAAGCTACTTCTGGAACACCGTTTAAAGGAGAGGTCGTGACATCGTCACGACCTCTTTTTTGACGATTATGATACAAAAAACACCATTTATGAATGAAATGCAAATAACGGTCGTTCTTGAGATATGATTTTAATTGGGAAAAACTTATCGATAAGGAGGTCTTTATGAAAAAAAGACTGTTATGGTGTTTGCTGTCTCTATCCCTAAGTTTAACAAGTCAACCAGTTTTTGCAGAAGAAACACAGCGTTCTCTAAGCACAGGCGCACGTATGTACAAAAATATTTATGCGCAGACATCAGCGTTTGATTCTGCGTTCCCTGAAACAGAAGAACGGGCTTTGCAGCCAAGGTTTGGTTATTTTTGGTATTGTCCGTCATGTGATTACGAAAGTTGCTGGCATTTCTTCCATTCAACAGCTGCAGCTTTTGCTGTTACCCATGCTCAGAAATATGATGGGCATCATCCTGTCATTTATGAGGTATAGGTATGAACAAAAAAGAAAAATTAATCTCGTTGATCGTATTGGTCTGCCTTGTTCTTCTGGTCACTGTCATAGGCTATCAGAAATACCATGAGAACATCAGACCTACTAAAGAGTCTTCCCCATCCTCAACCGTTGAAACAGAAACAATAAATAGTCAGACAGAATAATTTTTTAGTTTAAAGAGGTGCAATGGGTCGAAAGAGGGGTATCTGAACAATAGAACGTTTGTCATTAAGAAAGTTCGGTTTTTCACTTGATGTAATCGCTGAGAAAACATTTTTTTATAAAAAATTATCGAAAAACTCTAGCGTTTTTGTAAACGGTATGATATACTATAGGAGTAGTTTTTGTTCGGTAATCTGTGGTAGCTTGTTTCAAATAAACATCTTCCAGATATACACCATTCAAGTAATTGCAAAATATGTGTTGAAACACAAGGAGGATTTTTATTATGGAAACAGGTACAGTAAAATGGTTTAACTCAGAAAAAGGATTTGGATTCATCACTGCAGAAAACGGAAACGATGTATTCGTTCATTTCTCAGCTATCCAAGGCGACGGATTCAAAACTTTAGAAGAAGGCCAAGCAGTAACTTTCGACGTTGAAGAAGGTCAACGCGGACCTCAAGCAACAAACGTTACTAAAGCTTAATTCACCCATACTAAAAATAAAAGTCCAGACATTTACGTGTCTGGGCTTTTTTGTCTTTTTTTCCTTAAAAAGCGATGAGAGTATTTTTCTGCACTTTGTAGTATAATTTCAAAAGAACATTAGAGGCAGGAGAAGAGGAAGATATTTTGAAACCAAGAACTTATGCAGTCGTTGATATCGAGACGACTGGGACGAATCCAAAAGAAGATCGGATCATCCAATTTGGCTGCGTCATGATTGAAGCTGGTCGGATTACTTCACGTTTTTCGATCGATATTCATCCAGGGCGGAAGATTTCAAAACAAATCCAGCATTTAACAGGGATCACGAATCGACGCGTCCAAAAAGCGCCTTATTTTGAAGATGTCGCCCAAACGATTTACAATCTTTTGGCAGACACCATATTTGTCGCGCATAATATTTATTTTGATTATAACTTTTTGAACCATGAACTCATGCGATGCGGACTTCCTAGTTTGAAGATACCGGGCATCGATACCGTAGAACTTGCACAAATTTTCTTGCCGACGGAACCAAGTTTTCGCTTAGCTGATTTGTCAGAAAGCCTTGGATTTATTCATGAGAATCCTCATCAGGCGGATAGTGATGCCGAAGTGACAGGTCAGCTTCTTTTACTGATCGAAGAACGAATGAGGAAATTGCCGATCATCACATTAGAGCAGATTGCACGATTGAGTAGCCATACAGGAATGGATACGAGTCGTTTCATTTACCACGTGCTTGAAGAAATGAAAGAAAACCCGGAGCCCCTTGATCTCTCATTAGAAATCGTCGATGGGCTAGCTTTGCAGAAAAAAGAAGTGGAATTATTCACATCCGTCCATTATGGCGAGCGGACATATCCAAGAAAAAAACAAGCAAAAGAAAAAATGTTTGGTAAAACACTGATGTATCGAAAAGAACAGAACAGGCTGATGAATGCTGTCTACGACCATTTCACAAAAGATGAATCAAAAGATTTGATGATCGAAGCAGCTACAGGAATGGGCAAAACGATTGGTTATCTGTTGCCTTTGAGTTATTTGGCTACACCTGAAAAACCAGCTGTCATCAGCACCGTTTCGCTTGTTTTGCAGCAGCAGATCATGGAAAAAGACATTCCATTACTGAATCAATTGCTAGATCAGCCGATACAACCTGTGATTATCAAAAGCTATCGCCACTATATTGATTTACAGCGTTTTAAAGGTACGCTTGTGGAACCGCCGGGACAAAAACAATATGCTTTGTACCAAATGGCTGTCTTAGTTTGGCTAACACAAACGAAGACCGGTGATTTGGATGAATTACATTTAACCAATCTGAACCATGCATTCTTTGCAGATGTCGCGCACAGAGGCACTGGGTTTTTAGCAAGGAATCAGTCGTTTTACAAACAAGACTTTGTGCGTTTCTTGCAAAAGAAAATCAAACAAAGCAATTTTTTGATTGTCAACCATGCATTTTTAGTACAAGAAACACAGCGAAAAGAACCATTGCTTCCAGCTAGTCCTTATTTGTTGATTGATGAAGTGCATCATTTGCCGGAAATTGCTGAAAAAGTAAATGATAAACGACTAAGTATTAACTACTTCCATAAACAAATCCAGCAGCTGGAAGAGCCGAATCAGTTATTTGACCGCATACAAAGTTATTTGCCGAAGGAACATGAAGCCTTACGCTGGTTGTCGATTTATCGAGAAGAACTATCTGCGCTATGCGAAGCGCAGATTTGCGTGGCAGAGGGATTAATGAACTTAGTAAACAGCAAGCAACCTAACGGACAATATCCAGAAGAAGTCATGATGACAAAAGAAATGTTGGATCAGCTGCCACTGGAATCTGGGACAGCAATGGATCATCTGCAACTTTTCTATCAAGAGATCCAACAACTACAATCACAAATGCGCTTGACTTTTGAGATTATCCAAGAAAGTTGGACCAACCAGATGCGGATCGATTTAGCAAGTTTATATAGCTTATTTGATCAATTAGACAAGCAATACTTGCTGATGGACCAATGGATAGAAGATTGGCGAGATCATTTGATCCATTGGTTCGTTCCCGGGAATACAGCACAGCAGATGATTTTTCATCTCCATGATTTTCAAGCGGCGATGTTGCCGTCAACTGTGTGGTATCCTCGATATGACCATATTCTTTATATTGGAGGAACGCTGAAGATCGGACCTAATCGACAGTATCTCTCTAAACGACTTGGCATTGAAGCAGCACCTCTTAAAGTGATTGCTTCTCCTTATGATTACGAGAAACAGGCAAGAATCTATGTGCCGAAAGAAGCACCTGCAGTCCATCAAGTCAGCAATCAAGCATATATCGATTATTTAGAAGCAGCACTCACAGGATTGATTGAACAAGAAGATCGGCCGATCCTTGTTTTATTCACCTCCCATGATGTTTTGCAAAAGGTATATCAGAAAATGCATTTGTCTATGCTAGAAAAAGGACGTGAAATTCTTGCTCAAGGATTTGGCGGAAGTCGGGAAAAACTTTTGAAACGCTTCATTTTGTCAGAAAAAAGCGTCTTATTTGGTGCTGACAGCTTTTGGGAAGGCGTAGATTTACCTGGAGATGCTTTACAGATTGTTGTAGTCACACGTTTACCCTTCGACAACCCGTTACGTCCGATGGTCAAAGCTAGGAATGCTTATCTGGAATCAGAGGGGATCAATCCTTTTTATCAGGAATCCGTGCCTAAAGCAGCGTTGAAGTTACGCCAAGCATTAGGTCGTTTGATAAGGACGGAGACAGATCGTGGCGTATTACTTATTTTGGATCGGAGATTAGTCACTGCAAAATATGGTGCACGAATCATCCATGCATTACCGAAAAAAGTACCGATAAAAGAGCTAGCTATGGATGAAATCTATCAGGATATCCATGAATTCTTAAAGAAAAATGAAGAAGGAAGTTAAAGGTGCCGTCTTTTTTCATCATTAAAATCTGCTATAATGAAAAGGAATGAAGATAAAGGAGCGACGACCCTTGAAGAAAAAACAGACAAAGGAAAAAACGATTAATCGCGTGTTGCTTGGCTTGATCGTATTTTTATTAGCGGTCATCGTGATCAGCTCGATTTTTTACTTGCGTTCTAGTCGTCCGGCGGTCCAGGCGAAAAAAGAAGCAGTAGAAATCGCAAAGAAATATGCAAATCTCGAGGAAGCCGATCATTTTTACTGGTTTACTCGAAAGAAAACGTACTTTTCATTGACGGGTACGAATGATAAAGGAAAAGAAATCGCCGTTATCATTCCTAAATCTGGTGAAAAAGTAAAAGTATTGGATCAAACGAAGGGATTGACTGAAAACGAAGCGAAACAAACAATTGCTGCAGCTCATCCTGAAATCCAAATCGAAAAAGCAGCTTTAGGAATGTACGATGATCAGCCTGTATGGGAAGTAGTAGGAAAAGAAACAAATGGAAAATTGAATTATTACCTGATTGGTTTTGAATCAGGAGATGAAGTCAAGACAATCAAGGGAATTTAATAGGTAAAGGAATGAATGGGATGGAGTTATCAAAAAGAACGAAACGATTAGAACCATCTGTTACTTTGGCAGCTGCGGCAAAAGCCAAGGCGTTAAAAGCAAAAGGAAGAGATGTGCTGAGTTTGACTGTGGGAGAACCGGATTTTGCGACACCAGAAAACATCCAAGAAGCAGCAATCGAAGCAATCCGCAACGGAAAAGCTAGCTATTATACACCAACAGCAGGAATCCCAGAACTTCGGCAGGCGATCGTTGATTATCTGAAGAAAAACGATGGACTTGTCTATGAATCTTCACAAACGGTCGTAACAGATGGCGCGAAATTTGCTTTGTATACACTTTTTCAAACAATCCTGGACCCGCAAGATGAAGTCATCATTCCTGTGCCTTATTGGGTCAGTTACGGCGAGCAAGTGAAACTGGCAGAAGGTCTTCCTGTCTTTGTGAAAGGGAAAGAATCTAATAACTGGAAAGTTACTGTTGAACAGTTAGAACAAGCTCGTTCAGGAAAAACAAAAGCCGTGATCATCAATTCGCCGTCGAATCCGACTGGAATGATTTATAGCAAGAATGAACTGCAGGCAATTGGTGAATGGGCAGTAAAAAATGATATTTTGATAGTTGCTGATGATATTTATGGTCGTTTAGTTTATAATGGCAATGAGTTTACTCCAATTGCAACGATTTCAGAAGCAATCAAAAATCAGACCATCATCATCAATGGCGTGTCTAAGACATATGCGATGACAGGCTGGCGCATCGGTTATGCGGTTGGGAATCCTGAAATTATCAATGGAATGATCGCTGTTGCTTCCCAATCAACTAGCAATCCGACAGCAGTCAGTCAATATGCAGCTGTTGAAGCATTGAAAGGTGAGCAAGATACAGTGGAAGAAATGCGGAACGCCTTTGAAGAACGCCTGAATACGTTATATCCGCTTGTGGCAGAACTGCCAGGTGTTTCTCTTGAAAAGCCGCAAGGAGCTTTCTATCTTTTTCCTAATGTAAAAGAAACGCTACGCATGTGTAAGTATGAAAATGTCACACAATGGGTAGAAGATCTTTTAGAAGAAACAGGGGTAGCACTTGTGACTGGCGAAGGCTTTGGGGCACCAGAAAATGTCCGCATGAGTTATGCGACTGATCGTGCTACGTTAGAAGAAGCGGTACGCAGAATCAAGCAATTTATTGAGAGTAAAAGTCAAAATTAATCCTGAAGAAATTCAAGGAATATAAAAGGAGAGTCATACGTGGAACAAATTCAAATCATCGATTCGAAAAACCATGTGGGAGAAACAGTAACAATCGGCGCTTGGGTCGCAAATAAACGATCAAGCGGAAAAATTGCCTTTTTACAATTAAGGGACGGAACAGCCTTCTTCCAAGGGGTAGTTGTAAAAAGCGAAGTGCCAGAAGAAGTTTTCCAAACAGCTAAAAATCTGCACCAAGAAACATCTGTGCTAGTAACTGGAGAAATCCGTGAAGACAGCCGTTCAAAATTCGGTTATGAAATCGGGATTACAAATGTGGAAGTAGTAAGCGAGAGCCACGATTATCCAATCACACCAAAAGAGCACGGAACAGATTTCTTGATGGATCATCGTCATTTATGGCTACGTTCTTCAAGACAACATGCGATCATGCAAATCAGAAATGAAATCATTCGTGCAACATATGAATTCTTTAATCAACATCATTTTGTCAAAATCGATCCGCCAATCTTGACTGGTTCAGCACCAGAAGGCACTACGGATCTATTCGAAACAAACTACTTTGATCAAAAAGCCTATTTATCTCAAAGTGGCCAATTATATATGGAAGCTGCTGCTATGGCTTTCGGAAAAGTCTTTTCATTCGGTCCGACTTTCCGTGCTGAAAAATCAAAGACACGCCGTCACTTGATTGAATTCTGGATGATCGAACCAGAAATGGCCTTCACTCACCAAGAAGAAAGTTTAGAAGTACAGGAGCAATATGTAGCCTTCTTAGTACAAAATGTTTTAGATCATTGCGAATACGCATTGGATGTACTAGGACGAGACAAAGAAGTCTTAAAAACTTATACAAAATTGCCATTCCCTCGTATTACTTACGATGATGCAATCGAATTACTGAAGAAAAATGGATTTGATGACATCGAATGGGGCGAGGATTTTGGTTCACCTCATGAAACGTTCATTGCGAATTCATTCGAACAACCTGTCTTTATCCTAAACTATCCAAAAGCCATCAAGCCATTCTACATGAAACCACATCCAACAAGAGAAGACGTGGTGATCTGTGCAGATATGATCGCACCAGAAGGCTACGGTGAAATCATTGGCGGAAGCGAACGGGCAACGGACTATGATTTCTTGTTAGAACAAATCCGTGATCACGGTTTGGATGAAAAAGAATATTCATGGTACCTTGATTTACGTAAATACGGTTCTGTTCCGCACTCTGGTTTTGGTCTAGGTCTTGAACGAACAGTCACTTGGATTGCTGGTATCGACCATGTGCGTGAAGCTATTCCATTCCCACGTTTGTTGAACCGAATTTATCCATAAGAAGTGATGAAAAAGCTGTTCTGCATCAAGTAATAAGAACAGCCAAGCAAAAACAGCTTTTCATGTTTTTGAATTGGTGGAACTTATTACCGCAGATGTAAGCTTTTGAACACCGTTTAAGGAAGAGGTTGTGAAATCAGTGCCTTGACCTGAGTATTAGAGAAACAAAACGGAAAAATAGCTTCTCATATTTTACCGTTTTTTGAGCTAATATCGAGGGTCAGCTGATTGAACACCGTTTATTCTAAAAAAGAACTGCGAACTCTCGCAGTTCTTTTTTTTAATACAGGATAAAGGAAGTTTCCAGCAGACAAGAGAAGAAAGCAAAAGAAATTGCTATTTGATTCACAAGATTCTATAATGAAATCGCAATCAATCAAACATATACAAAGAAGGCGATTCAAATGGAGATCCGATTTGATGATGCTTCTGCTGCTGAAATAAAGCAGCATCTAGCACCTGAAAGCAAACTAATATTAACATTCGAAGATGGAGTAGGTCCGTATTCTCAGCATGCAATGATCCACATGCAAGTTCAATTCACCCTTGGAATCATCGGATCAGATATGTCGACAAAAAGTTATGACCAATCTATCCCAAGCAATCTAGGAGAGATATTAGTAAAGGGATATTCGTTGGCAGACTTAGATGAGCATATGAATATACGTTTTGATGCTTCTCGTCATATTTTGAGTTTGACGGGCGACAGTGGGTTGATTGACGGAAACTTAGGCCTGATCGATTTCACTGAATCAAACAACGAAGGAATCAAGAAAAATCCGGCACGTTAAGAAAAAAGCATAAAAAACTAGGCACTTGCTGAGTATTCATCCAATCGTTTGAAGAAACTAGGCGGGTGTCTTTTTTTATACATCTATTTTCTCTTTCGTCTTGGTAGAGCTTATGGGATAATATAAGGAAGAAAATCGTCGTTTTATTCAAAAAGGAGTTTTTGACAAATGAAAACACGCGTGTTATTTATTGGTGACAGCATTACAGACGCAGGAAGAGACCGTTCAGAAGCAACGGATCTAGGTAAAGGGTATCCGCTTTTGATTGCCGGGAAACTAATCTCACAATATCCAACGATGGAATTTGAATGTATAAACCGTGGGATAGGAGGAGACAAAATCGCAGATCTGCAAGCACGCTGGCAAGAAGATTGTTTAGCTCTGCAACCTGATTATGTATCGATTTTGATTGGGATCAATGATACGTGGCATAATACTGGACATCAAGCTATATTCGGCACTGAGAAATCTGTGCAGCAATTTGAATCCGTTTATCGAGAGTTACTAAATGAGCTTCAAGCAGCTGGAATCTGCAATATCGTATTAATGGAGCCTTTTGTACTTCCTGTGACAAATGATCGTTATGGGTGGCGCAAAGACTTAGACCCTAAGATCCAAACCGTTCGTAAACTCGCAAAAGAATATGGCACATTGCTGATTCCTTTAGATGGAATATTCAATGCTTTAGGAATCGCTTATGGTTTTTCGAAATATACAAAAGAAGATGGCGTGCATCCAACGATTGGCGGACATGAGATTATTGCACAAAGTTGGATAGATGCGATTTCCGCAGTTGATTTTTTTAGTGGAAATAAAAATGAACGAAAGAAAAGGGAGAAATGATGGAAATACGAAGGGCAGTAAAAGAAGATCTCCCTCAAATCAATCAGCTGATTACTGATCATCCAGAGTCATTCGTAAAAGTAAAAACGGCAGCTGACCTAAATGTTAAGAATAAACTATTGATCGTTGCTGTAACAAAAGAAAACCGGATCATCGGTTTTGCGCAAGCAGATGAACAGCAGTCAGAAGAACGGTTGGATCATCGACCATCAGGAAAACTAATCCAACACACATTAGTAACAAAAGAAAAAACGGAAGAAATCCAAAAAAAAGTTGCAGAATACTTGATGCTGGAAGCTAAAAAACGAAAAATCAAATCGTTTTTTGTCCAGTTCTAATTAAAAACAGTAATAAAAGGAGAAATACAATGAGTTGTTTAGGAAATGTCATCTGGTTTATATTTGGCGGACTAATTGGTGGTCTTAGCTGGTTAGTAGCAGGGGTACTTTGGTGTATCACGATCATTGGTATCCCCATCGGTATGCAGTGTTTTAAAATCGCCTCCCTTTCTTTTGCGCCGTTTGGCAAAGAAGTAATTTATCACCAGTCCGGCATGTCATTGATTGTCAACATCATCTGGCTGATCGTTTCAGGTCTCCCAATTGCTCTTGGACATGTCGTCAGCGGCATCCTTCTATGTATCACGATTATAGGGATACCATTTGCAAAGCAATCTTTCAAGCTTGCTCGATTGGCGTTGATGCCATTTGGTGCAGAGATTATATAAGTCAGGATGTTCTAAAAGAGTGTCCTAAACATGTTTTATGAACGAGAGGACTGGATGAAACACGACTATCACGTGTTTTATCTAGTTCTTTTTATGTTTTGAAAACTCATTTTTTCTATTTTGTTTTAAAGAACTTCATTTTTTTATTATTGAAAAAATAGTTCTAAAAGACTTCTTTAAATCAGTCATAATGAATGATAGAGCATCAATCAGCGATACGGCTTTTATATTTTTTATATTTAGTATTCAAAAAAAGAAAAAATAAGCAGTGGCTGGTCAGTTATTATCATGTCATAAGTTTCATAGCAATAGAGATAAAAAAGCATGAGGAGAGGTTGAATTTTGAGATTTATTGATTTAAGCATAACAATTGAAAACGATTTGGCAAGTGATCCAAAGGAAATGATCCCACAGATTATGTATATGGACCATGAACAAAGCGTGCCAGATATGCTTCGCTTTTTTGGAACGGCTCAATCAAAAGATCTTCCAGATGGATTAGCTTGGGCAATCGAAAAAATCGAACTGACAACACATACGGGGACACATTTAGATGCACCTTATCACTACCATCCAACGATGGACAAGGGCAAACCTGCTTGGACGATTGATGAGATTCCTTTAGATTGGTGTTATGGAGATGGAGTAGTATTAGATTTTTCAGATAAGCCAGATGGAACTAAACTGACTGTGAAAGATTTTGAAGAAGCTTTGTCTCGAATCGGCTATGAATTGAAAGATAAAGATATTGTATTGATTCGAACTGGAGCAGATCAATACTGGGGAACACCGAAATACCTTATCAGCGGATGCGGTGTCGGCAGAGAAGCTACATTATGGCTGCTGGAACAAGGAATACGTGTTGTTGGTACAGATGCTTGGTCTTGGGACAGACCATTACCTTATATCGCAAAAGAATTTGATGAAACTGGAGATCCTTCGATCATCTGGGAAGGACATTTTTCAGGGATCGAAAAAAAATATTGTCATATCGAAAAATTAACGAATTTAGACAAATTGCCAACAACAGGATTCAAACTGAGTTGCTATCCTGTCAAAATCAAGAAGGCAAGTGCGGGTTGGATAAGAGCGGTGGCAATGATCGAAGAGGAAAAGAAAGAATAAGCAAAAACATCTGTATTGGAAGAAATTTTCCGATACAGATGTTTTTCATTTTTTCTTTCGGATACCTTGACATATGAAGGACCATTCATTTATAATTAGTTATGAAGAGATATTCATATGTTAAAGCGAGGAGGTCGTTAAAATGAAAAGTTACAGATTAGAAGGTTTAGACTGTGCGAACTGTGCGATGAAAATCGAAAAAGGAGTCCAACAAATCGATGGAGTCAAGGAAGCAACGGTAAATTTCACTTCTGGAAAACTAACGATTGACGTAGAGGAAGATCAATTAGTTGCGGTTGAACAGGAAACAAAAAAAGTAGTGAAAGAATTAGAACCAGAGGTCAAGGTAACAGAAATAGACAAGGAAAAAGTATCTGAACATGGAAATGAAAAAGAGAGAAACACGCTGATCCGGATTTTATTTTCACTTGCAGGTATCGCTGTCTTGCTATTATTTGATTTTAATGAACCAATTCGTTTGATAGGGTATTTATTGATTTATCTGCTGATAGGATATGATGTAGTGAAAAAAGCGGTGATGAATATCGTCAAAGGACAGATCTTTGATGAAAATTTCCTCATGTCTGTTGCTACGATTGGTGCTATGTTGATCGGTGAATATCCAGAAGCCGTAGCGGTTATGCTATTTTATCAAATCGGCGAATATTTCCAAGGATTGGCAGTCAATCATTCAAGAAAATCGATTCGTGAATTGATGGCTATCCGTCCAGAAACAGCGCACATACAGACAGCAGAAGGACTGATGACCGTGAATCCTGAAGACGTGCGGATTGGTCAGTATGTACTTGTTAAGCCTGGTGAACGTGTACCGTTAGATGGAACGATCATCGAAGGAGAATCATTAGTCGATACATCAGCACTTACAGGTGAATCCGTTCCTAAATCTGTATATGTTGGTGAAACAGTATTAAGTGGATTTATCAATAAAAATAAACCATTTTTAGTTCAAGTAGAAAAATCCTATGAAAATTCTACCATCAGTAAATTATTAGAATTAGTAGAAAATGCCAGCAGCAAAAAAGCACCAGCTGAAAATTTCATTACCAAATTCGCGCGATATTATACACCAGTCGTTGTAGGGCTGGCCGTCTTATTGGCTGTTTTACCTCCAATAGTTTCTGGAGCGGCGTTTTCTGAATGGATCTACCGGGCGTTGACGTTTTTAGTGATCTCATGTCCATGTGCATTAGTGATTTCCGTACCACTTAGTTTCTTTGGTGGTATCGGAGGAGCAAGTAAAATTGGTGTATTAATAAAAGGTTCAAATTATTTGGAATTGCTTGCACAAACTGAGACAGTGGTATTCGATAAAACTGGCACATTAACGAAAGGCGACTTTTCGATCCAGACGATCGATCCAACAGGAATTGATCCAAAGAAATTTATGCAATATGTTGCAAGTGCAGAACAGTTTTCTACACATCCGATTGCTCAATCCGTTTTAGAAGGCTACGAAGGTCCGCTTTTACCGGCAACAAATATCCAAGAATTTGCAGGTGAAGGGATCTTAGCTGAAGTTGACAGCAAACAAATATTAGTAGGTAATCACAAATTGATGGAAAGGTTTGAGATCTCTTTTCCTTCAAGTCAAGAAATCGGTACATTGCTTTATATAGCAATCAACCAAAGTTATAGTGGTTATCTTGTCATTGCGGATACCTTGAAAGAAGATGCCGTAGACGCATTGGTTCAACTAAAACAGGCTGGTGTCAAGCACACAGTCATGTTGACAGGTGACTCGAAAAAAATCGCTGATCATATCGGGAAGCAAGTTGGCGTGGACAAGATATACAGTGAACTACTCCCAGCAGATAAAGTACAGCGGTTAGAGGAAATCTTACAAAGAAGCAATAAAAAGACCGCCTTTGTCGGAGATGGAATCAACGATGCACCGGTGCTAGCAAGAGCAGATGTAGGGATCGCAATGGGTGGATTAGGAAGCGATGCTGCAATTGAAGCAGCAGATGTAGTTATCATGAACGATCAACCATCGAAGATTGCAGATGCGATCCGGTTAGCAAAGAAAACATTGAAGATCGTCAAGCAGAACATTGTTTTTGCTATTGGGATAAAAATGCTGGTACTTGCCTTAGGTGCTTTTGGTTTTGCAACAATGGGAGATGCAGTATTTGCAGATGTCGGGGTAACTGTCCTAGCTGTTTTGAATGCTATGCGAAGCTTACATGTAAAAAATAAATATTGACCAGTAGAGAGGACAAATGAACGTCCTCTTTTTTTATTCCTTTTTCTTAATAAAAGAATACAAAGAAAATGACTAAGATTATAAAATAACTGATTTTTTTAATTTTACAGAAAATTCAAAAATTGCTTTAAATACAATAAAATCAATGAAATGAAAGAAAGTAACTTCTTTTTTTGATGGAAAAAATATGAAAAAATGATGTGTATTAAATAAAAGAATACACACATAAAATAACGCTGTCTTGTAAGTTTGTTAAAAATTGAATATGATTACATTTGGTTAACAAATTTTTATTATAAAGGAGAGAACGAATGAACAATAAACAATTACGCTGGTTCACTGTTGCGTTAATTGCATTTAACATGGTTTGGGGCATGGGGAATGTAGTTAATAACTATGCCCAGCAAGGAGTATCAGTTGTCACCTCTTGGCTATTGATTCTAGCCATTTATTTCATTCCATACGCATTGATCGTTGGACAATTAGGATCAGCCTTCAAGGATAGTAAAGGAGGCGTCAGTTCATGGGTCGAAAATACGACATCCAATAAACGGCTGGCATATTATGCTGCTTGGACTTACTGGGTCGTGCATATTCCTTATTTGGCACAAAAACCTCAAGCCATCCTGATTGCAGGGGGTTGGGCGGTCCAAGGAAATGGAAATATCGTAAATACGATGTCAGTCCAAATGGTAGCAGTTATTTCACTTATTATATTTCTTGCCTTTTTATATTTATCAACAAAAGGACTTTCTACGTTGAAAGTAATCGGCGGATTAGCCGGAACAGCGATGTTCGTTATGTCGATCTTATTTATTCTTTTAGCAGTAACGGCACCGTTCATCAACCCAACGATGGAATTTGCCACACCGCATATGAATCAAGTGAAAACATATATTCCAACCTTTGACTTCAGTTATTTCACAACTGTCTCTATGTTAGTATTTGCAGTTGGAGGAGCGGAAAAAATATCCCCTTATGTCAACTCTACAAGAAACCCTGCAAAAGAATTTCCTAAAGGGATGATTTTCTTAGCAGCAATGGTAGGGATTTGTGCTGTATTAGGTTCAGTCGCAATGGGCATGCTGTTTGCTAGCGATAATATTCCTAAAGACTTGATGGCAAATGGGGCATACAGTGCTTTTCAAATTTTAGGTAATTACTATGGTATCGGTAACTCATTGATGATTATTTACGCATTGACAAATATGATCGGACAAATCTCCGCATTAGCCTTTTCAATCGATGCACCGTTAAAAATCTTGTTAGCAGATGCAGATCCAGAATTCGTACCAAACTGGCTACGTAAACGTAGTCATAAAGGTACATTAGTAAACGGCTATCTTTTGACAGGTATACTAGTAGGAATCATTATTTTGCTGCCAATCTTCGGTATCAAAGATATGAATGAATTAGTTAAATGGTTGACGAACTTGAACTCAGTTGTTATGCCAATGCGTTACCTATGGGTATTCTTGGCGTATATGATGTTGAATAAAGCTTATAAGAAATTCAATTCTGAATATAAATTTGTCAAAAATCCAAAAATCGGGTTTATCTTCGGTGCTTGGTGCTTTGCCTTCACTGCGTTCGCCTGTATCTTAGGAATGGTGCCAAAAGTAGATTATACTGCGGATCCTAAAGCATGGTGGTTCCAGTTATTCACGAATATCATCACGCCAATCGTCTTGATCTTATTAGGCATGATCTTGCCGGCCATCGCTCGTCGAGACAAAAATAAAGAAATCACTGAGCCAGAAACTGTGGTTCAGCCTTAAAATAAAATTACTTCTTGCAAGAGTTGGCGTGTAGAGCCAACTCTTGTTTTTTTGTGTCGTTATAAGTGGTATGATCGAACCAAATTCCAAAGAGAAGTGAGGGAGGAAAATGAAGATCATCGTGATTGGACAAAGTGGGTCGGGAAAATCGACCCTCGCAAGGAAGATCAAAGAAATCACGGGCTTTCCGCTACTGCCGCTAGACCTTTTATGGCATACAACAGATTACAGTATTCAGGCAAAAAAGTGGTTTTTGCAAGAACAGCAATCGTTTATGGTATCTAATCCGTCATGGATCGTTGAAGGAAATTATACTTCTACGTTAGAAGAGAGAATCAAAGAAGCAGATAAAATCATTTGGCTTAAAGTGCCGCGTTATGTCGCCATCTACCGAGTAGTTTGGCGTTCTCTAAAAAGAAAGATAAACAAAAAATCACGGCCAGATATGCCTGAAGCATTTACAGAGAAACTAAATAAGGAATACGTAGAATTTTTATCTTTTATCTGGCATTTTGAAGAAAACAATGAACCGAAAATACAACAGCTGATCCAAGAAAACCATGCACGAAACAAACTGATCATCCTTAAAACAAGAGGGGAAAAACAAAAATTTTTAACTAAATTGAAAATAGAGAGCAAAAATAATTGACAGTTTTTGTTTACAAGTGTAATCTGTATTCATAAGTTATTGATTACATTTGTAAACGAAAGGTGTGAAATAAATGGAGAAAGTCAAAACGCCGGTAAAAATCAGCGATTCAGAATGGGAGATCATGCGGGTTATTTGGACACTTGGACAGACGACTGCCCAAGAAATCACGCAGATCTTAGCTGATTCGATGGATTGGAAACCAGCAACGATCAAAACTTTGCTGGGACGTTTGGTAAAAAAAGAAGTGATCTGGACAGAACAAGAAGGAAAAAAATTCATTTATCATCCAGCTGTCTCAGAGATGGAAACAGTTCGTAGTGCGACGGAAAATCTTTTTTCCCATATCTGTGCAAAAAGGATTGGAGAGACGATTGCAGATCTAGTAGAAGAAGCTACTTTGACTCAAGAAGATATCAATGAAATCTTGAAACAATTAGAACAAAAGCAACCAGTCGAAACAATCGAATGCAACTGTATCCCAGGTCAATGTGAATGTAAACAACATCAATAGGAGGAAGAAAAAATGAAACAACAATTTTCAATCGAAGGTATGAGCTGCAATCATTGTGTTGCAAGAGTCGAAGAAGCGGTAAGCGCACTTGACGGCGTACAGAAAGTAAAAGTGAACTTGAAAAAAGCAAACGGTACGGTCAAGTTTGATGAAACAAAAGTCCAATCCGAAAAGATTTGTCAAGCAATCAATGGATTGGGATATAAAGCAGAGGTGATTTGATGGCAGCAGCAGAAACCAAAATGGACACATTCGTCATTACAGGTATGACTTGTGCAAATTGTTCTGCTAGGATCGAAAAAGAGCTGAACGGACAACCTGGTGTTGTCAATGCCACAGTCAACTTGGCCACTGAAAAAGCAAGTGTCAAATATGAAGGGACGACCACTGAAAAATTAATCCAAAGCGTAGAGAATATCGGCTATGGTGCGATTTTGTACGATGAAGCCCATAAACAAAAAATTGCGGAAGAAAAGCAAGCATATTTGAAAAAAATGCTATTCGATCTTGTATTGAGTACGATTTTGACTTTGCCATTGATGCTGTCAATGATTGCTATGATGTTGGGGAGCCATGCGGCGATTGTTCACTTTTTTCATCTGCCAATCGTTCAGTTAGTTCTGTCTACCCCTGTTCAATTTTATGTTGGTGCACGTTTTTATAAAGGGGCGTATCATGCAATCAAGACGAAAGCACCAAATATGGATGTACTGGTAGCAATCGGAACATCAGCTGCTTTTGCATTGAGCATTTACAACGGATTTTTCCGTGGACATCCCCAAGATCTTTATTTTGAAAGCAGCAGTATGATCATCACGCTGATTTTGCTCGGCAAATATTTGGAACATACAGCAAAAACGAAAACAGGTAATGCAATCAAACAATTGATGTCTCTTCAAACAAAAACAGCTCAAGTGATAAGAAACGGTAAAGAAGAAACGTTAGCGATTGAAGAAGTCGTCGTTGGCGATCAGCTAGTCATCCGTCCTGGTGAGCAGATCCCAGCAGATGGGCGAATCATTTCAGGAAGTAGTGCGATCGATGAAAGTATGCTTACTGGCGAAAGTCTTCCTGTAGAAAAGAATCCAGATGACACACTATTTGGCGGAACAATCAATACGAATGGTCTGCTTCACATGGCAGTCACACAAGTTGGTAAGCAGACAGTTTTAGCTCAAATCATCCAAATGGTGGAAGACGCTCAAGGAAGCAAAGCACCAATTCAAAAAATCGCGGATCGAATCTCAGGGATTTTTGTTCCGATCGTTTTAGTCATTGCATTCATCACGCTAGTGGCGACAGGTTTGATCACGGGCGATTGGCAACTTGCATTGATCCATAGCGTCTCTGTATTAGTCATTGCGTGTCCATGTGCATTAGGTTTAGCGACTCCAACAGCTATCATGGTAGGAACGGGTGTTGGCGCACGAAACGGAATCTTAATTAAAGGCGGAGAAGCATTAGAAGCAGCTGCTCACTTAGACAGCATTGTTTTGGATAAAACTGGAACGATTACAGAAGGAAAGCCCAAAGTTACAGATCTAGTCGGTTCTAAAGAAGTCCTATCTATTTTTTATACTTTAGAACAAGCTTCTGAACATCCACTAGGTAAAGCAATCGTGGAATACGGAAAACTGCAAGAAGCAGCAACATACGATATGATTGATTTTACAGCTCATCCAGGTGCTGGAATCAGCGGTACGATTAACGGAGTACGCTATTTTGCGGGTACACGTAAACGATTAATTGAATTGAACCTATCATTTGATGAATACCAAGAACACGCGTTAGAATTAGAACAGCAGGGAAAAACAGTCATGTTTTTAGCTGATGAAAAGCAAGTAATCGGGCTGATTGCCGTGGCAGATCAAATCAAACAAGAAGCCAAACAAGCAATCAAGCAGTTACAGGATAAAGGATTAGATGTCTTTATGCTGACAGGAGACAACAAACTGGCAGCCGAAACGATCGGTAAACAAGTGGGTATTGATCCAATGCACATCTTTGCCGAAGTACTTCCAGAGGATAAAGCAGCCTATGTGGAAAAACTGCAGAAAGATGGCAAAAAAGTCGGTATGGCAGGCGATGGAATCAATGATGCGCCAGCTCTCGCATTAGCTGATGTTGGTATGGCAATGGGAAGTGGAACGGACATCGCGATGGAAACAGCAGATGTAACGCTGATGAATAGTAGTTTGGCGTCCATTGCTCAAACAATCGAGTTGTCTAGAATGACATTGAGAAAAATCAAACAAAATCTTTTCTGGGCTTTTGTCTATAATACGATTGGCATTCCTTTTGCTGCATTAGGCTTTTTGAATCCAATCATTGCAGGAGGAGCGATGGCGTTTAGTTCCGTCAGTGTATTGTTGAACTCCCTGAGCTTAAATCGGCACATGAAAAAGTAAGAGAAGGGATGGAGTAAAAATGAATGGGAACGATATGGAGAAAAAACAGGAGCATAAAAAAGAAGCAAGAAACAAAGAAAGTGCTCATTCAAACGAAAAACAGATGGAGATGAAGCATGACCATAGCCAGATGGACCATTCAATGCATATGGGACATAACCATGGAGATATAGCGGACAGCAAACAAATGGACCATTCGATGCACATGGATCACGATCATGGCGGTATGGATCATTCCATGCACATGGGGAATTTCAAACAAAAATTTTGGCTATCGCTTATCCTAGCTATCCCAATCATTCTTTTTTCACCAATGATGGGAATGGAATTTCCCTTCCAAATAACATTTCCTGGTTCGGATTGGCTCGTACTGATCTTAGCAACTATACTGTTTATCTATGGCGGACAGCCATTTTTAAGCGGGGCAAAAATGGAATTGAAACAAAAAAGTCCTGCTATGATGACGCTGATCGCGATGGGGATTACAGTTGCATATATTTATAGTGTCTATTCGTTTATCGCGAATCTAATCAATCCTCATACGCACGTCATGGATTTCTTCTGGGAATTAGCTACATTGATCGTCATTATGTTGCTAGGTCACTGGATCGAAATGAACGCTGTTTCGAATGCCAGCAATGCTTTACAAAAACTAGCAGAATTACTGCCAGAATCAGTGAAACGCTTGACGAAAGAAGGAAAAGAAGAGACAGTCTCACTAAAAGAAGTAAACGAAGGCGATCATTTGATCGCCCGTTCCGGTGACAAAATGCCAACAGATGGTGTTATCTTGAAAGGTGAAACAATCGTTGATGAATCAGCTGTGACTGGCGAATCAAAAGGAATCAAAAAACGAGCCAATGACAAAGTGATCGGCGGTTCTATCAATGGGGATGGAACGATCGAAATCGAAGTAACTGGAACTGGTGAAAATGGGTATCTAGCGAAGGTTATGGAAATGGTGCGAAAAGCACAAGGAGAAAAATCCAAGCTAGAGTCATTATCAGACAAAGTAGCAAAATGGCTGTTTTATGTTGCCTTAATTGTCGGTATCTTGGCATTTATCGCATGGTTGTTCTTGACAGATCTTCCTAATGCATTGGAACGTATGGTCACTGTCTTTATCATCGCCTGTCCCCATGCTCTAGGTTTAGCTATCCCATTAGTTGTTGCTCGTTCCACATCGATCGCCGCTAAAAACGGATTGCTTTTGAAAAACCGCAACGCACTAGAGCAAGCCAATGATCTAGATGTGATCATGCTTGACAAAACCGGGACATTGACAGAAGGAAAATTTACGGTAACGGGTGTCGAAGTTCTTGATGATGCGTTCAATAAAAATGAAATCCTTCAATATTTAGGAGCATTGGAAGCGAATGCCAATCATCCATTGGCTGTTGGCATTATGAATTATTTGAAAGAACATGAAATCAAGCCTTATCAAGCCGAAAATCTAAAAAATCTTTCAGGAGTTGGGCTAGAGGCAACAGTCAAAAACCAACAAGTGAAAATAGTTAATGAAAAAGAAGTTGAGCGTCTCGGATTAAACGTAGAACAAGCATTATTGAAACCTTACCAAGAACAAGGAAATACCATCAGCTTCCTGATTTTAGAAAATCATCTAGCTGCAATCGTTGCTTTAGGTGACGTAGTAAAAACAGAAGCAAAAGAGTTTATCCGAACATTAAAGGAAAGAAAAATCACTCCAGTCATGCTTACTGGCGACAATAAAAATGCTGCTCAAGCAGTAGCAGATTATTTAGGAATCGAAGAATATTACGGCGGTTTATTACCAGATGATAAAGAAGCTGTTGTCCAGAAATATCTTGACCAAGGGAAAAAAGTAATCATGGTGGGTGATGGGATCAATGATGCGCCAAGTTTAGCCCGTGCTTCTATAGGGATGGCAATAGGTGCAGGAACAGATATCGCAATCGATTCTGCGGATGTCGTCTTGACAAACAGCGATCCAAAAGATATTTTGCATTTCCTTGATTTAGCTAAGCAAACGCGAAAGAAAATGATCCAGAACCTCTGGTGGGGAGCAGGGTACAATATTCTCGCAATCCCACTAGCAGCCGGAATACTTGCACCAATTGGTATCCTATTAAGTCCAGCAGTTGGTGCTGTCTTGATGTCATTAAGTACGGTAGTCGTAGCGCTGAATGCTTTGACATTGAAAATCAAATAATAATGAAAAAAGAGGCTGGGACAGAAGCGTTTAACTCCAAGAAATAAGAAGAAATTCACGAAAATTGCTTTTCAAATTTTTGTGAATTTCAGCTTATTTCCGAAGGAGTTGCTTCTGCTTCCGCCGTTTATACGTGTTTAGAGCGTGAGACAAAAGTGTTCTTTACTTTTGTCCCACGCTCTTTTTTTACGAATAATCGATGCTCAATCAGCTGGTTCTCGGCATTCCAGAAGTAGATTCTCCAGGAATTTTATCTTATTTTTTGAAGCTGATCGCTTTTGTCATAACCTTTTTGTATACCGTTTTTCTTATTATATGCGTTAGTTCTAAATAGGTTTTTTTATCGAATTTTACCGGATCTGCTTGTCGCCCATATATTTCTGCTTCATATTGAGCAGTTAATCGAATAAAACGTTGATCTAGATCGAATTTTTGTTCTATTCGTTGGCTGTATGCCTGCAAAGATTCTGCGGTTTTGCGCGGTACCAGTGTTTCCAAATGGTGGAGAAGTTTTTGATACGCAACCGCATTAGTAGAAGCAAAAAAATGAAGATAGATAAGATAACTTGTCCAGCGCAGAGATTTTCTAAATAACAATAGAAAGAACAACAAGACGGATAAACACACCCCAAGGCTGAATAAGACGATTTTATAAGACGGTGTGAGTGTCGTGTTATCTGACGAAATAGCCTCAGGTCTCTCACTGGAAATAGTTTCTGCTATATTTTCGCTTTCTTTTGGTTGTTCTTCAGCAGATTGGACGGTTTCTGTTGTTTCAGCGGCTGGTTGTGAAACAGTTGGATTGGCAAATGAAGGGGTTGGTTCAAATGGGAGCCAGCCAAACCCAGGAAAGTACACCTCTGGCCAAGAATGAGCATGACTATTGAGAATGCTGTATTCCTCATTCCCTTGCTCATCTGTTCCTGTTCTAATCCCATCCGTAAAACCTTTTGTCCACCGAGCAGGGATGCCTAGTGTGCGAAGAAGGACGACCATAGAAGTTGAAAAGTTGTCACAATAGCCGACTTTTGAATCGAAGAGGAAATAATCTACATAATCGCGTTCTTTAGGCGTATGTCCGGTATCCGTTTTGGAATAGCGAAAATTCCCGCTTGTTTTCAAATACTGTTCGACAGCTTCGACTTTACGAATTAAAGTTGCTTCATTTTTGGTCAATTCGATCGCTAAGTCCTCAATACGTTGAGGCAAACCTTTCGGCAACTGAAGATTTGTCTGTTGATTTTCTAAATCATCGGCCTCTAACTGACTGCTTTTTAATTCTTCTCTCGTAAAAGCTAACCTTTCTGTTTGTAAGGACGCCAATCGCGTCGATTCATTCGGGACAGGGATGAATCGTTGGCTTTCAGGCAAATAGTAAAGCGTTTGTCCACTGGCTAATGAAAAATCAGTCAAGGTAGTATTTCCATAAGGATAAGGTAAGAAAGCTTGGTTTTTTAGCGTCAATGTAATGTTTTCTTTTTCTTCCATAACTGTTTGGTAGCTTGTGATATCAACAGGAAATTCTTGGATTGGTTGGATGGGTGCATCCGGATCTTCTACCCATCCAGAACCGGTATAATGATTCTTATTTTCTATCTTCCAATAGCCGTTTACTTTCTGGTTCGCTGTAAAAACAACTTCACCATTATCATACAATGGACCACCCAGTTGTTCATCATTTTCACTGAAACCCGTTCTGGCACTTCCGGTTAATTGGTACTCATGGAGTGTGTCATAAAGCCCTTCATCATTAAGATATTCTCGGATCGGTTCACTCGTTTCCTCAAGAGATTGGTGTACTTTTGGGAGATATAAAGGCAAGATGGCGCTGAAAGTGAACAAACAAATAAGCAGGATCGTAGTAAACGACTGGAATCGAGCGTTTCCCGACAACAATCGGATGGAGAAAAATTGCCTTGCTGCCAAATATACGCATAAAACAGCTACTACCGCAATCATTTCGTACAATAGTTCTTTTTCCCGAAAAACGGTAAGCATCATGAAGTAACCCATCAACGCAAGAAAGGGTGCATACCAATAGTCGTAATCCACGGTCAAAGTAATAAATAAATAGATCAACAACAATATGAGAAAAAAAGCTGTCTTTTCTGGTAAATAATGAAGTTTACCTTGGGATAGATGGAAGAATTCCTCTGTAACTGACGAAAAAAACTGTAAGACCCATAATAAAGAAAATGTCTTTGAAGGAAAATAGGTAAACAAGCAGCCAATCATTACTGGCAAAGAAAGTAGCAATCGTACCCATTTTTTAGGAATACAGCAGACAATAAGACATAGGATACCAATAGTTAGGATAAGAGGGTAGCTGTTTTGCAATTGATTAGCTGCTACAAATATCGGAGCACCTATACTTAGCATCATAAAGGAGTAAACGCCACGCAGGTATTTTTCCCATTTAATCGTCAATCCATTCACCTCCTGGCAGTGAACATACCTTGTCTTTTTCTTGGATCATGATTTGTTTTTCTGCGAAATAAACAAGATAGACCGTTCGATCTTTCGACAATGTTTCGACAGCTTCTGAGACTTCAGGAGAATGCTCAGGAATAAAGAGGACGATTTGTTTTTTTGCCTGTTTTTTCAAGTGTGCCAAAAAAGTTTTCTCATCTCCAGCGTTCAAAGAAGCAAAATAGGTATATCCAGGATCTTTGCCATGAAAGATACGGTCGCCTAATATCAGAAGTTCCGGCTGCTTTTCTTTTCTCAGATGCCATAAAGAAAAATACAAATCTAGCAGATGGTCAAATTTCAAGCTAGGTGAACCCCAAAAGCAAAGAAGCGGAGAATATTCTTCTTCTTGATACTCGTATTCGCGGTATAACCATTCTTGACTATGAGCAGACAATTTCCAATCGATTCGGTTAAAAGAATCGCCGGGGCGATAAGAGCGATGTTCTCGAAAATCAAGACCTTTTTGATACGCGTTCAGCTGTTGTTTTTTTTCCAGAACTCTCTGCAATGTTTCTGCTTGAGTCTTATGAAAAGCAGGAAGAACAGTCACAGGAAAAGAAAGCTCTCTTCTTGTCCTTTTTCTAAAAAGTCCTAGACTATCATAGGCTGTAAAAATGACGGTTAATGCTTCATGGAACCCTCTCTCTTTTGGTTGCCAAAGTACTTGGACTTCTTGCGGTTTATTTGTAAGGATCAATATTTCTTGTTTTTTTTCTGCAAAGATCTCTGGAAAGACGATCTGTAAACGAGGGAGAGGGAAAGAAAAAGCTCTCTTTTTGGCTATAGAAAAAATAACCTGTATACTTTTTTTACGATAAACGACTGGCTGGACTGTGCAAGTAACAGAAAGTTTCTTTAGAAAGGTGCTTAATGAAAACACACTCCATGATACATAAAGAGTAAAAAAGGCCAATAAGAACCACCCTAAAGAATTGTTGAATACAAGAGCAAAAAAGACAATGACGAAATATATCAGAAATAACACAAAATTAATGAAATAATCTTTGGCTTTTTCCATTATCTACCTCACGGGAATTGGGATTTGTGCAACAAGGGCACGGATCATTTGTGTCTTTTCGTCTTCCTTCAATGAACGATCGTAAAAAATCAGGCGGTGGGAAAAAACGAAAGGAACTAAATCCTGCAAATCTTTGGGCGTGACGTAATTTCTCCCATGGATCAACGCATAGGCTTTGGCTGCCTGAATAAAGGCAAGGCTTCCTCGTGGACTGATACCAAGCTGGATAGCAGAGTGGGTTCTTGTTGCGGATACTAACTGCAAGGCATAAGATGCCACTTCTGGACTGACAAAGACATTCGCCACACTTGTTTTTATTTCTTCTATTTCATGACTGTTCAAGACGACCTTCAAATTATCCAACACTTTTTCAAATTTATCCAAAAGTAGCAGAAGTTCGTCGTCAAAAGAAGGATAACCAATTTGTAGTCGGAATAAAAAACGATCGAGCTGTGCTTCCGGCAAAGGATATGTTCCTTCATACTCGATTGGATTTTGTGTAGCTAAGACAAAAAAATGATTGTCTAGGGGGTATGTATTGTTGTCGATCGTTGCATGATTCTCTGCCATTGCTTCTAAAAGTGCTGACTGAGTGCGAGGAGTCGTACGATTGATTTCATCTGCTAACAAGATCGTTGTAAAGATTGGCCCCGGACGAAATTCAAACTCTTTTGATTGTGAGTTATAGACGGAAAAGCCCAAAATATCACTAGGAAGAAGATCGGGTGTGCATTGGACTCTGCTAAAGGTTCCTTGCACAGCCTTTGCTAGTGCTTTGACTAGTAATGTTTTACCTACACCGGGAATATCTTCGAACAAGACATGACCACCTGCTAGCAGGGCAACGATCATCAATTGGATAGTGGAACGTTTACCGATGACCGCTTTTTCTAATTCTTGTATCAACTGATCGATTTTTTGTTTGGATTCTTCGATTTTAGCTTCCATTTCCACATCACCTTCTCATGAAATCACTATTTATTTTAATTGTAATGGAAGGGGATACATCCTACAAGCAAAGTGATTTTATTATGTTTTTTTAAAATACATTCGTTTTAAAATGAGAATACAATTAAATTAAGTAAAATAAAAAATAATGAGAGAAATTTGCGTAATTAAGTAAATAGAAAGGGACTTTTTATCTTTTTAGAAAAGAGCCCTTTCTGATCAAACAATATGTTTAGAAACTAGGTGAGAGATGATCAATGAGATGGCAAAAACTATTATCAAAAAATGCACAGAATTTATTTTCACTAATCAACCTAATGAAAGATCTGATCTGGCGAAAAACGGATCTAGCTGAAGAACTGAAAATCGATGTCAAAACAGTTGATCGGCATCTAAAACGTTTGGCAGAAAGCGACTGTCCAATCCAGCTGATTCTTCATAAGAAAACCGTTCAGTTAGTTTATGATCAAGGATATAGCGAACCTTACCTCCTTTTTGTTTTTCTGATTCAATCACCACCTTTTTGTCTACTGAAAAATCTGCTGTTGAATGAACCTTATGAGCAGGAGTATGATCGTTCTACACAAGAGCGGTTGAGAAAATGGTTTGGTGAGTATCACCTTTCGTTTTCTTATAAAAAAGCGCAGATCTTTGGTTCAGAAAGAAAAATACGGTACCTGCTATTTTGTTTCTTGAAAGATTTCCCCCATTTTTTTGCAGACGATGGAGAGCAGTCCTTTTCAGAGATGTTCATCCAATTATTGAAGCAACGAAAGGATCCGGCAGAAATCGAGATTTTAGGAGACAGTCGAACCCTTTTCTTTGAGTTGTTTCCAGAATTACTTTTTAGAGAAGAGCAGATTTTGCCAATAAAAGAAAAAAATTATCTAGCGATCTTGCGTTTGAGCTGTAACCAGATTACTGAAAAACGGTGGGAACGGATAGAAGAGACACAAGACTATCGGAAATTGACGATCGTAACTGAAAAGCTTGATTCGCTGTTTTGGTTGAATAGTGAGTTTGAAAGTGGAAATAAATCAAAGCTGACAAAAGTACTTTACCAAGAATGGCTTCGTTATGTGATTGGTATCCATGATCGATTGGTGGAAGAAGAAGTTCGTGATTATCAGGAAACATTAGAAAAGTTTCCCAATTCCAAAGATAAACTGTATCAATTTCGTCTAGCAATCCAACAAGCACTTGCACACCCCGCAGTTGAGTGGGGAATGCTTTTACTTAAGACACTCCAAGAACGGGGGTATTTAGATGTCCATCCTCCTGAAGTGAAAATCGTCTTTTTTTTTCGTTATGAACATCAGGAAGCAAGAAGACTTGCCGGGGTACTGAACAAAACGCTAAGACATCGAAAACGGATTTCGATCCATGTCTGCACTCGAAATAAACCACCTCGTTATGCAGATCTAGTGATTACGGATCATTTTTTCCCATTAGACCATAACGAAGATCAAAAAACGTATCTGTACCATCCTTCATTTGGTATCGAAAGACTTCTTACAGATATCAATTACTGGTTAGGGAAAAACCGATAAAACCTTTGGAAAAAAGATCAAAACAAATCAGTCTATGCTATAATAAAAAGCGATTAGTAAAGGAGGAAATCCATTGGAATTAAAGAAATTAGAAGTTCCCACATCTTCGATCACAGAAGTAAAACGATCGCCGATGGATGTATTTGCTCAAGCGCGAGACGCGGGAACTGGCGTATATATATTTAATCGGGAAAAAGTAGCTGGTGTAATGCTGACCCAAGAACAATACGAAACGCTCTTGCAAGAACTAGATGTCCTTCGTCAAACAGTGAAAGAGGAACTGAAAGAACCAAAGGAAAAAGAAATACACGAAGAATCTGTCAATAAAACAGCTTCCGTCGTATCCAATGCTGAAGGGATGGAAGAGCTGGCTCAAACATTACAGCACTCGCTTATTACTGGTGTGACGATTACAGCAAAAAATCTAGATGAACGAATGGTCGCACTTGGTTTTATTACGAAAAAAACCGGATTTGGCGGGGTCGTGGATATGCTCAGCGAATTGATGAAAACCGGGAAAATCAATTACCAGCTAAGAAGAAAACCGCAAAATCGGACCATCATCGCTGAAATCATAGGGGAGCAAAACAGTCAATCCCAATTGATGGATAAGATCATTATCAAGAAAATTTTTCTACATGAATTATAAGAAAACCCTATATGTACAAAAAGAAGAAAAACAGCTTCTCTTTGTACATATAGGGTTTGTTTTTTTAGGGATGCCGTGCTTTTTTATAAGATAAGGCTACCGCCCATAATGACCCAAGGATTTGTGGAACTAAGTAAATGCCAGCTAGAATCAAAATCAGTTGGGTCGGTTTTAAAGGATGATAAAAGTACCGCCATTCAGCAAAATTGACGCAAAATAAATAGGAAGTGACAGTAGATATAATATTGGCGATAAATAAAGATAAAATACGCCTGCTTTTTTGGAAATAATATCCAGCAAAAAGAGATAAAAATATCAATGCGATGAATCCGCTTACGGAATGATAATGGAAATCAAGCAGTAAAGCGAAATGCACATAAGGAACAAAAGATAAAAGCAATGGAAGATTCTTCCAACACGTTTTTATCATATTTTGTCACCACCTAACAAGTGTTATTATTTTGTTAGTTTTATTGTAAATTGAATCATATAATAATCAATTACTTTTTCATTATTTCTAGATTAAATGAATAAACTCTCATGCCATTATCTCTAAAAAAAAAGTTTTTCCCCCTAATTTTTTTAGATAGAAAATTGTATAGTATGATGAAAGAAAAATTGGTTTGGGGGAACATTGATGAGAAGAAAAGCAGTAATCGATCGGCTTTATTTATTTTTTTGGTTTTTTCCTATCGTTTTGCTACCTTTTACATGGGTAAATGCTGTTGTGCAAGGTGCAGAGATATTAGGGCTGATCCAAGGAAGTGGATTTGTGGTTTCTAGAAATTTTCCAGCTTTGACTGTTTTTTACTTAGTGATAAGTGTAGGTCTATTACTGCCAAAATCTCTGATTAATCATTATAATTGGCAGCTGCTTTATTTTTCTTGTTTACTCATATTCACATCTATGTTTTCCTTGTTGCCTCGTATGATCATCGGCCCTAATGGTTTGAGCGAGAGCGGACTGAAGGATTCAGCGTATCCTTCCATGTATTTCTTGACCATTAAACCGTGTTTCTATTTAGTCATTGTCTCATTTATTCTTGCGACATTCTTTTACTTCTGGACAGAGATCCGGATAAAAAGTGAACGATCTGTATCTATAAAAAATAACCGTTGATGGTGGATCATCGGTAACAAGCATATGAGCGGCGGAAAACGCCTATTTCTCATATGCTTTTTTATTATCGTGTAAAGAATCCGAAAAACGTTTACATGATTTTTACATAACTTAACTATATTTTTACAGCAACCATACGAGGGATTTACAGTCGACTGATAAACTTTAGTTGTAAATAAGAAAGGAGCAATAAAATGAAAAAAGTATTGTTTACTCTAGGTATGATGGGAATTCTTTTAGCCGGATGCGGCTCAGGATCAGGAAATACAGATGGCTCTGCCACACAAAATAATTCAAGTGACTCAAATGAACAAGTAAAAATCGTTGCGGTAGGTTCGACAGCATTACAGCCTTTGGTCGATGCAGCGCAAGAAAGCTTTGTGCAAGAAAATCCGAATTATCAAATCTCTGTACAAGGAGGAGGAAGCGGAACTGGGTTGAGCCAAGTCGAAGCTGGAGCAGTTACTATCGGAAACTCTGATGTATTTGCAGAAGAAAGAGACGGGATCGATGCCTCTAAATTAGTGGATCATAAAGTAGCAGTGGTCGGGATGGCACCAATCGTCAACAAAGATACAGGTGTCAAAGATATCACAAAACAGGAATTGATTGATATCTTTACAGGAAAAATCACTAATTGGAATGAAGTTGGCGGGAAAGATCAAAAGATCAACGTTGTGAACCGTGCAAACGGCAGCGGTACCCGTGCGACATTTGAAAAATGGGGATTAGATGGTGCCACACCTATACAGTCCCAAGAACAAGACTCATCAGGAACTGTTCGGCAGTTGGTAAGTCAAACACCAGGAGCAATCAGCTATTTAGCCTTCTCATATCTCGATGATTCCACACAAGCACTAAGTATCGACGGTGTAGAACCAAAAGAAGAGAATGTAGCAGATAACAGCTGGAAAATCTGGTCCTATGAACATATGTATACGAACGGAAAACCTTCCCCTGAAGTCCAAAAATTCTTAGACTACATGATGACAGAAGAAATCCAAGAAGGGCCTGTCAAAGAATTGGGCTATTTACCAATCACAATGATGGAAGTAGAACGTGACCACGAAGGAAATATCAAATAACTAGCAGATAAATATCCTACAGTTATCGTGACTATCAAGGAAAAATCAACTATGTTTCCCCGCATATAGATTTTTCCTTTAATTGAGAAAAAGAGCTACGACATAGAACTGTCGTCGCTCTTTTTTTGCTATATGACAGGAATGAAAGGTGTATGCAAGCTTAATATGAGGAACACTTTTCATATCTGTTCTATACTGGATAGGAGAAGTTTGTAAATATCCAGAAAACGAAATTGATCGAGGTAGCCACATGAAGAATAAATGGACAAATCGAAGTAAAAAAAAGAAAAGAATACAAAAATCATCTAACAAAGTTATCCGTCTTTTTCCCTCGTATAAAGAAGGATTGACAGCAGAACAAGTCAAGGAACGAATAGAAAAAGGTGCAGCAAACGATTCAGTCGATCCCACATTCAAAACAAACCAGCAAATTATATTGGAAAATATTTTTACGTATTTCAATTTGATCTTTCTTATCTTAGCCATTTTGCTTTGCCTAGTAGAATCTTATAAAAACTTGACCTTTTTACCAGTTATCATAGCCAATACAGGAATCGCTATCTTTCAGGAAATTCGATCCAAAAAAATCTTGGATGAATTGAATGTGTTGAATACAGCAAAAGTAAATGTCATAAGAGAGGGGATAGAACAAACAGTAGATATAGAAAACCTTGTATTAGATGATATTGTTATTCTAGAGACTGGACATCAGATTCCAGCAGATGCAGAGGTTGTGGAAGGAAAACTGCAAGTCAACGAGGCTTTATTAACAGGTGAAGCAGATGAGATAACCAAAGAAATAGGTGATTCATTGATGTCCGGCAGTTTCGTTGTTTCCGGAAAAGCTTACGCCCGATTAGACAAGGTCGGAGCGGATTCGTATATTTCCCAATTGACAGTCAAAGCCAAGACAATGGGAGAAGGAGAACAGTCGGAGATGATTGCTTCTCTTAATCAATTGATCAAATGGATTGGGATCATCATTATTCCTATCGGTATTCTGCTTTTTTCTCAAAGTTATTTTTTTAATGGAAACACGATGAAAGAAAGTGTCGTCGCAATGGAAGCAGCATTGATCGGTATGATACCTGAAGGACTGTACTTGCTAACAACGATTGCATTAGCATTAAGTGCGACTAAACTAGCAAAGCAAAGAGTTCTTTTACACAATATGAAAAGCATTGAGACATTGGCAAGAGTAAATGTCCTTTGTGTAGATAAAACAGGAACGATCACAGAAAACAAAATGTCTGTCCAAAAAGTGATTGTTTCTAAAAAACAAGAAATAATCAGCCAATCAGATCAACTGGAAGAGCGCATTGCTGACTATGCAAAAGCGATGGCAGGAGACAATGCAACAATGGAAGCTGTCAAAGAATACTTTACAAAAACCACTGATCAATCCTATCACCAGGTCATTCCTTTTTCTTCTGTCCAAAAATTCAGCAGTGTAGCGTTGGAAGACAAGGTATATGTTTTAGGAGCACCCGAAATGGTTTTGCGAGATCAGTTGCCGGAATATGCGGAAGAGTTTGTTTCTTTCGCTGAAAAAGGCTATCGCGTGTTGGTCTTTGGTGTATACGATGGGATTCTTGAAGAACCAGTATTAACGGAGGCAGTCACACCATTAGGCTATATCCTGATCGCTAATCCTATCAGAAAAGAAGCAAGAGCCACATTCGATTACTTCAAAAAACAGCAAGTAGCCATCAAAGTGATTTCTGGAGATAATCCGCTCACTGTATCTAATGTAGCTGTCCAAGCAGGGATTTCACATGCTGATCAGTACGTTGATGCGTCTAAATTATCAGAAGAAGAATATGAAGCAGCTGTCGAAAAATATACAGTTTTTGGACGCGTCAAGCCAGAACAAAAGAAAATCTTCGTTCAATTGCTAAAGCGTAACAATACAGTAGCTATGACAGGTGATGGCGTGAATGATATTCTAGCCATGAAAGAAGCAGACTGCAGTATAGCGATGGCTTCTGGCAATGAAGCCGCCATGCAGGCCTCACAAGTGGTCTTGCTTGATTCTGACTTTTCACGCATGCCGGAAGTTGTTGCAGAAGGACGGCGCGTCGTGAACAATATTGAGCGATCAGCCAGCTTGTTTTTAGTGAAGAATATTTTCTCCTTTTTGCTTTCGCTGTTTTCAGTCATCTTTGCTTTGACCTATCCTTTAGAACCATCACAGATCACATTGATTAGTTTGTTTACGATCGGACTCCCATCTTTCTTGCTTGCTCTAGAAGAAAACAAAAAGCGAATCAGAGGGAAATTCATCATGAATGTGATGGAAAAGGCTGTGCCAGGTGGACTAACAGATATGATCGTAGTCGGTGCGTTGGTGATCTGCGGGGTGACTTTGAATCTAAATAAAACAGATGTTTCTACAGCATCTACTATGCTTTTGATCGCAGTAGGATTCCTCGTTCTCTATAAAATCTGTTCACCTCTGAATAAATTCAGAAGTCAGATCATTCTTTTCTGTGCTAGCGGTATCTTTTTTTCGGTCGTTTTTTTGCATAAACTGTTTTCAATCACCGGTATCTCAGCTGTATCGCTTTTGCTGTTGAGCATTCTATTTTTCTCGGCAGATTCGATTTTTAGGCATTTGACTACATTGGTAGAATATTTGTTTGAACGTAAAAATGAAAAAGAGCCAAAACCGTTTAGTCGCGTAGTTAAAAAATTTCTATCGATATTTAAACGAGAAAATTGAAGAAAATCGTCTTAAAAAAGAGTAAAAAAGAACAACCGCTCGTGTATCTTTCGAAGCAGGATGAGGCATCCAACTTTAAAACGCACGAGCAGTTGCTCTTTTTTACATTTTCGGAATGGTAACGGTGAAAGTCGAACCTGTTCCAAGATGACTGTCTACAGTAATCGTACCATGAAGGAGCTGCACGTAGTCTTTTACAATCGCTAACCCTAGTCCGGTCCCGCCTGAATGCCGGCTTCGCGCCTTGTCTACGCGGTAAAAACGCTCAAAGATTCGTTCCTGATCCTCAATGTCGATACCTATACCAAAGTCTTGGACAGAAAACGATAATTCATCTGTTGCCTGATAACGGATAATGATCTCGCTGTCGTTTTTTGAGTATTGGACAGCATTTTCAATCAGATTTTTGAGGATTGGATAAAGGATATCTGTTTTAGTAGTAAATGGTTCGTTCTTTCCAATCAATCGAATCGTCAACCGTTTCTTTTCGATGATTGGCTGATAATTTTGAACGATTTGCTGGAAATAAGGTTCTGTATAAATCGTCTGGATCTCGTAAGAATTCTCACCGTCTTTTGACAGCTGGATGATTTCCCGAATCAATTTATCTAACCGAATCGCATCTTTTTGCATGATCTCAAGAAAAGAAGTCAGAGTTTGCGGGTCATCTTTTGCACCATCCAGTAAAGTCTCGGTAAAACCAATCAGTGAAGTCACAGGAGTTTTTAATTCGTGAGAGACGTTGCCAACGAAATCCTTTTGTAGCTTTTCTAAACGTCGCACTTTCGTTAAGTCATACGCCACCCCTAGAATCTGTCCGGTACCTTCTGAATTAGTAAAGTAGCGCAAGCTCAAGTCTAATGTCTGTCGTCCTTCAGTGATGGTGATCTCCTGATGGATCAGCGGATGCTCAGGAGTCACTTGGTGAATCAGCTGAATGAGTTTTGGCTCTTGGATGACTTCTGTGTACCGTTGTTCAGGTTCATAGCTTGTCACGTTTAAATGCAACTGCATCTTTGGATTAAGCAGTAGTAAACGAGAATCAGCATCATCAATCAGGAATACGCCTATCATCAGTTCATTTAATAATGTGTACAATTGTTCTTCTGTTGTAGTATACGCTCGATACATCTTACTCATTTGTTCGCTCAGCGCATTGATCGTCTGATACAATTCCTCCCATTGGTCAGGTGTCTGCATGATTACTTCTGCTTGGTTTGGATTTTGTACCATTTTTCTAAGAACAGGCAGGACAGTTTTCAAAGGCTGATTTTTTTGGTAGATCAGGTAATAGATCATTCCTGCAAGAACAAGGAAGAAAGACAGAAAGAAGAAAAAGACCCAACGGCGGAAACTTTCCGTTCTCGGTAAAAATCCGCTTGTCGGTTCTGCGATACGTAAAATGGCTTCTAACTGGCCTCCTTTTTTGACTGGTAATGCGACGTATAAAAGATCCTCATTCAAAGTAGTACTTTTACGCAAAGCGCTACCTAGGTTCCCACCATTCAATACAGCTTTTATTTCTGGACGAGAACTTCGCTGTTCATTCAATGTTTCATTGTTTGTGTCAAATAAGATTTTTCCAGTAGCATCCATTAAAGTGATTCGTTCGTTCGACTGATGGACGAATTCTTCCAAAGCAGTTTTGTTTTGCGCCGCTTGGAGGTTTTCGACATCTAATTGCCGAATCAGTAGTTGTGCTTTTTTTGTCAGGTAGCTTTCTTGCTGTTCGACGATCTGTTGTTGGAAATAATGGGAGATCAATTGCCAACCACCAAAAAACAAACTGATCAAAAGAATAAGAAAGAAGAGACGTTCATAAACTTTTTTCCATTTCATCGTTTTGGTTCCTGAAACTTATAGCCAAATCCCCTAACAGTCACCAAGTACTTTGGATGTTTTGGATCTCGCTCGATTTTTTCTCGCAAATGACTAACGTGTACATCTACGATTCGGCTTTGTCCTGCGAAGTCAAAATTCCAAATGCGGTCTAGCAATGTGTCGCGATCGATCACACGGTCTTTTCGTTTCATGAAATAAACGAGTAATTCAAATTCTTTCGGTGTGAGTTCAATCAGATGATCGTCTACGGTCACTTGATAATTGGTCAAATCAGCAGTGATTTGTCCAATCGATAGATATTCAGGCTCAGCTTCATCTTTTGATTGCTTACGAGGTTCGATCCGTCTGAATATGGCTTTCATACGGGCTAATACTTCACGTGGACTAAATGGTTTGGTCAAATAGTCGTCAGCACCTATCTCCAGACCAATGATCCGATCCACTTGATCATCTTTAGCCGTCAGCATCAAAATCGGTGTTTCATTTTTTTCTTGACGCAGCCGCTGAGTGATCTCCATGCCATCCATCGTTGGAAGCATCACATCTAAAATGATGAAATCAAATGATTGTTCTAATGCTAATTCTAATCCTTCGCCCCCATCTGCGGCACTGGTTACCTTATAGCCTTCTTTTTCCAAATTGAACGTCAAGAGCGTCACAATAGAAGGTTCATCATCAACAACTAGTATTTTTTTCATTCAAATCTCCTTTAAATAGGTTTCATTCTGTTTATATTTTAGCATAGAATCAGTACAAGGGGCTATTTTACAAAAGAAATAAATGGTATAATAGGAAGGCACTTTGCTGAATAGAAAGGAAGAGCAGTCAATGATTGGAATCAGTGCATGTTTAGGCGGTCTAGCCTGTCGCTATGATGGACAGAAAAAAGAAGTACCAGAATTGATGGAACTAGTTGAAACTGGCGAAGCTGTCATGGTCTGTCCAGAAGTAATCGGTGGATTGCCAATCCCTAGAGATCCTGCTGAAATCATTGGTGGAAATGGGTTCGATGTGTGGAAAGATCAAGCAAAAGTATGGACGACAAGCGGCGAAGATGTAACGGAAGCGTACAAAAGCGGCGCGATTAAAGCATATCAAAAATTGCAGGAAAAGCACATTGATCTAGTCATTATGAAGGAAAAAAGCCCTTCATGCGGGACCCATTCGATTTATGATGGAAGCTTTTCCGGAATAACAAAAAATGGCGCCGGAGTGGCCACTGCTTATTTTATTCAGCAAAAAATGACTGTGCTCTCTGATGAAGAATGGCTGAAAACTAGAGGTGAGCAGAATGGAAATCGAAAAGACCAATCGAATGAACGCGCTCTTTGAATTTTATTCGACCTTATTGACAGAAAAACAAATGAACTACATGGAGTTATATTATGCAGATGATTTTTCATTAGGTGAGATCGCGGAAGAATACGAAGTAAGTCGTCAAGCAGTATATGACAATATCAAGCGGACAAGCAAGATCTTGGAGGATTATGAAAAAAAACTCCATCTCTTCTCTGATTATATTGTCCGAGAACAGATATTGGAAAAGATGACCGCATATATTACAGATAAGTACCCGGAAGATAAAAAAATGCTTGAATATGTACAGCAAATTCAAGCAATCGAAGAATAAATAAAAGGAATGAAGAAAATATGGCATTTGAAAGCTTAACTGAACGTCTCCAGCAGGCGATGGGAAAACTAAGAAAAAAAGGGAAAGTATCAGAAGCTGACGTAAAAGAAATGATGCGGGAAATCCGCCTTGCCTTACTAGAAGCCGATGTTAACTTGCAAGTAGTCAAAGACTTTACTAAACGCGTACGCGAACGTGCGGTAGGGGCAGAAGTGCTGGAAAATTTATCACCAGCACAACAAATCGTAAAAATCGTTGATGAAGAATTAACGATCACACTGGGTTCTGAAACAGCAGAGTTAAATAAATCACCAAAAATACCAACTGTTATCATGATGGCTGGTCTACAAGGGGCAGGTAAAACAACTTTTACCGGTAAATTAGCGAATTATTTAAAGAAAAATGAAAATGCTCGTCCGCTCCTAATTGCAGGAGACGTATATCGACCAGCAGCGATCGACCAATTGAAAGTATTAGGTCAACAGCTAGATGTTCCTGTATTTGACATGGGAACAGAAGTCAGCCCGGTAGAGATCGTTCGTCAAGGGATGGAGTTAGCAAGAGAAAAGAAAAACGACTACGTATTGATCGATACGGCAGGACGTCTACACATCGATGAAACATTGATGGATGAGTTGAAACAAATCAAAGAATTGACTCAACCAAATGAGATCTTGCTGGTTGTCGATGCCATGACTGGTCAAGATGCCGTCAATGTAGCTGACAGCTTCAATCAGCAATTAGGGATTACTGGAGTCGTCATCACTAAACTTGATGGGGATACTCGAGGCGGGGCAGCACTATCGATCCGCTCAGTGACAGGCGCACCAATCAAATTCATCGGTTCTGGTGAAAAATTGACTGACTTAGAAGTATTCCACCCAGATCGTATGGCTAGCCGTATCCTTGGTATGGGGGATATGCTGACACTGATCGAAAAAGCGCAGCAAGACTATGATGAGAAAAAAGCGGAAGAACTTGCACAGAAGATGCGGGAAAACTCATTTGATTTCAATGACTTTATTGAGCAACTCGATCAAGTGATGGGGATGGGCCCACTGGAAGATCTAATCAAAATGATCCCAGGAATGAATCAAGTCCCTGGAATCGAAAACGTCAAGGTAGATCCAAAAGACGTTGAACGCAAAAAAGCGATGGTTTATTCTATGACACCAGCAGAAAGAGCAAATCCTGATCTGTTGAATCCAAGCCGTCGCCGCCGAATTGCTGCCGGTTCTGGAAACAGTGTGGTTGAAGTAAACCGAATGATCAAACAATTCAAGGAATCAAGAAAAATGATGCAACAAATGTCTAAAGGGGATATGAACATCCCTGGTATGGACCAAATGTTTGGTTCAGGCGTCAAAGGAAAACTAGGCAAAATGGCGATGAATCGAATGATCAAGAAAAATAAGAAGAAAAAGAAAAAACGGAAATAAGATGGAAAAAACAGCTTCGGTACAGACTGAAAATGTCTACTGCCGGAGCTTTTCTATCAGCAATTTTTATTCTTTACTGATACAATTACTCTAAACGAAGAGGTGGCATAGATGAGATGTCCGTGGAGTGAACAGACAGAAAATATGCGGCAATATCATGATACTGTATGGGGTGTTCCTGAATATGATGACCAAAAGCTGTTCCGAAAATTGATGCTCGACATTAATCAGGCAGGATTGAGTTGGCAGACGATTTTAAATAAAAGTGACGCATTCGATGAAGCATATGATCAATTCGATATCCAAAAAGTCGCAAATTATGGAGAAACAAAAATGAGCGAACTAATGGAAAACAAAGGAATTATTCGGAATCGCAGAAAAATCGAAGCAGCTGTCCAAAACGCTAAAGCAGTCTTGAAGATTCAAGAAGAAATCGGCAGTTTTTCTGAGTATCTTTGGTCGTTTTCTAATGGAAAAATCGTTGATTCTTCTTATCATTCACAAGAAGAAGTCCCGACAACAAGTCCTCTTTCAGATGAATTAGCAAAAGATCTAAAGAAAAGAGGATTCAAATTTATTGGCAGTACGACAATCTATGCTTTTTTAGAAGCAGTCGGGATCATCAATGATCACCTTGACAGTTGTTTCCGCAAAGAAGAGGTCATACGTATTGGCAGAAAATAAAGAAAGGGCGAATAAAGCATGCGAAAAATCATATTTTATGGCGCTGTAAGTTTAGATGGTTATTTGGCAACGAAAACGGATGATCTTCAATGGCTTTTTGACACTCCGACAGGTGAGCAAACCACTTATGAAGCTTTTTATGAAACAATCGATACGACCATCATGGGCAGGAAAACTTATCAGGAAGCAAAAAAATATTTGGAGACTGAAGCAATTTATCCTGAGAAAAAGAATTTCGTTTTTTCAACCAACGCACAATTACAATTGCCAGATGCTGAGGTCGTACACGAAAAGCCTGTTGCTTTTCTAAAAAATCTACAAATGACAGAAGGAAAAGATATCTGGGTTGTGGGTGGCGGTCGATTGATCAAACCGTTAGTAGAACATCAAATGATTGATGAATGGTATATCCAGATTGCCCCTGTATTATTAGGGGACGGAATCCCTTTATTCCAAAAAGGAACCTATGAAGCACGTTTCGAATTGCTAGATACGACACGATTCGGTGAATTTATCGAATTACATTATGTACGAAAGTAGAAGTAAATAAAACAAAAGGAGCGTGAGACAAAAGTGTTCTTTACTTTTGTCTCACGCTCTAAACACATATAAACGGCGGAAGCAGAAGCAACTCCTTCGGAAATAAGCTGAAATTCACAAAAATTTGAAAAGCAATTTTCGTGAATTCCTTCTTATTTCTTGGAGTTAAACGCTTCTGTCCCAGCATCTTTTTTTATTATTGTTCTGATTTTATTCTGCTAATTTGTTAGAAAAATCTAGATACGCATCTAAAATCGTTTGGAAGAAACTTAATGTTCCTTCAACGATATTGCCGTTTTCATCAATTAGATTCGCAACGTTTCCGATATATGCTTCCGGTTGTTGCAAGGTTGGCACATTTAAAAAGACAAGTGATTGGCGTAGATGGTGGTTTGCGCCAAAGCCGCCGATCCCACCTGGTGATGCTGTAACGACTAAACCTGGTTTATGATCCCAAACACTGTGTCCATAAGGTCTTGAGCCTACATCTAAAGCATTTTTCAATACTGCTGGCACAGAGCGGTTGTATTCAGGAGTAACGAAAACGACACCGTCTAATCCGCTCACTTCCTCACGAAAACGAGTCCATTCAGCAGGAGCTTTTTCTGGGGTTTCAAGATCCTCATTGTAAAATGGCAGATCATCGATTTTTACAAATACACTTTCGTACCCTTCAGGAAGCAATTTCGCAAAAGCTTCTGCTACTTTTTTGTTGTAAGAATCTTTTCTTAAACTACCAATAAAAAATCCAATTTTTTTTGTCATACGATTTTTCCTCCTTCAAACTATCTATAATAATCTTACAAAAAATAAGTAACTGGAGCAAATAAAAACACTCACTGGTAAAAGTTTCGTTTTAGTTGACAAATGATCGCGAAGTATCGTTAGTCTCCATTGCCAACCCTCTTAGAAAGTCTATATAATGAAGAAAAAGGAGGGATAAGATGGAAGAATTATCATTATCGAAAAATGTAGCAAATTTACGAAAGAAAAAAGGCGTGACTCAAGAAACTCTAGCTGAATTCATAGGTGTGACAAAAGCTTCTGTTTCCAAATGGGAGACAGGCCAAAGTATGCCTGATGTACTCATATTGCCTAAATTAGCCAGTTTTTTTGATGTGTCTGTTGATGAACTGCTTGGCTATCATCCTCAATTGACGAAAGAGCAAATCAGACACTTTTATCAGCAGTGGACCACCGCTTTTTCTGAAGAGCCCTTTGAATATGTGATGGAGGACTGTAGAAAAGCGGTCAAACAATATTACTCATGTTATCCTTTTCTTTTACAAGTAGCCGTTTTGTGGTTGAATCATTTTATGCTAACAAAGGATCTGGAGGAACAACAAGCAATTCTGTCTGAAGCAGAAGCGTTATGTACGAAAATCGTTGAAGAATCAGCAGAATTATCTCTATGCAATAATGCTTCTTTGTTAAAAGTAGCGGTCATGCTCCAGTTAGGCAAACCAGAAGAAGCTTTATCTGAGATCGAAGAAAAAGCGGACCCTTATCGTTTTGCCCAGCAAAGCGACACATTACTTATCCAAGCGTACCGAGCCGCTGGTCAAACAAAAAAAGCGGTAAGCTACACTCAATTCAGCATGTTTTCTCATTTAATCAATCTCGTATCTTCAGCCACTCATTATCTATTGATCCAAATCATTCAATTACCGGTTATAGAAGAAACTGTCAATAGAATAGATGCTGTGATCCAAGCATTCAACCTGACGGCGGTCCATCCCAACAGTTGTGCTCAATTTTCTTACGCTGCAGCCTGTGCTTATGCGAAACATGAAAAAGAAGAACAAGTAATAAAGTGCTTAAAACAGTTTGTGGATTTGACACTTATACTTTTAAGCGAGGAAGGCAGGATCCTTCATGGTGATAGGTATTTTGATGAGATAACTGAGATATTTGAAGGAGCAGATCTTGGGGTACAGCAAATAAGAGACACGAAAATCATCAGGGAAGGGGCATTAAGTGCATTAGAAAATCCGATTTTTCAACAAATTGAAAGATCAAAAATTGAAAAACTAAAAAAACGATTGGCAGGCGAGTAATATGGGCATCAAAGAATTTCTTCCGTTTTTAATTCCTTTAATCATTGTACAGTTTGGATTACTTATTTATGTACTTCAACATATTTTTACACATTCTGCATATAAACATGGAAATCGAATGATATGGGTGATTATTGTTATTGTTGGTATGCAGTTTATCGGTCCTGTCCTTTATTTGATTTTTGGCAAGGAGGATGCGTAGTGGCTATCTTAACACTTGAAAAAGTCTCAAAGTCTTTTGGTACAAACAAATTGCTGGATGATTTATCTTTTTCTGTAGAAGAACAGACGATTTTTGGTTTCATCGGTAAAAACGGTGTTGGAAAAACGACAACTATGAAACTGATCTTAGGTCTTATCAAAAAAAACAGCGGAACGATCCGAGTGAACGGAAAAGAAGTAGAGTACGGACAAACAACGACCAATCAAGAAATAGGCTATTTAGCTGATGTACCGGTTTTTTATGATTATATGACCGCTTCTGAGTATTTGATCTTTTGCGGCGAACTCACAGGAATGCCTAAACAGCGGATAAAGGAAAAAACCAATGAACTGTTGTCACTTGTCGGTCTGTCGAATGAAAAGAAGCGGATCAAAAACTTTTCCAGAGGGATGCGACAACGTTTAGGGATTGCTCAAGCATTATTGAACGAGCCCAAATTACTCATTTGCGATGAACCAACTTCTGCTCTTGATCCTGTTGGTCGAAAAGAAATCTTAGATATCTTATCCTCTGTGAAAGAGCAAACGACGATTTTATTTTCAACTCATATTTTATCTGATGTGGTGCGTATCTGTGACAAAGTTGCTTTTTTGGATAATGGAAAAATCGTGTTGTCTGGATCAGTGGACGAATTGAAAAAGCAAACAAATGCTAGTGGGTTTGAGATCGTATTTTTTTCCAAAAAAGAGCGCGAACAATTTGAAGAGCTTTTACCTGGAGGGATGATCCGAAGTGAACTGCGTATAGCTTATCCACAAAAAAGTAAAGAAGAAATGCTTTTTGCTATGGATTTGCTAGCCAAGTATCAATTGCCAGTCCAATCAGTCCAGATGGAAGAACCCACGCTAGAAAAACTCTTTTTGGAGGTCGTTCAATCATGAGACAACTCATTGCCTTCGCCAAAAAGGAGCTGAAGGAAAACTGGCGTACTGGAAAAATCATCACGCTAAGTGCGCTCACAGTGATTTTCGGTATAATGAATCCATTGCTAGCTAAATTGACTCCTTATTTAATGCAAGCTATGTCAACAACTCTGGCAGAGTCAGGGATTTCTGTTCAGAAAATCACAGTTGATGCAACGACTTCATGGACACAATTTTATAAAAATATTCCGATGTTGCTGATTTTCTTCCTTCTTTTATTCAGCGGGATATTGACAAGCGAATACCAAGATGGAACAATCATCAACTTGCTGACAAAAGGAATGAAGCGCTGGAAGATATTTCTATCGAAATGGATCATGGGCATACTATTTTGGAGTGTCAGCTATTGGTGCTGTTATAGTATTACGCTAGCATACACGATTTATTATTGGGACCAGTCGATTATCTTCCATCCTTTATTTATCAGTTTTACTTATTATTTTTTTGGCTGTTGGATTTATTCATTGATTTTATTTTATTCAGCTTTTCTTTCTTCCAATTATGCGGTTCTGTTGGCTAGTGGGGGAACGGTCATTCTGAGTTATGGTGCTGGGTTGTTCTCTAAAGTAGCAGAATATGTACCGACTTATTTGATTTCTTCCTCAAATTATCTTACGAAAGAAATCCACCTTACAGATTATACTCAGTCATTAGCAGTGACGTGTTGTTCTATCGTCATATCCATCGTAGCTGGGTGGCTTGTTTTTAACAAAAAAGAAGTCTAAAATCTGCTATTTCCTAAAAAAAATCGAATTTAATCAAGCTGTAAAGAAAAAAAGCTTTACAGGGTAAAAAAAAACTGTTACACTACATCTTGTGAATAAAACAATGGAGGTGGAAATAAATAATGGCAGTTAAAATCCGTTTAAAACGTATGGGTTCTAAAAAGAGTCCTTTTTACCGTATCGTCGTAGCTGATTCACGTTCTCCTCGTGATGGACGTTTCATCGAAACTGTAGGTACTTACAATCCTTTGAAAGACCCTGCAGAAGTAGTTTTAAAAGAAGACTTAGTTCTTGACTGGTTATCAAAAGGTGCACAACCTTCTGACACTGTACGTAACATCCTTTCAAAAGAAGGCGTTATGCAAAAACACCACGAAGCTAAATTCTCAAAGAAATAAGGTGACCGGATATGAAAGATTTAAGCGACTTAGTCTTAACAATCGTTCGTCCGCTAGTCACTTATCCTGATCAAGTCAAGTTAGATGTCGTAGAGTCGAAAGATTTTTACGAGTACAACCTAACAGTGGCACCTGAAGATATTGGCCGTATCATTGGAAAACAAGGGCGTGTTGCCAAAGCAATCCGCACGATCGTTTACGGTGTTCGGATCAATGCACCAAAAAAAGTGCGTTTGAATATCATCGATGATAAGGAAAAGTAAATAAACGTGCTGTACTCGAATTTTCGAGTACAGCTTTTTTGTTTTTTTATTAATTGAAGAAATGATTATTTGGCAAAAGAAGCAAGAAAGCGTATCCTTATAATAGGAGGGAGTGAACAGATAATGAGAAATAGTATGTTATTTATTCCGTTTGTCTTATTGTTAAGCGCCTGCAGTTTGATTACTGAAAAATCAGACAATACGCAACCATCAAGCAGTACATCTGAAACTGTTGCAAGTACAGAAAAAAGTAGTACTAAAACGGCTTTATCTACTGAACAAACAAGGACTACCTCAAATAATGAGGAAACGACTGCTTTAAACCAATTGAAAGAACAACAACCAAACGTGCCCATGCCTTTAGATGTACCCATTTCTTCTGGCTATCTCAATGTCGCAGCGGCACAAACAAAGCAAGGTTATTCTATTTTATATTACGAATCAAATCGTCCCCTCAGATTGAATGCTGACGAATTGAATCAAGAAACGCCTATTGCAACTTATCTCTATCAATATGGATTTGCTTCTAGTCAAGAAACGATCCAAGTCTTGCAGCCATTTGAGATCGATACTAATGGGCAGCAAATGGATTTAGGTCATCAAATCACGGGGTATCAGCAAGGAGCAGCAGGTTCAAGCTACCTTGAATGGCAAGAAGGAAATTGGCGTATTCGGATCCGTGGGAATAATATAGATGGTCAAGAACCCTTACCGTTAGCTAAAGAAATCGTAGCCTATTTGGAAGAAAACAGGCTGCCAGCACCTGAACAATTTGGTAAGATAACTATTGATATGGGAGATACGACGAATCGAGCCGTAGAAGTAAGTTGGCAAGAACCGAAAAATGTCTATACGATCACTCATCAAGACCCTATGGCTGCATTGAAGATGGCAGTTTCTATGAAGAAGACATGACAGAAGTGCTCAGCTTCAAGAAATAAGAAGTCATCAAAAACAGCACGCCGCAGTTTTGCATAAATTTGGGTTAATACCCTAAAAGAAAACTAGAATTGCCTCTCCGCACATGCTAAAATAAAACAGACAAAAAAGAAATGGGGATATAAGTTGACTGAATACTTGAATGTAGGAAAAATCGTAAACACACAAGGTATCAAAGGTGAAGTCCGTGTGATCTCAACAACGGATTTCCCAGAAGAACGTTACAAAAAAGGGACGGTGCTGACATTATTCCAAGATGGAAAAGCACCTATTGAATTAACGGTCAAAAGTCATCGCAAACATAAAAATTTTGACTTATTGAGTTTTGAAGGTCATCCTTCCATCAACGATGTGGAAAAATATCGGGATGGCATATTGAAAGTGTCAAAAGACAACTCTGTAGATCTAGATGAAAATGAATTCTATTACCACGAGATCATCGGTCTGCGTGTGGTGGAAGAAGATGGAATGGAACTAGGTAAAGTAAAAGAAATCTTGTCGCCAGGAGCCAATGATGTTTGGGTCGTACAACGTCCGAAAAAGGCTGATATCTTGCTTCCATATATCGCTTCTGTCGTCAAAGAAGTTGATTTAGAAGCTGGAGTGATTCGTGTAGAAATCCCAGAAGGACTGATTGACGATGAAGATTGATGTATTGACTTTATTTCCGCGAATGTTTGAAGGTCCTATGGGTGAATCCATCATCGGTAAGGCTGTAGATAAAGGTTTATTAGACATCAATGTCTCTAACTTCCGCGACTATTCAGATAATAAACATCAGACAGTAGACGACTATCCATATGGCGGAGGAGCAGGTATGTTGCTCAAAGTCCAGCCAATCTATGATAATATCCAAGCAATCGAACAAGCTGCACCTGATGTCAAGAAACGAGTCATCCTTCTTGATCCAGCTGGTAAACGATTCGATCAGAAAATGGCAGAAGAATTTTCACAGGAAGAACACCTGGTATTCATTTGTGGTCACTACGAGGGGTATGATGAACGTATCCGCACATTAGTGACAGATGAAGTTTCCTTAGGGGATTATGTCCTTACTGGGGGAGAATTAGGTGCGATGGTCATGATCGATGCAACAGTTCGGCTGTTGCCAGATGTGTTAGGCAATCAGACTTCTGCCCAAACCGATTCTTATTCAACTGGTCTATTAGAACATCCCCAATATACTCGTCCAGCAGAATATAAAGGGATGAAAGTACCAGAAGTACTGACAAATGGAAACCATAAATTGATTGAAGAATGGCAATTAAAAGAGTCGCTAAGAAGAACCTATCAACGCCGACCTGATCTCTTGGAAACACTTGAATGGACACCTCAAATGACGAAATTTTTAGAAGAGATCAAGAAAGAAGAGCAAGAAAAACCATCAGATGTAACCAAGTAACTTTTTCTAAAATCTTCTTTACAGTAGATTGATAGTATGTTAGTATTTTATGGTGAGTGCACAAGCACTTAACTATTACGATATTCCGCTGTGAGAGAAGCTCATAAGAATATTTGGAATAAGGAGAAGAAAACCATGAATCCATTAATCGAAGAATTAACAAAAGACCAATTACGTTCTGACATCCCAGCGTTCCGCCCTGGTGACACTGTGCGTGTTCACGCAAAAGTTGTCGAAGGTACTCGTGAACGTATCCAGTTATTTGAAGGTGTTGTTATCAAACGCCGCGGTGCTGGAATCAGCGAAACTTATACAGTACGTAAAGTTTCTAACGGAGTGGGCGTTGAGCGTACATTCCCATTGCACACACCACGTGTTGCAAAAATCGAAGTAGTTCGCTACGGTAAAGTACGTCGTGCAAAATTGTACTACCTACGTGCATTACACGGAAAAGCTGCTCGTATCAAAGAAATCCGTCGTTAATTATTGTTATCAGACAGAGAAAGAACCCTTGGCATTCAAGGGTTCTTTTTTTGTTCTTATCATGTAATGCGTTACTCTTGATTCAGTATTTTTTTAATTACTCGAATGGGCGAATAACTTATTAGGATGAGTCTATCGACAAATATTAGTAAAAAAAAGAGCCATATGATAATATCTTTCTTGAGAGTAACCGCTTTAATAAAAAATCCAGAATATTCTAACATAAATGGAGTATTCTTAGAATCAAAAGGAGAAAGAAGATGATTTATACTTATACGGAGCAAGAGAAAATGAAAGTTTTGGAGACATTTATGAAGGATGGTAAAGTAAAACAAGTACCAAGCGCAACAAAAAAGAAATACATCCTGCTGAAAGAAGTCTTGAAACGATTCGAACATGGAGTAATCTATACAGAAACAGAAGTCAATTCGATATTGATGGACGTATTTTCTAGTGCTGATTATGTCGAACAAAGGCGTTACCTAATCACATTCGGTTTTTTCAAAAGAAGTTCGGATGGTCGAGTGTATCAGTTGATGGAAAATGAACATTAGAAGTTTTGATTTATACTAATTGAAAAAACTTCAAGTATGCGGCGTAGAACCAACGCTGCATACTTTTTTGTTTTATTTAGTCATTCTTTAGTGTCAATTTTATATGTACGAATAACTTCAAATGCTCAAGTATACCTCCTAAAATTCATATTGGATACAATGTCCTTTTTTATGTTTTTATTCCTCTTTCAGCTTCCAAAATTAAGCAATACTTCAATTCATCAAGTTTTATCTTTTTTTTTCAATAGTCGTAAAAAAAGAGTATTTTTTATTTAAAAATAAAATCTTTCTATTAAAGGACAAGACTAAAATAATCTTAGAATAAAAAGAGAATAGAAATGAGCCAAACTTTCCATACATCAATAAAATAGTAAAAATTAAATTTTGAATAACGTCCACGTGCTTATTTGATAACGTTTTTTTATTGAGAGGAGGGATGAAAATGACCAAGAAAACTCAAAATAAAATCCAACGTATATGTCAAAAACATTTTGATTCTAGACTAAAAGCTGTATCTCGAAGAAAACACTTGCGTTCCATTGCAGTTTCGATAATCGTGATTCTTACTTTCTTAGGAAGTTTATCCAATATGAATGTAAACGTTTATACAGAAACGTCAAGTTTTGCTAACCAAACGACAGAGGAGACAAATAGTCCACCCCATTCTGAAATACAGTCAACAGAAAGTACCAATCAGTCTAGCAACAACGAGACAACCTCAACTACATCCTCGACTCAGCTGATTGATCCGACAGAAAAAGAAATTGCAGCAGCAAAAGCAGCAGGGGAAAAAGCTTATTCAGAAACAGGTAGAAGTCAGACATTCAGTGCTGTTGCGGCCACTACGAATTTCAACGGACATACCATACCAGATGGATATACAGTGATATATGCCAAAGATGGAGTCATTGTTGCGGTTAACGGAACGATGAGTGCGGATAAAACCATGTTACAAGGTGTTACCAAAGCAATCGCTTTTATTGATAACCGTCCAGATATCCATAATCTATTTATTGGCTCCACAGTAAATGGTACTACTACCACCTTCCCAAAAAGTATCTATATGGGGGTGGCTACCGCTGGAAATACGATCGATTCCGTTACACCCAATGCGGATAAAAGTTATTCTTTTACACCCTCAACATGGGGAGGGCTTCCTGCCGGAGGAGGTATGAGTACTTTTTCAATCGGTATACAGTTAGCAAATGATATCCCATTCACAGGGTACTCGATCAAAAATGGACAGATCGTTGATAACAAGGGGAATATTTCAGTTGTCCCAACCTATCAAGCAGCGACGGTTCAGGTCAATGCGAACCGGACAGGAACTTTTTCTTATACAGTCAATGGTGGAGCAGCAAAAATCGGTACGTATGGTACTGCACTATCTGGCATCCATGTGGGGGACAAAGTGGTTATTACTCCAACAGCAGTAACGGGCTATTCTTTTGCACAAACAAACAGTTCTTTCACAGCCCTAGAAAGTAACGTCGATACGGTGACCTATACAGGCAAACAAACACCAATCACTATTAAGTATCAAGACTATTTTGGACAGACGATTGCTCCTTCTAAAATAACGAATCTTACTTACGGAAGTGCTGCACAAGACCTGACGACTAATGTGCCTACTATCAGCGGATATACCTTTACAGCTGTTTCAGCAACAGAAACAAAGAACCAATCAGCAACGAATGTTTCAACTAGTTTAGATACAAATGGATATGTAATCGTAAAGGACGCAAATGGAAAACAGATTTCTGAAATCATCCTATATTATAAGACAAATGCAACAGTATCAATCATTGCAAATGGCAGTAAGTACTATGATGGTCTTTCTGTTGTACCGATCGTTAAATATATCTTTAATGATAAAACAGAATCAACATCCCTTTTAAACAATGATCTCAGTATTGATCAAATCACATGGAATCCAACTGATTTCAAAGCGTTGAATGAAAAGGGCGTTGAAGTAACTGCGCCTACTGAAATTGGAACCTATACGTCTTGGCAATTGACAAAAAGCGGACTAGCTAAACTAGCTGCCAAAACAAACTATTTATTTACTATCGTGCAGACATCTGATATCTATACGATCAAGCCAATCATCGGTACGGTAGAGCTCGTTGGCAGTAAGACATATGATGGAAAAGCAGGAATCCCGTCAATCCATGTCAAGCCAGCAGAAGGTGTCACCAGTTCGCTTACTCCAGTGCAAGTGACACTTAGCAACACGGACTACACAGTAGATGCACAATCAGCAAAAAACATGGTTAATGCTGGCAGCTATGCAATCAAATTAACGAAAAGCGGGATAGATAAAGTCAAAGCAGCAAATCCCAAGATGTCATTTACTGATATAGCTAACACATCAGGAACCTATACCATCAATAAAGCTGGTGCAGTGATTACTGTCGATGACGCTGTCTTTAATTATGATGCCCAAAGTCACTCGATTCCGGTTGGAAATGTCCACGTTACCGGTGTTGTCTCAGGTGAATCATTGGATTATACACTAACAGCTAACAGCCGGACAGATATCGGAACACAAATAGTAACGATTAGTTTAGGGGAAGGAACTGTACACAATAATTATTCGATTACCGCAACAGATACCGCTGAGTTGACGATCAATCCGACTCTCTTGCTTCCTTCGACAGGCGGGATAGGTCTACTGCCCTTTGTCTTTTTAGGAATAATCTTTATTTTTTCTGGCTTCTTTTATTTTATCCATCGTAAGAGAAAAGCAGGTGAACAGCGATGAAAAAAACAAAAAATGTACGTGTGGATAGGTTTGCTGTTCTCTTTTTTATCCTACTGGGATTTTTTATTGGTTCTCCGACTGTGTCAGCTAGAGAATCACCCATCACATTTACTTTGCATAATCGAATGTTCGAAAGCGAACAGATGCCAAGTATCAGTCAAAACGACGGAATGGATAGTCCAGATAACTTTCAGGAGGCAAAAGGGTTGAACGGTGTTACTTTCGCTATATATGATGTCTCGGATGAATTTTACAAGCTGCGGTCAGAAGGAAGTAGTGTAGAAGACGCACAAAGAAAACTAGCACAGAAAAGTGATAGTGGAAAAATACTGGCAGAAAGTGTAACAAAAACAGTAGACGGGGAAGAGGGCATTGCTTCTTTTCGTGTATCGGACAATGACGAGCAAGGTCGTGACGCTATTTACCGATTTGCGGAAATAAAATCTTCAGATCAAGTAAAAGAAAAATCAGCACCATTTGTCGTCGTGCTTCCTGTGACAGATTCATCTAATCATAAATTGACGACCATCCACTTGTATCCCAAGAGCGAACAAAAAATACCTGCTGCACTCACATTAACAAAAAAAGTAGAGAACAAGCAGACAGATTTTGCAGATGGGGATAAAGTACCTTATCTCATCACCACCACAATTCCGGAGAACATCAACGAGATAGGAACCTATACGATCAAAGATACAGCTGATCCTCAGTTGTGGCTAGAACCAGAAACAATTGATCTTTTGATTAGTGGAGAAAAGATTCATACATTTCATACACAAAAAACAAAACATGGTTTTGTATTATCAGATTCTGGAAAAGATCTCAGTTCGTTTGCTGGGAAAAAATTAACGATCCGTTACCAAATGACATTGAAAGAAAACAGTGAAAAAACGACATTTGACAACGAGGTACGTTTGACGACTGACAATCAAACAGTAGAAACACATCTTGCCATCCAAACAGGTGGCAAACAATTTGTCAAAGTAGATCGGCAAACGAAACAAAGACTGGCAGATGCTCAATTTTTAGTCAAAAGAGATAGCCAATATTTAGCGCAAGAAAATGGGATAAATTACTGGGTAGCCAAAGATGATCCGAGAGCAACGATTTTTACTTCCAGTAAAGATGGAACATTTTCTGTCCATGGTTTGTCTTTTGGAAGCTACGAACTAGTTGAGATCAAGCCGCCTAAAGGATATGTATGGAGTCCAGCACCAATTCTCTTTGAAGTTGAAGAAGGTAGTTATGATCCACTTCATCCTATACCATTGGAAATCATCAACGAACCAGAAGCAAATCGGACAAATAACGGAAAAACGCCAGTTCAGATGCAGACGAATGGCTCATCACATGAAAAAAGTGGAGGAAGCTTTCCAAAAACAAACGAAGAGATGCTTGGAATTTTTTCAATCTTAGGGTTGTTGCTAGTCCTTTCAACAGGGACAGCTTGGTTTTATAAAAAACAACAAAAAGGGAAACAATAGGAGGAAAATAAAATGAAAAACATCAAAACAAAAATATGGGCACTTCTAGGAACTACTATTATGTTGCTTCCTTTCATTCTCAGCCTAGGAACTGCAGATGTCTCTGCAGCCGTATCACCTACACCAGAAAATGTCACGGTTAATTTGCATAAATTGAAATTCACTTCAGCACCAGAAAATCAAATAAACAACGGAACGGAATTGACATTTCCGAATAGCGAACCATTGAATGGCGTAGAATTCAACGTATACGACATCACTGCTACGTACTATCCAAGTAAAGATACAGCAGTTCCAGCAGACGCTACACCCTTCGCAAGTGTAACGACTTCTGGTGAAGGATTAGCTAACTTGACTCTTCCAGGTAAATCTGATGGGAAAGATGCTGTATACGTCTTTGTAGAAACACCAAAACCTGGTGTCGAAATGTCGCCAAATATCGTGTTAAGCTTACCCTTTTACAACCCTGATTCATCAGACCCTGACAAACCTTTAGACACGATTCATCTATATGCTAAAAATGTCATCAAAGAAAGCAATATCAAAATCCAAAAAGCTGGGAACTTTTCAGGAGTAAATAAGTTATCAGGGGCGCAATTCCAGATCAAAAATTCAGACAATCAATTTGTGACTGGTTTTGATGAAAACACCGGTGTCGCTCTTTATGGTCCTGCCGAATCAGCATTGACATTCACAACTGATACTGAAGGATCCATCAGTGTCAATGGGTTACTAGACGGCAATTATACTTTAGTTGAAACAAAAGCACCAGATGGTTATCAATTGACCGATCCACAAAAAGAAACCTCATTTGTAGTAGAAAACGGAAAATTGCAACAAACAACCGGAATCATCCATGGCGCGGATGAAGCCGATCTTGGGAATCCAAACGGTGTAGTCAATCGGGAAAATACAACTACAGATAACACGATTACTGTAGAAAACGTCCAAAACTACGGTGATTTCCACTTCATCAAACAAGATGTGAACACGCAAGAAAAATTAGCCGGTGCAGAATTTTCTATTCTAAGAGCAAAAGATCCAACTGTTAAATTAATGAAAAAAATAGCAAACCTCACCTCAGGAGAATACCCATATGCTTGGTCAGATGAAGTCGCAGGTTCTGACTGGGAAGAAGTGAAATTGATTTCTGATTCAGAAGGGGAATTTTCAATCGAAGGGCTGAAACAAGGGGCATACTGCCTTCAAGAAACAAAAGCACCAGAAGGCTACGCATTACCTAAGAATGAAGCTGCGTACACTGAATTTACAGTAGATGATGATCCAACAACTTCTGATGAAACAACGATCGATAACCAACCTAAAGGAATCTTGCCTTCAACTGGTGGTATGGGGATCATCGTATTCATCTTGGTAGGTATTGCTTTAGTTGGAGGAGCAGTGATCTACTTCAAAAAACGCCATCAAGAAACAGAAGCTTAAACTATTGGAAACAGAAATCATACGATAAATAAATGACAGTGATTCAAATGGGGAGAAAGGTTGTGACAGAAGTGGTCGTGCTCTCGGTATTAAGTCAAATTTATGGGGAAATATGAGGAACTATTTTTCCGTTTGCTTCTCTAATACTCAGGTCAAGGCGCTGATTTCACAACCTCTTCTTTAAACGGTGTTCTCCTGCCAACTCCTCGGTCACAAGTCACAATATTCATCAGACATGAGAAGCTATTTTTTGAAATTGTTCCTTGTGACTCAGAGCTGAACGGCAGGCTCACGACCTCTTCATAGACATATTAGAAAATAGGTGGACATGATGAAAAAAAGCAGAATAAGAATACTGGACATCTTCATGGCAATCACTTTAGTCGTTGGGATCGGGATCTTTTCTTATCCTTTTATAGAAGATTCACTGAATGATTTTCTTGCCCAGCAAATGATCATCTATTATCAAAAGCAGGCATCGAGTAAGAATTCAGAGGAAATAAAAAAACAGCAGGAAAAAATGACAAAGAAAAACCAACAGTTGGCAGAGCAAAACGTATCACCAGGGATAGCTAGTTTCAACCAAGCAGTTGATGCAAAAGCATTAAAAGATTTACCTAGTAATGCCTTTTTTATGGAACATATGCTTGGAGTCATCGAAATCCCAAAAATCAATGTCAGCTTACCCATATTCGATCAGACAACGGAAATCTTTTTGCAAAAAGGAACGTCATTATTGGAAGGAAGTTCTTATCCGACTGGCGGGAAAAGCACCCATGCCGTTCTTTCTGGGCATCGTGGACTCCCAGAAGCAAAATTATTTACAGATTTGCCTAAGTTGAAAAAAGGAGACCAGTTTTTCATCCAGATCAATGGAAAGACATTGGCGTATCAAGTAGAAAAAATCCAAGTAGTCTTACCTGATGAAGTAGATTCTTTGAGTATCCAAAAAGGTAGGGACCTCGTGACTTTGCTTACCTGCACTCCATATATGGTCAATACACATCGACTGCTTGTGACGGGGCATCGTATTCCTTATCAAGCAAAAGAGGCAAAAAAAGCGATCCAAGGAATTGATCAATGGAAAAAATGGAAATTTATTACTTGGTTTATCGGTATACTACTTGGATCGATCGGCTTAGTTTGGCTACTCATCGCTTATTTAGATTCTTTGGCCATCGCTAAGCGAAACTATCCTTTATCTTTTTATGTAAAGAACAAAAACGGACGACCAATCGAAGGAATGGTCTTTTCTGTAAAAACGTTCAACGGCAAACACTATATTACTAGAGAAAAAGTTCCATTTGTGAAAGCTTCTGATGAATACGGACTAGTGAGATTTTCTGATTTAAAAGGCGGAAACTATCGCTTGCAACATGAGGAGATCCTACTTAAAATCCATGTAAAACATAAACATTCGAAACAGTTTTCAATGAAATTGAAAAAAGGAAGATACAAACTGCGAAAAGAAAAAGAGGTGTACTATTTGATTGAGAAAGAATGAATGAAGGTGTCCAAAAAGCAGAGGGAACAGACTAAATGAAAAAAGAGAGAAGCTGACGAAATAGACGTGTAAACTGCTATTTTTGGTTTACTATCTGGAACGCCAGCTTCTATTTTTTTATGTTTCAGAAGAATTTTATTACTCTAGTATAACTTTTGAATTAGTTTCCATAACATTTGGAGCAAGGGGTTAAACCACGAGCTTGAGCTTCGCTTAAAGTGGCAGGGGTATACGTACCATTTCCACATTTATGTGTATGGTATTTTGAACCGGTCGGTGTGACATAGACAGTTTGTTCATTATTTTGCTCAGGAGCTGCGGCTTGTGCCTGCTGAGAGGCCTGTTCAGCTGCTGCTTGCTGTCGCGCCTGTTCGGCTTGCTGCTGTGCGATTGCTTCTTGTTGCGCTTGTTCTGCTTGTTGTCGTGCAATTTCTTCTTGCTTTTTCCGTTCTTCTTCTGCTTCTTTTGCTTTGATCGTGGAATCAATTGCAGCAAGACGGTTTGTCAACTCTTGTTTGTTTTCAGGTAGCGCTTGGATAGCTGCTGAAGCAGTTGCATAGTTTTCTTTTGTAGGATTTGCTTCAGCTTGTGACAAAGCAGATTCTGCTTCTGTCACTTTTTTTTCTAGTGCAGCTTTTTCCGCTTTTTGTTTCTCTTCTTCTTTTTTCTTTTCAATTTGTTCTTGTTCTTTCGATGAATCTGCCGTACTTTCGGAGATCGCGGTGCTGCTGCTGGAAGCCTGAGCTGAACTTGTGCTTTGAGTAGTAGACGTGGTAGCACCACACCCGCTTAACAAACTTCCTGCGACCAAAAACAACGCAACTAATTTTTTCACTAAATTTCCTCCTTAAGTAAAAAACAACCGTTTTCAATAAATGTCCTTTTCAATTGTTTACTTACTTGTTATAATAATTGTGTTATGAATAGTGATTGAGGAAACTTAATCTAATCCCGTGTTGTTACACGGGATTTTTTGCTATAGTTCTGTTATTAAGTATGTAATAATAAAAAATGTATGTTATTTTATTATTAGATTATTGACATTTATATAATAAACGATTAAATGATTCATATCAAGAGAATGGTTAGGAAAAAAAGAGAAATAATAACAGGTTTATGCACCATTAACTGTTTTGCAGTGGGATATTTGTATCCGTTTTTTTCTTGTATGTAGTATAGTAAAGTAGATACAGAAGGAGAAAATATGCAGACTTTTTTAACAAAAGTTTCTCAAAAGAAAATCAAAATGATTCATTTACTGCTTGAAACGGATCGATGGTGTTCAATAGAAGAGCTACAAAACGAATTGAAGGTATCAAGTAAGTCTATCTTGAATTATCTAACAGATTTAGAAGAATTGTTCCAACAATATCCTGATAAGGTCATTTTGAAGAATGAGAATAATCGGCGCTTTTCTATGGAAAAGCAGGAGAACTTCCCAATCTACACTATTTATCTTCATTTCTACAGAAAATCATATAATTATCATTTGATTGAATTCATGTATCAACATCCTGAGAAAACTTTGGAAAATTATGCAGACGCTCAATATACGAGTGTATCCACAGTTTTTCGTTATGCGAAGTTATTAGTAAAGTACTTTGAAATGACGGACGTCAAAGAACAATCGCCGCCAGATAGAAGGAAATTAGCAGTTGAAAAAGCTGCCCTGCATCAAGTAATACGACCAGCCAAACGGAAACAGTGTCTCATGTTTTTGATTTGACTGGTCTTATTACCGCAGATGCAAGCTTTTGCCACACCTCTTTCTTGTCATTTACAGAATTACAGAAGCAAATATCAATGCTGCAAGCTTTCCTTTAATGCTGTAACACCAGTAAGAGTTGTCAAGACCAGCAGACTGACTAGGTAAATACCGCTCAAAAACAAGATTACGGCAGTTAAACTATAATGATCCATCAAGAAACCGATGACGATAGAAGAAAACCCACCAACAGCTCGTCCAAGATTCATAATGAAATTATTCGCCGTCGCGCGGATCTCTGTTGGATACAAACTACTAATCACTGCACCATATCCACCATACATGCCATTGATAAAGTAGCCGACTATCACAGCGGCTGCTACCAAACTCCACTGGCTATGGGCTAACACAAGTAGATAGACAGATAAGGATGAACAAATCAAAAACAGAGAAAAGGCTAGTTTAGGCCCCACTTTATCCATGATCATGCCAAAAGTCATCATCCCCAAAGACATGCCTAAAATAGTACTGACCATCCACAATGAAGATCCAGAAACCGAAAGTCCTAATCGATCTTGCATAATCGAAGGCAGCCAATTCATTAACCCAAAATAGCCGGCGATTTGGACAGTCACCATGATACTAAGGCCACATGTTTGCCAAGCAAGATGTTTTGATTCAAACAGTCTGCTAAGTTTGGTTTTCTTTTCGACGGATTGTGCAGATTTGAATTCCTTTGGTTCAGTCAAGCCGCGACGAATGAACAAGACCATCAACACCGGCAGTACACCTACGACATACAACATCTTCCAACCAAACGTTGGAATGATCACAGCGGCTAAAATCGCAGCCAAAGCCGCACCGACCTGCGCACCAATACCAGCAACCGAAGAAGCTCGTCCAATTTGTTTTTTTGAAAAACTTTCGGAAATCAAGGACATACATGCCCCATATTCTCCTCCCGCTCCTACACCTGCGATAAAGCGAAAGAGATAAACCAAGTAGATGTTTGAAGCAAAATACATCAATAAAGAAGCAATCGAAAACAGAAGGACCGTTTGAGAAAATACTTTCACACGTCCACATTTATCAGCTATGATGCCAAAAAAAATACCTCCAATGAGCATCCCCAAATTAGTGATCGTTGAAATGAAACCCGCTTGCGTACCACTAATATGAAAAGAAGCAATCATTGAAGATAATGAAAAAGCTAAAAACATAATATCCATATTCTCTAAAGCAATTCCCGCCGATGTCGATAATAATACCTTTCGCTGATACGTTGTCATTTTTATACCCCTTTTCCTAAAATTTCCCTAAATTGTTAAAAGTATATCCAAAAAAGAATAAAAAAACAAGACTTTTTTATTTGAAATAATACACAAACAACCGATATAGATAATCCAGCCTAGTTTTAATAGAAATGAGTATTGACTTGGAGTACACTTAAAGTTGTAGAATAAATAAAATACATAAGTAAAGTGGCAAGAAATTAAGAGAAAGAGTGATCAGATGAATATCAAACAAGTCAGTGAAGAAAAGGGCATTTCGGCCGATACATTGCGCTATTATGAACGAATCGGGTTGATTCCACCAGTTAATCGGACAAAAGGCGGAATCCGTGATTATACAGAAGAAGACCTAAAATGGGTCGACTTTACGATCTGTATGCGAAATGCCGGATTATCGATCGAGTCTTTGATTGAATATATTCGCCTATCTAGCGAAGGAGAAGCAACTGTATTTGAGCGGCGTAAGCTTTTGATTGAAGAAAGTGAACTTTTGACGAAAAAAATTGCTGAAATGCAAGAATGTTTGGAACGTTTACAAGGAAAAATCAAGAAATATGATCGTGTGTTATCTAGAAATAAAATAGAATGTATCAAGTAAAAAATCAAGGAGCATCGCTATGGAGTTACGCTTACTAAAATATTTTTGGACAATTGCAGAAGAAGGAACAATCTCTCAAGCCGCAGAAGTTCTACATCTTACACAACCAACCTTAAGCCGACAACTGAAGGAGCTAGAAGAGGAACTAGGAACAGAGCTGTTTGTACGTGAAAACCGCAAAATGATCTTGACAGAAGCAGGTTATTTTCTAAAAAGCCGGGCAGAAGAAATTTTAGATTTAACAAATCAAACCACTCAAGAATTCGAGAACAGAAAAAAACAATTATTCAGCGGACGATTTACGATTGGCTGTGTGGAAGCTGATAATTCGAATACATTGGCACTATTACTAGAAAAGCTGATCCGTGATTATCCCAACGTTCAATTTCATATCCACAGTGGAACAAGTGATGATATCACGGAGCGACTAGAAAAAGGCCTGTTAGATTTAGCGATTTTGCTAGATCCAGTAGATACAGAGAAATACGAAACGATTTTGTTACCAAGAAAGGAAAAATGGGGATTGCTCATTTCAGAAAATTCTGTTTTAGCAAAAAAAGACGCGATAACAAAAGAAGACTTTGCGAATGTACCTCTTTTAATCTCAAAGCGTCCAGAAATACAGCGAATGTTTGCTGACTGGTTAGGCATAAAAAAGGAGCAGTTGCTGATCACAGGAACGTACAATTTGATTTTCAATGTATTTGCGCTAATTGAGAATCAGGTAGGCGCTGCTTTAGTCATAGAAGGTGCTGTAAGTCATCATTCAAAGCGAGTGACATTCGTTCCGCTTGACCCAATGATTGAAACGAACTGCATGCTAGTCTGGAAAAAGAATCGGATTTTATCCCCTGTAGTCAATGAATTGATTCACCGTTTCAAAGAAGCTTTTGAACAGTAATAAGTATCTCTAATCGAAGAAAATTCAATAAGAAAGCAAGATGTATGACAGTCTTGCTTTCTTATTTTTTCATTTTTAAATCAAAAAAAATAAAGAGATTTACACAACTTGTTAAATAAGCGCTTACAAATAAAAAAAGAACGGAAATGAATCAGCTATAATAACCGTTGTTCTGGATTGTAATCATTACAAAGAAATGAAGATTATAACTTTGGAGGTGTTCGAAAAGAAAAATGGGAGGAGCTTTCATGAAAAGATTTAGAAAATGTTTGACATTGGTTTTTGTGTTGAGCTGCTTGATACAACTTTCTGCTTTCAACCAAGTAGTGTTTGCTGCAAGTGAAAAAAGTAGTGTAGGTATCACTTTTGAAGGAAGTGTTCCGCAAAGCTCAACCGATCCATCCGTACCATCCTCGCAAGATGCCGATCAATCGGCAGATCAATCCAGACCAAAGAAATACCCGAAAACCAACGAGATTCAGCAATCATTTATTACTTGGGGTGGAGTATTTCTTTTAGTAATCAGTTTGTTTTTAATATTTTGGAAAAGAAAGAGGAATAGAGAATGAAAAAAACAATTTTAGCTGCAGCATTAATTAGTACAACACTTTTGGCAGGAACATTATCTGTACATGCAGATGATCTAAATGGAAAAAGCACTGCAAAGATCGGTTTGACGACACAAGATCCAGATCATCCTGTAGGTCCGATCAATCCAATCGACCCTGATGATAATCCTCCTTCAAATGATCCAACTGGAAATACTGGGGACTTGCGTATCGATTATATCTCAAACATCGACTTTGGCACTCAAACGATTTCTGGAAAAACAGAAACATATACTGCCCAAAAACCAGCACTAAGAACTGAAGCGCAGATTTCAGATTTACGAGGAACTGGTGCTGGCTGGAATTTGCAAGTTAATTACGCTACAGAAAAACCAGGATTTACTTCAGAAGACAAAACATTGAATGGTGCAGAACTCACATTACCTATCGGAACTCCTAAAACGGTTGCCGATAACAGTTCTGCAGCTCCTGCTACAAACGAAGTAGTAGTCAATAATGCCGCACAAAACATTATGACAGCGGCTGCTAACGCTGGTTTAGGAACATGGGCGGATGAAATGGATACAGCAAATGTTTCGCTTAAAGTCCCATCAGGTAACTTGGTGGGTGATTACACAGCTACACTTGTCTGGACTTTGTCAGACGCACCAGCTTAATTAAACATTTATGATGAAAGAATAAGGAGAGAATAACAACGATGAAAAAACAAGTATTCTACACATTAGCAGCGACAGTATTGCTATCAAGCTCATTATTAAGCACATTGACAGTTCAAGCAGATGAAACAGAGCCAACCAAAGATTCAGCTACTTCTACAGCAAAAATCACCTTTACAGGTGGAAATGATGATCCAGTTGATCCATTGATTCCAGATAATCCTGACGACCATGGAACAGGCGATCATGGACCATTATCAATTGACCATGTATCTGATATCACTTTCGGTACACAAGAGATCTCAGCAAGTGAGCAAGTTTATCATGCAGAAAATACAGAAGCTAATGTCCAAATCACTGATAAACGAGGGGTAGAAGGTGGCTGGATATTAACAGCAGCAGCTTCTCATTTTACAGCGGAAGATCATTCAGAATTAAAAGGTGCGGAATTATCATTCAATGGTGGGAAAATCCAAACAACTTCAGATAACACTAGCGAAAACCCAACAGCACATGATGTGGTTTTTGACAATACGGAAGCAAAACCAGTAATGACCGCCGACAGTTTGCAAGGACAAGGTTCATGGGTAGACGTCTTCCAAGGGACTAATGGAGACAATGACAAAATACAATTAAAAGTGCCTTCAGGTTCTGTTGAAGCAAAAGAATACACGGCAACGATCACTTGGACACTCACAGCAGGCCCAACTGCTTAGAATGGAGAGAAAAATGAACAAACTTCAATCATTGTTTGTTGCTGCTCTTAGTTTATTAAGTATTGTAGTGATGCCATTGACGACATACGCTGATTCAAATGAATCAGCGTATAGCGTCAATGCAAATATTCCCGACTTTCAAAAAAATAAAAACGTTTCTTACTTTGATTTGCAATTAGATCCAAATCAAAAAAAAGAGATTTCAATCCATTTAGCTAACTCAGCAAAAGAAAAAGCAATTTTTAACGTAGATGTTAATAATGCTGCCACAAACAGTAACGGGGTCATTGACTACGGACAAACAGATTTGAAGAAAGATCCGTCTGCTAAATATGTATTGAATCAGCTAGTCACTCCTAAAAATCAAGAAATCGAATTACAAGCTGGTGAATCCAAAGATGTGACTTTCCAAGTTCAAATGCCAAAAGATCATTTTAAAGGCATCATTCTTGGTGGAATACACATCAGTAAAAAAGATAATGTGAGTGAAAAAGTAGACGGAACAGCAATCCGTAATAAATATGCGTACGTGATCGGTGTGAAACTGCAAAACGATACAGCTGCCGTCACACCCGATTTGAAACTGAACTCAGCAAAAGCTGGTCTGCAAAATTCCTATACGACTGTGTTTGCTAATGTGCAAAATCCAACACCTGGAATCATCAGCAAAGTTAATTTTGATGCGAAAATCACGAAAAAAGGGTCAAAAGATGTTCTTTATGAAACAAAAAAGGAGAATATGTCGATTGCCCCTAATACGAACTTTGACTTTCCAATCAGTTTGAATAAGGAGAAAATCGAAGCTGGAGATTATACGGTGACGATCGATGCCAACGAAGGGAATACAGATAAAACATGGCATCTGACAACTGATTTTACGATCCAGTCAGAAAAAGCCAAAAAGATCAACAAAGAAGCAGTGACAGAAGACAAAGGAATCCCATATCTCCCAGCTATCATCACAGTCGGAATCTTGTTATTATTGATCATCGCATTTTTAAGTTACAAATTACTTAAACAAAAAAAGTAGGTGAGTCTTTCAAGTGAAATTGAATCAGCCACTAAATAAATTATATGTGTTAGGTTTGTTTTTTTTATGTGTTTTTGGAAGCATTTGTTTTCTCGCCGTTGATGTTTCGGCAGCTGATTATACAGAAATTAGCGAAGGGCCAATTCTTGGGGGGCATGTTGAAGCATCGATTTCTTACAAAAAAGATCATTCGCCTAATTATACAGCAGTTGGAGATACGGTAACGGTTACGACCACTTTAGAAAAGTTGGATGATGGTGCTTTGCCCGATCAGTATAAACAATCTTCTGTTTTTATGCTGTTTCCGGATAAAACACAAGGTCTGCAATTACAGGGAGAACCTGAATTTAGATATGAAGTAGCAGGGATACAAGATACAGGAAGATTTGTTGAAACAACTAAAGAATTACATGTTAGTCTATTGACGTCTTTTAATTTGTTAGCTAACTATGAACACAGTGATCCACTGACTTATGATGGACGAATGACAGAAATCCCAATTACTACTGAATATGATGACGGTCCTTACGAGGATGAATATGCGTTATCAAACTTGTTGGTTTTAAAAGGTTCTAAAGTCATTTTAAGTTATAAAGCAACTGTAACAGAAGAAGCTTTGAAGAACGATAAATTTATGCTTCATGCCGCTGTTTATGATAGTAAAGCCGGTGATTTTGATTGGGCTCATTTTCTCACAGCATCTATGCCAAGTATCCAAAATTTAGGGATCTCATTTGACGAAGCTACTAAAGACAAAAAAATCGATATAAAAGACGATTCTTCTTATCAAACTACTTTAACCGGTTCTTGGGCTGGTGCAAAAGACGATATCCATCCTGTATTGACGATTGATGGTAAAGAAGTGCCTATTCCAGATGGTAGTTTTAAAGAAGACGGCACATTTGAAATCCCAGTTGACTTGAAGAATGTAGGGAATATTGGAACAAATAATGTCCATATCAAAATTTCTGATAGTAATGGACAAGTTGCGGAAGACGATGCAGTCATTACACTTGTCCAAGCATTGGTTCCACCAGAAATCAAACTTTCTGATTCTTTGGCAAATGCCTCGGTCAGTGTGTTTCCAACAGATCAGTCATTGACGATCGATGGGGAATGGAAAGATAAAGATAGCAATGCTGTGTCTTTATTTTATAAGCTGAATGGGCAAGAAAGAGTCTTGCAAGACAATGTCAGCAATACAGCAAAAGACTCATGGCTTCCATTCTCACAAGAGATCCCTCTCGCTGATCTTAACACTGGTGATAATCAAGTAGAAGTTTATGCCAAAGATGCAGAAGGTCAGTTATCTAATCATGAAAGTTTTAAAATCATATTGAATCAAGGAAACGTCAGCTTTAAATCGATCGATCCGGAGATCCAATTCAAAAACATGGTTATTTCCGGTACCACTGTTTATTCTTCACCACAAGCAACTGTTGGGGTAGTTGTAGAAGATACGACAGGAATTCCGAAAGATTGGCAGCTTAAAGTCAAACAGACCACATCTTTTTCTGACGGAACAAGAGATTTACCTGGGCAATTGACCTATCTGAATGGGGAAGAAAAGCTGTCAATCAATGATAGCTCAGCAGTGGGCTTGCCAGTCGTTCAAAACAATGCTACGGATTATTCTCTGCAACAAGATGCGAACCATCAATTCCAGTTAGCTGTTTCACCAGGCGCTTATACTGGTGAATATCAGTCACAGTTGGAATGGACGATCGAAAGAGCACCATAAAAAAATAAGAAGGGGAAACGTGGCTGTTTTTCCTTCTTATTTTTGTTATGATAGGGGCGAAAGGGTGGAGTTAGTTGATGGAGTCAATCATGTTTGTTTTCATTGCTTATCTAAATTTGTTTATTTGGATGAGTCTGTTGTTTAAAGGAACGTCAAAATGGCGATTCCTCTTGTTTTATTTGGGGCTAATGATAGCTAATATGTTCTTTGTTCCATACACATTCGTTTTCTTTGCAATCGCTTATGCTGCAATGTGTTGGTTTTTATATCTTTTGGTAGAAAATATTTTTTTATCGTTCCTGTTACAGAATTTTTTATTGAATGTGGTAGGTATTTCCTTTTTCTTAGCAATCGATATCCCAAGGTATTTGGGATTTTATACTAGTTATTTGAATCTTTCAGTAGAATTAGTACTAGCAGCTAGTTTATTTTTGCTGATCAGAAAAGCAGATCAAAAGTATGATATATTCGATTATTTTAGTGGCTATACGAAAAAACTGAAAGGCTTGACGATTTTATCTGTTGTGATTTATGTACTGATTTACATCTTTCATTTAGGTATTAGTTTTTACTCGTTGGATTATATCCTTACTTCGATCATCACGCTTTTATATAGTATTTTTTATACTGCTTTTTTTATTGTCTTTATTATATATAAGAAAAAGTTCCAAGTGATCGAACTTTATTTGAAAGACAATCAGGAAACAAAAGAATACTACGAGAAATTAGATGATTTCCGTCATGATTATTTGAATTATATTTCTGCGCTGGAATACAGCTTGGTGAATGACAGTCAGGAGAATTCTATCAAACTATTGACGCATTTAAAGGACTATTCTTTAGAAGCAATCGATGATGCGAGACACAATCCCTTGAAGCGAATCAGTGATCCGGCAGTACGCGGGCTTTTTTATCATTTTATGGAAAGAGCCAATCAGTCTGGCATTTCTTATGATATCCAAGTTCTGAATATCATCAATAATATCAAGGCAGATTATATCGATGTTCTTCGTCTTTTATCTATTGCACTGAATAATGCCATTGAACATTGTGATGAAACAAGAAAAGAAGAGCCGATCAGTATTACGATCAATCAAACAAAGGAGCGGTTTTATTTCAAAATCGAGAATCCTGCTGATATGTCCTCAACAAGCTTAGCTAAATTGATGAAAAGAGGAAGCTCAACGAAAAAAAATGGGGGACTCGGTCTTTATAACTTTTCGAAAATCACGGATAAATATCTGAATGCCAACTATGGAATCAAATATTTAAAACGTACGAAAATGTTTGTCTTGGAATTGGCGATTTATGAGAAGTCAATCAGTAAAACTGTATGAATAGTTAGCAAAGTGGAATAAGGAAGTTAAAAACGGGCAGGACAGACATGTCCTACCCGTTTGTTTGTTTTAGTTGGTCAATGTGGCGTAATAATTTTTTTACACTAGAAGAACTTAAAAGAAGTGTATCTTTATTTTTGAAATGGACTTCCATCATTTGTTTATCTACTTCTTTGATATTGAATGGATTGATAGAAAAACTTTTCAGATCATTAAAGAAATGATAGTCTTGGAATTTTTGTTTGATATTTTTCATTTTATCATGAATAACAAAGTTCTCATTTGTTCCATAAAATTCCAAGGTGGAGCGAGAACCATTGATCGTTGAGATATAATTGACTTCATCTGGCGCAATCAAAAAGACCCTTGTGGCGCCTTGCAGTTCAATGATAGAGGAAGATTGTTTTTGAGCTTCCAATTTTTCTAAAAGTAGCTGTTTCAATGATTGTGCAACTTCTTCTAAGTTTGATTTATCAAGATAGCGATCTGGGCGAATCTGCTGATTAATGATTTCTAATCCGCGTGTATTATCGTTTGATAGAAAAATAATCGAGCATTCTGGATTCTTGTTCCGTATTTTTTTAGCAAAATCAATGCCACTATGCAATGTTTTTAAATCAATGTCGATAATAAATAAATCAGAAGAAGAAAAGACCAGTGTATCTAAACGCTTATAAATCGTTTCCAACTCGCTGCTCGGGTATATTTGAAGAGAGAGGGCACTCAACTCTTTATGTTTTAGTAATTCTTTCTTCAATAATTCCTGATGAAACAAGTTATCTTCAATGTAGTAGATTTTCATGGTTCGATTCCCCTAAGACAGATTTCATTACGATTAGTATAACAGATTTTTTCTATAAATTTCATCATATAAATGATATTTGTTTTTTTATTAATCAGAAAATATGCACTTTTATCGTTTTAATGGACGGAATAAGCATAATGTTGATCGCGGTATTCTCTTGGCGTAAGGGAAGTTGTTTTTTTAAAGACCTGAATAAAATGGCTTTGACTTGCAAATGAAAGCAATACGCTGATTTCTTTATAGCTCTTGTCCGTAAAAAGCAACAAATGTTTACTTTCGTTGATCTTCCGTTCTTGGATATAGGAATGGATCGTTTGGCCCATTTCTTTTTTGAATAAAGCAGAAAGATGTGTTTTGTGCTTGTCAAATGTCTCAGCCAGCTCGTCAAGCGTTACACGGTCGTAAATATGGCTGTCTATATAATTGATTAGTTGTTTGACTAGCATGGATTTATCGGCTAGAGGTTGCTGATGGATCAGTTCCATGAAACGATAAGTCGCCTCTTTCATATAAGTGTGCCATTCATTAGAAGAATGGATACGGAACAAGCCTTGGATCAAGGCATCTGATAAACTAAAGGCCTGATTGATTGGGACTCCTTCGTCAATACTGATACGTGTCAGTATGGCAACAAAAGCAGAGAATTTCAGCTTCAAACCTTCTAATTCATTTTCGGATAACTCGACATGATACGTTTCTTGCATCTTTTTGAATAACCAATCGATCTTTTCTGGCTGATTCCGTTTGATGTATTCTGTGTATCGAAGCTCAAATTGATAAGAATCAAAAGTGGCTTCTTGCATCCGCCGGTCATATAAACTGTCCTCCAATCGCTGATCTGTGGTAGAGCGCTGCTTGATTTCTTTTTGGTAAATCCAGTGCAATTCCTCTTTTTTCAACAATTTGTGTGTTAGAAAAGCATAGGCAAGCTGAACGAATTCTTCAAATGCTGCAGTTGTTTCTTTCGTATAGTGAATACCGTAGTGATAGACATGGCCTTTGAATAGAAATGTATCGGGAGATTCTCCAATCATGCCGCAAGGGCCGATCAACAAGGAATAGGGTTTGCTGTCTGTCATAAAATCAAGCTTAGCAAACATAAAAGGAAAGTGATTAAATAAACATACGGGCTGATGTTCTTTCGGTGAAATGAATGTCTCCATGATAGGACGTATATCCCATGAAATCTCCGGATGGCAAACTTTGCCGCTTGAATCAAATAAAACCATGGGAATCAGATATTTTTTGTATAACAAATCCATTATTTTAGAAATCGCTGTCTGTTTCAATTATTTTCCTCCTATTTTTATATAAAGTCTTCTTTTGTTGTATAACAAAGAAAATTTTATCGTTATAATTAAAAATGTAAAAACGGTTACAAAAAAGGAGAAACTAATGGATGAAAAACAATTAAAGCAACTAGCCGATTCCTTGACAATAAAAGAAAAAATCGCACAAACAGTCCAGTTGAACGGCGACTTGTTTACTGATAGTGATGTGATGAATACTGGACCAACAAAGGAGTTAGGTTTTCCTGATGATTTTGATTTAAGTCAGATTGGTTCCATTTATAATATCAATGAACCCGAAAAGCTAAAAAAAATCCAAACAAAAATAATGGAAGAAAGTAGTAAAAAAATCCCGCTCCTCTTTATGTCAGATGTTATTTATGGTTTTCGCACCATTTTTCCTATCCCACTAGCACAAGCGGGATCGTATGATTTTGATTTGATCCAAAAAGCTGCACAAGAAACAGCAAAAGAAAGTTACTTAAGCGGATTACATGTTCTATTTTCACCCATGCTTGATTTAGTAAGAGATCCTCGTTGGGGACGGGTGATGGAGTCTCCAGGAGAGGATGTATATACTGCAAAAGAGTTTGCTAAACACGCTGTCCAAGGATACCAAGGAGACAATCTCCAATTGATTGACAAATACCGTGTTGGTGCATGTATCAAGCATTTTGCAGGATATGGTGCCCCAGAAGCTGGAAGGGAATACAATACCGTCGATATGTCCAACCAACGTCTTTTAAATGAATACCTTGCTCCTTATCAAGCGGCAGTTGAAGCCAACTGTTTACTAGTCATGACCGCATTCAATGTGTTGAATGGTGTGCCTTCTACCGGTAATCGCTGGCTGAACCGGGAGATTCTTCGAAAGAGATTCGGCTTTAACGGTGTACTGGTCTCTGATTATGCGGCTATTGAAGAGTTGCAAGTACATGGCTACACGAAAGATCAAGCAGACTCAGCTAAAAAGGCGTTAGAAGCCGGTGTGGATTTGGATATGATGACGTCTGTCTATGCCAATTCTTTAGAAAAATTAGCAGAAGAAAACAAAGAAATCTTACAATTGTTGGATGAGGCAGTATGGCGAATCTTAGTCTTGAAGAACAAACTTGGATTATTTGAAGATCCGTATCGAGGACTCGAAGAAGAGAACACAGGAGAAATCTTGACGGAAGAATCGAAAGAAGTAGCAGTCAAGCTAGTCGAAAAGAGTTGTGTCCTCTTGAAGAATGACGACACACTACCATTAAAAAAACATCAGAAAATCGCAGTTATCGGACCTTACGGCAAAAGTCGCCTGACAATTGGGTTCTGGGCCTCTGTAAGTGGTAAACCACAAGATAGTATCCCACTCAAAGATGGACTAGAACAGCATTTTTCAAAAGAACAGCTGCTATTTGCAAAAGGATTCAACCTATTTGATTCCTATGAACCATTTGGACCGTTAAAAGCCGGAATTGAACAACTGAATGGAACGATTGAGGACGAGGAAACGTTAATCCAAGAAGCATTGGAAACTGCTGAAAAATCTGACGTGATTTTGCTGACGATTGGTGAACAATTTTTAGAAAGTGGAGAAGGAGCTTCTAAAACCAACCTTCGATTACCTGAAAAGCAAAAACGTTTGATCAAAGCGTTAGCAGCGTTGGATAAACCAATCGTAGGGATTTTATATACCGGACGTCCGCTGGTCCTAACAGAGATCGAACCTTATTTTTCTAGTTTGCTGCTCGTTTGGTATCCTGGAACGATGGGAGGCATCGGTATTGCTAATCTTCTTGCAGGGGAAGCAGTGCCAAGTGCTCGACTTAGTATGACATTCCCACGGAGTGAGGGGCAGATCCCAATCTATTATGCACATGCTTCAACTGGCCGACCTTTAGAAATAAGTACGCATTCGACCCGTTTTGTGTCTAAGTATATTGATGAATCCAATGAGCCGCTGTTTGCATTTGGTGCCGGGAAAACATATGGAAAAGTCGAAGCAAACTGGCAGGAGATACAGGATCAAGAAGAACAGCTGCAATTTGTTTATGAAGCAGTTAATCATTCAGCAATACCAATAGAAACAGTTATCCACATTTATGTAAAAGACAAGACAGCCTCTATTGTGCAACCAGTCAAACGGTTGATTGCGAGTCAAGTCGTTTCCATACACGCAGATGAGAAAAAATTGATTAACTATACAGTATCAAAAGAAGCACTTATGTTTTATAACAATCAAGGGGGAAAAATTTGGGAGTCTGGCGAATTTACTTTTTCTCTCTCGACAGTAGATTCAGAAGAGGACCGTACAATTCAATTATAAAAAAGGAGAAGAAAGATGGAAAAATTAGAACAGTTTTTAAGCAGCAGACTATTGCCGATGTCGGAGAAATTACAAAAGAACAAAGTGTTAGCCGCATTGATGGAAGGGTTTATCCGAACAAGCCCAATTACATTAGGGATTGCCTTCATTACGATTATTGGAAATTTCCCATTTCCTGGCTGGATCGATTTTTTGAAAAATGTGGGGATTTTTCCTCATGTGGAAGCAATCACTAATGGTGCTACAGGTGTTTTCTCGTTGTATGTCGTATACAGTTTAGCTTTCTCTTATGCAAAACAATTAGGGACTAATGAACGGAATGCATCCATCATCTCTTTGGCAAGTTTCATTATGCTGATGCCGCAATCCGTTATGACAACTGTCACACAAGATGGGAAAGCAGTCGAACAAGCTGTCGGTGCGTTGCGATTGGATTATCTGGGCGGTCAAGGATTGTTTATCGGTATGCTTGTCGCTTTGCTCATTACCCGTTTTTATGCCTTCTTAGCTAAGAAAAATATTATGATCAAATTACCGGAAAGTGTGCCGCCGATGGTCACACAATCTTTGTCACCAGTATTTGTCGTTACGATCATTTTTGTTGTTGTATTTGCTTTGCGAGTATTATTTGGATTAACACAGTCAGGAACGATTTTCCAATTCTTTATTGATGTAATCAATGCCCCATTGAACTCTTTAGTAGCAAGTCCGTTATCAATCATCATTATCATGGAATTATTAGCTGTTTTATGGTTCTTCGGTATCCACAATGCTGTTTTGCAAGGACCTTTAGGCGCAATCAGTATGACGATGGTCGTTGGGAACATTGCTGCCTTCCAAGAAGGAAAAGCATTACCCTATTTAGTTCCATCTGTTATCTACATGGGGATGTACGCAGCTGGCTTCATGGGATTCGTGACATTTTTCATGATTAAAAGCAAGTCAGCCAAAATGCGACAGTTAGGTAAATTATCTTTTGTTCCATCCTTATTCAATGTGACAGAACCATTGATGTTTGGGATGCCGATCATCTTGAATCCGATTTTCTTTATTCCACAAATCTTTACACAATTGATTGCAGGATTCGTTACTTGGGGATTAACTACTACCATATTGCCGATTTCGTTGAATCCGACTATGTCACTATTACCTTGGACAACTCCTACATTTGTGAAGATGCCTTTATCAGGCGGATTGAACTACACGATCCTGATGGTTATTTGTATGGCAATCGGTGTGGTGATGTGGTACCCATTCATTAAGATCGCAGATAAGAAAGAACTAGAGTTAGAAGCGGCGCTGGAAAAAGAAGAAGCAGAAACGAAAGCAGAAAAAATCATCAATGCAGAAGTCGAAGCATAATGAAGGGGAAAAGCATGTGGACCTTAAGTATAGATATCGGTGGAACGTATATCAAGTCAGCTTTAATAATGGATACGCAAATAAGAGAAAAAAGACAAATAGAGACACCAAAAACAGATAAGGACAATTTTATCCTTGCCCTTGTCGAATTGATCCGTTCTTATCAGCAGCTCGAACCCATTGAATTTGTCGGATTTTCTGTTCCTGGTGCGGTGAAAGAAGCGTCAACCGTCTTTTTTGGTGGAGCAGTCGCATGCCTGAATGAAGTCAATTTAAAGCAAGAAATAGAAAAACAGCTGCCTGTTCGTGTGTTTGTAGAAAATGATGCGAAAGCTGCTGTATTGGGAGAAGCAAGTTTCGGTCATTTAAAAGGGATTGAAAATGGTGCAGGAATTATTCTAGGAACAGGCGTCGGCGTTGGTCTTTTGCTAGATGGGCAGGTGAGAAAAGGGCCGCATTGTCAAACTGGAGAAGTTAGTTTCTTGATACAAGATCGTGGGATAAATGGGGCTGAGTCATTTGCAGGGATCAATTTGTCAGCTGTTCGATTAGTAGAAGAACTGGCAAAATTATTTCAGTGTGAACCAGAAGGACCTCTTGTATTTGATTATCTATATCAAAAAGAAGATGAACAAGCACAAACTTTATATCGCACATACTGCAATCAAGTAGCGATTCTCTGTTTCAATATCCAATGTTTGTTGGATTTGGACAAAATGATTATTGGCGGTGGAATCAGCAAACAAAAAAGGCTGATCAGTGATATCCAGAAAAACTATGAAGCCATCTTTTCTGTGTCGCCGATGATCGAACAAACGATTACGAAAATGACGATAGAAGCTGCCGCCTTTGAGTCTGAAGCAAATCTGATCGGTGCAGCGAAAGGAGTACGATTGAATGAGATTTCCAACTGATTTTTTATGGGGAGCTTCCACTAGTGCGTATCAGACAGAGGGAGCTTGGGATGCAGACGGTAAAGCGCCGTCTGTTCAAGATATGAAAGAAGTACCTGACGGAACAAGTGATTTCAAAGTGGCGGTAGATCATTACCATCGTTTTGAGGAAGATGTTCGTTTATTTAAAGAGCTAGGGTTAAAAGCTTATCGGTTCTCGATTTCTTGGAGTAGAGTCATGTCCAATGGAAAGGTTAATCCAAAAGGGCTGGAGTTTTATAAGAAACTCATTGCATTATTGAAGGAAAATGAGATCGAGCCGATCGTGACGGTGTTCCATTTTGATTTGCCCTATGAGATCCATGAAAATGGAGGCTGGGAAAATAGGGCGACGATCCAAGCTTTCGCTGATTACTGCCAGCTGCTTTTTGACACATTCGGTCAAGAAGTAAACTATTGGCAAACAATCAATGAACAAAATGTCATGGCTTTAGCTGGATCGATCATTGGTACAAGTAATAAATCAATGAAAGAAAAGTTTCAAGAAAACCATCATATGCTCGTTGCTCAAGCCCTAGTCACGAAAAATTATCATGATGGGAATTATCCAGGAAAGATTGGTCCTGCGCCGAACATTGCCAGTGTATATGCTGCTTCTGATAAACCAGAAGACCAGTTGGCTGCAATGAATATGAGTGCTTTAAGAAACTGGTTGTTTTTAGATGCTGCGGTTTATGGTGTCTATAACCATAATGCCTGGAACATTTTGTCAAAAATCAATGCCTGTCCTGAAGTAACAGAAGAAGACAAAAAAATCATGTTAGAAGGTACATGCGATTATATCGCTTTTAATTATTACAATACCATGACTGTGTCAGCCTATTATCAAAAAGAGAACAAGATCGATCAGCAATCTGGCTTTGGTATCCCCGGCTTCTTTCAAGCGACAACGAATCCACATTTGCCAATGACTGAATTCGGCTGGCCAATCGATCCAGAAGGGTTCCGTTATACGTTAAATGAGATCTATTCAAGATATCGTCTGCCGTTATTGATAACCGAAAACGGAATAGGAGCAAAAGATCAATTAACAGAAGATGGAAAAATCCATGACAAGTATCGCATCGACTACTTGAAACAGCATATCCAGCAAATGTATCTAGCAATGGAAGATGGTGTAGAGGTGATCGGTTATTGTCCGTGGAGCGCGATCGATTTGATCAGCACCCATGAAGGAATCGAAAAAAGATACGGTTTTATTTATGTTGATCGAACAGACGATTCTTTGAAGACGCTGGATCGTTATAAAAAGGATAGCTTTTATTGGTACCAAAAATTGATTGCTGAAAATGGATTAAACGAAGAGGAGTAAGCCTATGCAGATCGATACGATGACTATTGACAACGAAGCCAATACGACTCTAACGGTTTATCTTCATGAAGAAAAGCCCGAATTTCACCGTATTGACAAACGTCCGTTCATACTAGTGATTCCAGGAGGAGGGTACGGATTTTGCAGTGAAAGAGAAGCAGAGCCGATTGCATTGAAATTTGCTGCTGAAGGCTATCATGCGGGTGTGCTGCGCTATCACGTTGGAGAACACCGTGATTTCCACAAAGCACTGGCGGATGCAGAAAAAAGCATGGATCTGATTGCCTTACTAGCTGAAAAAGCAAAAATTGATCAAACCAAAATTGCAGTGATCGGTTTTTCAGCCGGTGGGCATTTAGCAGCCGCTTTGTCTACTTTGTCCGATCGAAACCCAAGTGCTTGTATCCTTGCTTATCCAGCCATCTTAAGCTCCTTTGCAGAAGCGATGAAGATCCAGGCTCCTTCTTTGGAAACGTGTGTGACACCGCAAACGCCACCTACTTTTTTGTTTTCTACATTCGAAGATAATGTGGTGCCCATCGAGAATTCTCTTTTGTATTTGAGAGCGTTAGAAGAAAACGATGTACCTTTTGAAACACACATTTTTCAAAAAGGAAAGCACGGATTATCATTAGGAAATAAGTGGAGTGGAAATAGTGAAGAGATGGTGGACCCTCGATTTGCCAAGTGGTTTGAGCTTTGTATCGAGTGGCTGGAAATCATTTGGGCACAAGCAGCTGTAGAAACTACACAAAAAATAGAAGACATTTGGCAAGTACCGATCAAAAATTTATACGCCATTGAAGCCAATCAATCGATCTTACTTGAACATCTGCCATTTTTAGCCGATAGAAGTAGGTTCAAAATCATTCGAAGTTTGTCCTTCAACCAGCTGTGTGAGGTTTCGCCAGAGAAATTTCCAAAAACAAAGATCAGTCAATGGGTAAATGAATTGACTTGGTACCGTTGAACTTTCCTATCAAAGAATCGATACTCGGAGGAAACAAATGAAATATGAAATAGTCAAAAAGAACAATCGGTTCTATTTTCTTATGGATGAAAAACCCTGTCTTCTCTTAGGCGGAGAAGTGCATAATTCAGCAGCTTCTACGGTGCTTTCTATGGAAAAAAATATTTGGCCATTTGTGAATAATCTCGGATTGAACACCCTGCTTGTACCTGTTTATTGGGAAAATATCGAGACAAGTCCGGGAATATTCAACTTTGATTTGATAGAAGCCCAGTTACAAAAAGCAGCTGAAAGTAAGGTCATGTTGGTTTTTCTATGGTTCGGTTTATGGAAAAACGGTTTATCTACTTATGTTCCTTCATGGATCAAGACAGACACAGAAAATTATTTTAGAGTAGTCAACCAAAAGCAAGAGCAGTTAAACTGTATCTCACCGTTTTGCACGAAAGCAATTGAAGCAGATTGCCGCGCATTATCTAGCCTATGTCAATTTATCAGTCAGCATCCGCTGAAAGATCAAGTATGCATGATGCAGATCCAAAACGAGGTCGGCTGTCTTGAAACGGCAAGGGATCACTCTAGAAAAGCACAGCAAATATATGAATCCACACTTCCAGAAAGAATCAGAGAATTATATCCTAGAGCAATAAACTGGCAAGAACTTCCAGAGGAAACATTCATGGCCTACGCCTTTAGTCATGCACTGGAAAAGATGGCAGTAGAGGCAAAAAAATGGTTAGATATCCCGTTGTTCACCAATGCTTGGCTGCATAAAGAAGGAAAAAGCGCGGGCGACTATCCTAGCGGTGGGCCTACAAAAAATGTATTAAACGTATGGGCAAAAAATGCACCTAGCTTAACGGCTTTTGCTCCAGACATCTATGAAGAAAATGTTCGGGAAATCATTCAAGATTATCAAATGATTGATCAACCCCTTTTCATACCAGAAACAAGAAAAGATCTAAGCTATCTATCCAATTGTTTCTATGCATTTGGGCAAGGAGCACTTTTGTATTCTCCTTTTGGAATCGAAGATCTTCGAAAAAGTACGGAAGCTATAATAGACGAGGATCAGGCTTTCTTGAAACAGTTAGGATTAGACCAAGCGGCTTTTGATCCGACAGGAAGTTTGCCTTATTTTACTAAGTGTTATCAAATAATCAAAGAACTAACCCCATTTTTAACGGATGAAACACTCAAGATCCATTCTTTTAAAAAGGAAAAGGACACGACGTATCAGTATCAAGATGAAAATTACCGATTTTTGATCAAATATTTAAGTAAAGACAAGAAAGAGCAGCTGAACACTGCCGGTCTCTTTTTTCATTTAGAAAATGATTATTTTTTTGCTGGGTGCAACTTTGCGCTATTCCACGAAGCAGTAGATGAAGAGCTGCGTTCAGAAATTTTGAATTTTGAAGAAGGATACTTTGAAGGAAAAAAATGGATCACAGAGCGTGTTTTGAATGGGGATGAGCGCTATACGCCGTATATCGGTAATATGCCTAAAATTATTAAATTCTCTTTATATACCTATCCGAAAAAAGAACAGGAGGTTGTCCATGAATATCTTGCTGACGAACGAAACCTTTAAACCATCTACAAGTATGCTTGCCCAAGAACCGGAACCACTCGAAAACCTATCTGTTTATCGAAATAGTACAACCGCATTTCAGTTATTGCTACATGATGGGAAGAAAAACCATTACAGCTTAGACAATCAATTTACGATCCCGGATGCGATTGAAATACCTATATACCGGATAGAGATCAACTCGGAACTGCCAATCAAATCGAATTTTATTGAATATTATTGCGGAAAAGACGATATTTTCTATGGGGATAAACTGTTGGAAGAAAATGCACATACTTATCCTGGTGATCGCTTTGCTCCTATTTATGTAGAAATCCCGATTGATCATCAACAAAAATCCGGCATCTATCCGATAGATATCACGATTTATCAAGCAGGGATAACGACAAAAGAAACAGTCATCGGACAGAAACGATTAGAAGTAACTGTAGAAGCCTTTACGTTCAGTGATAAAGTAACTGATTCTTTCCATTTAGACATTTGGCAGCAACCTTCTAATCTTTCTCGTACATTCCAAGTGCCTCTTTGGAGTAATCAACATTTTGAACTGATTCAGACAATGGCTTCAACCTTAGCTGAGTTAGGCCAAAAAACGATTACAGTCATTGCAGGAGAGATTCCTTGGAAAGGATGGTTCAATTATATTGTCAAAGATTTCCCAGCTAACTTGTATGAATACTCAATGGTCAAAGTCCTCAAAACAAAAGAAGGAAATATCCAGTGTGATTTTTCAATTTTGGATAAGTATTTAGCTTGTTTTTTTGAAGCAGGGATCGATAAAGAAATCGATGTGTTCGGCCTTTTAGGTGTTTGGCAGCCGCCCTTCTTTCCTTTGAATAAAGCAGTAGAACATCCAGAAAAACTTGTGATCCGTTATTATGATGAGGAAATGCAGCAAATGGCATTCATCGAAAAACAAGAAGAGCTCAGACAATATTTCCAGCAATTGTTTACCTATTTCAAGAAAAAGAACATCTGGGACAAAGTTCGTCTCATGGCAGATGAGCCAAAAGCACACGAAATCGATACGTTTAAAGAAGCTGTCAAACGTCTAAAAGAAATCGAACCAACGTTGCAGTTGAAAGTGGCATTTGACAAGGAACCAGTCTTACAAGCCTTGATTTCAGAAATCGACTATCCAGTCACATCTTTTTATTGTACTTGTCAAAACCATGGATGGCTGAAGGAACAATTTCCTGGAAAAACACAATACTACATCTGTAATTATCCAGATAAACCAAATACATTCTTACACAGTCCCTTGACAGAAAGCCGGTTACAAGGCGTATTAGCTTATTATTTTGGAACGGATGGTCTGCTGAGGTGGGCATATAACTGTTGGCCGGAACATGCAAGAGAAGATATCCGTTACAATACCAGTTCACTTCCAATTGGTGATTTGTGCTTAGTCTATCCATCTGTCTCTGGCAGCCTGCTCTTGTCTCTTCGCTATAAAGAACTGTATCGTGGTGTAGAAGATTTTTACCTGCTAAAAGAAGCGGAGAAAATAAACAAAACAAAAACAGACCAGCTTCTAGCAGATTTTCTTGGAGAGGAAAAGCCAGAAAATTGGATGGAAAACAGCCATCAGTCTGTGCAAACATTATTCAATCAATCGTATCGTCAATTCGATCAGTTAAGAAAGAAATTGATCGCAATTATCACAGATACTTCTCTTTAATCAAGTAAGAGTGAATGAAAAGCATGACCTGCATGTTGCAGGTCATGCTTTTTGTTTTTAACCGAAATTGGAAAGAATCTGTCGTAAAAATATTTCCAGCACAGCGAGTTTTGTAAATCTTTGTTTAAAGCGATTTAGGACTAGCCAGCCGAAAAGAGCCGAAGAACCTTGTTGCTGCTTAGATAAACTTTTTGAATAGAGAAATCACGTGTTTACATAGTTTTTACAATCTTTATTTGAATTAAGAAGGATACAAATTAGAACTTTACAAATAGAAGGTACACTAAAGATGTAGCAAATAAATAAAAGGAGCATAAGATATGTTTGAGTTGAAAAAAATAGAAAAAACAATGGTGCGTATAGTATTAATAGCAACTCTAATAGTGTTAGCAGGTTGTCGTTCATCTAATCAGACAGTAAGTGGTAATCAAAACCAATCCTCTGATACGATCAAAATTGCTTTTTACCCTAATGAATCCGCTGCAGAGTTTGAACCGGCAAGAGAAGCGGTAAAAGCGGTGATTGAAAAAGCTACAGATAAGAAAGTCGAATTAGTGACAAGTACAGATTACAACGTGGTCGTGGAATCTATTGCAAATGGACAAGTAGACTTAGCTTATATGGGTGCAGAAGGTTATATCGAAGCAAACAAGAAAAATGAGCAAGTAGAAGCCATCTTGACCAATTCTGGGCCAAGCGGAACGCTGGAAGACGCGTTATATTACAGCTTTTTAGCGGTGAAACCAGAAAACAGCAAAGAGTATGAAGAAACAGGTGGCTATACGATTGATCCAATCAAAGACAAAACGATTTCTTTTGTCACGAATACCTCAACTTCTGGTTTTACTGTACCGAGCAACAAAATCGCTGAACATTTTGATTTAAAGAATACAGATGATCTTATCATGGATGGTCTATTCTTTGAAAAAGTGTTGTTTGGTGGGTCTCATCAAGGATCGATGATCAATTTATTAAAAGGTGACGCGGATGTAGCTGCTTTTATGAATATGCCACAATATTTTGATGTGATCCAAGGAGAAAAAAACAAGGCAGGAGTCATTTACGAAGTAAAAAAAGATGCTCAAGCTCCTTTTGACACAGTGCAAGGGGAACAAGCACAAGTCATTCTTTCCATACCGGTCTTGAATGGACCAATTGCAGCAAACAAAGAGACGTTGTCTGAAGCAGATATCGATAAAATCATCGAAGGAATGACTGCCGATAGTACGGCTGAAGACACAGCTATTTTTGCACCAAAAGATACTGATGTCCCAGGGATGTTCGCAAAAGAAGGAAATGAGCGATATGTGGAAGTCACAGATGACTTTTACGATGAAATCAAAGAAATGAATAAATAAGAAGAGATTGGAAAGGACAGCCAAATGCTATTAGAAGTAAAAAATATTACAAAAACCTATCCAAACGGAAATCAAGCATTGCAGGACATTTCATTCTCACTTGAAAAAGGAGAATTTGTTTCAATCATCGGACCTTCTGGGGCGGGGAAATCTACTATCTTGCGTACGATCAATCGATTGATCGAAGCAGATAGTGGGAGGATCAGATTTGAGGAGAGGGAAATGAATGAACTGAAAAGAAAAGAACTGCGAAAGAAAAGAAGACGTATTGGTATGATTTTCCAGCACTATAATCTTGTCAGTCGTCTTACCGTAATCGAAAATGTACTGCATGGCTGCTTAGGTTATAAAACAACGCTCGGTGGAGCTGCTGGGCTTTATCGAGAAGCAGAAAAAGAACAGGCTTTTGATCTTATAGAAAAGGTCGATCTTTCGGCATTTGCGTACACTCGATGTGACGAATTAAGTGGTGGACAAAAACAGCGGGTCGGAATCGCCAGAGCACTCATGCAAAATCCGGCACTGATCTTATGTGATGAACCAATAGCTTCTCTTGACCCAAAATCTGCTAAAACGATCATGGATTACTTAAAAAGAATAACCAATGAATTGGCGATTACTTGCCTTGTCAACTTGCATCAAGTAGAAACAGCCATCGATTATTCCGATAGGATCATAGGAGTGAATAGCGGAAAAATCGTATTTGAAGGAAGACCGTCTGAGTTAACAAAAGAAAAAATAGAAACGATCTACCAATCTAAAAAATTATTAGTGTAAAGGATGAGAGAATGGAAAAGATAGAGGCAGAAAAATTTTTCAGACAACAAAAAAGATATCGCTTGTTTTATATTTTGCTGATTGCTTTTCTTTGTTTTATTTCAGCCCATGGCGTTGGATTTCAGGCAGGAACAGCTTTTTCTGCTATACCAAAAAGTTTTACCTGGCTATTCTCCAACTTTATTCCGACAAATGATTCTCTAGCCTATTTATCGATCATCGTGTCTAGACTCATCCAGACGATACTGATGGCAGTGACTGCTACGACATCAGGTGCTGTAATTGCCTTGATAGCGGCTGTAATTGGTTCAAGAGAAATCGGGTTGAATCGTTTTACAAAAGTGTTGGCTAGAGGCATGGCAAGTTTTTTCAGAAATGTCCCTATCGTCGTATGGGCAATGATTTTGTTGCTAAGTTTCAAACAAAACGAATTTACCGGCTATTTGGCGATTACTTTTACGACATTTGGTTATTTGACCCGTTCCTTCATGGAAACGATCGATGAAGTATCTGGAAGCGTCATTGAGGCGATGATGGCATCAGGAGCTTCCTATTTGCAAATCATTTGGCAAGGTGTTTTGCCAATGTGTTTGAATCAGCTCCTTAGCTGGCTCCTTTTTCTAATTGAAAATAATATTCGGGATGCTACGCTAGTCGGGATACTGACAGGAACTGGTATTGGTTTTTTATTTGACTTTTATTACAAAAGATTCCAATACGATGTAGTCGGAATGGTTACGCTGACTGTCATTATCGCAGTTATCGTATTGGAGACGACTTCGAATACAGTAAGGAGGATGATCCGCTGATGATGGATTATCAGACAAATGAAACGAATGCCATACTTAATCAAACCTCTTATTCGAAAGTGGCATTTAGGAAAAGAAATCAAAGAATAAAAGTAAAACTATGGCGTCAAGAACGGATCATTGTAAAGCTTATGCTCCTATTTTTATGTTTGGTTTCTGTATATACGGTAATCACGATGGATTACGGGAATGTCAAATTAACAGAAGCAGTTTCTGCTTTTTTTTCCAATATGTTCAATATTTTCTTACGTCCACAGTTATCTGGAAGATTTACGGCGTTCTCTTTAGTAGAAAGCCTTGGTGTAACGATTGGCCTATCTGTTTTAACAACGGTGATTGGTGCTTTTCTTGCCTTCTTTCTTAGTCTGTTAGCTTCCAGAAATTTAAGCAGCGGCTTTCTTTCCAATATGATAAGAGGGATGATGTCGTTTATTCGAGCAGTTCCCACAATTTTGTGGGTCATGATTTTTTCTATTTTGATCGGATTAGGAGCGAATGCTGCAGTTATCGGGATGTCTTTTCACAGTATTGCTTATTTGACAAAAGTTTATTCTGAAAGTATCGAAGAAATGGAATCTGGTATGATTGAAAGTTTGAAAGCATGTGGAGCAAGCTGGTGGCAGATTGTTTTTCAAAGTGTTCTCCCTAATTGTTTTACGACGTTGCTTTCTTGGACATTCATCCGGTTTGAAATCAATTTTACAAATGCGATCGCAGTAGGAGCTGCAGCTGGTGCAGGAGGATTAGGCTTTCAGTTGACGATGGCTAGTAACTTTTATTTTGATTTTCGAGAGATTGGTGTAATGGTCTATATGATCTTGACGATTGCTGTATTGCTAGAATTCATTTCTTTGAAATTAAAAGAAAAATATATAGTCAAAACATAAATTTTTATAGAAAGAGGAGAACGGGAATGAAGGCAGATTTACATGTGCACAGCTGCTATTCGAATGGTTTTTTTCATCCAAAAGAGCTTTTGTCTTTAGCAACAACCCAAGAAGTAAACCATTTAGCCATCGTGGATCATCATACATTCGCAGGGATAGAAGCAGTAAAAGAAGTATTCTATGATTCACCTGTTAATTTGATTGAAGGAATCGAAATTAGTGCCTTTGACTTGAAAAGACAAAAAGATGTCCGCATATTGGGCTATAATATTTCAAATCGGAGCTATATCGAGCAGTTGTGCAGACCGTTACTCCATTTTCAAACAAATCAAACTTTATGTAAGTTAAAAAAACTGCAGGCAGAAGGCTATCGTTTGAAGGAAGAAGAACTTTGGAAGGAAGCAGAGACGGCAACTGCACTTTATCCCTGTCATTTATATCGTTTATTGAAAAAAAGAGGTTATGGTACACAAATGAATCCTCTGTTTTATCAAAAACTCATGACGACAGAAGAAGTTTCTGATGATCGGAAAAAAATAAATGTATATGATGCCATAGAAGCAATCAAATACGGCGGAGGATTGACTGTTTTAGCATGTCCAGGGAAATTTGACAACTATGATTTGATCCCTGAACTCGCTTCATTCGGGATTGATGGTTTGGAGAAATATCATCCAGCTCATCGCTTAAGAGACCTTAAAGTCCTTTCAGAGTTCATCCAAACCTATCACTTTTCTTGTTTCGGAGGTTCCGATTTTCATGGGATAAGGGGAACTGCAGGATTCGGCAGGACCTTGATTACAGATACGCGAGAATTTCCCGACCAACTACTCTGTAATTGAAAAACAATTTTTCAGAAAAATATCAAAAGATGATTACAGTAAGTAAGGATAGTGATATAATAACCACAATTACGTATGAGGGGATTGTGAACAATGATCAACTTTGCTTTATCACAGATCCAAGATTTGCCTAGAATCGTAGAAATTTATAACCAAGCGATTCCTACTCGCTTATCTACAGCTGATTTAGAACCAGTAACAATAGAATCTAGACAGGCATGGTTTGATGCTCATCAAACCAAAGAACGCCCGTTGTGGGTCATAAAGATCGATCAAAATATCGTAGGATGGGTGAGCCTTAGCGATTTTTACGGGAGACCAGCTTATGCAAATACTGCAGAGATAAGTATTTATATTGATTCAACTTATCGAAAACATGGCTTAGGACAAAAAGCATTATCCTTTGCTGAATCGCAACTGAAAGATTGTAAGATCGACACACTTTTAGCTTTTGTGTTTACTATCAATCAAGCGAGCATCAAGCTGTTCCAAAAAAATGGATTTGAGCAATGGGGGCATTTACCTAAAGTTGCAAATATGGATAATCAACTGATTGATTTAACTATCTTAGGAAAATCTTATGAATAACAGCCAATGACCGCTTTTAAGTGTTTTTTTTACACTTGAAAGCGGTCATTACCATAGAAGGTTTCAAGTGAAAAGTGTAAAGTGTGGATAAATTTTTTGAATTATCACAGTATTCAATCAAAATACAGTAAAAAATAGACATGTTTATCTCATACGCCATTCTTTTTTCATTTATCCTAGTATCAATGGGAAATAGCAGAAAATTCTAAAGAAATGAGAGCCCTTTATTTTAGTTTGAGTGTTATCGAATGTTGATTTTAAAATAACTAACGATGATAGAGCAATAAAGTAGCGATAAAGTAGTAAGAAATTTGTTTTTTGAGAAATTCTGCGAAAATAAGGGTTAAAGGAAGAATGGGTATGTCAAAACGGTCTTTTTTAGTTATTGGAATTATTGCTTTGCTAGGTATTTTATTTTTCGAAGTCACTTCGGTCGCCTCCTTGATCAGCGAAGAGAAAGGACAAGTAACTTCATCGGAACGCTCGTCACAATCTTTCAAACAATCAGAACAATCAACGAATAAAAACAAGTCGACTGAAACAGCTAGCGTCAATGAATCCACTCAAAAGTCAGTGGAATCGGCACAAAGTCAAACAACTGAACCAGAACCAACACAAGAAAGTACAGAAGCTGTCCAAGATCCAACTGTCAAAAGTGTTGCTATCAGTTTTGATGATGGCCCAGGAGCGACCACGACACCACAGCTGTTGCAAATACTTAAAGAAAAAAACGTACACGCCACTTTTTTTGTTTTAGGAGAAAATACGGCGCAACATCCTGAAATTGTAAAGCAGACAGCTGAAGCAGGACACGAGATTGGCAATCACACGGATGATCATCAGGATCTGGCGACGCTTTCTGCCCAGACGATCACAGAAGAAGTGACAAAAGCAGACATTGAGATCAAAAAAGCCACTGGTAAAACCCCCACTTTCGTTCGTCCGCCCTATGGTTCGATCACAAGTGTAGGAGCAAGTGTTATCCAGCGGCCAATCATCGAATGGTCGGTCGATTCAGAAGATTGGAAGACAAGAAATCCTGATTTGATTTTGCAGAAGATCCAAGCAACAGTATACGATGGTGCAATTATTTTATTCCATGATATTTATCCTGAAACGATTCGTGCCGTTCCTCAAGTGATCGATTATCTGCAAGAGCAAGGGTATCGCATCATGACAGTGGGCGATTTATTAGGACATCCAATGACTGTCGAGAACTATTATGGCAGAAACGATCATCGGCCAGTCCAGTAAATAAATTATTTTTCGGAGTAGCTACTTCTGAAATATCGCTTTTATCAAGAGGTTGTGACAAAATTTTGTCACAACCTTTTTTGAATTTTTCTAAAGTATAGGATTTAGATACAAATCAGATAGATTTTGCTTCTATCCTTAACAGCAAAGGAGGAGAGTACAAATGTACAAAATATTAAAAGTCATATCTATTTTTCTATTGATGTTTATTATAGCAGCAGGCGCTTATGGTGTAAGCGAATATATGAAATTGCAAAACTTGTCTGAGGTTTCAAAGAAAACAGCAGCCAACATGAATGTGAAATATACAGCTGATGCAGCCACACATTTACCGGATCGGTTCAATGTACTGCTATTAGGTGTAGATACTGGAGAATTTGGTAGGACAGAAAAAGGAAGATCGGATTCGATGATTGCTGCCCATGTTGATCTTAAAAATGAGACAGTAAAACTTATCAGTCTAGAACGAGATACTTATGTTCAAATCGCAGGACATAATAGTTTTGATAAATTAAATGCCGCTTATGCTTATGGAGGAGAACAAACAGCTATACAAACGACAGAGAACATGCTTCATACTACTATTCCCTACTATATGACAATGAATATGAAGGGGCTAGAGAGTATGCTAAGTATTGTTGGCGATATTGAAGTGGTCAATGATTTTGCTTTCAACTTTGACCATTATGATTTTCCAAAAGGCTCCCTTACGTTATCTCCAGAAGAAGCACTTGCATGGTCAAGAATGAGATATGATGATCCTAATGGTGATTATGGGAGGCAAATACGACAGCAAAAAGTGATTAAAGCAATCATGCAGAAGCTGTTGACTGTGGAATCCATACCTAAAATAGACAAAATTATCAATGTTCTGGGGAACAATATGAAAACAAATTTACCTTTGGGAGAATTATTTAAATTATATTTAACAAAGAATACCCAATTTAAAATGAGTATGGATCAATTAAAAGGAGAAGAAGAAATAATTGACGGTATCTCTTACCAAAAAATGACTGACACAGAAATCAAACGAATCAGTCAGCAATTACAGTAAAGCAGGAGAGAGGCACATGATTAAAAAAAGTTTGATAACCCTTGGGACAATCGTCCTTCTAATAGGGATTACAGGTGGAAGCGTCTATATGACGAACAGAGTCTTCATGCCCTCAACGAACGAAAGTAAAACAATAGAAAATACTGAGAGTTCTAGGAAACAAGAACGAACAGAATGGCAAAGTTCCAATTCTATCAGTCGGACGATCACCACAAAGGAACAGCAAGCAAAAAATGAAAAAAATAAAGAAACAGAAGATACAAAGGAATCATCAAAGACCGTTGCTCTTACCTTCGATGATGGACCTAATCCCTCCACTACCCCAAAACTTTTAGAGATTTTAGAACAAAAAAACGTACACGCCACTTTTTTTGTTCTAGGGGAAAATGTTTCCCAAAACGAACAGCTTTTACAAAAGGAGGTGCAAGAAGGTCATCAAATCGGCAGTCATACTTTTTCTCATAAGGATTTAGCTGGTCTATCTGACCAAGAAATCAGTGAGGAAATCACTCAAACAGATAACGCTATTTTGAAAGTAATCGGTAAAAAGCCAGCCTATGTCCGACCTCCGTATGGCTCTATTACAAAAAAAGGAGCAGCAATCATTCATCGACCAATGATCGAGTGGTCTGTTGATTCTCAAGATTGGCAATCCAGACAAAAGGAAAAAATTTTACAGCAAGTAAAAAGTACAGTATATGATGGCGCCATCATATTACTACATGATATCTATCCTGAGACCGTAGATGCTGTTCCTGTATTGATTGATGAATTAAAAAAAGAAGGATATACTTTTACGACAATCAGCGATTTGCTAGATAATCCATCAAAAATAGAAAATTATTATGGGCGCAATGATCACCGACCCGCTTAGTCTAAAAAAGGAGAGATGTCCAATGATTCAAAAGCAGATGTATTTTATTAGAGGATATTACATTTTGCTGCTGCTCGTACTTTATCTTTCTTTTTATGAAAAAAGTGTTTTTTATTTATTTTTTACTAATACGATTCTGGCATATATCCCGATTGAATTAGCAAGATGGGTAAAAGTCAGCAGCTCCAAACTAGTCTCTCTCGTGCTGATCTTATTCTGGCTACTGTTTTTTCCAAATAACTTTTATTTGTTCACCGATTTATTCCATCTGTCTTTGCTTTCACCTTACGATCCATCTACTATGATGATAAGCATGAAGATGGAAATTTGGTATAAATTATTGCTAGTCGTTCTTTCTGTTTTCCCAACCACATTTTTCGGTTGTGAAAGCTTATGGATGGTTACCAATGTAATTGTCAAAAAAATCGGAATAGGCGTCTATCAATGGTTAGTTATCAGCGTCGTCTTGTTTATCAATGCTATAGGGATTTACTTCGGTCGCTTTTTAAGATTGAACAGTACGGATGTCTTCACTGACAGCAAGGAAACGTTCATGAGATTCGTTGAAGCATTTACCAAAATAGACGGTCCATCTTTTTTGTTGATCGTACTCATCTTTTTCTTTTCGCTGATATTCGTGTATATTTATAGGTTAGGGATCAAATTTGCTCTATTGGCAGAAAGAGAGGAACTATATGAAGATACTAGTAGTAGAAGATAATCCTGCGATCAACAAACTTTTAGTTCGTACGTTAGAAAAAAATGGTTATACAGTCTATTCGGTATTCACAGGTAAAGAAGCAGCCGATATCATTGAGCAACAGGAATTTGATTTGGTTTTGCTAGATATCATGCTTCCTGAAATCGATGGTTATGAAGTATTTGCGTATATGCGGGAATATGATCTTCCTGTCATTTTCTTGACAGCCAAAGATCAGCTTTCTGATCGAGTCAGTGGCTTAAGATCAGGTGCTGAAGATTATATAACAAAGCCATTTGATCTGGAAGAATTACTAGCACGAGTGGAAGTTGTTCTTCGAAGAAATGGAAAAAACAACTCCAATAAATTACTGAGATGGCAGTATATCGAAATCAATGAAAAAACAAGAGCTGTCACTGCAAGAAACCAAGCTGTTTCTTTGACTCCTAAAGAATATGAATTACTTCTTTACTTAATTAGAAACAAAGGGATTATTCTGCCAAGAGAGAAAATCTATCAAAAAATCTGGGGAAGGGAAGAAGAGCCCAACTCTAGAACGCTTGATTTACACATTCAAAGAATCAGAAATAAATTACAATTAGGACAGGATTTGCGTACGATTTATGGTGTAGGTTACCTATTGGAGGGATGAACTTGAAATATACGAGTAAAGTTTTCTTTTCATTATTATTCTTCTTTTTACTCATTTATTTGGTGGTCAGTGGTTTTACACTGCATGCGATTTACCAGCGCACAGTTTCTCAAGAAAAAGAAGTGCTAGTCAACCAGCAGAAAAATCTCTTATTGCTGTTGTCGACGAAAACAGACGGAGATGAAACAACAGATGAAATGAGAAAAAATAGTGAATTCGTAGCCGCAGCCAAAATCGGAGAGTTTGAGATTCTAGACAAAAAAGGCAAAACGGTTTTTACTACAAAGCCTACTTTGTTTGAAAAATACGAACCTCCAGAAGAGTTGTCTAATCGTACCGTGGAAATCAGCGACATGTCTACTGTTAAAAACAAACAGGTGCTTTATTCAACTTCAAAGATACCTGATACTGTCTATCGTTTAGCAACTTACCATCAAGCAAAAAACTATGAAGAAATCGTCAAAGATTCTCTTGTCTATTTTCGTCTGATCTTGCTCTTTTTACTTTTAGCCATTATTCCAGTCACTTATTTTCTAACAAGCATGATCTTGAAACCAATCAATCAGCTGATTTCCGTCGCCCAGCATATCACAGAAGGTAAGACGAAAGAACGGGCAATAGTCAATACTCAAGACGAGATTGGAAAATTAGGGAGCAGTTTGAACAATATGGCCGATAAATTGAGCCACGATCTAGAAACTCTCCGCCAGGCAAAGAAAAAGCAAGATTTATTCGTTTCTAGCTTTTCTCACGAAATTCGAACGCCGCTGACTTCCATTATTGGCTATGCTCAAATGTTGAAATGGGAAAAATTGGACCAATCAGCCGAAGAATCTGTCGATTATATCCTTGAAGAAAGCAACCGATTAAAACATCTGTCCAATGATATTTTGAAATTGATGGAACTGGAAAGAACAAGTGTCTCTCTTGAAGAAATCTCGACTAATGTGATTAGCGATGATCTAAACAAGTTTCTTAAAGGAATGAAACAAGGGTTTACTTATACCATCGAACTAGAACCTGCCAATATTTTGCTAGACCTCAATCTTTTCAAGCTATTAGCCATGAATATTTTGGCTAATTCATTAGAAGCTATAGCAGAAGATGGAACATTAGTGGTCAAAGGAATAAAGGAAGAAAAGCGCTATATTATGAAGTTTTCCGATAATGGTAGAGGGATACCAGCAGAAAATTTGTCTAAAGTAACAGATGAATTTTTTACAGGAAATCCTTCAAGAACAACGAAACATTTAGGGCTTGGATTAGCTTTGGTAAAGAAAATAACCGAATTGCATAATAGTTCTTTTGACATAGAAAGTACACTTGACACAGGGACGACGATCACGATCGATTTTGCTTTAGGAGGGGAAACAGATGAAAATTAAATTATATCTTCTTTCTGCTTTCTTTCTGGTATTCAGCGCAGGATTGTTTTTTTTACCAGATATTTTAGCGAGTAGCATTACTACAAAAGAACAAAGAACAGTAGATATTTCTTCTTTAAGTTCAGCTTCTTCCTCTATCGAAACGGCAATGAGCCAAGCACAATCCTTTTCTATCATGGAAGAATCAGATCAGAGCCAATTAGATATGGTCAATCGGCTACGAGAGGAATTAAATCAGCTATTTCAAAAGCTAGCCATGCCAAAAGAGCCAGTGATTGTTCAAGACTATGAAGTTTTGATTTCAGGGGACAGCGTATTTTGGCAAATGGAATTCCTTACGCAAACAGGCTATGGAACGGCAATCATTGATGAAACGAACAAAAAAGTCGTGCGGTTATCTTATTTTGATGAAGATAAAAATAATCGGGAGAAAAAACAAATCATAGACGATTACTTGAACTATCTTTCTTTAGCATCAGATAAGATCGAAGAAGATGGTGAGATGATTACTGTCACTTTGAAAAACGGACAGAAATTAAACTTTCTGATTGACGAGACACGATTGTTGCTGAATTATGCATGACCTTTTGTGAAATTGGTTGAAACTTTCAATTAAGAATGACAGTTTTTTATGTAAAATCTGTCATTCTTTTTCATTTTTTAAAACATATAGCTAAACAAATGAAATAAAACGTGCTATACTTCTGAATGAAACAGGTTTAGAAACTGTATCACTTGTTTGTGATTATTTCTAACTAATAATTAAAAATAAAGCATAAAAAGGACGATGTTCAATGGCTGAAAAAATGAAACAAGGTTCGAAATCTGTAGTAGAAAGTTTGATTAACCATCACGTTGATTATGTATTCGGTATACCAGGCGCAAAAATCGATGGTGTATTTAATGAATTAGAGGATCAAGGTCCTGAATTAATCGTAACTCGTCACGAACAAAATGCTGCATTTATGGCACAAGCAATCGGACGTATCACAGGAGAACCCGGGGTTGTTATCGCAACAAGTGGTCCAGGTGCTAGTAACTTAGCTACAGGTTTGGTAACAGCGACAGCAGAAGGAGACCCAGTTTTAGCAATTGCCGGGCAAGTAAAACGAAGCGATCTATTGAAGTTGACCCATCAAAGCATGGATAATGCAGCGCTGTTCCAGCCAATCACAAAATACAGTGCAGAAATCCAAGATCCGGAAACAATTTCAGAAGTGATTGCCAATGCTTATCGTATGGCTAAGAGCTCAAAAAAAGGAGCGAGTTTTATCAGCATTCCTCAAGACGTAGTGGATGCGCCAGTTCAAGGTAATATCATCAAGCCATTGAGTGATCCTAAATTAGGTTCTGCTTCTGCAGATGATATCCGTTATTTAGCCGAACGCATCAGGGAAGCAAAACTACCGGTGTTATTAGTAGGTATGCGGGGATCAAGTGAAAAAGAAACATTAGCTATCCGACAATTAGTTGAAAAGACAGCATTACCTGTTGTAGAGACATTCCAAGCAGCAGGAGTGATCTCGCGTGAATTAGAAGCGCATTTCTTTGGTCGTGTGGGATTGTTTAGAAACCAACCAGGCGATATGCTTTTGAAACGAAGCGACCTAGTCATCGCAATTGGCTATGATCCAATCGAATATGAAGCAAGAAACTGGAACGCAGAAAAAGATGCGCGGATCATTGTGATCGATGAAGCACCAGCTGAAATCGATCCGTTTATGCAGCCTGAAAGAGAGTTGATTGGCGATATCTCAGCTACTCTTGATTTATTGACAGGTTCATTAGAGCCTCAACAAGTGTCAGAAGATGCGAAAGAATATTTAGCATCTCTTCAAGCAAAACTAACGGAGCGGGATATTGTCCAATCAAAAGGAGAAGCAGGTATCTTGCATCCTTTAGAAGTCATCAACACACTTCAATCAAAAGTAACAGATGATATGACCGTTACCGTAGATGTAGGGAGTCATTATATTTGGATGGCACGCCACTTTAGAAGTTATGAACCCCGACATCTGTTATTCAGTAATGGTATGCAAACGCTTGGTGTAGCATTACCATGGGCAATTTCTGCTGCACTGGTACGTCCAAATACGCAAATCGTATCAGTTTCCGGAGATGGCGGATTTTTATTCTCTGCCCAGGATTTAGAAACGGCTGTACGTAAAAAATTGAATATCGTTCATTTGATTTGGAATGATGGACACTACAATATGGTAGAGTTCCAAGAAAAAATGAAATATCAACGGGCGTCAGGTGTAGACTTTGGTCCAGTTGATTTTGTGAAATATGCAGAAGCTTTTGGTGCTAAAGGAATCCGAGCTACAAGTGTAGAGGAATTAGAAAAAGCTTTAGAAGAAGGATTTGCGACAGAAGGACCCGTAATTATTGATATTCCGATCGATTACCGTGATAATGAGAAATTGGGAGAAACAATCTTACCAGATCAATTCTATTAAGGAAGTGTCGACATGACTGAAAAAATCTTATACCAGCACGGGACATTAGGAGCTTTGATGGCCGGCTTGATGGATGGAACAGAAACGATTGCTCATATATTGAAAAAAGGAACTCTGGGATTGGGAACATTGCATGGACTTGATGGTGAAGTCATCTTTTTAGATGGCGTAGCTTATCAAGGAAGATCAGATGGCTCAGTTGTCCAATTAGATGGAAGTGAACTTACCCCCTATGCAGCAATTACAGATTTTACGCCAGATACTAGTTTTTCTGTCTCAGAATCTGCAGATGGAGAACAATTGAAAAAAGACATCTTAGTAAAAGAAGATGGGGAAAATCTATTTTTAGCAGTGAAGATAACTGGATTATTCAAAAACATGCATATCCGTATCATGCCGAAACAAGAAAAACCTTATCGAAGACTAGCAAAAATTTCAGAGTCTCAACCAGAATTCCAACAAAGCAAGATTCATGGAACATTAGTCGGGTTCTTTACGCCTGAATTATTCCAAGGAGTTGCCGCAGCGGGATTTCATCTGCATTTTATCGATGATACACATACATTTGGCGGACATGTAATGGATTTTGAAGTAACTGAAGGAAACGTGGAAATCAACCGCATCTCTTCTCTTGTACAGCACTTTCCAGTTGATGATCCGACTTTTGTTCACGAAACGATTGATTATGCTGATTTAGCAGCAGAAATCCAACAAGCAGAATAAAAAAGACAGCGAGATGCGTTTAAGGTAAACAACCTAACGTATCTCGCTTTTTTGAGAAGCAAACCTAGCGTTTACCAAAAAACTGAGCTATAATCTTTTCCATAGATTAAAAAGGAGCGGTTTTTATCATGTGGACAGAAAAACAGAAAAAAGATGCATACGAAATTCTATTATTACAGCAACAAGGATTATTAGAAGCAGAAGATAATTGGTTAGCAAACTTAGCAAATTCATCTGCATTGTTGAATGAAACATTACCTGAGACCGTCTTTGCAGGATACTATTTATTTGATGGTAATGAATTGATTTTAGGACCGTTCCAAGGGCGAGTTTCCTGCACACGTATCAAGATGGGAAAAGGAGTTTGTGGAGAGTCAGCTGAAAAACAAGCGACATTGATCGTTGACGATGTCAAAAAACATGAAAATTATATTTCCTGTGATTCAGCCGCACAATCAGAAATCGTTGTACCAATGGTAAAAGAAGGTCATTTAATCGGTGTTTTAGATATCGATTGCGGAGTAACGAAAGGGTACGATGAAATCGATCAAGCATTTCTAGAAAAATATGTAGATCTTTTATTAGCAAATTTTAATATAAATGCTTTTTCATTTATTAATAATTAAAATTGACTATTGAAACAAAAAAGAAGAGAAATCAAAAATAAAAAGAGCCGGAAAGACAGTGGGCATATCTGTTTTTCGGTTTTTTTATTTTTTTATAAAATCACAAATGTTATTGGTTTTCATAATCATATTTTAATGGTATTATCATTTTAAATAATGAAAAACACATTAAGGATGGATGAAATATGAATAACGAAACTATCATTTTAGGGAAAAAATATATTTGCCAACCTATTGGCTTGAAACAAAAAGTGGTTGGAGAAGTAATCAGTAAATTAGAAAATTGTGTTGTGATCTGCGTAGACGAATATCATGACGTCGATCGCAATGAAATATTAGAAAAATGCGGAAAAGTAGTGGCAAAATACACTCACGTTTATGAGTTGGAAACGACAGAATATCTATATAATTACAGCAATAAATATGAACATACTTTAGTTTCATAAAGATTTTAAATAAAGTGCCTTCAAAAGCGAGGAGTCCAAGCTTTTGAAGGCACTTTATTTAGTTGGCGTTGTTTTTTATATGTCTCTTTTCTTTTTAAGCGGCACAATAATTGTAAATTTTCTTTAATTGATTCTCTATGCAACCTGAATCTAGTTCAGTATATAAAAACTAGTTTCGTTTGCTTCACTGTCAGAAATTCTCCTTCGCTTCTTTTAGATTATATATAAGGTATCTCTAAAGTCCTTTTGGTCTACTTCAACTACACGTTCGTATACTGTTAGGCATAATCTAACTAGACGGAGTGCTGGAGCATCTACTGTGTTGAATGTTGCTATTGCATGGCAGAATCTGATAGGCTCAACTATAGTTTCTTCTAGGAATTTTTCTGGAACTAGCAACGGCACCTTCACGAGTTCATTAACTTCTGGCACGTATTTTCTTCGATTTGAAAGTAATGAGCGGGCCAAAACATTTGACATAAATGGAAGTGTCACGTATTAATAATATTCTATCTCCTTAAAAAAATTCTATAAATGACCAGTAAAAGTACAATTGGCCGTTCATTTTACTGGTTATTTCTAATGTTTTCTAAATAGATACTCATTATTTATGGTAATTTCTGATTGGTATTTTTTATAGGAACTAATAAAGTTAAAACGGATAAATCTATAAAGAAAATTATTGAAGGAAAGACTGTTGACAAAGAAAAACTAAGTGTGACAATATAAGCCAAATTTTAATTGTTAAATAAAAAGCAAAAAATTCAAATTTTTTTAAGCCAAAATAAAAAAACGTTGATTTATCAACGTTTTTTACAGTATCTATTAGTCTCAACCATACATATATGGAGACGGCGGGAGTCGAACCCGCGTCCAAACACATCGCCACTTAAAAATCTACGTTCATAGTCAACTCATTTGAGGTTTCGCTTTACAGCTTGCCGAGTGACAGGCATTCTGTATCGCTAGTCTGATATTCTCTTTTTCAACTTACAGACGGAAAGTTGAAACGTATCCCACTAAAGTTAGGACCCTTACTCGAGCACATGGGCGATGCCGAGAGGATCTACGCTAACTGTTTTTAGGCAGCTAAAGCGTAAGAGTTGTTTTCGTTTTTAGCAGTTATATTTAACTGTAACGTTTTTACGTAGACGTAACCTACGAAACGCAATTCAAGCTCGACTGTGCCTGTCGAATCCGTAACGTCCCCGTTAGCTAACAAGGGTTACGTGTATTTTTCATACAAAATCAGTATAGCACATCTTGGGATAAATTCAATAAAAAAGCGGATGCTACCCCATTATTTATATAAAACTGTCCCTTTCTTAAGAAAAAATAAGTGATTTTTTTTTAGAAAGGGTCCAGTTTCGAAAAAATGTCCTTAAATCAGATCAAAATGCTTCAATGCGTGGACAATCCCGCCTTCTGTATTTTTCTTTGTGATGAAAGTAGAAAGTTCTTTTAATCCATCATAGGCATTGCCCATAGCGATTTTGTTGTCGCAAGCTTCCAACAAGGCAAAATCATTCGGACCATCGCCAAATCCAAAAGTAGGAACTTCTTCTAATTGAAGTTCTTTTTTCAGTCGTTTGACACCTGCGCCTTTTGAGATTCCTTTCTTCACTGTATCAATCGAGTAAGGACCATTCCGATAAAAAGTTAGCTCAGGAAAATGTTCATGATAGTATTCGTCACCCGATTGAGATAAGATAAGTAACATATTTACTGTATTGTCTTTAAAGCCTAGAGGATCTATTTCCGGCACATCTGAATGGATAAAGTCATAAGCATCGATCATTGTTTGGCTATGACCGGTACACCAGATTTTCTGGTCGTTATAGTAAGAAAGTTCGTGCCCATTCAACTGTACATGATCATACATTTTTTGACATTCTTCTGAAGAAAATGTTTGAGAGTAGATTTCTTCACCGTTTACTCGAATGAAAGAACCGTTCATGGTGACCGCAGAAGTAATGCCCGCATCTTCCATGATCGAGTTGATTTCTGCTTCTGTACGTCCTGTGGCGATGACGGGAAGAACGTTGTTTTCTTTTAATGCATTCATAGCTTTTGCCACTTCGGGTGTGATTTTTGACTTCGCATCTAGTAATGTTCCATCAAGATCAAAGAAAGTGATTGCACGATAATTTGACACAAATAAAACTCCTTTTTTATTGGAATAAGTTTATCTTAACAAAGAATGAACAAAAGACAAACCTTTCGTGAAGAATTCCTGAACATATTGGTTCAGTCAACAATATAGAGTATACTATAAGAAGAGAATTTAGGAGGGAAAGAATGATTTTTTTCAGTATTGGTATCTTATTCTTAATAATTGGCAGTCTTTTTCGGATTCTGCCCTCAAAAGGAAACCTGCCTTTTTATGGGTACCATTCGCCTCTTGCTGCAAAAACAGACGCTCATTGGCGACTAGCACAAAAGACAAGCGGGAACTGGTTTTTCCTTATGGGCTTACTGATGACATTGATCGGTTATTATTTAAAGACATCTGGACATACGAATTATTTTTTGATTGAAATGCTATTATTGGTATTTCCAATTATGCCCATTTTTATTATGACAGAAAAAAAATTACAGAGATATGACCTGGAAACTGGAGGGAACGATAATGAATATTTTAATGATTGAAGATAATCAATCTGTTTCTGAAATGATGCAGATGTTTTTCTTAAATGAAGGTTGGGAAGCAACCTTCAAGTATGATGGAAAAGATGGGCTCGACGCCTTTTTAGAAAACCCCCAACACTGGGACATGATCACATTGGACTTGAATTTGCCTACAATGGACGGCATGCTAGTAGGAAGAGAGATCCGCAAAGTTTCAAGCACAGTGCCAATTATCATGCTGACAGCTAGAGATTCTGAAAGTGATCAGGTGATCGGCTTAGAGATGGGGGCAGATGATTATGTGACGAAACCTTTCAGTCCGCTGACGCTTATTGCTCGAATGAAAGCTTTACATCGCCGTAGCGAGTTGGCAGAGGCTAGAGAAGAAGCAGCGGTTTCAGATGACCATTTTGATATTGAGACCAGTCATTTCAAGATGAATACGAAAACACGAGAAGCATATCTGGACAATCGGCCCATCGAAGGCTTGACGCCTAAAGAATTCGATCTATTGTTTACTTTAGCAAAAAAACCACGACAAGTATTTTCTCGGGAACAGTTGCTTGAACTAGTCTGGGATTACCAGTATTTTGGTGATGAACGGACAGTAGATGCCCATATCAAGAAATTGCGTCAAAAAATTGAAAAAGTCGGACCACAAGTTATCCAAACTGTTTGGGGAGTCGGCTACAAATTTGATGATTCTGGTGTTGCCTAATGCGTTATTTGTATCAGCAACTCTTAGCTTTTTGTGGAATGGTCGCGTTAATCTTATTGATCGTCGGAGTTTCTTTTACGCAACTGACAAAACAGACGATTGAAGAAAACAATTATCAGCAACTGTTTGGATACGCTGAATCAGTTGAAAAGACAACGCAAACCTATGCCGATACACTTCCGCAGTTTAGCCAAGATCAGGCATTTCAAAATGCATTGCTGCTGACGGAGCAAGTACTGACAGAACAAAATGTGAATTTTATATTCATCGACAAAAATGAACGTGTCATTTATCCGACCAATACAGCATTGCTGAACTTTACCTTAACAACGGATCAATGGAAAAATCTGAGGAGTGGGCGTCAAGAGAAATTCACATCGAATAAAAACATTTTAGGGCAAGCACAGGCGACCTCTTACGCACTTGTACCATTCAATTTGAATCATGAATTCTATGGAGCACTTGTAGTCAGTCAACCTGCGCGGAATATCGATAACAGTGTTCGTCCAATTACACTGAACCTGTTCAAAGGCTTCATTTTTTCCAGTATTGTGGCGGTCATTGCCAGTTATGCTTTTGCAGCATTTCAAGTCAAGCGGATCAATCGTTTAAGGAATGCGACGAAAGAAGTGACGAATGGCAATTTTGATGTACAGCTTCCCGTACATGATAAAGATGAATTTGATGAGTTAGCAGATGATTTCAATAAAATGACGAATTCACTGAAAGAATCTCAAGCAGAAATCGAAGAACAAGAAAATCGTCGAAGACAATTCATGGCAGATGCTTCCCATGAGATGAGAACACCTCTTACGACAATCAACGGTCTTCTGGAAGGGTTGGAATACAATGCAATCCCTGAGAATCAGCGAGAAAATGCGATTAAATTGATGAAGAATGAAACAGAGCGTCTGATCCGTTTAGTGAATGAAAATTTGGATTATGAAAAAATCCGTACGAATCAAATCAGTATGGTCATTAAAAAATTCAATGGTACAGAAACATTGAGGAATATTGTTGCCCAGTTAGAAGCTAAAGCAGAGGCAGCAGGGGATACGTTGACACTGAAAGCTGATGATGATATCGATGTTTACGCGGATTATGACCGTTTTGTCCAAATCATGGTCAATATTATTCAAAACGCGATACAATTTACCGAAAACGGCCAAATCATGGTTACCCTGGAAAAAGGTTATCTTGAAACGATCATCACGATCGAAGATACGGGAATTGGAATGTCTGAACAACAAATGAAAAGTATCTGGGATCGCTATTATAAAGTGGATCCTTCAAGAAAAAATACAAAATATGGTGAATCAGGATTAGGTTTACCAATCGTGCAGCAGCTTGTTCGCCTGCATAAAGGAAAATTAGAAGTAGAAAGCGAACTAGGAAAAGGAACGAAATTCACTGTTCGTTTGCCTGACGTAGAAATCAAAGAAGAGTAAAAAAACAAGTGATATAAAAGATCATGAATCGATCTTCTATATCACTTGTTTTCTTATAATAAAAGGACTGATTTAACCCGCAGGCTCTAAACGATCAATGTAAGGACTTTGGGCAATAGTAGCGTCATGCGTAAAGAGTAAAATACCTTGATTTTCTTCATGAGCTAAATAAGAAAGCAAGTGGAGCAGTTCTTGGATCTCCAATATACTAAGTTCATCAAATGTATCTTCAATAACAATATTGTTTCGTTTGGAAAGCAACGCATGAAGCAATTGAAGCTTTACTTTCTCAAAAGGCGTAAGCTCAGTCGCCGCACAATTAAGTAATGAAGAAGAAATATCAAGTTTTTCTTGATAGGCTAAACGATCTTGTTTGATTCCCTTTTCTGGTAAATCTAACAGCACATGGTCTTTGAGCTTTAGGTAAGGAAACATGGGCCAATCTTTTTGAACGATGGCGAAATTTTCCAGATTAGCAACTAGAACTTCTTTTTTTAAATGTTCCAATATCTTATCCTGTTTTTCAAGGGGACACAAGATAACGGTCAAATGGTCAGCGTTAATCAAATATTCAAGTTTCATTACGTTTAGGCCTCCTGCTTTGCAAGTGATGGATAAAAAAAGTGAATGGGAATAGGCTGAGAATCAGACAGCACCCGCTAAGTCCAACAAGTGTTTGGGCAAAGCCTCTAAGAATATCTGTGAAAAACAGATCATTTTGAAAATCGATAGTAAAGAAAGTCTGCTGATCCATCGGAATCGTAAGTCCGCTTACTGAAGTCAAGATATCACGGATATCTGGCAGCTCAGCAGTCTTTAAGACAAGAAAATTGATCCTTTGAAGCAGTGTTTCATAAATCGACTGGAAGCTGACGATCCACAATAAAACCAAGATACAACAAAGAAAGAGAGGAAAGAACAGCTGCCAAAAAATAAAAAGGAACAGTTTGGCTTTAGAAAGACCAGTCAGGCGCCAATTCATCAATTCTTGCTGGTTTTGCCTGAGTGAATAGTAAAAGAAAAAGATAAAAAAGAAGGCAAACAGAAAAAATAAACTGAATATGCCTTTTAGATAAAATCGGCTAGCTAATTCTAAAGCCGGAAGAAGCTCCGTAGATGCAGAAGCACCGATAAATGAAAGCCGATCTTGGACTTGATTCGCTAAAGCCGATTGCAAATGGTAAAGAGTCAGGCATGCTATCAATAAAAAAGCAGAAAAGCTTGAAAATAAACAATAGAGTATTGTCTGCTTTTTGTAATAAATTAATCGAGCAGTAGCATAGTGGATCATTTTCATACTTTTCACCTCTATAAAAAGTATAAAAAATGAATATGAATAAAGTATGAAATTCCTTTAGTAAAATCACGAATTAAAACCAAAACCAGAAATCCTCTTGCAAAAAGCAAGAGGTTGTGAAAAAAGAGCTGTGACAAGATGTTTGTCACAGCTCCTTTCAGATTTGATTTGTCATTCGGAAGAACTTGTGGTCGTTCCGTGAAGTTCTTGATACGTTTGTGTTTTATAAAGATCAACAGTTGATTGTCCGTTGTGTTGACTAAAGACACTAGTTGATTTGTCACCTAGAGATTTTTCAGCTTCTTTTAATTTCTCTAAGCCATTCTTGTAGTCATAATCACTGGTATCAATTGGGTCTAGTCCACTATTCGTATAGAAGCGAAGAAGATCACCGTTATTGATTTGATCAGAAACAGCTAACTGTTTATCAACTTTTTCTTTGAGTGAATCAATTTCATTTTGTACTTCCTCAGTAGGTTCAGTAATGGCTTCACCAGTTTCGTTACTGTAGATGGTACCACCGTAGTAAGTATATTTTGGAGTAACAAAATCGCCATCACGGAAAGAAACAAGCTGTTCATGATCTTTCGAGAATAGATCTTGTCCTAACTGAATATAATTTTTTGTATCTACACCTAGTAAATGAAGCAGTGTAGGCAAAGCATCAACTTGGCCGCCATAAGTGTGATTGATCCCGCCTTGTGTTTGTCCAGGAATATGGATCATATAAGGGACACGCTGCATTTGTGCATTGTCATAATTTGTCCAAGTAGAACTTGTTTTTCCAACTAGTTCTGCTAGATTTTTATTTCTAGAATTCGAGACACCATAATGGTCACCGTAAAGAACGATAACTGAATTATCATACAAGCCGCTTTCTTTCAAATAGTTGAAGAATTCTTGTACGGCAGTGTCTAAATAATTGGCTGTCGCGAAGTAACCGTTAATCGTTTCATCGTTTGTATTGGCTAACGGGAATCCAGCTTCGTCATTGGTGAATTTCGAATAAGGATAATGGTTAGATACAGCAATGAATTTTGAATAAAATGGTTGTTGCAGACGTTCCAAGTATTGTACAGATTGTTGGAAAAATGGTTTATCATGCAAACCGTATTGGAACGAATTGTCATCATTAACGTCATAATAAGAAGAATCGAAGAAATAATCATATCCTAAATTCTTATAGGTCTCGTTTCGATTCCAGAATGTGCCGGCGTTCCCATGGAACACTGCACTTGTGTAGCCTTCTGTTTGACTTAAAATATCAGGTGCAGCTTGGAAAGTATTTTTTCCGCCTAATTGTGTGAACAAGGAGCCTTGATTCAAGCCAAACAATGAATTTTCCATCAGCGTTTCCGCATCACTTGTTTTTCCTGCTTTTACTTGATGGAAAAAGTTGTCAAAACTGAACGTGCTATTGCTGTGGTAAAGACTATTGATGAAAGGTGTAACTTCATGCTGGACACCATTCTCATCTGTCAATTTATAATCGATCAAGAATTGTTGGAAGCTTTCTAAATGGATATAAATCACATTTTTTCCTTTAGCAAGTCCAAACAAATCATCATTTGGTGCTGCGTAATGTTCTTTTACATAATTTTCTACTTCTTTCATATCATTGGGGCTTGCTTCTGCCCGCACTTGGTTTGTCTGGTAAGTTTGAACGCCGTCGTAAACCATGAACGCATTCAAGCCAAGATATTTGACCAAATAATCCCGAGAGAATGTACGAGTCAATAATTCTGGACGATCAGCTTCCGCCATAAAAAGATTTCCTGAGAAAATCATAACGGCTAATGTAGAGATCGCAAAAGCCATTCTTGCTCGAATCGGACGAGGGTCCAACTTGATTTTTTTGGCGATCAGTAGAACAGTCAAGAGAATGAAATCGATCCAATAGATCACGTCATATGGGCGAAACAGTCGAATGGCACTTTCTCCCAGACCACTTGCTACTTTCCCAGCACCTAAAATCGTGTTGATCGTAATGAAGTCCGTGAATTCTCGATAATAAGTGACATTCGAAAAAACAAGCAATGTCAAAAGAAAATAAATGACCATCATCGTGATATAAGCAACTCTAGGGCGTCTGATATAAAGAGCAATTCCAAGTAATAACAGTGTAGTTGCAATAGGATTGATAAACAAGATAAAGTATTGAATGCCACTTTCAATTCCGAGATGGAAATCGACCAAATAGGCAAAAATCGTTTTCAACCAAAGTAAAACGACTAGTAAAGAAAAAAATCCGAGCCTCTTATTCAAAAAGGCAGGTGTTTTTATATATTTCAAGATAATCTTCCTTTCTGCACTTCTTAATCACAGAAGTGTCATGAAACCATGTTACACAGCTCACTTATTCTCATTTATTTTACTAGTATGACAATATAGTGTCAATTGAAACCAGAACTTTGTGCTGTTTCATTAAGGTTTTCTTTAAGCTTGATGAAAAAGGAGCAGTAAGACAAGACCTATGTTTTTTGTTATACTTGAGAAGAGAAAGCTAAAGCAGGTGAAGGAATGAAAGTACAAGTAAAAAAAAGAGCAAGCAGTCGATTGAAAAAAGGATATCCACTGATCCAAAAAGAAGACCTTTCACATCCCCAAAAAGAAACCACGCAATGGGTGGAATTAGTTGATCCGCAAAACCAATTTATCGCAAAAGGATATCTAGGAAAGCAGAATAAAGGGATCGGTTGGGTATTGAGCCAGCAGGATATCCCATTTGATCAATCATTTTTTGAAGAACTTTTTGTGAAGTCAAAAGAAAAAAGAACTTTCTTTTTTACAGATGATTCTACTACCGCTTTTCGTGTATTCAATGGAGAAGGAGACGGAATCGGCGGTCTGATTATTGATTATTATGCAGGTTATGCTGTTTTTTCTTGGTATAACGAGACGTTATATACACATCGTGAATTATTGATTCAAGCTTTTCGTGAAATCTATCCGGAAATCATCGGCGGATATGAGAAAATTCGTTTTGAATCAGTGAATCTGCCTGAGAGCCAGTTCATTTACGGAAAAGAGGCACCGGAGCCCTTGATCGTAAAAGAAAACGGAGTAAAATTTGCCGTTTATTTGAATGAAGGATTAATGACTGGTATCTTTCTAGACCAAAAAGAAGTACGGGGATCATTAGCAGAAGGCTTCGCTTCTGGGAAAACAGTTTTGAATATGTTTAGTTATACCGGTGCCTTTTCTGTTGCTGCCGCAATGGGAGGGGCAATCGAAACGACAAGTGTCGATCTAGCAAAACGCAGTTTGAAAAAAACACAGGAACAGTTTGAAGTGAATGGCCTGGATGTCGATCAGCAAAAAATCATTGTTATGGACGTATTCGAGTATTTCAAATACGCAAAAAGAAAACAATTTTTATATGACATGATTGTATTGGATCCACCAAGTTTTGCCAGAAACAAGAAAAAAGTCTTTCGCGTAGCAAAAGATTATGGGGAACTGGTCAAGGATAGTCTGGATATTTTAGCAGAAAACGGGATACTTATTGCGTCTACAAATGCTGCGAATGTCTCGATCGAACAATTCCAAACAATGATCGAAGAGGAATTCCATGCCAAAAATGTTTCTTTTGAACAACTTGCTTTATATCGTCTGCCAAAAGATTTCCAGACGACGGATACCTTTTTAGAAGGCAATTATCTGAAAGTGTTTGTTTATCAAATTAAAAATAACCATTAGAAGGAGCGATGCAGAGTGGTTCGGATAAAGGGATTGAATATAGGAAGCGGTAGACCAAAGATTTGTGCGCCTCTTATCGGAGCCGTCCGAGAGGAAGTATTACGTGAAGCAGTTCTTGCACGTGAAGCAGGGGCCGACTTAGTAGAATGGCGAGTCGATCATTATCGTGAGGTTTTTTCTTTTGATGAAGTTGCAGAAACATTGGTTCTTATCCATGAGATGCTTGATGGGCTGCCGTTATTATTTACGTTCCGTACCTTAGCTGAAGGCGGGGAACAAGACATATCGATTCGTCAGTATCGCGACCTTTATGAATATGTGATACACACTGGATTAGTAGATATGGTCGATATCGAGTTGTTCAAAGTTGAAAGTTTAGGGAAAGGACTGATAGAGAAAATCAAATCTTTAGATATCCCTTTGATCATCAGTAGTCATGATTTTAAAGAAACACCAGCTGACCCTGTCTTGCTTTACCGACTGAATGTCATGGAACATTTTGGCGCTGATATCGGAAAGTTGGCAGTGACTCCCAATAATGAACGAGATGTTTTGCGATTGATGGAGTTGACTAGACGGGCAAATGCTTTTGTCTCCATGCCTATCATTACGATGTCTATGGGCGATCTGGGGAAAATTTCTCGTCTGGCTGGCGGAACGACAGGATCCGTCATGACGTTTGGTTCCTTAAGCAATGCTTCTGCTCCAGGACAATTACCGGTCAAAGCATTGAAGCAAATTATCCAATTATTAAATGAACCGTTGTAGAACAAGTTTGAGGTGATATTTTTTGGCAAAGAAAAAAATAGTAAAAACGAATGCGATCCGTATGGTCGAACAAAAAAAGATTCCCTATACAGAACACGAATATGAATGGGACGAAAACCATCTAAGTGCGTCCTCTGTCGCCGAACAGCTCCCAGAGAGCCAATCTCGTATATTTAAAACACTGGTTGCTGTGGGCAATGTGACGGGGCCTCTTGTTGCTGTGATACCGGGAGAAGCCGAATTGAATCTAAAAAAATTAGCAAAAGTTTCAGGGAATAAAAAAGTAGAAATGCTTCATTTGAAAGATTTGGAAGCAACGACCGGATACATACGTGGTGGCTGCTCGCCTATAGGAATGAAAAAACTATTTCCTACTTATTTAGATCAAATAGCAGAAAGCTATGAACAAATCATTGTATCAGCTGGCAGAAGAGGGCTGCAGATGGAGTTAGCACCGCAAGATATCTGTGCATTAACGAGCGGACAATTTGCAGATATAAAACAATAAATCATACGTATAAAAGAAAGAAGGAGGCCGGGATGTTGTTTGCCCAGCCTACTTCTTTCTTTTTTATACATTATGCTCTTTGCCCAGCATTCATTCCTGCTACATGTCCTGTAGCGAAAGCCGCTGTGATGTTAAAGCCGCCAGTATAACCATTGACATCCAGTAATTCTCCGGCAAAATACAGACCATCAATGATTTTACTCTCCAACGTTTTAGGATGAATTTCCTTTAGAGAAACCCCTCCGCCAGTTACAAATGATTTCTCAATAGGAAAAGTCTTGTTGATCGATAACTTAAACTCTTTGCATAATTGAACGAAATCTTGAATTTGTTTTTGAGAGGCTTGTTGTCCTGTTAGGCTGTCCATTTCAAGCCGCTCAAGAAAGAAAACCAACAATCGCTCAGGTAATAGACCGTGCCAAGCATTTACCAAGTTCTTTTTGGTGGTTTTACTTTTTTCTGTCAAGAAATGAATAAGCTCTTGTTTGGTTTGTGTAGGGAAACAATCCAGAGAAAGTGTCACTGGTTCTCCCGTTTTTTCTAATTCTTTATTGACAAAACTTGAACAACGCAGTGCAGCCGGACCAGAAATACCGAAATGGGTGAAAAGTAAATCCATCGTATGTTCAGTCAATACACGGCCTTTTTTATTTAGAACACGTAAAGTGATGTCCTGTAAAGAAAGCCCTTGAAGTGTTTTCTCCTGAATATACGGTTCATCCGATATCAAGGGGGACTCTGTCGCATAAAGAGGCGTCACCGTGTGACCCACTCGCTTCACGATCTTGTACCCATCTCCAGTAGAACCAGTAGAGGGATAAGTCCGACCACCAGTCGTTAAGATAACGGCAGGAGCATGGAACTCTTCGAATTCCGTGCGTATACCGTAAATTTTATGTTCTTTGTGGATCAATTTCTCTACCCGAGTAGCGAATAGGATCGTCACATCTAGTTCTTTCAGACGATTGAGCAATGCTTCAATAATCGTTTTTGATTTATTTGTCACAGGAAACATCCGTCCATGATCCTCTTCTTTTAAATGTACGCCTTGTGATTCAAAGAAGTTCATGATATCGAAATTATTCCATTGCGCAAATGTACTATATAAAAACTTTCCATTTCCAGGAATATGTGCGATTAAATCATCAACAGGACGATTATTCGTGACGTTGCACCGACCACCACCTGTCATCAGTAGTTTTTTTCCTGCTTTTTTGTTTTTTTCGATCAAAAGTACGCGTGCGCCTTGTTCAGCTGCGCTGATCGCTGCCATCATCCCGCTTGTTCCAGCGCCGACTACAATCACATCATACAGTTTTTCCATTCCCTCACCTCAAGGAAAGTGTAGCATATTTAAAGAAAGAAAACAGAAAAAAATGTTTTGAGCCAAAAGAGAAAATGAGCTAAAATGAGGGAAGATAAGCAAAGGAGCGTGGAACGATGACAAACGCAACAGAATATGTTCAAGCAATTCAAGAAAAGCTACATCAAAAGGATCAAGGACAAGAAGAATTTTTACAAGCAATCGATGAATTTATGCCCACAGTGATGTCTTTTTTGGACACTCATCCCGAATATATCAAAAAGAATATTTTAGAACTTTTAACAGAACCAGAAAGAATTATTCAATTTCGAGTCCCTTGGCAAGATGATAAAGGAAACTGGCGAGTAAATAGAGGCTACCGTATCCAATACAATTCAGCTATCGGCCCTTATAAAGGTGGATTACGCTTCCATCCCAGTGTCAACCTAAGTATCTTGAAATTTTTGGCTTTTGAACAGATTTTCAAGAATAGTTTAACCGGTCTGCCAATCGGCGGAGGAAAAGGTGGAAGTGACTTCGATCCTAAAGGGAAATCTGATAATGAGATCATGCGTTTTTGTCAAAGTTTCATGTTGGAATTGTCAAAACATATCGGGCCATCAATTGATGTTCCTGCAGGAGATATCGGTGTAGGAGCTAGAGAGATCGGTTATTTGTTTGGCGAATATAAACGATTGAAAAAATATGATACTGGTGTGTTGACAGGTAAACCTCTGGATTTTTGGGGAAGTAAGATACGTACAGAAGCGACTGGATACGGATTGGTCTATTATGTCAAACATCTATTGAACGAAGAAAAAGATTCATTTGATCAAAAAACAGTTTTTGTTTCCGGAAGCGGGAATGTAGCCATTTATGCAATCGAAAAAGTGCAAGAACTAGGTGGAAAAGTGGTTACATGTTCAGATTCCAACGGGTATATCTATGATCCAGAAGGAATAGACGTGTCACTATTGAAAGAAATCAAAGAAATCAAGCGCCAACGTTTAACAGAATACGCGAACCAACGTCCTTCTGCTGTTTATCATGCTGGAGAATCTGTTTGGACATTGAAAGAAAAAGCGGATATCGCTTTGCCATGTGCTACTCAAAATGAAATAGACGAAAGCTTGGCTGAAATCTTAGTAGAAAATGGGATCAAAATCGTAGCAGAAGGCGCTAATATGCCATGTACAGTAAAAGCTGTTTCTGTTCTTCATGAAGCAGGCGTGTGGTATTGTCCAGGAAAAGCTGCTAATGCTGGAGGAGTGGCAGTATCTGCTTTAGAAATGAGTCAGAACGCCCAGCGATTGACTTGGGAAAGAGAGCAAGTGGATGAGCAGCTGGATCAAATCATGGAAACGATTTACCATACATGTCGCCAAACAGCCGCTGAGTATGGTGACGAAAAGAATCTGCTTCTTGGAGCAAATGTTGCTGGATTTGAAAAAGTTGCCAAAGCAATGGCAGCAGAAGGTTTAGTTTAAAAAATGAAACTTTCTTGGAAATATTGTCAGCATTTTGTTTATTTGCTTGAAAAATAATAAAAAAAAACGTAAAGTATTACCTGTAGAGTAAACCTATAAGGAGGAGAACAAATGGCACACATTCATTTTGACTATTCAAAAGTAGCACCGTTTGTCAATGAACATGAGTTAGGGTACATGCAAAGCCAAGTAACAGCAGCCCACAACGAATTACGGGAAGGAACTGGCGCAGGAAGCGACTTCCGCGGTTGGATAGATTTACCAACGAACTATGATAAAGAAGAATTTGCACGTATCAAAGAAGCAGCTAAAAAAATCCAATCTGATTCTGAAGTATTAGTTGTTATCGGTATCGGTGGTTCTTATTTAGGCGCTCGTGCAGCGATCGACTTCTTGAATCACACATTCTTCAATCTATTAGATAGCGACACACGCAAAGCACCACAAATCTTCTTTGCCGGAAATTCAATCAGTTCAACATATATCGCTGATTTGATCGAAGTAATCGGTGATCGTGACTTTTCAGTAAACGTTATTTCAAAATCTGGAACAACTACTGAACCAGCGATTGCTTTCCGTGTATTCAAAGAGCTTCTTGTTAAGAAATACGGACAAGAAGAAGCAAACAAACGTATCTACGCTACAACAGACAAAGCAAAAGGTGCAGTTAAGGTAGAAGCAGATGCAGAAGGTTGGGAAACTTTCGTGATTCCTGATGACATCGGCGGACGTTTCTCTGTATTGACGGCTGTTGGTTTGTTACCAATCGCTGTTAGTGGAGCAGATATCGACGCATTGATGCAGGGAGCTGCTGATGCAAGCAAAGCTTATTCAAGCGACAAACTAGAAGAAAACGAAGCTTACCAATACGCAGCAATGCGCAACATTCTTTACCGTAAAGGCAAAGTAACTGAGTTGTTGATCAACTATGAACCAGGAATGCAATACTTCTCAGAATGGTGGAAACAATTGTATGGCGAATCTGAAGGAAAAGACCAAAAAGGCATCTATCCTTCAAGCGCAAACTTCTCAACTGATTTGCACTCTTTAGGACAATTCATCCAAGAAGGACGCCGCAATATTTTTGAAACAGTTGTGAAAGTTGAAAAACCTCGTAAATCAATCACGATTCCTGAACAAGCAGAAGACTTAGACGGTCTAGGCTACTTGCAAGGAAAAGAAGTGGACTTCGTAAATACAAAAGCATTTGAAGGAACATTGCTTGCTCATACAGACGGTGACGTACCTAACTTGCTAGTCAAAATTCCAGAAATGGATGCTTACACATTGGGTTACACAATGTACTTCTTTGAAATTGCTGTAGGTATTTCAGGTTACTTGAATGGAATCAACCCATTCGACCAACCAGGTGTAGAAGCTTACAAGAAAAACATGTTCGCACTTCTAGGAAAACCAGGCTTTGAAGACCTTGCGAAAGAATTGAACGAACGCCTGTAAGATAAGGGTTTTTCGCTAGATTTAAAAAATCAGTGATAGAAACATGTTCGCTTCTAAATAAAATTAGTGATAGTTTTAGTGATAGTGAACTTAAAAAAAGCACTCAATTTGAGTGCTTTTTTATTTGCTCTTCTATATAGTTTTCTAGTTGATTCATTGATCTTTTTTTCACTTCGGGAGAAATATGGGCATAGACTTGTGTAGTAGAAACATCTTTATGACCTAAAAAATCTTTGATATCTTCTAAAGGTATTCCTGCTTGTCTCGTTCTAGCTGCAAAAGTATGTCTGCCATCATGCACAGTTATGTGGGGGAGATTAGCACGTTTTTCAATTCTGTGAGAAGCACCATTAACAGTTCTATCCCTTATTGGAATACCTTTATTTTTTCCGTAAGTGTTTATAAAAATAAATGCTTCGTGGTCATCTGTTTCAGGTAAAAAACCAAATTCTTTTATTACTTGATTTCTTAAAGTCAATAAGGCTTTCTTTACTCGTTTTGTCAAAGGCAATGACCGTGTACCAGATGGGGTTTTTGTGTCATCTGTAATAATCAAACCTTTGTTAGGGCCTTTTTCAGCAGCTCCAAGTCGTTCACGATTAATATTAAGTGTATTCTGAGAAAAATCAATATCAGCCCATTGAAGCCCTAAAGCTTCTGATTTTCGCAATCCTTGATCAAATATAATAAGAAAAAAGGGATACCATATAAATGATTTTTCTTTTTTGGCAAATTCGAGAAATAGTTCAGATTGATCAAAAGTATAATATTTAACTTTCTTTTTATCAGATGGATTTCTTGGAAACTCAACAAAACTAGTAGGGTTATTCTTTATATATCCTAACTGAATAGCTTTTTTGAAAGCATTGCTAAGAGTGGCATTAATACTTTTGGCTGTTGTTACTGAGAGACCTTCCTTAGTTCTCCCCAAACCCTTTTTAGTAAGTAACTGATTGATGAATCTTTGGTGATCAGCTCTAGTATATTTATCTAGTTTATATTTTCCAATATATGGATTGATGTACATTTTTATATTTGCTCTGTGAACAATTCTTGTTCCTTCTTTAACATTCATTTTATAGTTATTAATCCAATCGTCCATAAACTTTTCTATAGTCAAATTTTTAGGGTTTTTTTGTGTATATTCTTCTGAAGCTATTTCACCTTCGATAATTTTTGCGAATCTTTCTGCTTCTTCATGACTTTTAAACCCTTTTTTATGAATCTTTTTCTGTAGCTTAGTACCAGGATCAATTCCATTTGATATATAGACTTCATAACGATATTCTTTTGATTTTTTTAAATAGTACTTTTTAATGGAAGCCATTAAAATCAATCCTTTCGTATTTCATTTCTAATAATAAGAATATTTTAGGGGAGGTATGTGATTTGAACGAATATTTAGAAAATCTTCGTATTAACAGAGTTTTTATACGAACTTATGTTCTTTTATATTTAAAAAGAAAAGCCCGAAGGCTGATCTTAAACTATTACAATGCAACTAATTAGGGCCGAGCGTATTGATTCCCTCGAGGGGCACGACTATACCCAGCATTATCAGCATCTATTTGAGTCATATATTGATAATTATTTGGATTTGTAACACGAGAATAGTACTTTCCACTATCTGAACGAGCGAAAACCATACCATTTGCAGCGATAGACCACTGGCCATCAACAGTGTATGAATTATTTTGTTGTTCAGCTTGACGTTGAGCTTCAGCAGCTTGCTGTTCTTGAGCCTGACGCTGAGCTTCAGCAGCTTGTTGCTTTTGTCGTTCTGCTTCAGCTGCCTCATTAGATTTTATAGTTGAATCAACATTGACTAAGCGATTTAGTAATTCTTGGTTTCCACCAGGTATAGATTGGATAGCTGATAATGCTGCATTGTAGTTATCTCTAGTTGGATTAGCTTCAGCTTGTTCCAGAATGGTTTTAGCTGTTGAAGTTTTTTGATTAATTTCTTCTTGGCGTTTTTTCTCAGCCTCTTTAGCTTTTTGTTCTTCTTGGCGTTTTTTCTCAGCCTCTTTAGCTTTCTGTTCTTCTTGGCGTTTTTTCTCAGCCTCTTTAGCTTTCTGTTCTTCTTGGCGCTTTTTCTCAGCTTCTTTAGCTTTTTGTTCTTCTTGGTGCTTTTTTTCAGCCTCTTCTTTAGCTTTTTGTTCTTCGGCCTTTTTCTTTTTAGCTAATTCTTTAGCCTTTTTTTCATCTTTTTCTCGGCTTTCAGAAGAGACAGATACACTAGAAGATGAAGATTTAGCGTCTTTGTGTACATCTGCTTGTCCAGTTGTTGGTGGAGCAAGAGCCCCTCCGATTACCATAACTATAAAAGCTACTAGAATTCCAATACTAATCTTTTTCTTTGAACGTTTCTTCTTGGAGAAAAAAGAATATACTAAAAAACATACTCCAAATAGAAAACCAAAGAACCCAACTAAAATTAAAAACGTACTCATTTATTCCTCCTTGTTGAATATATCACTGGGTAAATCAAGTATTTACTCCCACTTGAAGGCAGGTAGTGATAGTCGCCCTTAATAAAGCCTTAACAAAAAGAAAGCCCGAAGGCCAACCTTTTTTAATTAGTAGGGATAGTTTTTTCAAAACTTCCATTATCCATAAAATCTTTCATGATTATAGGAGAACCTGGATAAATAATTTCTACACCAACAACTGCATCAACAGTAGCATCAGGCTTAACATCTGTATCGCCCATCTTTACAAGATCTGGTTTGTAGTCTTGAGGGAACAAGCCATTTGCTCCATTCAATAGTTCTTCGGTTTTATCTGTTTCCTGTATAGGTTTGATTGATGTAGCGAATGCCATCCAAGGACTTTGAGCTTTGTCAGATTTATTAGTATATTGAATTTCAATAGCTAATATTTTTTTATTTGGATCATATTGGCTAGATAATTCTTCAGTGTTTTTTATTACAATCTTTGATGAATCGTCTTCAAAAGTTGTATCACTTGTAGATTTTTCTTCAGTACTTGAATCCATAGAGTTGTTGCTCTCTAAAGTAACCATTGTAGAAGTATTAGTAGTCGTTTTTTTAGGCACATCAGAGTTTGAATCGTTGTTACCACAAGCACCTAATGTGATGCTCAAAAACAAAATCAATCCTATCCCAACTATTTTTTTCATATTTTCCTCCAAAAAAATAAAATAATTTACTCCCACTTTGAGGCAGGAAGTAGTAGCCGCCAATTAAATTAAAAATATATACGCGCTTTCAGGAAGTCCGTATAAATTTGTTAATTTCTCAATTTAGAGATGATTTCTATAAATCCAATAATTCCTTTTTCTTTATATTAAATTCTTCTTGGTTAATTATTCCGTCGTCTAAAAGTTCTTTATATTTTCTTAACTCATCAGCAGGAGAAAATACTTGATTTTCTGCTATAATATTTATTTGTTCTTTAGAGGTTTCTTTTAACAATATGTCTAAAGTTGATAATATTTTATCAGCTTGTACAATAGCATTTTTATATAACATTGAGCTACGTTTTGTTTTCTTACTGATCAGTGGCAAATATATAACTGGTTTATCCAGATCATTCATATTAATTTTTATATTAAGATGCTCTATAATAGTATTATCTTTCTTTTTACCAGTAACTGCTCCAACGATGGCTCCTACACCACCAAAAGCTAGGGCACCTATAGCAGCTCTTCCTAATCCTCCTGAAGAAATAGAAGTTCCATTTTCGACTAATTCGTAACTGTTTATTTTATCTAAATCATAAATAGAACTAGAATTAAAGAGCCCCTTGATTTTAAATTGTCGTTTTTCTGTATCTATAAAAATACTTTTCTCAATTGTTCTATTAGGAGTAAAATCTTTTAATTTTCTTAAGTTTTCTTCTTGTTGTCTTTTTTTTAGTAATTTCTTTTCTTCATTTTCTTCTTGAATTAATAATTTTTTTTTTATTTTTTCTTCTTTCTTTTGGCTATTGCCAAACAAGCCCATGCTTCTCACTCCATTATTTATATTTATAATATTTAGAAATTCATAATACTTTACAGCAATCAATCAAACCACTCGAAAACGCCTACAGTTCCATTAGACTTAAATAAGATTTTATAGTTCTTATAAGCTAGACCGTCTGGATAAATCTTAGAATATGTTCTAACTGCATTTTTTAACGCCTCTGTTGTTATGCCTAGAAATTCTGCTGATTCCCACATAAATGTGAATCTTTCATTATAACAATCTATAAAATCTTGTGGAGTAACCAGCAGTGTAAAGCCAATATCTCTAGCTTTTTGTTCTTGTTTTCTTTTTTCATTAGTGTCCTGATCGACAATATCCCCAACGCTAGATAAGTGGTGACCGATTTCTTCAGTTATAGTGCTTGCCATTTCTTGAATTGATTGTTCTGGATTTAAATAAATGACATTATCGATATACAATCCTTTTTGTTTCTCTGGCATATACTTCTCAAATTTATATTCTAAATTGGGAAACTTAGACATGAATTTTTCGACCTTATCCACTCAACAACACCTACTTACTGTGATCTCTATTTTTAATGTAATCAATGAAATTTAATATTTCCTTCATTTCATCATCTGAAACATCGTCATCAATGTGAGCAGCAACAGTTTGTTGTTTTTTAGTATAAGTCGAATCATTCTTTTGGTTTCTTCCATGAAGATAATCTAAAGTTACTCCAAAATAGTCTGCAATTTTGTTTTGGATTTCTACATCAGGAGTTCTTCTGCCTTGTTCGTAAGATGAGTACGTAGTTCTAGCAACACCTAATAATTTTGCCATATCATTTTGGGTTAAATTTCTTTGTTTTCTTAATTCTGTTAAACGATTACCAAACATTTTTTACACCTCCTAATGATTCGCTTCGTATTAATCATACTACGCATATTGCGTATAATAAATATAAACAAAAAAATGTGTCAAAAAGAGTATTTTATCGTTGACGTGCGTCAAAATGAGTAGTACTATAAAAGTACGCAATTCGACACATTGAAAGGGGGTGTTTTTTAATGAATAACTGGCTAGTTAAAATGCGGACATCAAAAAAAATGACGCAAGATGAAGTAGCTCGATTAGCTGATATACCAAGAACAACGTATTCATCTATAGAGCAAGGAAGACGTAGACCATCTGTCGAGAATGCTATGCGTATAGCATCCGCATTAGACTTCGATTGGACTATTTTTTTTGAGAAAGAAAGACGCGAATTGACACGTAAGGGGGTTACCAAATGACACGACAAGAAAAAATAAACATTGTACTTGATGCTAGACCACGTTTGATTCACATCATCAAATGCGCTAACGATGATCAACTTGATCGCTTAGTTGCAGAAGTTCAAAAAGAACTTCAACGAGAATTAGATGAAGCGGCTTTTGTTTGATTTATAAATCAATAATATAGGGAATTTGTTCATATTACTATGTGGGTAAATAAGAAAAAGGAGTGGGGAAAATGCTAAAACAATCAGTGGTGATTAGAGAGCCGTTAGTTGAAGCGATTAATAAGAGTGGTGAAACCAAGAAGGAAATAGCAAGGCAAATCAATGTATCACAACAATCACTAAGCGATTGGTCAACGCCACATAATACAAAGCCAGTCACACTTGAAAATGCCCAAGCTTTAACTGATCACTTTCGAGATTCTGATTTTACTCTTCAAGTGATTCATGAGTTTTTCGGTCTATTCAAATCAATTGATGGTGATGTTTATAGAAGAGATCCATCTTCGTTAGATAAGTTGCAAATGATTGAATCTGGCGAACGTAAACAGAAGAAACAAGAAGTTGAGAAAATTCTTCTCAAACAAGTCAATTATTTAACCGCTGACGATCGTCAACAAATAATCTCATACGCCTATGAGTTTTTAGACGAGATTATGGTTGAAGTAACTCTTATCAGTGCATTATGCGAAATGCTTGGTATCGACACCCGTAAGCTCAGTGAGCAGCGATTATCGTACTGGGTAAATCAAGGATATATGAAAGGAGAGTTAAAATGAAAGTTTCACAAATGGAAAAAGTGGTTCCTTTAGCTCCAAAAAAGAAGCCAAAAGAAAGAGTATGGAAGAAAGCTAAAGATATTGCTGAATATTTCGGTGTCTCAGTAGCTACTATTTCCAAATGGACTAATTCAAATAATGATCCATTACCTTCCCGAAGAGTTAGAGGTGTTTTGCAATACGATTTTGAATTAGTTAAAGAATGGGAAGAACGCAATACTAATTAGAGAGGAGAGTGAAGTAATGAGAACGGTATTTAAAATGACTGTCAAAAGTGCTTTGCTTATGAGCCTAGTAGCAATCGTACTGGCAAGTATTAATCCAGCATATGCACTTATTTATTGGGGAACCTTAGTAGCGGTTACTGCTGTAAGAGAAAGTTTCAAAATGCCAACACAAAAAAGACCGACCAGCGACGGCAATCGCTAATCGGCAACATAACAAAATAACTTAACTGTATTTTAGCACGAAAGGAAGGCTAAAACAATGAATGATTTTGGACAAGCGCTTGATCAATATTTAACGACTCCCGAATGGGGCACGCCACATAAAGAGGAGGAAGACGATGAGTAAATCTACCTTAGAAATGAGCTATCAAGAATGGCTCGAAGACCGTAAGAAAGGTATCGGAGGTTCGGATATCGGAACGATTTTAGGATTGAATAAGTGGAAATCACCTTATCAACTCTGGCTAGAAAAAACAGGACAAGTCGTAATTGAAGAATCAGAAAATGAACCAGCTTATTGGGGCAATGTCTTAGAAGAAGTTGTTGCCAAAGAATTTCAAGAACGAACAGGCAAAAAAGTACGCAGAAGAAACCAAGTGTTTGAACATCCGTTACATCCATTTTTAAGAGCAAATATTGATCGTGACGTAGTAGGGGAAAACGCCATTCTTGAATGCAAAACAGCTAACCAATTTCTTGGTAAAGAGTGGGAAGGAGAAGAAGTCCCGCTTAGCTATCTCTGTCAGGTTCAACATTATATGAATGTTTTGAACAAAGATTATTGTTATATCGCTGTGCTGATTGGCGGACAAAGATTCATTTGGAAGCGAATTGCGAGAGATCAAGAATTAATCGATACAATTACAGAACGCTTGGTTGAATTTTGGGAAACAAATGTAGTTGAAGGTATCGAGCCTGTAATTGACGGAAGTGAAGCGACTGCTGACTTCTTAAAAGAAAAATATGCAGATGTAGAAGAAAATCAAACAGCTCTACCATCACGTTTTGATGAACTTATCGAGCAAAAAAGAGAACTCAAGCGGACGAAAAAAGAAATTGAGTCAGCTATCCGTCAAGTAGACAACGAGATTATCAGCGAGCTAGGAAAACGTGAGGCAAGTATTGGCATTACACAAAGGAACATCATCAGCTGGAAACTTGTTAGTACTAAACGCATGAACACGAAGAAACTAGCAGAGAAATATCCAGATATCGCAAGTGATGAAGAAATCTATAGCATTACTGAATCTAGAAGATTGACAGAAAAGGAGATTAAATAATGGAAAGATGTCCCCGCTGTGGAAGCGAAGTTAGAGAAACATCTTGGAGTTATTGTACGATTTGTGGATTACCACTGAAGGAGGAAAAGAAAAATGGCAACAAATGAATCGTTAAAAAAACAACTGACTGAACAAAATACTCAAGTGGTTGACCCATCAAAGTTAGGTTTTAAAGCTTTGATGAGTACGCCAGCAATGAAGAAAAAATTTACTGATATTCTACATGAAAAATCGGATTCTTTTATGGGATCGCTCATGACTTTAGTTGGTGGCGATAACTATCTATCTAAAGCTGAACCAATGACCATTATTGCTTCCGCACTAAAAGCAGCAACTATGGATCTACCCATCGACAAAAATTTAGGATATGCCTATGTTGTTCCATTCAATAGAAAAGAAAAAGTTGGAAAAGAATGGATTACACATAATGAAGCATAATTTATCTTGGGGTATAAGGGCTATATTCAGCTAGCACAACGATCTGGTCAATACAAAGCGCTAAATGCTTTAGAAATATACGAAGGTCAGTTGATTGACTGGAATCCTTTCACAGAAGAATTTCAATTCGATTATAAAGCCAAACAATCTGATACAGTCATCGGTTATGTAGGTTTCTTCGAATTATTAAATGGATTCAAAAAAACAGTTTATTGGACCAAACAAGAAATTGAAAGCCATCGGATCAAGAACGCCAAAGGCTTTGACAAAGATAAATTAACAGGTGCTTGGAAAGATAATTACGATGCAATGGCTATTAAGACAGTATTACGTAATCTTCTTTCAAAATGGGGAATTTTGTCAGTAGAGATGCAAACGGCAGTTACTTCAGATGAGAAAGTTTTCCGACTAGATGAAAACGAAAATTTGATTGAAGAAACGACTTTGTCAGAAATTGAACCAGAACTAAAAGAGGCAGAACCTGTTGCAGAAGATGTACAAACTGGATTATTTGATGCATCTAATCCGCCGTTAAACAAATAATGAGGGAGTTTTCTCCCTCAAATTACTAGAACGAAAGGAGGGACTCAATTGGATTACATCGGACAGCTTAATGCTTTCGACAATTGGCTTGAATATAACGAGCTTGGCGCTGGTCCCCAATTGCTTTGGTACAAGCTTATGGCTATAGCAAACAGAAGTGGATGGCAGAGCGAATTATCGATTGCCAATACAAGGCTACAAGCAATGACTAAAACGTCTGAAAAAACATTGATTAATAATCGAAACCAATTGATCCAAAATGGACTCCTTCAATATAAAAAGAGAGGTCGTACAAAAGCTGGAGTTTATATTCTTTCCGATCTAACTGGAAATTTTACAGTAAAAACTACAGTAGATAATACAGTAGAAAATCCCACTACTGGAAATATTCCAGTAGATGGTAAAGTAAATTCGAAAGTAAATAGGGAAGTAAATCCTTCAGTAGATTCTACAGTAAATCCTTCAGCTTATATAAACAATACAAAACAAAACAAGACAAATAAAGAAGATGATATAGGCGTGTATGAATTCATCCAAAAAAACTGGGGGAAAGCACCTACTGGACTTTTGCAAGGAGCATTAGGACCGATGATTAAAACTTGGGGAGCAGATATGATTCTCTTTGCTTTTAAATTAGCTTTCGAAAACAACGTTGAGATGCCAGGGTTGAAAAAATACGTTGAAGCGATATTAAATTCATGGAGTAATCAAGGAATTAAGACAATGGAATCAGCAGAAAAAGCCCAAGAAGCTTTTAAGAACAAGAAAAAGCAAAACTATCTTCCTAAACGTCAAAACAATGTACGGCGTGAAAAGTTGCCTGATTGGGTCAACAAACCTCAAGAAGAAAAGACACTAGATCCTGATAAAAAAGCAGAATTAGAAGCCCGCTTTGCTGCTTATCAGGCTAAGAAGGAGGCGCTTCTTGAGAATGAATAAATATCGTAATCGAAAAACTATCCATCGAGGTATCAAGTTCGATTCTATCGCAGAAGCAGAGTACTACGATCTAGCCTTGTGGCAAGCGGAAGCGAATGGCTGGAAAGTGAGACTTCAAGAAAGATTTGAACTGATGCCGAAATTTGAACTAGAAGGAAAGAAGTATCGCAAGATCGAGTATATTCCTGACTTCACATTTTATAAAAACGGCAAACTTGTCAAAGTCGTAGATGTCAAAGGAATGCAGACAAAAGACTTTAAGATCAAGGCAAAGTTGTTCTGTCATCAATATCAAGTTCCGTTGATTTTAGCTAAAAAATATCGGAATACGTTCAAGGAAGAGCGTTTTTAACGAGGTGGTCCATCATGACAACAGAAGAAGCGATTCAAATGCGCATTCGAAGCCTTCAGCGTGAGATTGACGATCTGGAACGAACAAAGGCAGTGATGGTCAATGAAACGGCGAGAAAGGCAATCGATTTGCACATAGAGAATTTAAGAAGGGAAATTCGTAGATTGGAGGAATAAGCGTGCATAAGATAGCAGTAATGAAAAAAACGACCAAATGGCCGTTTACTTCGATATAGCGCTTATAAAATTTATTTTGATTATTCGATAGATTGCTGTAAAAACTGAGAGGATAAGAGACAAATAACCTAATGGGATACAAAAGAATGCAGGCTCAATCAATATTCCATTTGCATCAACGTAAGAACCAACAAATGAATGAGTCGCAAACAAGATCAAACTAACAATAAAAAACAGAATAGAAACTTTAAAATTTTTCATCTATAACGCCTCCTAATTTTTTAATTAATTGTATATTAAAAATATTAAGAATTCATTAGTATGACAAAATTGTTAGTTATACATGAAGGGCAAAAAATAAAAGCTAGCCGAGTAGTGACTAGCTAAAATATAAATTTAACCAAAGTAATAAGCTATCAATATAGCAACAAAATCAAATATAACATGTGTACTCCAACTTGTAATCAATGAATTACTTTTAATTGCCGCTTGGTTAAAAATTAACCTTGCAACTCCTTGTATTAAAAGAATATGGACTAGAGTATGAAATACATTACCATTGTCATAGGTTGAATAATGAATCAATCCAAATAAAATTGCGGAAAAAACACTAGCGATAGGAATACTGAATTTACTAGAAAAGATTGAAAGAAAATAAATAGAAAATAGTTCTTCACCTAGTATCATTATAGGCAAAACGATTAACAATAGTGGCTGAAAGGCTTCAGTAACAGAATTTCCTGAAAGATTCCAATGCAATAAATTTTCCAAAACATAGGATACGATAAAACTCACAACGATGTTTAGAAGTAAATAGATAAAAATATTTTTTATTGGAGCGATAGGTTTAGAAAATAAATACTTTATATTTCCTTTTCCGTAAACATAACGAAACGCTATGAGACCTGTGACAGTTAAAGCTAAAATGCTAATTACAGATGGGCCATATAATAAACCTAATATACCTAATATAACAATGAGTGTACCTAATATCAATTTGCCAGCATTTAAATCTCTTTTTAATAATTTATTCATGTGCATCATCTCCTGATAAGCTTATTGTAAAGCAAATGTAATTATACACTTTAAGATAAAATAACCTATATTTTTTAACTTAAAACATAAGTGGAAAACGTTTTAATGAGAAAAAAATAATTTAACTATTTTTTGTTGTTGAATTGATTGAAATTTCATATATAGCGAATAGATTGTGAAGGAGGAATTAGTATGAACAACAGACACCGAAGAGTAACAAAAGTGAGAAAACAAGAACTGAATGCACTAAAGGCAAAGTTTGAAAAAGAATACGGAATGTCTGTAGACGAAACATATAAAGTGGCAAGTCAGTGTGTTGCAGATGCAAGTGACGCTATTCGAAAGTTTGGAGTTTCAATATTAAATGATGATCGTAAATGGGAGGAAATGAGATGAAACTAAAAGACGGATTTTACGCTAGCAGTCATGGCATTGGAGGTTTAATGCTAGACATGCCGACTAAGAACCCTAAAACACGTAAGAAACCAAAAGTCAAAGTCGGTGACATGGTTCGTTGTGAAGCAGAAGAGTTCATCTATCCGTTTCGTGGATATGTAGAACATGTTTATAATCACTCAGCGATCATTCGTATTGAAAACACGATGGAATGTGATAAGTGGTTAGCGAAAAGCAAAGAGAATTTAGCGGTGGCTAGATTGGTGGATATGGAACTAATCAATGACAAATAAAAAAGCCGGATCGCTCCGACTGTTCTAATAAATTCGACAAGTTTATTATATCACATAAAGGAGCGGTTTGACTTGATGCAATTGTTACGAGAGGTAGATTTCAAACAGACAAGATGTAATGCGAGAGATGTGCTGAAGAACTTTCGGCGTTTGGAGCGGATGGCAGGTCGCTCTTTGATAGATATTAAGTCGCCGATTATTACGGATATGCCGAAGGCACCGAAGCACGGCAATAAGGCAGAGGATGCATTGATTCAGATGATGGATATAGAAGCAGAGAGAGATGCGATTCTAGCGGCTTTGATGGCTCTTAGTCTGATTAGTCGTCAGATACTCTACTACAGCTTTTGTGTGCCAGATAGCTTCTCAAACTACAGAATTAGCCGTGAAGTGGGTTATTCAGAAAGAAGTATACAACGGATGAAGTCGGAAGCTCTAATAGAGTTTGCAGAAGCGTATAAACACGGAAGAGTAATTGCTTATAAATAATTTGGCGGTTTTTTGGCGGAATGATGGCGGTTTTTAGCTATTTACCAGTGATATTATGATAGTGTCGAAAGATTAGGAAACAGGACTTCGACAAAATAAAATGTAAGGGAGGAAATCTCCCTCATCGTTTAATTAAGCTTCGATAGACAGCAGCGGAAATATTAAGAATAAGGATGTGAATTTCAACTCCTTCTAACTGTTCTTATTATCTATCATCCGTTGCTGTCTATTCGTGTAACTATATGTAAAGGAGTTGGGGAAATGGGGATTTGGCGACTTCCGTTTGATGGCAATTTAAAGCCATATGAAGAAGGACAACAGTTCGGACAAACTTCTTATCCTCGTGGAAGAGGGTATTTCCATGATGGATATGATTTTGGCTCGGCAAAGTACTCAGGAGATTTCAAAGCAGTAAATGATGGTAAGGTCATTTATGCGGGATATTATGGTTCAGGAATAGGTTACGCAATTGTATTGCAAATTGGTGAATACCAAGTAATGTATCAAGAATTCGGTAATACTTATTATGTAAAAACTGGTGATCAAGTTACAGTAGGTCAACCTCTAGGGAGACTGACTAGTACTCACTTACATTTAGGTATTACAAAAAAGAATTGGCAGTTGGCTCTTTCAAGTTGGGATATTGATGATGGAACATGGCTGAACCCAATTCCAATTTTAACATCTGGAGATTCGACAGATGAAGATACAGAAAATAAAAGAAAAGGAATGATGAAAATGTTCGCATATATGATAGAAGGTAGACCAGAAGTTTATGGTGTTTGGGGAAATAAAGTTTTCCATTTAACAAGTAAAGAAATGTATAAAGATTTTCAAAATATTGTGCTTGATCAAACAGGTAAAGAATGTAAAACATATACATGGAAATTACCAAATAATCAATCGACTGTAGATTTAATTAGTTTGATGGCTGAGAAAGTAAATATTTAATTATATTAAACTTGAAGAGATCACTTTCTAAGTGGTCTCTTTATTTTACATAAAGGAGTTCACATAATGAGAAATTACTGGTATGTGTCATTATCTAATAGATATCCGCAACCGACTACAAATGATCCAATTAGAGTTGTCCAGTCAGTCCAGATTAAAAAGAAGTACTCCATCATTGAAATGACCAGAGAAGCTACACCGAAAGAGATTGATGCATGCCGTTTAGTATATTGCGGTCATGGTTTCTATTCAGATAAACACATACAGGAAAATCTTTCAAAGTATATTTAAGTACAATCAAGAAACTGAGAGGTGGTGAGAATGGTTGAACTAAAAAATAATAAACAAGAACAATTTGTAAAAGAATATCTAATTGATCTTAATGCAACGCAAGCGGCCATTCGAGCCGGATATTCCAGCAAAACTGCATATTCTCAAGGACAACGGTTGTTGAAAAATGTTGAAATTCAAACTCGTATTTCTGAATTAATGAATGAAAGAAGTCGTAGAACAGAAATAACTGCTGATCGTGTGATCCAAGAAATAGCTAAAATTGCTTTTTCGGACATCGGAGAATATATGACTTGGGATCAAGATGGAAATATAACCATGCTTTCAAGTGATAATATAGATACGAGTGTAATTCAAGCTATAAAAAGTAATCGAACTTTACGACCGATTGGCGATGGAGAAGAAGTTATAGATTCATCTTTAGAAGTGAAGTTTCATCCTAAACTTAAAGCTCTTGAGTTGCTTTATAATCACGTTAATGGCTCAGACAAACTATCTAAGGCTCAGGTTAGAAAGGCAATTGCTGAAGCAAAAATAATTGAAAGTAAAGCAGATAAGTTAACTGCTGGAGGAAAAGTCAATGACCTACTTCAAGCTCTCTTAGATGTTAAATCTGGAGGCGATGGAAGTAATGGAACTGAAGTTTAGCCCGAAACAGATTAGTAATATTAATCAAGTGGTTCAAGGGATTACTTTTGAATTGAATGAAGGAACACCTCGTAGTGGGAAGACAACTTCCGATATTTTTAAAATGGCTGATTTTTATTTGAGATCCCCTGATCAAAACCATCTTGTAACTGCTTATAACCAGGAACAAGCTTATCGAATGTTTATGGATGGAGATGGATTAGGCTTGGTCCATATATTTGATGGTTGTTCCGATATACGACACGATGAACATGGTGATCATCTGTTGTTATATGCTCCAAACGGTGAAAAGAAAATTTATTATAAAGGCGGAGGGAAGATAAACTCTGTTGGTGCTATCACGGGTATGTCTTTAGGCTCTGTGACATTTCTCGAATTTAATCTATTGCACAAAGACTTTATCAATGAATGCTTTAGACGGACATTCGCTGCTGAATGGCGTTACCATCTGGGTGAACAAAACCCGCCAGCGCCAAATCATCCTAATCTTGAATTGCTTGAACGTTTTGAGAAGTCAGGGCGTTTTTTATTTCGTCATTGGACACCGAACGACAATCCAATTTTAAGCGAGGAACGAAAGAAAGAACTTTTTGATGAGCTTTCTAGTAGTGAATATCTTCTAGAACGTGACTGGTACGGACATCGAGTATTACCGCAAGGTGTTATCTATGCTATGTTTGACAAGAAAAACAAAGCTACCGAGATAAAAGGGAATATAGTTGAAACATTTTTTACTGCAGATGGTGGGCAAGCTGATGCTACGACTTGTGCTTTTTGGGTGGTTACTCATCACGAAGGAAAGTTTTATTTGTATCGTTTATCTAACTACTATCATAGCGGAACTGACACTGGAGAAACCAAGGCGATGTCTACATACGCTAAAGAAATCAAAAAGTTTGTTGAGTGGTGCTATACAAAATGGAAACATCTCCCTCGATGGAACTGGTTCTTTGTCGATCCAGCATGTAAAACACTAAGAACAGAATTGGATTTAATTGGTATTGAGACTGATAAAGCTGATAATAATAGTTCTGACAAAGTTTCGAGTAATGGGTTAAAAATCGAAGTCGGCATTGAGCGTCTCCAAAATACAATGACTAGTGGACAATTCATTATCTTGGAAAACGGAGAAGAATATGACCACTATAATTTTGAAAAAGAAATATCTATGTACGTAAGAAATGACAATGGATTACCGATTGATAAATATAATCACGCTCTCGATGAAGCGAGATATGGAAACAATTATTTCTACAAAACTTACATCGCCTAGAAAAGAGGTGGACGAATGTTCGATAAATTAAAAGCTTTGTTTAGGATTGGAGGTGCAAAAATAGGAATGGTTGAAACGTTGAATAGTATCACAGATCATCCAAAGATTGCTATGAGTGATAGCGAATTAAATCGAATAAGGAACAATAAAGAAATTTATAGAAACGTTTATGGGGACATAGAATATATCAATAGTGATGGTTATAGGCAGACGCGCCCTTTTCACTCGTTGAACGTATCCAAAGTAGTGTCCAGAAAGTTATCTAAGCTAGTATTCAACGATGGATGTAACATCAGTTTGGATGATGAAAAAGCTGATGAATTTTTGCAGTCGGTATTTGCTGACAATAAATTCAGGAAAAACTTCGGAGAAGAGCTAGAGGCTGGTTATGCCATTGGCGGTTTAGCTTTGAGGCCTTACGTGGATACTAATTCAGGTAAAATCAAAATTTCATTTTGTCGAGCTGATACATTTTTCCCTCTACAATCCAATACCAATGATATTTCAGAAGCAGCCATCGCTACTGTAACTCAGCAAGCCGAGGGACAAAAGACAATCTATTATACTTTGCTAGAATTGCATGAATGGGTTGACGGAAAGTACCGCATCAGAAACGAATTGTATCGATCTGAAGAACAAAATCAAGTTGGTGTGAGGATTCCTCTCAACTCTTTAGAAAAGTACAAAAATCTGCAGGAGGAGACAATCTTAGATGGTTTTAGTCGTCCTCTTTTTGTGTATATAAAGCTAGCGGGTAAAAATAATATTAATTTAGATAGCCCACTAAGTTTGGGTGTGATCGACAATGCTAAGCGACAATTGGCGGATATCAATGAAAAATACGATGAGTTTATGTGGGAAATAGAAGAAGCTAGAAGAAAAATTTTAGCATCTGATCACTTTTTCAGAGTTAAATATGACAGCAATGGAAAACCAGTGAAGCGGTTTGACAGTAAAACATCTGTTTTTCAACGGCTTAAATCTGATGAACCTTTTATTGATGAATTCGCTCCATCATTGCGATCAACTGAATTTATAGCAAGTATCAATTTCATTTTGCGAATTATTGAACTTCAGACAGGCTTTTCTAGTGGAACATTTAGCTTTGATGGTCAGTCTGTTAAAACAGCGACAGAGATAATTAGTGAAAATTCTGAAACTTTTTCTACTCGGTCAGATAATGTTCTTATTGTAGAAGAAGCGTTGAAAGAATTGATCACTACGATTTTTGAACTTGCTGTGGCATACAAGTTATTTAATCCTGTCAAAGAATTAGGAATAAATATCGACTTTGATGATGGTGTTTTCCAATCGCAAGATGCCAAGGCTGATCATTACTCTAAACTGGTAACAGCTGGCTTAACATCTAAGTTAACTGCTATTCAAAAACTTACTGGAGTTACAGAGAAAGAAGCAAAAAGGATAGTATATGAGATTAGAGCTGAAACTCTTGATATGGATTATTCAGAACAAGAACAAATAGAGATAAAAAGTGAGCTAGGAGATGAGGAATAATGGTTTATAATCACGGCATGGCGGAACATATCATTAAGAGACCCCATTTACAAGAGTTTTCCTATTGCTCAAATGGTTTTGAAAAAAATTATGAATCGAGGATTGTTATTAATGGTATCAAAGTTGGAAAATACATTTCTGAAATCGCTATATTAAATACCTCGTCAACGGAGTATCCTAGAATAAAAATTAAAGGTATGTTGCATAGACTGGATGAAGAAACCAAACGAAGTTGGGGAATTGAGGGATAAAATGGCTATTACACCTCATCAATTAGATTTATGGTCATCTAATATGGCTCATCTATATCAATCGTTAGAAGGCGAATTAATACGTATTATCATCAAACGATTGAATAGTGGGCATGATAATATTTTAGATTGGCAAAGAGAAAAACTGCAGCAGTTGCATCTATTTAATAAAGAAACTGCAAAAGTGATTTCTCAAATAACAGGAATTGCTGAATCTGAAATTGAAAGTATGTTTGATAGCTCGGGAGAAAAGATAATCAGAGACTTAGACAAACAACTACCTTACGATCCTAAGCCTTTGCCATCGAACCTAGACAATGTCATGAAAGCTTATCATGATCAAATATGGTCTGACATAAACAATTATGTGAATCAAACGTTACTATCTACCAATTTTGGTTACGGAACAGCTACCACTCAAATGTATACAGAAATAATCAATAAAACGACTGCTGCATTTAACAGCGGTCTTTTTACATTCGATGAAGCACTAGAAAGAACGATTCAAGGATGGGCTCAAAAAAGTATTAAGTCTACTTTTATTGATAAGGGAGGGCATACATGGAGCTTAGAGCGGTATGTTAGAACAGTTTTAAAGTCTACCCTGTCAAATACCTATGACACATTAAGAAAAGACCGCATGAGCGAGTATAGTGTCCACACAGTGCTAGTCACAAGCCATATGGGAGCAAGACAAGCATGTTCAAAGATTCAAGGTCATGTGGTTGACTTACGACCCATGTCTGACTTACCTCCCAATTGGAAATATAGAAGTATCTACGACCCGTATTGGCAAGCAGAATATGAAACTGCAGGCGGGCACCGAGGTGTAAATTGTCAACATCTGCATATCCCATTTATTCCTAGTGTCAATACAAATAATCAACCTAAATTCAACGAAAAAGAAAATAAAAGGGTTGCAGAATTAACTAAGAAGCAACGCTACCTAGAACGTCAGGTTGTGAAATATAAAAAGAATAGAATGGTCTCAGAAGCTCTCGGACAAGACGAAAACGCAAAAGGTTGGGTGAAGAAAATTAGAGCCACACAAAGTCGATTGCGTACTCTAGTTGATTCTAATGAGTATTTAAGTAGAAATTATGCAAGAGAAAAAGTTTATACACCAATTGGCACATTGCTAAAAGATTTCAGATACGATCAGTAAACATCTATTTTTTAGCTGTTTTTATTTTGCCTTGTTTAGCCTGTTAAGGCGTAAAAGACAAAGTGCTCCATCGTGGTCGTTGCCACGTAAAAACTCGAAAGGATGAAGAAGAATGAAAAGAGAACAATTGAAAGAACTGGGTTTAACAGATGAACAAGTAAATTCTGTGATGGGAATGCATGGACAAACTGTTACTGAATTGAACAAAAATCTTGCTACTGCAGAACAAGAACGCGATCAATTTAAAGAACAGCTTGATTCTAACCAAACAGAACTAGATGCACTTAAAGAATCTGCAAAAGGTGACGAGGAATTGACTCAACAACTTGCAGACTTACAGAGTAAATTTGATGCTGTTAAATCTGATTCTGAAACAAAACTTGCAGAGCAACAAAAAGACTTTGCAATTAAGTTAGCTTTAAAAGAAGCGAATGCGCTTGATGAAGAAATTGTGCTTGGTCAACTAGATAAAGACACTATTAAAGTTGTCGACGGCAAATTACAAGGTTTTGAAGAACAATTAAAGGGACTTCAAGAAAGTAAATCATTCTTATTTCAAGAAGCAAAAGACCCTGAACCAACTCCGCCGACACCAACGATTGTTACCCCTGGAAATCCTGCTGGCAGTATAACGCCTAGTTACGATTTAGCTAAAATGTCTTATCAAGAAGTAGCCAAATTAAAACAAGAACAACCAGAAGTATTCAAACAACTTACACAATAGTAAAAGAAAGAAGGAATTTATTATGGCAGACGAAACAACATTATTAGCAAATTTAGTGGATCCCGAGGTCTTAGCGCCTATGATCTCCGCACAATTACCAAAAGCAATTAAATTTAGTGGGATTGCTCCTATTGATACTACTTTAACAGGTCAACCCGGATCAACGATTACGGTGCCTAAGTTTATATATATTGGAGATGCAGTGGATGTTGCTGAAGGGGCTAAAATTGATTACACCAAATTAACAACAGAAACAGCGCAATATACGATTAAAAAAGCTGCAAAAGGAGTGCAGATTACTGACGAAGCTGCATTATCAGGCTACGGAGACCCAGTGGGGGAAGCACAAAAGCAAATTCGTATGTCTATCGCATCCAAAGTAGATAACGATATTTTAGTAGCTGCACAGACAGCCACTTTAGAAGTGCAAGCAGAAATCAATTTAGACTTGATTGATACATTAGAAAACACATTTGTAGATGCTCCTGATAATTTTGAGGATGTAGATTCTACCGGCGTTTTGTTTTTGTCCTATAAAGATGCGGCTAAACTGCGTAAAGAAGCAGCGACAGCTTGGACCCGTGCATCGGAATTAGGTGATAATATTTTAGTTTCTGGAGCATTTGGAGAAGTGTTAGGTTGGGAAATTGTCCGGACGCAAAAACTCACTGAAGGTAACGGAATTGCTGTTAAATCTGGCGCTTTGAAAACATTTATGAAACGTAGTATCTTAGCTGAAAGTGCTCGTGACATTGACCATAAATTAACCAAGTTTAACGCAGATCAACACTATAGTGTTGCGTTAGTTGATGAATCACGAGTAGTAAAAATTTCCCCAAAAGCGTAGCCCCTTCAAGCGTTACATTGAATAAAACAACACTAACGCTTGAAGTAGGGGCAACTGAAACATTAACGGCAACTGTTTTGCCTGAAAATGCAGCTGATAAATCTGTTCAGTTTTCTTCTAGCGATACAGCAATTGCTACTGTAACTCCTGTACAAGGAAAAGTCACAGGTGTTGCCGCAGGAACAGCAACGATTACTGGAACAACAGTAAATGGTAAAACAGCGACATGCGAAGTTACTGTAACAGAAGCAGGAGGAGGGGCATAGTTCCCTCTTCTTTTAATAAGGAGGGATGTTATATGCCTTATATTGAATTTGAAGAATTCAAAGATCTTACTGGGAAAACAGATGATTTTAAAGCTGCTTTCGAAAAGCATTTGTCAAAAGCAACTGCTGTTCTAGATAGCATCACTAACTATTTTTATCAATTTAATAAAATTGAGGAAGATCCAATTGGTTTTCGTGTAAAACAATTTAAGCTAGCTCTATGTTCACAAATTATATATTTCGATGAAGTTGGAGCAGATACTTATGAAAGTATCAATAATACACCACAAAGCTTTTCTGCTGGAAGAACGAGTATCTCAAACTCTAGTAGATATAATCCTTCAGGGAAAAATGAGAGTAAATCACTTGTTGCTGAGGATATCTATATTTATTTAGAAGGAACGGGTTTGTTATATCGAGGTGTGCCATCATGGTAATGCCAAAACCTCCAGTACAATTTCTAGTGGATTCTTTTATTTATCGAGAATATTTAGGAGAAGGAGACTATAACCAACCTATTTATGGAGATTATGTAACTATAGAAAATTGTCGGATTGACCGAGGAAGTCAGTATTCTTTTTCGCCAAGTGGCAAGCAGGTGCTCTATAATGCAGTAATTTTTTGTTATAACACTTTAACTATCCCTTTACCGAATTTCAAAAAACAATCATTAGTTATTTATGATGGTAAAGAACATGTCATCACTAAAATCGATACGATTACAGAAGCGTATTCAGATGCTATCTATTCATACGAATTAGAGGTGATTTGATGGGTATTAAAGTTAATCTTGATGGAGTTAGAGCTAAAGTCAGCCCACAGGCTATGAAGCGAGGAAGATACGCATTAGCCAACCAAGCAATGGCTGACATGAACTCATTTGTACCTAAAAAAAATAATATCCTTCGCCAAAGTGCGCATATCAAAAGTGACGGCAGCGCTATTCTGTATGAAACGAAATACGCAAGGAGACAGTTCTATCTAAATGGAAAAAAATATACTACTCCAGGAACAGGTCCAAGATGGGATCTTAAAGCAAAATCACTGTATATGCCTTCTTGGAAAAAAGCGTATCTGAAAGGAGCTGGTATCCAATAATGGATTTTATCGATCGGATAAAAGATAAGATTAATAGTATTCCAGAACTGCCATTAAAAATAAAAAAAGGATATCTTTCTGCTGAAGAAAGCTTAGTAATTTATCCATTACCAGGCGGACAACCTATCACAGAATATTATGATGGTGTTAAAGACGTACAATTAAATTATGAAATTGCAATGAAGTCAAAAGATGGTCATAGAATTGAGCAAACGCTTTGGCTTATCTCTGATTCGTTAGAGCGTGTGTCAGACGTTGCTAGCTCTGATGGATCTTTTGAATTTAACAATTTAACTATAACGAGCAAACCTTTCATCAATGATGCTGATGAACAAGGTTGGTTCGTTTTTTTATTAGATTTTCAAACAAAATTAACCACATTTGAGGGGGAAAATAAATGAGACGCAAAAATGCCTTACAAAGCTATTTTATTCAATTAATTACAACTACTAATGCGGATACACCAAGCGAAGACGGCTGGTTGGAGTTAGCAAAGTGGATTTCCAACGTTGATGATAATTCGAACGAAGAAACTGAAACTACTGGCTACTATGATGGGAACGGCGAAGGGGAGACAGACGTTACTTCTCATCAGTTAGGTTATTCATTTACAGGTTTATACGATGAAGATGATGCTGCGATGGCGGCTATTGAGGGCATGATTGGAAAATCAGGAGATGCTCGGAAAGTGTGGTTCAAAGTAGTATCTGCATCTGGTAAAAAACAACGTATTGGTAAAGCAACAGTAACAGAGCCAGTTGCTCAAGTCGGCGATGCTACTGCATACGGTGATTTCTCATGCGGTATCGCATTTGATAGCACACCAGAAGCAGAAGATGTCCCTGTTACACCCTAATGCACCCCAGAACGTAACTGGGGTTTTGAATGCTGATGGGTCAGTTTCTCTTTCTTGGGATGCAGTGCCCAAAGCAAAATCTTATATTCCACACTATACCGATGCAAATCAAACAGATCCGCACGATGCCAACAAAATGGGATATACGGAAACAAATTCTTGGACGTTATCAGCAGCAGATATGCCACATCTAGAAGCTGGCGATGAAATCCGTTTCTACATCCAAACTTACAACGAGGTTGGCCAAGGGGCTAATGATATCGAGAAAGCACGCTATCTGCATGATGGTGAATTCTTAGGTTCTGCTTGGTCCAGACCAGTAGTATTAATCAAAAAATAAGTCGAGCTGTCCGTCTGGGCAGCTTTTTTAGGAGGATAACATGACTAACAAATTATCATTTCAAATAGAGAAAAAAGGGTTTCCTATCAATATTGGAGAAGTAGAGTTCTTTTTTGGTACTACTCCAGAAGAACTGACACGTTTTTTTGATGTTCAGGCTGAATTTGAGGAACAGGTAAGGGAACTTAAACAACAACTTAAACAAATCGAGAATATCGAGCAACCTGAAAAAGAAGACGCTATTAAGATTATTTCTCTAACGAAAGATTTAGCTAAGGCGGAATATGATTCGTTGCTTGGTGAAGGATCATTTGAAAAAATTTATTCTGTTTATCCTGATGCAGAACAATTAATAGAATTATTTGATCCAATCTCTTTTGAAGTTGCGGAAGCAATCGAAAAAGAAGCCTTGAAACGTAAAGATACTCTTTCTAAGAAGAAAGCCGATTTATTGAAAAAGAAAGCATTGAAAAATAAGAAAAAGAAGTAGGTGATTAAATGCGGTTAAATGACCCGTTAGTCACTTCGATAGAGGTTGATGGTATAGAATTACCTATCGATTTAACATTTGATAATGTACTAGATGTTTTTGATATTTTGGAAGATAGTGATTTATTTCCAGAAGAAAAAGTGAATATGTGTTTAGAACTGTTGATCGGTGACTTTGAAAAAATTTTTCAAGGCTCGTCTGAACAACAGTTTTTATTATTTAACTACATTTTAGAAAATTATATTTCTGTAGGAGATAGTGATGGTGTTGAAACTGATCGTTTAGGCAATCCTATGCCAAATGCGGTTAAGGAAAAAAGGACCATCAGCCTAGTTCATGATGCTAAATACATCTACGCATCGTTCAGACAAATTGGCATCAATCTATTTGAAGAGCAGGGACGGATGATGTGGGAGGAATTCCAAGCGTTACTTGAGAGTTTGCCAGATGACACCATTCTTGCTCGAATCATCCAGATTAGGACATGGGAACCGAGCAAAGGAGAATCAGCTAAAGAAAAAGAACGCATGAGAAAGCTACAACAAAAATATGCATTGCCTGATTCGGAGGTAGGTGAAGACGATGGCTGATGGAAGAGTAGAGATAGAAGTTGATGTGGATGGCAAAGGCGTTACCATACTTAACAAGGGTCTTGATCAGTTAGAAGGTAAGAGTAATAAAGCAGGAGCCTCAATTAAAAATTTAGTTGTTTCCTTAGGCCTCGTTAAAGTTGCGGCGGCTGCTTTTAATGTTTTAAAGAATTCGCTAGATTCCGCAATTAGCCGTTTCGATACTATGCAAAAATTCCCTAAAGTAATGAAAGCTTTAGGTTTTAGTGCAGAGGACTCTCAGAGATCCATTAACAAATTATCCGATGGAATTGATGGTTTGCCAACTAAATTAGATGATGTTGTAGCAAGTACACAACAAATGACAGCAATCACTGGAGATTTAGATAGATCCACGGACACTGTTTTAGCATTAAACAATGCATTTCTTGCGTCTGGCGCTTCAACAGAAGATGCCAGTCGAGGTATGCAACAGTATAACCAGATGCTTTCGACTGGGCAAGTCGACTTAGAGAGCTGGAAAACTTTACAAGAAACCATGCCCCTTGCTTTGCAAAAAACAGCTGAAGTAATGGGATTTGTTGGGAAATCAGCTCAAAGAAATCTCTATAATGCGCTTAAAGAAGGAACAGTAACATTTGATCAATTCCAAGATAAACTGATTGAGCTAGGAACTGGAACAGGAATGTTGGCAACCTTGGCAAAGGAGAATTCGCTAGGGATCGCTACTTCATTCGGAAATCTAAGTAATGCTGTTTCTAAAGGTGTAGCTAATCTTATTACTAAGTTTGATGAACTGGTGCAGAAACTTACTGGTAAAACTATTGCTCAAAATATTGATAGTATGAAATCTATTATTAATGAATCATTTGAAGAAATGTCAAAAGTAATGGACATATTGATAGATAATACTGATGATATGATTTCTGCTTTTAAAGGCCTATTAGACATTGTGGAATTGTTAGCTCCAGCTTTTATTGCAGCCACTGGAGCGTATGTAGGCTTCAAAACAGCATTAGCTCTAGGTACATTAATAAGTTTTGTAGGAAAAATCTATGGAGTGATAACGGCCCTAGGTAGTATGGTCAGCATGTTTGGAGTATCTGGAACAGCTTACGCATTGTTATCTGCTATTATTCCAGCTGGTCTGACGGTATTTCAACTACTTTCAGGTGTTATAGGAGCAGCAGTTGCAGCTTTCATCTATTTTTATAAAACAAGTGAAACGTTTCGAAATGGCATAAATAAAACTATTGAAGTTGTAAAATCTGGACTGATTAAGTCATTTGAATATCTAAAAGGAGTCTTTATTTCTATATTACCTACACTTCAAAAAGTAGCTGATACAGTAGGAAACTATCTTGTTAAAGGATTTCAAAAAGTTGTCGAAGTCGGATCAGCAATTGCTTCAGTAGCGGTACCAGCTTTTTTTAATTTTGTTGATGCAGTAAAAAGAATTGTTTCTTCTGGCATAGAAAGATTTGGCTCTACTCTTTCGCAAATAGGCTCTGTATTGTCAGGGATTTTTTCTTCTGGTATAGAATTGGCAGGTAATCTGCTGGAAAAATTTGGAGGAGCTTTTGGTAAAGTCGGCGGAGCAGTTTCTTTAGTTATCGGCATTTTGACTAAAGTAGCAATAGCAGCACTAGGGCTTACTGGTCCATTCGGATTAGCAGTTTCTTTAATTATTTCATTTATATCTGCGTGGGCTAAAACTGGCGATTTTAGTGCAGATGGAATCACAAAAGTGTTTGATCAATTAAGTGAAACAATTAGCAACGTGGCAGATTCTATCTCTCAATATCTCCCGCAAATTATCGAAAGTATTACTTCTGTGATTACAAGTATTGTCGACAAAATAGTTGAAATGTTACCGCAACTAACAGAGATAGCTATACAGCTTATTCAAACATTGACGGATGCAATTGTTACTTATTTGCCTAAATTGATTGAAATAGCCACGAAAATAATAACTACTATTGTACAAGGCATTTCATTAGCACTTCCCGCACTGCTGTTGGCTGCAACAGAGATAATTACAAAACTCATTTCTGCTTTTGCTGAGCTTCTACCAAAAATTATTGAAGTTGGCACAAATTTGTTAACTGTGCTTATTCAAGGGATCGTAGCAGCACTACCTACGATAATTGAAGTTGTCATTCAGATTATTAATACACTGATTGATGGGTTCTTAACAGTACTACCTATGCTTTTAGAAGTTGGATTACAAATCATCACTTCTCTCGTGAATGCGATAATAACTGCATTGCCTCAACTTGTTGAAGCATCTACCGTTATCGTTACTACTTTGCTAACAACAATTATTGAAGCTTTACCGACATTAATTTCTGCAGGAATACAAATGTTAATGGCGCTTATCGGAGGCATAATTTCTATTCTTCCGTTGTTAATAAATGCTGCTATCCAAATCACAATGGCTTTGATTAGTGCATTAATCAGTGCACTTCCGCAAATTATTGCTGCTGGCATTCAACTGTTATTAGCATTAATACAAGGAATAATCTCGATATTACCACAGTTGGTTGCAGCGGCAATTCAAATCACTATTGCCCTAGTTAATGCGTTGATTAGTGCATTGCCTCAATTGATATCAGCGGGTATTAAATTGATTGTTGCGTTGGTAGATGGAGTGATCTCAGTACTTCCTCAATTAGTATCAGCTGCTATTCAATTAATGGCTGCTTTGTTCAAAGCTTTAGTAAGTGCTATACCACAACTTTTATCAGCTGGTGTTCAATTGATCAACGCACTTATTAGAGGAATCTTGAGCTTATTGGGACAATTATTATCAGCTGGAGCGAGATTAATTACTGGATTATTGAGTACTATAGCTCAGTTTCTTGGACAAATGGTGAATGCTGGAGCCAATTTAATTAGAAACTTAGTTTCTGGGATTCTTAGTGTGATAGGGTCAGTAACCAGTGCAGTATCTAATATAGGAAACTCTATAATAGATACTTTGAGTGGGATTGATTTATTTGAAATTGGTTCAAACATCATACAAGGATTAATTAACGGTATCGGTTCAATGGTTGGAGCGGTTGCTTCTAAAATTTCTGAAGTAGCTGGAAACATTAAAGACAAAATAACTGGCGCGCTTGGAATTCATTCTCCATCACGTTGGATGAGAGATTACGTTGGTAAGTTTATCCCTCAAGGAATAGCTGTAGGTATCGAAGCAGATGCGAAATCTGCATATTCAGCAATGAATAAGCTTTCTAATGGTTTGATGAATTCTATCACGCCAGAATCAGCTCTTGGCACTTCAAGGATGGGGATGGCATCTGTTGGATCACAGATAGTTAATAATACCTACAACAATCAGAAGCAATTTGATGTTGAAAAGCTTGCACAAGTAATTGCAAAACAACCAGTACGGGTCTCAAGTTATTTAGATGGAACTTTAGTAGGGGATAATATGGATCAACGTTTTGGAAAAGTATTGAATCGTAGATCGTACATGAGAGGAGGATAGTTTAATGAATGAGAAAACTCGTGTATATCTTGCATTTTCTGATGAAATTGTCGAATTGACAAATAATTCTTATCTGAGATTGATTGACATTAATATAGGTATGCCAGTGGCAAAAAATGAGTTTGTTGAGTTTTCTGGTACGAATGGAAAGCGTCTTTCGAACAGCTCGTTTGACGCTTTTCCTATTACTCTCTCATTTGACATTCGAAGTAGAGAGCAATCGATGTTTGACTTAGTTTTACAAAAGACGGAACTCCGCGAATTGTTTACTAGAGAACCAGAATTTTATCTAATTTACAGCAAAGAGCCAGGTAAAAAATATCGAGTAGTTTATGATTCTATTGACGATGAAAGAAAAGGCGCAATTTACACAAGATATACTGTAAATCTGGGAGCTATCAGAGGATATTCTGAATCAATCGCAACTACTTTAACGGATTTCAATCTAGAGGAAGAATGGCAGTTCTCGCAAGGTCTAGTGGCGGAAGATTACAAGTATACGCATCAGACTAGTCACTTCATTATTTACAATGCTGGGAGCTTTGAAATTGATCCACGTGAACATTATCTGCGGATCGCATTAGAAGGAGAATCAGAAGGAAATGTGACGATTTTCAATAAAACAACTGGCGATCGATTTATTTACTATCCATCACTTTCTACGAATCTCGGACAGACATTAGTCTTGGATGGTGTGATTCCAAAATTGAACGGCGTAAGTTGCGGGATCAATACGAATCATGGCCTAATCAATTTGGTTGAGGGTGTCAATGAAATCGAGATCCAAAATATTACTCGCGTGAAATCTTCATGGGATTTCTGTTTCTTATATAAGTAGGTGATTGAGTGACTGATTTAATTATTCGAAATTATGAACAAACCAAAGAAGAAATCCTTGTCGGTTATGACAAGGGTTCTTTTTATGAAAACTGGCAACAAAATGAAACGTGGGAGATTGGTTTTATCGTTACCAGCAATTCGTTGAATCAAGAAGTATTTGATTTAGTCGAATACGAGTCTTCTGTTTTCTACAACGGACAGGAATTTGTGATCAAAGAAATGACTCGCAAAGCACTTGGACAGTTGTTGACGAAACAAGTGGTTGCGACACATATCTATTACACGGTTCAAGATGGCTATCAGTACAATACAGTAACTGGTGCGAGATCTATTAGCCAGTTACTCACACATGTATTTAGTGCAGGTAGTCGTGGCTTTACATGGGAAGTCATTGATCCAAACAAAAAATTCCTTACCGTTGAACAAGAAAACTTCGGTAATGCGAATTACTTGAAGCTGATCAATGAGATTCTGACTGACTATAATGCAGTCGTGATTCCGAATAATAAACATCTAACTTTCTATCCCGCCAGTGAGTACGGCCAGCAGACGGAAGAACAGATTCGCTATAAATACAATACAGATGAAGTGTCATTCGATATTGATACGTACAGTCTAAAAACACAAATCAAAGGCTATGGAAAATTGAAGGATGGAGCAAATACTGAGAATCCTAAAGATAGTGACTATATATTTACTCCTATCACTTACACAAGTCCTGAATCACAGAAGTGGGGAATCAGGGTACAAGATCCTGTTAAAGACGAACGGTATACCGTATCAGGGAACATGCTCGAACGGTTAAAGACAGACTTGCAAGACTATCCAAGTATTTCGGGATCCGTAACCTTGAAATGGAAAATCAGTCCCAACAAAGGCGATCACGTCCCATTCATTTATGAACCTTTGAATATCAATACGTACATTCAAGTGGTAGGAATCAAGACGTATCCAGCGATACCAAATAAGCCGCCAGAAATCACATTGAGCAACACAAAGAAAACAATGACGTCGATACTCGCTGAAATGGCGCAGAAAGGAGTGATTTGATGGGGTTATTAAAATTAATCAGTAACCGTATCTCTACGGAATGGAAAGAGAAATTTAATAAAAACATTGACTACCTCAATGATCTTGAAAAGAAACTATCTGATCAAGACAAAACAACGAACAGTCGTATTGATAATCTCGTAATCAACTCGGGTGGGGATTCACCGAACGAAGTAGTAGATGCTAGAGTTAACAGGGAAGGGGCAACCTTCGAAACATTACAAGGAAGACTTCTTGCGACTGAAACAAAACAAGAATCTGAAATAGCGGCATTGACCGATCGGCAGAACGCAACAGCGGAACAAGTGGATCAGTTGAATACTAGCGTTGAAACGATTGTTGGTGGTAGTAATAATAATTTTGATATATACGTATCAGCGACAAACGGCAGTGATCAAGTTGGAGATGGAACAGAAGAGAAACCTTTCGCAACAATTCAAACAGCAGTTAATCAGATTCCATTAATCTGCACTCAGGTAGTGACGATTTGGATCGATAATGGCGTTTATCTAGAGGATGTAGTAGTCAAAAATATAAATGCTTCTCAAATCCATATTCGTCCTAAGGACAACGTAGATGATGACGGCTATACAACAGGTGCAGATAGGTCTGTAAAAGTCAGACGTATATCATTTAGTTATTGCTCTGGTTACTTTCGAATTTACGGCTTACAAGGGGTAGATCAAGCAAATACTAGTTCCACTTTTTATATTGAAAATAGTGGCTATTTAGCAGTTGCATGTGTCACATGTAAAGAAGATACGAAATCAATTAAAGATCACGTAGCAGTAAGAGCAAATGCAGCAAAATGTCATATCTATAATTCATATTTTGAAAATCAAAACACAGTTATTCATTCAGCGCTTTTAGCTGATGTACTTGCTTCTTCTTTAAACAACGGAAAAAACAATAATATTGGGATGGTAGCGAACAATGCTACGATGCGTGATGGCATGTCTAAAACTATGACCTTCGCTACTACACGTCATCAAATTGTTAATTCAGGTTTGATCATCGCGAAAGGGCAGGTGTTGTCCTGATGATTTATAAAACCAATGAATCCATTATTATTATCCAAGCAGAAGCGATTCAACCCATTTCAACAGGTGTAGTTTTTTGGTCTTATGATCGAGGTACAGCCAAGCTTCGCTTCAAATTGCAGAAAAATGGACTTCCTCAAAGTCTACCAGAAGGAACTATGGTTCCTATTCGTCTGATATTTAAATCTGCAACAGCAGAAGGTGGTTATGGTAAACATGACTATCTCGCCACCATTGAAGATCGCTTGAATGGTATTGTGTCCATCGTGTTAGAAGATAATATTTTAGGATATCAAGGAAGAGTAGATGGAAGTATCTATATTGATTTCCCAAATGATCAGTCGTTAGACACGGCTGGTCGTTTTACTTTTGACATCAAACGCAGTCCAATCGATGATAGTACGCCAGAATTGGAAGATTATTATTTCAATGGTTTCAGTCAGACCATTGATAAAATCGAGAAAATTCTAGCTGATGGAAAACAAGAGATTGATCAGAAAATTGCGGAATCTGAGACGCAGATTGATGCGAAACTGAAAGACACAAACGACAAAATCACGAAAGCCAATCAAGATGTCGCAACTCTCAATACTAATATTGATAAAGCAAATGATCGTATTGATCAAACCAATCAGCAAATCGGCAACCTTGGCAAGCTGAAAAAGATGTACAGTAACAGCATCGACTTCGGGGACTATGATTATAGTGGGAATCCGAATTTAATGCCATATATTACAGACCCGTGGGTTGGGTCTTTGTTAGCTAATGGAGATACAGTTAAAGATAGTGTTAAAAGGGTTATAACTCATACTAAAACTAGAACAGCTGATGCCGGCGACATATTATCGCTTGGCTTAGGTATTCCGCGCACAGCGGAAGCTAATAATAGGTATCTTATAACTACTTTACAACCATCTACGCCGTACGCATTAACCGTTACTATGAGTGTTGGTTCAGATTGGACTGGGGAGACCAATACTATAGGGGCTAGGGTTAGATATTTAAATGAATCTGGTGGTACAGAATTACCCATTAATGTATTACTACCAGCAAATGTAGAACGCGATAAAATGATAACTCATACATTTACTGGGACAACAAAAGCTAATTTAACTGGTATGACAAATTGTTATGTTCAAATATTCTCAGTTAACAGTGAAGACAAAGGAACGGTTAGTGTCAGCTATGATGTTAAGTTAGAAATTGGTACAATAGCTACGCCATACCAACCTAATCTACTCAATGCTCCATATTATTTGAGTAAGGTGGCTTTGGGTGAAAATATAATTACATCAAAAAGTTACGATAATTCTAATTACTTAATTGGTTCATTTGATATTAATAAAACAATTAATAATGGCGATAAATTAACTTTTACAATACAAGGAACAAAACCAGCTAACAAGCAATTTGGTATGTATATTCAAACAACCACAGGTGCAGCAACCGAGTTTCAAGGACATCTTACACCAGTTGAAGGCTTAACAGACGTGTGGTCATGGTCTAGCGGTGCTAAAATATCTAAACCAATAGGAAGTGGGGCAAAGGTGGTAATTTATCAACTCCCCCCAGAAAGTCAAGTCCCTAACGGTAAATGTACTATTTTATGGGCAAAACTAGAGGAAGGCGACACACGAACCCCGAATATTAGTCAGTTTAAATACTTCGGTGAAGGCTTGAAAGACAGCAACAATCCCAATGATTATAGTTGGGATGTCACACCTGAATATACTGAAAAAGGCTTGAATGATTCTGTGAGCTTAACCGAACCTGAAACTGTTTTAGGGCTTAAAAACTTTGAGGATGGGTTGCAGCTGAAGGGTGTTTCTGTTGTGCAAGATAATTTTACAAGCAAAGCAGTGACAACAAAGAATATAACTGATTTTACTGAAGATAGCATCGTGAGGTTTGAACGATGGGGACGTTTAGTCATAGCGAATATTGAAATTACCAATAAATCTGCTAATTTTGCTGGATGGAAAAATTTAATGGCTTTTCCATCAGGCTATACTCCTATTAGTTTAGTCGGTTGGGGAGGTACTTTGTCTAATAAAACTAATAGAAATCCCGCATTATCTGTTTACGCAAATGCTTCAGGAATATCGGTAATGATCAGTAGTGCAGATTTACCGGCAAATCAAAGATGCTCTGGAACTGTTGCATATTTTACAAACGATGAATGGCCACAAGATTGAAAGGAGTAATATTATGAAAAACATTTGGAAATACGGACGTACTGGCGGAGAGTACGCAGGAAAAGTATTGGACGACATGCTTGTATCCGTTCCTTACACAGATCAACCTCCACTTGAAGGGATTCGTGTTGATGGCGAACCGCTAACGATCGCTGATCAGATGTTTGATCCTAAATTGAATCAATGGATTGTTTTAGCGAACGCACTAGATCACAACGATTTAAACAATCTCAAAGCGATGTACGAGGCACTGGAAAACGAGAACGGCAATCTAAAACAGCTCAATGCCAAACTCATGCTAAATGATGTAGCAATTAAACAGGAAAACACTGCATTGAAAGAAAAAGCTGATAGTTTAGCACAAATCAATTCAAAAACAATGCTCGCTTCGCTTCAAAACAGCAAGGATATTGCAGAAATTAAAGAGCAATTAAATCCAGAATCAGAAGGAGGCGAGTAGTATGTTTAGTTTTAGCGATGTGAAAATGATGTTTGACTGGGGCTGTTTTACAGAAGAACAGGTTCGACAGTTCGTTCCGTTATGTATCACAGATGAAGAAGCGGATGAGATTATTAATAACGAAGAATAGAAGCGTACTCAAACGAGTGCGCTTTTTGTATGGCCAAAAATAGAAAGTGAAGGGTGGAAACATGGTGATCATTGATAATTTAGTTTTGTTATCAGAGTTTAAAAATCTAGTAAGCAATGTTTATATTCAAATTTTTGTTTGGATTGTCATTGCGGATATCATTACAGGAGTTTGTAAAGGACTTGCTGGAAAAGAAACAAATAGTACTAAGGGACTAATGGGGGTAGTAAAGCATTTGCTGGTCGTAGCGCTTGTGCTGATTGCGTATCCCTATCTTAAAATCATGAATTTTGAAGGAGTCGCAACAGCTTTTGTGCTTTCATACATTGCTGTTTATGGAATCTCGGTGATCGAGAATTTAGGTCAGCTAGGAATCCCGATTCCAGATTTTGTGAAAGATCGATTCAGCAAATTAAAAGATTCATCTGAAGAACAAGGAAAAGACAAAAATAATACTTTAGGAGGAAAAAAATAATGGTCAATATTATCAATAATTCAGTATGTCGTGGTGTAGCAGGTAGACGTTTAGGAGACGTGAAGGGTGTAGTCATCCATAATACTTGGACAAACACGACTGCAGAACAAGAAATGAATCGTTTAGCAGGAATGACAGATAAACAGTTAGAAGCAGGATTTGCTCATTATTACTGTGATGAAAACACGATTATTCGCACAGAAGATACTTATAATCGTGCTTGGCATGTCGCTAATTCTGATGGTAATAACAGCTATATCGGATATGAAGTGCGGGGAAATCGTGAAACACCAAAAGCAGTTTTCCTACAAGCAGAACAAAATGCTTTCTGGCAAGCAGCAGAAGATCTTCGTTTTTACGGATTACCAGTTAATCGAGATACAGTCAAATGCCATCATCAATTTTCAGCAACTGAATGCCCTAAGCGTTCACTAATGGAACATTGTGGCTATGATTCTACGTTAGCAGTTCCTACAGCCATCACTGCTCAAATGCAAGATTACTTTATTTCACAAATCAAGAAATACCATGATAATCCCGCATTGAAACCTGATGGCAGTACAGAAGATCAGAATCATGATGATAAAGTATCAGCAAGCACGCCAACGCATCAGGGAAATGCTTATGGCAAGCTAGATATTTTCAAAAAGGTAACAGATAAAACAGTTCGTGTAGCTGGTTGGTTGGTTCCTGATAAACCACAAGGTACAATTGGAACCTACGCATATGTACTTGTGATGGAACACGGGACACCTAAAGAATTAACGCGTATCCAATCTCAAGGGATTGCTCGACCAGATGTCAAAAAGGCATACGGCTATCAAGGTGGCGATGCGCTAGGCTTTGATGTTACTTTTGATTCTAGTTGGATGAAAGGAAAGAAAATTGATATCATCTTACGTCGATGCAATCAGTCAAACGGTGAAGGTGCAGTAAATGATGTGCGGATTTCTGATATCTATTTGACGCTATAAATAAAAATAGCCCCTCGATGAGGGGCGGTACATAAGAAACTAAGAAATATCTTCAATAACTTTTGCTGATATCTTGTGTTTAGAAGGAGAATATTTTATTTTTTCAACTAATCCTAATTTAACTAACTGCTCCAGCTTAGTTTTTAGTTTGTAGCGGGATAACTCAACTGCTACGCTAACTTCTTCATCATCCATTGATCCGAACATACTAAAAAGGTAATCTTGTATTAAAACGAATAGTATTTTCTTTTGATCTTCATCCACGTCAGACAATTCTTTAAGATATTGACTTACAAATTTCATTTTTATATCAGCTTCTTTCAAATCGACTAAAGACTTTTCTTGACCTGAAATAATTAAATCCATCATGTCATCTATGAAATGAGTCATTTCTCCCATGTTCCTTGGATGTGAAACTTCTTCAAAAGCTTTATAGTATTTTGGTTTATTATTATTGACTGCGTTAGAAACAGAAAGTCCTGTATAAGGATCTAGCTTTCTAGCTAAATAAGAAGATATTAAAAAACGACCCATTCTGCCGTTTCCATCATAAAAAGGATGCACATATTCAAAATAATAATGGCTAATGAAGCACTTTTCTAAATAAGGTATGTCTTTATTGTTCATGAAGGCAATTAATCTATCACAAGCAGAATATATTTCTTCTTCTGTAGTTAAGCCACGATGTATAATTTTTTCATTGTCTTTTAACTCCACTTGATCATGACGAAATAGTTTTCCATCAGGCCAATCACCAATATCGCTTTCATCTTCAAACAAAGCATTATATATATTGCGAAAGTCTTTTGGCTCTTTTATAAATTCAAAGTTTTTTTCATTTAAATTTAAGTACATATTAACGATACCTTCAAAACGTCTTTTCTCTTTATTATTTATTTTATCATTCCTATTTATTATAGCTTTTCCAATTTCGCGTTTTGTACTTTCTACTCCTTCTGTCTCGTTAGTACTTTGTATTTCGTTAATCATAGTAGAAAGAAAAATTTTAGTTTCGGCTACTCCGGGTAGTCTGTTGCTAAGAGTTCTCAAATCATCAGAGTTATACTTAATTCGTTCAGCCTTGTTAGACATGCGTTGCAATGGTAAGTAGAAAAGTTCAAATTTTTTATCCGTTACTTTTTGTTCATTTAAAAAAGGAATGATTTCAAGTCCAGTACGTATAGTAGTATATGAAGAAACACGTTTTTTGAATTCTTCTTCTATATCAATTTCTCTATTATAAGATAATATTCTTAATTTTTTATATTCCACTTAACAATACCCCTTTCAAAAATGTAAAAAAACTATTTTTTAAAAATATATCATATATATAATACATAAGTAAATAAAATACGCCTTTTTTTAAAAATGATTGGACGAAAGACAAAGGTACAACGCATATAAGAGTATTTTATTAATTATATTAAAACACAAAATAATGTAATTTGTTTTTTAGATGTATATCGATAAGTTATCCTTGTGTTACCATTGCATTCGTGTTATAGTAAATAAGTAATCTAATTTGAAACGTAATCTGAGCGATATATTCACACTATAAAAACTCCTTTTACCAAGTAATATTAATTGCAACAAAACACGTATTATATACGTATCAGGAGGAAATATATATGAATAACGGTACAGTAAAATGGTTTAACTCAGACAAAGGTTTTGGATTTATCACTGGAGAAGATGGAAATGACGTATTTGCACATTTCTCAGCGATCCAGGGAGAAGGCTTCAAGTCTTTAGATGAAGGCCAAGCAGTTTCTTATGATATTGAAGATGGTCAACGTGGTCCTCAAGCAGTAAATATTGTAAAATAATGTTGAACTTTAAACACCTCATTTGAGGTGTTTTTTTATTTTAAGCTAGATACCGTAATTATTGCTAGCAATTTAGAGTAGTTCGTTACTAATTAAGGAGCAAATAAAATTATTATAATATAAAAAATTAAGCAAATAATAGACTAAAAAATAACCATGTGAGATAATGAACATAGAAAAAAGCTTCAGATACTCCCTCACCCTAGAGTCTTTCCCCAAAAAGATAAGTATCTGAAGCTTTTTTCTTTTTATGACTTGGAAATAATAGCATAAAATAATATCTTTTACAAAGAATAAGTACAATCTAGTTTTTTGCTATTAAATGTGTAATAATAAATATGCCATCACAACATGAAGAATGAAACCCATTATTATCTAGTCTATGTCCATTCTTTTTGTTTGCAGGAGTTGTGATGGCTTCTCGTACCTTTAGCTCAGTTGGTTAAACCGTCCAGTCGTAGGTTCGAGTCCTACAGGGTACATAAAAGACCTTAGCCGACTAGTGTCGACCGAGGTCTTTTTTTCGTTCTTCTATTAATTTTTCTAACTCTTGTAAATCTTCAGCGGTAGCTTGTTTCCGAATAAATGACCGAGCGGTGCTGCGATTCCGTAAATAACGAGCATGATCACGATTTTTTTCTTGCCATTTTTTGTTTGCTTCAGTTTGTTTATTTTCTGTCATTCTGATTTCTCCTTTTTTCAATTTGTGTCAAAGCTCCGACAACTAGTAGTATGATAAAGTAGGTTAACCAGTTAATAACATTGAATATCAACAATCCTAATCCAATTAAAACAATCAGTAGTAATGTAATAAGATATGCTTTTCTTTTCATAATTGACGTGATAAACTGATGGAAAGGGAGAGAAGCCTTACGGCTCTCTCGTCAGTCGTCGTCATCTTTTAGTAATTCTTTTAGTATCTTAGCGGATTGAAGAATTCCTAAAACGATAGCGACGGCTTTTCCTATTTCATCAAGTCTCACGTTTTTCACCTCCTTAACTATATTTATATTATACTATCGATAGTATAATTTATCAACACTTTTCCCATATAAAAACACAAAAAGCCCGAAAAATAGGGCTTCATAATACATATACGCAGAACTTTGAAATATTTTTTAATCTTTGTATCTTTCTGGATCAACGAAAGTATACTTTATATAGTCATAACGCCGATGATCGCTCCGTGCGTCAGTCACGTCAGTCACGATATCAAACAAAAAATATACATCTTTCTTCATTCTAGTTTTTGCAGCAGGAATTTTGAAATAGTTCTTATTAGAATAGTAGAGATTGATTAATAAGCTATCTTCGATTGCTAAAAAGAAAACTTCTGAATCCCATACTTTATAAAAATCTTTGATAAATCTATTCGAAGGATCAAATTTAAACCATAATTGTGTTTTTCCTTCCATTAACATATAAAGTTCACCTTGAAAAGAGTATACGAACTAATGTTCTTTTTGTAAACCTTAAAATAGATTTTCCTGAATATGTATTGACGATTCCGGAACGATAAAAAATAGCTCCTCGTTGAGGGGCGATGCATAAGATATAAAATGTTACGAAATAGTAACGAAAAATACAGTGGTAACAATTTAATTAAAAAATAAATACAAATTCATTAAGAATAAGTACATTTTTGTATGATAGTACACAAAAGTGTGCTAACATAAACATACAGAAAAAAATATGTAATTTAGATAAAGCATAAAAAGTTGGTATAGTAATGGAAAGAAGTTTCTGTTTACATCATGGAACTATAAAAGAATATGCAGAATCAATCATATCAAGTCAAAAGTTTTGTTTTAACAAAAGAGAAGATCACTGGCTCGGTAATGGTGTTTATTTTTATGTAGATGATTTTGAACAAGCCAAAATATGGGCTGGTTTGTGTAAAAATAAATTTTTAAGAAAAACAGGTGAAACGCCACTACACGAAAATACTAATGAAGTTGTATTTGAATTAAATTATACGGTTGATAAAGCAGACTATTTGAACTTAGACAGTAGAACAGATAGGATGAAGTTAGATGAATTTATTGAAGAACTGAAAGAAATTGGGACTGAAATTAATTCTGATAATAAACATAAAGCCATGTGTATGATTTTAGATTTTTATGTAGAATATTATGAGATAAAAGCTGCTAAATATACTTTTACTAATAAGTCGAGAAATGATAATTTAAGTTATTTAGGTATTGAAAATCATGGTGAGCAGTTTTGTATTTATGATGTAGATTCAATCAATTTTTCCAATGTCACGAAGAAAGAGGTCGTTTAATATGTTAGATAAGAAGAAGTTAAATAGTATCGCTCAAAAATTAAACGTTTCTATAAATTTTGATTCAGATACTCCTGGGGTAACTGTTGGTCATGGAGAAAGTAAAAAAATCACATCATTTGATTCTTTGATAGGTTACTTTGAAAAAGATGACAAAAATTATGATTTTCAGTATACTCAGTACGTAGTTGCAAATGAAAATGTTAAATTCAGTTCATTAAAAAATCTATCTGAGGATACGCGAAATCTTTATCAGGAGCTAAAGAACAATACTCAAGGTTCTAGTACTTGTGAGAAAATTGAAATAGCTCAAAAAATAACCAAATATAGTGGATTTACGAAGAAAACAAAAAAAATAAGTAGTAGTTCATTTGTAACAACAAATATTAATAAAAATAGCTATCCTAATAAGGGATTAAGAAGAGTTCAGACTGCCGGTGCACAGAAAAAACTTGTATTAGCTAGTTAAAAGAGGTAACTATGAATAAACCAATAATTGAATTTAATGGATATAAAGTTGAAAAAATTAATTATAAAAGCATAGATTTTAGTGACAGAGATGATATGTCTGAGGTTGAAATAAAAAATGTTGTTGAATGTGGTATTAATGACGAACAAACAAAAGGCCTTGTAGTTGTTAAGTTGTCAGTAATAGATCCTAGAAATTCTAGAGAATTAGAAATAGAAGTCACGGGTTTTTTTGATTTAAGCCTTGATATAAAAAATGAAGAGGAAGCTTATCAATACTTGAGCATTAATGGTTTAGCGATTGTTTATCCTTATGTTCGAACATTTGCTTCTATGTTGACTACTCTAGATTCTGATAAAGCAATCGTTTTACCTTCTGTTAATACAAAAGGATTCTATGAAACTTTTGATAATAAATGATATTTATTAGCTACTTTTTATAAAAGAAGGTAGCTTTTTATTTATTTAAAATAAAAAATAGTTTTGTGGTATTTTCGTGGCATAAAATAAAAAAACAGCGCAGACATATTGTTAAACTAACATGGTTGCACTGTTTAAGGAAACCTCTTGCCTACAAGGTACATATAGTAATTAAGTTAGTTATGTGCTAGAATTTTTTGAAGGATATCATACAAATCAATGTTTATTTTTCATTGTCACTTAAATGAGTGGCTTTTTATTTGTATCTTTCTGGATCAACGAAAGTATACTTTATATAGTCATAACACCGATGGTAACTATGCACTGTAACGATAATGCTTCTAAAATATCTTTTTACGAGAAATATCACAAGAAAAAACGTAGCTATGGTATTATCTAAACGTAATTTTTTGGGTATTTAAATATTTAATTAGGAGGGAAGATTTTGCTTTTTTATAGTAATTTTATCTTAATAGTAGCGATATTATTACTTCTGAATATATGGATTTTTGATAGGAGTAGAAATGCAGGTATAGGTTTTAGAACTAAACGAAGTCTGTCTTCTAAAAAAGATTGGGTATATTCACAAACTATTTTTTATGGAGGAATTGTTTTAATCAGTTTACTTTCTTCAACACTTTATTCTTTGAATGTTATAGATGTTTCCACCTCAAATTCAATATCTATTATTGGAATCATTATTGCTGCAATTATTACACAACTGTTTCTAGTGTTCGGAGAGAAGAAAAGAAGTAAAAAATAGAAAAACTAGTGATAGCTTTGGTGATAGTGATATTAAAAATTAGAAAAGATGGAAAAAGCAAGAGATAGATAAAATACTGATATTTCGGCGTTTTCTAACGGTATAAAAGAGAAAAAAAGTAATAAATGTATACATGATATAAGAAAAACATGTTCGCCCTTCTAGGCAAACCAGGCTTTGAAGATCTTGCTAAAGAATTGAACGAACGCCTGTAAGATAAGGGTTTTTCACTAGTTTTAAAAAATCAGTGATAGAAACATGTTCGCTTCAAAATGAAAACTGGTACCCATTTAGGTACTTAACACATATTAGCACCGTTTATTCGGAAAAAGGGGGCTGTGACAAGAATTTTGTCACAGCCCCTTGTTTGTATGGGAATCGATTCATTGCCTTGTTCTTTGGTTAAGGACTGGAAGAACAGGAAAGTGACTTCGAAGACCAATTCTATTTTTTTGTTTTCTAAAATCGACAAACAAAAAAGCACTTAAATCGAGTGCTTTTTTACGATAGTTTCTTAATCTTAAGATAGCCCTAATTTGTCTTTTACAGATGAAGGTACTTTATCGCTAGTGATTACTTTTTTCTCTATAATTCGCTTTTCGCTTGCTTTCAACTGCAAGATCGTTCCTTCAGGATAAGCAGAACCATTAGCAGAGTCGCCAGAAGTAATGACATCAAAATCCAATTGTCTTTTTTCACCGTTTTCAGCATACGCATCTACGTTATATTTAAACCCTTTTCCAATTACTTCTCCATTATCTGCTTTAATATCAGTTTCTGCAGGCATTGGTGCTTTGATTACTGCATAATAATCTTTTCCTACATAAGTAGACTGATAGTAGTCCCAGCCTTTCCAACCTATAAAAGCAATCAATACGATAACAATCAACCCTAAAATTTTTTTCATGAAAATTCTCCTTTTTTATTTTTATTCTATAGAATATTATACAGATCATAACAAAATATCATCATCGAAACAGCTAACAATATTGTCATAAAAAGCGACGATAATTGATATTAAAACTTATATTTTTATTTAGGTCAAGAGGCAATGACAGATATAATGACCAAATGTATGTAAAAAATACAAAAAGACGTCTGTCGCGGATCACCGTTACAAACGTCTTTTATTGATTTTCCGAGATCTCATCAGTCGCCATTTGGAATGGGTCACTCCTTATCTAGATTCATTTAATGCTCGGACTGCTTGTTCAATTGTAATACCAAACGCAACGTTATTTTCGTTTTGTGCATCAATCGCCATAAAACGGTTAGAAGTTGTATCAAAGGCTACGCGGTATTGCATATTTGTTTTTGTAAACGTCATAAAATTCATCTCCTTTGTAATGTAATTCAGTTCTTGAAAGTTTCCTTTAAACTTTCGAACCTATAACAAGTTTAGCATTGTCCGTTTTTTCATGCAATTAAAAAGCATTTATCACTTTTCTTGTTTACTTTTTCTTAAACCAATCAGCTGTTTTCTTTCAAGCCAATAAGTAGCCCAACCATCAACGTTACAAAGACTATTGCTTGGATATAGATCATATGCTCACCCCCTGTAAATAATTTAGCAGGATAATGAAAAGAACACACGAACAACATAGGAATATAAACAAACGTTTTTGTCACAACATCTAGAATTATGATAAGAAAATAGTTATCTAAAAAGTAAAAAATAAATCAAATAAAAATAAAAAAGCGAAATAAAACGTTTTCAAATGGAGGGAGATTTGTTATTATAAAATAAAGAAAAACAAAGAAAAGAGGGAATGAAATGGTAAAAGCAGAAGTAGGAAGAACTTATATATGCAAACCGATTGGCGTATCTCACGAACTAATCGGCTGTATTGAACGTACATATAACAACACGGCTGTCGTGTATGTTGAAAGTTATGACCAACGAGACCATCCAATCATCCATGAAAGCAAGTACCGCATGCTCGTAAAATTCTGTGATATTAGTGCACCTGCTGAATTGGTTTCTTAAACAGTATTTTTGAGAATTCGCAAGAACTCCCTTATAATATAAATAAAGACAGAAGGGAGCGAGAAGATATGCCAAAAAGAAAAAGTTCAGGGAAAATGGGAATTATTCTTGCAGTGATCTCTGCAATTCCTGCTATTTTAGCTATTGTTCGTGCGATGAAGGAATCAAGAGAAAGTTAAGGACACGTTATGAATGTCAAACAAAAAACGCATATACCTGCGATAGCAGGTCATGCGTTTTTTGTTGTATAAAGGCTTATTTCATCAACTATTTTTGATTAGCCAACACCCAAAACAAAATTTAGTAGCTTGTCTGAATAAGTGATTTCTTCATCTGTTTGTTTCACACTTTCATTTAGTAGTCCCATCTCATCGGTTATGATACCATCCACACCATAAAACATCATGCGACTCATAGCATCTGAATCGTTGATTGTCCATACATATACTTTTTTTCCATCTTGATGGGCAGAATTAATGAAGTTACGATTGATCGTACTATACTCCATTGTCAAAAAATCAGCAGGCGTCATAGGAGGTCCAACGATATTGAAAGGCAAGATATAGCCCACATAAAAGTTTGGTTCTGCTTCTTTTAAATCAGAAACAGTTTGGTACGTCAAACTTTGCAAAATATGATGATTCTCTAAGATCGCTTTGCGGTATTTCTGAACAAATCGTTCGACCAGGTCATCCGAATCTTTTTTAGAGGTCTTGATCTCAATAAGTAATTTTTGGTTCAATTCATGCGCTTTTTCTAAATAAGAATCAAAAGAACACACAGGGGCTTGGAACCCATTTTCAGTAACCGTAAGATTTGTCAATTCTTTCAATGTCAAATCCTGTGGTGTTCGATTTACCCCTGTTAAGTGACGAAGATTCGCATCATGCATCACTACGAAACGGCCATCTTTTGTTTCCTGCACATCCATCTCTATATAATCAGGATGATAGTCTCTGCTTGTTTTTTCAAGTGCTTCTAAAGTATTTTGCGCCCCATTTTGCGTACTTACACCTCTGTGAGATACAGTCACTGGTTTTGTTTGGACTGCTGAAGTCAGATAATCCATATTGTAAAGACAAACGCCAATACCGAAAAAAACTGCAAAAAGGGTCAAACCAGTGTTTTTCAGCGCAGATAAACGCGCGTTGGGTGTTTGAGGCGTAAACCACTTGGGAATCTCTGGTAAGAACCCTTCGTCATCCATGAAATCAACGATGATATAAAAAATTCCTACAGTAGACATCACGATATTGAATAATAAAATTCCTTGTAAAAGCGTCATCGCAAATACAGCGCTGATCAATGCGTAATTTGGGAAAAATTCTTCAACAACACTTTGTGCCAAAATAACAACGATATATCCCAAAGAAGAAAGAAGTAAAATCGTACCGCCAATCACGATAAATTGCCCCATGATGGCAAAAAGACGTGATTTGGTCAGCAACCAGCTTTCTCGAATGGATGCTCGAAAAGGTCGATCTCGTAAAATCATTTCAGGTAAAGCGAAAATCAAACGAATCCCAATATAGCCAAGAAAAATGTAAACGAGTAAAAAGGAACTGACGACGATCCAGCGGTTAGCAAAAATAAAATCCATGATAAAAGCAGGAATTTTTATTTTTGACAGTAAATCAGAATTGAAACTTAACCCGCTGATCGGTAGAATCAATAAAAAATAAGCAAGAAAAAACAAAAAAGTAATAGGTCTCACTTTTTTCAGTTGAAGTATCGTCAAGTGCAAGAGCTGCTTTAAAGAAACCGGTTCTTTCTTTTTAATAAAAAAGACGCTCATCAAAAGAAATGTAAATTCGAAATAAACCAATAGTAAAATCGTCAGTAAAACGGCGATTAACGACAGCAGAACTCCAGGATGCTGAGAGAAAATCAAAGGAATATTGTCATAAGACAAATAGTCAATTGCTCCTCGGTGCAAAATAAAACGAGTCGTACTGCTCAATAAGGGTAAACAAATAAATAAAATAAAGCCATGCATCAGCAAGACATCACGGAAATAAGCTTGTGTTCCTTTCAAAAAATCCCACGCGTTGCCTAAGCTACGTTTCAAATAATTCATCCTATCACCTACTTTCACATTGTAGCGCAAATCCAATGAAAAAGGAAAGGGCGCAATGTATCTTGCAGACCCTTTCCCAGAATTAACATTGGTAATCAATCAATAACTGATTTTGCAAAATAAATATTAACCAAGAAGACCACTTAGATATTGTCCTCCATAAATCAAAGCCATACTATATAAGAAAATCGATAGTGGTTTAGCAATCAAAATAATCAGTGTATATCGTTTCACTGAAATGTTTGTCAATCCAGCCATCAAACATAACGCATCGTCCGGAGCAACCGGAAGAAAAATAGCTAGAGCAAACAGCTTCTCAAAGCGGTTTTGATTGTCTAACCAGCCAATGTATTTGTTATAGGTCTTATCGCTGATCATGGAAAGAATGAATGGTTTTCCGTAACGTCGTCCTAGAAGAAAGATAATAATCGAACCAATACAGATTCCAACATAATTGTAAATAAAGCCAGCATAAGGACCAAATATCAGGACACCCGCTGCAGTGCTGATTCCTCCAGGAATGATTGGAATAACCACTTGCAAGATTTGGATGAAGATAAAAATGACCGGACCTAAAATGATCGAATCACCTACTAATCCTCTTAAAGCATTCAAATCTTTGAAAACACCTAAATTAATAAAATAAATCGTCAGCGCGATTGATAGACCTAATCCGATAATGGAAATGAAATTTATCAGTTTTCGAGAGGCAGCAACATTCATTATTCATCAACTCCTTAGAGGTTCTTTGATATCTATACTTTACTAGAAAAGCAACTGTCTGCGCCACTTTTTAAGATGACAGAAAACAAACAATTTTGTAAGTTCATCATACGTTCATTATAAGTATAAAAGAATAATCTCAAAAAAACATCCAACTAAAGACTTATTTAATATCTTGTTTTTTCAAAAAATAGAAAAAAGATAGAAAACGTTAACAATTATGCTTGGAAAGCATACTGATGGAATAAACTAAGCATTGGACAGGTTAAAAAATGGGGCTTAAAATAAAATGCGAAGAAACAATAGATAATGATGTTATTTAAGAACAGTGTTTGAATCACCTAGCAATCACGAACGGAGGAAATAAAAAAATGGCAGAAAAACAAACCGCAGGAAGAGATCAATTGGGGGAGTTTGCACCAAAATTTGCAGAATTGAATGACGATGTTTTATTTGGACAAGTATGGTCAAGAGAAGAATTATCTCCTCATCAGCGTAGTATCATCACCCTATCTGCTTTAATCTCAGGAGGGAATTTTGAACAATTGCCGGCTCACCTGAAAATTGGCAAGCAAAATGGCATTACTAGTGAAGAAATAGCAGAAATCATTACCCATTTAGCTTTTTATGTAGGGTGGCCAAAAGCTTGGTCGGCTTTTAGTTTAGCAAAAGAAATCTATCTAGAAGAAAATAGCGAAGATAAGAAAGAGGCGTAAATGATGACAAAACACGAAGAAATACAAAAAGGCGTGATTTTTCCAGCAGGTGAAAAAAACGAAGCATACGCTCAAGTATTTACCGGGCAAAGCTATCTGAATATGTTAGTAAACGATCCCGAAGTTTCTGTTGGTGTAGGTAATGTAACTTTCGAACCAGGCTGTCGCAATCACTGGCATGTCCATACAGACGGCTATCAAATCTTACTTGTGACCGGAGGAGAAGGCTGGTATCAGGAAGAAGGAAAGCCAGCAAGACGATTAATGGCTGGAGATGTCGTCGTAACGCACAAAGGGATTAAACATTGGCATGGTGCGACAAAAGACAGTTGGTTTGAACATTTGGCGATCACTGCTGGTAATTCAGAGTTTTTAGAACCTGTAACAGATGAACTATACGAAGGATTGGAAAATCAATAATATCAAGCTTAGAACAGCTCCTAAAAGTAGATTTTTAATCGAACTTTCAGGAGCTGTTTTAGGTGGATGAAGCTGTTTTGTAAAATAGGCTAATAATAGGGGCGAGGAGAAGCACGCCGGAAAATCTTGATATTGATAATCGGCTGGGCATACATGATTTCCACATCGTCAATCAAACTACCTAGCAGATGATAATCTTCCCGATCATGTCGAGGATTACCTAATAGCTCCTGATAGTAGATTTCCATGCTAGGGTCTCGTGGATTGTTCAGCAAATCAGCAAGTACATCTAGATCTTCTGGCTGAGTTTCTGTTGTGCCCTGTATTTCTATGAAAAGTCCCTCCTCAGCAAATTCTACGCCAATACGTATTTCAGTTATTTCGTGGGAATATAGATAAGTAAGAAGCTCATCGATGATTCTTTTTGATAATTCTTTTTCCAAGTGTCTTTTTTTCCTTTCTGACAGCAGTAAAGTTATCTAGTATCGGTACAAGGATACCTGCAACGAATCCAGTTGAAAAACCACTGTTATATAAATTGAGTCCTCCGTGCAAAGTGCTGACGTTATGGACAAGAGCAATATGTAACATACCAGCTATTACACCGTAAAAACTGCCGTAAAAACCGCTTATGGGCGCGAGACCTGTCCCAAACACAGCGGCAACGAGCATGCCGGTGCTGGTGATCTCATGAAACGTCCCAAACAAAGAAGCAAGAAAGATTCCGACTAGTATCGGAAAACTGTTTTTTAAATGACAACCAAAAGCACTGAAACCAACCGCAGATAAAATAGCACCGATGACAGGACCATTTAACTTACCACCAACCAGCAAAACATAAGAAGAAAGCATTAGACCAACTAGCCCCATGTTGATCAAAGTAGCACCGATACCAGAATTAGCAATGAAATCAGTTGTCAGTTTTCCAGATGAATCGAAAATCTCTCGAATACCCGAAAGTCGAAAGGAATTATAATAGAAACCAAAACCGACTGTCAGCAAAAAAAAGCCGAAAATGATCCAGACGAGAGGGGAATGGTATTCATTGGAAACCAATGTATTCTCGACGATCGAGTAGCTGAACAATCGCAAAACAGCAGTAAAAGCCATGGCAATCAAGCCTGAGGTAAATCCAATATTATAAAGCGTGAACCCGCGATGGAAAACTAAAGTTTGAGCAGCTAATGGCGGAAGAAGAAGACCAATTGCTATACCGGCCAAATTGCCCAGTAGTACACCTACTAGCAAAGGAAAGCGCATACCAAAAGTAATGTAACTAACGACCGGCGACAATGCGCTGCCGAACAGTCCTATCATAATATACTGAGAAAAATGTTTATTGACAAATACAGCATACAGGTATACACCTAAAATGATCGAGATCGAATTATAAAGGTTTTTGCCAAAAAAAGAAAAACCGGTAACTGTTAAAATCGAAGCGAATAAGGGGCCATTTAAAATCACCTTTTGCCGGTAAGCCAAAAGCACAGAAAGTAAGGTCAAGATCCCAACGTTTATAAATGCGCTTCCAAAACCACCCAAAGCAAAATAATCTGTCAGAAGATTGCTTGGCGAGGTAAGAATAGTCAGTAGTCCACTCCAATTAGCAGCAGGTGTACCAGAAACTAAGCCAATAAAAAGAAAAAAAGCACCTGTAAAACTAAGATAAAAATATTTTCTTTTCTGTGAAACGATTCTTTTTTGAGGATGAATATAAATAACGTCAGTTTCGTTTTCCATTACACACCTTCTTTTTCGTTTTCTTTAACTATAACTTGAAATGAAAGATTTGGTCAACTATCATTTAGGTTAAAACTAAAAATGTAAGGGAACCCAGTAAATTTAACCAAATTTTTTTAATTTTGCAAAAAAAGTTAAAGAAGACTGAGAAAAAAATTTAAAATATAACGTTTTGAGTAAAATGTTTGCAAAAAATACTAAAAATAGGGTACAATAAAACAACATATACTGCAGTAAAGAAGTGGGGGAGTTTTAATGAGAAGAAAAGTCTATACCAAGGATCAAATTCTAAAAGCTGCTTATGATGTTGTTGCAAAGGAAGGGTTTAAAGGATTTACTGCGAGAAACATTGCGAAAAAGATGGGGATTTCGACTCAGCCAATTTATCTGGAATTCAAAAACATGGAAGATTTGAAAAATACGTTATTGGATTCAATCTTTGAACAACTAAAAGAAGATGTTTTCCCTATTGAGCGCACGGGTGATAAAATCATTGATCTCGGTTTGAACTATATCTACTTTGCAAAGAAACATCATAGTCTTTACATGGCATTGTACATTGATGAACATGGGGACGGAAAGAAAATGCATGATTTTTCTTACAACTATTTCCGTGAAATAGTCAAAGAAGATGAAAGATACAATAAATTATCGGATGATTATATCGATGCCTTGCATACTGGTACATGGGTAGCGGTGACTGGCTTAGCATCATTGATGTCATCAAACATCATGCATCCAACAGAAGAACAAATCATCGCACTGATCAAACGGACAATTGACTCGATTTTAGCACTAGATAATCCTGAAACAATCAGATAGTGTTCTATCATTATGAATTTGATCGGTAAGTCCGTTGGCTATAAACTGTCAATGGACTTTTTTTGTAAAAAAACGGTTTCTGTTATTTATCTGTTAGAAATAGGCTTGACATTTCGTGGAAAAAGTTTAAAAATAGTACTTACGGAAGGTTGGCAGAGTGGTAATGCACCGGACTCGAAATCCGGCGAACCGGCTAATACCGGCGCGCAGGTTCAAATCCTGTACCTTCCTTATATATCAACGATTAGACACGATTTCGATCGTGTCTTTTTTGTTGTATTTTTAGCCCAAAATATTTTTTGACTCCCCTTTTGACTCCCCCTGAGTATTATTCTTCATAAATGCTACAAAATTATTGATAACTTTTTTGTTTTGAGTTTCAGTTACGTGAGTGTAAATATTTGAAGTAGTTTGAATATCTGCATGCCCTAAACGTTCCTGAACATCTTTTAAAGAGGCTCCTGATTCAAAAAGGAGAGAGGCATGAGTATGTCGAAAACCATGAGTAGTGATTCTTTTAGTTAATTCTGGATGATGCTTGTATATGACATTAAGCCACGAACGTGAAACTGTAGGATTATAGAGAAGACCATCATGGTGAAAAATTAAGTTTTCGCTTTGGATTGTAACGATCGTTTTGTTTTTTGTATAATACTTTCTCAATAAACTGATCAAATCATTGTCCAGATAAATTTTTCTTTTTCCAGATTTTGATTTAGGAGTATTTACGATCAATCTTCCTTGATAACCTCTTGTTACAGTTTTATTGATATTGAGTGTTTTGCTCTTAAAGTCAATATCCGACCAGGTCAGAGCAAAAGCTTCTCCTTTTCTTATACCTGTAAAAGCCAATAGGGAAAAGAATAAATATCTTTCATCATCATCGTTTCTTATTGCTTCTAAAAATTTGATTAATTCTTCTTTAGTATAAAATTCGATATTTTTATCTTCGATATCTAGAACTTCTCCGCGTGGAACAGAAACTAATTTCATAGGATTGCTAGTTATGATTTGTAAAGAAGCAGCGTAATCAAAAACATTAGATGTGTAATTTTTTATTTTCTTAAAAATTTTAGGATGGCTATCAGACCAAGTGTTTACTGCTTCTTGACAGAAAAAAACGTCTATTTTGTCAATGAACTTATCTCCAAATACTTTTAAGATATGTGTGTCAAAAATTTGTTTGGTGGAGGACCAAGTGCTTTCTTTAACCGTCTTTTTGTAATTCTCAAACCATAAGCTGTAAACATCTTCGAATTTCTTGCTCTTTTGAGCTGTAGAAGCTTGCAGTCCTTTTTCTTGTATATCTGCCTCCAATCTTTTTAAAGCTCTCTCAGCGGCTAATGGCGTACTAAAACCTCGTCTCGTTGTTTTTCTTTTTTTTCCTGTTAGCGGATCAACTCCTAAGTACAGACTAAACTGATATTTTTCTTCGCCTTTTTTTGTTAATTGCTTTTTAATTCGTTTATCAATTTCTTTTTTTGCCATCTTTATCTTTCCTTTCGTACGTTTGTTCGGTTGTACAGCGGATTTCGAGATGGTAAAATAGGGTACAACAAATAGACCTACTTTACCGTAGCTCTTTGCACATTTGCGTTCTTGGTCGGGCGGCAAATGTGCTTTTTTTTATTGATCGCTTTCTAAAGGTGTGTCTACGCCTTTATTAGGGTCTAGATTGCTATAAAGATATAGGACAGTATAATTAGTTGCATCTTTTTTCGAATAAATCAAAGAAAAGTTATATTTTTTGTCTTGCCAAGTAAAATCCCCAGTCCCATTGTAAATATTTTTGTACTCTTCACCAGTTTCCGCATTTTTGTCATCAGGAAATTGAGTAACTTTAATTGATTTTAAATCCATTTTCAAATTATCTATTGAGTATATTTCTTTAATGTGTTTCTCAGCAATAGTTGCAAATTCAGCAGTTTGCTCAGAGTCTACCTCTTTGATAGTACTGTTTGTCTCACTATAATTCTTCGATTCTTTTGTTTCGGCTGTCGAGGAGCCACATCCACCCATAATTGTTACGGCTAATAATCCAATAATTCCCAATTTAATAAATTTCATTTTCTACTCCTTATCTCTATGATATTATTTTTATGTAGGGTCTTGGAGATAAGATCTTAGTCCGTGTGCCAGCACGGGCTTTTTTTATTTAAATAAGTCCCAAAAGCTAAATGTAGTCTTTTTATAAACTTTATTGTATGCAGCCTTTTTTGGGTCTTTTATCCATTCGGAGCCTTTCTTTCCATAACCAGGGATAGTTGCTTTCTTCACAGCTCTTTTTGCCTTTCCAGTAGTTCTGGCACTTATGGATTTTTTAATACTCGGTTTTCTCATTCCTATTTTCATGTATATCCTCCTTCCGTTGTATTATAATTCACAAGAAACGATCGAATTCATCTGGTAATCCAAAGCAGACGAGCTTTTCATATTTTGTCATATGATCAAAGCCGTCTAAAGTTGGATCAATAGTCAGATGAGTTGCGAAATAATTTGCTTCTTTTTCAATTTTTAATTCAGATACTAGCGTTTTTTTAGACAACATAGGTGTGTTTTCATTCGGATGCAAAACACAGTGGCCTAATTCATGACTACAAGTTATCCATTTTCCCATCTCATCTAAACTAGAATTTATATGGATCATTTTTATCTGTTTGAATTTACTATAGTAACCATAAATTTCTCCCAAATCTTCTTCTAAAACTAGTATCTTCAATTCTCGTGCAATTCTAAAAGGATTGCGTGTTTGATATAGTTTTACCAGCTTATTAATTTTGTTATCAATTTGAGGTAAATACATAAACAACGTACTCCTTTTAATCGCGATATTTTTTAGGTGTGTATTTTTTCTTAGCTTCTATTTTAGCTATTCGCAAAGCATTCTCTAAAGAAATAATGAGAGCTTCACGTGTCGCTTCACTCATTTCATTATCCTTCTTCGAAAAAGCCATTCCATCAGCATTAGATAAATCGTCGATTAATGACTGCAATTCTTTTTGGATATCACGCTCGTCATTTTCTGTTAAATCATAGTATCTTTTTTTCTCAGTACGTCCTAGTAAGTAATCAACAGATACATCGAAATAGTTTGCAACTAATTGCACTTTATCAATACCAGGGGTATTTTTTCTCCAACGGTTGATAACCCCATTACCGAATCCAAGTGCTTCTTCTAATTGTCTTATAGATATCTTTTTTTCATTGGCAAGCATTTTTATTTTTTCGTATAAATCCACTTGTATCAACCTTTCTGTTAAATACAAGGTTTCGATATACAAAAATTCTACAAAAACAATTGACAATGTAGTAAATTTGTATATAATAATCCTTGTAAGATAAATGGTAAGTAAAAAAAGCTAATCAAAAACATACTTCCTAGCATTAAGTTTGGCGACCGAGTGCAGTAAGAAGCTTTGTTATAGGCTTATTTAACTATGTTTCGATTGTAGAATATTTGTATAAATATGTCAATGTTTTTATACAGAAAAACTTACTATTTATCTTACTAAAATATATTAGTGAGGTGAAAAAGATGCCTGATGCAAATGTTGGTAGAGAAAAAGTTCTTCGATATCTAGAAGAAAACAATATTCAAAAAATTGATCTAGCTGTTTTGTACGGTATACCTAAGCAAGATATTGGTAATTATCTGGAAGGAAAATTAGTTGATACTCCGAAAGCAAAACAATTACTAGTTAAAATTATTGCGGATTTCAAAATTCGATAGGAGGCAAGTCATGAATATTCTAAGTGAAGAGTTTCTGACTCGATTGAGAATCGCAATTGTTGAAGTTGTGAAGGATGCACTTAGTCAGCTTTCAAAAAAGAATTTGTCAGAAACACGATATTTAAAAAAATCGAAGCTAGAAAATATGTGGGAGGTGTAAATGATCAAGGCTTTGAGAAGTTAATAGCTCACGGTTTAAAAGAAATTCGTATAGATGGCTTTTTAAGGTATGACAAAAAAGATATCGATGAACTGATGGCTAAATACAAAATCTAAAAGGAGGACATACATGACAGAAATCACAATAACAGATGGACATATGTCTCATACTGTTAAGACAAAAGAAGAAGCACAACGTATTATTGATCGATATTTTTCAGAAGGAAAGGAGCATGTACACATGATGGAATTTAGAAAACCGATCAAACGACGTATAAGCAATAAAATATTTCTCGCATCGCTGGCTGAACACAAAAAACCTGTATACAAAATACGACAATTACAAGCACTTTGCTATATCAGCTTAGTTCTAAATGTCATTTTATTGTCTGTCGTTTTTGCCATTTTATAGAAAGTGATGATTTGATGCACGAATCAAAAAAAGACACGATCGCCGGCAAGCAAAATCGTGTCCTGAAAATAATAATCACAAGGAGAGTTTATCATAATGAACGAAAAAATTAAAACATTGGCTAAAGAATTGCAACAGAAATGTAGAAAAGAAGGGGTTACCGCTATTTGCACTCTTCAAAAAGAAGGTCATGTTATCAACATGCTTGTCGGTGACGCAACGGATGTAGCCTTTTGTTTGGCAGTACAGGAAAAAGAGCTTGATGAAAATCTACCATTGCCATCCAAAATTTTAAGAGCGGTCGGAAGTGCAACACTAGAAAAGACAAAAAATAAAGGCGAGTCAGATCATACGTTTGTTATTGATGATTTAAATGATTTACCAGATATTTTTGAACGAATCCTAAGAGGTGAAATATAGATGATAAACATCACTGGATTAGGCGATGAAATATTCGAAGTAATGATGAATAAAGCGCAACAAGACATCCAAGAAAAAATTCTAACCGCAGCAAGCTATGGACAAACGAGTTGCACTGTTCGTTCAAAAGGATTTACACCATCATTTCTAGCAGCATTAGAAAGGGAAGGTGTTTCAAATATCCAGCGTGAAGATGGAAGTGTCAAATTATTTTGGGAATTTTAGGAGGCAAATGATGAGTGTAAAGGATGTAGCTAAAAAGCAAATTTTAAAAATGGAACATATCATTGATCAAATCAACGAGGCGGAAGATTTACTTATCAGCTTGAAATCGCCAGCACTGAATAATCTTAACGAGCTTATAACTGATATTTCCATCGGTGTGCCTACTCAATTTTCAGGGAGAGGTTTTTTCCAAGAAGAGCAAAGCAGGTGGCATAATGTCCAACTTGAACGAGATCTTGGTATCACAGAGATTCAAGAAGAAATTCGTAATCTTGTTTCCAAATCAGTTCAAAAAAGGATTGAAGCACTTGAAAGCGAGTTGAGAGCAATGATTTATTATCGCGGTGATCACGATGAAAGACTTTGATTCTTTAGGTGCCAGACAGCAACCACCAAATGAAGCTAGTCCTGTCGGAGTTGATTGGCAGGGAAATCCGTTGTATCCAGGTGATACTTGCTATCTAACAGAAGAAGGCTATGTACCAGTAGACGCAATTCTAGAGTACGTCCAGCAACATTATCCAAAGATTGAATTAGGAGGAATTTAGGAATGGCAAATGATTTAACACAAACAACACAACGTTCATTAGACGAGCAGGTGATCAGTAATCTTGGGCGATTACAAGAACAAGGATTAGAAATGCCACCAGGATATAGTCCACAAAATGCGTTAAAAAGTGCTTTTTTCGAACTCACTAACAATACAGGAGGAAACTTGTTGCAGATGGCTGCAAACAATCAAGAAATGAAAACCTCCATTTCTAATGCACTTTTAGACATGGTTATTCAAGGGTTATCTCCAGCAAAAAAACAATGCTATTTCATTAAATACGGAAACAAAGTTCAGCTCATGCGTTCATATTTCGGAACAATGGCGGTTCTTGATCGCGTAACTGGGGGGGCTGATATTACGCCTGTAGTCGTTCGACAAGGTGATGAGTTTGAAGTTGCAATGGATGGACCAAACATGGTTGTCAAAAAACATGAAACAAAATTCGAGAATTTAGACAATGAAATCATTGCAGCCTATGTAGTCATCAAGTTAGCAAATGGTAAAGAGACCACAACAGTCATGACGAAAAAGCAAATCGATCAAAGTTGGGCGAAGTCAAAAATGAAAGGTTCTGGACCGCAAAAGGAGTTTCCAGAAGAAATGGCTAAACGGACAGTAATCAATCGGGCAGCTAAAACATTGATCAACACAAGCAACGACAACGATTTATTAGTTCAAGCTGCAAAAGATACGTTAGAAAATGAATTTGACAATGATCGGAAAGATGTAACGCCACAAACAGAAAAAGTGGCTACACTCGAACAAAAATTCTTTTCAAACAAAAAGATTACTGAACCAATACAAAAAGAACCAGATCCGATTGTGATTCCAGATGATATCCAAGATGAAGTAACTCGAGCTGCTGATGTACCTGGCCATCCAGAAATAGAGCAAGCACATTTAATCGAAAATGAGGATACCAATCCGATTCAAGAAGAATTATTAGATGTTCCAGATTTCGGACGTGAGGAAGGTGCAGATGATGTCTCAGAATTTGAAGACGATGAGTACCCTTTCTGATGAGAATTATTACTCAAATGAAGCTGACTGGCAGTACATGTCAACATCACAATATAAGTCCTTTTTAAAATGTGAAGCCGCAGCCTTAGCAAAGTTGAAAGGCGATTGGGCACCGACGTCGGATCCCAAAGCCTTACTCGTAGGAAACTACGTACATTCTTATTTTGAATCAAAAGAAGTACATGAAGCGTTCAAAGAAGAAAATAAATCAAAAATGTTTTCTAGTCGGAAGCCGTATGGATTGTTGAAAGATTTCCAAATTGCTGAACAAATGATTGAACGACTTAAACAAGAAGAAGTGTTCATGAACATTTATCAAGGTGAGAAAGAAACGATTGTAACCGGTGAACTGTTTGGGACGACATGGAAAGGCAAGATTGATTGCTTGAATGTTGAGGATGAGTATTTTGTTGATATCAAAACAACCAAAGACATGCACGAGCGGAAATGGAACGAAAACTACGGATCAAGAGAAACGTTCATTGTCAATTTTGGTTACGTACTTCAAATGGCAATTTACCAGGAACTGCTTTACCAACAATACGGAAAAAGTTTTATGCCGATCATCGCTGCAGTGTCCAAGCAGACTCCAAGCGAAGCAAGACTGATCACGATTGACCAGGATAATATGGATTATGAGCTGGTTATGTTAAAAGAAAAAATCGAAAGAATTGTCAGAGTGAAGAACGGAGAAGAGAAGCCGAAACATTGCGGTTTATGCGAGTACTGTAGAGGTAATCTTCCAATAACTGGATTCACTAGCATGGACGATTTATAGAACGGTGGTGATTATATGGCTGAAGGATGGGTCAAGCTTCACCGTTCTATAACTGAAAATTGGATATGGGACAATCCGCAATATCTAAAGTGGTGGCTTGATTTAATTCTAATGGCCAACCACAAAGAAAAGAAAATTCTTTTTAATGGTTCATTTAAAAAAGTTGATGTTGGGCAAAGAATTACTTCAGAACAAAAATTGGCTGAACGTTGGGGAGTAAGTAGAAATACTGTCAGAAAATTTTTAAGTCTACTTGTTGAAGATGACATGATAAGCATTGAAAAAAGCAGGAAAAATGGAACAACGTATAAAGTCAATAACTACGCCATTTATCAAGGATTTTCGGAAGAAAAAAAACAACAGACTGAACAACGAGCTGAACATCAAAAGGACAACGAACTGAACATAAACAAGAATGAAAAGAATGAGAAGAATGAAAAGAATAATAATTATGTCGCGACACGCAAAAAACGCGTGTACGCAGATGACGATCCAAATAAAAAATTGGCCATTCTTTTATTAAAACTAATTCGAAAAAATCAAAACATCAAAGAACCTGATTTGGATAAATGGGCGAATACGATTCGTTTAACAATTGAATCTGACAAACGAACTGGTAAAGAAGTTCAAGACATGATTGTGTGGGCCACTAGTAATGATTTCTGGTCAGGCGTGATTTTGTCACCGACTAGCTTAAGAAAGCATTTCGATAAGATGGCTATCCAAAAAAATAAAAGAAAGCAACAAAATATTTCTAATGATGAGTTACCAGAAACAGGTGAGGATTGGTAATGGATAAAAAACTAAGTGCAATGGCTGCACCTTACGGCGGTTTAAAAACAGCAGATCATAATTGCCCAAAATGTGGCGATCCATTGTATATCTGGAAAACAAAAAATAAAGATGGTACTGATCGATGCGGTCCTACATGTATCAATAAGATTTGTGGTTATCGAGAAATGGTAACTAAAAATCAAAAAGAAGCTATCCAAAAAGCGAATGAAGCAATGAAAAAGGATGCTATCAATCGAATGCTTAACAGTTCAATGATTACAGATGATGCCATATGGACCTTCGATTTTGATGGATACAAAGTAGTTGATCAGGAAACAGCACAAATCAAAGCGATGGCTCAAGAATGGGCTAAAAAAATCGTAAGTGGTAGCACGATTCACGCAGTTATTACTGGTAGAACAGGAGCTGGAAAAACCCATCTAGGCGCCGCAGTGATCAAAGAAGTAATGATGGCATCTAATTATAAAATTGCCTGTTCATTTATAAGCTATCGAGAATTATTAGAGCAATTGAAATTTGCAATGAATGATCCAGATGCAAGAAAAGCTGTGACAGGTTCGTTGATGGCTGAAATTAAAAAGACGGATTTTGTAGTGATTGATGATTTAGGTGCGGAGCTAGGAAGAATGGAAGAAAACAACCAGGCAACGCCTTATGATGTTGATGTTCTCACATCGCTCACAGAAGCTCGTCTAAACAAAGCTACGATATTCACAACCAATTTATCATCGAAGCAATTAAAACACGCGTACGGTGAGCGAGTGTTCTCTCGTGTAATGAATGGAACGAAAGGGAACATCGCTGTATTCAAAACAACGACAGACAAAAGGAGGAATCCAGTTTGACCTTTGTAGTGAAAAAAATGTGCTACTTAGATAGCCGAGGGCGAGGAGAAGCTAGTGTCGAGTTTGCTAAACACCACACGACTAAAGAAGAGGCTGACCTTGTTGCAAGTGTTTGTGGCGGCGAAGTAGTCGAAGTTATTAAACCCAAAAGACGATTTTCAAAACCTAAGACAAAGCCAGTGAAAAAAGAGTGTTGTTGTCCGAAAAGTAACCAAGCATGGATGAGAGGTGCAAAATGACTTGTTTAAAATGCAACGATGAAACAGTTATTTGGTATAAGACATCGCTTGGATGGTCAACTTGTGAACCTTGTCCAATATGCAATGAAAATGGACGACGTTCGAAAGAACGACTCGAAAGACTAAAGAAGGAGTATAGCAAATGGCAACAAGAAGCAAATACGGAAACAAAAAGCACGAAGTAGACGGCATCACTTTTGATTCTAAAGCAGAAGCTCGTTATTACATGAAGTTAAAACGAAACGGTATGAGTTTTATGCCATTATCTGAAACCTACTGTGCCATGCAAGAAAATGTTCTGCTGCAAGAAGGGTATCTATGCAATGATCGTAAGATTGCACCGATTTATTATCGAGCTGATTTTGTGATTTATGAGAATGGTCAAGTGAAAAAAGTGATTGATGTAAAAGGTTATCAAGATGCGATCTCTATGCTGAAAATGAAGATGTTTGCTCATCGATACGGCTTTCCAGTTACATTTGCTAAGTTCGATTCAAAAATCAATAAATTTATTGAAATGGACTGCTTTGAATCAGCAAGACAGCAGCGGAAAAGACAAGCGGAACGAAGAAAAAAGAAGCTCCAAAAAGAAGCTTCTTTATAAAATTAGTTACTTGAAAAAATCGCTTATCAGCAGAGTAAAGATCGATGAAATAATGGCTATTAAAATTGCTGACCAAATAGGATGTTTATTGTAAAAAGACTGATTACGCAAAAAATTTTCTCCGAGAACCGTAACAGATGGATACGATACATTTATTTGAGGGACTAAATCTTCGTAATCTAATTCAATACCTCTTACGTACTCTTCTTTAATTGCTATGTCCACGACAAACACATCATCGTCAAGATCAAGATAAGTTTGTCCTATATCATCTTTTATAGTGTATTTGCCATTAGCAACTCTTTTTAGGAATTTTTTCATTTTTTGAGAGTCTGTTTGTTTATTGAAAAATTTTTTATAGAGTTTTGATTCCGCTGTTTTATAACGAATCTTTCTAAAATATTTTTTCAGTGATTCTTTAATTTTATTAAACACAATTATTCAACTCCTTAATAAAAAGCATATCAAAGAAAGTAGGAAAATAAAATGACAAAACAAGTGAATTTCAGACCAGAATTAAAGAAAGTAACATCAAAATCAAATGGGAACACAGAAGTATTACTAGTTGTTAGCAACGGATCATTGAGAGGTAGCACTGAAAATCTAACTGAGTTTCTTGGATCAACAGTGACTGTAGTAATTCAACCAGAAACAATCGAATACACAGTGCCAGTAAACAAGCAAACGAAGAAACCAAATATTGAATACGTGGTGAATTCAGATGGCACAATCGAAATGCTTAAAGAAGAGCAGACTTCACTTGATGTCGGTGATGGAGTAGAAGAAGTTGAAAATGTGAAAGTCCTAGTATCAAAGGAAACGATTGATGAATTTATTAAAACAGCAACGACATTGCAACTGCCAGAAAACGTAACTGTAAATGTTCGAGATGTTCTTATCCGTTTAGATGAAGGCGATAGTATGAATGAAATTGCTGCAGATCATGAATTATCAGAAACAGCTTTAATTGATCAAATCGAATTAGCTAGACAATACTTTGCTCCATATGCAGATACCTGGTCTAAACATAAGGATGACATCATTTTTCCAGAAAAACAATGAGAGCAACTGATCCAGTAATTATCCTTGAGGAAGCCAAATTTATTTGGAATCACGAAGAGATAGAGCAAGTACGCTTGCTCTTTTCTCAAGGAGTTAAGCCGAGCAAAGTAGCTGAAATAATGGATCAAAAGATTCTGGATGTCGGATTGCTTTTGCTCCATCTAGCAGAAAAAAATTTGATTTGAGGTGAAAATGATGATTCAACTTGCAGGAATCCAAACAGGGAAAATTTATTTTTCCGGAGAAAGCAAGAGTGAGGCAAGCCAGTGGTTGCTTAAAACATATACGAACAATAAGAAGCTAAGAAAAAAATATCCTGATGCGTTGCTAAAGGATGATCAGATTATGCCAGAACCGATGATTTTGACAAGCAAGGAGAGGAGCTGAAAAAAACCAGCCGCTTGGGCTGGAATTGCTATTTCTTTTTAATAACGAGTTTTTCTAAATTTAATTCATTCGCACGAGTTTGCGTCCAATAATCAGAATAATATTTTAATTGTTTAAGAGCAGGAATATCGTCTTCGGTAAAATAAGAAAATAATTCAGGGGAATTTTTTATATTTAAAAATTCTAAATCAGTTTCTTCAAATCGTTGATTAATTAATTCAATCAATTTAGTTTTATTCAATGTTGATCACCTTTAGTTTTATATTTCGATTAAATACATCGATAAGGGTATTATAACAAACAAAAATATGATTTAGGGATCTTACAAAAATAATAAAATTTTTCAAAGAGATGATTTAAAGTGAACAATAAAAATTGGCCATCACGTATTAAATAGTAAAAATCGAACGATATATATTCCGGAAAGGATGTTTGTATGGGAAAAACAAAATCAAAGATTAAGAAGAAAAAGCGACGTTTGGAACAAAAGGCAATCCAGAATGGAACGGCTAAGAAAAAATAAAAAAAGCCACCTCTTTCGAGATAGCAGCGCAATACTATTTTATCATATAAGGGGTGGCGTTTGTGAGATTTCAGTGGTTAAAAGATTATCAAGAACTTGATGAGCAGATTCTTTACTTAAAGTGGAATCTTAATAAAAGTAAGCTTGAATTGAATCGATGGGTCAATGGAGATTTAGCAGACGTCCGAATCGAAAAAAATTCTAGATCAGCTTCTTTAGAAGAAAACATCCAAAAGATAGAAAATGAAATTGATTTACTCGAAGAACAAAGAAAAGAAATGCTTGCTATTATTAATTCGTTTAAAGGGATTGATAATGAGATTATTCGGAAGAAGTATATCGAAGGTTGCTCATTAGAGTTAATAGCCGAAGAGATTGGTTATAGTGCATCTTATGTTAGACAAAGGCATGCAGAGATTCGTAAAACTTTAGACTTCTTAGATGAGTATGAACAAAATAAACTGAGTAGACAAAGTAAATTAGGCGAGATTGATTATTACAATAATCGTCGAGAAGATACTGAACAGATCAGTTTGTTTTAAAATTACAATGTTCACTAAATGTTCGAACATTGTAGCTATGTAAACATTGTTAGCAGCATGATATTCTATTAGTGTCAAAAAAATATGAAAGAGCCAAGATATCCCAATGTTTTTATTACTTGGTATCTGTGGCTCTTTTCTATTGCTTTGATTGGACAGTAGCACTCACAAAAATAAACATGTTCTTGTCGTCTTTCAACTGCTGTTGTCTATTAATATAAGTTCTATACCTCTTTTTCATAATAATTGATATAATTATGGAAAAGAGAGGTGTCTATTTTGGAAAAAAAATATCAAGTTTTTATATCTTCAACTTATGAAGATTTAATTGTAGAACGACAAGAAGTTGTTACGGCGGTTTTAAATGCAGGTCATATACCTGCAGGAATGGAATTGTTTAAAGCTGGCCCAACCCAGGAAGAAGTGATTAGAGAGTGGATAGAAGAATCAGATATTTATGTGCTAATATTAGGTCCTAGATACGGCTCGCTAAATTCAGAGGGTATAAGTTATACACAGTGGGAATATAATCTAGCAAAAGAGTTAGATAAGCCAATGTTTTCTATTGTCTTGACTGATGATTATATAACCGAAATGGTTTCTGATGGAAAGATTAAACCTATTCGTTTAGAAATTTCGAATGATAAATATATTAGTTTTAAAGAGCAGGTATTAAGTTCTCTTGTAGTCCAGGTAAATCATATTGCAGAAATAAGAAGCGGGGTATCTGATTCAATTAGAGACATTGAAAAACATCATTCAGAAAAGCTTAACGGATGGATAAAAGGTGAATATTATCAAGAACTTGAAGAGCTTCGTAGAAAAAACAAAGAAATGTCGGAACAGTTGGTCTCTAGCCAAGCTAAAGTAATTGACATGCAAGAAGAGCTCAGGGATGTTAAAGATGAGTTTATTGGTGATTTGAGTTTTGAATCTGTTTTTAAAGGATTAAATGATGCCTTGTTGAGCGACGAGGCCTTAAGTGAAAATAATGAAGAAGTAGAAAGAGAGACGGCACAAGTATCTGGGGGGAAAAGGCGTGAAGACATATCAGAACAAAGTTATCAATTAATAAAAGAATTTTATAACAAGAAAAAACAAATTAAAAGCATTTTAGATTGGCTCATTTGTTATGAAAATAAGATTTTGGAAGGTGATTTGGAAATAAAAAGGAGAAGAAGCAATAGAACAATATTGGAAAAAGAAGTTATGGCTCAGTTGGAAAAATTTGGATTAATCAAATATGAAGATGTTGTGCTTTCAGATAGTTCTAAAAATTCGACAAAATGTACAGTTGTTTTTACATCAGAAGGTAAAAAGTTCATGCATTTATTAAACAGAAACAAAGAAAGTTAATCTAACATATTTTTAATCTACCAAGTGAAAATAAATTGTCAACAATTCAAAATTTCTAAGAAATTATTGTTTTTCTTATTGGGTTTATCAGATCACTCATTGAGTGGTCTTTTTATTATTTATATAATCAGTTATCCTTTAAGTATAGATATATGTAAAGGAGATTAACGATTATGGGAGAAAAACTAAATGCAGCTAAAAATTTTTTATTTGAAAATGTTTTGTCAATAGTAACCGAACACGGAAAAGATTTTCTAAAAGAAAACGCGTTACCTTTATTAACAAATGAAATTGCAAAGCAAGGCGGTGATATATTGATTGATTATGGAGCTAGTTTAATACCTGGTATTGGTGGAGCTGTAACGGAGTTCAGAACAAATAAAAAAATAAGAAATTTAGAAGTCATGGTTCAAGTTATTAATAAAAGAAATGAAGAACTAAAGGAAAAATTCGAAAAGCAAACTTTGGAGAATAAAGAAATTTTAGATAATATATTCGAAATGGTTATGCAAAAAATCGAATCTACTAATCAGTCTGAAAAAATTGAATATATGATCAATGGTTATTCAGAATTTTTAAACTTGGATAATCCATCTTTTGATGTAGCTTACTTATACTATGACACGCTTGATAAGTTGACAGTTTTAGATATTTCAGTTCTAAAACTGTCATATAAAAACAATACACTTGAGGATATCGATGGATATAATAGCTATGCAGATTTATTAGAGGCGTTTGATATTAATTACGATCAATATATTGCTGTTAGGGAAAATTTACATCGGTTGGGGTTAATGCAGAATGAATATGATGATAAGCTTGCGAAAGACATAAAAAATCTGCAAATTGCAATTGATGAGATTAGAAATTCTACAGAGAGTATACTAAATTCTTTATCTGGTAAAAGAACGCCGAAATTGAAGAGTCTATCTGGAAAAAGTAAAATAAGCCTCAAAGCTAAAGACAAATTAAAAATATCAAAATTTGGAAGAGACTTTATACGCTTTTTTATTATTAATAATCAATAAAAAAGCTTACTATAGTAAACAGAAAATTTGTTTAAAATTAGCTTTGCGAGTTTTTCTATCACTTCCAATCAGAAAATGATACTATTTATTGGAGGTGATTATTTTGAGTGGTAGAGTAAAAGCATTTTCAGTTTTTATTATTATAGTTCCACAAATATGGGCGTTTTGTAAAAAAATGGAATGGCAATATAACTTGATTCTATTATTAACAACAATGATAGTTATTTTAATAATTGAGTGGGACCAATTAGGAGAATTATTTTTTACAAAAGACGGTTTTGGGATCAAGATAAAACAAAATGTTGACGAACTGAAAATGGATATGGATATTCTAATTCAAATGAATAAGCCGTTGTTTATAGGCCATATCGAAACTAAGCGCCAACTTGGAAAATTCGATGTGAAGTCAACTGATATGATTTTAAATTATTTTTCAAAATTTTATAGTGAAGATAAAGAAATTATTGAAACCTTAAAATCATATAAAGAGCGGTTAATTCAATCTTTTTTTTGGAGATTTGGGAAAGAAGAGGAATACAGGAGGAATTTGACAAATATTGAGATTCAAAAAGAAGCAAATGCCGTAATACAAGAATGGATTATAAATAATGATAATTTGAAATCCAACAGTTCTTATGTAAAAACTAAGGATGACGCATTTTATCTTAGAGACAATATTATAGAAATATGTAAGTTGTTTGAAAAGAATGGTATTTAGTAAAGATCATCTCAGTTTGAGGTGGTCTTTTTATTTTACATAAAGGAGGTGGCATTGAGTGACAGAAGGAAACAAATATAAACCTACTGCTGCAGAAAAAAAGTTGCTGGAAGTATTGATAAATCCGGAGTATGTAGGTAAATCAGTAACAGCAATTTGTAAAGCAGCTGGGGTCAGTCGAAAAAAGTACTATGACGCTATGAGTAAAGAGCCATTTGTGCAACTGGTAAATGAAACTACGATGGAATTGATTAAAGGAAAAGCTTCGGAAGTTCTCAATGCTACCTATAAATATGCACTGACTGCTAAAGGGCACCAGGATAGAAAAATGATTTTGACGATTGCCGGAATATATACAGGTAAAGTTGAACATTCCGGTTCACTAGATATATCAAAAACTGCTCAAGAGATTGAAAGCTTCTTTGATGGTAGTGATTCGTCATGACGCCCGAAAAAAAGAAGTACTTGAATATGATCCGCACCGATCCCGTGAAGTTTGGGAACTTGGTAGGCTTTGTAGACTTGGTTGACATTCATAACGAATGGCTCAAGTCTTTTTTGTTTGCTAAAGAAGATCAGACACTACTAGCCCATCGTGGATCATATAAGACAACCACGCTCGCTGTAGCCATCGCTTTGTTGATGGTCCTGTTTCCGAATAAGAACATCATCTTTTTGCGTAAGACGGATACGGACGTTGTCGAGATCATCCAACAGGTAGCAAAGATATTAATCAGTAAGTATTTTCAAACGTTGACCTATGTGCTGTACGGTGTGGATATTGTGCTGGTAAAAGAAACCACAACAGAAATTGACACAAATCTCAAAACATCTGCAAGAGGAACATCCCAGCTTCTAGGTATGGGGATTGGCGCATCTCTTACTGGTAAGCATGCGGACATTGTTATCACTGATGATATTGTCAATATTAAAGACAGGATTAGTAGAGCGGAACGAGAGCGAACCAAACTGCAGTATCAGGAATTACAGAATGTGAAGAACAGGGGTGGCCGTTTTATCAATACTGGCACTCCTTGGCACAAAGAGGATGCTATCGGCATGATGCCAAACGTCCAGCGTTTTGATTGTTATCAAACAGGTTTAATTGATGTAGATCAGCGCAAAGCATTGCAGCAAGCTATGACCCCTTCTTTATTTGCTGCTAACTATGAACTGAAACATATTGCTGATGAAGATTCCTTGTTCTCTTCTCCTAACTATACTGATCAAATCGACCTGATTTATAACGGCGTGGCTCATATTGATGCAGCGTATGGTGGTGATGATAGCACTGCATTTACCATCTTCAAAGAGCAGAAAGATGGCACAATCATTGGTTATGGCAAAAAGTGGCAGAAACACGTTGACGATTGCTTACCAGAGATATTCAATTTGCATCAGTATTATAAAGCAGGATCATTCTATACTGAAACAAACGGTGATAAAGGATACTTAGCAAAACATCTGGAAGAGCGTGGTCAATTTGTTCATAAATATCACGAGAAAACAAATAAATTCATTAAGATATCAACTTATCTTCGGAAGTATTGGACTCAAATTACATGGGTTGATGACACTGACCCTGGATACATTGCAGAGATCTTAGACTATACAGAGAATGCAGAACATGATGATGCACCGGATAGTGCAGCGAGCTTACTTAGAGAAATTAAGAACACGAATAAATGGCTATTTTAGAAAGGAGGCACTTCATTGCAGGCTTTATTAAGTGATGATCCACAAACAATTGCTGGAGCTTTAAAAAGTGCAATACAGAGTGATCGTAATTCAACGATGAAAAAGCATGCCAAACAAGGTGTGCGATATTATCAACACGAAAACGACATATTGAAAAATCGCATCTTCTACATCGATGATGAGGGAAATTACAAGGAAGACAAATTCGCTTCGAACATTCGCATCCCTCATGGATTCTTTCCAGAAATCGTTGATCAAAAAGTACAATATTTGCTGGCTAACCCAGTCGAATATGAAACAGAGGATGAATCTCTAAAAGAATACCTGGAAGAATACTATGATTCTGATTTTCAAGTGGTGCTGCAAGAATTAGTGGAAGGTGCAAGTCAAAAAGGCTTTGAGTACGTATATGCCAGGACAAATACAGAAGATCGCCTATGCTTCCAAACTGCAGATAGTCTGCACGTCTTTGGGATCTACAATGACCAGAACGAATTACAGCGTATTTGCCGCTACTATCATACTGATATTGAGAAAGACGGCAAGAAAAAGAAAATCCATCATGCCGAAATATGGACGGACAAGGACGTTTATTTCTTCGTAGCAGAAGACTCAAAAGATTATAAGCTTGATATGTCTGTAGAGCTTAATCCACGCCCACATATCTTGGCTATTGACAACAAGACAGGAAAATTGTTGCAAAGAAGTTATGGTCAAATTCCTTTCTACCGTTTATCCAATAACAAGAAAGAAACCACTGATTTGAAACCAATTAAAGCATTGATTGATGACTATGATTTGATGAATTGTTTCTTATCCAATAACCTACAGGATTTTGCAGAGGCAATCTATGTAGTCTCTGGCTTTCAAGGCGACGACCTATCTAAGCTAAGGCAGAATGTCAAAGCTAAGAAGGTTGTCGGTACAGGTAGTGATGGTGGTTTAGACGTTAAAACAGTGACAATCCCAGTTGAAGGCCGCAAAGCAAAGATGGAAATCGACAAAGAGAACATTTACAAATTCGGCATGGCTTTTGATTCTACCCAAGTAGGGGATGGAAATATCACGAACATCGTTATCAAGGCTCGATATACCTTGCTGAATATGAAGGCTAATAAAACAGAAGCCCGACTCCGAGCAATGTTGGAATGGATGAACAAACTTGTCATTGAAGACATCAATCGACGTTTTAACAAAGCGTATGATCCTAAAGACGTTTCCTTTACATTTACTCGGGAGGTAATGGTCAACGAGAATGATTTAGTAACCAATGAAAAAACAGAGGCAGAAACAAAACAAATCATTATTAATTCAATCATGCAGGTTGCTCCTCGTTTAGATGATGAGACCGTCCTAAAACTGATCTGTGAACAGTTTGATTTGGACTGGGAAGAAGTACAAGCAGCACTTGAAGAAGCTGAGTACACAACAGGTCTGACTATGGGAACTGACGAGGCGGTGAATGCAGATGGATCAGCTGAACAAGTGCCAACAGGAACTCAAGCAACTGACAGCCAAACAATATCAGAAAACGGACAGTCAGCTGTTTAATCTCTATCGTAAGCAGCTAATTGATATTAAGAAAAAGCTCAAACATTATACAGAGAATGCATCTGACCTTTCATTTTCTACACGATTAGAAGTTGAGAGGCTTTTTAATGTTGCGAAAGATATTGACAATATTCTTTCTAGCTCTTATCCATCAATTGAAGAAGCAATCAAGGCTTATTCAGCTGGCCAAGCTAGACAAGGTTACTACGGTGTTTGGTATTCTATTGAGCGATCACAAAATATTGTCTTGCAATTTCCGCTGATCAATCATGATTATGTAATGAACTTAGTGAATGTTCCCATAGCTGGTAAACGGCTCTCCAAGCGCCTCTATCAATACCGTGATAAATTAGCCGAGAACGTCACTCACAACATCATCACGGGACTATTTGAAGGAAAGAGCTATGCTGAAATAGCAAGACGTGTAAACGAAGAAACAGAAGCCAGTTACAAGCAAGCTCTTCGGATTGCAAGGACTGAGGCAGGGCGTACCCAATCCACCACAACTCAAAAAGGTTATGTGGAGGCTAAAAAGAAAGGTATCGATATCAAAAAGCGATGGCTGGCTACTTTAGATAAGAAAACAAGACACGATCATCGCGAGCTAGATGGTCAGACAGTTGAAGTAGATGAAAAGTTTTCTATTCGCGGACATACTGCGGAAGGACCGCGTCTTTTTGGCGTGGCTAGTGAAGATATAGGTTGTCGATGCACGACTATCGAAGTTATCGATGGTATTGCACCAGAACTTCGAAAAGATAATGAAACAAAAGCAGTAATCAAATATAAGAATTATAATGAGTGGTTAGCAAATAAGGAGAACCAGGCCAAAGATGCTATAATTGGTTTGAAAACACCGGATGGCATTACCATTGAAAGTTTGGCTGCTCATCTATATGAACGAAAAGATGAGCGAAGCGTAGATGTGAAGCATATCATACGGACTGTAAAACACCCGATAAAAATTGATTCTGTGAAATACGACAATCAAGGCAGACCAAGCAAGAAATATATCGGAGATTATGCTACTATAGCTATCAACCCTGATGATGGTCGAATCATTACAGTCTATCCAACGTCCCGCAAAAGAAGGAAGAAAATAAGGAGTGAGAGAAATGGAACTTTATAAAATGCTAGTTTCTGAAGATATCCTGTTCTTGAAACACAAATTAAATATCATCATTCAAGATCGGAATTATTCTGATGATGAAGTCGAGCAGATTTACAATAAAATTGAAGATTTTCATATCCTTCAATCCTTTGATAAAAACTATAGGCTTTCAAAAGATGGTAACCATGCATTAAATATTTTAAATTTAGATATTTGGCAATAGCACTTAGTCATTAAATGATTGAGTGCTATTTTTGTACCCAAAAAACGAGGTGGACCATATGAACGATCCATACGATTATTTAGATGCTGATTACGAAGAATATTTAAGAAAAGAAAATGAGAAGACTTAGTTATCGTTAAGTCTTTTTATTTTGTCCTGGATCATGACGTAAAACTGATCTGTACCGTGCCAGCGGTATATCTGGACACTCTAAGCGGCAGCGACCGCTATATAAATGCTATGGAGGATGAGAAAAATGGAATGGATTCAAACAATTTTAGCAAAACATACCAAAGAAGATGGAACAGTCGATTTAGAAGCGGCGAACAAGGAAATTGACAAAGAATTTCCGGATCATGCAGTGCCAAAAGATCAGTATAACAACATTTCTAGCCAGCTTTCTGAAAGCAAAAAAACTTTGAAAACTTTAGAAGAGAAAACGAAAGATAATCCAGACGTACAAAAAGAATTATCTTCACTCAAAGAAAAAGCAGAGGCTCTAGAAAAAGAAAATACCGATCTAAAAATCAACAGCCAAGTTTCCGCAGTTTTACAGGCATCTGGCGCCAAAGACATCGATTATGCCTTGTTCAAGCTAGGAAAATTGGAACTGGATAAAGATGGAAAAGTAAAGGATCTAGACAGCAAAGTCAAAGATTTGAAAGCTTCTATTCCTGATTATTTTGCTAAAGAAGAAACACAAGAAGAAACGCCACCAGGAGCAGGTTATCAACCAATTGATACCAAACTACCAACAGGGTCTGGTTCAGAAGAAACAGATCCATTTGCAGCAATTTTATCTAAATATGAATAAACGGAGGAAATACAATGGCAACTAAAATTTACACGAAACAATATACTGGTTTACTAGCAAAAATTACAGAGAAAAAATCTTATTTCTTACGAGCTTTCGGAGGGAGTTTACAAGTAAAAGATGGGGTCAAAGATAGCGATACTTTCTTATATTTAAAAACGTCTGATACACCTGTTGTAATGCAAGAATATAATACAGATGAGAATGTAGGATTCGGGACAGGCACCGGTAATACTAATCGTTTTGGGCCACGAAAAGAAATTAAATCAGTAGACACATCTGTACCTTATGAAGCACCTTTAGCGATTCACGAAGGTATTGATGATATTACGGTGAATGATGATTCAGATTCGGTAATTGCAGAACGTTTAGAAGAACAAGGCATTGCCTGGGCTGAATATGTTGACAGCTTGATGGGTAAAGCTTTATCAGATGCTGCATCTGAAACAATTGAGTTTGACTTAACAGAAGAGGGAGTAACGGCATTATTTTCTACTGCTCACAAAACTTTTATTAATAACCTTGTTTCAAAATCTATTCCATGGGTAGCTTATGTCCATCCAGATGTCTATGATTTATTGATTGATAATAAGCTGGCTACTACAGCTAAAAACTCCTCTGCAAATATTGATGAACAAACTCTTTACAAGTTCAAAGGGTTTATTTTGGCTGAAATGCCAGAAAGCAAATTCCAAACAGGTGAATTTGTTCAATTTTCAGCAGATGGAGTAGGTATTGCGGGCGTAGGTATTTCTGTTACTCGTGCAATTGATTCTGAAGATTTTAACGGTGTAGCAATCCAAGGCGCTGGAAAATACGGAAAACATATTCCAGAAAAAAATAAAGTTGCGATTCTTAAAGCAGTAAAAAAAGCGTAGCGCCTACCGCAACAGGCATCACAGCAAGCCAGAAAACTTGGACTGGTGCAGTAGGCGCTACTAAAACATTTACTATTTCTGCTGTGCCCGCAGACGCCAGCGATGCTGATGCGGTTATTGCGGCTACTACAGCAACATCAAGCAACGATACTATTGCAACGATTGTAAAAAATGAAAACGGCGGATTTGATGGTACTATCGTTGCTGAAGGAACAGCAAGCTTTGATTTCACATCAGGTGAATTCACAACAACGATCGCAGTAACAGGAACTGCTGCATCTTAGGGGGATGATTTTATGATCATCAGTTTAGTTGATGCTCAAAAGATTGATCCTACGATTACACAATCGGATTTAGATGCTTATGAGCAAACAGTGCGACAATTGTCAAACAACAATTTTCAAAATATCCATGTCCGATTCAGAAAGATTTCTTTTTCTGGCAAATCTATTATTTTGGAAGATGCACCGTTGGGCCTGCGCGTTGGGGACACTATCCAAATAAGCAGCTCAAAGTTTAATGATTGTCTGACTACGATTGCATCAATCAACGATAAAAATATAGAAACCAATGTAGAAGAGCCGTTTTTTGATGGCTCTTTTTCTGGTTCCTTTATCACTAAAGTACAATATCCAGCTGATATCCGAATGGGTGTTGAAGAACTGATCAAGTATAAGAAACAAATGGGTTCTAAGATGGGCATTAAGTCAGAATCAATCGCCAGAATGTCAGTCACTTATTATGATATCAATGCGACTGACAATATTGAGGGATTTCCTGCTTCAAAATTTAGCTTTCTGAATAAGTACAAAAAAATGAGGTGGGGTTGATGTTTGAACCTCAAGATTTCCAAATACAAGAAATCATAGGACAAAAAACTGATGGGATTGGTGGTCTAATTGATGATTGGGGCTTATTTCAGCGTGTCTCTGGTTATTTAGATTTGCTGACAGGTTCTGATGACACCAATCAACAGAACGCTTTTACAGAAGATTCTACACACATTCTAGTTATCCCTCAGTTTACTGATGGTATTACAGATAAAATGCGTGTCATGGATTCGAACAATCGGCTCTATGCCATTACTTATTCCGATAATCCAGTAAATGTTAAACATCATACCGAACTTTATTTGAAATTTGAAGGTGTCAAAAATGGCAAATAACTTTATATTTACTAGCTATAAAGAAAAAGTAAAGAAACAACTAGAAGAAGCTGGGTTAGTAGGTATGGAGAAAGTCTTACGCATTATCAGAGCAGCTGCTAAAGCTAGCGCTCCTGTAGCAACAGGTCAATTGAGGGATCGTATTGATTTTGCTATTAAGACAGCAAGTGATGAAATTATTGGAGCTGTAGGATCACCGGAAGAATATGCTATCTACATTGAGTTTGGTACAGGAGAATTTGCTGAGAATGGGAATGGTCGTAAAGGTGGCTGGGTATATAAAGATCCAAGTGGTGAATGGTATTTCACTTGGGGACAAGATCCACAACCATTCTTACGCCCTGCTTTTAGACAAAATAAAGAAACGATCAAAGAGATTTTAGGGCAAGAATATGGTGCTCGATTCGGAGGGAAATAGATGGAAGAATTTTTGAACGAATTAGCAAAAATCTTGCAAAATATCCATTCTGAAATGTTTTTAGAGATCAACAAGCGAAAAGAGATCATTTATCCGTACGGTACCTTTTCTTTTGATTCAGAGCCTATGAGAAGGAATAAAGATGGTTTTTATATCGATATAGATATATTTGATCGTTCGGATACTTTTTTATCCCTTATAAACTTAGAGGATAAATTGAAAGATGAATTGATGTATAAACGAGTGCTAACGGATGGTTTAAATTTAACATTCAAATTTATTGGTTCTACAAAAGTCGCTACAGGCGATGAACAACTAAAAAGAAGAAATGTCCGCTTTTATTGTGCGGTCGATTGGAGGAAAAAAGAGTATGGGACTACCTAAAACAGGCTATACAGAAAGAAGTGCGAACAATTTTATTATTGATTCAGCCACAGTATTTACTGATTTTCAATTTGATAAAACCACAGGGGAGTTTACCGGAACGCCGATGGGTGCTACAAGTGGTGGCGTAGAGTTTAACTCAGAACTATCTTATAGAAAACCTGAAGTTGATGGTGCTTATGTTATGGACGTAAAGGGTCTAAATGTATTGGAGTCAGCTACAGCATCGATTAAAGCAAATTTAATGGAATTAACTGCTGAAAATTTGCGTCGTTCAATTAATGGTACGTTAGAAGATGCAGGAGAAGATGAAGCGCCCGCTGGATATAAAGTAATTAAGCAAAAAAGGTATCTTGAAGAGGGAGATTATATTCCTTCAGTTGCGGTTGCCGGTATCCATAATGGAACGAAGCAACCTGTTATTGTCGTTTTGGACAATGGACTTGTAAAAAGTGGTTTGTCTCTTAAAACAGAAGACAATAAAGAAGCTGTTATCGAGCAAGAGATCACAGCTAATGCTTCTTATGAACAATTGGCTAATGATGAATTTCCATGGCGAATTTACTACCCTAATACGACACCCTAATGCGCCCCAGAACGTAACTGGGGTTCTTAATGATGATGGATCAGTTTCTCTCTCTTGGGATGCTATACCAAAAGCACAGGCTTATGTTATTCACTATAGCAATGCTAATGAATCTGACCCTCATGATGCCACAATGATGGGATATTCAGAAACAACCTCATGGACGTTAGCGGCTAAAGATGTCCCTACCTTGAATTCGGGAGAAAAGCTTTATCTGTATGTGCAAACATTCAACGTTAAAGGTAGAGGGGCAACTGATATCGAAAAAGCGGCTTATCTAAATGAACATGAGTTAGGATCAGCATGGTCTGATCCAGTGATATTGACAAAGACTCCCTGATGCGCCCCAAAACCTGACATTCAAGTATGACGCAGATAAAAAACAAGTCACTGTGTCGGCTGATTGTCCGGCAGGGGCGACTTCAGCAAAAGCATACAAAGATCATGTCGATTCTGGCGCAGCTTATATTGTTGACGGAAAGATCACAAAGACTTTTAGTGACATTGAGGATGGCGTAACGCATATTTATGGTTTGAGTGCCATATATGGTGATGTAGAGTCAGAAACCGCAGAAGAACAGTATACGGCTATTATCGAAGCTAAAATCTTAACTGTGGATGAATATGTACCAGTTACCAGTACATGGGTAACTGGTACATATCAAGGGACACTGGTAGAAAAAGTAGGTCTGTATATTAACGGCGAGAGGCTTTATTCCGTGCCAATTAGTCAGGCTGATCCACCAAATTTTAAGTATTACAGAAAAGGCTTGTTAGCAACTGATATTGTGAAAGTCTACATTGCTGACAAAGACGACAAAGAACTAGATCAAGCAGATGTGCCAATTAAACAAGAAGAAAAATTGGAGGAATAATAAATGAATTTAGAAATGCGTGAATTAAAAGGTGATGACTTATTTTCTTTATTATCAATTGTAGGGAAATTAGATATTAAAGATGAATTTGTAGAAATGTTTGAGAAAAATGTTGAATCTGCAGAAAAAGTTGTACCTCTAGATTATAAAGATAAGAAACCAACAAAAGCAGAACAAGCGAAAATTGATAAGGCAAAAGAAAAAGCAGAAAAAGAAGCACAAAAACGTGGCATGGAAATGGGCGCTAAAATGTTACAAAAAACTTTACGGAATTTGAAATCAGTGAAATTCGATATTAATGAATTATTAGCCGAATTAACAGCTACTGATGTTTCTACAATTTCAACTCTTGGATTAACAGAGTATACAACATTAATTATTACCTTTTTTAAGAAACCAGAACTAATTGATTTTTTCAAATCTATCGCCACCTTATTGTAAATATCTCGGATGGCGAACATAAAATTAAAGATATCATTTTTAAAAGATATGGAGATCCGCTCAAGTTGCTAAGCACTTACCGCTTAGTTGACTTGGCGGATTTTATTTTGTGGGTTTTTGAAGAAGAGAGAGAAGAAAAGCTCTATAACCAATGGTTGCATACACAAATGACGCAATCTTTTAAAGAGTTCAAAAAGCAACAAATGTCCGCAAATGGTATAGCCGAAACAAAAATACCATCAAAAGAAGAACAACAAAAATCATTAGATTTTGCTTACCAATTTATCAAACCAACAAAACCTCTAGAAAGCGAGGTGACATGATGGGAGAAGTATTTAAACTATTCGGAACGATTGGGATAAATAATAAAGAAGCCAATAAATCGTTAGATGAAACTGAAGCAAAAGGAAAGAGTACCACAAACAGATTAGGTGGTTTCTTTTCAAGTTTAGCGAAGAAAATGGGAAGCATTAAGATTTTTCGTCCCATGACGACAGAGGCACTCGAATTTTCAAAAAAAGCCTTACTTACGTTAAATACAGTTGGAATAGCTATTTCTGGTTTCTCAATAAAAGCTGCTGCTGATATGCAAGCCATGAATGCTCAGTTTTCTCAAGTGTTTGGAAAATTCGAATCCAATGCCCAAAAGTCTATTGATAAGATTTCTAAAAAGACGAATATCTTACCTAATAGATTAAAACCAGCTTTCACATCAATGGCTGCTTTTGCTAAAACCACAGGAATGGATACCGCCGATGCTCTTTCGCTAACTGAACGTGCCACTATGGCAGCGGCAGACAGTGCTGCTTTCTATGATAAATCTATCGATGAAGTGACTGAAAGCTTGCAGTCTTATTTAAAAGGTAATTATGAGAATGATGCTGCTTTGGGAATATCATCTACTGAGACAACACGAAATGCTGCAGCTAACAAATTATATGGCAAATCATTTAATGATCTTTCGGAAGCGCAGAAACAACTCACTTTGCTACAAATGGTTGAGGATGGGAATAAACTTTCTGGCGCTTTAGGACAAGCGGCTCGTGAAGGAAGTGGCATGGAAAATGTTCTTGGTAATTTGAAACAAGCAGCTACTGATTTAGCCGCCGCTTTTGGAGCACCAATGCTACAACCCTTTCTAGCAATTGTCCAATCTATCACTAACTCAATGACTAAATTAACAACAGCATTCAGAGAAAAACCAGCTTTGGTTTATGTCGTTGTTGGTGCAGTAACAACCTTAACTACAGCTTTAGGAGCAATGATCATTGCAGCAAAAGCAGCAGATTGGTTAAAAACTCTTAGAAAAGCATTGCTTGGAGTGAAAGCCGCTGAAGGAGTTGCCGCGCAAGTCGGGTTATTAACTAATCCAATTGGTTGGGTCGTAGTAGCAATTGGAGCACTGATTACAGCTTTTGTCTATTTCTATAAAACAAATGAGAATTTTCGTAATGGTGTTAACAAAACTATTGCTGTTTTAAAGCAAGGGTTAGTCAAAGGCTTTGATGCGGTTCGACAAGCACTTTCGGCTGTATTACCGACTTTAAAAGAAATCGGTTCAGTCATAGCAGAAAATGTCATTAGTGTATTTGAAAAAATGGTCGCAGTTACTACACGTATCGTTAGTGCAGTTGCTCCCGCATTTCGTACCCTAGCATCAGCTGCCAAATCGCTCATTGCATCTGGCATCGAGAAATTTGGAGCGGTACTTTCTGAAATGGGTCAAACTTTATCGGGAACGGTTATATCCGCTTTTAATCGTTTGAGCGAAGTATTTGCTAAATTGAAGCAATCTGTTTCTAATTTATTATCTGCCGGATTAGATAGATTCGGTTCTGTTTTGTCTACCATTGCAAGTGTTGTATCTGGTTTGTTTTCTAGTGGATTAGAATTAGTCGGAAACCTACTGGATAAATTAGGTGGCTCTTTTGGAAAAATCGGTGGAGTCATTTCCATTTTTATCAGTGTGTTGACAAAAGTCGGACTTGCAGCATTGGGAGTTTCTGGACCATGGGGAATGCTTATTTCTTTAGTAATTTCTTTTTTAGCAGCTTGGGCAAAAACAGGTGATCTAAGTGCAGATGGAATCACAAAAGTATTTGATAACTTGGATGATACGATTAGTAATTTCGCTGATATGGTTTCTCAATACTTACCAATGGTTATTGAGGCTATAACCAATATTCTAGTTTCGATTATAGAAAAGATAACAGAATATATCCCGATGATTGTTGAAATATTTACACAAATAATCACGGTGATAACAGATGCTATTTCCACGTATCTGCCAATGTTTATCCAAATGGCTGTTTCTATTCTTACTAGTTTGATTGAAGGATTCACTGAGATGTTGCCAACGCTGATTGACACATTTTTAAATATCCTTACCAAAATGGTCAGCTTAACAGTCAGTTTGTTACCTCAAATTGTCCAATTAGGTGTACAAATATTAACTGCTTTGATCAACGGATTCACAACTGCTTTACCAGTCATCCTTGATGTTGGAATGCAAGTCATCACGTTCTTAGTTGAGGCAGTAGCCAATGCATTACCTAAATTAGTAGAGGTTGCTATACAAATCATCACAACATTATTAAACGCTTTAATTGATGCACTTCCTATTTTGATTGATATTGGAATTAAGGTATTGACTACGTTGCTTGATGCGCTTATCAACGCTTTACCAATGTTAATTGATGCAGGGATTCAAATTATCACTACGTTAATGGATGCTTTAATTAATGCATTGCCAACACTGATGGATGCTGGAATAAAAGTAACCACTACGCTACTTGATGCAATTATGACCGCATTACCGAAGTTGCTTGATGCAGGCATTCAAATTTTGATGGCTTTAATTAGTGGTGTTATTTCAATTTTACCTACATTAGTACAAGCGGCAATTCAAATTGTTATGGCCTTGATCAATGCGCTGATTGCTAGCTTACCCCAGATTATATCTGCAGGTATACAGCTATTGATGGCATTAATCAATGGAATCATTTCTATTTTGCCACAGCTAGTCAGCGCAGCGGTACAGATTATTATGGCGCTAGTTAATGCATTAATCTCCGCATTACCTCAGATAATTGCTGCAGGTGTTCAGTTGCTTATGGCGTTAATCAATGGAATTATTTCCATCTTGCCAGCTTTGATCAATGCCGCTTTACAAATTATTGTGGCTCTGGCTGGTGCATTAATTGCAGCACTACCTCAAATAATCGCTGCAGGAATCCAAATTATCATGGCTCTTATTAGTGGGATCGTTCAATTACTGCCACAGTTGCTCAATATATTTGTTGTTGCATGGAATGGAATTAAATCAGCAGTGAGTCTTATCGTACAAGCGTTGGTATCGGCTGTCGTTTCATTTTTAACAGGTTTGTGGAACAGAATTACAAGTATCTTTAATGGTATTCGGAATGCAGCTTCTACAGCTTGGAATGCAATCAAGAGTGTTGTTTCGTCTGTAGTCAGTGGGATTGTATCGGTTGCAGTCAACTTATTTAACGGATTGAGAAACACTATTTCAAATATATGGAATGGGATTCATTCAGTTATCAGCGGAATCGTGAACGGTGTGAAAAATACAATTTCAAATGTTTGGGGAGCCTTATCAAATACGGTATCTGGAATCTTCAACGGTGTTAAAAATGCAATTGAAGGTCCAATGAACACAGCAAGGGATTTTATTAAAGGAATCATTGATACAATCAAAGGATTCTTCAATTTCTCGATTAGCTGGCCAAAAATACCTCTTCCTCACTTTTCAATAAGTCCAGCTGGTTGGTCAGTGGGAGATTTACTGAAAGGGAAAATTCCAAGTTTAGGCATTGATTGGTACGCTAAGGGTGGTATTTTAACACAACCAACGGCATTTGGGATGAATGGAAATAATCTGATGGTAGGAGGAGAAGCTGGAGCTGAAGCAGTTGCTCCGATTGATACACTGTTAGGCTATGTAAAAGCAGCAGTAAACGAAGTGATCGGTGAACAAAAAGATGGAGATATTAATGTTACTCAATATATTAGTAGTCCAGAACCATTAACACCAAGAGAGATTGCCAGAGAAACAAAATTACGACTGCAGGATCTTGCAGCCTTGAAAAAATAAGGAGGGTTTGAATGTACGAAATTGTTTATAAAAACTCGGATGGTGCCCAGTTAGTTTTCGGCATTCAACCGCCTTTTACTGTATCAAATAAAACTGGATTTGGCGCTGTCGAGAATGCTATTACCACAGAAGAGCAGTATGGTCTCGATGGTGTCATTTTAGTTTCAGAACGTTTAGCTAAACGTGATTTGACAATAAAAGGTACGTTGATTGGTACAAGTCCAGAATATTTATCCATACTGCAACATGAAATGATTAAAATACTGAATCCGAAAACGCCAGGATCGCTTACTTATCGAGCATTTGATAAAGAGTACCAGATTGATGTATTGGTAGTAAAAGCTCCGGAAATGGATGATCCCATTAAAAATACAACTACAACTTATACTTGTTCTTTCCTTGCTTTAGATCCATATTGGAGAGATATGAGTATTTACAATACACTCATTCCTTTAGCTGTAGCGACAAAGAAACATTTCTGGCCATTAGCAATTACAACTGGCTATGAGTTTTCTACATTGAAATCTGGAGAGATTATACCAGTGGTGAATGATGGGGACGTTGCAGTAGGAGGCACATTCTATTTTAGTCTGGGTGCTGAAGCAACTGATCCAGAAGTCTATAACGTCATTACTCAAGAATTCTTTCGCTTTAAAGGATCATACCAAGCGGGTACTAAGTTTAAACTAGTGACAACGCGAGGGCTGAAAGAAGCAGTCATGACTGATCCCAACGGTGTGGAATCTAATGCTATGCCACTACGTGATCCAGATTCTACTTTTCTGCAGTTAGCGAAAGGGGATAACTATTTCCAAGTGAAAGCTACTTCTGGTATTGGGAACGTAATTGTACAACTTGATTTCCAACCGTTAGTAGGTGGTGTGTGATGGAATTAGAAATTTTTACACAGGATACAGAGAATCAATGGCTTTTTGAATCTGAAAAAGTCTTTGATGGATTTAAAAGTTTAACAGTCAATTTGAACTATTATACCTATTCAGATTTTGAATTATATGTTGGGCTGAAAAATGAGCATATACGTATGTTTGTTCCTGATACAGTGATTTATATGGAAGGACTCTATTTCTATGTAGATAATGCAGTGGTAGATGATCAATCTACTGCACAATTGAAAGTGACAGGGAAATCCTTACTTGGTAAATCTAACGATCGAATTGTTTATCGAATCTATAATAAAACAGCACGACCAGAACAAATTGTGTGGGACCATTTGAATGCCGAAGTTGTAAATCCTAGCGACACAAAGCGTAAGATTCAATATTTAAAACTTGATGGCACACCTAATTTTGGGACTGCTTTGATACAGTATCAGAACAGCTATGGAAATGTAGCTGAGGAAATAGAAAGTTTGTGTACAGCTTATGATTTTGGAATCAAGGAAGTGGCAGAACAATTAGGGAGACCAGGAAATAAATTAACCATTTTTCGTGGAGAAGATGTTTCCGATATTGTGGAGTTTTCCGATAGCTATGAAAATTTAACAAAGGCAGGCTATCAGAACAACAACTTCGATGAATCCACGACCGCTCTTGTTTTCGGAGAGGGCGAGGGATCAGCAAGAAAAAGCGTAGTTGTCAATGGCGAAAAAACCGGACTGCAGCGTAAAGAGCTGTACGTCGATGCTCGAGATCTTCAGCAAAGTAGCGATGAGGTAACATTGACAGACAGCCAGTATAAATCAGCATTAACAAATCGTGGGACAAGCAAATTAGCTGAACGAAAAAGAATTCTCACGCTTACTGGTGAAATTCCAACCAGCTCGAAATTATTTAAACTTGGAAAAGATTACAATCTAGGCGATACAGTTAGTGTTAAATCTGAACTATATAATTTGAAGAAAAAATCCACGATCACAACAATCAAAAAAACATATGACAGTAAGGGGCTTTTTGTCGAACCAGTTTTCGGTAAAGAAACCCCTACTATTTTTGACATTATTGGAAGGAGCTGAGAGCTTTTGGAATGGAGTTTTCCATGGTTATCTATTGACGAAGATCGTCTTTATGACGACAGCGATTTTGCCCAATTCTTTGCCAATTTATTTACTACAGGCGTTTCGATGACAACCGCTGACGGTTTAAAAGTAACAGAAAATTATACTGGTGGTATGCGGATTATGGTTTCTGCTGGTGCTGCCAATATGGAGGGGAGAAGTTATTTCAACAGTGTAGGCTTAGCTTTGAATATTACTATTGCTAGCTCTACTCAGGATCGGACAGATAGCGTAGTTGTTAGAATGGATAAGAGTACTAGAGAAATAAAGCTAGTTGTAAAAACTGGAGATACTACAGTACAACGTAGTAGTGACGTTTACGAGTTACAGTTAGCTACAATCAAGGTACCTAGAAATGCATCTGCCATTACCGCTGATTTGATCACTGATAAACGCGCAGATGAAAAAGTCTGTGGTTATTCTAGCCCATTTCAAAAAGTATCTGTATCTGGACTAGAAGAACAATATACAACCTTGTTAAACAATATTATTGCTAAAATGAATCAATATACAGCAGACGAAAAAGTGAAATTTGAAGCTGATATGAAAGCAATTATTGCTAAAGGACAGGGGTATATCAATCAAGCGCAAGCTGATTGGCAAGCATTTCTTGAAACGATACAGCAATCGATGGATGGAGACGTTGCACTCAACCTTCAAAATCAAATCATGAATTTAACGGCAGATCAATTAGTTTTTTCTAAGAATGATCTGCCTTTTGTGTATCCAGAAATCGAAGTATTGGCGCTGACAAATGGGTTTGGTATCACTGCTTTAGGCGAAGAAAATTGGTTGGGAGATATTCCGGAAACAATCCCAACAAAGATTGGCTATCCTACAAAAAATGCTGTGACAGTCAAAGTACCTACTAATTGGAAAATGTCATCACCAAAAATCACAGAAATAGAACCTAATACATTTTTGCTCAACGAGGGCAACAAAACCCTACAAATCAAAATAAAGGAGACGCGATAAAATGAAAACGAATTTTGAACGTGGTCAACTGAATGCTCAAGATGATTTAAATGATAATTTTAAGGAAATCGATGGATTTATGAAGAAATCTTTTAAAGAAGCTTTCGGATCGGGTACAGCTTTAGGAACAACTACAGGGAGTTCCGTTCTTATTCCTATGGGGCCATCGTTGGGGTATGCTGAAGCTGGAATGAAAGACAGAAGTCCATATGTTCTAAATGCAAATGGCACATTTACTATGACGCGAGATGCAACTTTGATTGTAAATATTGCTATACAAATCACTGGAACTGACAGTTCAACGACTGGTTCAGATTACGCATATGTTGATTTCAAACACGACAGTACGCAGACTAGAATTTTTTCTGTAGGAGATACTACGAATTTGAGATTAGATCAATCGGGAACTGGTTTTACAGTTGTAGCGTTGAAAAACGGACAAACTTGTTCGGTTGTTGTTTCTACTCGAGATAAAAAAACAATTACGAATGTTCGTTTTATCGCTGGGTATATTGAAGAGTTTATATAAAAATGTACTTATTTCAGTACGTTTTTTATTTTGCAGAAAAGATGGTGAATCATGGAAAAATTATTAGGGTCGTTACTCTCAAACCCCGAACAGATCAGCTTTGCTGTTTTGTTTGTGGGTTTGTTTATTTGGGTGATGCAACAGAATAACGCAAGAGAAAAAAGATATCAAAGCACGATCGACAAACTGACGGACGCTCTGGGCGACGTGGAAGATATCAAAAGTACAGTAGAGAAAATTCACGAAAAACTACAGTAGGAGGAAGAATGATGAAATTAAATAATTCAACGTATGACATTGTCAAATGGGTGGTGTCGATTGTTCTGCCAGCATTCGCTGTATTGGTAGGCGGACTGGGAAAAGTCTATGGGTATGAACACACTGATGTGGCTGTCACAACGATTACAGCTGTGACGACATTTTTAGGGACAATCATGCAAGTATCTAACAAAAATTATAAGAAAAATGGAGGTAATCAATAATGAGTAAACATTTAGTAGTTTTTGGACATGGCCAAGGAGATCCTGGTGCAGTAGGTAATGGATATCAAGAAGCAAACTTTACACGAAACATTTTAGGACCAAGATTAAAAGCATGGGCTGCAAAACTTAAAAATACGCAAGTCGATTTTTATAATGAATCTCTAGATATGTATCAGCAGTCGCAAGCGGGTGGTGGAGCTTATTCAGTGAACGGCTATGCATCTGTGACGGAATTCCATTTAGATGCAGCAAGTGCAGTAGCGACAGGCGGTCATGTTATCATCAATGCTAAGTATTCACCAGACGCGAACGATTTAGCTATTGGAAAAGTGCTAGAAAAATACGTCGGCTTGTGGGGATCATCCAGACCGACAGGTACTTTTGGACGTTCAGATTTGCTAAACTGCAATGTATTCTCTAATCGTGGAATTTCATACCGCTTAGTTGAACTAGGGTTCATTTCTAATGCGAGTGACGTAAAGAAATTAGTCGATAACATTGATGCAATAGCGAAAGAATTAATCGAAGCAATCACGGGTGAGTCTTTGGGTGGCTCTTCTTCGAACAATACAAATGACAATAACTCATCTAAACCAAAAACACATGATGACTATGTGACAGAAAGCCCGATTCAGAAAGCAAATGGGCAGGAAGCCAAACTAGAATTGATGAAAGAAGTCAAAACAGGCGTTCTTACTGTTGGGGGATGGCAAGGTCCAGGCAATCATAAATATGGATTCATCTTCTTGATGGATCGAAAAACAGGAAAAGAGCTAGCACGAGTAGCATCAGCTGGTATTGTCCGCAATGACGTCAACAAACATTTAGGCGTAGCGAACGGTTTGAAATATGGCATGAAAGCTGATTTCGATATGAAGAAATTCACTAACAAAAATGTATACGTAATGTTCCGACGTACAAATGACAGAGCAGGAAACACAGCAGGAGGCGCAGTAGATTTCCACTTCAAAGATTTAGCACTGACAATGCCAAAGCGATAAAAGTAAAACCTCGCCCATTTTAACGGTGAGCGAGGTTTTTTTTATTCTTTTCTTTTTTATTCATCCTGTAAGTATATGACAAACAATAAACTATTGTCAGTGGAACAGCAATAATTTTTAAGACAAGAAGGAACTTGAATAGAAATGAAGGTTTGTATCCAACGATGACCGTATTTTTACCAGGTTTTACATTTACAATTAAAGCTCCTATATTACTACTGGTATAGTCTTTACTGTTTAATTTTTTTCCATTTAATTCGACAGTACTATGTTCATAAACAAATACAGGAAGTAGTACTTTCTCAGATTTGTTTACCTCCCAAGTTAACTGCAACTCATTTTTTTCTGTAATACTTTTTTTCACTTTGATAGGATTATCATATATCTGATTAGTGTATTCTTTATAAGGTGCATCTGTAGCACCATTATTAGGTAAATAATCAGTTGTTGATTTTCTAATTGTGTTAAAAGCTTTTGTTAAATCGGAACTAGAAAAATTACTTCTAATTACTTCAGGTTGTGTTTCTAACCTATCACCAGCAAGATCTAATTTATCTGTTTTCCATGAAGCTGCTTTCGAAAGCATATCTGAATATCCACTTGAAACATTAATTAATGAAAGAACTAGAAAAACAGCCATAATTATTTTTGCATTCTCTTTTGATATTTGATTTATTATTCTTTTTATTACTAATCCGCTATTTAAAATTAACAGAACAGAAGCAATAGCACTAAATCTCTGTGGAAACTGTAGTCCTCCTAATGACGGAAAGTGAGATAAAAATTCGTTCCAAGGAAAATATTTAGTAGATATTAGGAGAAATAATCCACCGGTGAACATAATTGTTTTTTCAAGTAAAGATATTTTTTTCCAATTCATTATATTAACTGCAAATTGGAAAAGAAATATAAATGAGAATATCAAACCGTAATCATATCTTCCCATGGTTTTATCGGATAAAACCATACTAGTACCAATGAGATCATATACTTTAAACGGCATAATCAATGAAGTTGTTTTGACATCTAAGATTCCGATAAACATATTACCAGCTAATATAAGTGCCACTAAAACAGATAAAATACTATCTCTAAACATTAACAATTTACTTTTTGATTTATAAAAACCAATACACCAGAACGGGATCAAAGCAATGACATACATCAAGGTAGTAAACGTATGAATAGAAATTAGTAAAGCCACTGATCCTCCAAGAAAAATAGGATTTATCTGTTTTTCATCCTTAGATATCATTCTGATAGCTGGTATGAAAGCTATAGGTAAAAATGCGGTAGCCCAACCAGGAAATCCTTGAGAACTTATATAAAAAATGATGGTTGTAGTCCCCATTAAAAATATTGCATTTGTAACTGCAATTATTCTATCTAGTTTACAATATCTTGAAAGACTATACATTGATAATCCCGATACTACTATACATAGAAAACTTGTAATTAATTCAGCTTTAAACCAATTTTTTACAATAAGCAATAGTACCCCATGTAAATAGGCAAAATCAGAACCATACATAGCATTAATTATTCTTCCAGTTTGATTATAAGCATAAATCGATTGGAAGTAATTAAAATGTCCATTACTTATTTGCATTGCTGCTTCGTAAAATCTACTCCAATGGAACCACCAGTCAGGACCAACAATAATTGATCGATAATATATTTGTGGTGACATCAATAGAAAAGCAACAAGTACAATGAGAACCAGTACTTTATTTTTTTTTAAATAATTCAAAGTCAGTGCACAACTCCTTTATCTTTATTGAAAATATTTCCATTTTTAAAACCTTTGATTTTATTTACCTTAATAATCATAGCAAAGGTATCTTTAAGTTGAAAGAGGAAAATTAATAGGTATGGAAAATGGTTTTTTATAGAAAAGTAAATAACGAGTATAATCTAGTTTTTTATTAGTGATTATGTAATAATAAATATGCCATCACAACAAAAGAATGAAACCCATTATTATCTAGTCTATGTCCATTCTTTTTGTTTGCAGTAGTGGTGATGGCTTTCCGTACCCTTAGCTCAGTTGGTTAGAGCAGACGGCTCATAACCGTCCGGTCGTAGGTTCGAGTCCTACAGGGTACATACTCTAAGTGATTTAAATTGCGAATAAAATATAAAAATGACTCCCCTTTTGACTCCCCCAAGCAGTATATGGATGTATCTAAAAGTTGTTTTTTTAGATAATAAAAAGCTGATAATAAGCGAAAAACACTTAAAATCAGCCTTAAACCCTATTCTCGAAATCCGGCGAGCCGCAGTAATGTGGTGCACGGGTTCAAATCCCGTACCTTCCTTATATATCAACGATTAGACACGATTTCGATCGTGTCTTTTTTGTTGTATTTTCAGCCCAAAATATTTTTTGACTCCCTCTGAGTACGATTTTTCATACATGCTAGGAAATAAATCTCCTTGGACTTTTCTTTTGATATAAAAATACCAGATGTAAGATAAAAGTGTAAAAACGATTTGGTTTAGGGGGAAAGAGATGTGCATCGCGATCACTTATGGAACGAAAGACCATTGTTTTGGAAGGAATTTTGATTATGAGTTTTCTTATAATGAAGTAGTTACTATCATTCCAAGAAATCATAATTTCAATTCAACTATGTCAATGAGCGAATGAAGAGCTCTCTTTGGCTGCGTATTTTCTTATATAGTCATAAAAAGACACGATCTTTCGGTCGTGTCTTTTTATCTGGAGGCTATTTTTTGAACAGCATCCACTAATATTTTTTTAACACGAAGAGAATAAGATAGCCTCAAAAAAGAAAACATGGTAAATTAGATATTGGGACTTTATTTTCTGTAAAATCAGAAACTTTCATCTTTTGTTTTCACGTGACGAAACTGTAAGAGAGAAAATATTCGTCCGCTATTTATTCTATGATAAGATGCATATGGATGAAATAAACAGTAATTTTATATTAGGATGTGAAAGTTAAATGTGCGGTATTGTAGGTTTTGTTAACGACAAGGACAACAAAAAAACAATTATTAATACAATGATGGATCGAATCGTTCACCGTGGACCTAATAGTTCAGGTGAATATATCGATAAACACGTTGCTTTAGGATTCAGAAGATTAAGTATTATTGACTTAGAGGGCGGTACTCAGCCTATTTACAATGAAGATCGAACAAAGATTATTATTTTTAATGGCGAAATCTATAATTATCAGCCTTTGAGAGAAGAATTGATTGCAGCTGGTCACGTTTTTCAAACACATGCAGATACAGAAGTCCTTTTGCATGGTTATGAAGAATGGGGAACAGAATTATTGCAAAAAATCCGCGGAATGTTTGCTTTTGCTATTTGGGATAATGAAAAAAATGAGTTATTCGGTGCGAGAGACCATTTTGGGATCAAACCATACTATTATGCAGAAATGAACGGAACATTTATGTTTGGTTCAGAAATCAAAAGTTTTTTGCCTCATCCTGATTTTAATAAGGAATTGAATAAAGAAGCATTGAAACCTTATATGACTTTCCAATATTCTCCATTAAACGGTGAAACCTTCTTCAAAGGTGTCTATCGTTTGCCTGAAGGCCATTATTATACGTATAAAGACGGAAAACTGGACATTCAACAATATTGGGATGCAGATTTTGAAACAAAAGAAACGCATTCTCGACAAGAATGGATCGAAAAAATCGACGAAACTGTCCAAGCTTCTATTGAAGCACATACAATCAGCGATGTAGAAGTTGGTTCTTTCTTATCCAGCGGGGTCGATTCCAGTTATGTAACCTCTGTATTGAAACCAGATCATTCTTTCTCAATCGGGTTTGATGATAAAACCTATAATGAAGCGATTGAAGCTAGAAAACTAACAGAATTATTGGACTTAGACAATACGGCAGCTGTAATTGACGGAGACATGTCTTTTAAAGCATTCCCATTGATCCAGTATCACTTAGATGAACCAGACTCAAATCCTTCTTGCGTACCGTTGTACTTCTTAGCAAATCTCGCTTCACAAAGTGTACGGGTGGTTCAATCAGGAGAAGGGGCAGATGAACTATTTGCGGGATACCAAACGTATGGATTCCACACGAATTCAAAATTTATCCGTGTGATTGCTCAAGGATTGAAAAAATTGCCAAAAGGAACACGCTATAATTTAGGACGTAAAATCGGAAAAATGAAAAATTTCCATGGACGTATCCATTTATATGAATCACTTGCGCCTGCAAAAGAATATTTTATCGGGCATGCTCGAGTGTTCGAAGAATCAGAAGCATCAGAAGTGTTGACGCCAAAATATCAAACAGCGCCATCTGTGAATGAAATAATGACTGTTCATTACGAGAAAACAGAAGGAATCAAAGATGAAGTCAATAAGATGCAATATGTCGATCTTCATCAATGGATGCCAAAAGATATTTTGTTGAAAGCAGATAAACTTTCTATGGCAAGTTCTCTAGAAGTCCGAGTACCTTTACTGGATATCGAAGTCATGAAGTTGGCTCAACAAATACCAAGTAAGTTCTTGTTGAATCAAAACAATACAAAAGATATTTTCAGACAAGCTGCGAACAAACATCTTCCAGAAGAGTGGTCGAATCGGGTGAAATTAGGATTCCCTGTGCCAATTAAAGCTTGGTTGAAAGAAGAACACGGTTACGAACAAGTCAAAGCATTATTCGAAGCAGATTTTGCAAAAGAATTTTTTGATCAAGAAAAAATCATGAAGTTGCTAGATGACCATCACGAAGGACGTAAAGAAGAACAACGTAAAATCTGGACGATCTTCAGTTTCTTGACATGGTATAAAGTTTACTTTGTCGATGAAACGATTCCGCAAGCAGAAGCAATCGACTATGTGACTGTTTGATAAAAAAGAAACAACAATATGAGAAGAAGCATAGAAGCATGTGAGATGATCTCCTTGTTTCTATGCTTCTTTTTAAGTGCTCAGTAACTGATTTCTTTTTCTTTTGTCCCATCTTTTTTATAGATGATCAAAGTTGATTGTTTGTTTTGAGCTACTTGCTTTCCTTTTTCGATTGCTTCTTTTTTTGTATCAAAATGGTTGCTTGCCTTTTTTGCCCCTTTAGATTTCACGATCCATTGTTCTTCCTCATATTCTACGATCACATCTGAATCAAGAAGTTTTCCGGCACGAGGATTCGTATCGTGTTCATCCGTCTTGCTTGGATTTTTTTCTTTTTCGAAGGTTCGTTTTTCTGATTCACTAGCATCTTCATACCATTTTTTTGCTTGATCAATGGCAATTGGGATCGCACGGCTATCAGGGTACCCTTCATCTAATAATGCATTTGCGATGTCGATTGCTTTTTTTCTTGTCAATTTATCTAAGTTTTTCATTGATGCAGGAAAGTCCTTCATGTTCCATGGCATATTAGTATCCCCCTTTATTAAAAAACATAATCTATATAAACAAGTGTAAGGGTATTTATACAAAAAGAAAAAGATTTTGTTTGAGAAGTAAAACCGTTGTATTTATCGTCAAGTAGTTTTACTTAACAAAATCGTGAAAAACACTAGCAATCTAGAAAAAATCATGGTAAGATAATCAAGTCTGAGAGTCATCTTAGAGGATTCTTGTAAAAATGGGAGGGAAAAACATGCGCGTAAACATCACTTTAGAGTGTACTTCTTGTAAAGAACGTAACTACCTAACAAGCAAAAACAAACGTAACAATCCTGATCGTTTGGAAAAACAAAAATATTGCCCACGCGAACGCAAAGTTACTTTGCACCGTGAAACAAAATAATGTTTTTAAAGTTCTCAATTCCTTGCTGGTCAAAGAATTGAGACTTTTTTTATCTCAAACCATCTAAAATCATAAGGAGCGGATGATATGTTTATTTCAATGTGGGCACAAGATAGAAATGGTCTGATCGGCAAAAATGGATTGCTACCGTGGCGATTGCCAAATGACATGCGTTTTTTTCGTGAACATACAATGGATCGGATCTTAGTGATGGGAAGAAAGACCTATGAAGGAATGGGCGATCTCTCACTTCCTTATCGCCATATCATCGTATTGACAACGCAACCGAACTTTTGCACGAAAGAAAATGCAGAAGTGATGCATTCAATCGATGAACTTTTGGCGTATAGTCAAACAATTTCAGAAGATATCTATGTTTCGGGTGGCAGTCGGATTTTTCAAGAACTTCTTCCTTACACCGGTCGAATCTGGCGGACATTGATTGATAGCACGTTTGAAGGAGATACGTATATTGGGGATATCGATTTTTCAGACTTCGCTCTTATAGAGGAACACGAGGGAATAACGGATCAGGAAAATTTATATGCCCATCGTTTTCAAAAATGGGAAAGAGTAAGAAATAGGGTTGTTTCAAAAGAAGAATAATATCCGGTATTCAGTTTTTAATAATAAAAAAGCATCTCGCGAATGAACGTGAAGATGCTTTTTTTAGTTAAAATCAGTTTAACTTTTCTTTGATATCATTGACCATTTCCTGACTGGCAATAGGTCCGTTATATAGCCAGCTAGATTCAGGTCCGAATTGCAGTACGTGATCGTCCTTCACTGCTTTGAGATTCTTCCAACTTGGTTCATTGAACATAGCAGCATCTTTATCACTGTTCACAAGAATGATGTAATCAGCATCTAATTCAGCTAGTTTTTCCGAAGAAACAGCAGACCAGTCAGAAGTGGCTTCTTTGGACACTTCTTCTACTAAATCAGGCACACCAAATTTTAGATCGTCATATACGATTCTACCGCTTGACCGATTTTTGCTAACCATGAAGGCGGAGTTGTTGGTCACCCATAACACTGCAGCTGTCTTGTTCTCAATTTTATCTGCTAATTCTTCGCGAGTGCTCTTGACGGATTTTTGATAATCGGAAATGACTTTTTCCGCTTCTTTTTCTTTTGCTAAAGCCTTGCCGACATCTTTTAGTTGTTCTTCCCATGTGACGTCTGTTCCGTTTTTTACGACATAAGTTGGCGCGATTTTACTATATTGCTCGTATTTCCCACCTTCGACAGTAGCGGAAGAAGAAATCAACAGCAAGTCAGGTTCGAAGCTTAATACTTTCTCGTAAGGAAGATCATAAGAAATAGTTGGAACATCTTTCAAATCATCTTGCAGATAATCTTGGATAGAACCACTGCCCACTGTCCATTGGGCGATAGGTTTTTCTCCTAGGGAAATCAGATAGTCTTCTAAGTAACTACCGATGATCCGTTTAGGTGCGTTTGGAATGTCGACTTTATGTCCAAGCGTATCTGTGACTGTATGCGTGCTGGTAGATGAGGTCGTTGAATTGGCAGGTGTAGCTGCTTCTTTATCTGAAGAGGGAGAGCAAGCGCTCAATACCCCAGCCAACAGCAACATGCTAGATAATGTGAATACTTTTGTTTTTAAGTTCATTTCTTTCCTCCTGACATAATTGAGAATCTTTCTCATTGGTTATTATTCCTGATATTTCGAATGCTGTCAACCGCTTCATTTAGCTATAGATATGAAAGTAGCGCTTGACGAAATAGTGAAACAGCGTCATAATTGAGAATGATTTTCAGCGAAAGGATGGGTGAAATGACGAGACTAAGGGCAGCTGATATTGCAGCCGGCTACGAAAATAAAAAAATTATTGAAAACATGTCTGTTACGATTCCTGAAGGGAAAATCACGAGCTTGATTGGGCCAAACGGAAGTGGAAAATCTACTTTATTGAAAAGCTTTACCCGTATACTACCTGTGAAATCAGGAAAGATCATTGTCAATGATTCTGATATATCTACATACAGTTCAAAAGAACTTGCAAAAAAAATTGCTTTATTAGCACAAACTAGTGAACATCCTATAGGTATGACAGTAGAAGAAGTAGTATCTTACGGACGATATCCCTATCAAAAACTGTTTAGCGGTATGGATGCACAAGATCATGAAGCAATCGAGTGGGCTTTGGATGCAACAGGTTTGTCTGGATATCGCACGCGAGATATCGCAACGTTGTCTGGTGGACAAACTCAGCGTGTCTGGATCGCTATGGCACTTGCTCAGGAAACAGATATCTTGATCTTGGACGAGCCGACGACGTTTTTAGATCCGTCACACCAATTAGAGATCCTACAGTTATTGACTCAAATCAATCAAATAAAACAAACAACGATCTTGATGTCGATCCATGACATTAATCTTGCTTCACGTTTTTCCGATTATTTACTAGGAATGAAAAACGGTGAATTGATTACGGAAGGTACACCTGAAGAAGTGATCACAAAAGAGTGTATGAAAAAAATATTTGAGATTGATGCAACGATTGTCACACTACCAAAAACGAATAAACCAGTTTTTCTAACGTATGATCTGTTGCCAAAAGAGCAGGAGGATCAACTATGAAGGCTAGGAAAAAAAACAAACTCTTGCTTTTGATCTGTTTTGTTCTTTTGATCATTTTTTTTATTGCTCTTTCAAATGGCGCAGCGAGTGTGGGGAAAATAGCCTTTTGGCAGGCGTTGGTTGATTTTGATGGATCAAAACAAAGTCATCAAATCATAAGAAACATTCGCTTGCCTCGGGTCGCAGGGGCATTTCTCGTAGGGAGTTGTTTTGCATTGAGCGGTGCATTGATGCAAGGAGTGACAAGAAATCCGTTAGCAGATTCAGGTTTACTAGGAATCAACGCTGGTGCTTCATTGGCAATGGCTCTTAGTTTTGCTTTTTGGCCCAAAGCTTCTGGCTTTTCTGTGTTTCTGGTGTCATTGACAGGATCTTTTGCTGTGACTTTGCTCGTATTTGGCTTTTTGCAGTTTTCGAAAATGGGCATGAATCCTTTACAGCTGATTTTAGCTGGCGTAGCTATTAGTTCTTTTTTTACTGCAATCAGTCAAGCACTTACCCAATTTTTTAATCTACAGCAGGATCTTGCTTTTTGGTTTGTAGGTGGAGCTGCCAATATCACATGGAAACAGTTAACAGTGTTGTTCCCTGTATATGTACTTGCTGTCTTGGTTTCTTTTTCATTAGGAAAAGCGATATCCTTGATTAGTTTGAGTGAAACCCATGCATTAGCTCTTGGAGGTCATCCTAAACGAACACGGTTGATTGTTTTCTGTCTAGTTGCAGTGTTAGCAGCCATTGCCGTTTCGTTAGTCGGACCTGTTTCATTTATTGGGCTGTTGGTTCCGCCGATTGTTCGCGGAATGGTTGGGACAGACTATCGTTATGTCCTACCTGTCTCTTTTTTAGTTGGAGGCGGACTGGTCATGTTGGCGGATTTTGCAGCAAGGATGATCAATCCACCTTTTGAAACACCTTTTGGATTAGTCATCGCATTGATTGGCGTTCCGTTTTTACTGATACAAGTAAGGAGGGAACAACGGTGAAAAGAATATATTGGACGTTGTATTTCTTGCTTTTTCTACTTATCGTCTTGTCTGTAGGTAGTTTGATGATTGGCACGCCTTTTGTTTATCTTGATCAGCTTTTTGACACGTTCATAGGGAAAGGCTCCTCTTCTTTGGCGCTGATTGTTGGAGAGTTTCGAGTTCCTCGATTACTGATCAGTTTATTAGCAGGTGCTTGTCTTGGCATTTCTGGCTATATCTTGCAAGGAGTGACGAGAAATGAATTGGCAGATTCTAGCATATTGGGGATTAATGCGGGAGCTGGATTTCTAGTGATGCTTTATTTAGGTTTCTTTTCACAATATTCTCTGCCGTTTCTGTTGCTAGTCGTAGCCTTTATAGGTGGTATTCTCGCTGCTTGCTGTGTGTATCTTGCAGCCTATGATCGAAATGGATTTTTAGGGATGAATCGTATCTTATTGTCTGGTATTGCCGTGAATGCTGGTCTTTCTGCATTAACGTTGTTGTGCACCATCCAATTGTCAAAGGAAAATTATGGATTTGTCAATGCATGGTTGGCGGGATCGATTTGGGGTGCGAGCTGGTCCTATGTTTGGGCGCTTCTTCCATGGGCGATTATCTTGATTCCGCTAGGAGGATTTTATGCGCAGCGGATTGGCTTGCTATCATTTGGTCAAGAACGCGCGCAAGGATTAGGGCTAAATGTGGCTAAAAGTCAAAAAATCCTTTTGTTGTTAGCTGTTGCTTTAGCAAGCGGTAGCGTAGCGGTGACAGGGAGTTTATCCTTTGTAGGACTACTAGCTCCTCATGCTGCGAAGCTAGTCGTACGTAAAGAAAATCACTGGACCTTTATTCTAAGCAGTTTGTTTGGTTCCGTTTTTGTACTTAGCGCAGATATTGTTGCACGAGTGATTCTGCCAAGTGGGGAGATACCGACAGGAATTTTGATTGCCTTTTTTGGTGCGCCATATTTTCTGTATGTATTGTTTATCAGACAAAAACACGTGCTGAGCAGTTGAAGTTCATTAAAAGGCAAGAAGGCCAATCATTGTTAGGTCTTCTTTTTCTTTTATTTATACATTTATTTGAAAGTTCGATTGCTATTTTTCTTTTTTTCCTATACCATTTTATGAGAGAAGGAAGGGTGATTTTTTGGAGCAAATAAAAGAAAAATTACGCCGGCAAGGAATCGAAAAGCTGAAAAATCTGGCCAAAAGCGGCAAGAAAAAGGACAAAGAACAGCGAATCTGTGAACAGCTATTCGCAAGCGAGTACTGGAAGTCGGCACAAGTGATAGGGACGACTTTATCAAATGAATTTGAGCTGGATACACAGCCGATTATCCAACGGGCGAAAAAAGAACAAAAGAAGATAGTTGTTCCTAAAACTTTACCAAAACGTCAGATGGCGTTTTATGAAATGGATGAACACACCGTTTTTGAACGTTCGAGTTTTGGCGTTCTTGAGCCACAATCAGAGAAGCTTTATTTGCCGGAAATGATCAACCTCCTCATTGTACCAGGGATTATCTACAATAGAGCCGGTTATCGAATTGGTTTTGGCGGTGGTTATTACGACCGGTATTTAAAAAATTTCCATCGAAAAACATGCAGCCTCGTTTTTCGAGAACAATTGAATGAACAATGGCAACCGGAGAGTTTTGATCAGAAGATCCAACAATTATTTATTGACTAAAATGAAATGGGAGGTTTTCATGAATTATCAACAGCAAATAAAAATGCGTGCATGGTTGAGGCGACCGTTATGGACCTATGTTTTTTTGGGGATACAGACAATAGTCTTCATTATAATGGAGTTGTTTCCGCGTCTTGAAATTCCTTATTATACTGGAATGTATGGTCCTTATCTTGTTCACTTCAATGAATGGTGGCGCTTAGTGACACCAATCTTCATCCATTTTGGAGTGATGCATTTCGTCATGAACTCACTGATATTGTATTTTATGGGGCAACAAATCGAGGCAATATACGGTCACTGGCGGTTTTTCCTGATCTATATGTTCAGCGGGATAATGGGAAATACAGCAAGTTTTGCTTTCAACGAAGCGAATGTTTTGTCTGGTGGTGCAAGCACTTCGATATTCGGATTGTTTGGTGCGTTGTTTATTTTAGGATTTCATTTTAAATATAATACGGCGATCCAACAACTAGTCAGACATTTTCTTTTATTTATTGCGATGACATTTGTTTTTGGTCTTCTTGACACCTCTGTAGATGTTTGGGGACATGTCGGCGGACTGGTGGGCGGATTAGTATTAGGGAATATTTTAGGGCTACCGAAACAGCAGACAAGCTATTCGATACACCAGAAGATTCTTTCTACACTAGTTTTTGTATTTCTTTTTGTAATATGTATTTTACTGGGTTTAAAAAAATATGGTTTACTTGTATAATATGAAGGAAGTGCTTAAAGATGGAGAGCTTATATGATGTACAGCAGCTGTTCAAAAAATTTGGCATCTTTATCTATGTGGGTGCACGCATCTATGATATTGAATTGATGACTATTGAATTGCGGAATCTATATGATAGCCGTTTGATCGATCATGATACATACATGACAGCGTGGCGCATATTAAAAAGAGAGCACCGAATTGAAGAAAGCCGAAAGAAAGGAAATTTGTAATGGACAAGAAAATTATTGGGATTGATTTAGGTGGAACAACAGCAAAATTTGCAATTTTAACACCAGAAGGAGAGATTCAACAAAAATGGAGCATCGATACCAACATTTTGGATGATGGCAAACATATCGTTCCTGAAATCATCGAATCAATCAACCATCGATTGAATTTATATAATATGAAAGCCGAAGACTTTATTGGAATCGGTATGGGTACTCCAGGAAGCGTGGACAGTGACGCTGGAACAGTTATTGGTGCATACAACTTGAACTGGACAGAAGTACAATTTGTGAAAAAATTGATTGAAGCAGGGACAGGAATCAAATTCGCTATCGATAATGATGCGAATGTGGCTGCTTTAGGTGAACGATGGAAAGGTGCTGGAGAAAACGATCCAGACGTTGTATTCGTTACTCTAGGAACAGGTGTTGGCGGTGGTATCGTTGCTGGCGGGAATTTGATCCATGGCGTGAGCGGAGCAGGCGGAGAAATCGGCCATATCACTGTGGATCCTGAAGGGTTCGAATGTACTTGCGGTAAACGCGGATGTTTAGAAACTGTATCTAGCGCTACTGGTGTGGTACGTCTAGGTCGTTACTTGGCAGAAGAATACGCAGGAGATTCAAAACTGAAAGCAATGTTAGATAACGGTGAAGAAGTAACAAGTAAAGATATCTTTGAAATGGCTCAAGAAGACGATCCGTTTGCATTGATGGTTGTTGATCGCGTATGCTTCTACTTAGGTTTAGCTTGCGGAAACTTGGGGAATACATTGAATCCGTCAAGTATTGTGTTAGGCGGCGGAGTATCGGCAGCAGGAGAATTTTTACGCAGCCGTGTAGAGAAATATTTTAAAGAATTCACTTTCCCACAAGTAAGAGAATCAACAAAAATCAAATTAGCAGAGCTTGGAAATGAAGCTGGTGTCATTGGCGCTGCCTCATTAGCCTTGAAATTTGCTTAAAAAGACGGAGGCATCACATGGTTTTATGGGTAATTAATATCATTTTGCTATTGATTGTGTTTGCAATCATCTTTTGGGAAGTCTATCTACGAGTAATGGCCAAGCGTTCAGCAACGACTTTGACAGAAGAAGAGTTTCGAGAAGGAATGAGGAAAGCACAAGTAATCGATGTTCGCGAAAAAGATGTGTTTGATGCAGGGCATATCTTAGGTGCAAGAAACATCCCTTACACTGTTTTGAAAGATTCACTAGGATCGATTCGAAAAGACCAACCTGTCTATATCTACGATCAAAAGAAAAGCTTGAGTATCCGTACGGCAAATAAATTACGTAAAGCAGGTTATAAAGAGATTTATTTGCTTAAGGGTGGTTATGACGGCTGGTCTGGAAAAATCAAAAGCAAAAAAGTATAAAGCAGATGTTTTTATGACAGCTTTGGAAAAGCTAGATCAATAATCAGGTATTGACTAAGAAAAAATGAACGACGCGAGGGATAGTTGTGTCGTTCATTTTTTATTTTGTGCTATTATCTACATATAAAAGCAAAAAGGCAGAAAGAAGGAAACAACTATGATCAAATTAAAGCGTGTTTATCTTGATGCTGAAGAAGAGGATGGCTTTCGGATACTCGTGGATAGGCTCTGGCCACGAGGAATTTCAAAAGAAAAAGCACACTTGGATCTATGGTTGAAAGAAATTGCGCCTAGTAATGAAGCACGCAAAGCATTTGATCATGTACCAGAACGTTTTGCTTCATTTGCAAAGAAATATCAGCAAGAATTATCTTTTGAAGAAGAAAAGACACGAGCTGTTTCCGAACTCACCCAACTTATGAAAGAACATCCAGTCATTACTTTCGTTTATGGTGCAAAAAACGAGCACCAGAACCATGCCGTTGTGTTAAAAGAATTTATCGAAAAGGAGGTGTACAAATGAAAATAGGGATCATTGGTGCCGGACCTAGAGGATTAAGTGTAGCAGAAAGGATTCTCCATAATAATCAGGGCAGACATTCTCTTGAACTTATTCTTTTTGATCCAGAAGGTCCAGGCGGTCGAGTTTGGCGGTTGAATCAGCCACCAGAATTATTAATGAACTCTGTTTCTCAACAAGTGACGCTTTTTACAGACGAAACGTTGTCCAGTGGGGGAACGGTAATGCCGGGACCTAATTTGTTTCAATGGAGTAAAGGACCTGCTACAGATTATATCGAACAGACGGTAACCAAAAATAAGCAACTATTTATAGAAGAAATTAACCGTCTGGAAAAAGATCATCAATCTACTCGTTGCCTATACGGACTTTATCAACGCTGGTTTTTCTCAAAGTTGCAAGAAGAATTTCCAGCTTCTACTCAGCTTGTCTATTCTTTAGTGAAAAAGGTCAGCAAAGAAAAAGACGGTTTCCTTTTACAGACAGATCAGCAAAGCTATCCTGTCGATCAGCTCATTTTAGCGAGCGGTCATTGGGAAAATGATCAGACAGAAGAGGAAAGAGCCTGGGTAGACTATGCAAAGAAAAATGATTTACTGTATCAGCTTCCTTCTAATCCGGCAGATGTCGATCTTTCAAAGATACCGCCAAAAGAAAATGTCTTTTTAAGAGGGCTTGGTTTAAGCTTTTTTGATTATGTCGGATTGTTTACGGTATCAAGAGGTGGACGCTTCGAAAACAAAAAGGGAAAACTAGTCTATCATCCATCTGGCAAGGAACCGATTGTATACAGCGGGTCAAGAAGAGGTCTTCCTTATTATCCTCGGGGGAGAAATCAAAAGCAAGGCGGAGCAATGGCATGGCCGCGGCTACTTACAAAAGAGAACCTTGAGCAATGGCATCGATCGGGACTTTTGACTGGCGAAACATTTTTTGACTATCTGAAAAAAGACGCTGAGTTGTTTTATTACAAGAAAATCATCGAAGAACATCACTTGCCGATTTCAAGGAAAGCTTTTGAGCATGATTTTCTTTCCCTCTCTTCAGAAGAGTGTCTTGGAAAGTATCCACCATTACTTCCTTACAAATGGTCTTGGTCGTGTCTGGAAACTCCTCTTACCTATCAGGATGAGTCCTTTCCAGAAGCTAGCCGAGCATTTATTGAAGGGCAGATAAAAGAAGCGGAAAAAGGCAATTGCACAGGGGCATTGACTTCGACATTTGATGCATTGAAAGACTGGCGTGATCCAATCCGGCAGGCTATTGAATGGCACGTTTTTTCGGCTAAGGAATACAAAGAAATACTGTGGGGATGGTTTACTCATCTAAACAGCTTTTTAACGATTGGTCCGCCAGTTATTCGGACGAAAGAGTTAGCAGCACTGATAGATGCGGGTGTTTTTCATTTAATCGAACCGCCACTTGATATTCAGCAAAAGCAAAACAGCTATGTTATTTCTCTACAAGATAAAGAAATCAGCAGTCGCTATTTGATCGAAGCTCGTTTGCCACAAACAAGCTTTTCTCGTTCAAGTAATCCTGTCATAAAAAATTTGAAGGAAAATAAACTTGTTCGCCCTTTTTCGTTTTCAGATAATACAGGAAGTTATCATTCAGAAGCTATAGATGTTGAGCGAGGTACGAATCGCGTGATTGATGCTTCCGGGAAAATCCAGTCTGGATTTTATTGCTATGGAATACCAGTTGAAGGTGTGGATTGGTTAACTGCAGCAGCAGCTAGACCTTATACAGATCCATGGAATTTGAGACAAGCAGATAAAATAGCACAACTTATATTGACTGACAAATAAAAATACGCATGATGACTTATCTGTTATTCCACAAGTCTTCATGCGTATTTTTTAAATAATTATTAACGAGAAACGCGTTTGCGCATTGCTTTTTTACGATTTTCTTCGATCATTGCTTCTTTTTCGTCAATCGGATCGATCACTGTTTTTTTCACAGAAGCGACCAAACCAGCAACGGCAGCGGCTGTTGCCAAGCTACCTACTAATATTCCAGATACAAATTTTTTCATTGAATCCACCTCATTTATTATTTGTTATATCTATTATGGAACAAAAGAGAAAAAAAGGCTAGTTTTACGTTTGTTTGTAAACCTTTGCAAAAAATCCTTGAAAATGTTTACTAAATGTTTTATTATAAATTTACCAGATAAATTTACGAAATTTTACTTTCTTTTTTTCCACCATAAAAGTAGACTTCGTTTTTTAAATTATATAGAATCAACAAACACAATTTCACTAATCAAAGGAGTGTTTTTTATGACAATTTTAGTACTAGGCGGAGCCGGCTATATCGGTTCGCACGCTGTAGACCAGCTAGTTCAAAAAGGGTATCAAGTCGCTGTGGTAGATAATTTACTCACAGGTCACAAACAAGCAGTACATCCAGATGCTCATTTTTATGAAGGAGATATTCGGGATAAAAAATTTCTACGTTCCGTATTTGAAAAGGAACCGATTGAAGGAGTAATCCATTTTGCTGCAAGCTCTTTAGTAGGAGAATCTGTCGAAAAACCATTGATGTATTTCAACAACAACGTATACGGTATGCAAATCTTACTTGAAGTCATGCACGAGTTCAACGTGAATAAAATCGTATTCTCTTCTACTGCAGCAACTTATGGAGAGCCGAAAGAGTCTCCAATCACGGAAAATACACCAACTAATCCTAAAAATCCGTATGGTGAAAGCAAATTGATGATGGAAAAAATGATGAAGTGGTGTGACCAAGCGTATGGCATGCGCTATGTCGCTTTGCGCTACTTCAATGTAGCCGGAGCAAAAGCAGATGCATCTATCGGAGAAGATCATACACCAGAAACGCATCTTGTCCCAATCATTTTACAAGTAGCTCTTGGTCAAAGAAAAGCATTGGCTGTTTATGGAGACGATTACGATACACCAGACGGAACATGTATTAGAGATTATGTTCAAGTAGAAGACTTGATTGCCGCACATATTTTAGCTTTGGAATACTTGAAAGAAGGAAACGAAAGCAACTTCTTCAATTTAGGCAGTAATAAAGGGTACTCGGTCAAAGAAATGTTAGAAGCAGCTAGAGAAGTGACAGGGAAAGAAATCCCGGCAGAAATAGCACCAAGAAGAGCTGGAGATCCTAGCCGATTAGTCGCTTCAAGTGAAAAAGCGAGAGAGATTCTGGGCTGGAAACCTGAATACACAGATATCAAAGCAATTATCAAAACAGCATGGGATTGGCATGTCAGCCATCCAAATGGTTATGAAGAATAGGGGAATGAGATATGTCAATCAGTCAAACGATTTGTGATTTTGCCACACTTGCGATCGAAGCTGGCGGATGGATGGAAATGGACCGCTTATATTTACAGAATCGTCTTTTAGGGATGGTAGGAGAAGACGCTCTAGAAAGCGTCGAAGTAAGACCAGTTAAGGAAGAATCAGTAGACTTATTGGACCAGCTTGTCGCTAAGGCAAGAGAAAATGGTGTTCTTTCAGAATTACCAGCAGAACAAGAGATTTTTGAAGCACAATTGATGGATTTTCTTACACCGCCGCCTTCCGTTGTCAATGCATTCTTTGCACAGCATTATTCGAAAAGTCCAGAGGAAGCAACTGATTATTTCTTTGATTTAAGTAAGAAAAATGATTACATCAAAACAAGAGCCATCGCTAAAAATATCAAATTTCCAGCAGAGTCAGCATATGGTGAATTAGAAATCACGATCAATTTATCTAAACCAGAAAAAGATCCAAAACAAATTGCGGCAGAACGCGAGGCAGCCAAAGTAGATTATCCTACATGCATGTTGTGTATGGAAAACGAAGGATATAGAGGTCGCTTGAATTATCCAGCCCGCACCAATCATCGAATCATTCGAATGAATCTAGATGGTGAAAGCTGGGGATTCCAATATTCTCCTTATGCTTATTACAATGAGCATTCGATCATTTTATCAGAGCAGCACCGCCCAATGAAAATTTCAAAGGAAACATTTGTTAGACTGCTTCGGATTACTGAAGTCTTGCCTCATTACTTTGTTGGTTCAAATGCTGACTTGCCGATTGTTGGAGGATCGATTCTTTCTCATGATCATTATCAGGCAGGACGTCATGAATTTCCTATGGCAAAAGCACCAATAGAAAAACTCATCAAATTAGCAGATTATCCACAAGTCATCGCAGGAGTTGTGAAATGGCCGATGTCTGTGATCCGTTTGCAATCAACAGATAAAGAGTTGCTGATTGAAGCAGCCAATTCAGTGTTGGAAAAGTGGAAAGAATATTCGGATGAAACAGTAGAAATCCGGGCTTTTTCAGCAGATGGTACACCACACCACACGATTACGCCAATTGCACGAAGAAGGGACAATTATTTTGAGCTGGACCTTGTCCTTCGAGACAATAATGTTTCAGATGAACATCCTGATGGTATTTTTCATCCGCATAAAGATGTCCAACATATCAAGAAAGAGAACATTGGATTGATCGAAGTAATGGGGCTTGCTGTTTTACCACCTCGTTTGAAACCGGAACTAGCAGAAGTAGAGCGGTTCTTATTGGGAGAAGAAAACCAGATGGCTAAATACCATCGTCCATGGGCAGAACAGTTGAAAAAAGAGCATCCTGATTTGACGAAAGATGCGGTCACTGATGTTGTACAAAAAGCTGTAGGTCAGGTTTTTGCTCGTGTCTTGGAAGATGCTGGAGTATTCAAGCGAGATGAAAAAGGTCAAGCAGCGTTTGAGCGGTTTACTGCGATTTTATAAACGGAAAAAAGGAGGAGAGACAAATGGCAACAATTAAAGACATCGCTCAGTTGGCAGGAGTTTCTCCTGCTACTGTTTCAAGAGTGCTCAACTACGATCCTGAACTTTCCGTCGGCTTAGCCACAAAGCAAAAAATTTTTGAAGCAGCGGAACGCTTGAATTATACGAAGCACCGCAAAAATGCAGCAAATGCTAAGCAAACCCTTCGTCTGATCCAATGGTACGATGATACAGAAGAACTTGAAGATCTTTATTATTTGTCTATTCGTTTAGGAATCGAAAAAAAGGCAGAAGAAGCAAACGTTACTTTGTTGAAAGAAACGTGGGATTCCATTAGTGAGCGTCCAGCGGATGGAACGATCGCATTAGGGAAATTCGATGAAGCTCAGCTGTTGGATTTGAAACAATCTCAACAAGCCCTACTTCTGGTAGATTCTGATGGCACTTCTCAAGGAATCGATTCTATAGTTGTCGATTTTAAGTCGAGTGTTCAAAAAGTCATTGAGCACTTTGTTTCCCAGGATGCACAACATATCGCGATGCTTGCTGGAACAGAATATACAAAGAAAAACCATCAGCGACTAAGGGATCCTAGAATCATGGCATTCCAACAAGTTTTAGCAGAAAAAGGCTACGACGAAGGGTCAATTATCGAAGCAGATTTTTCTGTCGAGTCAGGCTATCAAGCGGTTAAAAAATATTTAAAAACAAATGAGCAGATTCCTGATGCACTTTTTGCGGCTAATGATGCATTAGCGATTGGCGCGCTGAAAGCGATTCAAGAAACAGGTTTAACGGTGCCAGAAGATATTTCCGTGATGGGTTTCAACGATGTCAGTGTAGCGAAATATGTAACACCCTCTCTTTCTACTGTGAAAGTTTATACGGAATGGATGGGAGAGCTAGCAGTGGAGACGATCCTTCAACTAAGTAATTCCAAAGCACCAGTTTCAAGAAAAATCATTGTGGAAACAGAGTTGATTGTTCGAGAGTCGACGAAATAAAAAAAGAAAAAGTTGTGGTAAAGTGTCGTGATACCGCAGCTTTTTTTGTGTATGTAAGAAAGAAACTAGATTTGCCGGTCAGCAGATAATCATGTATCATTGTACTAGTTTTGCCTTTGATATTTTCATCATTGGAATAAAAAAGTATGCTACAATGGAAGGCAAGAATGTTATAGCAGAAAGGATCAAATATATGATTACATTAGGAATAGATACTGCAAATCAAACTTTGGCGATCGGTGTGGTGGAAGACAAACAAATTCTTGGGCAAATACAGACAAATATCAAACGCAACCACAGTGTGACTCTGATGCCTGCCATTGACCAATTGTTTGCAGATCTTCAAATGAGTCCCCAAGACATTGACCGAATCGCGGTTTCTGATGGTCCCGGTTCTTATACCGGACTTCGTATAGGTGTAACGACAGCGAAAACGATTGCTTATACACTAGATAAAGAGCTAATAGGAGTATCTAGCCTAAAAGCCATCGCGGCTAATTGTGTCGGGGTGAATAAAATGATTGTGCCCATGTTCGATGCTCGAAGAAAAAATGTCTATGCTGGGGCATACCGCTGGAAAGAAAATAGATTAGAAACTGTACTGGAAGATGTACATATTGCTGCTTCTGATTTGTTTGCACAACTACAAGAGCTGAATGAAGCTATTTATTTCGTTGGGAGTGATTGTCATAAATTCATCTCTGAAATAAAAGAAATGCTGCCTGATGCGATGATTAATACAGTTCCAGCATGGGATATCCCAAGTGGTGTGACTGTGGCTCAATTAGGTGCGTTGGATGAACCAGCTGCAGATAAACAAGCTTTTCTCCCTCGTTATTTAAAACGAGTAGAAGCTGAAGAGAAATGGTTAGAGACGCACACGCCTGGAGACGAAAGCTATGTTGAAAAAATTTAAAGCATATGCTAGAAGTCTTTTTCAAGATAAAATGATCTATACAGAAAAAACAATCGAACAAATCGATCGTCGCTATATACTAAGAGAATTGACTATAGAAGATATCAAAGAGCTGTTGGATGTCGAACGAGAAGTCTATAATGGCGAGTTGCCATGGACAAAAAGTGCTTTTATGTCAGAGTTGAAGTCACCGCTCCCTCATCTATATTTAGGGATCTTTGATAATGGAAGAATGATCGGATTTGTCGGTTCAAGGGCGTTCGGCTTAGATTGTCATATCACGAATATTGCTGTTCGACCGGCATATCAGCGTAAACGAATCGGTTCGCTGCTTATTGACGAAATCGAGAACTTTGCTATAATGAATCGCTGTGAGACGATGTCATTGGAAGTACGTATGAGTAATCAGGATGCGCAAAGACTTTATCGGAAATTAGGGTTTCAAGCAACGACGATCAAAAAAAGATATTACACTGAAACAAAAGAAGATGCGTTGGATATGATAAAAATTTTAGAAAATGAGTGAGATTAGTTGATTTGCAGAAAAAAAGATTTTGATGAAGCATATTTGGCAGAATGCGTATGGGCAATTAGCGAAAATGCTTACCCATATGGCTCACCTTGGACGAAGATGCAGTTTTTGACAGATATCCAACAGCCCCACACGGATTATCTGCTTATAGTTGAAGATAACCAGATCTGTGGTTTTGTCGGGTATTCGAAAGTAATGGATGAAGTCGAAATCACAAATATCGCTGTTGCAGTTTCAGAACAAGGAAAAGGCTATGCACGGCATTTACTACATCTGCTGATTGCGGAACAAATAAAAGATTCGCTGCATGTTTTTTTAGAAGTACGTCTGTCTAATGAAGCAGCAAGAAAACTTTATGAATCAGAAAAGTTCCGTATATTAGGTAAACGGAAATCATATTATCGCAATCCGACAGAAGATGCGATCATTATGAGCAGAAAGTTAAAAACGGAGACGATAAAATGAATGAAGAATTGATTCTGGCAATTGAATCAAGTTGTGATGAAACGAGTGTAGCGGTCGTTAGAAATGGAACAGAGATCTTATCTAACATCGTTGCTTCCCAAATAAACAGTCATAAACGTTTTGGCGGAGTGGTGCCTGAAGTAGCTAGCCGCCATCATGTAGAACAAATAACCTTATGCTTGGAAGATGCACTGGTAGAAGCTGGTGTATCGGCAAAAGATTTATCGGCAGTCGCTGTCACTTATGGGCCTGGACTCGTCGGCTCTTTGTTGATTGGTATTTCTGCAGCTAAGGCTTTTGCTTGGGCACACCAATTGCCGCTGATTCCTGTGAACCATATGGCAGGTCATATTTATGCCGCACGTCTGGTCAAACCATTCCAGTTTCCATTGATGGCACTTCTTGTTAGCGGAGGACATACAGAATTAGTCTATATGCAAGAAGATGGATCATATGAAATCATTGGGGAGACAAGAGATGACGCAGCAGGAGAAGCTTATGACAAAGTTGGAAGAGTCTTAGGTCTTTCTTATCCAAGCGGAAAAGAAATCGATCAGCTAGCTCATCAAGGAAAAGATAATTATCATTTTCCACGAGCGATGATCCATGAAGATAATTATGATTTCAGTTTTAGTGGATTAAAAAGTGCATTTATCAATTTGGTGCATAATGCACAACAGCGTGGAGAAGATCTAGACAAAAATGATTTAGCAGCTAGCTTTCAAGCAAGCGTGATTGATGTATTGATTACTAAAACACTTCGAGCGTGTCAAAATTATCCAGTCAAGCAACTGGTTGTAGCTGGAGGTGTAGCGGCCAATCAAGGATTGCGTGAAGGATTGCATGCTGCTCTGTCAGCTAAACTCCCTGAAGTAGAATTAGTGATTCCGCCTCTGAGACTTTGTGGAGATAATGCCGCAATGATTGGAGCAGCAGCACATGTGGAAATGAAAAAAAGAAATTTTGCCAGCTATCAGTTGAATGCTGATCCAAGCTTGGTTTTATCTGAATAAATGAAAGAGAGTGTGAAAAAGCTGCCCTGCATCAAGTTATAAGAACAGCAAAGAAAAAAACAGCTTCACATGTTTTTGACTTGGTTGAACTTATTACCGTAGATGCAAGCTTTTGAACACTATTTATTGTAATAAGGGTTGTGACAGATTTTTTTCACAACCCTATTTTTTTGTCTACTTTTAATAGTATGTGTTATTTAAATTTCTATTAGAGCTTATTTTCAAAACGTTTTATGCTATTTTATATAATAAAAAATAGTTATTATATAAATTGTGTTCGTTTTTTTCCTGTGCTATGATTAATTCAATAAATCATAGGATTTATTCGTGTACATAGAAAGTCTGAATACAAAATGAAAAAAGAAAGTAGAGAGAATATGAAGAAAAAGAAAATAGCTGCCTCTCCGGTTCCTTTAGTTGCACTAGCTGATCAATCGATTACTGCCGAGAAATATCGAACGATCCGGTCTAATATCCAGTTTGCAGCGATTGATCGGGAATTGAATACATTGGTCATCACTTCTTCCGGCCCAGATGAAGGAAAATCTATTACTGCCGCTAATCTAGCAGTAGTTTTTGCAAATAGTGGAAAACAGGTCTTACTTGTAGATGCCGATTTGAGGAAACCAACTGTAGCATTGTCTTTTCAATTGCCGCATAATGAAGGATTGAGTAATTTACTTAGTGAGCGTGAACGGATAGCGGACGATTACATAACTGAAACACATATAGAAAATCTTTGGGTCTTGCCCAGTGGTCCAAAGCCGCCGAATCCTTCGGAAGTTTTAGGGACGAAAAGAATGGAAGAGATAATAGAGGAACTGATACTTGACTTTGATCTGGTCCTCTTTGATATGCCTCCGGTAGCAACTGTAACGGATGCTCAAATCCTTGCAGCAAAAACGGATGGGACGCTACTTGTTGTCAGAGAAAGAAAGACAAAGAAACAAGAGTTGGTAAAAGCGAAAGAACTGTTGCAGATTGCAAAAGCAAATATATTAGGTGTAGTTTACAATGGAACAAAAAAAGAGAGTGATCTCACTTATTATTACCAATCATTTGAATAGACGAAACAAAAAATAAACAGCGACTCCGATAAATATCAGGATCGCTGTTTATTTTTGTCGCGTTATTCTCTCATAGCTGGAGTAGTAGCGGTCTTACAGAAAGTAAAATGCTTTTTGTGATAATCTAACAATCCTGAATCACGTAGTTGTTTGATTACTTGTCCAGCAGTTTCACGTGTCGTGCCGCTATTCACTGCTAATTCTTTTAAGGTAATTGGATAAGGAATGGTGATATGGCCGTCTTCTGTTGGTACGCCAAGTTCTTCTTTCAAAATGAATAGATTTTGTTTCACTCGGTCAAAAGCACTGGAGGTTAATCCAATTTGGATACGTAACTCATGTATTTCGACTACTTTAGAAATTTTTTGGATCATATAGATCAGTTGTTCAGGATTTTTTCGTGCTAATTTTTCATAGTAGGAAACAGGAAGATAGAAAGTTTCGATATCAGTCATCGCTTGAGCTGTATAAGTGTAGGTCTCTTCTCCGAACATTCCTGACATAGGAAAAAGGTTATTGGTAGTCACGTAATCATAATAATAATAGGTGGCACTTTCATCGTAACGTTCTAAACGAACAAGTCCTTTGGTCAAGATATATAACCGTTGTCTAGGATCTCCATCATCAAAAAGGATTTGTCCTTTCTTATAGGAACGAAGAACAGTATGTTCCTTGATCTGTTGGAACTCTTCATCCGAGAAATGTTCAAAATCAGGTTGATATCTGAGTTTTGAAAAGTGAAAATCGATTTTATTAACACGCATTAAAAAGTCCTCTCCTTATTGTTCACTATATTTATTGTTACTTTTTTTAAAGAATTTGTAAAGTTTTAACACATCTGGATTACACATAAGTTTTAATACTTTACAAATAAAATTTGTTATTATGTAAAAAATATACATTCACATTGAATAATTTATTTTGAAGAGAAACATTTATGTATAAAAAACAATAATAATACATATAGCAAACGCTAACAATGTTAGTATAGTTTATTTTTTTAATTTATTCAAAAAAATTTTTTAGATGAATAAATATTTTTTTGGAAGTGTATACAGAATAAAAAATGAATAAATTACGCTTAAAATTAGAAAAACGTTTAATTATTTAATTATCGAATATTAATGTGAGGGATGTCTCATTTTGAATGAGACAAAATTATGAAAGTGATTACAAAAGGGAGCTATCCTATACATGTAATCAAAAAGAAGGAGGCAACACAACATGGATAAACCTATTCACGTTTTCTCTGAAATAGGGAAATTAAAGACAGTTTTACTGAAACGGCCTGGACAAGAAGTGGAAAATTTGACACCAGATATTATGGATCGTCTGTTGTTTGATGATATTCCATATCTTCCAATTGCTCAAGAAGAACATGACAACTTTGCAAAGACCTTGCAAAACGAAGGCGTCGAAACTCTTTACTTGGAAAAATTAGCAGCAGAAGCGATTGACGCAGGCAACGTCAAAGAACAATTCTTGAATAAAATGTTGGATGAATCTCATATCGTATCGAATGCAGTAAGAGATGGTCTTCATGAGTTCCTTCTATCAATGGAAACACAAGAAATGGTAGATAAAATCATGGCTGGAGTACGTACAAAAGATATCGAAGTACGTTCTAGCAGCTTGTATGATCTTTCAGCAGACGACGACTATCCATTTTACATGGACCCAATGCCAAACTTGTACTTTACACGCGATCCTTCCGCATCAATGGGAAATGGGATGACCGTCAATAAGATGACTTTTGAAGCACGTCGTCGTGAATCGATGTTTACAGAATATATTTTGAAACATCATCCAAGATTTGCCAATAAAGGGATCGAAGTATGGTTGGATCGTGAAAATCCAGATCATATCGAAGGTGGAGACGAATTAATCTTAAGCGATAAAGTAGTAGCAGTTGGGATTTCTCAACGAACAAATGCAAAAGCTTTAGAAAAATTAGCACGCCATCTATTCGCAAAAAATTCAGGATTTGAAAAAGTATTAGCAATCAAAATCCCGAACAACCGTGCAATGATGCATCTGGACACCGTATTCACAATGGTAGACCATGACAAATTCACTATCCATCCAGCAATCCAAAGTAAAGACGGTAAGATGGATGTCTTTACGATCGAACCAGATGGTGAGGATATCAAGATCACTCATTCAGATAACTTACACGAAACGATGAAAGCTGCTCTTGGATTAGATGATCTTGTGTTGATTCCAACTGGTAATGGGGATGAGATCGTTGCCCCTAGAGAACAATGGAATGACGGATCCAATACATTGGCAATCGCTCCAGGTGTCGTAGTCACTTACAATCGGAATTACGTATCGAACGAATTGCTTCGTAGCTATGGTATCAAAGTGTTGGAAATCAATTCAAGTGAATTGTCACGAGGTCGTGGCGGTCCACGTTGCATGAGTCAACCACTTGTCCGTGAAGACTTGAAGTAGTTTATAACCTGACGGCAGTCTTACTGTCAGCTGACGTCAGGATTTCCTCTTTAATCTTAAATAAAAACAATCTAAAGGAGAATGTTTAATATGAAAGAATCAGTATTCCAAGGAAGAAGTTTATTAGCAGAAAAAGATTTTACAAAAGAAGAGTTACAATATTTGATCGATTTTTCAGAACACTTGAAAGACTTGAAAAAACGTGGGATCCCACATCACTATCTAGAAGGAAAAAATATCGCACTTTTATTTGAAAAAACATCTACACGTACTCGTTCTGCATTTACCACTGCAGCAATCGATCTAGGCGCACACCCTGAATACCTAGGTGCGAATGACATCCAATTAGGTAAAAAAGAATCAACAGAAGATACAGCTAAAGTGTTAGGTCGTATGTTTGACGGAATCGAATTCCGTGGATTCAGTCAAAAAATGGTAGAGGAACTAGCAGAATTCTCTGGCGTTCCAGTTTGGAATGGCTTGACTGACGAATGGCATCCAACACAAATGATCGCTGACTTTTTAACTATCCAAGAAAACTTTGGAACTGTAGAAGGTATCACTGTTGCATACTGTGGAGATGGTCGAAACAATATGGCTAACTCTTTATTAGTAACAGGTGCAATTTTGGGAGCAAACATGCGTATCGTTGCACCAAAAGAATTACAACCTGAAGAAGAAATCGTCAAAATGGCAGAAGGTTTTGCTGAAAAATCAGGGGCACAATTGATGATTACCGACGATGTTGATAAAGGTGTAGACGGAGCAGACGTTCTTTATTCTGATGTATGGGTATCAATGGGTGAAGAAGATAAATTTGAAGAACGGATCAAATTATTGAAACCTTACCAAATCAATATGGAAATGGTAGAAAAAACACACAATACAGATCGTTTGATCTTCTTGCACTGCTTACCAGCTTTCCATGATACAAACACTGTTTACGGTGAACAAATGAAAGAACGCTTTGGCATCACTGAAATGGAAGTAACAGATGAAGTCTTCCGCAGCAAATATGCTCGTCAATTTGACCAAGCAGAAAATCGTATGCATTCAATCAAAGCAATCATGGCAGCAACATTAGGTAACTTGTTTATCCCTCGCGTTTAAGCATAACCACATTCATCTCACGAAAAAACGAGTCAGCATTGAGGGAAAATCACAAAACGCTGGCTCGTTTTGTTATCTAGAAAATTCAGGAGAACTGAAGAAAGGACGAATGAAATGGCCAAACGAAAAGTAGTTGTCGCTTTAGGAGGCAATGCCATCTTGTCTACGGATGCAAGTGCAAAAGCCCAACAAGAAGCGTTAATGGAAACAGCAAAGTATTTAGTGAAATTTATCGAACAAGGAGATGAATTAATCATCTCTCACGGAAATGGTCCGCAAGTCGGCAACCTATTGATTCAGCAGCAAGCTGCTGATTCTGAGAAAACACCAGCAATGCCTTTAGATACATGTGTCGCAATGACGGAAGGGTCAATCGGCTACTGGCTCCAAAACGCGATGGGTGAAGTACTGAAGGAAAAAGGAATCGATAAAGATGTAGTTTCTTTAGTCACTCAAGTCATTGTGGATGAAAATGATCCTTCCTTCAAAAATCCAAGTAAACCAGTCGGCCCATTCTACACGGAAGAAGAAGCGAAAGAACAAATGAATGCTGATTCTACTGTGACATTCAAAGAAGACGCTGGACGTGGATGGAGAAAAGTAGTCGCTTCCCCTAAACCAATCTCGATTAAAGAAGCACGTGTCATCGAAACGCTAGTCGAACAAGGAGTTATCACGGTGTCTGTCGGCGGTGGCGGGATTCCTGTTGTAGAAACAGCGACCGGATTAGAAGGGCGAGAAGCCGTGATAGATAAAGATTTTGCTTCAGAAAAATTAGCCGAAATCATCGATGCGGATTTGCTGATCGTTTTGACAGGTGTAGACAATGTGTATGTCAATTACCAAAAACCGGATCAAAAGAAACTAGAAACTGTTACTGTTTCAGAAATGAAACAATACATTGATGAAAAACAGTTCGCTCCAGGAAGCATGCTTCCGAAAGTAGAAGCAGCTATTGCATTTGTTGAAGCAAAACCGAACGCTAAGGCAATCATCACTTCTTTAGAAAATATCGAAAATCTTTTAGCTTCTGAAGAAGGAACGATTATCGTAGCTGATTAATTTGTTAAATCTTTCGTATTTACGAAATGATTTATAACTATCCAGGTGGTATTTCTTCTCCTTTAGGCCATCTGGATTGTTTTTTTATTAGAAACGACTAGCCTTTCGTTTTTTTTTCTGATATAATTCAAGAAAGTTTAATAAGATTAAGATTTGTTGAACAAGAGAGTACTTGTATCATTCTTGGCTAGCGAATTCGGAAGTGGTGGAAGCCGAATGAAGGAGATACAACGAAGCGCACTTGGAGAATTCTGTTTTAAACAGACGGTCGTCTACCGATATCAGATGGAGCTGGTCCTTTTTTAGGACAATTGGAGTGGTACCGCGGGAAATCTCGTCTCTAATGATGGCATACTAAGTATGTCGTCATTAGAGATTTTTTTTGTTGAACAAATAAGAGAGTATTTTAGGAGGAATAAAGATGAATAATAAAGATCTTGTCGCAAAAGCCGTCTATGACGTTGTCAAAGACGATTTGACACTTGAGCAAGTCGAACAATTACTAGAAAATCCAAAATCAGCCGAACACGGGGATGTGGCATTTCCAGCCTTTTCATTAGCAAAAGTTTACCGAAAAGCGCCACAGCAAATCGCTGCAGATTTAGCAGAAAAAATCGACTCTGCCAACTTTGAAAAAATCGAAGTGGTTGGACCTTACTTGAACTTTTTCATGAATAAAGAACTTATCAGCAAAAAAGTTTTGCAAACAGTAGTGAAAGAAAAAGAACATTATGGGGATAGCAATATCGGGAATCAAGGAACCGTACCGATCGATATGTCTTCTCCAAATATTGCAAAACCAATCTCAATGGGACATTTACGTTCGACAGTTATCGGTAATTCGATTGGCTTCATTATGGAAAAAATCGGATACCAGCCAATCCGCATCAATCATTTAGGTGACTGGGGCACGCAATTCGGAAAACTGATTGTTGCTTACAAAAAATGGGGTTCAGAAGAAGCGGTCAAAGCAGAGCCAATCAATGAACTGCTTCGTTTGTATGTCCAATTCCATGAAGTAGCTGAAACAGAACCAGAATTAAATGAAGAAGCTCGTGCTTGGTTCAAACGTCTAGAAGAAGGCGATGAAGAAGCTATCCAATTGTGGCAATGGTTCCGTGATGAATCGATGAAAGAATTCAACAAAATCTATGATCTACTGGAAGTACAGTTTGATTCATTGAACGGTGAAGCTTTCTATAATGACAAAATGGATGAAATCGTCGAACTTTTAGAAGAAAAACATTTGCTGAACGAAGATAAAGGTGCGGAGATCGTTGACCTTTCTGCTTACGACTTGAATCCAGCATTAATCAAGAAATCAGATGGCGCGACACTATACATCACACGTGACTTAGCTGCCGCATTGTATCGTAAACGTACCTATGACTTCAAACAATCTCTATATGTAGTAGGGAATGAACAAAGTTATCATTTCAAACAATTGAAAGCTGTCTTGAAGGAAATGGGCTTTGACTGGTCTGACGATATGCACCATATCCCATTTGGTTTGATCACACAAGGTGGTAAAAAATTATCAACTCGTAAAGGAAAAATCGTCTTACTAGAAGAAGTATTGAATGAAGCAATCCAATCTGCTAAAGAACAGATCAGCGAGAAAAACCCTGATTTAGAAAACAAAGATGTTGTAGCTAAACAAGTAGGGGTTGGGGCAGTCATCTTCCATGATTTGAAAAACGATCGTCTCAATACATTTGACTTTAACTTAGAAGAAGTCGTTCGTTTTGAAGGAGAAACTGGACCTTATGTGCAATATACACATGCTCGTGCAGTCAGTCTGTTGGAAAAAGCAGGATTCGTCCCTTCAGAAACAGCAGACTATGCGTTGAATGACGATATCAGCTGGGAAGTAGTCAAATTGGTTCAAAAATATCCTGAAACAGTCTTATCCGCTGGGGAAAAATATGAACCTTCAGTGATTGCGAAACATGCAATCAAATTAGCACAGGCATTCAACAAATACTATGCTCATACGAAGATTTTAGCTGACGATGAACAAAAAGAAGCACGCTTAGCTTTAGTGTATGCAGTGACTGTATTATTGAAAGAAGATCTTCGTTTGCTAGGACTTCATGCACCAGATAAGATGTAAGAAAAAAAGAATGTGAAATCAGTGTTCAGCCCCGAGTCACAAGGAACAATTTCAAAAAACAGCTTCTCATGTTTGTTGGACATTGTGACTTGTGACCGAGGAGTTGGCAGGAGAACACCGTTTATTCGCAAATAAGGGCTGTGACAATATTTTTGTCACAGCTCTTATTTTGTATAAAAGTCATTCTGGATTCTTGTCAGCGTACAAAATGTACTCTGTTAACTCCTTCAAGTTATTTACGCAAAGATCAGCGCCAGCTTGTTGGAACCTAAGAGCAACAGACTGTTTTAAGCAATCTTTTTCCTCCATCTCTATTTGTTGGTATGCATCATAAGAAAGTCCCATCAGCGAACTACCTTCAACCACACCTACTGTAAACACCCCTGCATTTTTCCCTTCTTGGATATCTGAGACCGTATCTCCGACTTTGATTACTTCATCAACCGACTTGTTTTTGAAATACTGTATGTTTTTATGAATCATATAAGGAAATGGTCGTCCATATCCTTCGACGTCTTCAGAAGTTGCCATGAAGTCTGGTGAATACCCTTCTTTTTTTGCGGTTTCTGCTACGATTGCCATCATAGGAGCAGTAAATCCAGTCGTGGAACCAATATTGATTCCAGCGCTTCTTAACCGTTCGATCGTTTCCAATGTGTCGGGTTTCAAGGTAGAATGCTGGGCCAAATCTTTAAACAGATAATGTTCAAATTGCTGATACAATTCCTCCACCTCTTTTTCCTGAGGTAGTTGTCCGTGAATCGCTATCCATTGTTCTTTGACAGAAGGGAGGGAAAGAAGCTGTTGGATATGATCCCATTTTAATTTTCCCATCGGTTCGCGGATCTCTTTGTCAGTCAGTTGGATCCCTTTTTCTAGAAAAGCATTTCTAAAAGCGTGGACAGGAGCCATACAGCCAAAGTCCACAGTTGTTCCTGCCCAATCAAAAATTACAGTTTTAATCATTAATGTTCTCCTTATAGTCTTTGATAATTGCTGTTAGTTCTGAAATGTCTTCTGGATAAATCTCGCCAATATTACCGATACGAAAACATTCATGATCGCTGATTTTCCCAGGATAGATCACAAATCCGTTTTGTTTTAAATGCTGATAGAAATGATTGAAATCAAATCGCCAGTCTTTAGGGTAAAGAAAAGAGGTAATGAATGGCCCCTGATACTCTTGGATGAAAGGCTGGAACCCCATCTCTGTCATTTTTTGTCGTAGCACATGATTATTGGCGAGATAACGTGAATATCGAGTTTCGATCCCTCCTTCTAGCTCTAGTTCCTTCAATGCCTGTTGAAAAGCCAAAACCGTATGAGTAGGGGAAGTGAAACGCCATTTGCCATTCTCGTTTTCCATCACGCGGTACTGGTCATACAGATCAAGTGACAAACTTCGACTCACATTTTTTCGCTTTTCTAGTTCCGCTTTATTAGCAAGTACAAAAGAAAAACCTGGAACACCTTGAATACATTTGTTTGAGCTGGAAATCAAAAAATCGATCCCTAGTTCCGCTACATGAATCGGTATCCCACCAAAGCTGGACATCGCGTCCACTATAAACAAAATGTCTCTTTCCTGTGTGACAGCAGCAATTTCTTCCAAATCATTTAAAATACCGGAAGTAGTCTCGCTATGGACCATTGCAAGTGCGGAGATAGACGGATTCTCTTCAATCAATTGTGTAATCATATGTGCTTGGGGGATTTGGTGTTCAGGTACTTCATAAACTGCATAGTTTAGTTGCAGACATTTGCACATGGCAACCATTCGTTGACCGTATGCGCCATTTGAACAAATCAGCAAAGTATCATCTGGTCTGATCACAGAACTTAAAACAGATTCTACCCCAAAGGAGCCGCTGCCTTGCATCAAGACCGTTGTGTATAGTTCTTCCGGTATTTGAGCAAGTTGCAGCAATTTTTTTCTTATCCATTGTGTCATCTCTTTGTATTCTTGATCCCAGGTACAATGATCGGTCAGCATAGCTTTTTTCACTGTTTCAGAAGTCGTTAATGGTCCAGGCGTTAATAATTTATACATGCGATTTCCTTTCATTTCTTTTTTATTGACATACACAAAGAGCAAGACTCTGCTCTTGCTAACATCCAATATAAATGATGAGTATTGTGATTTAATCAAAGTTATGAAAAGTTTAAATAAAAACTGATGTATTTTTGTAAAGAGTGTAAAGGTTTATTTAACAAGGAAAATATTGAAAATAAAAAAACACGCATTCCTTATTAGGAACACGTGCTCTGATTAAAAAAGTGATACTTCAGTCGGATGGTGAAGAAATTCTTCTACTCGTTTTGCATCCTCCTCATTTTCTGAGATGATCATAATCGTATCAAATCCAGCAATCGTACTGACGATAGGAGGAGGCTTGATCTCATCTAAAACAGATGCAAATAAATGAGCATTGTCTGGCAAGGTATTAACGATTGTCAAAAAGTGGACTCGTTCGACTTTCAACACAATGTCTTCGATCATTTGAATCAGCCGATCCTCTTCTTCAGTCCTAGTATCAGGAGTACCTTTTTCGCGAAACAACACAAAGCGGGAAATACCGTTTTCATCAGGTGCCTTCACGATTTTCAAATCACGGATATCTCGAGAAATCGTTGCTTGCGTTGCGGTAACGCCATAATGCCCAAGTTTGTTTAATAGTTCTTCTTGCGTACGGATCGGGAATTCTTCAATGACTTGTTTAATCAGCAAATGTCTTTGAGCTTTGCGCATTTTCTTTCTCCTTTACGAAAGATTTCACATGTATCATAACAAAAAAAAGAAGGATTGCCCAATAATATTCGTCTTTTACACCTAAAATTATTTTATGGAAAAAAGAGAATAAAGAAACAAAGAGAAATCTACTGTTTTTCTTGAATTCTTTTTGTCTTTCAGGTAAACTATTGAATGTTGAGCAGAAAAGTACATTTGCTCTTGCGATACGGATCTTTTGTCTGTATAATAGCTGAGGGTGCTTTATGCATCAGCAAATCCACATTCTTATTGGATTGTCGGTAGGTGCTTGAAAAAGTTTGCCGGCAAGGTAGAAGATAAGAAGAGGGAAAATAAAACCAAATCGGAGGAAACAAACATGGCAGTAATTTCTATGAAACAATTACTAGAAGCCGGCGTACACTTTGGTCACCAAACTCGTCGCTGGAACCCAAAAATGAAGAAATATATCTTCACAGAAAGAAACGGAATCTACATTATTGACTTACAAAAAACAGTTAAATTAGTAGATGCAGCTTATGATTACATGAAGAGCGTTGCTGAAGAAGGCGGCGTAGCATTATTCGTAGGTACAAAAAAACAAGCACAAGAAGCAATCAAAGAAGAAGCAACTCGTGCAGGACAATACTTCGTTAACCATCGTTGGTTAGGCGGAACATTGACAAACTGGGATACTATCCAAAAACGTATCAGCCGTTTGAAACAAATCAATGCAATGGAAGAAGATGGAACTTTTGAAGTTCTACCTAAAAAAGAAGTTGCTGGTTTGAACAAAGAACGCGAACGTCTTGAAAAATTCTTAGGCGGTATCGCTGATATGCCAAGAATCCCAGATGTAATGTACATCGTTGACCCACGTAAAGAACGTATTGCTGTTCAAGAAGCACACAAATTAAATATCCCAATCGTAGCTATGGTTGATACAAACTGCGATCCAGATGAAATCGACGTAGTAATCCCTTCAAACGACGACGCAATTCGTGCCGTTAAATTGATTACTTCAAAAATGGCTGATGCTTTCATCGAAGGAAACCAAGGTGAAGATCAAGTAGTTGAAGAAGATTTCACAGAAGAAAACACAGCAACATCAATCGAAGAAATCGTAGATGTTGTTGAAGGCGACAATTCTTCAGCAGAATAATTTTGAATGATGGAGCTGTTTCAAAGGCTGGGCGACAAGCCTCACTCTCCTTTGAAGCAGCTTTTTTTTAAAAAGAACACACAGGAGGAGTTAAACATGGCAGACGTTACAGCTAAAATGGTAAAAGAACTACGCGAAATGACTGGCGTAGGAATGATGGATGCGAAAAAAGCATTAGTTGAAGTAGAAGGCGATATGGAAAAAGCAGTTGATCTTTTACGTGAAAAAGGAATGGCAAAGGCTGCAAAGAAAAATGACCGCATTGCCGCTGAAGGATTAGCTTCAGTTGCTGTGAAAGGTAACACTGCAGCAATCGTTGAAGTAAACTCAGAAACAGACTTTGTATCTAAAAATGAAATGTTCCAAGACTTAGTAAAAGAAATCGCAGAACTTGTTGCTGAAAACAAACCAGCAGACATGGAAGCTGCAATGAAAATCAAAACAGATAAAGGAACGATTGAATCTGACTTGATCGAAGCAACTCAAGTTATCGGAGAAAAAATCAGCTTCCGTCGCTTTGAAGTTGTAGAAAAAGACGACAATGCTGCATTTGGCGGATACTTGCATATGGGCGGACGTATTGCTGTATTGACTGTTCTAGACGGAACAACAGATGAAACAGTTGCAAGAGACGTAGCTATGCACGTAGCAGCTATCAATCCTCGCTATGTAAACGAATCACAAATTCCAGAAGCTGAATTAGAACATGAAAAAACTGTTCTTACAGAACAAGCATTGAACGAAGGCAAACCAGCGAATATCGTTGAAAAAATGGTAGAAGGACGCTTGAAGAAATTCAAAGCAGAAATCGCTTTGGTTGACCAACCATTCGTTAAAGATCCTGATATGACTGTTGAAAAATACGTTGCTTCAAAAGGCGCAACTGTTAAAACATTCGTACGTTTCGAAGTTGGCGAAGGTATCGAAAAACGCGAAGATAACTTTGTAGAAGAAGTTATGAGCCAAGTGAAAAAATAATTCTGTTGAATGACAGACGGGAACGCACGCTTTGTGCGCTCCCTTTTTTTAAGCAAAACAAGAAAAACCAGGCTTAGCGTGTCGAAATCATCTAAGTATGGTAAAATGGCAATAGAAAATATTGGAGGAATGAACATGGTCACACCGAAATATCAGCGTGTAGTCTTAAAATTGAGTGGAGAAGCTTTAGCTGGGGATGCAGGATTTGGAATCAAACCACCAGTAATCAAAGAAATCATCCAAGAAATCAAAGAAGTTCATGAACTGGGCGTTGAAATGGCAATCGTTGTGGGCGGCGGAAATATCTGGCGCGGACAAATCGGAGCACAAATGGGCATGGAACGCGCTCAAGCTGATTACATGGGTATGTTAGCTACAGTTATGAATGCCTTAGCTTTACAGGATACGTTGGAAAACGTGGGTGTACCGACACGCGTGCAAACTTCGATTGAAATGCGTCAAATCGCAGAGCCATACATTCGCCGTAAAGCAGAACGTCATTTAGAAAAAGGACGGATTGTTATTTTTGCGGGCGGTACCGGCAACCCGTACTTCTCGACAGATACAACAGCAGCATTACGCGCAGCAGAAATCGGCGCAGATGTTATCCTGATGGCTAAAAACAATGTAGACGGTGTTTATTCTGCTGATCCGAAAGTAGATGCAAATGCAGTAAAATTTGAAGAACTGACTCATCTGGAAGTTATTGCTAAAGGACTACAAGTCATGGATTCAACTGCAAGTTCACTAAGCATGGATAATGACATTCCATTGCTTGTCTTCAATTTAAATGAACACGGAAATATTCGCCGGGCAATCTTAGGCGAAAATATCGGAACGACTGTAAGGGGGAAATAAAAATGGCAGATGCAATTATGACAGAAGCAAAAGAAAAAATGAAAAAAGCAGCACAAAATCTTCAACGTGAACTTGGGCAAATCCGCGCAGGCCGCGCGAATGCTAGCCTTTTGGATCGAATCACTGTGAATTACTACGGTGCACCAACTCCATTGAACCAAATGGCGTCAATCCAAATCCCAGAAGCACGTGTTTTAATGATCACGCCTTTTGATAAGAGCATTCTTCAAGATGTTGAAAAAGCTATTATGGCAAGTGATATCGGAATCAGTCCTACCAATGATGGAAATGTTATTCGTTTGGTTATCCCGCAACTGACAGAAGAACGCAGAAAAGAATTAGCTAAAGATGTGAAAAAAGAAGCAGAAAATGCAAAAATCGCGATTCGTAACATCCGTCGTGATGCGATCGATGAATATAAGAAACAACAAAAAAATGGTGACATTACCGAAGATGATTTGCGCGGATTAGAAAAAGACGTACAAACATTGACAGATAACAGCATTAAAGAAGTAGATAAGATCGCTGCTGATAAAGAAAAAGAATTATTGGAAGTTTAATAAAACCATAAAAACAGAGGGGCGGATCATTCCGCTTCCTCTGTTTTTATTTATGTTTCTTTTATTTAAAGATTAAAAAAAGAAAAAATTATTCAGTTTTTAAATAAAAAAACAATGATTTCATAGGAAAAACGTTTAGATATTGCTATAATACTTAAGATAGTGGGAATCTTTTAAGTATAGGAGGAAAAAGAATGTTACGTTTTTTTCCGCAAAAAAACAAATATATTCAAGAAAAAAGCGAATTTCAATTTAATGCCGATGGACCAATTCCTCAACACGTTGCCATCATCATGGACGGCAATGGTCGTTGGGCGCAAAACCGGCGTTTGCCGAGAGTCGCTGGCCATAAAGAAGGTATGGAAACAGTAAAGAAAGTCACAAAGAAAGCATCAAGGCTTGGAGTGAAAGTATTGACGCTTTATGCTTTTTCGACTGAAAACTGGAAGCGTCCAAAAGATGAAGTAAGTTTTCTCATGCAACTACCTGTCGACTTTTTTGATACGTTCGTACCAGAATTGATCAAAGAAAACGTCAAAGTCCATGTCATGGGGTATGAGAACGTGTTACCAGAACACACGCAAGACGCTGTAAAACGTGCAATTGAGCAAACAAAAGACAATACCGGAATGGTGTTAAATTTTGCTTTGAATTACGGAAGCAGAGCAGAAATCGTTACTGCAGTCCAAAACATTGCTGAAGAAGTAGCAAAGGGAGAAATACAGGCAGAAGAAATCGATGATGAAGTGATTGCCAACCATCTAATGACAGGTTTCTTGCCCAAAGAATTACAAGATCCTGAGTTGATGATCCGTACAAGCGGAGAAGAGCGGATCAGTAATTTTCTGTTATGGCAGATTGCATATAGTGAATTGTATTTTACAAAAGCACTTTGGCCTGATTTTGACGGTGCGCATCTTGAAGAAGCAATTGCCTCTTATCAAAATCGAGATCGTCGATTCGGCGGTGTAAAAAAAACAGAAAATGAGAAAGGGGATCAGTCATGAAACAACGCGTAATCACAGCAGCCGTGGCGCTTGTCTTGTTTATTCCGATTATATGGATTGGGGGCATAGCGGTTGAGCTTACCGCAGCAGTCTTAGCTGTGGTAGGAGTTTATGAGCTTTTCCGGATGAAAGGATTGACTCTCCTAAGTTTTGAAGGAGTTTTATCCGCTATTGGTGCAGTGCTCCTTGTCTTGCCAAAAGAAAGATGGTTCTTCTTTCTTCCAGAGAACGTCAGTACATTTATGCTATTTTATCTTATCGTTATGATCCTGTTGGGGACGTCAGTTATTTCTAAAAATACGTATACGATTGATGAAGCAGGTTTCCCAGTGCTTGTCAGTTTGTATGTAGGAATAGGCTTCCAGAATTTCGTCAATGCACGAACAGAAAGTTTAGCTGTTTTGATTTTTGGTCTGTTTATCGTTTGGGCAACTGATATTGGTGCTTATATGGTTGGCCGTCGTTATGGACAACACAAGTTAAGTCCGGATATTTCACCGAACAAAACGATTGAAGGCGCACTAGGTGGGATTGGAAGTGCTGTTGTAGTCGCATTTCTTTATCTATTGTTGTATCCAGCAAAAGAACTATTCAATCATGGTATGTTTGTCATGCTTCTGATGACGATTATTTTTTCGGCAGTCGGACAATTTGGCGATTTGGTCGAATCAGCAATCAAACGCCATTATGATGTGAAAGACTCAGGAAATATCTTACCGGGCCACGGAGGAATCTTAGACCGTTTCGATAGCTTGCTGTTTGTATTCCCTATCATGCATTTATTTGGCATTATTTAGTAAGTATACCTGCGTTTCTTTGTGATTTTCATAAAAGACGCAGGTTTTTGTTTCTCATTTTATTGATACTATTGGTGTCTTAGGTATACTATGGTAAAATTATAGTGTTTTAACGTTGTTTAAAAAAACACACAAAAAACAAGTAAAGGAGAAAAAAGCTATGAAAACGATACTAACATTTATCATTGTTTTTGGTATATTAGTGATTGTTCATGAGTTTGGTCATTTCTTCTTTGCGAAACGATCAGGAATCCTCGTTCGCGAATTTGCTATCGGTATGGGTCCGAAAATTTATGGGCATCAAGCAAAAGACGGGACAACATATACGCTTCGCCTATTACCTATTGGCGGTTATGTTCGAATGGCAGGTAATGGGGATGATGAAACAGAAATGGCACCAGGTATGCCTCTTTCTCTTTTACTAAATTCTGACGGCATCGTAGAGAAGATAAATTTAAGTAAGAAAATCCAATTGACAAATGCTATCCCAATGGAATTGAGCCGTTATGATTTAGAAGATGAGCTGACTATCACTGGTTATGTGAATGGGGATGAAACAGGAGTAGTGACCTATCCTGTTGATCACGATGCGACGATTATTGAAACCGATGGAACAGAAATCAGAATTGCACCAAAAGATGTACAGTTCCAATCGGCTAAACTATGGCAGCGTATGCTGACCAATTTTGCCGGTCCGATGAATAACTTTATCTTGGCAATCGTGTTATTCATTATTCTTGCATTCATGCAAGGCGGTGTTCAAGTGACAAATACTAATCGTGTAGGAGAGATTATCCCTAATGGTGCTGCGGCAGAAGCAGGCTTAAAAGAAAATGATAAGGTAGTTAGTGTGGACGGTAAAGAAATCCACTCTTGGAACGATTTGACAACAGTCATCACGAAAAATCCAGGTAAAACATTAGATTTTGAGATCGAACGAGAAGGTAAGATGCAATCTGTCGACGTGACACCAAAATCTGTAGAGTCAAATGGCGAAAAAGTTGGCCAACTTGGCATACAAGCCCCAATGAATACAGGTTTTATGGATAAGATCATCGGCGGAACACGTCAAGCTTTTAGCGGTTCATTGGAAATTTTCAAAGCCTTAGGATCACTGTTTACAGGTTTTAGTTTAGATAAATTAGGCGGGCCTGTTATGATGTACCAATTGTCTTCAGAAGCAGCAAACCAAGGTGTAACAACTGTTATTGGTTTGATGGCGCTTCTTTCAATGAACCTTGGAATCGTCAATTTGCTTCCGATCCCTGCCTTAGATGGTGGAAAATTAGTCTTGAATATTTTTGAAGGGATTCGTGGGAAACCATTAAGTCAAGAAAAAGAAGGAATATTGACATTAGCTGGCTTTGGATTTTTGATGTTGTTGATGGTGCTAGTTACATGGAACGATATTCAACGATTCTTTTTCTAGAAAAAGTTGACAAATAGGGTATAATAACAAACGATAACTATTTTGAGGAAATAAAGGAGTATATAGAATGAGACAATCAAAAATGTTGATTCCAACATTACGTGAAGTTCCAAATGATGCAGAAGTATTAAGTCATCAAATCTTGCTAAGAGCTGGATATATCCGTCAAGTATCAGCGGGTATCTATTCTTATCTGCCATTAGCAAATCGTGTATTAGAAAAGCTGAAACGTATCATGCGGGAAGAATTTGAAAAAATCGGTGCGGTAGAGATGCTGATGCCTGCTATCTTGCCAGCAGAACTTTGGGAAGAGTCAGGACGTTATGAAACATATGGCCCAAACTTGTATCGTTTCAAGGACCGTAATGATCGAAAAATGATTCTTGGACCAACTCACGAAGAAACTTTCACTGATTTGATGCGTAATGAAATCAATTCGTATAAGAAATTACCTTTGAATCTTTATCAAATCCAACCTAAGTATCGTGACGAAAAACGTCCTCGCTTTGGTTTGCTTCGCGGACGTGAGTTTATCATGAAAGATGCGTATTCTTTCCATGCAACGGAAGAAAGTTTAGACGAAACATATAAAGATTATGAAAAAGCCTATACCGAAGTTTTCAAGCGTTGCGGTTTGGAATTTCGTTCAATCATCGGAGACGGTGGCGCAATGGGTGGGAAAGACTCAAAGGAATTCATGGCAATCTCAGAGATCGGGGAGGATACGATCTGTTATTCGACTGAAAGTGACTATGCTGCAAACTTGGAGATGGCTACAAGCTACTATGTATCAAAAAAATCACATGAAACACAGCTTGAATTAGAGAAAGTAGCTACACCTAACGTAAAATCAATTGATGAAGTAGCAGATTTCTTTTCTGTTGAACCTCAAAAAATCATCAAGTCTGTATTGTTCATTGCGGATGAACAACCTGTCCTTGTTTTGGTACGCGGAGACCATGAAGTCAATGACGTAAAACTGAAAAACTATCTATCTGCTGACTTTTTAGAAGAAGCGACGGAAGAAGAAGCACAAAAATATCTAGGTGCTGAGTTTGGTTCTGTCGGACCAATCGGTGTTTCAGATGACGTAAAAGTATATGCAGACCGTTATGTCCAAGATTTAGCGAATGCCATTACTGGAGCGAACGAAACAGGATTCCACTATAAAAATGTGAATCCAGAACGCGATTTCACTGTGCTTTCTTATGAAGATCTTCGTTTTGTACAAGAAGGAGATCCTTCACCAGACAACAATGGTGTTCTTGCCTTTACTCGAGGAATCGAAATCGGACATATCTTCAAAATTGGCACTCGTTACAGTGAATCTATGGGAGCAACCGTTCTAGACGAAAACGGACGGGAAAAATTTGTGATTATGGGCTGTTATGGTATCGGTGTGAGCCGGTTATTATCAGCAATCGTAGAACAACATTCAGATGAACAAGGAATCAATTGGCCAAAAGGAATTGCGCCATTTGATCTGCATATCGTCCAAATGAATCTAAAAGACGAATACCAAACAAACTTGACGAATGAACTAGAAGAAGCGATGACAAAAGCTGGTTATGAAGTACTGGTTGATGACAGAAATGAACGCGCAGGAGTGAAATTCGCGGATTCTGATTTGATTGGCTGTCCAATCAGAATTACTGTCGGTAAAAAAGCAGTGGATGGAATCGTAGAAGTGAAAATCAAGAAAACTGGCGAAATGGTTGAAGTACGTAAAGAAGAATTGGCGAATACTTTACCAATCCTCTTGAACCAAGGCGAATAATAAGCGTTAAAACACAGAAAAGTAAAACAGCTGAATCAGCTGTTTTTGACAACCTGATGTTTCGCTTTTAAAATTGGAACTGTGATGTGAATCACAGTTCCAATTTTTTAATGTAAAACTCAGAAAAAACGAGTATACTAAAAGGTACTGAAAAAGAAGAGGATACGATGTAATCAATTGCATGGTTTCTCATCAGAAAGGGCGTATATCTTTGTCAGAAAAACGAGATTTATTTGAAAAACTGTTGGAACAAATCCAACTAGAGGAAGCAGAAAAAAATCATCCACTGCTTACTGCTGGTGAAATGGATAGTGTAGTGGTCCATCGTAAATCGCGTTTATGGGAATTTACGCTGCATTTTTCTAAAATTTTGCCTATTATGCTGTATCGGTCATTGGCTCAGCACCTGACTGTCGCTTTTAAAGAGATTGCACAAGTCAAATTGAACATCTTAGCAGATGACCAGACATTCGATGAACAGCTCTTGCAAGATTACTGGGCCCAAGCTTTGGAAAATCAGCAATGCGATACACCACTAGCACAGCAAGTATTGAAAACGCAAGTACCTGTGATAAAAGATCGTAAAGTTATCTTGCCAATCGACAGTACAGGGGCTATTTCATATTTGAAACAGCAATACTTACCATTAGTAGAAGAGTTGTTCGTCAGTTACGGCTTCCCGAAATTTCGTATCGAACCAGAAGTGGATGAGCAGCAAGCGGAACGTGTATTGAAACTTTTTGAAGAACGTAAACAAGAACAGGCAGAAGCCTTTATGAAGCAAGCAGCTGAAAGTCTAGTTGTTCATGAACAAAAGAAAAAAGAAAGAAAAGAACAGTCGCCATCTCTTGAAGGACCCATCCAGTTAGGACGAAATATTCCAGCAGATGAGCCCACAACACCAATGATCAATATCGTCGAAGAAGAACGGCGAGTCACTCTTGAAGGGTATGTGTTCGATAAAGAAGTCAGAGAACTGCGCTCAAAACGCAAGATCTTGACTTTGAAAATCACAGATTATACTTCATCATTTATTGTCAAAAAATTCTCAAATGGCGAAAAAGATGAACAGATATTTGATGCGATCAGTGTCGGCAGCTGGTTAAAGGTACGTGGAAGTATTCAGGAAGATACGTTTGTCCGTGATTTGGTCATGAATGCGCAAGATATCGTTGAAGTCAAACATACCCCTCGTAAAGATTATGCTCCTGAAGGGGAAAAACGGGTAGAACTTCATGTTCACAGCAATATGAGTACGATGGATGCAACGAATAGCATTTCTGATCTTGTGGCACAAGCAGGAAAATGGGGACACCGTGCCATCGCCATTACAGACCATGGTGGCGCACAAGCCTTTCCAGAAGCTCATAGTGCCGGAAAAAAAGCAGGCGTGAAAATCTTATACGGTGTGGAAGCAAATGTCGTAGATGACGGTGTACCTATTGCTTATAATGATGCACATGAAGCACTGAACGAAGCCACATATGTCGTATTTGACGTGGAAACGACAGGATTGTCTGCGGTATACGATACTATTATCGAGCTCGCTGCAGTCAAAATGTACAAAGGAAATGTGATCGAAAGCTTTGATGAATTTATCGATCCAGGACACCCTTTATCACGAACAACGGTGGATCTGACTGGTATTACGGATGAAATGGTTCGAGGATCGAAGTCAGAAGAAGAAGTCCTGCGGATGTTTCTTGAATTTTCAAAAGATACAATTCTGGTAGCCCACAACGCGGCTTTTGATATGGGGTTCTTGAATACTAGCTACGCAAGATATGGCATTCCTGAAGCAACTAATCCAGTTATTGATACCTTAGAATTAGCCAGATATCTGTATCCGCAATTCAAACGTTTCGGATTAGGTGTGTTATCCAAAAAATTTGGTGTCAGCTTGGAACAGCATCACCGAGCAATCTATGATGCTGAAGCAACAGGTCACTTAGCTTGGATTTTTGTCAAAGAAGCAATGGACAATCATCACATGCTTTATCATGATCAGCTAAATGAGCATATCGGAGAAGGAGATTCTTACAAACGAGCCCGACCTTTCCATGTAACGATTTTAGCAAAGAATCAGGCAGGGCTGAAAGATTTGTTCAAACTGATTTCAATGTCGAATGTCGAATACTTCGAACGTGTCCCGCGAATACCACGCTCCCAATTGAAAAAGATGCGAGAAAATCTATTGATCGGCTCAGCTTGTGATAAGGGAGAAATCTTCGAAGCTATGATGCAAAAAGGGGTAGAAGAGGCAAGAAACCGAGCAAAATTCTACGATTATATTGAAGTTATGCCAAAAGCGGTCTATGCACCTTTGATCGAGCAAGAATTGGTAAAAAATGAACATGATTTGGAAGAAATTATCCAAAACTTAGTAGAAATCGGAAAAAGTTTGGATAAAATCGTTGTTGCAACAGGCAACGTTCATTATCTCAACGAAGAAGATGCCATTTACCGAAAAATTTTGATCAATTCTATGGGCGGAGCGAATCCGTTGAATCGTCATAGTTTGCCAGATGTCCATTTCCGAACAACCGATGAGATGCTCACCGCTTTTCACTTTTTAGGGGAAGAAACAGCAAAAGAGATCGTAGTGGATAATACGAATAAAATCGCAGATATCTGCGAAGAAGTGATTCCAGTCAAAGATGAACTTTATACACCGAAGATTCCAGGTTCAGAAGATGAGATATCAGAATTGAGTTACACAAAAGCAAAACAAATGTACGGAGATCCGTTACCTGAAATTATCCAAAAACGATTAGAAAAAGAGTTGAATTCTATTAATGGTAATGGTTTCTCGGTTATTTATCTGATCGCCCAAAAGCTTGTGCATAAAAGTAATGAAGATGGCTATCTAGTAGGTTCACGTGGCTCTGTTGGCTCTAGCTTTGTTGCAACGATGACTGGGATCACTGAAGTGAATCCTTTAGCTCCCCATTATTACTGTCCAGAGTGCCAATATTCCGAGTTCTTTGAAGATGGCACGTACGGTTCTGGATTTGATATGCCAGAAAAACAATGTCCAAAATGTGGTGCACGCTTAAATAAAGATGGTCATGATATCCCATTTGAGACATTTTTAGGTTTCCATGGAGACAAAGTGCCCGATATTGATTTGAACTTCTCAGGTGATTATCAAGCAGAAGCACATAACTATACGAAAGTATTGTTTGGTGAAGACTATGTTTACCGTGCCGGAACGATTGGTACAGTCGCCGACAAAACAGCATATGGCTATGTAAAAGGTTATGAAAGGGACAATAATCTGCAGTTTCGAAGTGCAGAAGTCGACAGATTGGCAAAGGGTGCAACAGGAGTCAAACGGACAACTGGTCAGCATCCTGGGGGGATCATCGTTATTCCAGATTATATGGATGTCTACGATTTTACGCCGATCCAATATCCAGCAGACGATCAAAATTCGGAATGGAAAACGACCCATTTTGATTTCCACTCAATTCACGATAATGTATTGAAATTGGATATTCTAGGACACGATGACCCAACTGTTATACGGATGCTTCAAGATTTATCAGGGATTGATCCACAAACGATTCCTACAGATGACCCGGAAGTGATGCGGATATTTGCTGGTCCTGAAGTACTAGGGGTAACCCAGGAACAGATTTATTCTAAAACAGGAACATTAGGTATTCCAGAATTCGGCACTCGTTTTGTTCGAGGAATGCTAGAAGAAACACATCCTACAACTTTTGCAGAACTACTTCAAATATCCGGACTATCTCATGGTACAGATGTATGGTTAGGAAATGCCGAAGAATTGATTCGACGTGGGGATGCGACATTGGCGGAAGTAATCGGCTGTCGTGATGATATCATGGTTTATTTGATTCATGCTGGATTAGACAGCGGGATGGCATTTAAGATCATGGAAACTGTTCGTAAAGGGCAATGGAACAAGATTCCTGATGAATTGAGAGAAACCTATCTATCCGCGATGAAAGAAAATAATGTGCCTGATTGGTATATCGATTCTTGTTCAAAGATCAAGTATATGTTTCCGAAAGCCCATGCTGCAGCTTATGTATTGATGGCTCTTCGTGTTGCTTATTTTAAAGTTTATTTCCCTATTTTGTATTACTGTGCATACTTTTCTGTACGTGCGGATGATTTTGATCTAGTTTCCATGTGCAAAGGAAAAGATGCTGTGAAACAAGCAATGAAAGAAATCACGGACAAAGGGCTAGATGCTTCCGTAAAAGAAAAAAATCAGCTGACCGTGCTAGAATTAGCCAATGAAATGTTAGAACGAGGATTCAAATTTGGGATGATCGATCTGTACAAATCGGATGCTGTTAATTTTGTTATCGAAGGAGATACGTTGATTGCGCCATTTAGAGCTGTCCCTAGTTTGGGAACCAATGTAGCAAAACAAATCGTTGAGGCAAGAAAAGATGGTCCATTTTTATCTAAAGAAGATCTTGCTACTCGCGGGAAAGTTTCAAAAACATTGATCGAATATATGAACGATAATGGTGTATTGAAAGATTTACCAGACGAAAACCAATTATCGTTATTCGATATGTTATAAGCATCTATTATCTTGTCTGCTTGTAATTTTAAGCAGAGTATGGTATAGTTTTTATAGGTAATGATACTAACTGTGAGTGAGCGGATTTTTCGCTCACTCTTTTTAATGGAATTACGTACTTAATTTTTAAGGAGGCGAAACTTTTGAGTAGCGTCGTTGAAACAGTCACGGAAATGGTGACACCGATTTTAGATGAACAACATTTTGAACTTGTCGAAGTCGAATTTGTAAAAGAAGGAAAAAGCTGGTTCTTACGAGTATTTATTGACAAAGAAGGCGGAATCGATATCGAAGAATGTGCCTTTGTCAGTGAGAAACTGAGCGAAAAACTTGATGCAGCAGATCCAGATCCGATTCCTCAAGCTTATTTCCTAGAGGTATCCTCCCCTGGAGCAGAGCGGCCATTGAAAAAAGAAAGCGACTATGAAAAGGCACTTGGCGATTATGTCCATGTCTCCTTATACCAACCAGTAGATGGCGAAAAACAATACGAAGGATTTCTTCAATCATTTGATGCTGAACAGCTTACATTGAAAATACGCATAAAAACACGAGAAAAAGAATTGACTTTTGACCGAAAAAATATTGCAAAAGCTCGCTTAGCTATCCAATTTTAATCACGGAGAGGAATCAGAAAAAATGAGTAAAGAAATGTTAAATGCGTTAGACGCTTTAGAAGCTGAAAAAGGGATCTCAAAAGAAATCGTGATCGATGCTTTAGAAGCAGCATTAGTTTCTGCATACAAACGCCACTATGGCCAAGCACAAAATGTCGAAGTGGAATTTGATCAGAAAAAAGGAAAGATCCATGTCTATGCAGTAAAAGAAGTAACGGAAGAAGTGATGGATTCACAGTTGGAAGTCTCATTGAAAGATGCACTTTTGATCAATCCAGCATATGAGATCGGTGATACGATCCGTTTTGAAGTCACACCAAAAGATTTTGGGCGGATTGCTGCGCAAACAGCTAAACAAGTTATTTTGCAGCGTGTACGTGAAGCAGAAAGAACGATCATTTATAACGAATTCAGTGCTTATGAAAAAGACATCATGCAAGGAATCGTCGAACGTCAGGATAAACGTTATATTTATGTCAACCTTGGCAAAATAGAGGCAGTTCTTTCTAAACAAGATCAAATGCCAAACGAATTTTACCAACCTCACGATCGTATCAAAGTCTATGTTTCTCGAGTAGAAAATACGTCTAAAGGTCCGCAAGTATTTGTTAGCCGCAGCCATCCGGATCTATTGCGTCGCTTATTTGAGCAAGAAGTCCCAGAAGTTTATGATGGAATCGTTGAAATCGTCAGCATTGCCCGTGAAGCCGGCGATCGATCAAAAGTAGCTGTCCGTTCAAACGATCAGAACATCGACGCAGTCGGTACATGTGTTGGACCAAAAGGACAACGTGTCCAAGCAATCGTCAATGAATTAAAAGGTGAAAACATGGATATCGTTGAATGGAATGAAGACCCAGCTGTATTCATTGCAAATGCATTGAATCCTGCACAAGTCATGGATGTGATTTTTGATGAAACAAATCCTAAAGCTTGCACAGTTGTCGTTCCAGACTATCAATTATCGTTAGCAATCGGTAAACGTGGACAAAACGCACGTTTAGCTGCTAAATTGACTAACCATAAAATCGATATCAAATCAGAATCTGATATGGCGGAATTTTATGAAAAACAAGAACAACAAAACGAAACAGAAGAATTGCATGACGAAGCAATCGTTCAGTCAGATTTGACAGACGATGAGTATGAAACAATTGCGTTCAATAATGAAACGATCGAAGAAAAACCAGAAGCTTAACTTTAGTAAGGAGGCAAAGAGATGAAACAAAGGAAAATTCCTTTACGCAAATCCGTGGTTTCAGGTGAAATGAAACCTAAAAAAGAGATGGTCCGAATCACCCGTTCAAAAGAAGGGGAAGTATCGATCGATCCAACTGGAAAGATGCCTGGACGAGGAGCGTATGTCTCACTTGAGCCGGAAGAAGTACAACAAGCTTGGGATAAAAAAATTCTCGATCGAGTACTCGAAACAACTTTAACAGATGAGTTTTATCAAGAACTTCTTGACTATGTCACTCACCAAAAAGCACGTAAAGAGTTATTTGGAAAATGAACACAGTCAATCGGCAAAAAGCCATGAATCTCATGGGTCTGGCGATGCGCGCAGGAAAACTGATTACGGGCGAAGAACTGACCATAGCTGAAATCCGCAAACAAAAAGCAAAATTGGTGTTTGTGGCAACTGATGCAAGTGAGAATACAAGAAAAAAGATAAAAGATAAGAGTTCATACTATGAAGTTCCTTGCTTTGAGCTATTTTCTGAAGCAGAAATCACGCAGATGATCGGAAAACCTCGCAAGGTATTCGGAATAATGGATGCCGGATTCGCGAAGAAGACCAAGGAGCTAATTGAAGGTTAGGAAGGTGATTGCATGGGCAATAAAAGAATCTATGAATTAGCAAAAGAACTCAAAAAATCTAGTAAAGATGTCGTGGAAAAAGCACAACAACTTGGCATCGATGTGAAAAACCATATGGGTGCGATTACTAGCAGTGATGAGAAGAAATTGCAACAAGCGTTCAAAAACCCAAGCACGAAACAACAAGCTGCACAACAAGCAAGCAGAAAACCAGCCAATCAACAGCCGAACGATCAACGTAAAAAAGAAACAACAAATACTCAACAAAAAAATAAAAATAACCGCAGTTATCAAGATCGCGGTCAAGGGAGCGGTCAAGTGAATCAAGGAAAAAAACCAACAACAAACCAAAATAATACGGGGAATACTAGCAGTCAAAATCGTCCAGGAACGAGCCAAGGCGGCAATCAAAACCGTACCAACAATAACAACAAACCAAACAATAACAATCGCGGCAAATTTAATAATAACAACCGTAATCGTTATAATAAAAAGGGTAAAAAAGGCAGACAGCAACAATCAACTAAGCCAGCTGTACCACCACGCAAATTCCGTGAATTGCCAGATGTATTAGAGTATACTGAAGGCATGAACGTAGCAGACATCGCGAAAAAAATTCATCGTGAGCCAGCAGAAATCATTAAAAAATTATTTATGCTTGGCGTCATGGTCAATCAAAACCAAGCACTGGATAAAGATACGATTGAACTGTTAGCCACGGACTATGGTATGGAACCACAAGAAAAAGTCCAAGTTGATATTGCAGATATCGATAAATTCTTCGAGTCAGAAGAAGTTGATCCAGACAAATTAGTCTCACGTCCGCCAGTAGTAACGATTATGGGACACGTAGACCACGGGAAAACAACCTTATTGGATACATTGCGCCATTCACGTGTAACAAGCGGCGAAGCCGGCGGAATCACACAGCATATCGGTGCCTATCAGATTGATATTGATGGCAAACCAATCACTTTCTTGGATACACCAGGACATGCGGCCTTTACAAGTATGCGTGCACGTGGAGCAAGTATCACAGATATCACGATTTTAGTTGTCGCTGCAGATGACGGTGTCATGCCGCAAACCGTTGAAGCAATCAACCATGCCAAAGCAGCAGGCGTTCCAATTATCGTCGCTGTGAACAAAATTGATAAACCAGGTGCAAACCCTCAACATGTTATGCAAGAATTAAGTGAGTATGAGTTAATTCCTGAAGCATGGGGTGGAGAAACGATCTTTGTTGAGATCTCAGCGAAATTCGGCCAAAACATCGAAGAATTGCTGGAAATGATCCTGTTAGTCGCAGAAGTAGAAGATTTAAAAGCAGATCCAACACAACGCGCAATCGGAACAGTGATCGAAGCACGTCTTGATAAAGGTAAAGGTCCTGTGTCAACCTTACTTGTCCAAGAAGGAACACTTCATGTTGGTGACCCAATCGTTGTCGGTAATACTTACGGACGAGTCCGTGTAATGACAAACGATCTTGGCCGTCGCGATAAAGAAGCAGGACCTGCAACGCCAGTAGAAATCACTGGCTTGAATGATGTACCTCAAGCAGGTGACCGTTTCGTAGTCTTCGAAGACGAAAAGACAGCACGTGCAGCGGGGGAAGAACGCGCAAAACGTGCATTATTGGAAAACCGTGCTGCAAGCAGCCGTGTAACCTTGGACAACTTGTTTGAAAGCTTGAAAGAAGGCGAGTTGAAAGAAGTTAACGTCATTATCAAAGCCGACGTTCAAGGGTCAGCAGAAGCATTAGCTGCCTCATTGAAAAAAATCGAAGTTGAAGGCGTACGTGTGAAAATCGTCCATTCAGCGGTAGGTGCAATCAATGAAAGTGACGTAACACTTGCAGCAGCAAGTAATGCGATCATCATTGGATTTAACGTCCGTCCTACACCTCAAGCAAAAGCGCAAGCAGAAGCTGAAGAAGTAGACATTCGTTTACACCGTATCATTTACAAAGCTATTGATGAAATCGAAACAGCGATGAAAGGAATGCTTGACCCAGAATATGAAGAAAAAATCACTGGTCAAATGATTGTACGTGAAACATTCAAAGTATCCAAAGTCGGCACGATCGCTGGTGCATATGTAACAGAAGGCTATATCCGCAGAGATAGCGGTGTCCGTGTGATCCGTGACGGTATCGTTATCTATGAAGGCCAATTGGCAAGTTTGAAACGTTTCAAAGATGACGTAAAAGAAGTCAAAATGGGCTATGAATGCGGTGCTATGATTGAAAAATTCAATGACATCAAAGTAGATGACGTAATTGAAGGATTCGTTATGGAAGAAATCAAAAAAGACTAATATCTAAAGGAGGTTCCTCGATATGGCAAATTATCGCGACCGTCGAGTTGGTCAAGAAATCTTAAAAGAAGTCAATGAGATCCTACGTAAAAAAGTAAGAGATCCTCGTGTGCAAGATGTAACGATCACTGATGTACACGTAACAGGCGATCTTCAACAAGCAACAATCTATTACAGCATCCTTTCTGATTTAGCTTCTGAAAAGAAAAAAGCACAAGAAGGATTGGATAAAGCATCAGGATTGATTCGTCGAGAGCTAGGGCACAATCTAAGTATTTACAAAACACCTGAATTGTCCTTTGAATTAGATGAATCAGTTGTCTATGGCAACCATATCGATGAATTGCTTCGCGACTTGAACAAAGACTAATCAAAAAATCCCGCAAATCCTGTGAAATCAGAGGTTGCGGGATTTTGTTGTTTTCATTAAGACGTATTACTTAAGAGTTCCATGACTTTAGTCTTGCGGCGTGTCAGCTAACCAAAAAAGAGAAAAAGAAAAGAAAAAAATTCGACTTTCTTTTTTCTATAGTATATAAATTTTTGCATATAGATAAAGATCAAGATACCGATGACGGAAGCTAGATTTTAATCCATTTTAGTGACAGTCAGGTTATATAGCCAAGTAACTAGAAGATCAGTGGAACCTACACTATAAAAGTTTGAATTTGTCGGTCCGCCACTAGTTAAAAGAAAAATCACGTTGAATTTTTTGACTAGATATAAAATCTAAGCAAATGAACAGAAGTGCTTATTAGGTTTCAATTAGGAGTATCTGCGCTAGAATAAGAGTAATAATGAAAAGGAGTGTTACGTATGGATTATTCTAGTAAAGAATACTTTGATAAAATGACGGCTTGGTGGCGTGCTGCCAATTATCTTTCTGTCGGGCAAATTTATCTTAAAGATAACCCCTTACTGAGACGTACATTGAAACCAGAAGATGTCAAAAAACATCCAATCGGTCATTGGGGAACGATTCCTGGCCAAAATTTTATTTATGTCCATTTGAACCGAGTCATCAATAAATATGATTTGAACATGTTTTATATCGAAGGACCAGGACACGGCGGACAAGTCATGGTATCGAATGCTTATTTAGATGGAAGTTACACAGAAATCTATCCAGAAGTAACGGAAGATGAGACAGGAATGCAAAAATTATTCAAGCGATTTTCATTTCCTGGAGGCATTGCTTCTCATGCAGCACCAGAAACACCAGGTTCTATCCATGAAGGCGGAGAGCTTGGATACTCTCTTTCACATGGTGTTGGAGCTGTATTAGACAATCCTGAAGTAATCTCTGCTGTCGTGATTGGTGATGGTGAAGCAGAAACCGGTCCTTTAGCTGGAAGCTGGTTCTCAAATGTCTTTATCAATCCGGTGAAAGATGGAGCTGTTTTACCAATCCTTCATTTAAATGGTGCTAAAATAGCCAACCCAACGATCTTGGCACGTAAATCAGATGAAGAATTAGCAAATTACTTTAACGGACTTGGCTGGGAACCTTTCTTTATTGAAGGAAATGATCCAGAAAAATTAAATCCTGTTATGGCTGAAAAAATGGATCAAGCAATCGAGAAAATCAAATCCATCCAAAAAGAAGCTCGCCTGAAGACAGCAACAGATGTCGTGATGCCAAAATGGCCAGTATTAATCGTACGCACACCAAAAGGATGGACCGGTCCAGAAGAATGGGACGGGAAGCCAATTGAAGGAACCTTCCGAGCACACCAAGTACCGATTCCTGTAGATCAAGAACATATGGATCATGCAGATGATTTACTCCGTTGGTTGAAATCCTATGAACCAGAAAAATTATTTGATGCACAAGGACGTATTTTAGAAGAAATCAGAGAAATCGCGCCCACTGGTGACCAAAGAATGGCAAAAAATCCTATCACCAATGGCGGAATCGATCCGAAACCGCTTGTTATGCCAGATTGGAAAAAATATACTTTGCAATTTGAACAACCGGGCTCCGTTAAAGCAGAAGATATGACCGAACTTGGTAAATTCGTTCGCGAGATCATTGAGGAAAATCCAGAAAATTTCCGTATATTTGGTCCAGATGAAACAAAATCAAACCGATTGAATCAAGTTTTCAAAACGACAAATCGCCAATGGATGGAAAAAATAGAACTAGAAAACGATGAATGGCTTTCGCCATCTGGTCGCGTCATCGACAGTCAATTATCGGAACACCAAGATGAAGGGTTCTTAGAAGGGTACGTTCTGACTGGACGGCATGGTTTTTTTGCAAGTTACGAATCATTCTTGCGAGTGGTTGACTCTATGTTGACTCAGCACTTCAAATGGATGCGGAAATCACATGACCTTTCTTGGCGAAATGATTATCCTTCGCTGAATCTCATTGCAAGCTCAACAGTCTTCCAGCAAGATCACAATGGATATAGCCACCAAGATCCAGGAATATTGACACATTTGGCAGAAAAGAAGGCGGAGTTCATCCGTGAATATCTGCCTGCGGATGCAAATACATTGCTCGCAGTCATGGACAAAGCATTCCGCTCGTCAGAAAAAATCAATTTGATCATCTCTTCCAAACATCCGCGTGCTCAATTTTACTCAGCAGAAGAAGCAGCCGTCTTAGTGAATGAAGGCTTGAAAATCATTGATTGGGCTTCGACAGCAAAAGAGGAGGAACCTGAATTGGTCATTGCTGCTGCAGGAACGGAATCTAACTTAGAAGCATTAGCAGCTGTGACTTTGCTGCTGGAAGAATTCCCAAAACTAAAAATCCGGTTCATCAATATCGTAGATTTATTGAAATTACGTCATCCAAGTCAAGATCCGCGTGGGTTGAGCGATGAAGAATTTGACCAATATTTTACAAAAGACAAACCGATCTTATTTGCTTTCCACGGTTATGAAACATTGGTCCGCACGATTTTCTTTGATCGTCATAACCATCATTTAATGATTCATGGCTACAAAGAAAACGGAGATATCACGACACCATTTGACATGCGTGTGGTAAATGAACTTGACCGTTATCATTTGGCAAAAGATGCAGCTTTAAAAATCAAAGGAAGTCAAGCAGAAGATTTTGCAAAAAAAATGGATCAGAGATTACAAGAACATCAAAACTATATTCGTGAAAATGGTATTGATCTGCCAGAAGTATTGGATTGGAAATGGAAAAATCTTGGCCAATAAAGTGATAAAATCGACCCTGAAAAACAGATTTTTTTACATTGATCAAGAAACTGAAAAAATAAATAAAAAAAACGGAAAAAAGACTGGAAGAATGACCAGTCTTTTTTTTCGTTTTTGGGAAGTGAAAACCAATCTATTTACCTGTAAGCCACCCATAAATCCAATCAAATGGTGCAAAGAAAAAATCTTCCATTCTATCCCCTCCTTTAAAAAAAGCATAACACGATTTCTATTTACGTGAGCATGAATTTTGTTACGTTTTTATTGCCGAAAAATAAAAACCGTTCATTATGATGTCAAATTCGTCAGTAATAGATGCAATGTGTTATAATAATTCAGTTAAATCAAAAATGAAATGGAGAAAAGACATGGACGGGTTATTACCTTTATGGAAAGAACGCGGAATGACAAGTCATGATTGCGTATTTAAATTAAGAAAAATCTTACATACGAAAAAAATCGGACATGGGGGTACGCTTGACCCGGATGTAGACGGTGTATTGCCTATTTGTATCGGGAAAGCCACAAAAGTTATCGAATATTTGACAGATTCTGGGAAAATCTATGTGGGCGAGATGACTCTAGGTTTCAGTACAACGACGGAAGATCGATCCGGAGAACGAGTAGAAACAAAACCAGTGGATATGTCTTTATCTGAAGAAAAAATAGATGAAGTGATGGCTTCATTTATTGGTGAGATTACCCAGATACCGCCCATGTACTCAGCAGTAAAAGTAAACGGTAAGCGGTTATATGAATATGCACGGAATAACGAACCAGTGGAGCGGCCTGTTAGAAAGGCTCAAATTTACCGTTTTATCCGAACAAGTGAACTAACAAGAGACGAAGTGGCAGGAACCATTTCTTGGCGTTTCGAAGTAGAATGTGGGAAAGGAACCTATGTCCGTACATTAGCTGTGGATACAGGCAAGAAACTTGGTTACCCTGCACACATGTCTGATCTCACTCGAACAGCAAGTGCCGGTATGGACCAAAAAGAAGCGTTAACATTAGAAGAAGTAGCTCAAGCTGTAGAAAACGGTACGATCGATGAGTATTTGCTGCCAATTGAAAAAGGAGTGGAACGGTTCAAACGAGTAGATATTACTGATGAGGTATGGCAGAGAGTAAAAAACGGTATGAGACTTGATTATACTGTATTCGCGCTCCCAGAAATGCCTTCAGAGGAAATTGCCTTATTTTATAAAGAAAAAGTCGTAAGTATCTATCAGCCAAACCCGAAAGAAAAAAATAAACTAAAACCTAGTAAAGTATTGAGAAATGAGGAATAACGAATGAATATCATCAAGATCAGACATCCTTACCAACCAGAACAAATTCCAGAAGACGATGTCGTTTTAGTACTGGGATTTTTTGACGGCGTGCATATTGGACACCAGAAAGTCATAAAGACAGGTATGGAAATTGCACAAAAAGAAGGATTGAAATTAGCATTGATGACTTTCAATCAACATCCATCGATTGTTTTTAAGAAGATCGATCCTAGCAGTGTGAAGTATTTGACTAGCCTGAAGCAAAAAGAAGAAAAAATGGCAGCTTTGGGTATCGATTATTTATATGAAGTCGATTTTACTTCTTCTTTTGCTCATTTAGCGCCACAAGAGTTTGTTGATCAATATATCGTAGGATTACATGCGAAATATGCTGTTTCCGGTTTTGATTACACCTATGGACCAAAAGACATCGCGGACGTCGCTCATTTTCCTGAATATGCTAAGGGAAGATTCAAAATCGTCACAGTCTCTAAAGAAGAAGAACAAGGCGAAAAAATCAGCTCTACACGTATTCGAGGATTGCTAGACAGCGGTCAAGTAAAAGAAGCGGCAAAACTATTAGGTTGCATATACGAGGTAGAAGGGGTAGTTGTTCATGGCGATGCACGAGGCAGATTATTAGGATTCCCTACAGCAAATGTCAAAGTAAAGAGCACAGTCCATTTACCTAAAGAAGGTGTTTATGTATCGGAAATAAAAATTGGGGAAACTTGGTATCCAGCCATGGGTTCAATTGGACATAATGATACATTTGGTGAAGGACGGGAGCTGACTGTAGAGTTGTATATTTTGGACTTTAATCAAGATATCTATGGCGAGCATGTCAAAGTACGTTGGAATCAATTTTTAAGAGATCAAGTGAAATTTTCAAGTGTAGAGGAATTGATTGAACAACTCAAAGAGGATGAACAAGCAACAGCTGAATATTTTTCTCAGCAATAAAATAATGTCCGTGAGAGCTAATCTTTATGCATAACTAGCAATTACAACGAAATGGTTGATAAATAAGCGCATGAAAGGGCTGTGACAAAAGTCTTGTCACAGCCCTTTTTCCGAATAAACGGTGTTCCAGAAGTAGCTTCTTCGAAAATAAGCCGAAATTTCACAAAAATTTGAGAATCCATTTTCGTCAATTCCTTCTTATTTCTTGAAGCTGAACACTTCTGTCACAACCTCTTTCTTTATAGAAATAGAAGGATGCTACCAATCGGTGAAAACGATTACCGGAGCGTATCATTTGCTTTAGACTATATATATTGGTGTACACTCACTTTAAGGCGGAAATAAAAGTTATCCGTAATAACAGGTTTAGGTATAAAAAAGGAGTGGGTACTATGTACAAGGAATTAGAAAACAAAGTCGCAGTAGTAACTGGCGGATCAAAAGGGCTTGGAACAGCGATTGCTCAACGATTCGGGAAAGAAAAAATGAATGTAGTCGTCAACTATAATTCGGATAAAGAAGGGGCAGAAAAAGCAGTCAAAGCAATCGAAGAGGCAGGCGGAAAAGCAGTCTCTGCACAAGCAGATGTCAGTTCTGAAGAAGGAATACAGCGTTTACTTGATACGGCTTTAGAAAATTTTGGGACACTGGACATTTGGGTTAATAATGCTGGGATGGAAAATCAGCATCCGACCCATGAACTTAGCCTTGAAGATTGGGAAAGAGTATTAAAAGTCAATTTGACTGGCGTTTTTATCGGAACGAAAGCAGCTTTGAATTATTTTACAGAGAATGATAAAAAAGGAAATATCATCAATATGTCTTCTGTTCATGAACAAATCCCATGGCCAACGTTTGCTCATTACGCTGCTTCAAAAGGCGGGGTAAAATTATTTACCGAAACGGTAGCAATGGAGTACGCACCTAAGGGAATCAGAATCAATAGTATAGGACCTGGCGCTATCCGTACACCTATTAATGCGGCAAAATTTGATGATCCTGAACAAAAAGAACTCTTGGAAAGTATGATCCCGCTAGGACGCGTAGGTGAACCAAAAGAAATAGCAGCGGCAGCTGCATGGTTGGCTTCAGACGAATCCAGTTATGTTACAGGTATTACACTATTTGCAGATGGTGGGATGACTTTATATCCTTCTTTCCAAGGTGGAAAAGGATAAGGGTGAATGAAAATGGGTTTATTGATTGCATTGATCCCGGCAGTTGGGTGGGGGATCCAACCGCTGATTTTGAAAAAGATTGGCGGCAGACCAACAAATGAGATATTAGGAACTGGTATTGGAGCCGTGCTCGTTGGCTTACTCGTTCAATTATTCGCTTCTCCATCTGGTATTTCAGTGACTACATTTTTGATTAGTTTACTTTCTGGTGCATTTTGGGTTATTGGACAAACAGGACAGTATACATCTTTCAACTTGATTGGTGTTTCTAAAACGATGCCTATCTCGACTGCATTACAGTTAGTCGGAACCTCGTTGATTGGTGTCTTCGCTTTTGGAGAATGGTCTGGAAGTATGGGGAAAATCATTGGTGCAGCAGCAATCATTCTTCTTGTATTTGGTTCTGCTTTAACGGCAATCAGTGATGATCCTGGAAAAAAAGGCGGTATCACAAAAGGAATCAGTCTATTAGCATCAACAAGTATTGGTTATTGGGTTTACAGTGCATTGCCCAAACTAGTTGATGCAAGCGGACTTTCCATTTTCTTTCCGCAAATGATCGGTGTCTTTTTAGGGGCAGTTATTTATGTGATTTTCCGAAAACCAACTGCATTTTCTGAAGACAAGAGTTGGAAAGCAACAATAGTTGGAGCCATCTTCAGTGTGTCAGCGTTGGCTTATATTTTTTCAGCGAATGAAAATGGGGTTGCTACTGCATATATCATTACACAGCTAAACGTAGTTATCTCTACATTAGGCGGTATGTACATCCTGCATGAAAATAAGACACCAAAAGAAAAAAAATTAACGATTATCGGCTTGTTGCTGATCGTAGTAGGAAGTATGGTCACGGTCTTTATTTGAGGATAAAGATGGTAAAAATTTGATGACTCCTAGATATGTCTAAGGAACGAGAAAACATAAAAAATGTTTTTTCGTTCCTTATTTTTTATTATCAATTAAGCTTCAGCGTAAAATTTCCGAAAAATTTTTTCATATAATGATAGACGGAATACAAAATTATGCGGTAACATGGAGGTAATAAAAATAACAGCTAGTAGTTTGCTGAAGTAAAGATGAAAGTGTGAAATGATGAACTATCCATTACTATCAAAAAAAATGTCGTATAAAATTAAAACTGTTTGGCGTAAAAGCACCTATGTATCTAGCACTATTTTTATGCTGATTGGAGTCGTAGCAGTAGGCACTTTAGCATGGTTTAATCATTTGAATGGTGTTTGGATATGGCTTTTGGGCATCTATTTCTTACTTGGTTTAATAAATTTCGTTTTCTCGATGCTATTGATTCCTTATCGCTATAAATTTTATCGATACGAAATTACAGCAGAGGATCTTGCGTTTCAAAAAGGATTTATTTTCCGCTCCCTTACTTATGTTCCAATGAATCGTATTCAGCATGTAGAAACGGAACAAGGGCCATTCTTAAGACAAGAGAATTTAATGGAAATCGTTATCCATACCGCTGCCACTAGTCATCATATTGCAGGTTTAGATGTACAAGAAGCAATGGATTTACGTCAGCAGATTATTGAACTGATTAAGGTGGTAAAAGAGGATGCTTGAAAAAAAGAGATTTCACCCTTTAGCTTTGATACTTTTATTTTTTCAAGAACTAAAAACCTGGTCCTTCCTTTTTTTCTTTATCTTCATCAATATACAACGACTAGCTGGTAACGTCTGGTTAGCAGTCTCCGCTGTATTATTGATTTTTGTTATCATATCTATCTCAGCACTGTTGAGATATCTTACACAAGGATATCAAATTTATCCTGAAAAAATCATTATTTATCATGGGGTATTTCGCAAACACGAAACAGATATTCCTTATGAACGGATTCAAACAATCAAGCAGAAACAATGGTTTTTCTTGCAACCATTTCGTGTGGTAGAGTTAATGATTGAAACCGCTAGCGGCGGTTCCACCGAAAAAGCAGAAGCATCTTTGCCAGCAGTTAGCGAAGAATTGATGGAAGTAATTGAGAACTATCGTATCAGTAAAAAATTTGAATGCTCCCAGTCAAAGATAACATATAAAGTTGAAGATTCCTTCTACTCATATCAGGTAACAAACAGACAAATACTGTTATTTGGTATTACAGATCTCAATATGCTAACAGTGGCAGCTGCTATTTCCATTTTTCTTGATGATTTTATCCCAGATGATTGGATAGAGCAGGCTTTATCTGCTTCACAAAAATTGATAAGATTCGGCCTACTGGTGTTTGTGGGGATTATTGCCCTTATTTTGTTACTACTCGCTTTTTTATCAATCGTCAGGAATTTTTTTAAATACTATCATTTTAGAGTAAGCCGACAAGAAACAACGTTAACAATAGAGAGCGGTTTGTTAGAACGACGTATACAAAAAATTCCTTTAAAGAAAATACAAGGAATTAAAATTCGTCAGCAATTGATTCGAAAGTTATTAAGGATTTCGTCTGTCGAACTTTTACTGGCAGGTGGGCAAGAAGAAAGAGAGAGTGCGAAAATCTATTTTTTACCGATCATTTCTGATGACGAGTTGTATGAGAATCTCCATAGATTACTACCAGAGTGGTCATTTTCAAATCCTGAAATCCAGTATATTTCTCGAAAAAAATTATGGTATTTTTGGCGTTGGCCGTTAATTCTATTATTACCAATGATCGTAGGAGCTTTTCATTTCAATCTTTGGTTGGGACTGTTAGGTTCTCTATTTTTAATGACTCTTCTCCTATTGACCTGGTTGAATGCTTATTATCAAGGATTCGCTATTCAAACCACATCACGAATTTGTATACAGACTTTTACAGTTCTGACAAAAATCCAAACTATTGTTGATAGAGATAAGATCCAATCCTTTACGGAAAAAACGACTCACCGACTATTCAAGAAAAGAATTGGTCATATAAAGTTTTGTTTGAAAACAGGGACTTCTGCGGAAAAAGTTGCATTACGTTATGTAGAAAAGCAAACAATCGATGTGTTGAAGAATACATTTTTGAAAAATAGAATGATAAAGGGATATAATAGAACTGAGTCCTTTAAAATAAACAATAAGTAATTATTAGAAAAAATAGCGCTAGAATTTCCAACATCTCTGGAATTTCTAGCGCTTTTTAATTGTTTAAGATACAAGTGAAATATCTGTCTGCATCAATAATTTTCCATTGATCCATTGACTAAAGTTCGTTACATAATTAAAATTACCACCTATAAGTATCTCCGCATGATTATCTTTATAAAGATCGTATTGTAAAAGACGGTCTTTTTTATTTGCGTAAACATCGTTATGGTACTGGACTAATTGTTCTCGGAATTGATTGATCGCTGTAAAATCACGATACTGAAGGTTGAAACGCATCGTGATTGGTGCATCTAGCATGAATCGCTGCATGTCTTTTGCTGCTTCATCTGCTTGATCTCCGTAAAGAAATTCAAAAAGATTACGTTCAGAAAATTTCCATTGTCCGCCAACCTTTGTTCCTTTTAGTTTTCCTTCATGAAGATAATTTCTGATAGAACGTGTAGTAACACCTAATTGTTCGGCTAATTCGTTTACTGAGTAAAAATCTTTCAATGTTCACCCTCCTATGTGAATGGTTCTATTGGTTTGGTTGTTAGTTGCTTTATCACGAGATGTAGAAAGAACGATCTCACTTAAAGTCATTGCAAAAAACGAATCAGAAAATTCTAACTTTTCTTTCTCTAAAGAAATTCATTCTCTTCTAAAGTGATATTATATTTAAATATACCTGAAAATAATGGATAGTATTATGAAAGATTGCTGATATTTTCTCGTATTTTTTCCTTATTCAAAAGATTTGCAGGAAAATTGCTGAAAAAATAATTTTACTAAGTTGAAAATTCAAGGTCATTCGTATTAGTGATTTTTTTCAGCACAAGAAAGACTCCTTATAAAAACAGCAGATACTTTGCCAATTAAGTGTTTAACCAGTGAGGATAAAAAGGATAGAACAAAGCCTGTACAAGGTAATGGATAGATTCTTCACCAGTACAGGTTTTGTTTGTATAAAGCTTTATCGCCAAAATTTATCATGATCTTTCTTGTCTTCAATATTAAATGAAATCAATTGGTCAATCAGTTCCCAATTGATTGCACTTTTCCAAGGAACTTTGATGACATTATCCGTATATATGTAGCCAATTTCTTGGATAGTCTTTTCAAGGGCACGAATCGCTACTTTTTCTGGTGCGATGGAAAAATGATTTTTAGCAAAACTGAATGCAATAATAAAGGTACCATGATCAGTAAAGATAGGCTGGTTCCATTTTACAGTTGTGTCCAGCTGGGGATATGTCTTCGCTATCTTAGAGAAAAGGTCATTGATCTTTTGTTGATTTTCTTTTTCTTTTATTTGATCAATAATCAGCCGAAATTTTTCCATTCTAAAACGCCTCCATTAAGTGGTTTGATTTATTTTACCAGAAAAACAATGGTTATGTATAAAAATAAATTAGAAAACAAGCGATATTGTATCCGGTATATTTTGATGATAAGATGGCTCAAAGACCAAAATAGAAAAGAGGCATAAAAATGATTGACTTGGCAAAGAAATTCTCACACGCAAATATTTATTTTGAGTTGTATCATCATCGAGCTATTTATACAAATGAAGATGCTTTGGTGGTAAAGAAAGAGCAAGGATTTACAGGCACAGAGACCAAAAGCTTATTCTTAAAAGATAAAAAAGATAATAACTATGTATATCTGACTTTTACTACGAAACAAACGGATTTCAAAGCATTAGGAAAGATTATCGGTAAAAGGCTTTCTATTGTTTCATCAGAACGGATGGAAGAACAAACGGGACAAAAACAGGGCGCTGTTTCTCCATTTGGTTACGAAGAACAGATACCGATTATTATTGACGAAGAACTATTGTCAAAAGAAAAACTTGTTTTTGCACCAGGGAGGCCAGATCAAACGATGGTCATCAAAACGGTTGACTTAAACAAAATCATCCAGCTACTTGAAATACCAATATTTTTGATGCCAGCAAATGAAAATAACAACTAATCAAACAAAATAGCGCGTACTAGGAGCTGAAGCAATATGATAAGATATCCGTTATTAGGTAGAAATACGACGATTGGGGTTACTGCACCATCATCGGGCGTACCAGAAGAACACCACCTGTTACTAGAAATGGCTTTAAAGAGTATGGAAGAAAAATCTTTTCATGTCGTTACTGGAAAGACGCTGTGGATGCAAGATAAAGAAAAATCAGCTCCAGCAAGAGAACGAGCAGATGAATTCAATCAAATGATGAAAAATGAGAATATCCAAATGATCCTTCCGCCTTGGGGAGGAGAATTATTGATTGAGATCCTCGATTCTGTCGATTTCGATGCTCTCCAGCCAAAATGGATAGTAGGTTATTCAGACATTAGTACGTTGCTACTCGCCATCACATTAAAAACAGGGATAGCCACTGCACATGGGACCAACCTTATTGATTTAAGAGGAAATTATTCAGATAAAACGACAGCGATGTGGAAAAGTGTACTAGAAACAGGCAAAGGAGAATCAATCTTACAGCATTCTTCTGAAAAATATCAAAAAGAATGGCATCATGAACAACCGTCACCTTCAGTTTTCCATCTTACTGAACCAACAAATTGGCAATCAGTCAGCGGAGAGGCAGTAAGGATAAAAGGTCGATTATTAGGTGGTTGTATAGATACGATCAGACACTTAATTGGTACACCTTATGGAGATGTCCAAACGTTTAAAAGAACGTATAATGATGGAAAGCCAATCTTGTGGTTTCTAGAAAACTGTGAGCTATCGTCCGTTGATTTAAGAAGATCACTTGTTCAGATGAAACTAGCAGGATGGTTTGAGGATAGCTCTGGTATCATGTTCGGCAGAAGTGCAGCAGAGGATTTGTTAGATTATCGAATGAAGGATGTATATGAAGATATTTCAAAAGAATTGAACATACCAATCTTGTATGATATTGATTGCGGTCATGTACCGCCACAACTAACATTGATCAACGGTGCCTACGCAGAAGTAGAGGTAGAAGATGGAAAAGCGACTGTTTTGCAAACGTTTATTTAATAAAATTTTTTCCTGCCTTGGAGTCTATCAAAGACCAATAAATCTAAATAGAAAAGAAAATGAAAGAAGCTGACAGTATTTTGTCAGCTTCTTTTCCTATGATCTATTAGAAAGTCTAATTATCTATAACTGTCACATCGATTAACTGTTTCACGTCATTGGGGTTGCCTGTAGGAATAGCAACCACAGATGCATGATCAATGATTTCTTGAGTTGTTTTTTTAATGAATGCTGGATCAGAGGCTTGATCTGCAGGCATTTGCCAATGTGAAGGAACTGGATAACTAGTGATCGTTCCGTCGTGGTTACTAGAATACACTAAAATTCCCTGGTAGCCGTATTTTCCAGTAAGCATAACTACGTCTTTTGGATAACCTACGCTCCCTGCATCATAGGGATTGATAGGTGTTCCTGCCGGATAATGAATAACATGTAGTTCAAAATCACCTGATGCATCTTTAAAAGTATTACCCTTGACAGCCAACCAAACGCGTGCATACTCAATTTGCAGATCAGAATATCCTGCTAACGGATCTACTGACTGAGAAGACTGTGAGAAGGATGTGTCTGCTGTAGAAGAAGAAAGACTCGTGTCAACTGTACCACTAGATATAGAAGAAGGGTTAGACTCTGAAAGTTTGCTGGTGGTTGAAGATGTATTCGATTCAGAAGAAGCTGATTTCTCTGTACTTGATTTTTCAGCTGAACTAGTTTGTCTGATGGAACTTTTGACTGCGGTCGCAGATGACTCACTGGTTTCTTTACTAGCAGATGTACATCCTACAAGGAATAAGGAGATCGACGCTAAAATAAACCCTAACTTTTTCATATAAAACACCTCGCCACTTTAATTAATACTAGTATAGCATAATTCTAAATTTCTCTGGTTAAAGGAGAAGCATAGACAAAAATTTCTATACATTGATTAAATCTGTCTTTTATTTATGTATTTAGGGAAATTTCCCATTATATGCTACCTAAGAACTATTATTGAAATCAAGTTTCTTAATGTGTAATAGCTATTGTAACCGATTTCTTTTGTGCTTATACTAAATCTGCGACACAAGATGTGTATGGAAGGAGTTGACTTATTATGATAATGGAAAAGATTCAACGCTTTGGCGGAGCTATGTTTACACCGGTTTTGCTCTTTTCTTTTTCGGGGATCATGGTGGCTTTATGTATCATCTTCAAAAACCCAATGTTAGTGGGGAGTATTGCTACAGAAGGAACAGCATGGTATTCGATCTGGTCAGTGGTTGAAAGTGGTGCTTGGACCGTATTCAATCAAATGGAGTTGTTGTTTGTTATTGGATTACCTATCGGATTAGCTAAAAAAGCAAGTGCTAGAGCAGCGATGGAAGCATTTGTAGTCTATATTACTTGTAATTATTTCATTTCTACCATGTTAGGCTTTTATAGCGGATTTTTTGGTGTTGATTTTTCTGCCGATCCGGGCGGCGCAAGTGGACTGAAAATGATTGCGGGTATCAAAACATTGGATACAGGAATTATAGGGGCAATCTTGATTTCAGCTGTTGTAGTGTATCTGCATAATCGATTCTTTGATAAAAAGCTGCCGGATTTTTTAGGGATCTACCAAGGGTCATCATTTGTTGTGATTATTAGTTTTTTCATCATGTTGCCTATTGCATTTTTGATCTGCCTTATCTGGCCTAAGATCCAGTCGGCAATCAGTTCATTGCAAGGTTTCTTAGCGGGTGCTGGTATATTTGGTGTCTGGCTTTACACTTTTTTAGAACGTATTTTGATTCCAACCGGCTTACATCATTTTATTTACGCACCGTTTGCGTTTGGGCCAGCAGTAGTAGAAGAAGGGATTGCGAGATACTGGATGACACATCTTCAGGAGTTTGCTCGCAGCGAACAGCCACTTAAGCAGCTTTTTCCAGAAGGCGGTTTTGCTTTGCACGGGAATTCAAAGATATTCGCTTCTCCAGGTATTGCCGCAGCGTTTTACTTCACTGCAAGACCTGAGAATAGGAAAAAAGTGCTGACGATCCTGATCCCCGCCACTTTGACAGCTGTTTTGGCAGGTATCACTGAGCCATTAGAGTTTACGTTTCTATTTATATCTCCACCATTATTTGCTGTTCATTCACTTTTGGCTGCTACAATGGCGGCAATGATGTATGGTTTTGGTGTGGTAGGGGATATTGGTGGTGGGTTTATTGACTTGTTCGTGAAAGTATGGATTCCATTATTTCAAAACCATAAAGGAATGATCTTTACCCAACTAGTGATTGGTCTAGCTTTTACAGGAATCTATTTTATTGTGTTCCGATACCTGATTCTCAAATTTGATATTGCCACTACGGGGAGAGAAGAGAATACCGACGCTATTAAATTATATACTAAAAAAGATTACAAAGAAAAACAGGGGAAAACTTCAAAAACAGAAATTGAAAATGTATATGAGAATCAAGCTGCTATTTATTTAGAAGGTTTTGGAGGGGCCGAAAATATTGAAAAAGTCACAAATTGTGCTACACGCTTGAGAATAACTGTAAAAAATAAAACGTTGGTTTTAGAAGATACGATTTTTAAAGAAGGTGGAGCACACGGTGTAGTGAGAAACGGCAATGCTTTTCAAGTAATAGTTGGTTTGGACGTGCCACAAGTACGTGAACAATTTGAACGTTTATTAGAAATAGAACAATAGTTTCACAAAAATCTTAACAGACAAATAGAAAGGGGAATGTTAATATGAAAAAATTTTCAATCACGATTGCCGGCGGAGGGAGTACATTTACTCCTGGAATTGTTTTGATGCTTTTGAAACATCTGGATAAATTTCCTATCCGGCAAATCAAATTTTATGACAATCTGGAGGAAAGACAAGCACGTATTGCTTCTGCGTGTGAGATTTTATTGAAGGAAAGAGCACCAGATATTTTGTTTACAGCCACTACTGATCCAGAAATAGCATTCACTGATGTTGATTTTGTTATGGCACATATTCGTGTTGGCTTATATGCGATGCGGGAAAAAGATGAAAAAATTCCGTTCAAGTATGGGGTAGTTGGTCAGGAAACTTGTGGACCTGGCGGAATTGCTTATGGGATGCGTTCAATTGGCGGTGTTTTAGAGTTGATAGATTATATGGAAAAATATTCACCAAATGCGTGGATGCTCAATTACTCTAATCCAGCGGCGATCGTGGCAGAAGCGACTCGAAAATTACGTCCTAAAGCAAAGATCATCAATATATGTGATATGCCGGTGGGAATTGAAGAGCGTATGGCTCAAGCTATCGGCTTAGCTTCACGCAAAGAAATGGTCGTACGCTACTATGGCTTGAATCATTTTGGTTGGTGGACGGATATCCGAGATACAGAAGGAAATGATTTGATGCCTAAAATTCAAGAATATGTTAGTCAGTTTGGTTACGCTCTACCATCGGAATCTCAAGAATCACAACAAACCGATGCAAGTTGGAAACATACATTTATGAAAGCAAAAGAAGTATATGACATTGACCCTACTACTCTTCCTAACACTTATTTGAAATATTACTTTTATCCGCAAGATGAAGTAGCGCACACTAACCCAGAGTTTACGCGTGCAAATGAAGTGATGGTTGGACGCGAAAAACAAGTATTTAATGAATGTGATCGTATCACTAATAGTGGTTCAGCAGAAAATACAATACTGGAAATCGATGAACATGCTAGCTATATAGTTGATTTAGCACGAGCAATCGCCTATAACACTCATGAAAGGATGTTGCTGATCGTACCTAATAACGGAGCTATCGAGAATTTTGATGAGTCGGCGATGGTAGAAATACCCTGTATAGTTGGCAGCAATGGACCAGAACCATTGATACAAGGAAAGATTCCACGCTTCCAAAAGGGGTTGATGGAACAACAAGTAGCTGTCGAAAAATTAGTAGTCGAAGCTTGGGAAGAAAGGTCTTATCAGAAATTATGGCAAGCACTGACATTATCAAAGATTGTTCCAAACGCAAAAATTGCAAAAGATCTATTGGATGATCTGGTGAGTGTAAACCAAGAATACTGGCCTGAATTGAAATAGCAGTATCCCAAATACATCGTGGTCCTCCTCTATTAAAAAATAGTTTCATGTTATTGCATATACTAATAATAGAGGAGGGATAGTATGGAACTAGAAAAATTGATTCATCAACATGCAGAAAAATTAAGCGAACTAGACCGAGGAATCTTGAACTTTATTTTATCGGATCCTAGCTTGATACAAAATTTGAAAATAACTGACTTAGCGGAGAGACTTTATGTCTCAAAATCTTCCATTATGAGAACAACTAAGAAATTGGGGTTTTCTGGTTATTCTGAGTTCAAATATTTTTTACGACATGTAAAAAATAAAGAAAATGGACTTAGAACACAAGAAGACATTTTTGAAAAACAACTGGAAGATATCCAGCAGACGCTTCATTATATGAAGGCTGTCAACTTAAAGCCAATCCTTCAATGCTTAGACCGAAGTAAGATGATTTATTGCTATGCAACGGGATTTTCACAAAAGAAAGTAATTGATGAGTTTTATAAAATGATGCTAGGCATTGGAAAGAGAGTAATGGTATTGCCAAATAAGACGGAGTTTGATATGGCCATGCCACTGATAACATTAGAAGATATGGTCATTATTGTTTCTTTGAGCGGTGAAACACAAGAGGTCAAAGAAAATCTGACTGCCTTTGAATTACAGAAAATTCCAGTTTTGACCATTACTGCAGCTGGAGATAATTATTTCGCACGCCATAGTACTTATCATTTAAATTATTATTGTAATTGCTTTATCCTTGGAAAAGAAAATAAACCATTTCAATCATTGATCAGCTTGAGTTGCTTAGCGGATTATTTAGCTCGTGCTTATGGTGTATATACGCTGAGAGAGGAGAGCTAGATGAGAAGAGACAGGATAGAAAGACTCTGGAAACACATTTTACTTGGTTATTGGATAGCTGCAGCTTCCCTTTTTTATTTCTATGCTATATTAATGACGATCAGAATGAATGGAATGATACACGAAGCTTTTTTCCATAATCCATATATCGCTCTTGGGTCCTTATTTCCTTTTTTAATGTTATTTCAAGCAAGTATTCTTTATTTTTTAGAAAAAAGAACAATTGAAACCAGCTTGTTAAGAATATACCTACAATTTACGGTTGTCCAACAAGTTATAACAGGAAATTTAATAGGAGCTCTTTTAGCTTTTCTCTATGTAAGAAGTTTAAAAAAATGTGGGAAGAAGTCCACTATATACAGCAAAGTACTAGTTTTATCTAGCACAATTTTTATAGGAACCATTAGTCTGCTAGCAATATTTTTGCTTTTTCGAATGAGTTAATAAGTTGGTTCTCCATTTTTAATTTAAAATAGAAAGATAAGAGAAAAAGTTTAACACGATATATAAATTTGTAAATTAATGGGATCTTCTATAGTGAACATAAATAGAGTGTATCTTCTTTGATAAATACCATAAAAAAGTGTGACAAGCAATCATTGTTAGATTGCTTGTCACAACATTGATAAGAGTATCCAATTGAAGAGAATGTTTAGGAGAAAGGGTCTCCGTACTTTTTATAGTAATCATAGTATCCAAGTTTGTATAGACGAATCGTTTTTTGTCTTATTTCTTCTGTTTCAAAATGGACTGCTTGAAGAATCAAATCTGTGAATTCTATAGGAGCTGTTCCATTCGCGGTAATCAAGTTATGATCTTTCACAGCTTGTTGTTCTATAAAATCTTCTTTATTTTGATAATTTTCCGATTCTAACCAAGGAAATTGCGCATTTCCGGTGTGTTTGTAACCTTGCAATAATCCGCTCTGTGCTAAATAATCAACTGCCCCACAAATAGCAGCTACTGGTACGCCTGTTTTTAAAAATTTATCGATTATTAAATGTAAATGGTGGTTTTCTATGTCCCATGAATTGCCACCAATCATAATAAAGAGGTCAATTTTTTCAGGTATTTGTTCGATTAAATAATCGATTTTTGTTTTTAGTCCTCCAATGGAAGTGACCTCTGATTGGATAGAGGCAGTTTTATTTTGCCATCCCTCATTTTGGTTTAGTGTGCTAGTAATATAAGCACCTTCCCAATCGGCATAATCCTCTAATAGAAACGTAATCGCAGTTTTCATTTTCAAGCTCTCCTTTATTATCTATGACAAGGACAACAGTTTTAATATACAGACATTCATTAAATTTGGATAGCGACAGAGGAAACAACAATTCTTAAGTTTTAGACAGAGTACATAGGCAGCCAACTTTATTTACTAGCATTATAACATTTTGCATACGCGTATGACAAAAGAACTAGTTGCCGCAGCGTTACTATCTATGAAGTAACCTTAAATTGAGTTAGAAAATCTACTATGGTTTCTATTCTGCGAATCTATTCGAATTAAAAAGACACTCTCGGAAAGTTTCTTCGTTTGATGGAAAAATTGAGTACCAAAAGAGAAAAATTAACTGGTCTCATAAGTAGAGGATCTGATTAGCTTCTCTATTTATTTGAATACAATCTAAAAAGAAACTGGAAGGCAAAAAGTATTTATAAAAAAGAAACAATAAAATGTGTCAAACACTCAGCATGATATATATAACCATGTAACCAGTTCATTAAGAAAATAGTGAAAGCCGCAGAAAATAAAGTTTCTGCGAACATCCTTATCCCATTTTGCGAGCATATCTGCTATTACTGTGGCTGAAAATTATTGAGTAATACATTTTTATTGGTGCGACACGTTTCCTAATAAGTGCGTAGCACGAAATAGGAACATTAATCCATGTAAGGACTAATGATAACTAATTATTCAACAGTTGGAATGAAAGCCGTCATGTTGGCTGAAACAACTGGTCTAATACTCCTACATGCGTCAATGTGTATCAGCACATCGGGGTGTGAAGCTAGGTGAAGACGGCAGAACAATACCTAAGTGAAGTAGCTGATTCATACGGTAAAGGATATGCCGGGACGCTATAAACTATCTATGGTGAGAATGTTTTTAACGGAAAACTGACGAACTCGCGAATGTACGGGTCTAAAAAATAGACGTATTCGAAAGAATATAAGGTTGTGTGCGCAACGAGTATCACCGACGAGTAAAAGTCAAAGATATGAAAATCGGGATAGAAGACAATGATTCTATAGTAATACTCAGGCTTAAAGTGAGCACCTAAAGATAGATGAACAGCTAGAATAATTGGAACGTGGAAAGCAAGAAACACCCATAATGACTGATATCAGGGTGGTGGATATAAAGCAAATGCTGAAATTCTTTCGTTCTTGCGAGAGTAGGGGCACAGTACCTAAGAAACCACGATAACAAGTGGTGGAGGGATAGCCCCAAGACTAGAATTTTGACAAGTGAATACAGTTAAATGAAACTCACAGGGTCTGGTAAGAGGATGGGAATAATCAATATAGGAGATTAAACCATCGGTGAGTGCAGAGAAACTAAAATATATTGAGTACTATAATATGCAATCGACTTTTGATTGGTTGTTTAAGAAAAGCACCGAAGGAAGAACTAAAGGAATCGATTTGTATGAAATAATCACATCTAAGCAAAATATTCTTCTTGCTTATAGAATGATTAAATCAAATCAGGGGTCCAAAACAGCGGGAACAGACGAATTAACGATTGATAATTTTAAATTCGTCAATGCAGAAAAATTTGTGGGATATATTAGAAAGGAACTGAGTTCCTATACACCACAAGCTGTAAAACGAGTTGAGATACCAAAACCTAATGGAAAAATGCGACCTTTAGGAATCCCTACAATGAGAGACAGAATTATTCAACAGATGTTCAAGCAGGTTCTTGAACCAATCTGTGAAGCTAAGTTCTATAAGCATTCTTATGGCTTTCGTCCAAACAGGTCAACTGAACATGCCATTGCTAGATGTAATCTTCTTGCACATCGATGCCATTGTCATTACGTGATAGATATTGATATAAAAGGATTTTTCGACAATGTTAATCATACAAAATTGTTGAAGCAACTCTTTACTATTGGTGTTACAGATAAAAGAGTCCTAGCGATAATATCTAAAATGTTAAAAGCGCCGGTTGACAAATTAGGTGTCCAGTATAAGGGATGTCCCCAGGGCGGGATATTAAGTCCATTACTATCGAACGTGGTACTAAACTCGTTAGATTGGTGGATCGCCAATCAATGGGAAAACTTTGAAAGTAAATATCGATACTCGAATGCAAATAACCTCTATCGAGCTCTAAAAACAACCAGATTAAAAGAAATGCATATTGTAAGATATGCAGATGACTTCAAAATATATACAAACAGTCCTCGCAACGCCATAAAGATATTCCATGCGGTACGTGGGTACATTCACAACGAATTAAAACTTGAAATATCAATGGAAAAATCGAGGATAACCAATCTTAGGAAAAGATATTCCGAATTCTTAGGTTTTGAATTAAGGGTGCAAAAACACCGTGAAAAATACAAAACAATCTCAAGAGTTTCAAGGAAATCACTAAAAAGGTTGAAAAAAGAAGTTAAGAATAGGATAAAACTGATACAAGAAAACCCGGCAAAATCGAATATAATTAAATATAATTCGTTTGTTCGAGGTATTCAAAATTATTACTGCAAAGCGACTTTAATAAATAAAGACTTTGCGGAACTATACTATTCCTGCTTACCAACAATGTATAATCGGTTACTTCCTTTCGGAAAATATGAAAAACCAAGGAGTCCACCATTAGCATACAGGAATTTATACAGCACAACTCAGAGAACTTTTATTATCAAAGGGTTGTACTTGTTTCCTATTTGCCAAATAAAATGGAAAAAGCTTAGTTACTTTAAACCTGAAGTAAACAACTTTACTCCAAATGGGAGACTATCCTTGATAAAAGCGCAAAAACTAACCATTCAAACAGAGATAATCAAAATGAGTTATTCGGCTCTAAATAGTTCGAGCATAGAATATTCCGACAATAAATTGTCCAAGTATTCAATGCAGAGAGGTAAATGTGCAGTCACAAAGCAATTTCTGACTGCAGAGGCCGCCCACTGCCATCATATTGTTCCAAAGGAGTATGGCAAAAATGACTCGTTTGATAATTTAATTATTGTACATGAATGGGTACACAAATTAATCCATGCGACTAGAAAGGAAACGATTGGAATGTACTTGGATTTAGTAAAACCAAATGCAAAAGCATTGGAAAGAATTAACAAGCTACGTAAACACTGTAATTTAACTGAAATTCACTAATAAAAGAACTAGTTGGAACGCCGTATGAGGTGAAAGTCTCACGTACGGTGTGGAGCAGGGGAAAAGTTGGAGAATGACATGCTTATTATTTGCAAAAATAAACAACTTTCAAAGACTTACCTATTGCTATTGACTGTAGTAGGATAAAATTACAGGTCTTCATTTTTTCTTTTTCCTTTGTTACAATGAAAAAAATTGGATTTATGGAGAATAGAAAATGAAAATTGTAGAGGTAAAAGACAGAAATACATTGCTGATCGATCAGTTATTAGTGATATGGGAAAATTCTGTAAAAGCAACACACTTTTTTCTATCCGAGAAAGAAGTAAAAGAAATCAAGAACTATGTACCGCAAGCATTAAAAGAAATCCCTCATTTGGTTATTGCAGAAAATGAGAATCAAATTCCTGTAGGGTTTATGGGTATTGCAGAGAAGCAGCTTGAAATGCTCTTTATTTCTCCGGAAGAAAGAGGGAAAGGCGTGGGGAAAAAATTGCTTGAATATGGCATAGAAAAATATTCAATCAATGATTTAGCCGTGAATGAACAAAATCCTCTTGCTAAAGGTTTCTATGAACATATGGGATTTGAGATATATAAAAGAACAGAAGTAGATGAACAAGGTAATCCGTATCCACTTTTATATATGAAATTAGATTAACAAAATGAACAGGATTTTACGAATCAATGATTCATTTAATGCATATGAAGCAATGTACAGAGAATTGGCAAACCTCAGATGAAATGACAGGGTATGTGATGCAGGTGCTTTAACTGAGTCTGTGAATCAGCCGCACCAGAAAATGTTTGGTTATTAATTTAATAGTACTGTGATTTACAAAAAATAATAAGCGAAATCTAGTTAAAACTCTCGAATTAAGAGGATTGACTAGATTTTTTTATTGCTCAGGCCGCATGCTTACAGCATGTTTTTTGTTTACAAAAACAAGAATTAAATAGCACAAGTCGATTTTTTTAAATAATGGGTTGACCTTATAGCGACTCTAACCTTTATCCTGTAATAGAAAAGAAGATGGAGGGATAAAAATGAAAAATTGGCATTATTTATCAATAGAAGAAACAAAAGCACAAACAGGTATTTCTCTGATTACAGAAAAGGAACGAAAGATCAAACAAGAACAGTTTGGCAAAAATAAACTAGAAGCAGCGGATTCTGTGCCAGAATGGAAAAAATTCTTAGCTTATTTCCACGATGCGTTGATGTATGTATTGATCGGGGCATCTTTCTTGAAATTCGTGACAGGAAGTTTTGTTGAAGGAATAATCGTTTTATTAGTCGTCGTGCTAAATGCAGCAATCGGCTATTATCAAGAACGCAAAGCAGATGAATCGTTGAGCGGAATCTCCAAATTATTAAGTGCTAGTGCAACGATTGAAACAGAACAGGGACGAAAAACTATTGATACAGAAGAATTAGTTGTTGGCGATCGAGTTTATTTAAAACCAGGCGATGTGGTTCCAGCTGACTTGCGTCTGATAACTGTGAATCAGTTGAAAATAGATGAAGCAATTTTAACAGGAGAGGTAGAACCTGTTGAGAAACAAACGGATTCTTTAGCAGAAGAGACTGTTTTAGCAGACCGAATAAATATGGCTTATTCCGGGACAAAAGTCCAATCAGGAACAGGTCAAGGAATTGTCGTTGCAATCGGCTCTGAAACAGAGGTTGGGAAGATCAATCATTCTTTAAAGACAATCGAAGAGAAAGAAACTCCTTTATTAACAAAAGTGAATGAAATGAATCAAAGTATTTTCAAAGGGATCGGTTTCTTTATCTTACTTTTAGGATTAATCAGCTACTTTGTTTATGGGATGAGTCTCACTTATATTCTTTCTGCCATAATTGCGTTAATCGTTTCGTCCATTCCAGAAGGGCTGCCGTCGATTTTGACGATTATTTTATCTTCTGGTGTCCACAATATGTCTAAACAAAAGGCAATTGTAAAAGCATTGCCTACAGTAGAAACATTAGGTTCGATGACAGTGATTTGTTCAGATAAGACAGGAACTTTAACAAAAAATGATATGACATTAACGTCCCTTTTTGTTAATCAAAACACTGTTTTTTTAACAGACAAAGAGCGCCAAAATTCATATGGAAAATCAGTTCTTTCTGAAATTATGCAAAACTGCCAGGAAACACAAAATTTTTACGATACAAAGTGCCCAATCACAGGGAATGCGACGGAGCTAGCGTTATTGAAATGGACAAATGAACAGCAAGTTCTTCGCCGTGAATGTATAGATGTATTGCCTTTTGATTCAGCATACAAATATATGGCGACCATCCATATCATCGACGGAAAAAAACGTATTTTCGTTAAAGGAGCACCCGATATTTTATTTACTAAAGCAACTAGCCAGCTTGTTAATGATCAAGTTCAAGCTTTTGACCATGAGGCTTGGGAAGAAGCTAATTCAACTTTTGCTTCAAAAGGACAACGTGTGTTAGCTTTCGGATATAAAGATGTTTCTTTAAATGAAGCTGTTACGCACGATACAATAAATGGGTTAGTGATGGCAGGTCTGGCTGGGATTATTGATCCACCTAAAGAATCAGCGATTAAAGCTGTTAAAGAATGTAAGCAAGCTGGTGTTCGGGTAGTGATGATTACGGGTGATCATCCAACAACAGCTAAAGCAATTGCTCAGCAGCTGGGATTGAAAAACGCTTATCAAGCAATCACTGGCGAAGAATTGAATCAGTTAACGCCAGAAGAATGGGAAGCGGTTGTTCAAAACACGGATGTTTTTGCTAGAACGACTCCTGACCACAAAATATCCATTGTGTCCTATTTACAAAAACAAGGTGAGATCGTTGGAATGACAGGTGATGGTGTCAATGATGCACCAGCGCTGAAAAAAGCGGATGTCGGGATTGCCATGGGAATCAAAGGCAGTGATGTAAGTAAGCAAGCGGCGGACATGATTTTAGTGGATGATAATTTCGTGACGATTGCCAAAGCGGTAAAAGAAGGACGTCGTATTTTTGACAACCTAAAGAAAACAATCTTATTCTATTTGCCAACTTGTTTAGCACAAGGATTATTATTGATTTTCTCCATTCTGGGAAATTTACCATTACCTCTTACAACTGTCCAAATTTTATGGTTAAACTTAGTTGCTTCAATTACATTATCTTATGCTTTAGGGTTTGAACCAGCACACAAAGATATCATGCGCCGTAAGCCAAGATTGATGACTGAGAAGATCATTTCAAGGTATACATTATTCCGAATCATATATGTTGGATTTTTGATTACTCTTTTTGGGTTTATCACGATGAGTTTATTTAGCGGGGAAAATTTACGTCAAACGATCTTGATTAATGCTATTGTTTTTGGACAAGCACTCTATATGATCAATTGTCGTGAAATGACAGATTCTGCTTTTAGTAATCCATTATCAAAAAATCGTGCATTGATTTGGTCCCTGACAGCTATGCTAGCGTTGCAATTAGCGATGGTCTACTTGTCGCCGCTTCAATTAGTTATCCAGACAACGCCTTTAAGCATAGGTCAATTCATGATGAGCATCGTGCCTTCTGCCATTCTATTTTTGCTTGTGGAGTTAGAGAAAAGAATCACGAGAACGTTTGATTCAAATACTTCATCTGTAAAATAAGTTAGAAATAAAAAAGGAGTAGTTTCTATGGACTACTCCTTTTTTCGGGCATTAAGCGGGGGATAATTGAATCTCAATCTCAGATATATATTCTTCAGGAAAATTTGTTTCATAGAAGTCGAGTAAATAAAATTCATAGAAAGGGCCTGCAGCTTTTAACTGGTGTTCTTCTAAATAACTTTTTAACAACTGAAGGGCGAGGTCGCGATTTTTGTAGGTGCCGCTATAACAAATCGTTAAGTAATCGCCAGCAGGTAAAGTAGTAGAATGTTCAAGGGCTTGTTCACCATCTAGACAGTAAAAAACTTGATGTCTAAAACCATCGCCGTTTGGTGTCATCCGCGTTCCGAAGACATTTTGATTGTTGGCATGCAGATTTTTTTCAAATAATTTGTGTAGTTTTTTCAGCTCTAAGTAGAGATTTTTTCCTGTGGTATCCGTCTGCCGGCTTAAAATAATTTGGCGAGGCGGATGGGTCACAATTTCGACGGTCAACGTTTTTTTCTTTTCTGCTAATTCGATCAGCTCTAATCGTTCATTTAGGAAATGCTCTTTTTCTTTAAGGACGTTGATTTGCTCACGTACGTTCGCAATCTCGAATTGGAGCATTTCTTTTGTTAAAGCTTTATTTTTCTGATCAAGATAATTTCGGATTTCTTCAAGCGAAAGGTTAAAGAAACGCAAATCTCGAATAGTATTCAATCGCTCCAGATCTTCATAAGTATATTGGCGATAGCCATTTTCTGCATATTTGGGAGAAAGCAACCCGATTTTTTCATAATAGCGTAATGTATGTGAGGTAATGCTATACATTTGACTGACTTCTTTGATATTCATTTTTTGTCTTCCTTTTTATAATGATGTTTTTTTATGATAGCGTAGTTCAAAAGTTCTCCAAATATTGTTCCCATCACTAACTATTATACAGAAGAGATAAGACTTTTACTGTTCTGTTTTACAAATTTCTTCGTCTGGAAGTGAATGATTTCTTCTATTTTATTCTTCAACAAATGAAAGTCAAGTTCTAATTATTAGTAATCTAATTATTAGCATTTGACTTTTTTTGTTTGACATTTCTTTTATAAGCGTGTATATTCTTTTCGAATAGTTAGATATCTAATCTTTAGCAAAGGAGGATTTTTTTTTGGATAAAATGATTGTTTCAAATTTGATGCGTTCCATCATGAACAAATCTCGTGAATCCATGGAACAACGGACCAAAGACATGGATATCAGTCCTCAACAAGGGCGAATGATCTCTTATATTGCACAAAATGAAGACAAGGGATTGATCCAAAAAGATTTAGCGGAAGTGTTTCAACGTCGTGGTGCAAGCATCACTAGCATGCTTCAGGGATTAGAGAAAAAAGGTTACATTGAACGTCGAATTCCAGAAGACAATGAGCGGCAAAAGAATATATACGCATTACCTAAAGGCAAAGCTTTGGTCGATGAAACAAATGAAGCTTTTTATGCGGCAGAAAAAGAACTAATACACGCATTAAGTGAAGAAGAAGTTCAACAATTAATAGAGCTGTTAAGAAAAATTGATCGTAATCTTTGATCAGCAAGCAGAGAACAACTGCTTGCAGCTAAATAGTTAGATAACTAACAATTATAAATCTAATAAAAGGAATGACTTGTCATGGAAGAATTTGAAATTAATGAATCAAATATTTACTACTTAAAAGAAAGCCCAATTCGAAAATCGATTGCTCATTTATCGATTCCAATGATGGTTGGTATCTCGGCGACCACAATCTATAATTTGATCAATGCTTATTTTATTGGATTGATCCATGATACGAATATGATGTCTGCGATTACTTTAGCAATGCCGATCACGCTCATTTTAATGGCTGTTGGAAATATGTTTGGTGTGGGTGGTGGAACATTCATTACGCGTCTATTAGGCAGCGGTGATACCAAAAAAGGCCGAAAAGTTGCTGGTTATTCTTTCTACGCAAGTATCATTTTGGGCGTAATCATTGGCATCATTGCTATCATATTTATGAATCCATTTATTCGTTTGCTGGGAGCAGACAGTCAAACAATACTTTACACAACACAATATTCGACGATTCTATTTGCTGGTGGTGCAGCTTTTATCTTAAACTTTGCCTTGGAACAATTAGTTCGTTCGGAAGGCGCATCAAAAGAATCGATGTATGGTATGTTTATCAGCGTCGCTGTTAGTATTGTGTTGGATGCTTTGTTGATTTTGGTATTCAATATGCATGTGATCGGTGCGGGGATTTCGATTGTGCTTGCAAATATTGCTTCAACTATTTATTACGTCTGGTTCTTAGAAAATAAGAGCGACTCCTTAAAAGGTTTTTTAAAACACTTTAAAATTTTAGTTAAGGATCAACTAGAAATCTACAAAATCGGTGTTTCAGAACTGTTCAAATCCGCTTTTATGATCGTTACAACTTTGTTATTGAATAATTTCTCTGCTGAATATGGGGACAATGTTGTTGCAAGTTTTGGTATCGCCGTTCGAATAACTCAATTGCCAGAATTTTTAACAATGGGTCTATTTCTAGGTGTAATGCCATTAATTGCCTACAGTTTCTCTGCTCTTAATACAAAACGTTTAAAAGAAGCATTGAAGGAAGTTTCTTTATGGATTGGAGGAATTTCAATTATTTTTGCTCTTGTTGCTTATCTGTTCCGAGTACCAGTATTGAGCTTATTTACCAGTGATCCTCGTGTAATTCAAGTCGGTCTCACTATTTTAGTTGCACAATTGGTTTCTTCTGTCTTTAATGGTTTTTCCGGTTTGTTCACTGGAATCTTCCAAGCATCTGGTTTAGGTGCTCAAACAGGTGTGATGTCCACAATCCAAGGAACACTCTTTATCCCTGTTGTTCTATTATTGCATCATTTCTATGGTTTGAACGGTTTGATCTGGTCAATGACTATTACAGAGGGAATTGCGTTTGTCGCTGGTACTATTATGATAATTCCTTACTTGAATAAACTAAATAAAAATGAATTACCTGCAATGCAAAAGCAATAAAAAATCCAAAACTAGTTTTTCATTGTCTTAACAAAGATATTCCATTAGTATTACCGATACAATATATCTCAAAAGAGTTGGAGGAGGAATCACATGACTGAGAAAGAACATGTACAAAAAATCGTGAAGAAGTATAATAAAAGTATCGCTGATTTATCAGAAAACGCCTCAGCGAAAGAATTTAAAACAGTAATGAAGTACGTAGCAGATGAAGCAAATCGTAAGCAGCGTAAATTAGTGGGGTTGGATAAGTAAATTTTTTAAACCATATCCTTGTAAAGTTGAGTTTTTTATTTTAATGAACTAAGACTATTAAATAGATAATTATTGTAACTTAAAAACACAGCTAAAAATTAGTTGTGTTTTTTTATTAGGTTTACTTTTCAGGTATAAAAGGAACTAGCTACTTTTTCAAAATTTCTAAACCTTTCCATATGTAACGTTTACCAAGTTATTCGCCATAAAATTTTATAATTGGGTCACCCATTGTTTTACATAAGTCGTATTTAAGTAATAACCGGCGTTTTTTACATAAGAAGACTTCGGATATTTTTTAGTTTGATTGGCTCTGATATACCTATAAAGAATATGCTAAGATAGGAATAGTAAAAATTAACATAGATGAGGTATAATAATGATGTTTTTATATATTATAGATAACTTGAACATAAAATGAGATTTTTCGATTTTCAAGTTATCTAATGCCAATTATATTGATATCATTAGGAGCTGCATTGCTATGAATCCAACATTGATTACTAAGAAAGAATTACTAAAAAAATTAGATATTTCTACTGGTGTATTAGCTGATTTAATTAGAAATGGCATGCCAAAAGAGGGAGAAATGTTTAATCTTGATAAAATTATCGCATGGCGAGAAAATTGGTCTAAAAACATATTAGGCGAGTTAGAAGTTGGTAGAGTATATACTAATAAAGAAATTTCAGAGAAGTTTAAATGTTCTAAACAGGGTGGAATGAGAAGATCTCATCAAACTAATACTCTTGTACTGTTTAGTGATCAAACAGGAAGTAATGTTTATAAAGATAAGTGGTTAAATGGTATTTTACAATATACCGGTATGGGGCTAAAAGGGGATCAAGTATTGGACAAGAATCAAAATAAAGTTTTAGCCAATTCAAAAAGTAATTTTGTAAAGATTCATTTATTTGAAACATTTAAACCAAAAGAACACACGTATTTGGGAGAAGTATATTTAGCAGGACAAATATATACTGATAATGAAAAAGATAGTTCGGGTAACAGAAGAAAAGTATATAAATTTCCTTTAGCTTTAATAAATCAAGAGCAATTGATTGAAGATAAAGACATATATAATCAGGAAAAAAGCCAAACTAGGCATGTTCATAATTTATCTGATACTAAATTAGAAGAAGAAGCAAGAAAAATTAGTAGTTATAACAAAAAAATGGCTGCAAAATATGTTAACAAAGAGGAGTTTTTCTTCTCAAAAACAAAAGTATATAAACGTAATCCCTTCGTATCTGAATATGTTAAACGACTTGCAAAAGGTATTTGTCAACTTTGCCAAGAAAAAGGACCATTTATAAAAGACGGTGTACCTTATTTACATTGTCACCACATAGAATATTTGTCGCAAGGTGGAAAAGATGTGATTGAAAACTGTATCGCGTTATGCCCCAATTGTCATGCTAGAATTCATGAACTTGAGTTACCTGATGATAAAGAAAAATTGCTGAAGATCGTTGAAAAAAGAGAAAATAGCTTTTCTGAAATAACGTAATTTATTTTTATGGGAAAAATAAGCTAATGGGTGCTATGCCTTCTATGTGAAACTTAGTTCTATGATAAATAACAAAGTATTTCTAGTTCATTTCTCCAGTAAATCCCAAATACTGGAGGATTCTTTTTTGTAGTGCTGCCTTGCTCAGGAAAAAGTAGTTGGCTACTTCGTCAAAATTTCTAATTTTTTTTAACGCTTAAGGAAGGGCTCAATCATTCGCCATGAGGATGCTGACACTTACATTTGCACGAAGTACTTTTTCACAGTTTTCTAGCAAGTAAATTTTTTTAAATTTCATATCAAAAAAAGCATGAGATTCTTCAAGGGTATATCTTTATAAAGTGGAATATCTCATGCATTTTTATATTGTTCTAAAGTTCAATCTTCCTTTTACAAAAAATCATTTTTTTGTGGTCAAACAAATTAATACTCTTGTTATTAATTTACAATAAAAAGTGATATATAACTTTTTGAAGGGAGACAATAAATTGGTTCTAAAATTTTTACAGAAGTTAAATGGAAAATCGAGTCAGCCAGAAGATGAAACAGAGGTTCAAGAAATTATCCCAGAAGAAAAAAAGGGATTGGAAGAAGTATCGTTCTCACTAAACAATGATGAAAGAATTGTTGTAGATTTCGTAAGCGATATGGATAGGGATTTTGGAAGTAGTATTCGAGATCGAGTGAGGCAAGGTGATCATTTTGAAAGGTTTTTAGCCGCGGTGTTTCGGTTGGCTGGATATGAAGTTGAAATTACTAAAAAAAGGTATAAAAAAGACAAGCGTGTCTATACTGGCGATGGTGGCGTGGATTTGATTTTAACTAAAGAAAATGAGCGTATAGCTGTTCAAGCAAAATCAAAGCGCTTAAATAGCACGAAAGAGGAGCGATTGATCACTGATAATGACGTAAAAATTTTTGCAGGAATATCTGATAAAAATTGGACTAAAAAGATGTTTATCACTTCGTCTTTTTTTAATAGTTATGCTTATAAACAAATAGCAGAAAATGAAAAAGCACATAAAATCGATTGGTATGGCAGATATGAACTTTTAAAACTATTAAATCAGTTGATTCCAGAGACGATGCTGAAATATCAAGTATTGAGTTCTTTGCCTAAAAATATAAAAATTTGTCCTAAATGTAACAAAGGAGTTATGATACTACGGCAGAATGGAACAACCGGACAATACTTTAATGCTTGTGCAGCTTATTGTGGTCATACAGAAAGTATCAAGAAGTATTAAAATGAAAACACTATAACTTAAAGTACTCAAGTCCTACTCTAAATATTGAAGTATTTCTAGTTCATTCCTGTAGTAATAATTTTTAAATAACTTATAGGCTTCTTCTGATGTATATCCTCCAGTAAATTCCAAGTACTGGAGGATTCTTTTTCGTAGTGCTGCTCTACTCATGAAAAAGTAGTTGGCTACTTCGTTAAAATTTCTAAACTTCCTTAGGGCGTAGGGAAGAGCTTGATCATTCGCCATGAGGATGCTGGCACCTATATTTGCTCGAAGTTCTTTTTTATAGTCTTCTGGCAAGTATGTATCTTCTAAAATCATGTCAGAAAATGCATGAGATTCTCCAAGATAGGGTATGTCCCTATAATAATGGATGATCTCATGCATTTTTGTAAAATTTTTGCGTTCGAGCATTAAATGTTGATTGGTGGTAATGATGATTTCGCCATGAACTTTTGTAATGGAACCAAGCATTTTCTTACTTAAGTTATCTTTGCAGTCGTAATCGATGAATTCTACATTTTCCACTTCATTCACATAGCTCTCAATATCGTAGCATTTTACATGTTCCATTTTCTTTGAACAGTAATAACTAACTTCTTCTGAGAGTTCATTTGCAAGGTCTGCAGCTTCAAAATAAAGTTCTTCAGAAATCACATTCAATCCAATAATTCTCCTGGCTATTTTTTATTTTTCTTTGCTTTTGCACGTTGAACTAAAAAGTCCATATATTCATTTAATTCTTCTTCCAGTTCTTCAATGTCTTCTACTTCCATATCTGCAGTATTCAATCTGAAGTGAGAAAGGATACTGTCTCCAAGCTGATCTTCTTCACTGCGTTTTGGAGGAGTCGGATCAGAGGTTCTATTTAGTAGAAAATCTGTAGAAACATTGAAGAAATCTGCTATTACCGTGACTAGCTGATAATTCGACAACAAGGTAATTAAATTTGAATTTTTTAAAATTTAAACTGTTTTTTTATAGAATATAAAAATAGTAACGATTATGAGTCTAAAACAACTTTTTAAGATGCTATAAAATATTAAACTTGTTATTAATTTATAGTTATGTTGTCTTTATAAGGCAAATTTAAATTTTGGAGGATTCATAATGAGAAAGAAATATTTGGACTTAAAAATGTGGATTAGTGTAATAGCAGTAACTTTTGTTTTGTCCGTAGTAGCAACAAGTGGGAGTATGATTATTTCAGCTAATGAGTTGATTCTAGATGAAACTCAGAATAGTGAAAGCAATTTTAGTTCTGAAGACTTGTCAGTTTATTACTCGGAAGAAAAAAAGAATTCCGAACTAGCCCTTGAAAAAATCAAGGAAGAATATGGAGATGTTCAACCTAAATTTAACGAAAACGGAGAAATATTATTAACACCTGAAGATGAATTAAGAATGGAACAAGCAATCAATCAGTATTTAGCAATGATTGGATTCAATCCAAGAATGCGAGGCGTAGGGAAAAATTGGTGGAACTCAACTGGTTTTGTGGCTGGTGTCATTGATGTAGGGTTAATAGCAATTGGACTATGGACGACTGGTGGGAGTGTCTCAGCCGTTAGAACATTATTAAGAAACAATAGAACAAATATAACTAGAATGGTTGAAAGACAAATTTTAGCTAAAATTGGTATTGGAGTAAGTGGTCTATTAAATAGTATGTTCAATATTGCACTTACAATTGCAAGTACATCAGTCGGGGGAGTCTTAGCAGAAGGGTTGGACCGTGCTGATGGAAAGAACGACAATTATATTTTAGCATAACAGGAGTATACTTGGATGCGAAGAAAAACAAAAGAAAAAATCAATCATTTGATCAATATTGGCATATTCTGTTCGATTATTATGGCTATTTTCTCGGTCATTTTACTTCTTCAAAAAAGATATTTTTGGGCATTTTTGAGTATGATTGGAATGATGGTTGGTATTGCTTCTTTTTGGAATTTAAAAAAAGAAATGAAGTCGATTGAAGAAGCTGGTTTTCATGATAATAATTGAATGCTTCGTTAAGCAAAAACAGGATTTGTTGTTATAAGCGATGGCCTTGATCGAGTAGATGGAAGAAATGATAATTATCTTTGGGCATAGCGCTAGACAAGTTTAAAATTCAAATGGATGAGGAGCTATAAGTGACAATAGGAGAAAATTTGAATTTTTTAGGTAGAATACTGCTAGGAGTATTGAATGTGTACTGCTTATATAAAGGTAGAAACATATTTAAAAAAGTACAAGCTATTTGTTTTTTGGGGCTTTGTGTTTCTTGCGATAAGTTTAATTTTGGTGTGTTTAAAAAAACTACCCTTCTTCTGAGAGTTCATTTGCAAGGTCTGCAGCTTCAAAATAAAGTTCTTCAGAAATCACATTCAATCCAATAATTCTCCTGACTTTTTTTATTGGTTAAAAAAATGGAAAAATCTCAAAATAAGCTAAGTAAATCATACAAAATTGACATCTTGTCCCTTTTGTATTACAATGTGATACAAAAGGGGGGCGATAATATGGCTATGATTACGGTTCGTGTGAGTGATGCCGAAAAAGAATGGCTTTCTTATATGGCGGAATTTTATGGGATTACTTTATCTGAGCTTCTAAAAACCTATTCGATGGAACAACTAGAAGATGAATACGATCGTCAAACGGCTGAAATTGCCCATAAACATTGGGTAGAAAGTGGAAAAACAACAGTATCTATGGAAGAAATCCTTCATGAATTTGGAGGGCTGGGATGACCTACCGTTTAGAATTCACGCCTGAAATTCAGAAACAACTTCGTAAAATGGACAAGCATCAAGCGATGCTGATCGTTCGATGGCTGTATCAACATATTGATGGTATTGACGATCCGAGAAAATTCGGAAAAGGATTGACCGCTAATCGTTCAGGACAATGGCGTTATCGAATTGGCAAATATCGTGTGTTGGTAGAGATAGAAGATAAACAATTGGTTGTTATCGCTATTCAAGTAGGACACCGAAGAAATATCTATGATTAAGATACTGTTTATTTTTACAAAAAAACAATAATTGGATTCTAGTTAAACCTCTTGAAGTGAGAGATTTAACTAGATTTTTTTATGAATAAAATAAGGACAAGATTGTTTAGGGGAATCATGAACGTAAAAAAATCATCCAAGGAGTCGATTCTTGGATTTTTTAGTGGATTTGTTTGCCAAATACGTTTAGTATGCGTATATAAGAGTGGTCGAAAATTGGTACGACTTTTCGACGTAAGGAGAAAGAATTTCAATGAAAGAAACAAATAATCCCGCAGAAAATAAGGTTTCTGCGTACATTCATATCCCATTTTGCGAGCATATCTGCTATTACTGTGACTTTAATAAAGTTTTTTTAGAAGGGCAACCGGTAGATGAGTATGTGGAAATGCTGCTGAATGAAATGAGATTAATGCTGGAAAGTCATCCAACAGCGAATTTGGAAACACTTTATGTAGGGGGCGGAACACCAACCTCTTTATCTGCTAAACAACTTGATCGATTGTTATCAGGAGCTAGAGAAAGCTTGCCTTTCCAGGATGGTAAAGAGTTTACTGTAGAAGCGAATCCTGGCGATTTGACCCGTGAAAAGCTTCAAGTGATGAAAAACTATGGCGTCAATCGTTTATCCATGGGAGTTCAGACATTTGACAATCGCTTATTGAAAAAAATTGGACGTAAACACACCGCAGAAGATGTGTATCAAACGATGCAATTTTTAGAAGCAGAAAATTTTACCAATGTAAGCATCGATTTGATTTATGCATTACCGGGACAAACACTAGAAGGGTATCGGGATACTTTGGAAAAAGCTTTGGCTTTGGACCTGCCTCACTATTCTTTGTACTCATTGATCCTAGAAAACAAAACAATGTTCATGAACTGGGTACGACAAGGAAGACTCGAACTGCCTGATCAGGAAACGGAAACTAAAATGTTTGAAGAGACCATTGAAGCAATGGAAAAACATGGACGTCACCAATATGAAATAAGTAACTTTGGGCTTTCCGGACACGAGTCGCAGCATAACTTGATGTATTGGAACAATGACCATTATTTTGGGTTTGGAGCAGGAGCTAGCGGTTATCTTGGAAATATTCGTTACCGCAACAAAGGACCAATCCAACACTATTTACGTCCATTACGAGTCAATGAACGCCCGGTATTGGAAGAAGAAAAATTGACACGAAAAAATCAAATAGAAGAAGAAATGTTCTTGGGGCTAAGAAAAAAAACTGGGATTGCTAAAAAACACTTCTATGATCGCTATCAACAAACGATTGAATCGGTGTACGGAGATGTGTTGATGAAGTTAGAGGAAGGAGGGTTACTTGTTAATGAAGAAGACCGTATTTATTTGACACCTAGAGGGACTTTTTTGGGAAACAATGTGTTTGAGCGTTTTTTGTTTGAAAAATAGTTTAAAGAATATTTGTTTTTTATCGGAATTTAAATAAAAAAGTTCAAAAATACAATAAAGAACTATTGAAACGTTGATATAACTGAATTTATAGCAATTGCTCAGAATTAGCACTCTAGACGATAGAGTGCTAAAAAATGAAGTCTTTCTCTTGACAGGAGAAGGGCTTCTTGCTATATTTATAAGTGGATTAGCACTTAGAATCTATGAGTGCTAATGAGAGGTGAGGAAGATGTTAACAAAGCGACAAAACGACATTTTACGTCTGATCATCCAACACTATACGAGTAGTGGCGTGCCCGTTGGTTCCAAAACATTGATGTCTGAGGGAGTCAAGGCCAGCTCAGCAACGATTCGCAATGATATGAAGGCATTAGAAGATGAAGGGTTGCTGTTGAAGACTCACTCTTCTTCTGGGCGGATTCCATCTGCTTTAGGCTATCGTTATTATGTGGATCATTTGTTAAAACCTGCTCGCGTAGCAGAAGATGATCTGCTACTGATACGTCAGTCTTTAGGTAGAGAATTCCATGAGATCAATGAGATCATTAAGCAATCTGCTGAGATCTTATCTGAGCTGACAAGTTATACGACTTTTTCGTTGGGACCTGAAATAAAAGACCGCCGACTAACTGGCTTTCGTATCGTACCCTTGAATAATCGACAGATCATTGCGATTGTCGTGACAGATATGGGAAATGTAGAAAGCCAAGTGTTCACTCTTCCCGAATACATGGGAAGTCAGGAACTAGAAAAAATGGTGCAAATTGTAAACGACCGTCTAGTCGGGGATCCTCTGATGACGGTGTACCATAAACTACGTACAGAGATTCCGATGATTCTTCATAAATATTTCCAGACGACAGAAGGGATGTCCCAGTTGTTTGACACCGTTCTTGGTCATGTATTTGAAGAAAAAGTTTATGTCAGTGGACAAATGAATCTCTTGGATTATGAGCCCCGTCAAGATCTTGATCAGTTTAAATCGATGTTTTCTTTTATGAAAGACTCCGATGGACTTACACAAATGATCACTCCGATGGATAGTAATATTCATATCAAGATCGGTGCTGAATTAGGTAATGATTTATTGCAGAATATGAGCATGATTCAAGCAAGTTACGAGATAGATGGTCATGGAAGAGGTACAATAGCCTTGTTGGGGCCGACTAGTATGCCTTATTCTCGGATGTTTGGTCTAGTGGATGTTTATCGAAGAGAACTAGCAGCTAAGCTTGCTGATTACTATCGATCACTTGACTTGTCAAACTCGTAATGTGAATAACGAAGCTATTTGCAGCTGATCGTTCTCTCTTTCTTAGTAAGAGCAATCAAACAGCTGACTGAATAATGAAAGGAAGACTGTATCGTGAAAGAAAATCAAGAAGAACTAGATAAAGAAATGACAGATGCTCAGCCAGAACCGGAAATCGATGTCGAAGCTGCAGAAGATTCAGGCATTTCAGAAGTTGAAGCGGAAGAATTCGAATCAGCAAAATTAAAAGCTGAATTAGAAGAAATGGAAGATAAATATTTGCGAGCTCGTGCGGAAATCGCAAATATGGCAAATCGAGGAAAAAATGAACGTGAGCAATTACAAAAATACCGTTCACAAGATTTAGCCAAAAAATTGCTTCCATCAATTGACAATCTGGAACGTGCATTAGCCACCGAAGTGTCAGATGATCAAGGAGCAAGCTTGAAAAAAGGCGTGGAAATGGTCTTGGAAAGTTTACGTAACGCACTGGAAGAAGAAGGTATCGAGAAAATCCCTGCTAAAGGAGAATCCTTTGATCCTACTCTTCATCAAGCAGTACAAACTGTTCCAGCGACTGAAGATACACCAGCCGATACGATTGTAGAAGTACTACAAGAAGGCTATAAATTACATGATCGCGTGTTAAGACCAACTATGGTCATTGTTGCACAATAATTGTGCGGATATAAAACTTACACTTTCAATTAAAGAAGGAGACGTTAATTATGAGTAAAATTATCGGTATTGACTTAGGTACGACTAACTCTGCAGTAGCAGTACTAGAAGGAAACGAAGCAAAAATCATCGCTAACCCAGAAGGAAACCGTACAACACCTTCTGTTGTATCATTCAAAAATGGAGAAATCCAAGTAGGGGAAGTGGCAAAACGTCAAGCTGTGACAAACCCAAATACGATTTCATCAATCAAACGCCATATCGGTGAAGCTGGTTACAAAGTAGATGTAGAAGGCAAATCATACACACCTCAAGAAATCTCAGCAATGATTCTTCAATATATCAAAGGATTTGCAGAAGATTACTTAGGTGAAAAAGTCGAAAAAGCAGTTATTACTGTACCAGCTTACTTTAACGATGCACAACGTCAAGCAACAAAAGATGCTGGTAAAATCGCTGGTTTAGAAGTAGAACGTATCGTCAATGAACCAACTGCAGCTGCTCTTGCTTATGGTTTGGATAAAACAGATCGTGACGAAAAAATCTTAGTATTCGACCTTGGTGGTGGTACTTTTGACGTATCAATCCTTGAATTAGGAGACGGTGTCTTTGATGTATTGTCAACAGCTGGTGACAACCATCTAGGTGGGGATGACTTTGATAACAAAATCATCGACTACATGGTAGCAGAATTCAAAAAAGAAAACAGCATTGACTTGTCTCAAGACAAAATGGCGTTACAACGCTTGAAAGATGCTGCTGAAAAAGCGAAAAAAGATTTATCTGGCGTATCAAGCACACAAATCAGCTTACCATTTATCACAGCAGGAGAAGCTGGACCATTGCACTTGGAAATGACATTAACACGTGCAAAATTTGATGAATTAACAGCTGACTTAGTAGAACGTACGAAAGTACCAGTACGTCAAGCGCTAAAAGATGCAGGTCTATCACAATCAGAAATCGACGAAGTTATTTTGGTCGGTGGATCTACTCGTATCCCTGCAGTTGTAGAAGCAGTACGTAAAGAAACAGGAAAAGAACCAAACAAATCAGTTAATCCTGATGAAGTAGTTGCGATGGGTGCTGCTATCCAAGGCGGCGTGATCACTGGTGATGTAAAAGATGTTGTTTTACTTGACGTTACGCCATTGTCATTAGGTATCGAAACAATGGGTGGTGTATTCACTAAATTGATTGACCGCAATACAACGATCCCAACAAGTAAATCACAAGTGTTCTCAACTGCGGCAGATAATCAACCAGCAGTAGACATCCATGTATTACAAGGTGAACGCCCAATGGCTGCTGACAACAAAACACTAGGAAGATTCCAATTGACAGATATTCCAGCAGCTCCTCGTGGCATCCCACAAATCGAAGTAACATTCGATATTGATAAAAACGGGATCGTAAATGTATCTGCGAAAGATCTAGGTACACAAAAAGAACAAAAAATCACGATTAAATCTTCTTCAGGTCTAACAGACGAAGAAATCGAACGTATGGTAAAAGATGCAGAAGCAAACGCTGAAGCAGATAAAGCTCGTAAAGAGGAAGTTGACCTACGTAATGATGTAGACGCATTGCTATTCTCAGTGGACAAAACATTGAAAGAATTAGAAGGCAAAGTGGACGAAGAAGAAGTGAAAAAAGCAGAAACAGCTCGCGATGAATTGAAAGCCGCTGTTGAAGCAAACAACATCGAAGAAATGAAAACTAAACGCGATGCATTGAACGAAATCGTTCAAAACTTGACTGTTAAACTATACGAACAAGCGGCACAACAACAAGCTCAAGAAAACCCAGAAGCAGCTCAAGGCGGAGCAGATGATGTCGTTGATGCTGATTTTGAAGAAGTCGATGGCGACGATAAATAATCAGTTCACTGAATTTCGAGAGAAGGCCAAAGTTGCTACTTTGGCTTTTTCTTTTGAAAAATAGTTTGAAGTATCGGTTTTTGTTTCAAACAAAATATGATATGATAACAAGCGACGTGAAAATGATGAGAACCAATAGGAGGAAAGCCTATGGCAACAAAACGTGATTATTATGAAGTCTTAGGGCTCTCAAAAGGAGCATCAGAAGATGAAATAAAGAAAGCTTATCGTAAGCTTTCAAAAAAATACCATCCTGATATCAATAAAGAACCTGATGCGGAAGAAAAATTCAAAGAAGTATCAGAAGCTTATGAAATTTTAAGTGATCCGCAAAAACGCGCTGCATACGACCAATACGGGCATGCAGGTACAGATCCAAATTACGGTGCTGGTGGAGCTGGTGGCGGATTTGGTGGATTCGGCGGCTTCTCTGGCGGCGGTTTCGGTGGTTTTGAAGATATCTTCGACTCATTCTTTGGAGGGGGAGGTCGTTCAGTCGATCCCAATGCGCCTCGTCAAGGAGCTGATTTGCAATATACGGTCGACTTATCTTTTGAAGAAGCAATTTTTGGCGTAGAGAAAGAAATCAAGTACAATCGAGAAGAGATCTGTCATACTTGTGGCGGAAATGGGGCAAAACCAGGTACGCAACCAACTACTTGTCATAAATGCCATGGTGCAGGTACGATTAATGTAGAACGCCAAACACCGCTTGGACGAGTGATGAGCCGTCAAACTTGTGATGTTTGTCATGGGACAGGAAAAGAAATCAAAGAACCTTGTCCAACATGTCATGGCTCAGGTCATGAGAAGAAAGCTCACTCAGTCAAAGTGAATGTACCAGCTGGGGTAGAAGAAGGACAACAAATGCGTTTAGCTGGTCAAGGAGAAGCCGGAGAAAACGGCGGACCATTTGGTGATTTGTATGTGGTCTTCCGTGTAGAAGAAAGTGATATCTTTGATCGTGAAGGTTCTGAAATTTACTATGAATTGCCTTTAAGTTTTGTACAAGCAGCTTTGGGGGATGAAGTCCAAGTACCAACTGTCCATGGAGATGTGAAACTGAAGATTCCTGCTGGTACACAGACAGGTACGAACTTCCGTTTACGTGGAAAAGGCGCTCCGAAGTTACGTGGTGGCGCAACAGGTGACCAACATGTCAAAGTAAAACTGATCACGCCGAAAAATCTAAATGAACAACAAAGAGAAGCGTTACGTGCATTCGCTGAAGCTGGCGGCATCAAAGTAGAAGAACAACAAGAAGATGGTTTCTTCGATAAATTCAAAGATGCTTTTGGCGGGAAAAAGCGGAAGTAGCTTTTCTAGTAAAAAACACAAGTGTCAAAAAGACTTACCAAAATTTTCTATTTCTAGAAAAAATTGGTAAGTCTTTTATTTTTTTATGTATTAACACTTAGTAATGTTAGTTTTCAATAGCGTTTATTAGGGGGGGGAAAGGAATCTAGGAAATGAAATAAGGGGATGGCCATCACTTTCTATATTGATAAAAAGTTGATAATGAGCCATTACTATATTTTGGTAAAATATAAATAAATAAAAAAGTCGATTGATTGAATTAGTTCATTTTGATTGAAAAAGTTAAAAAAGTATATGGTAATGGTGGTTCTACATGGTACTAATCTATTCAGGAGTTTGTCTATGAAACTTATTGATTTTTCTAAACGATTTGGGCAAAAAATCTTATTTGATCATCTGTCATTCACATTTGATCAAAATAAAATCTATTATCTTTATGGGGATAATGGCATTGGCAAAACGACTTTATTTCGCTGCATTGTCGGTATTGATAGCTACTCGGGAACGATTGAAAAAACAGGTAGTTGTTTTTGTGTTTTTGACTCTACCCCTTTTTACTTGAATCTAACTGGATTAGATAATCTGATTTTACTGACAAAAAATCGGCAAATAAAAGAACTAATCTCTAAACAAAAAATCGATTTTTTACCCCTTTCATTTTTATCGTATGTGAAAGTTAAGAACTATTCTCTGGGAGAAAAAAAGATACTTTCGCTGCTATTGCTATTGTTGCTTGCGCCCCGAGTTGTTTTATTAGATGAAGTGTTGAATGGATTAGATCAAAAGAATCGAAAAGTGCTGCTTTATTGCTTGGTTCAGCTGAAAAAAGAAGCTACTGTCATCTTAAGTGGTCATGAAGAATATTACTTGGAAATGGCTGATGAGTTATTAAATGTAAAAAACGGAAAAATAGAACCTATCACATCCGAAGATCTACGCAGCTTTTTTATTTCAACAAAAAGGAGGTAAAAATGCTTTTTGAATTTTATTATCAAAGACGTTCGAAAATATTTTACCTTTTTCTTTCAGTAATATTGTTGCTTTCTACTTTAATGTTCGTTTCTCAAATAATGCTCATTCAAAGTCATCTTCGTCATTTCCAATATTATGTAGAGGAAGCCTTGGCAAGGGGTGAAACGATCCAAGAAATACTTGAACAACCTTTTTCTATCAGTATGAACCAAAATACTGAAATAGTTGACAATCCGTTGAAATATCATTACGTTGCTTATCATTCTAGTTTTGCAGCTTTAAATGTCCAAAACGGGATCAATCAATTATTGTCTTCTTTGTTTTTTGTTCTCTTTCCTTTTTTTTCGGGGGTATACGGGATAGTAATAGCAAATGCAGATATCAAATACCATACAATGAAAATCAGGCGCTGTTTGGATTCTCAATGGCAAATCAATCGACATAAGATAGGAGCGGGGTTTCTTAGTTTGACTATTTTTATACTTGCTTCTCTCAGTTTATTTTTGATGTTGCAGTCTTTTTCAAGATTTTTTGTTCATGCTGACAAATCGACACAAATCGATGAAGCGTTAATTAGGCAAATATCTTATCTTGAGAAAGCGCCGTTTCAATTGAGTGTCCTATTGGGGTTTGCATTTCTTTCCTTTTTAGTTTGTTATTATTTTACAACAGTCGTAAAGAATTCTTTTATCAGCCTATGTCTCTTAGGAAGCTATTTTCTTTTTTTACCGCCACTAGGAAAATATGATCTCAAGAATATTTTGTTATATCTATATCCTAAAATATTTAATACAAATGCTTCAACTTTTAGGATCAATTCGGGGACGAGGGTTGAGTTTGGTATGCTCCATGTGTGCATTCTATGTGGGGTGATTGTTCTATATGTATACTTGATGGAATTCGTGCAACGAAAATATAGTGTTATCACGGAAAAATAAAAAGGCTGAAACATAAGTCAAGTAAATAGGTCTCCAAGAGATAGGTGTATTTCTTTGTAACTTCATACATCAATCTTTTGGAGATACCTGTTTTCAGTGACCTTGTCTCAGTCTATAGGAGTAAATTTAAATATTTAATACTTTATTCAAGAAATCTTTTGTCCGTTCGTTTTGCGGATTTTCAAAGATCTGTTGAGGCGTTCCATCTTCTAAAAAGTTTCCGTCGTCAATGAACATGACGCGATTGGCTACTTCTTTAGCGAACCCCATTTCGTGCGTAACGATAACCATCGTCATACCTTGTTTTGCCAATTTTTTCATGACGTTCAAGACATCACCGACCATTTCAGGATCGAGTGCAGAAGTAGGCTCATCAAAAAGCATGATGTCAGGATTCATCGCTAGAGCACGAGCGATAGCTACACGCTGTTTTTGTCCACCAGAAAGCATTTCAGGATACATATCTTTTTTATCTTCTAGACCAACTGTCTGTAGCAATTTGATTGCTTTTTTCTCTGCTTCTTCTCTAGATTCTTTCTTCAGATCCATCGGTGCCAAAATGATGTTTTCCAAAATAGAAAGATGAGGGAACAGGTTAAAATGCTGGAATACCATTCCGATATGTTGTCTCACCAAGTTGATGTCTGTGCTTTTATCCATCAAGTGGGCGCCGTCAATAATGATCTCACCGTCAGAAGGTTCTTCTAAACGATTCAAGCAACGCAAGAATGTACTTTTTCCTGAACCTGAAGGGCCGATGATACAGACGACATCTCCTTCGTTGATGGATACGTTGATGTCGTTTAATACTGTGTTATCGCCGTATTTTTTGACTAGATGCTCAACTAAGATTTTTTCTGCCATCTTACTTCACCTTCTTTTCTAAAACTTTCGCTAATTTTGTCAATGCTGTAATCAAGATCAAGTACATGATCGCGATGATCAAATAAACATACGTACTTTGTGTCGTACGTGCAACGATGATCTTACCAGTTTGTAGCAATTCGACTACACCGATTGCGGAAATGATCGTTGTATCTTTCAATGAGATAACGAACTGATTCACGAATGATGGAATCATGATGCGTATCGCTTGTGGTAAAATGATTTTTTGCATCGTCCGATTATAAGAAAGACCCAAACTTCTAGAAGCTTCCATTTGTCCGACAGGAACGGCATTGATTCCGCCTCGAACAATCTCTGCGATATAAGCACTTGCGTTAAGAGTCAAGGTGATAACACCAGCGATGAAGTCGGGGATCGTAAATCCAACGATACCAGGCAATCCAAAGAAAATAAAGAATGCAAGAACCATCATCGGAATCCCACGGATGATATCGACATAAATGCTAGCTACCATGCGAAGCGCGCGTATTGGTGCTACACTGAATAATCCAAAAATCACACCGATTACTATAGCCAAAGCAAAGGAGATCAAAGTCAAGAGAATCGTTCGCCAAAGTCCTTTTAACAATGCTTGATAGTTGTTTTGGATAAGTCCAAAAAATGTCGATTCATCAGCTGTGGAAGAATCACTAGAAGATTCTGAACCATCTGCTACATATTCTTTGATGATCTTATCGTACTCGCCTGTTCTTTTTAATTCTTTCAATCCTTCATTGAACATATTAAGAAGTTCAGGGTTTTGCCCTTTTTTGACGGCAAATGCATACTTTCCGCCAGATTCTTTTTCAATCGGTGTTTCCAATTCTTGTCCTTGTTTGATCGCATAACCAATGACTGGATAATCATCCATCATGGCATCGATTGCGCCAACTTTCAACCCGTCATACAATTGATCAGCAGCATCAAAATATTTGATAGAATAGCCGTATTCAGATTCATGATCGCTTAAAAATTCTGCACTTTCGGTTCCAACTTTTGCTCCGACTGTTTTTCCTTTCAAATCTTCATAAGACTTGATCGAAGTGTCGCCTTTTTTGACAGCTAATTGAATTCCGCTGTCAAAGTAAGAATCAGAAAAATCGTAGCTTTTCTTTCTTTCGTCCGTTACCGTCATTCCGGCAATCATCCCGTCTGCTTGTCCTGATTCTAAAGCTTGCAAAGCAGCGGAGAATCCACGATAGTCCATTCGGATGTTGAATCCTTGTAGTTTGGCGATGCTTTCCATCAATTTTACATCGATGCCCTCGTACTCACCGTTTGCGTTTTGAAATTCAAATGGAGCAAAAGCAGAGTCGCTGGCAATTACGTATACGTCTTTTTTGGGCTCTATTTTTTGCATTGTCTCGCTTGTGCTTGACTCTGCCGTTGTAGTGTTGTCAGCTTGTGCAACATGACCAAACGCAAGTGTCACAAGTCCTGTCATTAAGAAAACAAATGAGTGAAATAAATGCTTTCTTTTCATAATCAACCTCCTAAATTTCCAATATTTTATTATTATAGGCGAAAAGTGCTGAATCAGACAAGACTGTAAGCTTGAAAAAATGAAAAAAATGCGAATTTCTAACATTCTATGTTATAAAACATAACATGGATAATGAGAGAAAAAAGTGGCGAAAGTATGTTCGGTGTGGTATAATTTTTTAGTAAGGAATGCCTTTGCTTTCCTTTTCTTTTTATTGGTCGTAAAATGAAAAGGAATGAATGAAAAGGAGGACAAAGAATGATTGAGAGAGATACCTCCCGACGCTTTGAGCTTGTCTCGAAATACCAACCGGCTGGTGATCAGCCTGAAGCGATTAATCAATTAGTGGATGGCGTAGTCGGCGGGAAAAAAGCACAAATTTTATTAGGTGCGACTGGAACAGGGAAAACATATACGATTTCCAATCTTATTGAGAAAGTGAATAAACCAACACTGATTATTGCCCATAACAAAACATTGGCTGGTCAGCTGTACGGGGAATTCAAGGAATTTTTCCCTAACAATGCTGTTGAATATTTTGTTTCTTATTATGATTATTATCAGCCTGAAGCTTATGTGCCTTCAAGCGATACGTATATCGAAAAAGATTCAAGTGTAAATGATGAGATCGATAAATTACGACATTCGGCTACTAGTTCATTATTAGAAAGAAATGATGTGATCGTCATTGCATCTGTTTCATGTATTTTTGGATTAGGCTCGCCTTTTGAGTATCAAAAACAAGTCGTTTCGATTCGACAAGGAGCAGAATTAGATCGCAACCAGTTGATTCGTGACTTAGTCAGTATCCAGTTCGAAAGAAATGATATAGATTTTCAGCGCGGTCGTTTTCGAGTGCGTGGTGATGTCGTGGAGATATTCCCGGCTTCAAGAGATGAACGTGCCTTACGAGTGGAGTTTTTTGGAGATGAAGTCGAACGTATCCGAGAAGTCAATGCGCTGACAGGTGAAGTTTTAGGAGAAACGGAACATGTAGCAATCTTCCCGGCAACTCACTTTGTGACGAATGACGAACATATGGAGCATGCCGTAGCGAATATCAAAACAGAATTAGAGCAGCGTTTAGCTGTTTTACGAAATGAAAACAAACTTCTAGAGGCTCAACGTTTAGAACAGCGAACCAATTATGATATTGAAATGATGTTAGAAATGGGCTACACTTCAGGAATCGAAAATTATTCTCGGCATATGGACGGACGTAAAGAAGGCGAACCGCCTTATACGCTATTGGATTTCTTTCCTGAAGATTTTTTAATCGTGGCTGACGAATCGCACGTGACCATGCCTCAAATCAGAGGAATGTATAATGGCGACCGAGCGAGAAAACAGATGCTAGTAGATTACGGTTTCCGCTTGCCATCTGCTTTAGATAATCGGCCGCTTCGTCTAGAAGAATTTGAAAAACATGTCAATCAGATCATTTATGTCTCTGCGACACCAGGACCATATGAATATGAACAAACAGATACCGTTATCCAACAAATCATCCGTCCGACAGGGCTGCTTGATCCAGTAATCGAAGTCCGTCCAATGATGGGACAAATCGATGATCTAGTAGGTGAAATAAATGAACGGGTCGAAAAAGATCAAAGGGTGTTTGTAACGACATTGACGAAAAAAATGGCAGAAGACCTCACAGATTATTTCAAAGAATTAGGAATCAAAGTCAAATATCTGCATAGCGATATCAAAACGTTGGAACGAACAGAGATCATTCGAGATCTACGATTAGGCGAATTTGATGTGTTAGTCGGAATCAATTTGCTTCGTGAGGGATTAGATGTACCTGAAGTTTCCCTTGTTGCTATCTTGGATGCAGATAAAGAAGGCTTTTTACGTAGCGAACGTTCCTTAGTCCAAACGATTGGGCGAGCTGCTCGTAATGAAGAAGGGAAAGTAATCATGTACGCAGACAAGGTGATGGATTCTATGCGTTTAGCGATGGGTGAAACGTCAAGACGTCGTACGATTCAGCAGAAGTACAATGAAGAACATGGGATCGTTCCAAAAACGATCATTAAAGAAATCCGAGATTTGATTTCTATTACGAAAGAATCGGAAGATGATACAAAAGAAGCGGTACAAGTCTCGTACGAAGAAATGACGAAGGAAGAAAAAGACACGTTATTGATGAAATTAGAAAAAGAAATGAAAGATGCGGCAAAAGCTTTGGATTTTGAAACAGCCGCTAATGTGCGAGATATGATTTTAGAATTAAAAGCTTCGAAGTAGGAGGACAACATGGCTAACGATAAAATTACGATTCATGGTGCACGTACCCATAACTTGAAAAATATAGATGTCACGATTCCACGAGACAAATTCGTGGTCGTTACAGGTTTGTCCGGTTCTGGAAAAAGTTCCTTAGCATTTGATACACTGTATGCCGAAGGACAGCGGAGATACGTAGAAAGTCTTTCTGCGTATGCCCGCCAGTTTTTAGGTCAAATGGATAAACCAGATGTAGACAGCATCGACGGATTGAGTCCGGCGATTTCTATTGATCAGAAAACAACAAGTAAAAACCCTCGTTCGACAGTAGGTACTGTGACGGAAATCAATGACTATTTACGCTTGTTGTTTGCTCGTGTAGGACATCCGATTTGTCCCAACGATCATATCGAGATTACCAGTCAATCAGTAGATCAAATGGCAGATCAAGTAATGGCTTTGCCTGAGCGCACAAAGATCCAAGTATTGGCACCGATCGTGGTAAAGAAAAAAGGACAACATAAAAAAATATTCGAACGAATCCAAAAAGAGGGATACGTCCGCGTTCGAGTCGATGGCGAAATCTATGATTTAAGTGAAGTGCCTGAGCTGGAGAAAAACAAAAAACACGATATCGCGATCGTCATCGACCGGATCATTGTGAAAGAAGGGATTCGTTCTCGTCTATTTGATTCTTTAGAGGCAGCCTTGCGACTGGCAGACGGCTATGCTTTGGTTGACGTGATTGGCGAAGAAGAAATGTTGTTTAGTGAACACTATGCTTGTCCTTATTGCGGATTTACTGTTGGTGAACTAGAACCAAGACTGTTCTCCTTCAATGCGCCTTTTGGAGCTTGTCCAGACTGTGACGGATTAGGCGTCAAATTAGAAGTCGATCAAGATTTAGTCATTCCAGATAGAACGAAGACGCTTAGTCAAGGTGCAATCGTTCCATGGAATCCAATCAGCTCTCAGTATTATCCTCAAATGTTAGCGCAGGCTTGTGAAAGTTTCGGTATCGATTTGGATACACCATTTGAAGAATTACCGGAAGAACATCAGGAGATCATCTTAAATGGGACAGATGAACTTTTCCATTTCCATTATGAAAATGATTTTGGTGGCGTTCGCGATGTAGAAACAACTTTCGAAGGAGTATTGAAAAATATCGAACGTCGTTATCATGATACGAACAGTGATTTCACGCGTGAGCAAATGCGACTTTATATGACCGAATTGACTTGTCAGACGTGTAAAGGTTATCGTTTGAATCCCCAAGCATTATCTGTTCAAATCAATGGAACGAATATTGGGCAAACAAATGAATTGTCTATCCAAAAAGCAGTAGACTTCTTCTCAAACCTTACATTATCTGAACAAGAAAAAGTGATTGCCAAACCAATTTTAAAAGAAGTGAATGACAGACTTTCATTCTTAGAAAATGTCGGATTAGACTATCTAACCTTGAGTCGTGCTTCGGGAACGTTATCTGGAGGAGAAGCACAGCGAATCAGATTGGCTACGCAAATTGGATCGAATCTTTCTGGAGTTTTGTATATTTTAGATGAACCATCGATCGGATTACATCAACGCGACAATGATCGACTGATTGGCTCATTGAAGAAAATGCGTGATCTTGGCAATACACTCGTTGTGGTCGAACATGATGAAGATACGATGTGGGCAGCAGATTATCTGATCGACGTTGGACCTGGAGCAGGGGAACAAGGCGGACAAATCGTTGCTGCAGGTACTCCTGAAGAAGTAGCTAATGATGAAAATTCTTTGACAGGGAAATATCTTTCAGGGAAAAAATCGATCCCGGTGCCAAAAGAACGCCGTAAAGGTAATGGGAAAGCAATCAAGATCACCGGTGCTTCAGAAAACAATCTGAAAAATATCAGTGTCGAATTTCCTTTAGGAGAATTTGTAGCAGTAACAGGTGTGTCTGGTTCTGGGAAGAGTACATTGGTCAATAGTATCTTAAAGAAATCATTAGCGCAGAAATTAAATAAAAATTCTGCTAAGCCAGGTAAATTCAAGACAATTTCCGGCTACGAAAGTATCGAAAAAATCATCGATATCGATCAAAGCCCAATCGGACGGACGCCGAGAAGTAATCCAGCGACTTATACGAGTGTCTTTGATGATATCCGTGGGTTATTTGCTCAAACAAACGAGGCAAAAATGCGGGGATATAAGAAAGGTCGTTTTAGTTTCAACGTAAAAGGCGGTCGTTGTGAAGCGTGTCGCGGGGATGGGATTATTAAGATCGAAATGCACTTCTTGCCTGATGTCTATGTTCCTTGTGAAGTATGTCATGGCAAACGATATAACTCTGAAACATTAGAAGTGCATTACAAAGGAAAAACCATTGCAGATGTTTTGGAAATGACGGTAGAAGATGCTGTAGAATTCTTCAAGCATATTCCAAAGATCCATCGCAAATTGCAAACGATCGTTGATGTTGGCTTAGGGTATGTGACGATGGGACAACCAGCAACGACATTGTCCGGTGGCGAGGCGCAACGGATGAAACTTGCCAGTGAATTACACAAAATCTCTAATGGAAAGAATTTCTATATATTAGATGAACCAACAACTGGACTTCATAGCGACGATATCGCCCGTTTGCTGCAAGTATTACAAAGATTAGTAGACGCTGGTAACACAGTTTTAGTGATCGAACACAATCTAGATGTAATCAAAACAGCCGATCATATCATTGATTTAGGGCCAGAAGGCGGAGAAGGCGGAGGAACGATCCTTGCGACTGGAACTCCAGAAGAAATCATTGATGTAAAAGAAAGCTATACAGGTCACTATTTGAAAAAAATAATGGTATAAAGAAGATAGATCGCTGAGATAGTTAAAAAAACATAAAAAAATGAATTTTTGCTTGTTTTCTTAATACCAGTGTTCTAGAATCATTACATGGTAGTTCTTTCTACACTGATTGGTATAGATAAAAACTTCCTATAAGTTCAATCCGTTCAAAAAAGAATTGAGCAATCGGAGGAGTTTCCTTTGATTGCTTTTTTCTTTATGGTATGATATTCCTTGTGTAGTTAGAAAAGAAAAACAAGAGATTATGAGTAAGTGAGAGATAATGATGAACAGTATTGAAAATGAAGAATTTATCCCTATATTATTAGGAAGCGACATGAACGTTTATGGTATGGCACGTTCTTTTAACGAAGCATACGGCAAAGTCTGCCAAGCATATGCTTCTGATCAATTAGCCCCTACCCGCTACAGTAAAATCGTCAATGTAGAAGTCATTCCAGGATTTGATAAAGACCCTGTATTTATCGAGACGATGCTTCGTTTGGCAAAAGAAAGATATTCTGATAAGAGTAAAAAATATCTTTTGATTGCTTGTGGTGATGGGTATGCAGAATTGATCTCTCAACATAAGCAAGAGCTGTCAGAATATTTTATCTGTCCGTATATTGATTATTCTTTATTTGAAAGACTGATCAATAAAGTAAGCTTTTATGAAGTTTGTGAAGAATATGATCTTCCGTATCCTAAAACATTGATCGTCAGAGAAGAAATGTTAGTAAATGGACGCTTGGAACAGGAATTACCTTTTGAATTCCCGGTTGCTTTGAAACCCGCAAACAGTGTGGAGTACCTTTCTGTTCAATTTGAAGGAAGAAAAAAAGCGTTTATTCTAGAAACGAGAGAAGAGTTTGATTTGATTTTAGGTCGGATCTATGAAGCCGGTTATACTAGTGAAATGATCGTACAAGATTTTATCCCGGGTGATGATAGTAATATGCGTGTGCTAAATGCGTATGTAGATGAAGATCATCAAGTTCGGATGATGTGTCTTGGTCATCCACTGTTAGAAGATCCTACACCAGCATCGATTGGGAATTATGTTGTGATCATGCCAGATTATAACGAAAAAATCTATCAAACTATTAAAGCATTTTTGGAAAAAATCGAATATACAGGCTTTGCCAATTTCGATATGAAGTATGATCCTAGAGATGGAGAATATAAATTATTTGAAATCAATTTGAGACAAGGACGCAGCAGTTTCTTTGTGACATTGAACGGATTGAATCTGGCTCGTTTCGTCACAGAAGATCGAGTGTTCAACAAACCCTTTGTTGAAACGACCTATGGAACGAATCAATCAGATAAAGCAAGATTATGGATGGGTGTGCCCAAAAAAATCTTTTTAGAATATGCTCGGGAAAATGAAGACAAAAAACTAGCTGAGCAAATGATCAAAGAAAATCGTTACGGCACTACTGTATTTTATGAAAAAGACCGGTCAATCAAACGCTGGATGTTGATGAAATATATGTTCCATAACTATATTCCAAGATTCAAAAAGTATTTTCATGTGAAAGAAGGCTAGTTCATGGAGAATTTTTTCAGTATTTTAGGCGGAATGGGCACGATGGCGACAGAAAGTTTTGTTCGCTTGATCAACCACCGAACGAAAGCTACAAAAGATCAAGAATATTTGAATTATGTCTTATTCAATCATGCAACAGTTCCTGATCGTACAGCTTATATTTTAGATCGATCAGAAGAAAATCCAATGCCGTTTCTGCTGGATGATATTGAGAAACAAAATTTATTGCGACCAAACTTCATTGTGTTGACTTGTAACACAGCACATTACTTTTTTGAAGAATTACAAGCGGCAACGGATATTCCTATCCTGCATATGCCAAGAGAAGCAGCAAATGAACTTGTCCGTCAGCGTACGACAGGGAGAGTAGCGATTCTAGGAACAGAAGGAAGTATGAAAGCTGGAATCTATGAACGCGAAGTCAAAAATCTTGGATTTGAAACAGTGATTCCTGATACTGCGCTTCAAGAAAAAATCAATTATTTGATCTATCATGAAATCAAAGAGTCAGATCACTTGAATCAAGAACTCTACTATGAGATTTTGGAAGAAGCGGTAGAGCGATTAAACTGTGAAAAAGTTATCCTAGGTTGCACGGAATTATCTTTGATGAATGAATTTGCTGAAGATAATCATTACCCAGTGATCGATGCTCAATCTATTTTAGCGGATCGGACGATCGAACGAGCATTAGCTGAAAGAAACGAAGCATTAGATACAGTATCTGAAAAGTAGAAAAATCTTGGATTTGGGGCAAATATCCTAAAAGATATTTGGTCCAAATCTTTTTGTAAAAGAGAAAGAAAGCTGGTAATGATACGCCCGGAATGATATAATTTTATTATGTACAATGTGAGAGGGGTTCGTAAATATGACAGATAATTTGCAATTAGTCATCATAACAGGTATGAGCGGTGCAGGAAAAACAGTAGCTATCCAAAGTTTTGAGGATATGGGCTATTTTTGTATCGATAATATGCCACCTCGATTGATTCCAAAATTCTGGGAATTGATCAAAGAATCAGGTAAAGTCACAAAAATGGCTTTAGGAGTAGATTTACGTTCTCGTTCCTTCTTTGAAGAAATTCAAAACATGCTGATTGAAATCGAAAATACGAACTTCATCGACACTTCTATCTTGTTTTTAGATGCTTCGGACGAAGAACTAGTTGCTCGTTACAAAGAAACAAGACGAGCGCATCCGATGGCAATGGACGGTTTGATCACTGAAGGAATCCGTAAAGAGCGGGCAATATTAGACGACTTGAAAGCACAAGCTTCCGTGATCATTGACACCACGACATTGACACCACGACAATTACGCGAAAAAATCAACGAGTCTTTCAAGTCAAAGGGAGACCAAGGATTTCGAATTGAATTTGTATCATTTGGCTTTAAATATGGGTTGCCGATTGATTCTGATATCGTGATGGATGTACGTTTTTTGCCAAATCCTCATTATATTCCAGAACTAAGACCACTAACCGGTAAAGACCAGCCAGTCTATGATTATGTGATGTCCTTTGATGAAACACAATCTTTCTACCATAAATTCTTGGATCTTCTGGAAACCGTATTACCTGGATATATCAAAGAAGGAAAAAGCAGCTTGACGGTCGCAATCGGCTGTACAGGCGGCCAACACCGTTCTGTAGCGTTGACTGAACGTTTGGCAAATGCTTTAGGGAAAACATATAAAGTCAATGTGACACATCGGGACAAGGATAAAAGGAAAGAGACGGTGAACCGGTCGTGAAAATGAAAACCTACCGGATAAGAAAACCAAAGATCGTAGTGGTCGGCGGTGGCACGGGTCTGCCGGTTATCCTAAAAAGTTTACGAAATCAGGGAGCAGATATCACGGCAGTAGTGACTGTTGCGGATGATGGTGGAAGCAGCGGCGCAATCAGAGAATCGATTGCTATGGCTCCTCCTGGTGACTTGAGAAATGTCTTAGTAGCGTTATCGGATATGCCGCAATTCTATGAAGATATTTTCCAATATCGTTTTAAAAAAGAAGATCAGTTCTTAGCCAATCATACGATCGGTAACCTGATCATTGCTGCAGTTTCCGAAATGCGAGGAAGCACATACGAGGCGATTCAATTATTAGCGAAAATGATGCATGTAGATGGACACGTCTATCCTTCTTCAGAAACGCCTTTGACCTTGCATGCGGTCTTTAAAGACGGAACGACTGCAGTAGGAGAATCTAAAATCGCGATTGATCGCAAAACGATCGATCATGTCTATGTTTGCAACACGAATGATAAAAGTGAAGCTAAAGCGGCACGAAAAGTCGTTTCAGCAATTATGGATGCCGACATGGTCGTTTTGGGTCCCGGCAGTTTATTCACTAGCATCCTTCCCAATTTAGTGATACCAGAAATTGGCGAAGCTATGATTAATACAACTGCTGAAACCGTGTATATCTGTAATATCATGACCCAAAAAGGGGAAACTGAACACTTCACCGATGCCGATCATATACGTGTCTTACACAAGCATTTGAAGCAGCCCTTTATCGACACGGTACTAGTCAATACGGAAAAAGTACCAGAAGATTATATGGACCCGGAAATCTATGATGAGTACTTAGTACAAGTCGCACATGATTTCAACGGATTGAGAAATGAAGGCTGTCGAGTGATTTCTACCGACTTTTTAGAATTGAAAGACGGTGGTGTCTTCCATGATGGAGACAAAGTGGTAGAAGAATTGTTCCGATTAGTTTTCGGTTCAAAATATTAAGCAATTTATTGTTGGAGAAAGGAGGAGAATAGGATGTCATTTGCTGCAGATGTGAAGAAAGAACTAACTGGTTTGGAAGTTCATCGAGAACATGCGAAAGCAGAATTAGCTGCTTTGTTGCGAATGAACGGCTCTTTAGGTATTGTGAACCAGCAGTTTATTTTGAACGTCCAAACAGAAAATGCTGCAATTGCCAGACGTATCTATTCTCTTTTGAAAGATCATTATCAGGTACGAAGTGAGCTACTCGTTCGTAAAAAAATGAAATTAAAAAAGAACAATGTCTATATCGTCCGCTTGAAGCAAGGCACAAAAGATGTGCTGATGGATCTTGATATTATGGATGGTATGATGTTCAATGGACACGTTTCGGACGAGATTATGGGGAATTCGCAAAAAATGCGTTCGTATTTACGTGGGGCTTTTATGGCCTCGGGTTCAGTCAATAATCCGGAAACAAGCCGTTATCATTTAGAGATATTTTCCATTTATGAACAGCATAACCAAGACATTTGCGATATGTTGAATTATTACGGACTGCATGCTCGAACGCTTGAACGACGCAATGGCTATATTTCCTATTTAAAAGGTGCAGAAAAGATTGCTGATTTCTTGACACTGATTGGTGCAACCAATTCGATGCTTCGATTTGAAGACGTACGGATCGTACGGGATATGAGAAATTCAGTCAATCGCCTAGTTAATTGTGAGACAGCAAATTTGAATAAGACGATCGATGCGGCTTCTAAACAAATCGAAAACATCGAATTGATCGAAGCAAAGGTCGGTCTGCATGCCCTTCCTGAAAAACTTCAGGAAATTGCTGAACTCCGGCTTCAGCATCCAGAAGTCAGTTTGAAAGAGTTAGGGGAAATGATTCCCTCAGGTGCGATATCCAAATCGGGAATCAATCACCGCATTCGCAAAATCAATGAATTTGCGGAAAAACTACGTGAAGAAGCAGTGTAATCCAATGTAAAAGCTGATACATGAAGCAGAGATGCGGATGTATCAGTTTTTTTATTTAACAAAATATTACTTGCTTTTCTTTTCTTCTTCTGTCAAACTATAAATCCCTATTACTGCCCGTTGTTCGCCATAGATTTGTTTAAAAATCGATTTTAAAGGAGAAACAAGGATGACAGAGTATATTGAATTGATTCATGCCCGTGAAAACAACTTGAAAAACATTGATTTGCGTATCCCAAAAAATAAAATTACTATCTTTACTGGCGTATCAGGATCTGGCAAATCTTCTATTGTTTTTGATACGATTGCACAGGAGGCGGGCAGACAGCTGAATGAGACTTTTAGTAGTTTTGCACGTAATTTTTTGCCTAAATATAGCAGACCTGATATTGATGAGATCAAGCATTTATCTACGGCTGTTTTGATCAATCAGAAGAAACTGGGAGGAAATGCTCGATCCACTTTAGGTACTGCAACGGATATCCAGGCACTTTTTCGAGTTTTATTTTCACGCTTTGCTGAACCGCCATTAGGTTATGCCAATGCGTATTCATTTAATGATCCTCAAGGTATGTGCCCTGTCTGCCAAGGAATTGGAAAAACGATAACATTGAATATCGATGCCGCCGTAGATGCGACACGCTCACTAAATGAAGGAGCAATCTTGCTTCCCAATTTCACGGTAGGGACTTGGTATTGGAAAATGTATGCAGAGACTGGTTTATTCGACCCAAACAAACCAATCTCCGAATACACATCAGAAGAATACGATCGATTATTGTATGGAAAAGCAGAGAGAATCAATATACCAAGTGCGGGAGATATGAATGTGACTTATGAAGGGATTGTCACTCGATTCATGCGAACCAATGTCCATACTGAAAAAGAAACAACGAAAAAAACAGCAAAGGTTCTGGAGACGTATACAAAGATGGACACTTGTCCAGAATGCCAAGGAAAACGTTTCTCACACGAAGTCCTAAGCTCTAAAATAAACGGTTATAATATATACGATTTGACAGCAAAAGAATTATCTTCACTATTACAAATACTAGAAACGTTAGATAACAAAGAGCGTCATCCGTTGATTGCCAGTATCAAAAAACGTATCCAAGATTTGATTGATATTGGATTAGGCTATATGACATTGACACGCGAGACTTCAAGTTTATCTGGAGGGGAATCACAGCGAGTAAAAATGGTGAAGCAATTAGCTAGCAGTTTGACTAATATAATGTATATTTTTGATGAGCCAAGTACAGGATTGCATCCTAGAGATGTCCACCTACTTAATGATTTATTAAAAAAAATTCGAGATGAAGGGAATACAGTTCTGGTAGTCGAACATGATCCTGATGTCATCAAGGTGGCCGATCATATCGTGGATGTAGGACCTTATGCTGGAAGTCACGGCGGTGAGATCATGTATACTGGGGATTATGATGGATTACTGGATTCTAGTACGTTAACGGGAAACTATTTGCGACATCAATTACCAATCAAAAAAGAAGTACGGACATTTTCAGAAACCTTCATTAGCCGCCAGAGCTCTTTGCATAATTTAAAAAATATTCGCTTAGAAATCCCTAAAGGTGTATTTACCGTTGTTTCAGGGGTAGCTGGTTCTGGCAAGAGTACATTGGTCAATCAAGTATTTTTAAAAGACTTTCCAGAGAGCCTACTTATTGATCAAAATCCAATCCATACGAACAAACGGTCAAATCCAGCTACATTCAGTGGAATCATGAATAATATTCGGAAAGCCTTTGGTAAAGAAAATCAAGTTGATGCTGGATATTTCAGCTACAATTCTAAAGGGGCTTGTCCAGAATGCAAAGGAACGGGTATAATCGAGCTTAATCTATCCTTTATGGACAAATCAGAGGTAGTTTGTTCAAATTGCCATGGGAAACGTTATGATCCAGCTGTTTTGGATTATCGTTATCGTGGAAAAAATATCGTAGAAGTTATGGATATGACCATAGAAGAAGCACTTGAATTTTTTGATGAGAAAGAGATTCAGCGAAAGCTTGAGAATCTAAAAGAAGTTGGTATTGGTTATCTGACTCTTGGACAGCCGATGGATACCTTGTCTGGCGGAGAAGCGCAAAGGCTGAGATTAGCTAATGAATTGAAAACAAATGGACAAATATACATTCTAGATGAGCCAACAACAGGACTGCATATGTCAGATGTCGAAAATGTGATTCGAATTATCAATAACTTAGTGGATAAAGGGAACACGGTCATTGTTATTGAACACAATCTCGATGTGATCCGAAGTGCTGATTGGATCATTGATCTTGGTCCAGAAGGTGGATCTGGTGGTGGAAGTATCCTTTATGAAGGGATTCCAGGAGGATTAAAGAACGCACAAACGATCACTGGAAACTATATCTGATTGAACACTGTTTAGTGGAGAGGTTGTGACAGAAGTGGTCAGCTTCAAGAAATAAGAAGGAATGTACGAAAATTGCTTCTCAAATTTTTGTGAAATTTCGGCTTATTTCCGAAGAAGCTACTTCTGGAACACCGTTTATTCAGAAAAAAGGGCTGTGACAAGACTTTTGTCACAGCCCCCTTGTTGTTTTATTTTGATTGGATCAATTCTTTTAGTTTTTCTTTTGAAATAGATTCATCAAAGATTTCTTTACCCAATATGACAGTTGGAACAAATCGAATATGTGCTTGCTCAGCTTCGTTGATGATAGCTTGGCTCAGCTGTTCGTCTTTTTGTTCTGCCAGCCCTAATTTATCTGCTGCAAAATCCGCTACTCCTTGGAGCGAAAGATGTTTCCACTCGTCTTGAGCATCGAATATTTGTTTGATCTCTTTGATTGCTTGTTGCCCATCGCTAATCGTGATATACCGGTGCATCACGTTTCCTCGCTGCAAGCTTTCTTTTTCTTTATCGAATAATTTGATCACTCGCTGCAATTGTCCGCTTTGGACGGCTTCTTCCAATAGCTCATGAGATTCTTCAAACCATTGGCGGCAATATGGGCAAGCTAAGTTGATGAATTCGATCATTTTTTTAGGAGCATCTGATGAACCATAAGTAATACCTTTTTCTGTAGTTGTTTTTGTTGCATCAATCACTGATATATCCATGTAAAAACACCTCTTTCGGTTATAGTTTACACATGTCTGATAAAAAAAGGCAACGATTTAGACTGTTTTTCTAAAAAAATGATTGAAATAGACGTATGTGAAATATTTTTCTAAATAAAAGAAAAAATGGAATATTTTACGTTATAATGGAACAGATAATAAGAGAGAATATGAACAAGGATGATGAATCATGCGAAAAATGAAAACAATGGACGGCAATACGGCAGCCGCGTATATTTCTTATGCTTTTACCGAGATTGCTGCAATATATCCGATAACGCCAAGTTCGACCATGGCTGAATTAGTTGATCAATGGTCAGCAGCAGGAAAAGAAAATGTATTTGGTCAACCAGTAAAAGTAGTGGAAATGCAGTCCGAAGCAGGAGCAGCTGGCGTGGTTCACGGTTCACTGAAAACTGGTGCGCTGACAACTACATATACCGCCTCACAAGGGTTGCTTTTGATGATACCGAATATGTATAAAATTGCTGGGGAACTACTGCCAAGTGTTTTTCACGTTGCTAGTCGGGCAGTGACGACGAATGCTTTAAATATATTTGGAGATCATGGAGACGTGATGGCTGCAAGACAAACAGGGTTTGCGATGCTAGCTGAAAGCAGTGTGCAAGAAGTGATGGATTTGGCACCTGTTGCACATCTTGCTTCCATTGAAGGTGAATTGCCTTTTTTGAATTTCTTTGATGGGTTCCGTACGAGTCACGAAATTCAAAAAATCGAAGTTTTGGAATATGAAGAATTAGCTCCTTTGATCAATCAGGAGAAATTAGCTTCTTTTCGTAAGCGAGGGATGAATCCCAATCATCCGACAGTTAGTGGCACGAACCAGAATCCAGATATTCATTTTCAACAACGGGAAACAATCAATCCGTATTATGATAAGTTACCTGCAATCGTACAAAAATATATGAAAGAGATCAATCAATTACGAGGTACTTCTTATGATCTGGTGACTTATTACGGAGCAGCTGATGCAGAAGAGGTCATTGTTTCGATGGGATCAGTTGCACAGACGATTGAGCAAACAGTTGATTATTTGAATGCAAACGGACGGAAAACAGGTTTTTTGAATATCCATCTTTATCGACCTTTTCCAGTGGAAACATTCGTGCAAAAGTTACCTCATACAGTAAAAGCAATCGCTGTTCTTGATCGAAGTAAAGAGCCAGGAGCAGGGGGAGAACCCCTTTTATTAGACGTTCAAAGTGCGTTATATGATTCTGAATTTCGCCCGGCTATTATTGGTGGTCGCTACGGATTAGGTTCGAAAGATGTGACGCCCGATCAAATCTCGGCAGTTTTTGATGAATTGAAAAAAGATCCAAGCATACGCAAAAAACGGTTCACCATAGGGATCGTGGATGATGTGACTTATCAATCTTTGGAAACAAAAGAAAGTCTGGATTTGACAGAACCGCAAACATTCCAGGCAAAGTTTTGGGGATTTGGATCTGACGGAACAGTTGGTGCAAATAAATCAGCCATCAAGATTATCGGGGATCACACAGACAAATATGCTCAAGGCTATTTTTATTATGACTCGAAAAAATCTGGCGGTCTAACTGTCTCTCATCTTCGTTTTGGAGATACACCGATACGTTCAGCGTATCTTGTCGAGCATGCGGACCTTGTTGCTTGTCACACACCAGCTTACCTGCATAGCTATGACTTGGTCAAAGGATTGAAGCCAGGTGGAATCTTTTTACTGAATACTCTTTGGAATGACGAACAATTAGAAACGCATCTGCCCATAAAATTAAAACGTTACTTGGCTGAAAATAACATTCGGTTCTATACGATCAATGCCATGAGATTGGCCCAAGAAGTTGGTTTGGGACGCCGAATCAATACGGCAATGGAAACAGCATTTTTTAAATTAGCTGACATCATTCCATTTGATGAAGTGATCCCGTTGCTAAAAGAAGAAGCACTAAAAAGCTACGGGCATAAATCAATGGCTATCGTAGAAAAAAACATACAGGCAATTGATCGGACAATCGAACTGCTTCATGAAGTTGTGATTCCAGAAAATTGGAAAACATTGGAGATGCCTGAAAAAATCAATAAAAGAAACAGGGGATATGTACAAGAAATCCTTAAGCCAGTGAATGCGCAGGAAGGGAATCATCTCTCTGTTGGTACGCTTGTAGCAAATGGAATGACAACTGGCGAAATGCCTTTAGGAACGGCTTCTGTTGAAAAGCGAGGTGTCGCTTTAGAAGTACCCGAGTGGATTAGTGATCGCTGTACGATGTGTAATGAATGTGCCTTTGTTTGTCCTCATGCTGCCATCCGTCCATTTTTAGCAGATGAAGAGGAAATGGAAGAAGCGCCAGAAGGATTTATCGTGAGAGAAATGCGAGGCGCAGACGGCGTAAAATATCGTATCCAAGTTTCAGTGGAAGACTGTACAGGTTGTGGTCTTTGCGTAGAGGCTTGTCCCGCAAAAGGCAAAGCTTTAGTAATGAAACCTTATGAAGAACAGAAAGAACAAGCTATGAATTGGGCTTTTGCAATGACGCTAAGACAAAAAGAAAATCCAGTGAAAGGGAAAAATACGGTTTTATCGACACAATTCAACCAACCGCTTCTTGAATTCTCAGGTGCTTGCTCAGGCTGTGGCGAAACACCTTATGTAAAATTATTGACACAAATGTTCGGCGATCGAATGATGATCGCGAATGCGACAGGCTGCTCTTCTATTTGGGGCGGTGCCTCTCCGGCTTCTCCTTATACGACAAACGAATGTGGTCAAGGGCCTGCATGGTCAAATTCTTTATTGGAAGATAATGCTGAATTTGGTTATGGTATGCTTCTGGCGGCACAGACTCGTCGTGAGGCTTTGGCAAATTCAATCAAAGAAGTATTGCCAAAAGTATCAGAAGAACTGCGAGAATTGATGGAAGACTGGTTGGAACATCTCTTTGAGAGTGAAGGAACGCAGCAAAGAGCAGCAAAACTGCAAGCAGCGATCGAAAACGAACGATCAATTGTCCCTGAACTGGAAGATATATACAAGAGAAGAGATCTATTCGTAAAAAACAGCCAATGGATGATTGGTGGAGACGGATGGGCTTACGACATTGGCTTTGGCGGAATCGATCATGTACTTGCCAGCGGAGCAGACGTAAATATCCTTGTTTTGGATAACGAAGTCTATTCCAATACTGGCGGTCAAACCTCAAAAGCAACACCAGCTTCGGCAATCGCTAAATTTTCAGCTAGTGGAAAATATGCTTCAAAGAAAGACTTAGGGATGATGGCGATGACATATGGGAATGTCTATGTAGCACAAATCGCTTCTGGTGCCAATCAAATGCAGACAATCAAAGCATTTGAAGAAGCAGAAAAGTATCCTGGTCCTTCTCTGATTATTGCCTATACGCCTTGTATCACACATGGTTTGCTTGGTGGAATGAAAGAATCGCTTAAAGAAGCAAAAGAAGCTGTTTCTTCTGGTTATTGGTCATTATATCGATATAACCCTGCAATGGTCGAAAAAAACAAGAAACCAATGACTTTGGACTACAAAAAACCTGATTTCTCTGCTATGCCTGATTTCATGAGGAAACAAGTTCGCTTTTCCTCGCTAGAGAACGCAAATCCAAATCTTGCAAAAGCTTTATTTGAAAAGACTGTCCAAGATGCTAAAACACGTTTTTACAACTATGCTGCACTGTCAGGAGAATTAGAAAAAATCAAGAAAAGACTTGAACCAGAAGAGTCTATTGATGTAGTCGTTAAGACGAGAAAAGAAAAAACGACGGATCTTGAAGCGGAAGAAAGAAGAGCTGCCCGAAGAGCCGCCAGAGCAGAACGACGTAAAAAAATGGAACACGTTACAGAAGAAAAAAGTGAAAAATAACAGAAAAAATGTAATGAATAATTCTCTGAGGTTTAAAAATTTTTATTCTAGAGAAAAATAAAACGCATACTTGTAATTTTCTTGAAAATTATGTGTTTTTCTCAAGAAAAATACGAGCAGATCAGCCTCTAAAATTAAAACATATGATATACTAGAGAGGAAATCTCAAAAGAGAAGAGAGGCTTTTTATGTCATTTCAAATCGGGGAACTTTTTAATTTGGACTATTGGCAGCAAATGTTTTCCGGTGACTTGTTCTCTCTGAATTTTTTGGTGAACATACTTGATATTCTGGTTGTCTGGTATCTTGTATACAAACTGATCCAACTGCTGCGAGGCACAAAAGCGATTCAGCTTCTGAAAGGTGTAGCTATTTTTATTGTTATCCGAATCGTAGCGGAAATCATTGGTTTGCACACCTTGTCTTGGCTGATGAACCAAGTCATTACGTACGGGGTGATAGCTGCTATCGTGATTTTTCAGCCGGAAATCCGGAGAGGACTGGAACATCTTGGACGCAGTTCGCTTTTCAAACAATCAAAAAGCGAACAGCAGGAAGATGAGAAGATGATTTTGTCTTTTGACAAAGCCATCCAATATATGTCCAAGCGAAAAATCGGTGCGCTGATCACTATCGAACGTCATACTGGATTAGATGAGTATATTGAGACAGGGATTGCTTTAGATGCAGATATCACTGGGGAGCTGCTGATCAATATCTTTATTCCTAATACACCGCTGCATGATGGTGCAGTTATTGTAAAAGAAGGAAAGATCGCAGTAGCAAGCGCCTATCTTCCTCTATCAGAAAGTATGTTGATCCCTAAAGAATTCGGGACTCGACACCGGGCAGCTGTCGGTATAAGCGAAGTCAGCGACGCGATCACCATCGTTGTCTCTGAAGAAACCGGGGACGTCAGCATCACGTTAGATAATGAACTGATGGCTGGCTTATCCCAGCAAGAATATTTGGCAATCTTGCGTAGAGAACTAATTGCTGAAGAGAAAACAAAAAATAAGAAAAACGTGATTCAATCTTTCCTAGACGGTATGACTAAGGGAGGGGATCGCAAATGATCTCAAAAGAGAGACGGACAAGCATTCTTTACAGTTTTATTGCATTGCTGTTCAGTATTGCACTGTACTTCAATGCAAATGGACAGTCCGTTCAAAACACGCTTTCTGGAAATGAAGCGTATAATCAAACAGTCACTGGTGTGCCGATCAAAATTTCTTATGATTCGCAACGCTATTATATCCATGGATATGAAAACACAGTGACGGTCAAACTTTCCAGTGCAAACCGAGTCCAGTTGAATGCAGAAGCAAACGAAGATACACGAATGTTTCGCATCACTGCAGATATCACTAAGCTTGGCGAAGGAACACATGAAGTTCCGCTGAAAATTCAGAACTTGAGCAGTGCTGTCAAAGCAAAGATGGAACCATCAACTATTACAGTAACGGTTGAGAAAAAGGTGACAAAAGATTTCGATGTTGAAACGTTGATCCCTTCAACGATCACACCATCTGGATATGAGCTGGATGATACTTCCGTTAGTCCTAAAAAAGTCTCTATCACTACAGGCGACAAAACATTGGCCGAAATCAAACGAGTAGTAGCTGATGTGGATGCTTCGATGGTCACGGATGATGGAATCAATAGTGAAGTGCCGATACAAGCGCTGAATGCAGCAGGAGAAATATTAAGTATCATTTCCGATCCAGTGCAAGTAACTGTGAAAGCTGATGCAATCAAACCAAGCAAGACGGTACGACTTTATGGGACGCAACAAGGAACACCGGCTGCTGGGGTCGAAAGCTATGATTTCAGTTTTTCAGACCTGGAAGCAGAAGTAAGCGGATCTAGCGATTTACTTGCATCAATCGGCGACAGTATCGCTGTACCGATTAATGTCTCAGGAATCAGTCATCGAACAACTCGTAAAATCGAAATACCAGTAGAAGAAGGACTAAGTATCAAACCTAAATCAGTCAGTGTGGAGATTACACCCGTAATGCAAACGTCAAGCAGCAGTTCCGCTTCGACGAGCAGTCGGACACAAGAAGATACAAATACAAGTATAAGCACTTCATCTGCTGATTCAGCAACGGTACCATCAACAACAACGTCCATTTCTTCTAGTTCGGGATCTGCAACAAGCAGTTCATCCACGAGTACAGAAGAAACGTCGCAAACAAGCGAATCAACACAAGTGAGCAGAACAAATTCCTCGGAAAATTAAGTTAAAGGAGTAATTTTACAACTATGGGTAAATATTTTGGAACAGACGGCGTCCGCGGTGAAGCCAACAAGGAACTTACGCCAGAACTTGCATTTAAGCTGGGACGATGCGGAGGTTATGTCCTAAGCCAGCATGAAGAAGAAGGAAAACGCCCACGCGTACTAGTGGGGCGGGATACAAGAATCTCAGGTCAAATGTTAGAAGAAGCGCTGATTTCAGGACTTTTATCGGTGGGTATCGAAGTGTTCCAACTAGGTGTGATTTCTACGCCAGGTGTTGCTTATCTGACACGGTTACAAAAAGCAAGTGCAGGAGTCATGATCTCTGCTTCGCACAATCCAGCGCAGGATAATGGAATCAAATTTTTTGGTGCAGACGGTTTTAAATTAGTAGATGATCAAGAACTAGAAATCGAAGCATTGTTGGATGCAGAAGTAGATGAATTGCCTCGTCCATCAGCTGAAGGTTTGGGAACTGTAGAAGAATTTCCAGAAGGTTTATTGAAATATTCTCAATTCCTTGTCCAAACGATCAATGGCGATCTTTCCGGTTTGACGATTTGTGTCGATGCAGCAAACGGAGCAACTTCAACAAGTGTCAATCGTTTGTTCGCTGATCTTGAAACAGACTTCTATACAATGGGCACAAATCCAGATGGTTTAAACATCAATGATGGGGTAGGTTCTACACATCCAGAACGTTTAGCTGAGATGGTCGTTGAAAAAGGAGCGGACGCTGGTCTAGCTTTCGATGGCGATGGCGATCGCATCATCGCGGTAGATGAACTTGGGAATATCGTCGATGGTGATAAAATCATGTTTATCTGTGCTAAATACTTAGCAGAAAAAAATCGCTTGAAAAAAGACACTATCGTTACAACTGTGATGAGCAACTTAGGCTTCCACAAAGCGGTAGAAGGAATCGGTCTGAAAGATGTCGTTACACAAGTAGGTGATCGTTATGTTGTAGAAGAAATGCGCAAAAACGATTATAATTTTGGTGGCGAGCAGTCTGGACACATGATTTTCTTAGATTTCAACACAACTGGAGATGGGATGCTTTCAGGAATTCAGTTGTTGAATATTATGAAACAGACGGGTAAAAAATTATCTGAGCTTGCAGCAGAGGTAACGATTTATCCGCAAAAATTAGTGAATATCCGCGTAAGTGATAAAAATGGTGCGATGGATGTTCCAGCAATTAAAAAAGTGATCGAAGAAGCAGAAGCTGAAATGGGATCAGAAGGTAGAATCCTAGTTCGTCCTTCCGGCACAGAACCATTACTTCGTGTGATGGCAGAAGCGCCTACCGATGAGAAAGTTAATTACTATGTCGATAAAATCGCGGCAGTAGTCAAAGAAGAAATCGGTCTAGATTAAGAATCTAAAATATAAGAGAAAAAGCAAAGACTAGTGACGGTTATTCGTCGCTGGTCTTTGCTTTTTCTTTTATTTAAAAACATATTGTGTAAGAAACATTATACCAATGTAAGAGATGAAAAAACTCAACATCACTAGTAAAATAGCACGTTTGCGTGCTTTATCTGCTTTTAATCCTATTTTTTTGTGGATATGATCAAGAATAATATAACTAGGAATTTGAGCCAATAGATAGACGTAATAATAGTTTTGCCCGTCCGCAATAAGGAAGTACAAAACAAGAGAAGCAACTATACTATCAAAAAAGAGAATAGACCAGCGTAAGAGCGTTAATTTTGTTACCATCGAAAATCATAGGTAGAACTCCAGCGTGCTTCGGTCAAGGTTATTCTACCAGTCCCTCTATTGCCGTTAGCATCTATTCTATCACGACAAAATCTGCTTCTTGATGCTATCGTATTCAATACCATGCCGGATAACAGAGCCGCAATAGCAACACCCACCCCTAGTAAAGTAGCTTTAGTAATGGCAGCAAGTATTCCGGAAAGTGCGACGCCAGCACTGCTTTGAACGAATAAAATATTGTAAGCAGTACGAACTGCTTGCTTACCGGCAGCTGTTTGATAAAAAATATTCCAACCCCCGTTTTGGATACGTTCGCCATAACCACTAGTCCTCATTTCTGCGCCTTCATATTTTTTAAGAAAATATTCTGCAAATGCTTTTGCCTGTTCAATGTTGTTTGTTCGGGTAATGGTTTCCAATGATCTTTTGAACGCAATGGATGCCATTTCTTTTTCCATTTCTTTATAACTATCATTTTTGTAAACATCAGGCTTGATAGTGGTAGTATCTAATTCAGAAGCAAGGGAGACGATTGCAGTAGAAGTCAGGACGAGTGAGGAAACAACAATTGTAGTGACAAAAATAATAAGCATTTTTCTTATCATAGGACAACCTCCATTTTGTTTTTGTTATAATATAAGTATAATAGTTTCTTTGTTACCCTTATATTTTATAATCATCTAATTGTTTTTGGTAGATTTGTTGCATAAGCTCACAAAAATTTTGGAGGGAGAAAAAATTGAGGTTTGGCGAAATGTATCGATTTATAAGGAAAGGGAAAGGAATGACTCAAAAAGAAGTTTGTAATGATTTTTTAGATAGGACAACTCTTTCGCGGATTGAAAAAAATGAGACGGAGCCAAGGTTTGAAAATGCTTGTTATTTATTAGAGAGGATAGATGTATCTTTAGATGAATTTAGATATTTGGCAAATATAGAGAATAGAGATAATAGAGATAATCGTACAAGGCTTATTGAGGATTTTTATTCTATTATTTCAAATACAGAAAGTGCACAGATAAGAAAGTTGTATAGACGATGTTTAGAATTTACATCTACTTGTTCAGATAAAAAAATAGAAGAAATCCTGTTGATTTTACGCTTGTATTTATCTGCTGATCCTATAGACTTTGATAAAACAGAATTCAAAGGGTTGGTGACTCCGATTTGGCAGCGGCTTTCAAAAATAGAGGTGTGGACATTAAGAGATATTCAAATATTTGCGATCATTTCATTTCATCTAGAAATCAGCACGTTAGAAATAATGTATCCTATTCTATTAGCTACGCTTGATAGATATAATCGATTGGATGTTGTCGATACAGTAAGGCTGACACTTTTGATGAATATCTCTCAAATATATATACAAAAAAATCTTGTAGAAGATGGCCGATACATGTTGAATCTAGCAAAAGATATGGCGAAACGAGCAAAACGAGCTGATTTTCTAGGCATGATCTTCGTAAGATTGGGGTACTGCCAAAACGATACAAAATTAATGCAAAAAGGGTTTGATTTACTTGAAGTAGTTGAAGAAACGGAATTAAAAGCCAAATTATTAAAGGAACTCCAATATTATAGACAGAGAAAGTGAACGATTTATTTAAACGAGGTTTTAAAAAGTAAACGGGAAATAAAGTAAAAATACCGAACACTAAAAATCAAATTTTTTGGTGTTCGGTACATACTATGCTTTTATTTTTTTACAAAAGACTGCAAAAATCAAATGATTTCCCGTACAGAAACGTTACTCAACTGTCACTGATTTCGCCAGATTACGTGGCTTGTCAACGTCAAATCCTCGTAACAGTGTGGCGTAATAGGCAAGTAATTGAGTCGGTACGACTGTGGCAAGAGTAGACAGATAAGGGTGGACTGCTGGCAGTACTAGTTGGTCATTTTCTTTTTCTAATCCTTCTGAGACGATAACTAATGTTTTAGCGCCACGGCTTTCGACTTCTTTCAGATTACCTCGAGTATGCGCGCCAGTCACTTCTTCACTGATGATTCCGATCACGGGTGTTCCTTCTTCAATCAAAGCAATTGTTCCGTGTTTCAATTCACCAGCAGCAAAACCTTCTGCCTGGATGTAACTGATTTCTTTCAATTTCAAAGCGGCTTCAAGAGAAACGTTGTAGTCTGCCCCGCGTCCGATATAAAAAGCATTTCTTGTGTCACTGAGGTATTCTGCAGCCAGCTCCTCTAAATAATCTTTCTGGGCAATGACCGATTCCATCGCATTTGCGACTAAACTCAATTCATGAGTGATATCGAACGAAAGAGAAGTTTCTAATTCTTTTTTGTCACCGATAGCTTTGGCTAATAAAGTCAGTACTGCTATTTGTGCAGTATAAGCTTTCGTTGATGCTACTGCAATCTCAGGTCCGGCATGCAACAATAGGGTGAAGGATGCTTCTCGCGAAAGAGTAGAGCCAGCAACATTTGTAATCGTAAGTGAAGGATAGCCAAGACGGTTGATTTTTACCAGCACTTGCCGACTGTCCGCTGTTTCGCCACTTTGACTCAAGAAAATAAAGAATGGTTTTTTTGAAAGAAGAGGTGTGTTATAGCCGAATTCACTGGCTAAATGAACCTCGACAGGAATCTGTGTCAATTCTTCCAAAGTCTGTTTACCAGCTAATCCCGCATGGTAACTAGTTCCGCAAGCAACGATGTAGATTCGATCGCTGTCAGATAATGTATCGATCAGTTTTGGATCAAGAGGGACCCGATTGTCTTCTGTTACGTATTTTTGAGCAATACGGCGCATGATAATAGGCTGTTCGTCGATTTCTTTCAGCATATAAAAAGGATAGGTGCCTTTCTCGATATCTGAAGCATCTACTTGCGCTTCAAATGAAGAACGTTCCATAATGTCGCCCGCAAAATTTTGGATAATAATTTTGTCTGATGTAACGGTAACCATCTCTTCATCTTCGACCTCGACGAATTTCTTCGTATGAGCAAGCACAGCCATTGCATCGCTAGCAATCACATTGAATCCATCACCAAGTCCAACTAACAATGGGCTTTTGTTTTTCGCTACATAAATCACATCAGGTGTTGTACGATCAATCAAAGCGAAAGCATAAGAACCTTTGATGACGCGCAAAGCTTTTAAAAATGCCTCTTTTGCCGTCATATCCTTCGCAAAAGTTTCAATCAGATGAGCGATAATCTCAGTATCTGTCTCACCGATAAAGTGATCATCTGTTAAATAAGCATTTTTAAGTTCTTCAAAGTTTTCGATCACGCCATTATGAACGAGCACGAAACGTCCGCTTTGTGAAGTATGTGGATGGGCATTTTCCTCAGATGGTTGTCCGTGGGTTGCCCAACGTGTATGGCCGATGCCTATATTTCCTGTAGTATCAGAAGTTATTTTATCCTTTAAATTTTGGATTCTGCCTTGTGCTTTGACTAAATGATCTGTCGTGCCATCTGAGACAAAGATGCCAGCTGAATCATAACCGCGGTATTCCAATTTTTCTAGCCCGCCAATCAATCCTGGTGTTACATTTTTTAATCCAATCATTCCAACAATTCCGCACATAAAAAACATCCTACTTTCTATAATGAATTCGTATGAATGCTTCCAGCTGCAGGAAAATCCTTTTGTTTTATCTTTGCAGATACTTTTTGTGGATCTTCTGTAGAGTGCAGTCCCTAGGGTCATCCGCCGAATCTTTCGATAAACCCTCTCCTCGTCATCTGTTTGCACAGACCAGGCGCTATCCTAAAAGGTATAACTATCCTCCTTTTTTATTTTTTATCTGGAAACATTTAAAATCATACCCTTTTGCGAATGTTTTTGTCAACAAAAAAAGAATAAAAATAAATTGGTATATATCGAATTGCTTTTTGTATGTGCGTTTTGTGTCAAAAAATAATCGGTTTTTATCTATCATCTTTTTCAGGAGTTCGGTACAATAGAAAGTAATAGGATGAAGGAGGAGACAAATGGATTCAAAAATTGAAATCATGACACTTGGAATGTTAAAAAAACAATTGTCCGAATTTGAAGCATCAGCTGGTGTATCAGATGATACAAAAATATTTTTAGATACTGGTTGGGATAGCATCCAGGAAATCGCACCTGATGCCTTGGAAGTTGTCCAAGCGCGAGAGTTTACGGTAGAAGATGAATGGACAAAAGAGTCATTTTCCGGGTATGCGCGTGAAGAAAAAGCAGAGCGGTTCGACGCTTCCGAGCAGTCAGAAACTGTGATCGTCATAAAAAACTTGTATTAGAAAGGAGAAAGAATGAATAAAAAACGTTGGGCAGCAGTTCTGATTGCTGCGGGATTATTTGTGGTTTCGTTAGTTTCGGCGAGTTTGACTAAGCCTCAGGAAAACAATCAAGTCGAGGGGTTGAACAGTTGGTTATACGGGGATGAAGAGTTAGTACCAAATGTGTTGGAAGAGGGAGACAGTACGCAAAAAATCGTAAAACTAACAGTAGATGGAACGATTGCTGCAGGAGGATCTTCTGGTTTATTTGCTTCTGAAGGTTATAACCATGAAAATTTCATGGAACAACTGAAAGCTGTGGAAGAAGATCCAACAGTCAAAGGAATCTTTTTAGAAGTAAACTCTCCTGGTGGTGGTGTCTATGAAAGTGCGGAAATCGCTAAGAAATTAGATACGATCCGTAAAGAACATGATATCCCGATGTATGTCAGTATGAAAAACATGGCAGCTAGCGGTGGTTACTATATTTCTGCTCAAGCAGATAAAATCTTTGCAACCGAAGAAACAGTGACCGGTTCAATTGGTGTGATCATGTCAGGATTGAATTATTCAGGGCTTTTAGAAAAACTGGGTGTGGAAGACACAACAGTGAAAAGTGGTGCATTGAAAGATATGGGTTCAGGAACACGCCCAGAGACAAAAGAAGAGGAAGCAGTGCTTCAAGCGTATATTGACAGTGCGTATCAACGATTTGTAAGAATCGTTAGCGAGGGACGGAATAAATCTGAAGAAGCAGTCAAAAAAATAGCAGATGGAAGGATTTATGATGGTGTCCAAGCAAAAGAAGTAGGTTTAGTCGATGAATTGGGATTCCCTGAAGACGCCTTACAAGCTATGCGAAAGGAACAAAAGCTTGAAGATGCTGAATTAGTAGAATATTCCTCCGCATCATCTGGATTTGCCAGCACATGGTTAGGGAGCAAACTGGCAGAGTTCCAAGGATTGAAATCTTCTGAAACTAGTCAGATCTTATCAATACTTGAGAATCTCGGAACTGCAGAATCACCAAAAGCAATGTATTATTACGGAGGTGAGTAAGCATGACGGAACTTCCAAACGAAAATAAGGAACAAGGAAGAGAGAGGCAACAGCAGCCTGCTGTGGGACCTGATCCAAGCTTTTCCCAAAAGGTGCTGAGCTCTTTTGAAAGAGAACCGATGACGTCAGAAGAAATCAAAAAGAAACAACGGAAATGGAAAAAGTATACTGACACAAAAAAATGAACCACCAAAAGCAAATGATTTTCCTCATTATTTCTATGCAGGTTTTTTGATCCGAATGTTTGCCTTCTTGATTGATCTTTTGTGTATCGGAGCTATTACACGTTTAACACTTGGTATTGCCAAAAATCTAGGTTGGCTGAATTTTTCAGATTCGTATTTGAGTCTCTATGGATTCACAGCATTACTCATTTATTTAGCGTATTTTGTTTTATTGACGAAACTCAATCATGGCCAAACGATTGGGAAAATGATCTTCGGTATTCGAGTTATCAGCTTTGATGAAGAAGAACTTAGCTGGTCAACTGTTTTAGTTAGAGAAGGTGCTTGCCGGTTCATTCTAAAGTTTCCTTTGCTGATGTTAGGGTATCTTCCAGCAATCTTTAATCAGAAAAAGCAGCATCTGGGAGATTTTTTCACTAATACAAGTGTCGTTACGATTAATCTAATCAAAGCATTCAACCAAGAAGTTAACAGCTGATGATCTATAAAAAACAGTAGTTTGAAGCATCTTCTAAAAGTCAGATCAAAAATCTAGCTTTTAGAGGATGCTTCGATTATTTTTAATTGTCATGCTTTTTTTGTTTTGCTACTATTGAACATGAGCTGAACATAAGCAAGAGGAGGACACTGCGTGAAGCCGATTGATTTTCCAGAAAAATATGAGAATTTAATGCGAGTGGCCCAACAAGCACTAGCAAACCAGCAATATCAGCAGGCAAAAGAACTATTTCAACGTGCTTACGAGTTGAAAGAAAGCTTTGAGGCTAATAGCCTGCTTGTTTTTTGTCTTTATGAGTTAGACGAGAAAAAAGAAGCGTTGAAACAAGCACTCTTACATGAAAAACAGTATCTTGAAAACGAGGAGTTTGCTGAATTTTATTTTGACTTGTTAATCAGCGCACAAGATTTTTTATATGCTAGAAAATTGATAGCAAGTACAGATTTTTATGAATCTTTTGAGCAGCGTATCATTGAAAAAATTCAATTTGCAGAAGAATTATCCGGACAAATGGAGAGGCAAAAAGTCAAGGCACTCCATAAAAAATCGGAGGAACTTCCTTCATTGGAACCAGCACGTCAGCTGTCGTCTATCGAGGAGATCGAACAGCTTCCTTACCATGAGTTTATCCAAACAGCGAGTAAGCTGATTGTATTACCAGAGGTCCATATTTTAGCGAGGGCAAAATTGCTGGAGACACTCAGGCAATTGAATGAATGCAACCCTGTTTTCTATTTGACGATTGAAGAAAAACTAGTCAAAGTCATACCCAAAGATTTGCCTAAGCCACAGCAACAGTCAAGTTATCGACAATTGTGTGTGTTTTCAGATCATTATGGGAATGAAGATGCGCTACTTAGTTCGGTGTTGAAAGAAGAATTTACGTTGCAATCTGCAATCGTTTATCCTGTCTATGATACATACATTGAAGACCCGAGGCGTTGGTTTCAACTGACTGTAGAGGCATGCACAGGAAAAACGATGTATGATGGTACGGAAGATGAAAAACAAGATTTTTTTAAAAAACGAGAGAAAATTTTGCAGCAAATGATCTTCTTCCATTAGATTTTATCAGTGAAAAAGATAAAAATGTTATGAAAAACAAGGATTCTACCCATTCAATATGTTTACAATTTGAAAGGGTTAGTGTACTATTTAAAGGTATGCATGAAACGTTTTTGATGTATAAAATGAATTTCTAAACTCGGAGGGAATTAAATGACTGCAACATTTGAAAAAAAAGGCACGAATGATGGTGTTTTAAAATTTACGATTGCGCAAGACGAAATCCAAAAAGGATTAACAACTGCGTTTAATAAAGTGAAAAAAAGCTTGAACGTACCTGGATTCCGTAAAGGAAAAGTTTCTCGTCAAGTATTCAACCGTATGTACGGTGAAGAAGCTTTATATGAAGATGCATTGAATGCTGTATTACCAGAAGCTTATGAAGCTGCTGTCAAAGAAGCTGGCATCGATCCTGTTTCTCAACCAAAAATCGATGTTGAAAGCATGGAAAAAGGTCAAGACTGGGTAATCACTGCTGAAGTAACAGTGAAACCAGAAGTAAAATTAGGACAATATAAAGATCTAGTTGTTGAAAAACAAGATCGTGAAGTAACAGATGCTGACGTGGATGCACGTATCAAACGTGAACAAGAAGCACAAGCTGAATTAGTTATCAAAGAAGATGCTGCAGCTGAAAATGGCGATACAGTAGTAATCGACTTCGAAGGCTTTGTAGATGGCGAAGCGTTTGATGGCGGAAAAGGCGAAAATTACTCACTTGAATTAGGTTCAGGTTCATTCATTCCAGGATTTGAAGATCAATTAGTTGGTCATAAATCAGGTGAAAGTCTAGATGTAAATGTAACTTTCCCAGAAGATTATCAAGCAGAAGATCTTGCTGGAAAAGAAGCAGTCTTCAAAGTAACAATCCATGAAGTAAAAGCAAAAGAAGTGCCTGAATTAGATGACGAATTCGCAAAAGATGTGGATGACGAAGTATCAACATTAGACGAATTGAAAGAGAAATATCGCAAAGAATTAGTAGAAACTAAAGAAAAAGCAGCAGACGATGCAAAAGATGAAGCGGCAATCCGTATGGCTGTTGAAAACGCAGAAATCGTTGAATTGCCACACGTGATGGTTCATGATGAAGTACATCGTTCAATGGACGAATTCTTGAACAACATGCAACGTCAAGGTATCTCTCCTGAAATGTACTATCAATTAACTGGTTCTACAGAAGAAGACTTGCATAAACAATTCGAAGGTGAAGCAGAAATGCGCACAAGAACAAATCTTGTGATCGAAGCAATTGCAGCTGCTGAAAATCTTCAAGCAACAGAAGAAGAAATCAATGCAGAAATCCAAGAATTATCAGAAACATACAACATGCCAATCGAACAAATCAAACGCGTGTTGACAGAAGATATGCTGGAACACGATGTGACAATGAAAAAAGCAATCGAATTGATCACAGGTACAGCGACAGAAGCAAAAGAATAAAAATTAAGTAATAGAGGTCATGAAATAAGGGACTGTGACATGTTTGTTGTCACAGTCCCTTATTTTTTGTTAAGCGTGAAAATATACAAAGATATGGGTCAATCGATCCTTTGTTAAACACTTTTTCTTTTTACTAAACTATGTTATGATAGTAAAAGACTGTAAAGTCTCTGATAGTTTCTTGCATACTTTTTGCAAGTTAAGGGGTGAAGACCATGTATGACAATCCAAGTAGCAATGAGACCGTACGCTGTTCTTTTTGTGGGAAAACCCAAGAAGAAGTGAAAAAAATCGTAGCTGGTCCAGGGGTCTACATCTGTAATGAATGTATCGACCTATGTAAAGAGATCATTGATGAAGAATTTTATGAAGAAGCTGTACGCGAATTCACTGAAGTCCCTAAACCACTAGAAATTCTTGAAGTATTGAATAACTACGTGATTGGACAAGATCGCGCAAAACGCTCGTTAGCTGTTGCCGTATACAATCACTACAAACGTGTCAATCAGCAAGCACAAGAGAACACAGATGATGTTGAACTACAAAAAAGCAATATCTGCTTGATCGGACCTACAGGGTCAGGGAAAACATTTTTGGCACAAACATTAGCAAAAACGTTGAATGTACCTTTTGCAATCGCAGATGCGACAAGTTTGACAGAAGCTGGTTATGTGGGTGAAGATGTGGAAAACATTTTACTTAAATTGCTCCAGTCTGCTGATTACAATGTGGAACGTGCAGAAAAAGGGATCATCTATATTGATGAAATCGATAAAATCGCGCGTAAAAGCGAAAATGTATCCATCACTCGTGATGTTTCCGGTGAAGGTGTCCAACAAGCCTTGCTGAAGATTCTAGAAGGAACTGTTGCAAGTGTTCCGCCTCAGGGAGGACGTAAACATCCACATCAAGAATTTATCCAGATCGATACGACGAATATCTTGTTCATCGTAGGTGGGGCGTTTGATGGTATCGAAACAATCGTGAAAAACCGTATGGGCGAAAAAACGATTGGATTTGGTACACAAAACCAAAAACTTTCTGAAGACGAAAGCGTCATGCAGCATATCATTCCTGAAGATCTGCTGAAATTCGGATTGATTCCTGAGTTTATCGGACGATTACCTGTTATGGCAGCTTTAGAGAAATTGACAACAGATGATCTGGTACGGATCTTGACTGAGCCAAAAAATGCGTTAGTCAAACAATATCAAAAACTTCTTTCTCTAGATGATACTGAACTTGAATTCGAACCTGAAGCGTTGAGAGCTATTGCGAAAAAAGCAATCGAACGCAACACTGGTGCTCGAGGTCTTCGTTCTATCATCGAAGAAATCATGATGGATGTGATGTTTGATATCCCTTCAAATGAAAACATCGAAAAAGTGATTATCACCAAAGAAGCAGCTGAATTGTCTGGTGAGCCAACAGTGATCTATAAAGATTCAGAGAAAAAAGCGGGTTGATGAGAAGAGGCTGCCGTAAAAGTCATTTTGGCTTTTACGACAGCCGCTTGCTTTATTCATCACCTTTTTAAGGAGAGAGACCATGAAAGTCCATCAAGCTGAAATCATCATAAGTGCAGTGGCACCAAAACAATATCCAGAGACACAATTACCGGAAATAGCTCTGGCAGGGCGATCAAATGTAGGGAAATCTTCTTTTATCAACACATTGATTGATCGAAAGAATTTAGCGCGTACTTCCGGTAAGCCTGGAAAGACCCAGACCTTGAATTTTTATTTGATCGAGAATGCGTTGCATTTTGTCGATGTTCCAGGATACGGGTATGCAAAAGTATCCAAAACTGAACGAGCAAAATGGGGGAAGATGATCGAGACATATTTAACGACTAGAGAACAACTACGTGCGGTCGTTTCTTTAGTAGATCTGCGCCATAAGCCTTCTCAAGAAGATATCCAGATGTATCAATTTTTGAAGTATTATGATATCCCTGTGATCGTTGTTGCTACTAAGGCAGATAAGATTCCTCGCGGTAAATGGAACAAGCACGAAAGCGAGATCAAAAAAGCATTGGATTTTGATCGTAATGACACATTTATTCTTTTTTCTTCCGTTACAAAACAAGGAAAAGAAGAAGCATGGGCAGCAATCGAACAAGCAATCGAATCATAAAAAGAAAAAAAGACTTACCAGCCAAACTCTTCCATAAAAGTTTGGCTGGTAAGTCTTTTTTTTGCAGAACTTATCTTACTTTTGTTTCTTGTCTTTTTTCTTTTCGTTTTGTGGCTGCGGTTTTAGAAACCGATCGATTTCTTCTTTTGGCGCAACTGTTTTTTCCGGATCGACAGCAAATGATTCGAAAAGTTTATCTAAATTATCTGTACGTTCAAATTTCAATCCCATTGCGAACACCTCTTTGTTCCTTTTTACTTAGTTTACCATGTAATACCTAAAATTGGTTTCTAAGACAAAAAGTTTTAGTTTTTCTTTATCATTCGTTATAATTAAATTATAAAAAGATTTGAAAGAGGTGAGAAAATGATTGGTGAAGATAAATTATTAATGACTATCCAGCTCACAGACTTAAATGAGGAAGAAAAAAAACAGGAAATAAGCGATTGGGCCGTTTTGACACGTCTGTTGATCCAGCCAACATTTATCCGCTCTTTCACTCAACAAGCGGAGCCGTATGATCTTAAGAAACTGCAAGAAAAAATAATGCTCGCATCGGTAAGAGACGAAAGCTGGTTAGTTGTAGGGAATGACGAGAACGAGTGTAGTTTTCGTTTGGAAGGCAATCAATTGTTGATAAAAAATGTATTGGCTATCTCTGTTTTCAAAGAAAACCAGTTTTTGATTCGAGATTTCATTCAGAAAAAAATGATTGCCCATGGTGTATTTGCTTATATGAGAGCTTATAGCGAGTTTATCTATCACAATACAAAACAGATTCCCCAGCGGCTGCTGTTTGAGACGATGGATGAAATCGAGCGTTTACCTAAAATGAAACAACAAAACGGCGACGTAGTTGTGGATTGCAATCAATTTCCAGGCTACGATCTTTTTTATCAAGGCTTATGTTTTACCTCATGCTGGGAAATGTATTACAGTCACTATTACCATCAAATCATCCCCAAACCGATTTTTCTCGATACACAACAAGTAGAAAAAGTGAAAGAATTAGATAACGAAGTCATATATATCCAGCTTTATCGAGACCCATTCAATTGGCAAAAAACAAACAATCAGCTATTCCAATCCTATTTTAGAGACCAGCTTGGGTTTGACCACCTTGCTTGGGATAACGGCGTGGGATTGCTGAAACCACCATTTGTTGAATACATTTATACTGATCATACGATTCAATCTGTCCAGTATCAAAATACGCAGATGCAACCTGTTCCCAAAAAAAATGCCTCGTTCTTTGTAACGAAAATTTATGATATTCAAGGAGGAAATTATAAAGAAAGACGTGTCCGCGGAACACTAAATGCTCAGGCGTATTTTCCTTGGGTTGACGAGAATCGCGCGCGCATGATGTGCTATAAGATCATCGATCCGACTGTTGCTTTGGACAATGGAATCGAAGCATATTGTTATTACATCAGGGAATATCTAGAAATAGAGGTAACAGATGAGAAATATCAAGATTATCTTTTATCATTAAGAATCTATGTTCCTTCTGAAGCACTTCCGGATTTACCGTTAAAGGAAATCAAACACAGACTCTCTGATATTGCCTTCAAACGAATAAAGAAAAAACGGCGAAGTGTCCAATTTGATGTCAAGAAAGGCGAGAAGCATCTGCGTGTGCTATTTTTAGATTATCGCGAATTAGAACAATTGATTACTTTACAAAAAATATGAGGTGAAGAAAATGGATAAACAACTTTATTATCGAATAATGGTTCCAGCATCATTATTATCCGTCTGTCTCTTTTTTGTTCCTAATTTTCCTATTCGATCAGTCATCGGTTTCTTGGTCATGTTTGGTGGGATGGGACTTTATTATTACCTTCTTCATAAGGAAAGAAAACCTGCTTCTGTTTATATGAAAAAAACAAGAAGCGAAAATAACAAACGATAAAACAGTTTGATAATAGTCAAATAAAGTAGGGAACCAGTCAAAAAAAGACTGGTTTTTATTTTTTTGACTGATTTATAATTTTTGTGAACGTTTTTGACTGATTTGTATTGCGAGCCTAAAAAAAATATGCTATTATTTGTATTGAGGTGATCGTGAAAATGCTTACAGAGGAACGCAGACAAAAAATCCTAGACTTGCTTGAACAGCAGAAAATCGTGAAATCACAAGACCTTGTAAACCTTTTGAATGCTTCAGAATCAACGATAAGGCGTGATTTGCAAGAGTTGGAGAATAGTGGGTTTCTAGAAAGAGTCCATGGAGGCGCTAAGAAAGAGCAATTATTGAATTTTGAGCAGAATATGAGTGAAAAATCACTCAAAAACGTTCATGAAAAACAGCAGATCGCCAAATTGGCAGCTGAAACCATTAATGACGAAGATGTCATCTATTTAGATGCTGGCTCTACTACTTTAGAAATGATTCCTTTTTTACAAGGAAAACAAATCACAGTGGTGACAAATTCCGTTCAACATGCGGCAAATTTAGTCGATTTGGAGCTTGCTACGATTATTTTAGGTGGAACGATCAAGCTGTCAACCAATGCTGTTTTAGGATCTAATGCAATAGAACAACTAAAACATTTTCATTTCAATAAAGCGTTTATGGGAATGAACGGTGCACATATCGAACAAGGATTCACGACTCCGGATCCAGAAGAAGCAGCTGTTAAACGTTTAGCCATGAAAAATTCTGAAGAGACCTTTGTATTGATTGATCATACTAAATTCAACCAGTTGTCTTTCACCTCTGTTGCACCTTTGGAAGCAGCCACGATCATAACCGAGCGTTGTCCATTAGAATTCATCAATGAATTTCGTGAAAAGACAACAATTAAGGAGGCAATACAATGATTTACACAGTAACACTTAATCCATCAATTGATTATATTGTACGCGTAGATGGGTTAAAACTAGGTGATTTGAACCGGATGAAAGAAGACTTCAAATTGCCTGGAGGAAAAGGGATCAATGTTTCCCGTATTTTGAAACGGATCGATTCTCAGTCTACAGCACTAGGGTTTTTAGGAGGATTCACTGGCGAATTTATTTCGAAGTGGCTTGAAAAAGAACAAATCAAATCTTTGTTCACACACGTGCAAGAAGATACAAGAATCAATATCAAACTAAAATCAGATACTGAAACTGAAATTAACGGTTTAGGTCCAGCTATTTCAGATGAAGAAATCAATGAATTGAAGCAAGCGCTAGGGACAGTAGAACAAGGAGATATCGTCGTATTGTCAGGAAGCGCGCCAGCCAGCCTACGAAAAGGATTTTATCAAGAACTGGTTGATATCATTCGAGAAAAAGGTGCAGATTTCGTAATCGATACAACAGGTGATGATCTAAAAAATGCACTTGTTAAGAAACCGTTGTTGATCAAGCCGAACAATCACGAATTAGCTGAGCTTTACAATACAACCTTCCAATCTGTAGAAGAAATCATTCCGTATGGGAAAAAATTACTAGCTGAAGGGGCACAGAATGTGCTGATCTCAATGGCTGGAGACGGCGCTTTGCTCTTTACAGAACAAGGAACTTATAAAACGAATGTATTGGTTCGCCCATTGAAAAATTCAGTAGGTGCAGGGGATTCAATGATCGCCGGTTTTATTGGTGCTTACAGTCGGACAAAAGATCCGATCGAAGCCTTTAAATGGGGAGTTGCTTGTGGAAGCGCAACGGCTTTTTCTGATGACCTGGCAGCTCGCGAACTGATTGATGAGTTATTGCCAGAAGTTGAAATCACAAAAATTGATTAGTTTCAAGGAGGATAATCATGAATATCAAGGATTTAATGGTCAAAGAAGCAATGATCATGGATTTGCAAGCGACTGATAAAAAAAGCGCGATCGATGAAATGGTCCAAAAAATGTTTGATGCCGGCCGGATTTCCGATATCGACACATATAAAGAAGGAATTCTAGCTCGTGAAGCACAAACCTCTACAGGTCTTGGTGACGGAATCGCTATGCCTCACGCGAAAAATAGTGCAGTCAAAGAAGCAACAGTTTTATTTGCAAAAAGCCAAAAAGGAGTAGATTATGAAGCATTAGACGGACAGCCAACTTATCTGTTTTTCATGATCGCAGCTCCAGAGGGCGCGAACGACACACACTTGCAAGCATTAGCAGCACTATCTCGATTGCTGATTGATGCAGATTTCGTAGGAAAATTAAAAGAAGCAAATACACCAGAAGAAGTCCAAGACTTGTTCCAAACAGCTGAAGAGCAAAAAGAAGCAGAAGAAAAAGCAGAACAAGAAACACAAGCTGCAGACGCTTCTGCTCATCCAGAAAGAAAATTCGTTGTTGCAGTTACAGCTTGCCCAACAGGAATCGCTCATACTTACATGGCAGAAGATGCTTTGAAGAAAAAAGCGAAAGAAATGGGAGTGGAGATCAAAGTCGAAACGAACGGTTCAGAAGGAATCAAAAACCGATTGACTGCTGAAGACATCGCTCGTGCAGAAGGCGTGATCGTTGCAGCAGACAAAAAAGTAGAGATGAACCGTTTTGACGGAAAAGAATTGATCAATCGTCCAGTCAGTGATGGTATCCGTAAACCAGAAGAGTTGATCAATCTAGCCCTTAGTGGTACTGCACCAGTATTCCATGGTGACGGAAAAGAAAATAGTTCAGAAGAAGGAAACGCGGATGGTACTGTCGGACAAAGAATCTATAAAGATTTGATGAATGGCGTATCACACATGTTACCATTCGTTATTGGTGGAGGAATCGCTATTGCTCTTTCTTTCATGATTGACCAATTTATTGGCGTGCCGCATGACCAGTTATCGAATCTGGGGAACTACAATCAAGTTGCTAGCTGGTTCAACCAAATCGGACAAGCTGCATTTGGGTTCATGTTACCGGTATTAGCTGGATTTATTGCTTCAAGTATCGGCGACCGCCCTGGTTTGATTGTTGGATTTGCTGCTGGTGCATTAGCTAATACAGGTGGCGCAGGATTCTTAGGCGCACTGATTGGTGGATTCTTGGCTGGTTATGTCATCGTATTTTTACGTAAATTATTCAAGAACTTACCAAAATCATTGGATGGAATCAAAACGATCCTCTTTTATCCAGTGTTTGGCTTACTGATTACTGGTTTCTTGATGTTGCTGGTCAATGTCCCTATGAAAGCAATCAATGATGCATTGAACGGTTTCTTGACAAGTATGAGTGGTTCGAATGCTGCTTTACTTGGTGCATTATTAGCTGGAATGATGGCGGCAGATTTAGGCGGTCCAATCAACAAAGCCGCTTATGTATTTGGTACAGCAACTTTAGCTACGACTGTTGCCACTGGCGGAAGTGTTGTGATGGCTTCTGTTATGGCTGGAGGAATGGTTCCTCCATTGGCGATTTTCGTTGCTACACGTTTGTTCAAAAATAAATTCAGCAAAACAGATCAAGATGCTGGTTTGACGAACATCGTGATGGGACTTTCGTTTGTCACGGAAGGATCGATTCCATTTGCAGCAGCTGACCCGATTCGTGCCATTCCAAGTTTTATTATTGGTTCAGCTTTAACTGGCGGATTAGTCGGTGCTTTCGGAATCAAATTACTGGCTCCTCATGGCGGAATTTTTGTTGTATTTTTACTGAGTCATCCAATTATGTATTTGGTTTTTATTGCTATTGGAGCAGTCGTCTCTGGTGTGATTTATGGTTTATTGAGAAAAGCTCCTGCAGTAGCAGAAGCATAGAAATAAAAAAGAAGAGACTGGGGAAATCCAGCCTCTTCTTTTTTTGTAGAGTCAAGTAGTATAGATGAATAGTTGTTGTGCCATAAAATAGTTCTTCTCGGTTCGTTAAAATGATTGCTTCAAATTTGTGATAGAAGATTTAGCCTCGATTTCTTGCTTGATTCTTGGCAAGTTTGCTTCATCAGTCAAGATTACCAAAATATCTCCTACATTCATGATCGTATCACCGTGAGTCAAGATTTCCTGATTTCCTCTGCGTATAGAGATTAGCAGCATATTTTTAGGCCAATTGAAGTCTCGTACCATTAATCCGTCTAAAGAACTCTCTGCCGTTACTGGAAAATCAAAAGTTGTCCTTGCGCCTTTAAGAGCGGCGGTCTGATTATTTCCAAGTAAACGTTCCAACAATGATTCGTAGATCGGATTCCCTCCGAGAAGATCATTGACGATATAAGCAACAAGAGCAGCCAACCCTAAAGGCATCAGATGATTGAGAGAGCCAACCATTTCTGTCACTAAAATAATTGCTGTCAGCGGTGCTTTCCCAATTGCTGTGAAATAACCAGCCATGGCAATCACGACGAAATCCTTGATGTAGATTGGATCCATCCCGAAATCAACCATGATGTTTCCATAAAAGCTACCGATTAAAGCACCCAATGTCAATATCGGAAGGAAAATCCCTCCTGGAAGACCACCACCATAAGAAATCATGGAAAAAACGAATCGAAGAACAAACAAACCGATAATCATAATGATTGGCAATGAAGCATGTCCAAAAGCTAAAACGATTTGATTGCCTCCGCCTAGCGTACTAGGCCATAAATAACCAATCGGCAAAATCAGCAAGAAAGGAACGAATCCATGAAAATAAGCAGGTAAAGGCAATCGGTTGTAAAATTTTGGCAATGCCAGCAGGACCTTTTGATAAATAAAACCTAAGACGCCTAGAAGTACGCCTAATACCACCAAAGAACCATAATATTTCAACGGCAAAGAAGGAAGATCGCCTAGATATAAAACTGGTCTTAAGCCAAAAAAATAAAGAGAGACAAAGTTAGCCGTGATGGCCGAAGCAAAAGATGTCAGCCAAACAAGAGGAGAGAAGGAGTGATGGATTTCTTCTAAAACAAAGAGTAATCCTGCGATAGGAGCATTGAATGCTGCTGCAAGTCCGCTACTTGCTCCGCTAGAAATCAAAATCTTTTCTTCTGAAGATGGACTCCGAAACAATTGTCCAGCTCCTTGTCCGATAGCTGCGCCAAGCTGGATAGAAGGGCCTTCTCGACCTAGAAAAAGCCCTGCGCCAACTGAAAGTACACCACCAATGAACTTTTTCCATAAAACAGAGAACCAGTTCATTGATAATTCCCCTCGAAGCTGTCCTTCTACTTGTGGAATCCCGCTTCCTTTGATATCCGGTTCATTTTTGACCAGATAACCCACAAAAAATGCTGCAAGGATGCAGCAAATGGCCATACCAACTAAGTAAATCGGCTGTTCCCGACTTATTTCATAGATACTTCGAACAAAATCGCCTAACTTTTCGATCGATAAACGAAACAGGCTAACCACGATTCCTGTCAGTAGTCCAACGAATATTCCTTTTAGAATAAAATATATCTGAGTTTTATCTAATTTCTTGATTTTTCCTTTTTTTTCCATTCAAACGCCTCACTTTCTTTTAATTTAGCGCGAAATCAACGAATTGACAAGGAGAAATCCATAAAAAGAAACAAATGATTTTGAATTAGCTAGTTTAATGAAAGCCAAGAAAATGCTATAATTAACAAGATTGATAAAAGAAAGGATGTTGTTAATGTCATCCAAAGCTGAATTATTAAACGGGATGAACCCCCGTCAGAAAGAAGCTGTTCTTCACACTGACGGACCATTATTGCTGATGGCAGGTGCGGGAAGTGGAAAGACGAGAGTGTTGACGCATCGCATTGCTTATTTGATTGAGGAAAAAGAAGTCAATCCTTGGAACATCCTAGCGATTACTTTTACCAATAAAGCTGCAAAAGAAATGAAAGAACGTGTCAATGCGATTCTCGCATCTGGAGGCGAAGATGTCTGGGTATCGACTTTTCACTCAATGTGTGTGCGTATTTTAAGAAGAGATGTTGATTTTATCGGGTATAACCGGAACTTTACGATCATCGACTCTTCTGAACAGCTGACCTTGATGAAACGGATACTGAAAGAACTGAACATTGACCCGAAAAAATATGATCCTCGCAGCATATTAGGAACAATCTCCCAAGCAAAAAATAGCTTGCAGACCCCTCAGGATTTTGCAAAAATGCAAGGCAGTTATTACGAAGAGATTGCGGCAAAATGTTACGCTGCTTATCAAAAAGAGCTTCAATACAATCAATGTATGGACTTTGACGACCTGATCATGAATACGATCCGGTTATTTGAAGAACATCCTGATTCACTCACATATTATCAAAACAAATTCCATTATATTCATGTAGATGAGTATCAAGATACAAACCACGCACAGTATACGTTGGTCAATTTATTGGCAGGTAGATTTAGAAATCTATGCGTAGTGGGAGATGCAGATCAAAGTATCTACGGCTGGCGCGGTGCAGATATGCAGAACATCTTGGATTTTGAAAAAGATTATCCAGATGCTGCAGTGATTTTGCTGGAACAAAACTATCGCTCCACAAAAAACATTCTTAGCGCGGCAAACCAAGTCATTGAAAACAATAGCAATCGAAAACCAAAAAACTTGTGGACAGAAAACAAAGAAGGAAACAAGATTACTTATTATCGTGCAGATAATGAACGAGACGAAACCCGCTTTATCGTAGACCGGATGCAAGAAGAGATTCGAAGCAATCATCGGAATTACGGCGACTTTGCCATTTTGTACCGGACGAACGCACAATCTCGTGTAATGGAAGAAACCCTGTTGAAAGCAAATATTCCTTATAAAATGGTCGGAGGGCACAAATTCTACGATCGTAAAGAAATCAAAGATATTTTAGCGTATTTAAATGTGCTGGCAAATCCTCAAGACTCAATCAGTTTTGAGCGTATCGTTAATTCGCCCAAACGAGGCATCGGACCAGGATCTATCGAAAAACTACGCAGTTTTGCTTCTCTCCATGAATGGCCACTGCTTGAAGCAGCCCAAAATGTGGAACTGGCAAATATCGGTGGAAAAGCAGGCCAGCAATTAGGTGCATTTGGAGAGATGATCCAAGAAGTCACGCAGATGATCCCATACTTGACAGTGACAGAATTGACGAAAGAGGTTTTGGATCGTAGCGGATACCTGGAAGATTTAAAAATCCAAAATACATTAGAAGCACAAGCGCGCATCGAAAACTTGGAGGAATTTTTAACGGTCACACAAGAATTCGATAAGCAATTCGAACAGCAAAACGAAGAAGATGCTGATGCACCAGAAGAAAAACTAACGGTCTTCTTGAACGATCTGGCACTTGTTTCTGACATTGACAATTTAGAAGAAGACGCTTCGCAAGTGACATTGATGACGTTGCATGCAGCCAAAGGATTAGAATTCCCAGTTGTATTCCTGATTGGTCTAGAAGAAGGTGTTTTTCCTTTATCTCGAGCATTGATGGAAGAAAGCGAACTGGAAGAAGAACGTCGCCTCGCTTATGTGGGGATCACGCGAGCAGAAGAAGCGTTGTATTTAACCAATGCTTTCTCCAGAACATTATATGGACGGACGCAATATAACCGCCCTTCTCGTTTTGTAGAAGAAATCGATCAAGAATTGCTAGAAATCGAGGGCATGCTTCCTACGCCTAAAAAAACACCTGTATTCGCTAAAAAAACAGCATATAGCTATAAACAGCCAGAGACAGCGGTTGTTTCCTCTAAAAGTGCCACTGGAGGGGAAAAGAACAGCTGGAAACCTGGAGATAAAGTCAAACACAAAAAATGGGGACTAGGAACAGTCGTCCGAGTAAGTGGGACGTCGAAGGATCTAGAACTAGATGTGGCTTTCCCAAGTCAAGGAGTAAAACGTCTTTTGGCTGCCTTTGCGCCAATTGAAAAAGCTTAGTAGTGGAGGGTAAATGATGGAACATGAAATGACGATTGACGAAGCTGCTAAACGAGCAGAAGAACTTCGTACAAGATTGAACCAATGGTCTCGCGAATACTACGTAGAAGATAAACCAACAGTGGAAGATTATGTTTATGATAAAGAATACGCAGAATTAGTAGCAATCGAAGAACAATATCCTGATTTGATCACGTCTGATTCTCCCACTCAACGAGTAGGCGGAAAAGTATTAGAAGGGTTTGAAAAAGTCACTCATGATATTCCGCTTTATAGTTTGAACGACGTTTTCAGCAAAGAAGAGCTGATAGCTTTTGATCAACGTGTACAAAAAGCAGTGGGACGTGTAGTCGACTATTGCTGCGAACTAAAAATAGATGGTCTTTCTGTCTCTTTGCGTTATGAAGATGGAAATTTCGTTAGAGGAGCGACTCGTGGGGATGGGACTGTAGGAGAAAACATCACTGAAAACCTAAAGACTGTCCGATCGGTCCCAATCAAATTAAAAGAACCGATGAACATCGAAGTAAGAGGCGAATGTTTCATGCCAAAACGTTCATTTGTTCAATTGAATCAAGACAGAGAAGCAGAGGGAAAAGATATCTTCGCGAATCCTCGGAATGCCGCAGCCGGTTCCTTGCGTCAGTTAGATTCTAAAATCACAGCGAAAAGAAATCTGGATACTTTTTTATACACAGTAGCTGATTTCGGTCCTATGGAAGCAAAAACACAGTATGATGCGCTAGAAGAACTAGAAAAAATAGGATTCCACACGAATCGGGAAAAACGTCTATGTCATTCGATTGACGAAGTATGGGCATACATTGAGGAATATCATGATAAACGTGTAGATTTGCCCTATGAGATTGATGGGATCGTCATCAAAGTGAATGAGTTCTCGCTGCAAGATCAACTTGGCTTTACTGTCAAAGCACCACGATGGGCAACAGCTTATAAGTTTCCACCAGAAGAAGTTGAAACACTGATCGAAAACATCGAATGGACAGTCGGACGAACGGGGGTAGTGACGCCAACGGCTATCATGACGCCGGTCCGAGTAGCAGGAACGACAGTAAGCCGTGCCAGTCTGCATAATGGGGATTATATCAAGTTGAAGGATATCCGCTTGAAAGATACAGTTCTGATTTATAAAGCGGGAGATATCATTCCAGAAGTTTCGCAAGTCGTGTTGGATAAACGACCTAAAGACAGCGAAGAATACCAATTACCTACACATTGCCCAGTTTGTGGAAGTGAACTTGTCCATTTGGATGAAGAAGTAGCGTTACGGTGCATCAATCCTAAATGCCCTGCTCAAATGAAAGAAGGCTTGAACCACTTTGTCTCAAGAAATGCGATGAATATCGACGGGTTGGGTCCACGTGTGCTTGAACAGATGTATGACAAAAAACTAGTCGCAGATGTTGCTGATCTTTATAAATTGACAGAAGAAGAGTTATTGACGTTGGACAAAATAAAAGAAAAATCAGCAAATAATATTTTGACAGCAATTGACAACAGCAAAGATAATTCGGTCGAGCGGTTGATTTTCGGGTTAGGAATCCGACATGTCGGAGCGAAAGCAGCAAAAATTTTAGCAGAACATTTTGGTGATCTAGAGACATTGAGTAGAAGCGACTATGAGTCGATCATTGCGCTTGATACGATCGGTGATATCATTGCCGACAGTGTAGTCACTTATTTTAGTAACGAAGAAGTCCATGAATTGATGAATGAATTAAAACAAGCAGGCGTCAATTTCGAATACAAAGGGCTTCGAAGTACCCAATTGCAAGAAGTCGAGTCGCCTTTTAAAGAAAAAACAGTGGTCCTTACTGGTAAACTAACACGATTGACTCGTGAAGAAGCAAAAGAGACGATTGAAAATCTTGGCGGGAAAGTGACTGGTAGCGTATCGAAAAAAACAGATATCGTGGTAGCAGGAGAAGATGCTGGCAGCAAGCTAACCAAAGCACAAGAATTAGGAATCGAAGTTTGGACAGAAGATCAAATGGCAGAAGCATTGGCTAAAAGCCACTCAGCAAAAGAATAAATATTGAGTTTTTTCAGACAAATTTCAATAAATAATTTCAGACAGGGCACTCTTATGTTAAAATAGGGAGCAAAGTTTTTAACTCGTTTAGAAAGAAGGGGTAGTATGGCGATTAGTGAAGAACAAGTGAAACACGTTGCCAAATTAGCAAAACTTGCGTTCGCAGATGAAGAACTTGCAAGTTTTACCGACCAATTAGGTAAAATCATCGATATGGTGGAAATGCTGGAAGAAGTAGATACGGAAGGTGTTCCATTTACGTCGAATGTTGTCGAAACAGTAAACGTGATGCGACAAGATCGGGCGCAAGCTGGATGGAACCGTGATGAATTATTGAAAAATGTGCCGGAAACAGAAGACGGCTTTATCAAAGTACCCGCAATCATCGATAATGGGGAGGCTGGCGCATAATGACAAAATTACACAATCGTTCTCTAGAAGAACTGCATCATATGCTTGTATCGAAAGAAATCACTGTACAAGATTTGACAAAAGCAACATTTGAACGAATCAAAGAAACAGAGCCTGAGATCGAAGCATTCATCACATTGAATGAAGAAAAAGCATTGGAACAGGCAAAAGCTTTAGATGAAAAAGGGATTGATGAAAGCAATATCCTTGCTGGAATTCCGATTGGGATCAAGGATAATATCGTAACAAAAGATATCTTGACAACCGCTGCATCTAAGATTCTTTACAATTTTGAACCAATTTATGATGCAACGGTCATGGATAAAATCTATCAAGCAGATATGATCCCTGTTGGTAAACTAAACATGGATGAATTTGCTATGGGCGGAAGTACAGAAACTTCTTATTTCAAGAAAACAAAAAATGCTTGGGACCAAACAAAAGTACCTGGTGGCTCTTCCGGTGGTTCTGCAGCAGCAGTAGCAGCTGGACAAATCCCAGTTTCTTTAGGTAGTGATACGGGGGGAAGTATCCGCCAACCAGCAGCTTTCAACGGCACTGTAGGAATGAAACCTACTTATGGCCGTGTCTCACGTTTTGGCTTGATTGCCTTTGCTTCATCTCTTGACCAAATCGGACCAATGACCCGTACGGTGAAAGATAACGCATTAGCATTGACAGCTATCAGTGGTTATGACGAAAAAGACGGTACTTCTTCAGGCGTTTCAGTTCCTGACTTTGCAGAGGGACTGACCGGTGACATCAAAGGAATGAAGATTGCTTTACCTAAAGAATACTTAGGCGAAGGTGTGGCCCCTGGCGTAAAAGAAGCTGTATTGAAAGCAGCAGAAACATTCCGTTCATTAGGTGCTGTTGTGGAAGAAGTCAGCTTACCTCATTCAAAATACGGTGTGGCTGTTTATTATATCATTGCCTCATCAGAAGCAAGTTCCAACTTGCAACGTTTCGATGGTATCCGCTATGGTTATCGCTCTGAAAACGTGAAATCATTGGATGATGTATATGTCAACTCACGTTCAGAAGGATTCGGTGAAGAAGTAAAACGCCGTATCATGTTAGGTACATTCTCATTAAGTGCGGGTTATTATGACGCTTACTTCAAAAAAGCAGGACAAGTCCGTACATTGATCAAACGAGATTTTGAAAAAGTCTTTGCAGATTATGACTTGATCATCGGACCATCTTCACCAACAGTGGCATTCGGAATCGGTGAGAACATCAACGATCCAATCACGATGTACATGAGTGACATCTTAACGATCCCTGTCAACTTGGCTGGACTTCCAGGTATGTCTGTACCGGCAGGATTGTCAGAAGGATTACCAGTTGGATTGCAGATCATCGGTAATTATTTTGATGAAAAAACGATGTATCAAGCGGCATATGCGTTTGAACAAGCAACAGAATTCCACACACAACAACCAGCTATTTTAGGAGGGAAAGACGAATGAATTTTGAAACAGTCATTGGACTAGAAGTCCACGTCGAATTGAAAACCAACTCAAAAATTTTCTCTCCAGCGCCAGCTCATTTTGGTGCAGAACCAAACAGCAATACAAACGTGATCGACTGGGGTTATCCAGGCGTGCTGCCAGTAATGAACAAAGCTGCGCTGGAATTCGGGATGAAAGCAGCTTTGGCATTAAACTGCGAAATCTCTAAAGATACTCATTTTGACCGGAAAAATTACTTTTACCCAGATAATCCGAAAGCATATCAAATTTCCCAATTTGATCAACCAATCGGTCATGACGGATGGATCGAAATCGAAGTAGAAGGCAAGAAGAAAAAAATCCGGATCGAACGGGTCCATTTAGAAGAAGATGCTGGGAAAAACATGCATGGTATCGGCGGCTATTCTTACGTTGATTTGAACCGACAAGGCACGCCTTTGATCGAAATCGTTTCTGAAGCTGATATGCGTTCACCAGAAGAAGCATACGCTTATCTAGAAGCATTACGTTCAATCATCCAATTTACAGAAGTCAGCGATGTGAAAATGGAAGAAGGGTCTATGCGTTGTGATGCGAATATTTCTCTACGCCCTTATGGACAAGAAGAATTCGGTACGAAAGCAGAATTGAAAAACTTGAACTCTTTATCTTTCGTGAAAAAAGGTTTAGCTTTTGAAGAAAAACGTCAAGCAAAAGTTCTTCTTTCAGGAGGAGAAATCCAACAAGAAACACGCCGTTTTGACGAAACAACGAATAAAACAGTTTTGATGCGTGTGAAAGAGGGTTCTAGTGATTATCGTTACTTCCCAGAGCCTGATATTCCGAAATTCGTGATCGATGACGAATGGATTCAAAAAGTAAAAGCTAGTTTACCTGAGATGCCAGCTTCTCGTCGCGAACGCTATATCCGTGAATTTGGTCTTCCGGAGTATGACGCGATGGTATTGACACTTACAAAAGAAATGTCTGATTTCTTTGAAGCTGTTTTGGAAAATGGTGCAGATGCCAAGCAAGCATCTAACTGGTTGATGGGTGAAGTTTCTGCTTACTTGAACAGTGAGAAACTGGAATTAGCTGAGACAAAATTGACACCTGAGAACTTAGCAGGAATGATTCGTTTGATCGCCGATGGAACGATCAGCTCAAAAATCGCCAAAAAAGTCTTCCGTGAATTGATCACAAATGGCGGAGAAGCGCAAGAAGTTGTTGAGAAAAATGGTTGGGTACAATTATCTGATCCTAGCAAACTTCTTCCAATCATTAATGAAATCTTGGATAACAATCAACAATCTGTCGATGATTTCAAAAATGGAAAAGATCGTGCGGTTGGCTTCCTAGTCGGTCAAATCATGAAAGCAACTAAAGGGCAAGCAAATCCTGGTGTCGTGAACAAGCTGCTTAAAGATGAATTAGCGAAACGCTAGAGGCTGAAAATGAAAAAAGCACGCGTAATTTATAACCCTACCTCGGGAAAAGAATTATTGAAAAAAAATTTGGCGGATATCCTACAGGCATTAGAAGAAGCAGGATTTGAAGCCAGCGCCTATGCCACTACACCAGAACCTGATTCAGCCAAGAATGAAGCACGCAGAGTTGCAGAACTAGGTTTTGATCTAGTAGTGGCAGCTGGGGGCGACGGAACGATCAACGAAGTGGTCAATGGGATCGCTCCGCTTGAACACCGTCCTAAAATGGCCATTATCCCAGCCGGTACGACGAACGACTATGCTCGAGCATTAAAAATTCCTAGAGATAATATTAAAGCAGCAGCAGAAGTAATAAAAAAACACCAAACCGTAAAAATGGACATCGGTCTTTCTGATAACAGTTACTTCATCAATATCGCTGCAGGCGGCTATTTGACAGAATTGACTTATGAGGTTCCATCAGAACTAAAGAGTATTTTTGGTTATCTTGCCTACCTTGCAAAAGGAGCAGAGATGCTGCCTCGAGTAAAGCCAATCAAAATGCGCTTGAAGTATGATGAAGGGGAATATATCGGAAATGCTTCGATGTTTTTCCTAGGGCTGACGAACTCTGTTGGAGGATTCGAACAGATCGCGCCAGATGCCAAATTGGATGATGGCAAATTTTCTTTGATCATTGTGAAGACAGCAAATATCTTTGAGATTTTGCATATTGCGGCACTCATGCTGAATGGCGGTCGACATGTCGATGATCCAAGAGTAATCTATACCAAAACAAGCAGTTTGTTCGTCGAAACAGAAGATGATATCAATCGACCAGTAATGATCAACTTAGATGGTGAATATGGCGGGGAAGCACCGATGCATTTCCAAAATCTTCATCAACACATTGAGTTCTTTGCCAATACCGATCAGATTCCTGATGAAGCAATCACAGGCACAGATGAAGAAGAATTAGAGGTTGTCAGCAAAGAATTTGTAAAAGAAGTCGAACGTTTAACGGATGAAGATATCGACGGTGACGGAAAAATAGCAGACGAAACACCTAATCAAAAGAATTAATCAAAAGCCGGTGCTGAACGTAGTAAGGTCAGTGCCGGTTTTAGTTGTGTAATTAACTGATTTATAGTAGAGTTCAGTAGGATTGAAAAATAGGCTTAAAGGAGCAAAATATGACAGAACAGCAAATAGTAAAGAAAAACGAACGATATACAGTCGAAATCGTCGACTTGAGTTATGAAGGAATGGGAGTAGCAAAAATCGATGGTTATCCATTATTTATCGAAAATGCACTTCCTGGAGAAGAAGTAGAAATACTAGTAGTGAAAGCGGGCAATAAGTTTGGATATGGGAAAGTCGAAACATTTATTACACAATCTCCTGATCGCCAGCCTGTAGAAAACAATGCACTACTTCGCACAGGTATCGCACCTTTAGCCCATTTGAAGTATGAACAACAGCTTGTTTTCAAACAAAAACAAGTAGAGCATGTAATGGCGAAGATTGCTAAGATGCCAGAAGTTCCTGTACTTCCAACTGTCGGAATGGCAGAACCATTCGGCTACCGTAATAAAGCACAGATCCCTGTTCGCCGTATCGATGGACAGTTAGCCACCGGTTTTTACAAAAAGAATAGCCATGATCTAGTCCCTATCGAAGATTTTTATATCCAAGATCCTGTCATCGATCAAGCAATCAAAGTAGTCAGAGATATCTTGCAACGGTTCCAAGTACGAGGATATAATGAAGAAAAAAATGAAGGACAGCTTCGTCACATCATTATCCGTCGTGGTCATTATTCCCATGAAATGATGGTCGTTTTAGTTACTCGTAAAGAAAAATTCTTTAAATCCAAGGAAATTGCTGAAGCCATTCATGAAGAATTGCCAGAAGTGGTTTCGGTCATCCAAAATATCAATGAAGAAAAAACAAATGTGATTTTAGGAGACAAAGAAAAAGTTTTATATGGCAGAGATTATATCGAAGATCAGCTATTAGGAAAAACCTATCGAATCTCAGCAAAGTCATTTTATCAAGTAAATACTCAACAAGCAGAGTATCTGTACCAAACAGCCATCGAGTTTGCCGAGTTAGATAAAAAAGACATTGTGATCGACGCTTATTCAGGAATAGGTACGATTGGCTTGTCTTTAGCAGACAGAGTGGATAAGGTGTATGGGATGGAAGTTATTCCAGAAGCAATTGAAGATGCACAGTTCAATGCTTTAAATAATAAAATCGAAAATGTTCATTATGAAGTCGGAAAAGCAGAAAAAGTCATGAAAAAATGGCAAGAAAAAGGGATCAAACCATCTGTGATCGTAGTTGACCCTCCACGAAAAGGATTAGATCATCATTTTATTGAATCAGCAATCGAAATGTCACCAGAACGAATCGTCTATATCTCATGCAATCCGGCAACTTTTGCAAGAGATGCTAAGTTATTTGCAGAAGCAGGTTATGCCGTGAAGAAAGTTCAGCCTGTAGATCTTTTCCCACAAACCCATCATATCGAATTAGTCGCTTCATTCGTTAAAGGAGAATAAAAATGGACCAAAAAGAAAAAATGAAAGAATTGATCAAAAAGAAACAAGGTGGAGGCCGATCCAAACAAATGGAAACACCTAAGAATGATCGTAAAAACATGAGAAAAGGCCCTAAGATCTTTAATAAGTAATATGGTTAAAAAAGGATGGGGAACGATGATTTTGATGATCATTCCTCATCCTTTCGCTATTTAAATCCTCATACACTTTGTTTTATATTCTTGAAAATGATATAACCTAAAAAAGATAAAGAAAGAGTGAATAAAATGCCGCTATACTCCACATTTTTTGGTAATTCAATCGGCTGTTCGTGAAAAAGTCGTTGAAAATGAGGGTTTAAAAAAGTCACGATGACAAAAGAAACAAGAAACGTAGCTGCATTTAGAAAAGCTAAGTTAGAAAAACTCATGAAATCCATCAGAATTACTCCTGCTAACTGGAAAGCTACATACGAGGCCATTCCAAAATATTTAGCTGATTGTATTCAGATATTTTAACATTTTTGGTGTTCAACCGGTAATGAGATAAAGAGGCTGGGACAGAAGCGTTTAACTCCAAGAAATAAGAAGGAATTCACGAAAATTGCTTTTCAAATTTTTGTTAATTTCAGCTTATTTCCGAAGGAGTTGCTTCTGCTTCCGCCGTTTATACGTGTTTAGAGCGTGAGACAAAAGTGTTCTTTACTTTTGTCCCACGCTCTTTTGGCTATGCTACCTGAAATTGACTATTATAAAGGCTAGCATAAAGCGTTGGTGCTTGGAGTAATTCAGAATGCGTTCCTTTTTCGACGATATCGCCGTTTTTCATTACAAGGATCATATCTGCATTTTCAATCGTTGACAAACGGTGGGCAATGACAAAACTTGTCCTATCTTTTGTCACAGCCTCCATTGCTTGCTGGATCAATGCTTCTGTTCGTGTATCTACACTAGAAGTTGCTTCATCTAAAATAACGACAGGGGGATTTGCCAGAATGACCCGTGCAATTGTTAATAATTGTTGCTGCCCTTGAGATAACGTACCATTTTCGCTAGAGATGATTGTATCATATCCCTCTGGCAGTGTTCGAATAAAGTGATCACATTGTGCGATTTCAGCCGCTTCGATAATTTGTTCTCTCGTGGCATCCATTTTCCCATAGGCAATATTATCGGCCACTGTTCCTTCAAACAGCCAGGTATTTTGTAAGACCATCCCAAAAGAACGGCGTAGTTCTCCACGCGAAAGCTTGGTAATATCGCGGCCGTCAAATTCGATCTTTCCTTTATTCAGTTCATAAAAACGCATCAGCAGATTAACTAAAGTCGTTTTTCCTGCACCAGTTGGTCCAACGATCGCCACAGTTTGTTTTGGTTTTACTGAAAAATCAACTTGATTCATCAATATATTATCCGATGTGTAACCAAATTGTACATTTTTGAAAGCTATTTTTCCTTTCGGTTCTTCCAAAAGTTTTGCTTCTGGTAGGTCCGGAATTTCATCTGTTTCATCTAATATCTCAAAGATCCTTTCGATTGCAGCCATTGCGGATTGAATCGAGTTGATCACATAAGAAGCAGTGGAAATTGGTTCAGAGATCTGATTGATGTACTGAAGGTAAGCTTGTAAGAAGCCAATCGTCACACCGCCAGAAAGAACGAGTATAGCACCGAATACCGCACTTATGATGAAGGCGAGTTGATTGATGAATCGGATTGCCGGATAGATGGCAAAGTTCATAAATTGAGCACGTTTAAAAGCATTGTATTGTTTTTTGTTTACTTCATGTATGGAAGCTTCTGCATGAGCTTGCTGATTGAATGTTTTGACCACTAGATTACCAGCTAAGATTTCTTCCATCCGATTATTCAAGACACCTAGTTCATATTGGTTTTGTTCAGAAATCTGTTTGTTTTTATTCGCAATTTTAGTTGTAATAATTGAACTTCCAACGATCAGCAATAAGACAAGCAAAGTGAGCTTGCTTTCGATATAAAACAGCATTAGACCAGCAGCAGCTATTGTTACGACAGAAGTGAAAAATTGATTGATACCTGTCAATAACACTTGAGAAAGCTGATTGAGTCCGGTAGTCGTCCGACTGATGATGTCGCCGACTTGATGATTATCAAAAAACGACATCGGTAACGTTTTGAATTTTTTTGTGATTTCTTTTCGCACCCTCAATGTGATCTTTTCGCTTAATGCTGCCATTGTACGTTCTTGGATAAATGAAGCAACACTGCTTAGGACTGAACAGCCAATCAGCAATAAGACAGGGAACAACAATGCTTGTTTGATATCACTGAAAGTAAGCTGTCCAATACCTGTTTTTCTTATTTGCGACAACAAATCATCAATCCCGATTCCCATGATCAGGGGCATGGCTACAACTAATAGGTTGCCCAATAAACTGCATAGAAACAATCCGTAAAAATATTTATGTTCAGGTTTGATCATTTTCCAAAAACGTATCAAAGCGCGTGTGTTTAACGTTTTTTTCTTTTCCATCGAATCCCTTCTTTCTATATTCCTTGTGATTTGGCAAATTCCTGATATGTTTGACAATTAGACAATAGTTCTTCATGAGTACCTTGTCCTACGATTTTTCCTTCATCTAAAACAATGATGTTATCTGCTTGTTGGATCGTACTGAGCCGTTGAGCAACAATCACGAGAGTTTTCTCCGACATGTGTTTATGGAGTGCTGCCCTTAATGCTGCGTCTGTTTTATAGTCTAAAGCGGAAAAACTATCATCGAATACATAGATTTCTGCTGGTTTGATCAATGCTCGAGCAATGCATATCCGCTGTTTCTGTCCGCCAGAATAATTAGAACCACCTTGAGCAACAAAGCTATCTAATCCATCAGGAAGAGTGTCCACTAGTTCTTCTAATTGGGCGATCTTGATCGCTTTAGCCAATTCTTCTGGTAAAGCATGTTCATTTCCCATCTGCAAGTTGCTTAAGATCGTACCGCTGAATAAGAAGGCTTTTTGAGGGACATAACTGATGTGTGAGCGGATCTGTTCCTGCGTCATTTGAGTAAGAGGGATACCACCAAGGGTCACTTTTCCTACCGTAGGATCACTTAGTCTCAAGAGAAGTTTTGCTAAACTACTTTTTCCAGATCCGGTCCCGCCAACGATCGCCGTTGTTTTTCCTTTAGGTATTGTAAAATCAATATCTTCTAGAACTGGATCAGAAGTTTCAGTATATTTGAATGTGACATGTTCAAAAGCAGCTGCATTTGTCTGATCAAAGGATGGTTTAGCAACTGTTTGGATCGTCTCTTCTTTAATTTCGATCTCTGCTTCGAGTATTTCTTCTATCCGTCGTAAAGAGGCGAATGATTTAGGGATAATGACCAGTACCATGGCTGCAATCATCAAATAAGCAAGTGTCAGCATAGAGTATTCCACTACCGCGGTCACGACACCGATCTGTAACGTGCCGTCTGCCACAAGATTTCCGCCAAACCACAAAATAGAAGCATAAACGATTCCCATGAGTAAAAAAGCAATTGGAGTGACCCAAGCAAAGATTCGGTTCACTTTGATCATTTGACTAGCATAATCTGCAAAGGTCTGATTCGTTCGCTTTTCTTCATATGACTGATTATCAAAGGCACGGATCATATTGATCCCCGTAAAGAATTCTCTCAATGTGATGGTGATCCGATCCATTTTTGGTTGGATACTTAAAGATAAAGGCGTTCCTCGTTTCATCAGTCGGTAAACGATCCATACGTAAAAAACAACAGAGAGTAATGTAACCCATGTAAGCAATAGAGAATAACGAAACATCATGAGGATGGTGAAAAAGCAAATAACTGGTGCTGGTAAAATCATTTGGCAAAATAAAACAATCATTTGCTGGACATTATCGACATCATTCGTCATTCTTGTCAAAAGAGATCCAGAACTGAAACGGCTGATATCCTTCATTGACAGTTGTTGGAATTTACGGAAATATTTCTCCCGTGTCTGGAACCCAAACCGAGCGGATGCCAATGCTGAAAAGTAACTAGAGGCAACTGCAGCGATCGTTCCTAGAAATGCTACAAGTAGCATTTCAACGCCGATTTTCTTGATAACAGAGGCTTCGCCACTTGCTATACCTGTGTCGATCAGTTTGGCTACTAATTTTGGTACACCTAATGTACCGGCGATTTGTAAACAGATCATCACAAAGGTAAGGAGAGCGAGTCCTTTGTTTTGCTGTAAGAATTTTTTTAAGATAGTCATATTATTCCTCCTTTTTCCTGATACTTTTCGATTCTATACCTTCAAGTAGCTTGAAGGTCAATAGGAAAAAGAATAAACTGGAAAAGAGGTGAGAAAAAATGAAAAAAATGTACACGATCGGCCAAGTATCGGAACTGTTCGATTTGCCAAAATCAACGATTCGCTATTGGGATGAACAGGGTCTGATTCGGTCAAGCAGACAGGAAGAGAATGATTACCGCTTGTTTGATATCGACGATATTTTTATGCTTTATGATATCGTTTTTTATAGAAAATTAGATATACCGATCAAGCAGATGAAGAATTTATATGGTAAAACATTGACGGAGTTATATGAGACACTTGATGAAACAGAAAAAAGAATCCATAAAGAGCTATTGATAATGAAACAAAAACAGAAAGAGATAAGGGCGCAGAAAAAACAGTTGAAATTGATGATCGATACAAACGAGGAAGAATTTCCTATAGAAGAGATCCCTTTTGACTGTATGATTTCAACGGAATTTGAGGATATTGTGGAAATAAAACAATTTCTACCGAACTATTCGAGTTTTGGAATGATGAGTATGCCAGCTTCCAGTTCGCAAACGATGTACGGCTTTTTTATCGATCCCAGTGAGATACATTTATTTTCCCAAGATGTGATTTGGAAGAAAAAAGATACGACTATTTATCGCCGGTTTTTGTTGAAATCTGAGATGAACCATGCGGAACGTAATAATATCTTAGAAGTCAGAGAAACAATGCATGAAAAAGGGTGGAAAACAGGAGAAGTGATCGGACAATATCTATTGACGAATACGGACGAAAACAATATCAGAATTGAATATTATCATGCATGGATGGAAATGAAAAAATAGGAAAGAAGTGTTTAGGATAAGTGTGATTGAATGGATGAAAATGAAATAAGAGAGAGAACTACTCGGTTTTTCATTAAAAAAAGATTGACAAAATGAAACAAAAGTGGGATATTAATTAGCAAATAATGAAGCGTTGAAGAGAAGAGTAACTGATAGGAAATAAGTACAGAGACCTTGGTAGGTGAGAGCAAGGATTGTTTGGTCAGTGAAGATGAGCTCTGAGTTTTTTTGATTGTTCACGCAATCTAAACGGTAAAGCGACCGATAACTCGCCGGGTATACAATCTGTACCGATGAGGCATTATTTGTGAGAATAATGCAAATAAGGGTGGTAACACGAAGTATTCGTCCCTTTTGTCGTTCAACGGCAAAAGAGGCGGGTACTTTTTTCTTTTTTCGAAAAGCTTCTTACGCTTTGTTAAAACATGATTATTGGAGGAGATTTTTTATGACAATTCGAACAACATCACCATTTCGCTATGACATCGTCGGGAGCTTTTTACGTCCTGAAAAGCTGAAAGAGGCAAGGACTCGTTTTGCTGATGGGAAAATCACACAAGAAGAACTTCGAAAAGTTGAAGATGAAACGATCATCGAATTGATAAAAAAACAAGAAGGAGCTGGTTTGAAAGCTGTTACTGATGGAGAGTTCCGTCGCAGCTGGTGGCACTTGGACTTCTTTTATGGGTTGAATGGCGTGGAATTTTATGTGCCTGAACATGGTTATTTCTTTCATGGAGAAGAGACACGTCCTGGTACAGTGATTGTGACGGGGAAAATTTCTGGTACGAACCATCCTTTCGTCGAACATTTTAAATTCACTCAGGCTCATACAAGTCAAGGCATCGAAGTGAAACAGACAATTCCTGCTCCAGCTCAAATTTTAGTGGAACTACTTCGTCCGGATATATTACCCCATGTTCGAAAAGTCTATGAAGACAATCAAACATTAATTAAAGATATCATCGCAGCTTATCGTCAAGTGATCGACGACTTATATGAAGCAGGTGCGCGGACGATCCAGCTAGATGATTGTACATGGGGAGTATTAGTTGCACCACTTCCTAAAGGGTTTGCGGTGGATGAGGGAAAAGATGAAAAAGAAGTTCGTCGGGAGCTAGCAAATCTTTATTTAACGATCAACAATGCAGTCTTAGCTGACCAGCCAGATGATTTAACACTCAATACACATGTCTGTCGCGGGAATTATCATTCTACTTGGGCAGCATCGGGCGGTTATGACGACGTAGCAGATCCATTATTTAGTCAAGAAAATGTCCGTGCCTATTATTTAGAATACGATAGTGAACGTGCTGGGAGTTTTGCACCTTTAGCGAAAGTTTCCGAAGATAAATTAGTTGTATTAGGCTTGATCACAACGAAAAGTGGTGAACTGGAAGAGCGCCAGCAAGTGATTGACCGGATCTACGAAGCGACACGATATCTGCCTTTAGATCGTTTGTGCTTAAGTCCTCAATGCGGATTTGCTTCAACAGAAGAAGGAAATATTTTGTCTGAAGAAGAACAATGGGAAAAGATTGCTTTTGTCAAAAGCATTGCAGAAGAAGTTTGGGGGAACAATTAAATCATGCAGGAGAGCTTGCTAGGAAAGAACACTATGGTATAATCAGAATGCTTAATATTAATTACTGAGGGAGACTTATGAAAAAGAAAATTCTTAAATTTATCGGATGGTTCTTCGGGATCATTCTCGGGATCGTGTTTGCAATCTTTCTTGCCTTCCAGCTTTCCCCCAGACCCGGAGCATTCTTGATCAACCATATGTTTTCAAATACTGTACAAATCACCGATCAGAAAACGTTCAATCAAGCAGAAAAAAACGTGGCGAAAAAAACAGATTTGACGTATGAGTCCAACTATAAAGAGAATACGTATGATATCTACTATCCAAAAAACAGCAAGGGACCTGTGCCTGTTCTGTTTTGGGTACATGGTGGAGGGTTCGTCGGCGGAGATAAATCAGGTGTCAAGGAATTTGCGACAAAATTAGTATCAGACGCCAACATCGCAGTGGTTGCGATGAATTATGAATTAGCGCCTGATTCAGAATACCCTAATCAAGTTCTTCAAGTGAATGAGCTGGTCAAAGATTTATTAGCTGAAGAAAAAGACGACAAACTGCTAGACATGGAGCAACTATTTTTTGGCGGAGATAGTGCAGGTGCACAAATCGCTTTGCAATATGCAGCTCTACAAACAAACGAGGCATATGCCAAACAAATGAAAATCAAACAGGTGCTTCCAAAAGATAGTTTGAAAGGAACCATTTCTTATTGCGGACCCGTTGATTTGAAGCTAACAGCACAGCAACATTCGGATGATCGATTTATGAAGTTCTTCGTCAAAACTGTTGCATGGTCGTTGATTGGAACAAAAGATTGGAAAACGAGCGAGCAACTGAAAGAAGCTAGTGTGGCTGACCATGTTTCTAAGGAATTTCCGCCAACGTATATAACTGACGGAAATGCATACTCATTCCAGGAGCAAGGTCAAGCATTAGAAAATCGGTTGACAGAATTAAAGGTACCCGTGCAATCCTTGTTTTATACAGATACAAAAAAAGAGATTACCCATGAATACCAATTTGATTACACGCTAAAAGAATCGCAAAATTGTTACCAGCAGACATTGGATTTTGTGAATAAGTATAAGTAAGAGGTTGTGAAAAAGCCGTTTAGTTTTGAGTATGAAGAAACGAAGCGGCTTTTCACAACCTCTCTTTCAATACCTTTTTGTTCTTGGGATAAAACTTTCCCGAACAATCAATCGCGCAGGATAAGTCAAAATGATTGGTTCGTCTCGTATACCGTCAATTCGCTCCAATGCCATTCGAACAGCTGCTTGGCCAATTGATTTCGCATTGATTTGAACACTGGTCAAGCCAGGGGAGAGGTTTGCGATTGTCTCGATATTATCAAAGCTTGCTACAACAATCTCTTCACCAATTTGGATATTTTTTTGTTTCAATGCCCGATAGACACCGATTGCCATTGGATCGCTCCCGACAAGAATGGCGGTAGGAAGAGGGGACTCATTTTCTAATAAATCAGTCGCAAGTACCTCACCTTGTTTTTCTGTCCAACCACCTAGACGATAAGACATATATTTTTCTAAGTGATGATCGATCATAAAATGCTGATAGGCACGCATCCTCTTTTCGTTTATAGAAATCTGCTTCCCACCGAATTCATCCATATCGACTTTATATCCCCCGATATAGGCTATTCTTTTATGGCCATTTTCTAAGAACAATTCCAGTACGGTTTTAGTCATCCGTTCAAGATCTGCGTACACCATATCGACCTCTTGCTGGATGTCAGGGTTATCCACGACGACTATTTGCATGTTTTGTTTTAACAAGGCGGTAATCGATTCTTTCGTAACAGTCCCAACAATGATCACCGCACCTAACTGATCTAGATCTTCCCATTGTTTAGGATTATCAGATAGATTATAGATTCGATTCATCCCTAAATGCAGACGTCGAGCCTCTTCTTCCATCCCTACTCGCAAATGTTTGTAATAGATATCCTGTTCTTCGCTCGCTTTGCCGATCGTAGAGATCACACCAATCGAAGGCATTCTCTTTTTGATATATTTTCGAGTACTGATATCATAATCCAACGCAGCAGCTGCCTCTACTATCCGTTGCCGAGTAGCCTGAGCCACATGGATCGTCTGATCGTTATTCAACACGCGGGAAACTGTAGCAGGGGAGACATTTGCCTTTCGTGCGACATCTCTAATTCCAACCATTTTTACACACTCCTCAAAAAAATAAAAAATTTCTATTGACAAAATTGTTTAGTAAACAGTATACAGGAATTATAAAAAAAGTAAACGGTTTCCGTTTTGATGGGAGTGAAATGATGGATATTACGCATAGAAAAACAGAAAAAAATTTCATCTTATTTGATGAAAAGAGCCGAGTCTTCCATTTACGAAATACATTTCTTTCTTATCTGATAAAGATAGAAGAGAGCAATGTATTGGCGCATATTTATTTTGGCAAACCAGTCAAGCAGTACAAAGACAATAAAAATTATCCCCGAAGAGATCGTGGATTTTCAGGAAATGTTCCCTTAAATCCTGACCGGTCTCTGTCGAAAGATACACTACCGCAAGAATACTCTTCTCATGGCAGCATGGACTTTCGAACACCCGCATCGATTATTCAGCGCAAGAATGGGTCAGACTTACTGGATCTGAGATATGACAGCCATTATATTACAGATGGGAAGCCAGAGATCGAAGGCTTGCCTCAAACTTATGTGCTAGACAAGTCAGAGGCGCAAACGTTGGTGATTTCACTCAAGGATAGAGAAACAGCGATTTATTTCGATTTGTTCTATACCATATTTAGTGATAGAGCAGTGATTACACGATCTGTAAAGATAAGAAATGAAACCGGAGAAACAATCAAACTAGAAAAAGTAGCTAGTTTCCAGCTAGACTTTGCCCATACTAGGCGATTTGATGAAGTCATTGCTTTGCCAGGAGCACATGTCAATGAAAGACAGATTTCACGGCAATCTCTTTTATCTGGAACAAAAGTATTTGAAAGCCGTCGAGGAACGAGCAGTCACCATATGAATAACTTTATTGCTTTAGTTCATCATCATACGACAGAAAATACTGGAGAAGCGATTGGACTTCAATTTGTTTATTCCGGCAACCATTCTTTCGAACTTGAAAAAGATCAGATCAATCAATTGAGAGTCGTCGGTGGGATCAACAGCCATCGTTTTTCGTGGGAATTGAATGCAAATCAGTCTTTTCAAACACCTGAAATGATCCTTTCTTACTCAAGTCAGGGATTGAACAAAATGAGTCAGATCCACCATGAGTTGCTACGTGAAAGAATCGCAAGAGGTCGTCATCAATTTGCTGAACGGCCGATTCTTGTCAATAACTGGGAAGCCACTTACTTTGACTTCAATAGTGAAAAAATCAAGGCGATCATTGATGAAGCAAAGGAGCTAGGCATCGAAATGTTCGTATTAGATGATGGCTGGTTTGGAAAAAGAGATGCGGACAATTCTTCATTAGGAGACTGGTTCGAGTATGAAGGCAAGTTGACAAATGGATTACGTGAAATAGCAGATTATGCTCATAGCAAAGGATTGAAATTTGGTTTATGGTTTGAACCAGAAATGATCTCAATTGATTCTGAACTGAATCGAACACATCCTGATTTTCTTATGCAGGAGCCAGGTAGAATGCCTTCTGCTTCCAGATCACAACATGTACTGGATTTTACAAGGTTAGATGTTCGGCAGACGATTGAAAAACAAATGAGAAAGATTTTAGACACGATTCCTCTTGACTACATCAAATGGGATATGAACCGTTCGCTTTCAGATGTCTATTCGATTACCCTTGACCCACAGAGACAAGGAGAAGTAGCGCATCGTTATATGCTCGGGCTTTATGAACTACTCGAACATTTGACAGCTGATTATCCGGAAATCTTATGGGAAGGCTGTTCTGGTGGAGGTGGGCGGTTTGATGCTGGTTTTATTTATTATATGCCGCAGTCATGGACAAGTGATAACACGGATGCAGTGGAGCGTATGAAAATCCAATATGGAACAAGTCTTGCTTATCCGATTTCGTCCATCACGGCTCATGTATCAGCTGTACCAAATCATCAGACTGGCAGATCTACTTCGTTGAAAACAAGAGGAGAAACAGCTATGAGCGCTGTTTTTGGTTATGAACTGGATTTGACAAAGCTGTCTCCTGAAGAAAAAAAGCAAGTCAAAGACCAAATTATATCCTATCAAACGATTCGTCCGGTGATCCAATACGGCCATTATTATCGTTTGGCGAGTCCTTTTGAAGAAAATATTGCCGCATGGATGTTTGTGTCTCCTAAACAAGATGAAGCTATTGTGTTTTTAGGGAGGATACTAGCTTCAGCTCAACCAGTGTTCCATGAAGTATATCTGATGGGGTTAGATGATGAGGCACTTTATCAGGAACAGACCTCGAAGCGGATATTTTCGGGGGCCGAATTGATGACAGTCGGACTTTACTTCCCTGATTTTCAAGGTGATTTCCAAACAGAGATGCTTCATTTCAAAAAGTTATGAGAGAAGGAAAAAAGTATGAAAGCAAATATAAAATGGTTAGATGATCCACAAGTTTTTAGAGTGAACCAATCAAATGCGCATAGTGATCATGTTTGCTATGCAACAAGGGAAGAAGTAGAAACCACATCCTCCCTTAAACAGTCTTTAAATGGAACATGGCGTTTTTGTTATTCGCCAAATCCTTCGGTACGTCCAAAAACATTTTATAAAAAAGATTTTGATGCCTGTTCTTTTGATGAAATCACTGTTCCTAGTCATATTGAATTAGCAAATTATGACAAGATCCATTACATCAATACGATGTATCCGTGGGAGGGACATGTATTTCGCCGTCCCCCTTTCACGACAAGCCCTGAGAAAGAGGCGGAAGGAATCTTTTCAACTGCTAAAGACAATCCGGTGGGTTCGTATTTGACGACTTTTCGATTAGAAGAAGGTCTAAAGGGAAAACAAATCTCGATTCATTTTGCTGGTGTAGAACAAGCAATGTTCCTTTGGTTGAATGGTCATTTTATCGGGTATGCCGAAGATTCGTTCAGTCCGTCTGAATTTGATTTAACACCTTATTTGGAAGAAGAAAATATTCTAGCTGTGGAGGTTTACAAAAGAAGTACAGCTGCATTCTTGGAAGATCAGGACTTTTTCCGATTTTTTGGGATCTTCAGAGATGTCTATTTAGTTGCTCGAGGACAAAACCATTTAGAAGATCTTTGGATCAAACCTCGATTAGATGACAACTGTCAAAATGGCAAACTTGAAATAGATTTGTCTTTTGAGCAAGTAGCCAAAAACAGTCAGTTGAATGTAGCGATACTAGATCCTGAGGGGAAGGAAATCTATCAACAGCAATATCCGTTAAAAGAGCAAATGACGATTCGGATCGATGGATTTGAAAACGTGGCACTGTGGGGGCATTTTCAGCCCAATTTATATAAGCTTGAATTGGAGACGATAGACGAAGAAAAAAGAGTAACGGAGTATATTGACTATTCTTTCGGTTTTCGTAAAATCGAAATCAAAGATAAAATCATCTACTTCAATGGAAAACGGATGATCATCAACGGGGTAAATCGACATGAGTGGCATCCAAAAAAAGGACGCGCCATCACTATAGAAGATATGGAAAAAGATTTGGCTATCATAAAAAATGCAAAGATCAACGGCGTACGGACATCTCATTACCCCAACCAGATCACTTGGTATTATTTATGCGACCAAGCAGGAATCCATGTGATGGCGGAAACGAACCTCGAATCCCACGGCTCATGGCAAAAAATGGGCGCATTTGAGCCTTCTTACAACGTGCCAGGTGCAGTACCTCAGTGGCAGGCTGCTGTTCTTGATCGGGCAAAAACGAATTTCGAAACATTAAAAAACCATCCAAGCATTCTTTTTTGGTCTCTTGGAAATGAATCCTATGCGGAAGAAAACATTCGACAAATGAACGATTACTTCAAAAAAGTAGACCCGGATCGACTCGTCCATTATGAAGGGAATTTTCCAAATCCAGCATTCGAAGATTCGATTTCAGATGTAAAAAGCTGCATGTATGCGCCACCAGAAGAGATCATTGACTACCTAGAAAATAAAGCGGAAAAACCGTTCATCTTATGTGAATACATGCATGACATGGGGAATTCATTAGGTGGAATGGATTCTTACATGACGTTGCTTGATCGTTATGAAATGTACCAAGGAGGCTATATATGGGATTTTAAAGATCAGGCGATCCAAGTGACTGATCCAATCACTGGTCGAGAAGTGATGCGCTATGGCGGTGACTTTGACGATAAACCAAGTGACTATGAATTCTCAGGGAATGGGATCGTTTTTGCAGATGGACAAGAAAAACCCGCCATGCAGGAGGTAAGATATTATTATGAAAAATACAGTAAATAAAAGTCATATGGAGACGGAAAAAGTTGCAATCGTCTTCGGCGACTGTACATTAGGTGTCAAATCGGGAAATACGCATTATATTTTTTCTTATACAAGAGGCGGACTGGAATCACTCAATAAAAACGGAAAAGAATGGCTATACCGGGAAACACTTCCAGTTTTTTGGCGGGCAACGACCGATAATGACAGAGGTAGCGGATTTGGATTTAAATCTGGTATGTGGTTAGGAGCCGGATTGTATCCAAAAGTCAAAGAAATAGAAGTACTGGTGGACAATAAAAAGATCGATTTGCCGATTGCCCCAGTAAATAATCAATATTCAAGTAATGAAAACGCTGGAACGGTTGAAATCATTTTTACACTGGAAATCAACACAGTACCAAAAACACAAGTGACAATTTCCTACCAAATCGCTGGAGAGGGTAAAATGCTTGTTAAGATGCATTATGATGGACAAAAAGGGTTGCCGGAATTACCAGCATTGGGTATAAGGTTCATTATGCCAACAAAAGCAAAATTCTTTGAGTATGAAGGTTTATCAGGGGAAACATATCCGGATCGGTTGGCTGGTGGTATCGAAGGTATTTATAAAGTGGAAGGACTCCCCATTCCTCCATACCTTGTTCCCCAAGAATGCGGTATGCATATGGAAACGAAATGGCTAGAACTGACAAGAAATGAAACATTGGATAATACGGACAAAGATCAAGAAGACTTTTCGTTGCGATTTGAACAGCAGGATACGCCATTTGCTTTTTCCGCTTTACCATTCAAAGCAGAAGAACTGGAACAGGCGACACATATAGAAGAACTACCGCCAGAAAGACGAACGGTTCTTACGATTTTTGCAAAAGTAAGAGGAGTCGGGGGTATCAATAGCTGGGGAGCGGATGTTGAGTCACCTTACCGCATCAGCGGCGAAGAGGACCATGAAATCAGTTTTATTATCCAGTAGCGATCTTTAGATTATTATTTGAAAAACGGAGTGTACAAGACAAAGCTGCTTTATTCTATATGTCATGAACAAGAGAGCAAAAAAGTTCTCAGATTCTTTTGTTCATGACTGTTTTCTTCAATAAAACCAATTGTTATTTTTCTGAAAACCAAAGTTAACTATCAGAAAATTAAAAAAAGTTTCACAAAAATGATTGACAGTCGATTTTTTTATGTCTATACTAGGTACAATTCTTACATCAGTTTGGAGCGATTTTTTATGAAATCTAGAAAACTTACAAAACTGAATACGTATTACTTTAGCTATTTTAGATAGGTTTGTATTCATGACTTCGTGGGTACAAACAAACCAAGTTTGTATCTATGATGGCTAAAGATTTTTAAACACGACTTACAGCCACGTAGAGAAATTCATCTATAGTGGCTATTTTATATTTTTGCAGCGCTTTTTAAGGCTCGTTGAAGATGTTCACTGTAGAGGCAATTTCCTACAGGGACATCTTTTTTTGTTGATTATCCGAGTCATAAGTAGGAAAGAAGGAGCGAAAATGAGAACAACAGGACACGGTCGTTTAGTAGGGATTTATGTAAAACCACCTTGAAAAAGTAGAGAAAATCAGCCAAGATAGATAAGTAAACAAAAGAAAGCGGGAAAAACAATGATAGTAATTATGAAAAAAGAAGCAACGGAAGAACAAGTAAAAAAAGTCGTCGATCATATCGAAAAAGAAGGATTCAAAGTCTCAATCGATCAAGGAACAGAACGAGTAGTGATTGGACTAAAAGGTGATACGCGAAGTTTACAAGAAGGAGCATTTACACGCTACGAAGGAGTAGAAAATGCTGTGCGTATTTTAAACACATACAAATTGACTTCTCGAGAATTCCATCCTGGCAATACAGTCGTGGATGTAGACGGAGTAAAAATTGGTGACGGCAGTTTCGTGACGATGGCTGGTCCTTGTTCTATCGAAGGATTAGACCAAATCAGAGAATGTGCGCGAATGGCCAAAGCCGGGGGCGCAAAAATTCTGCGAGGTGGTGCCTTCAAACCACGTACTTCTCCATATGCTTTCCAAGGTTTAGAAGAAGAAGGATTGAAATACATCCGTCAAGCGGCTGATGAATTTGGAATGAAAGTGATTACTGAAGTGATGGATGAAGGACATATCGACATGGTGGCTGAGTACAGCGATATCCTACAGATTGGTGCACGGAATATGCAAAATTTCAAACTGCTATCTGCTGTCGGTAAAACAGGTAAACCTGTTGGATTGAAACGTGGGATTTCTGGTACGATCAATGAATGGCTTAATGCTGCAGAATACATTGCAGTTGAAGACAAATCTCCTGTCATTTTTATCGAACGTGGGATTCGGACTTACGAGACAGCTACACGTAATACGTTTGATTTAAGTGCTGTCCCATTGATGAAAAAATTAACTCATTTCCCTGTGATCGTTGATCCAAGTCATGGTACAGGTATTTGGGATCTTGTACCGCCAATGGCCCGTGCGGGTGTGGCAAGCGGAGCAGACGGCATGATCGTAGAGATCCATCCTGATCCTGCAAATGCTTGGTCAGACGGTCCCCAATCGTTGAATGAAAAGACTTACTCACGCATGATGAAAGAAGTGACGATCATGAAAGAAGCAATGGAAAAGATTCAAACACTCGATTAATGCCAGCTTTTTAAAAGAAAGAAGTGAAACGAATGCTTACTGTACATGTTGATAACCAGAAATACGATATTCATATTGAAGAAGGTGCACTAGAACAGGCTGGATCATGGCTTCAAACGATTTGGAAGCCTCAAAAAGTAGCTGTGATCACTGATACCAACGTTGCTCCACTGTATGCGGAAAAAATCATGTTCCAATTGAGACAAGCTGATTTTGAACCAGTCCTTTCAATCGTACCGGCGGGTGAGACCAGTAAATCTTTGGAACAAGCAGCTGAGTTATACGATTTTTTGGCAGATAATGATTTTACCCGCAGCGATGGAATACTTGCACTTGGTGGAGGAATGGTGGGTGATCTAGCCGCATTCGTGGCCTCGACATTCATGCGTGGGATCCATTTCGTTCAACTTCCGACTACGCTACTTGCACAAGTAGATTCTAGTATCGGCGGGAAGACAGCAGTCAATACAAACAAAGCGAAGAACCTTGTCGGAACATTTAGCCAGCCAGCTGGCGTATTGATTGATCCTGAGGTTCTAAAAACTTTACCGGTACGTCGTTTACGAGAAGGAATCGCTGAAATCATCAAATCAGCAGCTATAGCAGATGCAATGCTTTGGCAACAACTGAATGAGCTTAAAGACGAAAAAGATCTTCTAGAGCATGCTGTTCCAATCATCACTGCTACGTTGAAAATCAAGCGAAAAGTAGTGGAAGAAGATGTCTTTGACCAAGGAAATCGACTTATTTTAAATTTTGGTCATACAATTGGCCATGCAATTGAAAATACAGCAGGATATGGGGTAGTCAGTCATGGAGAAGGAGTAGCTATTGGAATGGTAGCCATCACTTCTCATGCAGAAAAAATCGGCTTGTCTCCAACTGGATCGACAGCTGCATTAGAAAGGATACTCCAAAAATTCCACCTGCCGATTACTTACGATCTAAGTCATTCAGAGGAATTATTCCACGCGATAACCCATGATAAGAAAGCAAGAGGAAGCCAATTGAATATCATCTTACTAGAAAAGATTGGGCAAGCAAAAATCGTACCTGTTCCCACAGAGACATTCAAAGATTACTTAGGAGGACTGTAAGATGCGTTATATGACTGCGGGAGAATCCCATGGACCAGAATTAACAGCGATTATTGAAGGACTACCAGCAGGGTTACCTCTGTCAGAAGAAGAAATTAATCACGAACTCGCTCGCAGACAAGCTGGTTACGGCAGAGGAGGAAGGATGAAGATCGAAAAAGACCGTGTTCGGATCACGTCTGGCATCCGTCACGGCAAAACAATTGGTTCACCTGTCACTTTAGTGGTAGAAAATAAAGATTGGAAAAATTGGGCAACTGTCATGTCTGTAGCAGAAGTGCCTGAAAAAGACCAATCACTGCGGCGAGTTGCACGTCCGCGTCCGGGTCACGCGGATTTGGTAGGCGGTATGAAATACCATCATCGAGATCTTCGAAATGTGCTTGAACGGTCCTCTGCAAGAGAGACGACCATGCGTGTAGCAATCGGCGCAATTGCCAAGAAAATTCTGGAAGAACTTGACATCACCGTAGCAGGACACGTGATTTGTCTTGGTGGAATCCAAGCAGAAATACCTGAAAATATCTCCATTCAAGAAATCAAAGAAATTTCTGAAGCATCAGAAGTACGGGTTGTTGATTCAGCAGTCGAGCAAAGAATAAAAGAACTGATCGATCAGACAAAGAAAAATGGAGACACGATCGGAGGAATTGTAGAAGTGCTCGTTGGAGGCGTTCCAGCTGGATTAGGAAGCTATGTACAATGGGACACGAAGCTAGATGCCAAAATCGCGCAAGCTGTGGTTAGTATCAATGCCTTTAAAGGAGTAGAATTTGGGGTCGGATTCACTGCTGGTTCATTACCAGGATCAGAAGTGATGGATGAGATCTTATGGGAAGAAGAACGAGGCTACTTCCGACGTAGCAATAATCTAGGCGGCTTCGAAGGCGGGATGACCAATGGCGAACCACTTATTATCCGCGGGGTCATGAAACCCATCCCTACATTGTACAAGCCACTTCAAAGTGTTGATATCGATACAAAAGCACCTTACAAAGCAAGTGTAGAACGTTCGGATAGTACAGCAGTTCCTGCAGCTAGCGTCGTTGCGGAAAATGTTGTAGCCACTGTAGTAGCGACAGAGCTATTGTCAAAGTTCCCAAGTGATTCGCTTGTTGAGTTGAAAGCTGCAGTGAAGGAGTACCGTGACTACTTGAAACATTACTAAAAAGGGGGCAAATAAGATGGCACAACATGTTTTTATCGTGGGGCTTGGACTGATTGGTGCTTCTATGGCACTTTGTATTCGTCAGACCAATCCAGAACTGATAGTAGTTGGTTGGGATAGTCAGTCAAAAACCCGTGAGCAAGCAGTAGAACAGCAGATCGTTGATTACGTTGCAAATGATTTTGAAACAGGTGCAGAACAAGCAGACGTTATCTTATTAGCCGTTCCCGTCCGTACAACCTTAGCTTATCTTGATGTCCTTGAAAGAATCAACTTGTCTGATCACGTCATCATTACGGATGTCAGCAGTACGAAGCAGCAAGTCGTGACATCCGCTGAGCAGAAAAATCTTCGGTTTGTCGGTGGACATCCAATGGCTGGTTCTCATAAATCAGGTATACAGGCAGCAGATGCTAAACTATTTGAAAATGCCTATTACATCTTTACACCTTTGGAAAAGACGAAAAAAGATGTTGAAAAACTGCAAGAACTATTTTGCGGAACCAAAGCAAAATATGTGACTCTTACAGCAGGAGAACATGACCGTATAACAGGAATGCTAAGTCATTTTCCACATATTCTGGCAGCTGGTTTAGTCAACCAGGCAGAACAATTCAATCAAGAATATCCGCGAGCCAAACAACTGGCAGCAGGAGGCTTTCGAGATATCACTAGGATCGCTTCCTCGGATCCTGTCATGTGGACAGATATTTTGTTGAGCAATAAGCAGATATTATTGGAACGATTGGCAGATTGGCAACAAGAAATGACACAAATAGCAGAATGGATCATGACTGAGAACCAATCGGAAATCTTTTCTTTTTTCAATCGGGCAAAAGAAAGTCGAGACCAGTTGCCTATCCATAAGCAAGGCGCGATTCCTGCCTTTTTTGATTTATTTATCGATGTACCAGATGAGCCTGGCGTGATTGCAGAAGTAACTGGACTGATTGGAAAAGCGGGAGTTTCTTTGATCAATTTGAAGATCCAAGAGACGCGAGAAGATATTTTAGGGATACTGCAAATCAGTTTCAAAAATCAACAGGATTTGTTACAAGCAAAAAGAACCATTATGTCTAATACCAGTTATCATTGCTGGATCAAATAGGAGGCTGGATAAATGCGATTATTACAACAAATACATGGATTAAGAGGGACTGTTAGGATACCAGCAGATAAATCGATTTCCCATCGCAGCATCATGTTTGGAGCAATTGCTGAAGGAACGACGACTATACAAAATTTTTTGCGCGCAGAAGATTGTCTGATTACTTTACATGCCTTCCAACAATTAGGTGTCGAAATCGAAGAAGAGGAAGAGGTGATCAAGATTCATGGTCGCGGTAGCCACTCCTTTGTCCCACCAACTGAACCCATCGACATGGGAAACTCCGGTACGACGAGTCGTTTATTGATGGGTATTTTGGCTGGACAGCCTTTTGCAACGACTCTGTTCGGTGATGCTTCGTTGTCTAAACGTCCAATGGGGCGAGTGATGGAGCCTTTACGCGAGATGGGTGCTGACTTGCAAGGAAAAGAAAATGATCAGTATCTACCAATCACTGTGACAGGAACCCGCTCTTTATCACCTATCCGATACAATATGCCTGTAGCTAGTGCACAGGTCAAATCTGCTTTGCTGTTTGCGGCACTACAAGCAGAAGGTACATCCGTAATCGTTGAGAAAGAACGTTCCCGTAACCATACGGAAGAAATGATTTGTCAATTTGGTGGAAGGATCACAGTGGAAGATAAAACAATCATGGTGACAGGACCGCAAAAATTAACCGGTCAGCAGATAACTGTTCCAGGTGATATTTCATCAGCTGCTTTCTTTCTAGCAGCAGGGCTTCTTGTTCCGGAAAGCCAACTGTTGTTAAAAAATGTCGGGGTCAATCCAACAAGAACCGGTATCTTAGATGTACTGGAGGAGATGGGCGCAGCGATTACCCAGACGAATCACAATGAACAGAACCAATCGGCTGATTTAAGTGTCAAGACGAGTCGTTTGAAGAAAGCAACGATTGGTGGAGAAATCATTCCGCGTCTGATTGATGAACTGCCCATTCTAGCTTTAGTGGCTACTCAAGCAGAAGGAATCACGATCATTAAAGACGCAGAAGAATTAAAAGTAAAAGAAACCAACAGAATTGATGCGGTGGCAGAAGAATTGCAAAAAATGGGGGCAAAGATAAAAGCAACAGCAGACGGTTTGATCATCCATGGACCAACACCTCTGCATGGTGCAAAAGTTTCCAGCAGAGGCGATCATCGAATCGGTATGATGCTGCAAGTAGCTGCTTTGATAGCTGATGGACCTTGCGAACTAGAAGGAGCCGAAGCCGTTTCAATCTCTTATCCGGCATTTTTCGACGATTTAGCAGAACTTGTGTCAGGAGGAGAAGCTCATGGCTAGCATTTTGCTGATTGGTTTCATGGGCGCTGGAAAAACAACGATCGGTAAAGGGTTAGCTCAACGTTTACAAAAAGAGTATGTAGATTTAGATACAAAGATTGAGGAACATATCCAATTGTCGATTGCCGAATATTTTCACTATTACGGTGAAAACAGCTTTCGAAAAGTGGAGTCAAAGGTTTTAAGAAAGCTGTCAAATGAAGATATAATTATCGCGACTGGTGGAGGAATCGTCCAATGTGCTGCCAATCGGCAATTTTTACAAACGCAGCCTATTGTTCTTTACTTAGAGGCAGAAGCAGATTGTCTAATCGATCGTATCCAACAAGATAAAACGTCTATTCGACCGTTAGCTCTTGGAAAAACAAGAGAAGAAATAAAAGCCTTATTGGCACAACGACTTTCCTGGTATGAAGAGAGCGCGACACATCGAATCAACACGACCAATGAAACACCAGAAAAGATCATCGATACCATTATAGAAAGGATCAAAAGCATATGAATGTCAGCTATCTAGGGCCAGAAAGTTCGTTCACTTATCAGGCGGCTTGCCAGCTATTTCCTACAGAACAATTGACTGCGTATGCTTCGATCCCTGCTTGTTTGCGCGCGTTGTTTCGCAAACAGGTCGATCTGGCTGTCGTTCCTGTAGAGAATTCATTGGAAGGATCTGTTCATCACACAATCGATCTTCTCTCCAAACATCCAGAAGTCGAAGTTAAAAGTGAAATCGTTCTTCCTATCAAGCAGCAGCTTTTAGGCAATGCAGCAACAAAGATTACAAAAATCCTTTCTCATCCCCAAGCACTAGCACAATCACAACAGTTTTTAGAAACGTATTATCCTAATGTTCCTTTAGTAGCAACAGAATCAACAACTGCTGCAGCAATGTATGTAGCAGAACATCCGAAAGAAGACGCAGCAGCGATTGCTTCATTAGAAACAGCACAGCATGTTGGATTGGAGATCTTAGCTGAGAATATCCAAGATAATGAGTTGAACCAGACACGTTTTTGGATCGTCGGTGACCGAAAGATGACCAGCCAGCAGTCAGCTCCAGTAAAAATGAGTGTCATCTTGACACTACCTGCTAATCAGCCAGGGATGCTTCATAAAATGCTGGCAGCTTTTGGCTGGCGGGAAATCAACTTAAGTAAGATTGAATCCCGACCATTGAAAACTAGCTTGGGAGAATATTTTTTCGTGATCGATTTGTTGTTGGACCGCCCAATGGCATTAGTAGAGAATGCGCTCCAAGAAATCAAGATGCTCGGAGGAAAAAGTCAAATATTGGGCTGTTATCCAGTATTGACAGTAGAATAGACGCGTAGATGAAAGTCAAGAATACTGATTGATTTATTTAACTTAAAAATAAAAAAATCAGCGCTTGGCTATTCTTTATTTTTGATATTCTGATTGGTTTTTAGGAAGAAGCGGGAGACAAATCGCTACAGTCGTTCCTGTCCCAATCACTGATTGGATCGTTAAGCCATATGCATCTCCGTACATTAGGCGTATCCGCTCATCTACATGACTGATGCCGATTCCTGAGAAATGATCATTTTTTTGTTTGGTATTTTCAGTATCGAAGCCATCGCCGTTATCAATCACTTCGAATAAAAGAAGCTGATTTTTTGTTTTGCCGTACACCGTGATGAATCCTTGCGTTTTATTGTGAAAAGCATGAAGATAGGCGTTTTCGATAATTGGTTGAAGGATCATATTCGGCATAGATAATGTCTGCAGTTCATCAGGAATCATTATTTTAGCCGAGATTCTTTCGCCATATCGCATACTCAAAAGATCGATGTAACTTTGTACGCTTTTGATTTCTTCCTTGACTGGAATCACTTCTTCTTTTTTTCCAATCGTACTTCTTAGTAAAGTAATGAAACTGTCGATTCCTTGAACTGCTTCATCTGTTTTTTGCTGCCAAATCAAAAATTTCAAGCTAGTCAGCGTATTATAAATGAAATGGGGTTGTATCTGTGCTTGCATAGTCTGGATTTCAAGCGAACGTTTCTTCTTTTCGTCTTGGATCGTCTGTTCATAATGATGCTGCGCATTACTTAGCAATTGATTGATCGTATTCCCTAGCAATTGGACTTCATGGCTTCCTTGTACAGGAACAGTAGCTTTCAAGCCATCTACCTCTAGCCATTTTAGCGAATCAATCAAGTGGTAGATCGATTTTGTGTGTCGATCCAAATACATAAATACCAATGAGCCAGCAAAAACAAGTGTCACGATATTATACAAAATAATGGGGAAAATCACGCCCATTTGGTTAGACAAAGAATGAAGATCGACTTGGCTGAGTAATGTACAATGCTGGCGGTACAGAGGAAGACGGGTCAACTGCTGTCCATTTGAAATGATTGTTTCACCTACTGTTAGTTTTTTGAAAATCATTGATCGGCTCCCAATTGTATTTTCTTCATTTGATGCGATGACCGTCTGTTCTTCGTTCATGAAGGAGATCTTCGATATCTCAGGATTTACTACAGATTGAAAAAGATTCGCTAGTTGCTGGGATGAGATCGATAAAACAGCATATCCGTAAATATGGTTCAATGTGTTTTTCAGTTTTTTGACAAAAAAGACGCTGGGTTCTTTCTTATCGCGAAGAGTCAATCCGTATTGTGCAAAAAGCATTTGTGTATCCGCAGCACGTTCATTCACTCTCTGGGCAATCGCAGATTGAAAAAAAGAATCGGCAGATACGGCAGTGAGCATGTCGTTTCCGACAAAAGTTCTTCCATTTTCTCCAAAGATCAATACATCGTAATCGATCATTGGATGGATTTTTGAAAGAGAGTCATTCATTTTTTGGATCGTTCTTAGCTGCTGAAGCTGTTCCATATGTTGAACTGGACCATTGGAAAAATAGCTTTCGACAGCTGGGTTGGAATCAAAAGCGGCTAATGTATTCTCGATTGCATCATTCAAGCTTTCAAATTCAGATTGGATCTTTTTTAGTACCACATCATTCGATTGATTGAACAGCTGGATGTAGGCATCCCTTGATTGATGATAAATAAACAAAGAGATGACGATGGCTTGCAGAAAAAGACCGATGAACAAAATGAACAGAAGTTTGGTAAAGAGTTCATGCTCTTTGATTTTTTTTCTCATTTTACAAAAGTTCCTTTACGGTATTGAGAAGGTGTCATTCCTGTCTCTTCTTTAAAAACTCTGGAGAAATAACCCAGTTCGGTATAGCCGACTTTCTCACAGATTTCCGTCAAAGTAAGCCGTGTTTCCGTTAAAAAGAGCTTAGCTTTACTAATACGGACTTTTTTTAGATATTTTGAAAAGTTGATGCCAAATTTTTCAGTAAAGATGGCTGAGAGATAGCTATATGAAAAATGATATTTTTCGGATAGAAGTTGTAAATTGATTTCTTTCTCATAATTTTCCTGAACGAACTCGTAGATCAAAGTCAAGATATCGAAATTGTCTTTTATTGCATTTGCAGAAAAGTGGGTGAGTTTCTCAAGTGTTTCTTTGACAAGAATAGAAAAATCTTCGAAGTACTCAGCATCGGCTAATAAAGAAGGAAGGGCGATCTTGAGCAAAGAAAGTTCTTCATTTCCAACATGCTCGTCAGCCAAAGCGTTGAGTAATGCATAGAAACGATTGATTGCTTCATGTTTCAAATAAGCTGGATCAATAGGCTGTTCCAATATTGTCGTAAAGAAATCCTCAAGTTCTTTGACAGCTAAAGCGTAGTCTTTATGAACGATTTTTGTTAAGTAGCTACTTGCTTGCTGCTCGTGGTTGGTTGATAACGGAAGAAGTTCATGCTGATAAGCAAGGTTCTTTCCCTTATGATAGAAGCGTTGTCCTTTGGTGTAATTTCTGATTTCTTGGAATATTCCATTGATATCTTGGATTGCAAAAGAATCAGAAACAACAAAAAAATCACCTGGAAAAACTTCTTGACGAAACTTTTGAACAAACTTCCTAAGCGTATCTTTGGAATCAGTATTGATCACATAGCCGGATTCTTCCGAAAAGGTAGAAAAGGGATAAATAGTAAACGAATCGTCGCTATCCATCAACGAATCGATGATCGACTGTTTTTGTTTAGAGCCTTGTTTTGAACTGAATGGCCGTTTTTCGGTATATAACAGAAAAAACAAGGTGTGTTCAAAAAGAAGAGGGTCAAGCAATGGACGAGTTTGTCCAGCAATCTGCTGTGAAAGATTCTCGCAGATCTGCTCATAACGATCGGTGATTGGGCTTTTGTTGGGCTTTTTTTTGATTTTTTGTGAAACGGCAGTTAAGGAATTTAGAAAAAAATCAGGACTCAATCGAGGCTTTAAAAGATAATCAGCGACGCCTTCTTTAAAAGAATCTTTAACCATATCAAATTCATCATAGCTAGAGAGGATAAGGATCTGTGTTTCAGGTTGTTGCTGTTTTAATAGCCGCGATAATTCGATCCCATTTAGTTCAGGCATCATTACATCTGTGACCACAATATCGATTGCATGTACCAAAGAAAAATCAAGCGCTTTCAACGGGCTGGAAAAAGTCCCTATTAATTGAAACCCGTGCTCAGACCAATTGATCAACTGTTTCATTCCGTCTAAAATCGTCTGTTCATCATCGATAAGAATTACGCGTATTGGCATTTTTTTACCCGCCTTAAGAATAGTCTTGTAATTTAAAAATACTTATTTCTAGGAGAAAATGCAAGGATATTTTTATTTTAAAGAAACCTCCACCCTTTCGATCTTTGGTCTAGATGCTAAGATTATTCCTTTTATCATAGCTGATTTGTATTTTTTTATTATTTTAGGAGAAATTTTTGAAGTATCTGAATAATAAAGAAACCGTTTTCAAATTTTGGTATGATGAATGTAGCAAACGTAAACAACTAATGGATAGAAAAGGAGCGGATAAAAAATGAACATCAGAAAGTTAATTGCTGGAGTCGTTTGTTTAGCGGCAGCATCAGGTTTCTTAACAGGATGCGGAAGTGCTAGTAGCACAGCAGACAACGAAGAAAAAGTCACTGTCTGGGCGTGGGATGAGACATTCAATATCAAAGCAGTGAATGAAGCAAAAAAAGTTTATGAGAACGAAGAAACAGAGATAGAAGTTGTTACGATGTCTCAGGATGATATCGTTCAGAAACTGAACACCGCTTTAGCAAGCGGGAATACAGAAGGATTGCCCAATATCGTCTTGATTGAAGATTATAGGATACAAGGCTATTTGACTTCTTATCCAGATGCATTCGCTGATTTGACTGCTATTGTAAAGGAAGCTCATTTTGCACCATATAAATTTGCAGTAAACAAAGTAGGAGAAAAAATATACGGTGTTCCTTTCGATTCGGGCGTAACAGCAAACTTCTATCGTTCGGATCTGATGGCTGAAGCAGGATATACAGAAGAGGATATGGAGAATCTGGAGTGGGACGAGTATATTCAAGTAGCGCGAGATGTCAAAGAAAAGACGGGAAAGAAAATCGCTGAAGTCAATCCTTCTGATCTTGGTCGAGTAAGAATGATGATGCAACAGGCGGGAGAATGGTATACATCCAAAGATGGGGAGATGGTCACAATCCAAGACAATGCATCTTTAAAGTATGGTCTTGAATTATTTGCCACTCTTTTGAAAGAAAATCTAGTCGAACAAACCTCTGACTGGAATGCTGGAGTAACTGCGATACAATCAGGAGCAGTAGCTTCTAGCCCAACTGGCGCTTGGTATTCTTCAACGATCCAAGGAGCAGAGGACCAATCTGGAAAATGGAGGATTGCGCCAATACCTGCACTTCCAGAAAATCTGCAAAAAGCGCAAGCTTCTAACCTTGGCGGTGCTGGCTGGTATGTGCTCAAAGGAGTAGCTGGAGAAGAATCAGCGAAAGATTTCCTCGAAGCAACGTTTGCATCGAATGAAGAACTGATGGGCACTCTTGCGAAAGAAATCGGACTGGTGTCTGCGATGCTTAGTGCAAATGAACAAGAAGCTTATCAAGAAGCTTCAGAATTTTATAGTGGTCAAAAGGTCTTTGATGATTTTTCCAAATGGACATCAGAAATTCCAGAAGTGAATTACGGACATGAGACCTATGCAATTGAAGCAGTCGTAGCCGAAGCTCTTCATCGTATCATCAATGGAGAAGAGACAGACAAGGTACTAGCAGATACACAAAAACAAGTAGAAGCACAGTTGGCTAATTGATTGGTGATAAAAAAGTGAATTTTTTCGCTTTTTCATCAGACAACCGAAAAGACAAAAAAGATGGCGGCTGCCTTACAGACGTTGTCTTTCTTGTCTTTTCAAGTAAACAATCAATGATAGAAATTGGAGGGAAAAGAATGAAGCAGAAAGATTTATTCAAAAACGGGCATGCTTTTTTAATCTTGCCAGTCATTTTGATATCGATCATGGTTTTTATTCCGATGGTTTTGGCTTTGATCACGTCTTTTCAAAGTGGTCCCCCTGTCAATATGACATTTAACGGGTTAGGTAATTATCAGCGGATGCTGACAGATGCTACTTTTAAAAAAGCTTTTTTCAATACGTTCCTGTATTTACTAGTTCAAGTACCAATCATGCTGTTTCTAGCACTTTTTATTTCCAACCTTTTAAATGATAAAAAGCTGAAATATAAAGGGGTGTTTCGAACAGCTATTTTTCTTCCGTGTATCACTTCGATGGTCAGTTATTCTCTGATCATGAAAAGTCTATTTTCTCAATCTGGCCTTGTAAACAACTTGTTGTTGGGCATTGGTATGATTGATACACCGATTGGCTGGCTGACTCATCCAATTTGGGCGAAAGTTCTGATCATTCTTTCGATCACTTGGCGTTGGACTGGATACAATATGATTTTTTTCCTTTCAGGCATGCAAAATATTGATTCGGAGATTTATGAAGCAGCATCTATTGACGGTGCTTCTAAATGGCAGCAGTTTATCAAAGTGACGATCCCGAATTTAAAACCGATCATTTTGTTTACTTCCATTACTTCAACGATCGGGACATTGCAGCTTTTTGATGAAGTACAAAATATTACTGGCGGGGGACCAGCAAATGCAACGACCACCCTGTCTCAATACATCTATAATTTGAGTTATAAATTCACGCCTAATTTTGGATATGCGGCAGCAGTTTCCTTTGTTATTGTTGCCTTTATTGTGATATTGTCGATAATCCAAACGAAAGTAGGAGGAGAGAGTCGATGAAAAGCATAGTAGAAAAAGAAACAATCGAACATCCCAACGTCAAAAAACAAGCCTTAGGACTTCGTTCGGCAATTGGGTCAGTATTAAAGTATACAGCATTAAGCATCCTATCATTTATTTCCATTTTTCCTTTTGTCTGGATGATTCTGGGAATGACGAATACACCCGTGGATATCACATCGGGAAAAATAAAGATTGGCAGTAACTTGATCATCAATTTTCAAAATTTGTTTTCCAATGAACTGAATTTTACTCGTTCCCTTTGGAATTCAGCAATGATTGCTCTAGTGACCACTGTGCTCGCATTGCTGATTTCGTCAATGGCAGGATATGGATTTGAGATTTATCAAAGCAAGCGAAAAGACTTGATTTTCAATATTCTACTGCTGTCGATGATGGTTCCTTTTGCGGCATTGATGATTCCTTTGTATCGAATGTTTTCACAATTGAACGGAACGATTTTGGGAATCAATAGTTTCTTAGTTGTCATCTTACCATCTGTCAGCACTGCTTTTTTGATCTTCTTCTTCCGGCAAAATGTTAAATCCTTTCCAAAAGATCTAGTAGAAGCCGCTCGATTAGACGGTCTAAAAGAACTAAGTATTTTTTTTAGAGTATATATGCCGACGGCTAAAAATACCTATGCAGCGGCAGCAATCATCACATTCATGAGCAGCTGGAACAATTATTTATGGCCCTTAGTGGCTTTGCAGTCACCTGATAAACGGACGGTTCCGCTTGTTTTATCTGCTATGGGTGCTTCCTATACGCCAGATTATGGAATGATCATGGCTGGATTAGTCATCGCTACTTTACCAACTGCCATCGTATTTTTTGTTTTGCAAAAGCAATTCGTTCAAGGCATGATCGGCTCTGTAAAATAAAAAACAACAATAAGTACGTCCCTACAAAGTCATCTTTTCCAAGTAAAAAGACACTTTTGGGACGTGTGTTATTTTATGTTGAGAAAAATTAAATGATAACGTTTTAAGTTTATACTCGAAAACTCTTTCATTTTAAGGTAAACTTAAAGAGTAAAGGAGGAGGATACATGCTAAAAAATTTTAAAGAAGTGATTGCTGCCATATTGCCGATGACCGTCCTGATTGTCATTTTAACGTTTGTTTTTGCGCCGTTAGAAGGAGAAGACCTCGCTTCATTCTTGGTAGGTGCGGCTATCATGATGATCGGAATGACGCTCTTTTTGTTTGGGGCAGACTATTCCATGATGGAAGTCGGAGATCTAGTAGGGAAATATATGATCAAAAAGAAAAGTTTGGCTGTTTTGGTCAGTTTGGGGTTTGCTATCGGGATCGTGATCACGATTGCCGAACCTTCCGTGCAAGTTTTGGGACAACAAGTATATGATATATCTGACGGAGAGATTGGCAGAGTGTTGCTGATTGGAATCGTCAGCGTCGGCACTGGAGTATTTCTAGCCTTTGCGCTGCTTCGGGTCGTATTCAAGCTATCCTATTATCAATTGATGGCTATAGGCTACATAGGCGTTTTGATCGCCTCGTTTTTCACCAGTTCCGAATTCATGCCGATTGCTTTTGATTCGGGGGGAGTGACTACTGGTCCAGTAACTGTTCCATTTATCTTGGCCCTTGCCGGAGGGATGACTAGTATGATCAAACAAAAGAAAAATGAAAATGACAGCTTTGGAATGGTTGGTATTGCTTCATTAGGGCCAATTCTTGCCGTAATGATTTTGGGGGTGATCTTCCAATGAGTTTCTGGCAGCAAGTGATAGATGGTATCGAGATCGTTACTATGGAAGTTATTTTAGCAGTGGCACCTATCGTGATTCTATTTGTTTTGATGAATATCATTAGTTTTCGTATGCGCAAGAAGCGTTTCTTTGACATTATGAAAGGCTTCTTGATAACGACTATTGGGTTGATCCTTTTCCTGCACGGAGTCAATATGGCTTACGTTCCGGTAGGACAGCATTTAGGTAGTACGATCGCTGGATTGCCCTATAATTATATATTGGTTCCCCTTGGCTTTTTGATGGGGTTCCTAGTAGGGTTTGCTGAGCCGGCGATTCATGTAATGGTCAAACAGGTTGAAGAATTGAGTGAAGGAAGGATCCGGTCGAAAGTCATGCTGATGGTGATTTCGATTGGGATTGGCGCAGCAGTAGGGTTGTCTATGTGGCGTTTGCTCGTCGGATTCTCTCTTTATTATTTCTTGATCCCAGGATATGGGCTAGCATTTATTTTAGGACGAAAAGTGGACAAGCTCTTTTTAGCAATGGCTTTTGATAACGGTGGAGTAGCAACGGGTCCGATGTGTTCGACATTTATTTTATCAATGAGCGTGGCGATCGCTGCACAAATTGAGGGAAGAGATCCGATCATTGATGGGTTTGGTGTGGTTGCAATGATTGCATTGACACCAATATTATCCACTTTAGTACTAGGATATATTTATAAACGAAAAGATGAAAAAGACAGAATCGAAAAAGAAAGATTGCAAAAATTGGGGGAAAGCAAATGAAAGATCTTGTAGCATTGAATCTTCACATGATTGTGACGATCGTGGACGGAGGAACAGGTGAAGATGTCATCGACTTTTCAAAAGAAGCAGGTGCAGCAGGCGGAACGATCTTGCATGGTCGTGGTTCTGGTGTACATGATTCAGGGAAATTTTTAGGTTTGGACATCTCGCCAGAAAAAGATGTTGTTTTGACATTAGTACCAGATAGTTTGACGAATCAAGTGATGGATGCGATTGGTCAAGGCATCAACATCGATGTTCCAGGTAACGGGATTTGTTTTAGTATTGATGTAGATAAAGTAATTGGTATCACTAAGATTCATCAGTATCGGGAAATTATCGGGATGCAGGAACTTTTGGATGAAACTAACGATAGAGAAAATCCTGAATCATAGACAAGCATTTGAAGGAGAAATAAACCTAAACAAGAAGGCGGATGAACGTTATTTCCGCTTTTTTGTTTAGTTTTTTTTCGTGAATACTTATGAAATAGTAAATTTTTATGAAATTCTTCTCTAAGCATCAGACTTTCTTTTCAAAATATGCTATTTTAAAAATGATGAAAAAAGGGGGAGAAAAATGAATTTTTTAGTTGTTTTAAAAGATACTCTGATTGAGCGGTCTACATTTCTATATGTTCAATTGCAGGAAAATAAAACATTGCTGCATTTTTCACCAGAGTTCCATCTAGAGGGACTAACATTAGGAGAAATTTATCAAGCAGAAGGGTTATCGGCTGTTTTGCACTTTTTTGAGGCAGAATTGGAATTACCGGTAAAAGATTATATCGAGCTTTCTCTTGAATCTTGGGATCGAGCAGTCGTTGAGCTATTCCCAGAAGGTTTGATGATCGATACGAATGATGGGAAGTTTCATTTGACTGCAGCAGAACTACAGAAACAAATGCGTTATCAAATAGATGATGAAAATTCTTTTTCTATTTTTAGACGTCAGCAAAAGATTCTAAAAAGCTTTTTAAAAGTAATCAGTAAAAAACGGAATTTGCTCAAAACGACTCAACTGTTGAAAAAATATCCAAATCTGCTTCATACGTCCATTCAATTCCCTCAATTGATTACGATGATCCATCGTTTTATACGTATGCAACAGCTACCATCTAAGAAGCTGTTTTTGCCATTGACGGACACATTCCGTGTAGTCAACAGAGAAGATAAAAAGAAAGTGATTGTGATCGACTTTACCAGAAATCGGAATGTCCTTCATCAAGTCGCAATGGAAAAGGCCAATTAAGGCTTTTTCTTTTTTGTTTTTTTTGTCATAATGAATGATAGATGATGGAGGAGATAACAGGATGCAAACATGGTTAGAAAGACTGATACGGTTTCAGCAGAACTATCAAAAACTTATGCAGGGAAGATATGCAAAATTTGATCAATTGAATCGTGTTTTATTGATTATCGCACTTTTTTTTAGTTTACTAAGTCGATGGTTGCCATTTAGGATCGGGCAATTGTTGTTCATCGTTTTTTTCGGATGGATGCTATTTCGTTTTCTATCAAAAAAAATCTATCCTAGACTAAATGAAAATCAACGTTATTTGGAATATTTTGATAAAGTCAAAGAAAAATATCATCAGATGAGAAACAAAAAGCAAGCTAAAACGGAACGAAAAAGCTATACTTTTTTTGAGTGCCCGAATTGTCATCAAAAGCAGCGTGCGCCTAGAGGAAAAGGACGAATACGCGTGACATGCAAAACATGTGGCATAAAATTCGAAACGAATGTTTAAGGGAGAAAAAAATGAAATTAGTATTATTGCGTCATGGCGAAAGCGAAGCAAATTTTGAAAATTACTGGACAGGGTGGCTAGATGTCGCCTTAACAGAAAAAGGAAAAGAACAAGCAGCAGTAGCCGGTCAAAAAATGTATGAAGCCGGTCTTCAATTCGATGCGGTTTACACCTCTGTTTTAAAACGCGCGATTCTTACCGGTCAAGTCGCACTAGAAGAAATGGGGCAGTTGTGGCTTCCTATAGTAAAAACATGGCGTCTGAATGAACGGCACTATGGGGATCTTGTTGGTAAAAACAAGGATCAGATGAAAGAAATATACGGAAAAGATCAAGTAAAGAAATGGCGCAGAGGATATACAGAAGTTCCGCCGTTAACCGCAGAAAACCGATTTGACCGCAGATATGATCATTTGGATCCACATTTGATTCCGTACGGAGAAAGTCTAGAAATGACAGTGAATCGGATCATTCCTTTGTGGCAAGATCAACTAGCACCAACACTGAAAGATCGGAAAGATTTACTAGTTGTGGGTCATGGTAATAGCATCCGAGCACTGACAAAATATTTAGAAAATGTTCCTGAGGATCAAATGGATACAATTGATATCCCGAATGCACAACCAATCCAATATACATTAGCAGACGATTTGACGATTCTAGAGAAAACAATACTTTAATCAACGTATTTATCTATAATGAAAGATAGAAAAAAGAAGCAAAGGAATGGAACAAAAAATCATGAGAAATTATATATGGGACTTTGATGGTACATTGTTTGATACGTATCCCGCAATGGTAGATGGTGCTCAGCAAGCTCTAAAAGATTTTGGTATCAATATGGACAAAAAAGAGATCTACTTCAAAATGAAAAAATATTCCACCAGTTATTTGATCAATGAATCAAATTTGGACGCCAATGAGTTTAATGAATTGTTTCATCGGTATGAGAAAAAAAGCAAGGAAGCTTCCCGTCCATTTCCAGAAACGAAACAAGTACTTAAAAGGCTAAAAATCAATGGAGGACGTCACTTCATCTTGACCCACCGTTTGACAGAATCGACATGGGAACTGCTGAAAGAGTATCAATTAGCCCATCTGGTTGAGGAAGTAGTAGGGATCGATCAGGATTTTCCTCGTAAACCGGATCCAGCATCTTTAAAGTATTTGATTGATACTTTTCATTTAGAAAGAACAGACACGATGATGATCGGCGATCGCCGTTTAGATATCGAAGCAGGGAAAAACGCAGGAGTCGTTACTTGTCTTTACGATATTGATCATTTTCTGGGGGAGATTCCTGCAGATCATGTTGTAGAAAATTTGAATGAAATCCTATCCTTGCAGAGTAACGTAAAAAAATAGTATCCCCTTACAAAGGAGATATGGTATAATTTTTATAAAGGAGTGATAAAATTATATGGAAATCAGAAGACAAAAAGAAGTAGTAGAAGCATTTCATTATGATATGAGATTACCGAACCAAGAAGTAGAAACAGATTTGAAAGTGGGCTTCTCGCCTTTGAAAGAAACGATCGAAAACTATCCGAAAGAACATAGCATCGTAGGAGCACGTTTAGAGTTCCGTTTAGTGTTTGATACATATGTTTTATCTGGAAGTGTGAGTCAGATCAATCATATCCTCAATCGGAAAATTGAAGGTCAAAATGATGTCACACAAGAAGAAGTGGACGAGCTAGTAGCACCGTTATTCGATATCGTACGCCGGATGTCTTATGAGGTGACAGAGATCGCCTTGGATCAGCCTGGGGTAAAATTGAATTTTCAATCAGAAAAACAAGAATAGACAGTAAAAACATTCCTGTGATAGTTTTAATCTATCACAGGAATGTTTTTTTATTACTAATTGTAAGCAAAAAGAATGTCATTTCGATAAAAATCGTCTAAAATGTAAAAGTCACTGAAAAAAATTTTTCAGGAGGATGGTTGAAGAATCATTCTCGGGAACCTTTACTTCCTTCGATGGACTTGTCATTAATAATAAGAGGAGGAGAAAAATGACAACACTCATCACAGTTTTAGTGGTTCTAGTTTTTGCGGCATTATTATATGTGTTCTATCGTATGCAAAAGCGCCATACAAAATTTTCAACACGCGTCTTTACAGCATTAGGAGTTGGTATCGTCTTTGGCGGTCTGCTTCAATTGATCTTTGGTGTAGAAGACAAAGTCGTTACTCAATCAATGGAATGGATCGGGATCGTAGGACAAGGGTATGTATCATTTTTGCAAATGCTAGTTATGCCTCTAGTGTTCATTTCGATCATTGGTGCATTCACAAAAATGAAAGTTTCTGAAAAGCTGGGGAAAATCAGTGCAACTGTACTGACTTCTTTACTTGGTACAACAGCTATTGCAGCATTGATCGGAATCGGTTCAACGATGCTGTTCGGTCTTCAAGGAGCTAAATTCACACAAGGAGCAGCAGAAACAGCACGGATCTCTGAATTGGCGACACGTCAGGAAACGGTTGAAAACTTATCGATTCCGCAGCAGATTTTATCCTTTATCCCTAAAAACGTATTTGCTGATTTAGCAGGTAGCCGTGCAACTAGCACGATTGGAGTCGTTATTTTTGCAGCCTTTGTCGGTATCGCTTATCTAGGTGTGAAAAGAAAAGCGCCAAAAGAAGCAGCATTCTTTTCAGATCTAGTCGACAGTCTGTATAAAATCATTATGCGGATCGTGACGCTTGTTCTGCGTTTGACACCATACGGGGTATTTGCTTTGATGACAAACGTTTTGGCAACAAGTGATTTTGCAGCTATCGTCAATTTAGGTAAATTTGTCGTTGCATCTTACGTAGCATTGCTTGCTGTTTTAATTGTCCACTCACTGATTTTGATTGGTGCCAAAGTCAATCCAATCAACTATTTCAAAAAAGCTTTTCCAGTATTGAGCTTTGCGTTTACTTCACGTTCAAGTGCCGGAGCCTTGCCATTGAACATCGAGACTCAGACAAAAGCTTTAGGAGTAGACGATGCGACAGCTAACTTCTCAGCAAGTTTTGGTTTGTCTATTGGACAAAACGGCTGTGCTGGCGTTTATCCAGCTATGTTGGCAACGATCGTCGCACCAGCAGCTGGAGTGAATGTCTTTAGTTTGGAATTTATTTTGATGCTTGTGGCGATTGTAACAATCAGTTCTTTTGGTGTAGCCGGAGTCGGCGGTGGTGCAACATTTGCTTCACTGATTGTTTTAGGGGCAATGAACTTGCCAGTAGCAATCGTTGGGTTAGTTATCTCTGTCGAACCATTGATTGATATGGCACGTACAGCAGTAAACGTCAGCGGTAGCATGGTAGCTGGTATCGTGACAAGTGCACGCATCAAAGATTTAGATCGCGATGTCATCAATGATGATTCAAAAGTGATCGATGTGAATGCATAGTTAAAAAGAGGTTGTGATAGAAGTGGTCAGCTTTAAGAAATAAGAAGAAGTTTCCCAAAAATAGCTTCTCAAATTTTTGTGGAATTTCGGCTTATTTCCGAGAAGCTACTTCTGGAAGACCGTGAATAAGAGGTTGTGAAAAAGCTGCCCTGCATCAAGTAATAAGAACAGCCAAACAAAAATAGTTCCTCATATTTTACGTTTGGTTGAGCTTACTACCGCAGATGCAAGCTTTTGAACACCGTTTAAGGAAGAGGTTGTGAACCTGCCGTTCAGCTCCGAGTCACAAGGAGCAATTTCAATAAACAGCTTCTCATGTTTGTTGAATATTGTGACTTGTGACCGAGGAGTTGGCAGGAGAACACCGTTTACCAGAGGTTGTGACTTGATTTTTGTCACAACCTCTTTTTTTATATAGTCCATATAAATACATATTATTTATTCCGAAAAGTGAAAGCGTGAATAATAAAAACAACCAACTTATTTATTATTAAAGAAAAGCGTATTTAAGTAGGACGATTCTGTTGAGAGCTTTCGTAGATTTTCCCATTTTCCTATGGTAAACTGACAAAGTTGGGAATGTTAGAACAGATCGTTTAGGAGGAAACAGATGTTTACGAATGAAATAAAAATCATGCTTTATGTGGACGATGTAGAGAAAAATGCAGCGTTTTGGAGAGCAATTGGCTTTGCGGAAAAAGATCGTCAAGAAATGGATGGGACGCTTGTAATTGAAGTAGGAGTTGAGGACAGTCAAACCTCATTCGTGTTATATGATCGAGCGTTTGTTGAGTCCCATTCACCTGGCACAGCTACTAGTGCCCCATCTTTGATGTTTTACAGCAAAGATATCTTTGGACTATATAAAAAAATGCAGACGCAATCAGTCACATTAGGTGATATGGTACAGCTTGGAGAAGAATATGTCTTCAACTTTGCTGATCCCGATGGCAATTACTTTGCGGTTACAGGTAAATAATAGAAATAAAGACTTTGTTTTTCTGTGCGAAACAGGAAAGCAAAGTCTTTTTAATTTAAATAATAATATTATGTAAACAAAAATCACATGCGTAATTATACACAAGCAAATAAATCGTCAAATGCGAACGCCTTCTTTATACTGTTTAGGAACGAAAAGAAGGAAGGAAGAAATACATGGATTATCAAGTACTGCTTTATTACAATTATACAAAAATAGAAGAACCAGAGGAATTTGCCAAAAATCATTTAGCCTTTTGCAAATCTTTGGATCTTAAAGGTCGTATTCTAGTAGCTGAAGAAGGAATAAATGGTACTGTGTCTGGAACCGTTGAAAACACGACTGCCTATATGGAAGCAATGAAAGCTGATCCTCGATTTGCTGATACGATGTTTAAGATCGATCCAAGCGAAGGACATGCCTTTAAGAAGATGTTTGTAAGATACCGTCCAGAGCTTGTAAGTTTAAAGCTAGAAGAGGACATTGATCCAAACCAAGTGACGGGTGCTTATCTTTCACCGCAAGAATTTAAAGAAGCTATTTTAGACGAACAGACAGTGGTGATTGATGCACGGAATGATTATGAATATGACTTGGGGCATTTTCGAGGGGCTGTACGCCCAGATATACGCAGTTTTCGAGAGCTTCCAGACTGGATCCGCGAGCATAAAGAAGAATTTATGGAAAAACGGGTAGTGACCTACTGTACTGGCGGCATTCGTTGCGAGAAGTTTTCTGGTTGGCTTGTCCGTGAAGGATTCAAAGATGTCGGACAGCTGCATGGCGGTATTGCTACTTATGGCAAGGATCCTGAAGTCCAAGGAGAATTATGGGATGGCAAGATGTATGTGTTTGATGAACGGATCGCTGTCGATATCAACCAAGTAGATAAACAAATCGTCGGTCGCGACTGGTTTGACGGAACACCATGTGAACGATATATCAATTGTAGCAATCCTGAGTGCAATCGTCAGATTCTTGCTTCCGTTGAAAATGAAGAAAAACATTTAGGAGCATGTAGCGTAGAGTGTGCGAAACATCCACGCAACCGCTATGCTCAAGACCATGGAATCTCTCCAGAAGAAGCAGAACTGCGGTTTGCAGCTTTAAGTAAATAGAAAACAATAGTTTTGATTGTCGACCATTTCCAATATGCGCTATACTAGCGTTGAGGATGGTGATCCACATGAAATCATTGATTTATGCTATTGGCGATGTCCACGGTAAATATGATCTTTTTGAAAAACTTATTCACTATTATGATCCGACGATCCATCAGCTTGTTTTATTAGGAGATCTCAATGATCGAGGGCCTCGTACAAAGGAATGTTTTCTATTAGGAAAGCAATTAGTCGAAGAAACAGGAGCCATTTATCTCCGGGGAAACCATGAAGAATATTTTTTGCAATTTCTGCAAGCACCGGAGGACTGGTATGCGCCTTATATCAGAAATGGTGGAAAAGAAACATTTGAAAGCCTACTTCACCCAGGTGCATCGGAGGAATACTCCCCGACTGAAATCTCAATGATGATCCGATCAAGATACCCAGAACTGATTGAATTTTTAGTCCAACGCCCCTTGTATTATGAATGGGAAAATTATCTGTTTGTCCATGCTGGAGTGGATTTGACAAAGAAAGACTGGCGTAAGACAAGTCCAAGAGACTTTATTTGGATACGGGAACCATTTCATGAAGGGAAAAACAATACAGGTAAGACAATTGTATTTGGACATACGATTACACCAATGCTCCATGGAGATATGCAGACAACAGACCTCTGGATTCAGGATCATAAAATCGGAATGGACGGTGGGGCTGTATTCGGAGGGTCATTGCATGGGGTTGTTTTTGACAAGGAAGGTATCCTTCAAGACATTGAATATCAGAACAACAAAGGATCTTGGCAAGGAATCTGACGAATGGAAAGAATGAAGGAGCTGCGACTTTGTTGCGGCTCTTTTTATTTGTATAGAGAATATTGTTTCTTTCAGCAGTTTAACCCATGATAAAAAGTATGATAGAATAAAGAAGCAATTTTTAGCAGAAAAGAGGCATTTTAATGACGGAAAATTTGAACCAGACAATCATTCAGCTTGTACAAAAAGAGCTTTCAGACTATCGTCCCAAGCAGTTGACGACTGTACTTAATTTGTTAAATGAAGGAAACACCGTTCCTTTTATCGCGCGTTATCGAAAAGAAATGACTGGAAGTCTTGATGAAGTCCAGATTCGTGAAATCGAAGAGCGGTATGCATATCTTGAAAACTTAGAAAAACGAAAAAACGAAGTGATTCGGCTGATCGATGAACAAGGGAAGCTGACCCCTGAGTTAGAAACAGAAATCACGCAATCCGTAAAAATGCAACAAGTGGAAGATTTATATCGTCCATACAAACAGAAACGACGGACAAAAGCAACGATTGCTAAAGAAAAAGGACTTGAACCACTCGCACTGTGGCTGATGCAGCTTACAGATGGAGAGGTGCAATCGGAAGCAGAAAAATATATCGATAAAGAAAAAGAAGTCTCTTCTGCTGAAGAAGCGTTGCAAGGTGCGCATGAGATCATTGCTGAACAAGTCAGCGATAATGCAAAATTTCGGACTTGGATTCGGTCTTATACGTATAACAAAGGCATGTATGTCAGCCAAGTCAAGGATGAGCAAGCAGATGAAAAAGGCGTATACGAAATGTATTATGACTTTGCAGAACCTGTCCATAAAATGGTTTCTCATCGGATATTGGCCACTAATCGAGGAGAAAAAGAAGAGGTTCTCAAAGTGTTCCTTCAAGTAGACGAAGCAGCAGTTTTAGCTTACTTGGATCGCCAATTAGTGAAAAATCCTGCCTCTCCTTCTTCTTCCTTTGTAAGAGAAGCCTATCAAGATAGTTATAAACGCTTTATACAGCCGGCAATCGAGCGAGAACTGCGTAATGAATTGACTGAAAAAGCGGATGAGCAAGCCATCGCTATTTTTGGAGAAAATCTTCGCAATCTTTTGTTGCAACCGCCGCTAAAAGGTAAAGTCGTACTGGGATTTGATCCGGCCTATCGTACTGGATGTAAACTAGCAGTCGTAGATGCGACAGGAAAAGTTTTGGCAATCGAAGTCATTTATCCGCATAAACCTGCAGCACAAGCGAAAAGGGAAGCTGCTGGTCCAGCTTTTATCCAATTGATCAATCAATATCAAGTAGATATGGTAGCTATCGGGAATGGAACAGCCAGTCGGGAATCAGAACTTTTTGTGGCTGAGCAATTGAAATCAGCCGACCATAAAGCCTATTACGCCATTGTCAATGAAGCTGGCGCTTCTGTTTACTCCGCTAGCGAAATTGCACGAAAAGAATTCCCGCATCTACAAGTAGAAGAAAGAAGTGCTGTTTCTATTGCCCGTCGTCTGCAAGATCCTTTAGCTGAATTAGTCAAAATCGATCCTAAAGCTGTCGGTGTAGGACAGTACCAACATGATGTTTCTCAAAAACGTTTGGCTGAACAATTGGATTTTGTCGTGGAAACAGCGGTCAACCAAGTAGGCGTGGATGTGAACACGGCTAGTCCACAGCTCTTGCAGCACATATCAGGATTGAATAAAACGACTGCCCAAAACATTGTCAGTTATCGTGAAGAAAATGGAGAATTTACTGCACGAACTCAGCTGAAAAAAGTGCCACGTTTAGGACCAAAAGCATATGAACAAGCAATCGGCTTCTTGCGAGTTCCTGGCGGGAAAAACATTTTGGACAACACCGGTATCCATCCCGAAAGTTATTCTATTGCGAAAGACATATTAATGACAGTCCATCTTTCAGAAAAAGAGCTTGGGACAGAAGAAGCAGTAGAAAAATTGACACGGTTATCCGCGGAGAAACTGGCTGAAAGCTTATCAGTCGGAGAAGAAACGTTAGCCGATATTTTAGCTGGGCTGACACAACCTGGACGAGATATGCGTGATGAGATGCCAGCGCCCCTATTGCGTACAGATGTGTTGAGTATGGAAGATTTGAAACCAGGTATGGAATTGACTGGAACGGTCCGTAACGTCATCGACTTCGGCGCATTTGTCGATATCGGTGTGAAACAAGACGGACTTGTCCATATCTCAAAACTTAGCAAAAAATTTGTCAAGCATCCAACAGACGTCGTGTCAGTCGGAGATATCGTGACGGTTTGGATAGAACAAGTTGATACGAAAAAAGGCAGAATCAGTTTGACGATGCTTTCCCCTTATGAAGAGTAACAATGAGGAGTAACAAAAATTGACACAAGAAGAACTGCAGCAGTTAGTAGAAGAGATATCATTAAAAAGCTTCCAGCGTCCTTTCAAGCACCAAGCAATGTTCAATCCACGCTTGCGTACAACTGGCGGGCGCTATCATTTAAACGATCATCATTTAGATTTTAATGCAAAGCTGTTTGAAGAGTCAGACAAAGAGACGATTGCAGGAATCATCAAACATGAACTTTGCCATTATCATCTGCATCTAACTGGAAGAGGATATCGTCATAAAGATATGGATTTCAAGTATCTTTTGAAAAAAACAGGAGGATTGCGCTATGCGCCAGCCTTGACGAAGAAACAGATAAAGATCGAATATTATCAATGCCAAGATTGTTCTGCCACGATCTGCCGCAAAAGAAGAATCGATGTACACAAATATCGTTGTGGAAGATGTCATGGGGAAATCAAATGGATTGAGACAAAGAGAGAAAGCCTCAATGAAGTATAAAAAATCAGATGAAAGGATGAAGAGTTTTTGGAAAAAAATGAGCAGAGAAATCTAAAAGACTGGAATCAGTTATTAGCCTTTTTAGCCGCACCTGATGAGAAAGATTTTGAGAAATTGTCGGCACCTACACTTATTTTAGCTGGAAACGGTCTTCCTATCTTAGCTGATAAAGCAGCACAAATGTATGTAAATGGTCAAGTAGAACGTTTGTTTTTGGTCGGCGGGGTGGGTCATGCGACTAGGATCCTTTATGAGAATTTTGAAAAGCAAGGATTTCATTTTGAAGAAGGCATGAGTGAAAGTGAAATCTGTCGTCAGTATCTAAAAGAAGTCTATGATTTGCCCGATAAGGCTTTCCTGATAGAAACGAAGTCTACAAATTCTGGAGAGAACGCCACTTTTTCACTGGAGATTCTTCATTCCTTAGATGCTGTACCAGAAAAAGTCCTATTGATGAATGATCCAACACTGCAACGCAGGACTCGAGCAACTTTTGAGAAAGTATGGCAAAATGAACAAACTGTTTTCGCAAATGCTGTGCCATTTGTGCCGGAAATCCTTCACTTTTCTGAGGAGATCATCTTTACAGCAAAAGAACTGAACCATCAATGGCCGAAGGAATATTTCTATGCACTGGTGTTAGGAGAAATGGAACGACTCCACGATGATGAGAATGGCTATGGTCCAAAAGGAAAAGATTTTATTCCTCATATTGATATATCAGAAGAAGTTTGGTCTTCTTATACAAGAATCAAACAGTCAATAAAAACAGATTTTTCCCGTACATGACCTTTTTAGCAGGCGAATCCTCCTTTCTAAATAAATTTGGTTGAAATTTTCAATCGTTTATAAGATAATGAGGAGCGTGTTGAATGTAATAGCTAAAAGAATGGACGCTAGATAAGAGAAGAGGATTCAAATGGAAAATCAAAATAAATTGTATCATTTCGTTGGTATCAAAGGTTCAGGAATGAGCTCCTTGGCTCTTGTTTTACATGAACAAGGTTTAAATGTCCAAGGATCAGACATTGAAAAATATTTCTTTACACAAAGAGATTTAGAAAAAGCAAATATCACGATTCTGCCATTTAACGCAGAGAATGTAAAACCAGGTATGACGATTATTGCAGGAAATGCATTTCCTGATTCACATGAAGAAATCCAGCGAGCAAAAGAATTAGGTTTGGAAGTGATTCGCTATCACGACTTTATTGGTCATTTTATCCAAAACTATACGAGTATCGCTGTAACAGGTTCTCACGGAAAAACAAGTACGACTGGTCTGCTCTCTCATGTATTGAGTGGTGTCCGTCCAACAAGTTATCTAATTGGAGACGGAACAGGCCATGGTGATCCGCAAGCGGAATTCTTTTCATTTGAAGCCTGTGAATATCGCCGTCATTTCCTTGCCTATTCACCAGACTATGCGATCATGACAAACATCGATTTTGATCATCCGGATTATTATACAAGTATCGACGATGTATTTACAGCTTTCCAAACAATGGCTGGGCAAGTGAAAAAAGCTATTTTTGCGTACGGTGATGACGCTTATTTACGCAAATTAGAAGCAGATGTGCCGATTTATTATTATGGTGTCACAGAAAATGATGATATCCAAGCACGAAACATCGAACGTACAACATCCGGTTCTGCTTTTGATGTCTATCATGGGGATGAATTTGTTGGACATTTCACTGTACCAGCATTCGGCAAACACAATATTTTAAATGCTTTAGGTGTTATTGCAGTCGCGTATTTCGAAAAACTGGATCTGAAAGAAGTTGCGGAAGAAATGTTGACTTTCCCAGGAGTAAAACGTCGATTCAGTGAAAAAATCGTAGCAGACATGACCGTAGTCGATGATTATGCGCATCACCCTGCAGAAATCAAAGCAACGATCGATGGCGCACGCCAAAAATATCCAGATAAAGAAATAATTGCAGTTTTCCAACCCCATACGTTTACGCGTACGATTGCATTGATGGATGAATTTGCAGAAGCACTTGATTTAGCTGATAAAGTTTACTTATGCGATATTTTTGGTTCGGCTCGGGAAGAACAAGGAAACGTTAAGATTGAAGACCTTGGAGCGAAAATCAAAAAAGGTGGAGAAGTCATCAAAGAAAATAATGTATCTCCATTATTAGATTATCATGATGCAGTAGTAATCTTCATGGGTGCTGGAGATGTTCAAAAATTTGAACAAGCATATGAAAAACTTTTAAGCAGCACGACGAAAAATGTACTGTAATACAATTACTGCAGTGTCCTTATAAAAATAGAAAGAGGGAGAGTGGCAAAATTCTTGTCATGCTCCCTTTTTTACAACTTTTGATAAACGGCGTTCAAAAGCTTGCATCTGCGGTAATAAGCCCAACCAAATCAAAAACATGAGAAGCTGTTTTTTCTTGACTGTTCTTATTACTTGATGCAGGACAGCTTTTTCACGACCTCTTTAAACTATAGGAATCTGTTAAATCAATGGAGCAGAACTTGCCTTTTGTGCTGCTTTTGGTACAATAATGTATGATTAAAAATAAACTGGAGGGTTTCTATCTTGAACATAGGTAAGCCGAGAAAACTAGGAAAAACAATAAATGAAATCGAGGAAGGCGACTCGTTATCCTTAACAGAATCTATTGAAGATAACCAGCTTTTGCTGTATTTGGGATTGACGAATGATGCAAATCCTTTGTACATCCAACATGACTTTGCACAAAAAACAGAATATCATCAGCCAATCGTTCCATCAGTGATGCTGATGGGGATCATCACAAGTGCAATTTCAAAGCATCTTCCTGGACCAGGATCACATGTTGTCAATTTTTCTGTCAATTTTATTGAACCGGTTTTCCATTATGAAACACTGACTTTTCAGTTTGAGGTCATAAAAGTAGATAAGATGAAGGATGTGGTGACGATTTCTGTAGAAGCGGAAAACACGAACGAAGATCGTGTGTTGGATGCTGTTGTTATGGTCCAACCGCCACAAGTTCCTGAATTGGAAATAGCAATCGAAAGTGAAGGTGAATTAAATGAATAATCCAAGTACATCAATGTCAGGTATCAATCGTTTTTATGCAAAAGTTTATGGTTTTTTAGGTATGGGACTTGCCCTTAGTGCTGTCACTTCTTACTTGGCTCTTTGGGTATTTCCTTTGCAACTAGCAACTTTTATCAATAACTTTCCATTAGGCTTTATGGGTCTGTGGATCGTTGAACTGATTTTAGTAATGGTTCTAGGCGTAAAAGCACAAAAGAATCCGAGCTTAGCAATCGGTGGATTTATTGCCTACTCTCTTTTGAATGGCATAACATTAGCAGTTACTCTTGCATACTACGATATTGGAACAGTAACGCAAGCTTTCTTGACAGCTACCTTGATGTTCATGGGGATGTCTGTTGTCGGAGTAACAACAAAACGAGATCTTAGCGGGGTTGGAAGAGCAGGACAGGCTGCTTTGATCGGAGTGATCATTGCACTAGTCTTGAACATCTTCATTTTGAGAAGTAGCGCAGTTGAGCTGTTTATCTCACTGCTTTTAGTCGTCATCTTTGCAGGGATCACAGCTTATGATAACCAAAGCATTCGTAATATCTATGTCCAGACAAATGGAACAGCACATAGTGGCATTGCTGTATTCATGGCATTGAAGCTGTATTTGGACTTTATCAACTTGTTCTTGGCGTTTCTAAGAATCTTTGGACGGAACAACTAAAAAAGAAAAAATTGATCAGTTGGGGCTATACCGAAATATTTGGTATGGTCCCGCTTTTTCTTTTCGCATTCCGCATGATTCTTTGTTAGAATGAATAAGAACTTTACAGTAAGGAGTTAAGAAGATGACAAAAAATAAATTATTACTCGTTGATGGGAACAGTGTGGCTTTTCGCGCATTCTTTGCGCTGCACAATTCCCTTGAACGTTTCAAAAACAGAAACGGTCTTCATACAAATGCAATCTATGCATTCAATACGATGTTTGAAAATGTTATGCAAAAAGAGCAACCGACGCATGTTCTGGTTGCGTTCGATGCAGGAAAAACGACCTTTCGGACAGAAATGTATGCGGAGTACAAAGGCGGAAGATCTAAAACACCAGGCGAATTCAAAGAACAAATGCCATATATCCGTGATTTGTTGACGGGATTAGGTGTACAGTATTATGAATTGCCCAATTATGAAGCGGATGATATTATCGGTACTTTGGCTGAAAAAGTAGACAAAGATCAATTTGATGTCGTCGTACTTTCCGGTGATCGGGATTTGACTCAATTAGCTAGTAAAGAAGTCAAAGTGGATATCACTGTAAAAGGTGTCAGCGATATCGAAAGTTATACACCAGAACATGTGGCGGAAAAATATGATGGATTGACACCAAAACAGATTATTGACATAAAGGGGCTAGCCGGAGATGCCTCTGACAATATCCCAGGTGTGACTAAAATCGGTGAAAAAACAGCTATCAAGCTATTGAAACAATATGGCTCAGTCGAAGGAATCTATGAGCATATTGATGAAATGAAGCAAAGCAAAATGAAAGAAAATCTGATAAATGATAAAGAGCAAGCGTTCTTATCGAAAAAATTGGCAACCATCAATACCTCAGCGCCTGTGGAGGTCTCTATCGATTCACTGAAGTATGAAGGGAAAAATCTCGATAAACTCGTTCCGTTTTATAAAGAAATGGATTTCAATCAGTTCCTTTCTAAACTGAATATCGTTGAAGAAGAAGTAAAAATGGATGATATTTTATTTGAAGTCGTGCATGAATTTAAAGAGGAAATGTTTACTACGGATATGGCACTATACGTGGAAATGATGGGAGACAATTACCATACAGAGGAAATTGTCGGAGTAGCGTGGGGGACAGAAAAGAAAATCTATGTCACGAATGATCTGTCTGTATTCGAAAACCAAGCGTTCCATTCTTGGATCACTGATCCGACCCGATTGAAAAAAGTATATGATGCGAAACGAACTTATGTTGCTTTAAATCGCTATACTGGAAAAACGAAAGGAATCGATTTTGATGTCTTGCTAGGTGCATACCTTCTCGATACGAATGAAAAAAGCACAGATATCGAAGGAATAGCCGCACATTACGGATACAACGATATTCAATCAGATGAAACTGTATACGGCAAAGGGGCGAAAAAAGGTTTACCAGAAGAAGAGGAACTCTTTTTTGCTCATTTGGCGCGAAAAGTAGCTGCAATCAATGCGTTGACACCAAAATTGAGCCAAGAACTGGCAGATAAGAACCAAGAAGATCTTTTCCGAAAAATGGAACTGCCCTTGTCTATCATTTTGGCAGAGATGGAAATAAGCGGGATCAAAGTAGATGCGACTCGCTTACAAGAAATGAAGGGCGAGTTTTCTGCTCGCTTAAGAGAGATCGAACAAAAAATCTACGAAGAAGCCGGCGAAGAATTCAATTTGAATTCACCAAAGCAATTAGGAGTGATCTTATTTGAAAAAATGGGATTACCCGTTATCAAAAAAACAAAAACTGGGTACTCTACAGCCGTAGATGTACTGGAACAGCTTCGTGAACAAGCACCAATCGTAGAGGATATCCTAACCTATCGTCAAATCGCAAAAATTCAATCTACCTATGTCGAAGGACTGCTGAAAGTGATCCAATCAGATGGAAAAGTGCATACTCGTTATGTCCAGACATTGACCCAAACAGGACGATTAAGCTCTGTTGATCCTAATTTGCAGAACATCCCGATTCGATTAGATGAAGGGAGAAAGATACGTCAGGCATTTGTTCCTAGAGAAAAAGACTGGTTGATTTATTCTTCTGACTATTCACAAATCGAGTTACGCGTACTTGCGCATATCTCAAATGATGAACATTTGAAAGCTGCCTTCCTAGAAGGTCAAGATATCCATGCCAGCACAGCGATGCGCGTATTTGGAATTGAAAAGGCAGAGGATGTCACACCAAATATGCGTCGGCAAGCAAAAGCAGTGAATTTTGGTATCGTGTATGGCATCTCTGATTACGGACTTTCACAAAATTTAGGCATCAGCCGAAAAGCAGCACAGCAATACATCGATACGTACTTTGAAAAATACCCAGGTGTCAAAGAATACATGGAAAGAATCGTACGCGAAGCAAAAGACCAAGGCTACGTCGAAACGCTGTATCACCGCCGTCGATATTTGCCAGACATCAATTCAAGAAATTACAATATCCGTTCTTTTGCGGAACGAACAGCTATCAATACACCAATTCAAGGAAGTGCTGCTGATATTTTGAAAATCGCGATGATCGAATTGGATAAACGATTGAAAGAAACAGGTCTTCAAGCTACGATGCTGTTACAAGTTCATGATGAACTTGTCTTCGAGGTACCTGAAAAAGAACTTGAATCGTTAGATAAATTGGTGAAGGAAGTTATGGAACAAGCTGTTTCTCTCCATGTACCACTGATCACTGACAGCAGTTGGGGAAAAACGTGGTACGAAGCAAAATAAACATTGTTTAAGACAGAGCAATATAATGAAGGTGAAAAGAAAAAATGCCAGAATTACCAGAAGTAGAAACCGTTCGTAAAGGATTGGAACGGTTAGTAGTAGGAAAAACGATTCAGAAAGTGCAAGTCTTGTGGCCCAAGATCATCGAGCAACCAGAGACACCCATCTTTGAGGCTTCTCTTGTTGGCGAAACCATCCAATCCATTGGACGTAGAGGGAAGTTTTTGATTTTTCATCTCGATCATTATGAACTGATCTCACACTTGCGAATGGAAGGAAAATATCAATTCACGAAAGAAAATACACCAATCGATAAACATACGCATGTACTTTTCTTTTTTGAGGACGGGAGCCAACTTCGCTACAACGATGTACGAAAATTTGGTCGTATGACAATCGTCGAAAAAGGAGCAAGTGCAACTTACCGAGGAATCATGAAATTAGGACCTGAGCCATTGCCTGACAGCTTTTTATTAGCAGATTTTGCAGCTGGACTGAAAAAATCGCACAAAGCAATCAAGCCTTTACTGCTAGATCAACGTTTAGTAACGGGACTAGGTAATATTTATGTAGACGAAGCATTATGGGAAGCGAAGATCCATCCAGAACAACCGGCGAATACATTACGTCCAAAAGAGATAGAACAATTACGTCTATCGATCATTGATGTTTTGAATCGTGCAATAGAAGCCGGAGGTACCACGATTCGCAGCTATTTGAATGCATTAGGAGAATCAGGCGGATTCCAAGTAGCACTGCATGTCTATCAGCAAACTGGTAAACCATGTATACGTTGTGGGACACCGATCGTGAAAACAAAAGTGGCACAAAGGGGGACTCACTATTGTCCGAATTGTCAAAGGCTGAAAATCGAAAAGTAGGCTTTGTTTTAGGTTTGACGGGCGGAATAGCTACTGGCAAAAGTACGGCAGCCAAAGTCTTTCAGTCTCATGGATTTCCTTTGATCGATGGCGACGTGATTGCCAGAGAAACTGTTGAGCCTGGAACGCTTGCTCTGAGGAAGGTTGTGTCCGTGTTTGGCCAAGAGATATTGCAGTCTGATGGTCAGCTAGATCGAGGGAAACTTGGGATGATTGTTTTTCCATCAAAGGAGAAACGGCAAAAACTTGATCAGCTATTAGATCCGTTTATCCGAAAAGCGATAAAAGATCAAATCGCCTCTCTAAGTTCCAAGCATCCTTTAGTAATTGTAGATATCCCATTGCTCTACGAAGGTCATTATGACCACTATATGGATGCAGTAGCTGTCGTTTATACCACGCCAGATATTCAACTCAGACGCTTGATGAAACGTAATCAGCTAACACTAGAACAAGCGCAGCAGAGAATTAGCAGTCAACTTCCAATCGAAGAAAAAAAGCAGCGTGCGGATATTTTGTTTGACAACAACGGAACGAAAGAGGAACTTGTGGAACAAATCAAAAATTGGCTTTCAGCTAATCGCTTTCTTTGAGTATCTGTGTCAAGTTTGCTATCCTGAGTATATAGAAAGCGAGGGATAGCGATGGGATCATTTAAAAACCAAAAGGATAAAGTCGTAGGTAACGCAAAAGAAAAAATCGGCGAAATTCTCAATAAAGAAAATCTAATCGATGAAGGTCGTACGCAATCAGAAACAGCAGAAGAGAAAGAAAAGCAGTACCAAGCAAGAATCGATGAAATAGAAGACCAGCAGGCAGAAAAAGAAGCGAAACAGCAAGATTTGACTCAAGAACGAAAAAATCCGGCACCTGATCGTAGTAAGACACCGCTCCCAGAAAGTGAACACATTCCTGATGAACAAAAGATCGAGGAACAACGAATGAAACACTATACAGGAATCGAAGAGAAGTTATAAAATAGTAAGAAATAGAGACGTGACTTGAAGCAGATGATAAGATGTTCATCTGCTTCAAGTTTTTTGTGCTAGTCGACTAAATCAGCTTTTGGGCGAGTCATTTCTCAGCAATCAAGGTCATCAGTACTGGAAAATTGAAATTGGTTTAGGACAGGGGACAGAATTACGCATGAAAATAGAAAAAATTGTTCTTATATCCGTGTTTTTTTGGGTAGGACAGTCGCGTTTGTGATTTGTTTCGTGTTATAATACAACTAGTTGTAAAGAAAGACACATCCTTTATATAAAAATGCGATGCAAGAGGTGAGACAAAATGAGATGTCCCAGATGTCAACATAATAATTCACGAGTAATCGACAGCCGTCAAGCAGACGATGGACGTGCGATCCGTCGCCGTCGCGAATGTGAGAATTGTTCGTTCCGATTCACTACGTTTGAACGAATTGAAGCTGCTCCGTTATTAGTCATCAAGAAAAACGGGGAACGCGAAGAATTCAATCGCGATAAAATTTTAAGAGGACTCATCCGCTCAGCAGAAAAAAGACCTGTAGCTATGGAGCAAATGGAACAAATCGTCAACCATGTCGAAAACCGCGTACGCAGTCTTGGGGAAAACGAAGTATCAACGAATCTGATTGGTGAATATGTGATGGAGGATTTAGTCGATTTAGACGAAATCGCGTATATCCGTTTTGCCAGTGTTTATCGCCAGTTCAAAGATATGTCTGTTTTCTTAAAAGAGCTGCAAGATATCGTGGATAAAGCAAAAGAAAATAATAAAGAGAATAATAAAGAGAATAATAAAGAGAATAATAAAGAGAATAATAAAGAGAATAATAAAGAGAATAATAAAGAAAACAATTAAGAAACAAAAAGGAGGCATTTCCTTGGAAAATGCTTGGAAAGAGCTTCAACCAAAAAATATTTACCAAGGAAGAAAAGAAGCTCCGCTGAGGGAAGACAGCAAGAACGCCTTGCTGTATCTTTATCAGCCACTGATCGGCGGAGAAGCCTTGAGTATCTATTTCACTCTATTATCAGAGATCTCGCAAGAATCTGGTGAAGGTCCTGAAGGGATGCATGCAGATTTACTCAGTAGTCTAGGCTGCGGGATCCCTCAATTTTATGATGCAAGAAAAAAGCTGGAAGGAATCGGCTTACTGGATGTTTATTTTAAAGAAGATAGCGATCTGGGGCCTCGTTTTATTTATGAGTTGTTAGAGCCACTCGTTCCTAAAGCATTTTTCAAAGATTCTGTTCTGGCATTTCTTCTTTTGGAAAAAGTTGGTGAACGACGATTCCAGAAGCTTACCCAGTTGTTTGAACCTAAAAGGCATACAACACAGGGATATCAAAAAATCACAAAAAAATTTTTAGATGTTTATCGCTTCAATGAAGCAGTATACGCTGCTAATCAAGAAAACATCGAATCACTGAATAAATCTTTTGAAGAATCTGAGCCAGCAGCATTACTTGAAACAGATTCGACATTCGATTGGCAATTTTTGAATGATTGGCTGGCAAAAAAACATATGACTGTTCTTGATGATTCAATCATCAAACAAGTCGACATGTATCATCAGCTTTATGGATTCGATGAACTAACTCTTGGTGAACTCATCAGTCAATCTTATGATTTTAGTGAACAAAAAGTATCCATGAAGGAGCTGCAAAAAGCTGTTTTAGCAATGCAGAGACGACCAGTAAAGCAAATAAAGGAAACAGTCGCTGTTGCTGAAAACAGCAATGAATCTCCGACGAACGAACATTTGACAAATGCAGCGCTTCAGTTGATAAAAGAAGCACAGAGCATTCCACCGATGAAATATCTGGAAGCAATCAAGTCAGAAAAAGGCGGATATGTTTCTAAACAAGAAAATTGGTTACTGCAAGACCTTGTTTCTCAATCAGGTCTTTCCAGCAGTGTGATCAATGTTTTGTTGAATTATGTATTGGTGATCAAAAATAATGCTAGCTTAAATGCTAGTTATGTGAATACAGTGGCAAATGAATGGGCACAAAAGAAAATCGCCACAGCAGAAGAAGCAATTCAGCATATTCGGCAAATAAGCAATCAAGCAAAACAATCAAAACAAAAGAAGCAAACAAATTATCCAAACGGCAAGCGAAATGTTCGGCGGGAAAAGCTTCCTGATTGGGTCAACCAGCCAAAAGATGAAAAACAGATCAGTAGTGAGAAAAAAGCAGAGATTGACCGCCGTTTTAAAGAATACCTGGCGAAAAAGGAGGGTGACATCTAATGGAAGACGTAGGCAAAGAATTGAAGAGGATCATCAGCAAACGTAATTATCAAGAAAAATATGCTGAAATGATTGCTGACGTCCTAAATGATGCGGATGTTCAAGCTTTTCTAAGTGCACACCAAGAAGAACTGACACAAGCAGATATTGAAAAAAGCTACGCCAAATTGTATGAGTTCGTGCAAGAAAAGCGTAAATATCAAAAAAATGATCCCACGATGATCGCTCCAGGCTACGAGCCGAAGTTGACGTTGAATTTTCATTATGTGGATGTCACTTATGTACCAACAGAAGCATTGTTAGCTCGGCAAAGACAAGAAGAAATCAGAAGCCGAGTAAAAGCAATGGATATGCCAAAAGATATTCAATCAGCATCTTTTGAAAACTTTGAGCGTACAGATGGACGAGGATATGCGAGCTTAGAAGCCCTAGATTTTGTAGAGAAATATACTGCAGATCCAAAAGGGTATCATAAAGGTCTTTATTTGGTAGGGAGTTTTGGTATTGGAAAAACATACTTATTAGGAGCAACAGCGAGAGAACTAGCGATTGCTGGTTTCACCACGACATTAGTCCACTTTCCGACGTTTGCCGTTGAGATGAAACAGGCAATCGGAAAAGATCAAGTGGCAGAAAAGCTATATGCAGTGAAGCGTTCCCCCATTTTAATGATTGACGATATTGGTGCAGACGCGATGAGCAGTTGGATACGGGATGAAGTATTCGGCGTCATCCTTCAATATCGGATGCAAGAACAGCTACCGACATTCTTCTCATCAAATTTCACAATGGATGAATTGGAACAGCATTTGTCCGTCACTCAACGTGGAGATGAAGAGCCGCTGAAAGCAAAACGCATAATGGAACGCATACGTTATTTGACAAAAGAAATCGAAATGACTGGTCGCAACCGTCGCAATGGTTGAACAGTTGATAAGTCCAACTGATATTTGACCAAGGAGTAAAAGCAGGTCAGCGAATCTTTACATGGACAGAAATGACCGGAGACAATCACCGCAACAAGTAATGCAAAAACTTAAACGGAGGATTTTTTATGAGGGCTATTTTTTCTAGTATATCTGTAGTTGGTCTATTTTTTATTTTAGCAGGATGCGGTAGTGCAGATAGCAACACAGGTTCTGTTGATTCGATTGATGCGGGTCAAACAGTAAAAACAAGCAGTACGAAAACGGAGGGACAAAGCATATTTGTAGGAACGATTGAAAGCATCACTCAAGTAGAAGCGGAAGAAGAAACGATTCAGCTGAAACTCGTCGATGTCATGGCAAAGGAAGATCCAGCGAATATGGGGACATCATTCAGCAATGACGGAGTGATTTTGAACGCTACTGCTGAAAAAATAAGCGTGGACATAAATGAACTGAAAATCGGTGACAAAGTCCAATTTACATTAGTTGAGATGCCAATCATGACGATGTCTATCCCACCACAAGTGCCTGGAGATTCGATTATTGACGTTTCGTTGAACAAATAATCAGAAACACTTTATTCAAAAAAAGAATATGTTGTTTTATAGAACAAAAAGGTATATTTTTTAAGGAGATCTGGGAATTTTTTTATTCCTAGTCTCCTTATTTTATATGGAAAATGCTATAATTACCTAGAAGGAGTGAAGCTATGAACCATTTAGATTTATCTCAGCGCTTAGCGGCAGTTGGTGACTTTGTCCCTGAATCTGCTCGTTTAGCAGACATTGGATCAGATCACGCATACTTACCTGTTGCATTGATGCTAAAAGGAAAAATCGAATATGCAGTTGCAGGTGAAGTCGTTCAAGGTCCTTATGAATCAGCACGTAAGCAAGTCCAAAAAGATGGATTGGAAGACCGTATCACTGTACGTCTTGCAAATGGTCTAGATGCGATCCAACCGCAAGATGCTATAACGGCTGTCACAATCGCGGGTATGGGAGGTTCGCTGATCCGAGATATCCTAGAAGCTGGCAAGTTGCATCAACGCCTAAGTGGACAAGAACGTTTGATCCTTCAGCCAAATATCGGAGAGCGTACGTTACGATCTTGGCTGCAAGAAAACCAATACAAAATCCAATCAGAAAAAATACTTGAAGAAAACAAAAAAATATATGAAATCATTGTAGCCGAAAAAGAACAAAAACCAGTTACTTACAGTGAAATGGAGCTGATGTTCGGGCCATTTCTGCTTGAAGAGAAAAGTGAGATCTTCAAATCAAAATGGACAAGAGAGCTTCAACAAAGAAAAGCTATCCGTGAACAGCTCAAACAAGCAGCTAATCAAGAGGCACGTCAAAAACAAATCGAGCAGGAAATCCAAATGATTGAGGAGGTTTTAGAGTCATGACAATCAGCGGACGTACCTTCATCCAAAAGTTTGAGAGCTATTGTCCTCAATGGCTAGCTGAAGAAGGAGACCCAGTCGGACTGCATATTGGAACATTAGATAAACCGATTCAACGAGTAATGATGACATTGGATGTTCGCCCAGAAGTGGTCGAAGAAGCAATCGAGAAAAAAATCGATCTGCTGATTGCTAAACATCCCCCAATCTTTCGTCCTATAAAACGGCTGACTACTGATCAGCCGCAAGAAAAAATGTATGCAGATCTGTTGAAACATGATATTGCCGTTTATGCGGCACACACGAATATGGATATTATTTGGGACGGACTGAATGACTGGTTTTGCGAACTTCTTGGTATTGAAGTGGAGAGTTATTTAGTGAAGACTCATGAAATCCATTATAAAAAACTGGCGGTTTATGTACCTGTGGATCATGCACAGAAAATGCGTGAAGCATTAGCTGCATCTGGCGCTGGTACGCAAGGCGATTATACTGGTACAAGTTTTACCTCGATTGGACACGGTCGATTTACTCCAAATGTTGGTGCACAACCAGCGATTGGGAAAGTAGGGAAGACAGAACAAGTTCAAGAAGCAAAAGTCGAGGTTATTTTGCCCGAAACAATCGAAAAACAAGTGATTGATGCCATGCAATCAGCTCATCCTTATGAAGAACCTGCGTACGATCTTTTCGCAATTGATGCACCAGTCGAAAAGTTTGGGCTAGGTCGAATAGGTGAATTACCGCAAGAAATCCCCTTAGAAATATTTGTGGAACAAGTAAAAAAAGTTTTCCAATTAGAGGGACTGAGAATCGTTCAGCCTCAAAAAACAAAATCATCCATCAAGCGTATTGCGATTTGCGGTGGAAGCGGCGAAAAATTTTATCCGCAAGCAATCGCTCAAAGAGCAGACGTCTATATCACCGGAGACATCTATTATCACACGGCTCATGATATGCAAAGCGCCGGATTGATCGCAATTGATCCCGGACATTATATTGAATCGTTATGTAAGGAACGGTTCATCGAGAAATTTGAGACTTGGAAACAAGAAGAAAATTGGGCTATTGACTTTTTCGTCTCTGAAACGAATACAAACCCATTTCAATTTAATTAAAGGAGAGAATACTATGTACGAAAATCTTTTGCCACGTTTTTTACGGTATGTCAAAACAGAAACACGCTCCGATGCAACAAGCAAAACGACCCCATCGACTCAGACACAAGTTGCTTTTGCGCAAGAATTGAAAAAAGAATTGGAAGAGTTAGGTTTATCTGATGTTTTCTATAATGAAGACAATGGATTCGTTATGGGAACATTACCAAGCAATGTCGATCATGAAGTGCGTTCTATTGGATTTATTTCCCACATGGATACAGCAGACTTTAATGCAGTAGGAGTCAATCCACAAATCATTGAAAACTATGATGGAGAGTCTACGATCGTACTAGATGCGGAAGAACGTTACACGTTGAATACAAAAGATTTTCCAAATTTGAAAAATTATGAAGGTCACACGTTGATTACTACAGATGGCAGTACTTTACTGGGAGCAGATGACAAATCAGGGATTGCGGAAATCATGACTGCAATGGAGATCTTAATCAATAATCCTTCTATCCCTCATGGTACCATCAAAGTAGCTTTTGGTCCTGATGAAGAAATCGGTGTCGGAGCGGATAAATTCGATGTTGAGCAATTCAATGTGGATTTTGCTTATACAGTCGACGGCGGTCCTTTAGGTGAATTGCAGTATGAAACATTCAGTGCTGCTCAAGCAAATATCACGATCCAAGGGAAAAATGTACATCCGGGGACGGCAAAAGATACGATGATCAATGCTTTACAGCTGGCCATTGATTTTCATAATCAGCTTCCAGCCGATGAAGTTCCAGAAAAAACAGAAGGATACGAAGGTTTCTTCCATTTGATGGCATTGAATGGGAATCCTGAAGAAGCTTCTATGAGTTATATCATTCGCGATCATGATCGTGAAAAATTCGAAGCACGCAAAGCACAAATCACACATATCCAAGAAGAATTGAATCAACGATTTGATCAAGAACGAATCAAAGTAGATATGTATGATCAATATTACAACATGAAAGAAATCATCGAAAAAGATATGAGCATCGTGGAATTAGCGAAACAAGCAATGATCGAGCTTGGGATCTCTCCAGTGATCGAACCAGTCCGTGGAGGAACAGATGGTTCAAAAATCTCTTACATGGGGATTCCGACGCCAAATCTATTTGCCGGAGGAGAAAATATGCACGGTCGATTCGAATTTGTTTCTTTACAAGTAATGGAAAAAGCAACAGATGTGATTGTTAAAATTGCAGAATTGAACACAAAGAGTTAAAATCAAAAAAGAACAGCTTATGACAAGGCGTTCGTCCGATGATGGAATGTCATCTGTCTAAGGCTAAAGGGCAGGACAATGGAATGGATTGTCCCGCCCTCTTTTTTGAAGAGTAATTAGGAGGTAAAGAATGGAAAAGCTGCTAGTTTTTTATAACAAAAGTTCAGGGAAAGATGAGGGTGAGAAATTAGCACGCTGGTTTCAAGATTATGTAAAAGAAAAGCAACCGGAATTATTTGTAGATTTAGCTGAAACTGGCCCGTCGATTGACCATGCGGATTTAGTCAAGAAAGCAGAAGCTATAGGAGCCGATACTCTAGTGATCATAGGAGGGGACGGCACGATCCATCATATCGTTCAAGCGTTCCAGCAAACGTTATCTCAGTATCATATCGGGTTACTTCCAGGTGGAACAGTCAATAATCTCGCACGTGTCCTTGAAATCCCCTTGAAGAAAGAAGAGGCTGCTGATGTGATTCTAGAAGGAAATGTCCGAAAAATAGACTATGGCCAAGTCAATGATGCAGTCATTATCTCTACACTGACAATCGGTATCTTAGCCGATACAGCAGTTTGGATCAGTCAAGAAGAAAAACAGCGTTATGGCTCGTGGATTTTTATCAAGAAATTCTTTAAGTTATTGCTGAAGAAGAAAAAATATCATTTGGATTTAGAAACAGACGAGGAGCATTGGAAAGGAAAATCCCAGTTATTGACAGTCACGATGTCTAACTCCGTGGGCGGCTTTACAAATTTCGACGACTCAGCGACCCCAGATGATGGAAAATTCCATGTAACGATCGTACCTTCCTTAGATATTTTCCGATTTATTTTTTATTTGCCTAGAATCATGAGAGGAAAATTCTATACGATACCTGGCATCACTTATTTCACAGCCAAACGCATGAAAATCAAAGCACAGGAAAGATATGTTGGCACTCGGACAGATGGAGACACGACAGATGATCTTCCAGTTGAATTATCTGTTGTATCAAAAGGATTAGCAGTTTATTCACCAAAAAAAGAAGAAAAAGATCAGAAATAGTAGTTAATAGAAAGTTGGAAGAAGAATAATGGATGTATTGTTACACAATCCTTTGTGGTTTTATCTATTCATTGTAAATTTTTATTTATTTTGTCTGATGGGATATGATAAACATCAGGCTCGAACTGGCGGCTGGCGTGTACCTGAAAATAATTTGATATTTGTTAGTCTGTTAGGCGGTGGTTTGGGAGGATTGATTTCTCGGAAAGTTTTTCATCATAAAACAAGGAAAAAGAAGTTTACCGTAGGATTCATTGCGGGTGTGCTTGTTGATTTGATTCTCATTTATTTTTTCCATTAAGGAGCAGGAGATGTCATCTAAAGGAACGAAAATTAAAATCATTCTGAATCTGCTTTTGCTGATTGCGATTTTTGCTATTATTTATTATTTAATCAATCAATCATTTGCAGATATCTTTGCTGAATTACTGTCTACCAGTGTTGTCGTTTTGGCAGCCACTGTTATATTAGGGACAGTTTACCAAATCGCTGAAGGGCGCTCGATCAAAGAGATTGCGGAACCTTTCGCGCCGAATTTTACAACGAAAGATGGGTTTCTGACCTCTAGCTATATTGCATTTTATCGAATCGTTTCATTTGGTACAGGAACATTGATCTCAGAAATTTATTTTTATAATAAAAAAGGAATGAAACTGTCTCAGGGAGCAGGGGTGACAGCACTCCATATGATCATGTACAAACTTGCAGTGATTACCTATGCGTTAGCTGGCTTGCTCATCCAATTCTCTCTTTTTTATTCTAATAGTCCGTCAATGATCTGGTTTATTATTGCTGGCATTCTTTTGACGATCGTGATTGTTGCCTTTTTATTGGTAATGTCCATCAGTCTGAATGTCCAAATATTTTTTGTCAGCTTATCGAATAAGTTATTTAAGAGTGAGCGTTTGCGAAAATGGGTGGATACATGTAATCAGCAGATCTACTCTTTAAGGGAAACGGTCCAAACCATTATCCAAGACAGGACTGCGCTATTGCGGATTTATCTATGGAATATGTTGAAACTTGTATTTTGGTATGTACTTCCCTATTTGATTCTGATTGAAAACCATCCTAAAATAGATTTCCTACTGACCATTTCGTTTATCAGCTTTGCAGTAGTGCTTTCAGGAGTTATTCCTACGCCAGCTGGTATTGGATCCTTTGAATTTGTCTACTTGTTATTGTTTAGACCAGTTGTCGGAACAGTTGACGCAGTTTCTTCGCTTTTGTTGTATCGTTTCAGTTCCTTTATCTTGCCATTTCTCTATGGATTTGTGTATGTGATTGCTGAACGGCGAAGAGTGATCAAAGAAGAAATAATAGAAGTAAAAAAAGAGAATAAAGAAAATCAAGGGTAGGTCTTTTATAAAATCTACCCTTTTTTTATAAAAGAAAAACATTAGGAAGCTATGTCACTTGAACATGTAAAACATTTTTTCTTGAAGCAACTCTACCAATGCATTTATTCTTGACTGTCTTTTTTTAAAAGAACCATTAAGATGCTTAATAGAACAACAAACAAAGCAGAAAAAAATACTCCCTGATAACCATCAATTGAAAAAGTACTTTTACCAAACAATTGGAATACGATACCAAAAAAAGTGATCATGAAGCTTTGACCTAGATTTCTGCAAAGGGTGATGAAACCAGATACCGTACTGATATTTTTATCTGTAGCTAAAGCTTGTGCAGACAAGACACTTGTAGTAACCGTTGTGCCAGTACCAAAACCTGAAAAAGAGGCTAAGATAAGGAGAACGAAATAAGGCGTCATTTGTGGTAGAAATCCTAAAATAAGAAAAACTAAACCATTCATCCCCATACAAAAGGTTAACAAACGTTTCGTGCCAAAACGTTTTCCTAATGGCACAGCAATCATCGATCCAGTAATAAAAAAGACAGAGGAAGGTAAAAGCGCTAAACCACCAAGGCTAGGAGATAAAGAAAGTTGCGTCTGAATCCATAACGGAAGATATACTTGAAACCCCATCATTGCTCCATTCATGAGAAAAGTAACGAGGTTGAACAAAAGAAAGTCAGATGATCTCAATGTTTCGACAGGTAAGACTGGTTCCTTTACTTTATTTTCATAGGAAAGCAAAATGAAAGAAACAAGGATGCCAAAAAGGAACACGCCGCCACCAAGTATAAAATGATCTGGTATTATCTGGATACCAACTAGTAAAAGAAATAAAACTGTGATCAGAAAGAGATATTGTCCCAGTTCTTGATAAGAAAAAGAGACAGACGGACGTTTTTCTTCATCATAGAATAAAAGTAAGATCAAAATCGTTATTAAGCCAACAGGAATGTTTATAAAAAATACCCAGTGCCAACTAAAGTTTTCGACCAATAGCCCTCCTAAAAGAGGAGCAGCTAACGAAGCAATCCCCCATGCTGAATTATTCAATCCCATTATTCTTCCGCGAGATTCATAATCAAATAAATCACCAATCAGAGAGAAAGTAATGGGCATGATTCCTCCCGCACCTATTCCTTGAATCATCCTAAAAAATACCAGAATAAAAAATGATTGGGAAATACCGCAAAGAAAAGTACCTGTCATAAACAAGAGCAATCCAATGATAAAAATCGGTTTCTTTCCATACTGATCCGCCAGACGGCTGAATACAGGTGTTGACAATGCACTGGAAAATAAGTAACTAGAAAACAGTAAGGCAATCGGGATTTCACGACCAAAACTATTAGCAATAGCATTAGCAGCTGTGATGACGATCGTGGATTCGACTGCAGTCATAAATGTAGCAAGATAGATTGCTAGTAATATCCATCTTTTTTTTGTTTGACTCATCTTTTTTCCTCCTAAAAATCTTTTTAAGCATCCTACAAATTGACAAGTTCAATTATTTGTTTTAGAATATGCTTGCGCACGCAATTATATGCCTTGCGAGAATAGTTTGTCAACTAAAAGGAGGAGAAGAATGGAAAATAAACGCGAAAGCAATTTGAAGTGGTTAGCCAAATTGACCCGAACCTATCATAAAGAATTAGACCAGGCACTAGCTCCGCTCAAGTTAAATTCAACAAATTATTACTTTATCGTGAAAATCCATGATTATCAACAATTGAAACAAGAAGAATTAATCAAATTGACCGGATTGGATGGAAGTAACGTCACCAGAACAATACAGAAGTTGACGAAGATGGGGTTAGTGACAAAAGAAAAAAATACACAAGATCGAAGAAGTTTTCTTTTAGAATTAACTGAAAAAGGACAAGAACTTCACGCTCAAGTAGTAGAATCTGTAGAAAATGCTCAGAAGAAATTTCTGTCAAAATTGACAGCTGATGAGCAAGGAACATTTGAGTATCTGTTAGGAAAGTTGGCACAAGAAGAATAGAAGGGTGATCCTCATGGAAAATACATCCAATGTACTAAAGGGACTAGTAGAAATTCCTAATCATTACGAATTAGTCAATGAATTAATAGAACAAAGAAACAAAAAGAAAGTCAACATCATCCGTTATCAAAATCAAGGAATCTATCTTCATAATGGACCAAGAATCATTGAAGTCATGGAAGGAAAGCATTTAGTCAGTTTTAAGAATCTGACCGAAATACCTGAAGGGAAATTGTTATCAATCGAACGTGCCAAAGCTTTAGCTGAAAAGATATTTCATAAGTTCAATCCAACCTATGCGAAAGGGTTGACATTTATGCGCATAGAGCAACAAAAACGTAGCTTTATAGATGAAAACAGCGTGGAACAAACATTTCCTGTTCAATGGATCAAATTTGCTCATCGAAATGGAAGCTACAACTGGGTTACATTAGGAGCCAACGGCAAACTCATTGAGATGGAAATCGACTCAAGGTGGGATTATTTTCACGGACGCCGACAAACGGAAATGTGGGACAATGACGATTGGGTATTAGCTCGTGAAGGAAAAGGGCCTCAGCTTCCAAGTCCGAATGCACTAGCTTAACAAGGAGGGACAGAAATGAACACGAATGGACTATATGATGAATTTGATCTAGAACTTTTAGGAAATCTAAGAAATCGGCTCCAGAGACTAGAAGATACAGACTACATGACTGCCTACTATAAAGGATACAGTGCTAGTGGCATGACACTGGACGAAATAAAAGAAGAAATAGAAGAACTGTCTCACACGATTCGAGAATTAGAAGATCGTATGGAAGAAACACAGTGGTGAAAAATATAGTTATTAAAAGCAAGTATTTGACGTAAATAATCAATGAAAAAAGAGCCAAGCAGCTAAAATATTATTCTTCTATTGAAAAAGAACGTAACCATAATGGGTAAGATGATTTTACGTTTGTTTGGCTCTTTTTTTGTATACATACAATCAATTTTGTTTTTTTAAGATTTATATAAGACGAGAAAAAAAGTCAAAAAACTATGTGTATATTTTGACCAAAATTGACCAAAGAGATATAATAGTTTTTGTAAAGATCAAAGAAATAAGTGATCTTACCTTTAATTAGGAGGTATACCTGTATGAATATTGAGAAAATGACCACGACGCTTCAAGAAGCGATTGCTGAAGCTCAACAGATTGCGGTCACTCGAAAACACCAAGATATCGACATTGCCCATGTATGGAAAATCTTCTTACAACCTAATCATTTTGGTCGAAATTTCTATACGGATGCCGGATTGGACGTCGAATCTTTTGAACATGAAATCGATCGTCTACTGGATGAGTATCCAGTTGTTTCTGGTGGAAACGTCCAATATGGACAAAACCTCAGCCAGAATTTCTTTCGATTATTGAATGAAGCAGACCAAATACGTGAAAGCTTCGGCGACGAGTTTCTTTCAACGGAAGTCGTTATTTTAGCGTTGATGAAATTAAAAAATTATCCGTTAACTGTTTATTTGAATAAAAACGGATTATCTGAAAAAGAATTGCGTAAAAACATCGAAGAGATGAGAGGAGGAGAAAGGGTGACCTCGCAAAACCAAGAAGAACAATACAAAGCATTAGAAAAATACGGCGTTGATTTAGTACAGCAAGTCAAAAGCGGAAAAATGGATCCAATCATCGGTCGTGATGAAGAAATCCGTGATGTCATCCGTATTCTTTCACGAAAAACAAAAAATAATCCTGTTCTGATAGGAGAACCCGGTGTAGGGAAAACGGCGATCGTTGAAGGACTTGCTCAACGTATCGTACGCAAAGATGTGCCTGAAAATTTAAAAGATAAAACGATTTTTTCATTAGATATGGGTGCATTGATCGCTGGAGCAAAATTCCGCGGTGAATTTGAAGAAAGACTAAAAGCGGTCTTGAAAGAAGTCAAAAAAAGTGATGGACGTATCCTCTTGTTCATTGACGAAATCCACAATATCGTAGGAGCAGGAAAAACAGAAGGAAGTATGGATGCCGGAAATCTGTTGAAACCAATGCTTGCTCGCGGTGAATTACATTTGATTGGTGCCACAACTTTAGATGAGTACCGTCAATATATGGAAAAAGACAAAGCGTTGGAACGTCGCTTTCAAAAGGTATTAGTCAAAGAACCAACAGTGGAAGACACGATCAGTATTCTGCGTGGATTAAAAGAACGTTTTGAGATCCACCATGGTGTTAACATCCATGACAACGCATTAGTAGCAGCAGCTACTTTATCTGACCGTTATATTACTGATCGGTTCTTACCGGACAAAGCAATCGATTTGATCGATGAAGCCAGTGCAACGATTCGGGTAGAAATGAACTCTATGCCAACGGAATTAGATCAAGTTACCAGACGTTTGATGCAGTTGGAAATCGAAGAAGCTGCACTGAAAAAAGAATCAGATGATGCAAGTAAAAAACGACTGAAAAATTTGCAAGAAGAATTAGCTGAACTTCGTGAAGAAGCAAATGCAATGAAGATGCAGTGGGAAACAGAAAAAGAAGAGGTCAATTCTGTTTCAGCAAAACGTGCTGAAATCGATAAAGCAAAACACGAATTAGAAGATGCAGAAAATAACTATGATTTGGAACGCGCTGCTGTATTGCGTCATGGTACGATACCTCAATTAGAAAAAGAATTGAAGGAACTAGAAGCCAAAGCAAAAGACAGCGAGATCAAGATGGTTCAAGAGTCCGTTACCGAAAATGAGATTGCTCAAGTCGTGGGCAGATTAACGGGTATCCCCGTAACGAAACTTGTAGAAGGCGAACGAGAAAAACTGATTAAATTGAACGAAACACTTCACAAACGAGTGATTGGTCAAGATGAAGCAGTTGATGCGGTCAGTGACGCGGTGATTCGTTCACGTGCTGGATTGCAAGACCCAAATCGTCCTCTAGGTTCTTTCCTTTTCCTAGGACCAACTGGTGTCGGAAAAACCGAATTAGCGAAAGCTTTAGCTGAGAACTTGTTTGACTCAGAAGATCATATGGTACGGATCGATATGAGTGAATATATGGAAAAACATGCTGTGTCTCGTCTAGTCGGAGCTCCTCCAGGCTATGTAGGTTACGAAGAAGGCGGTCAATTAACGGAAGCTGTTAGACGAAATCCTTATACAATCGTCTTGTTGGATGAAATCGAAAAAGCGCATCCCGATGTCTTCAATATCTTGTTACAAGTCTTAGATGACGGACGCCTAACTGATTCAAAAGGGCGAGTAGTTGATTTCAAAAATACGGTTCTAATCATGACCAGCAATATCGGTTCACAGTTACTGTTGGAAGGTGTGACTGCTGATGGAACGATTCCAGAAGCAGTGGCTGAACAAGTCAACACGCTATTACGTGGAAACTTCAAACCAGAATTCTTGAACCGAATCGATGACACGATTTTATTTACACCATTGAGCCTAGACAACGTGAAAGGAATCGTTGACAAAATGGTGGCGCAATTGGCACAACGTCTGGAACATCAAGAAATCCTGTTGACAATCAGTGATGAAGCCAAAACGTGGATTGCTGAAAATGCTTATGAACCAGCATATGGTGCAAGACCATTGAAACGATTTATCACTAAGGAAGTAGAAACACCACTAGCTAAAGAAATCGTTGCAGGACATGTTATGCCTAAATCAAAAGTAACGATTACTTTACTTGATGGACAACTTCATTTCAAAACAGAAGAGCTAGAAGAAATCGTCTAATCTTCCATTGAGACTATAAAAGAAAAAAGGAGGTCTGACACAACTAGTGTCAGACCTCCTTTTTTCAAATAAACAGTGTTCCAGAAGTAGCTTCTTCGAAAAATAAGCCGAAATTTCTTGAAGCTGCCCGCTTCTGTCACAACCTTTTTTATTAGGTATTTTTCACTTTTTCTAATTTATAACTTTCAAAGTAACGCTCATTTTTTTTACTTTGAGACCATGCAAACAATCCCATTAAGGCAGCACCTATCGTATTTGTCAGCAAGTCGCCCATCGTATCCATCAATGCAGCTCGTCCGACAAACAGTGTGCCATCAGAAGCAGCAAAACGTTGAAGATTCATGCCTAAGAACTGGTCGCATAAGAATTCCCAGAACTCCCAAAACACGCCGCAAAGTCCAGCAAACGCAAAGCCGAATAAGAGGAACAACCAAGGACTGGTTTTTGATATCTCAGCATCTTTCATCAAGTAACCAATCAATCCATAGCCAAGAGCTGTCAGGACCATTGGACTTACCGCATGTAAGATTTTGTCCCAAAAAGAGATGATACTGATCAAATGCATCCCTGTACCTAAAAAGACAGAGATGAATAAGAAGAACCAGTAAAACAAAACGATTGCTGCTGGAATTTTAAGTTTGAAAACTGTCAAAATGACTTGTGGCATGAAAATCAATGCAATCCCTAATAAAGATTCCACGATAAATGTGATTCCTTGAGAAGTCGAATACTTTTGGGTGATAAATTCATAAAAATTATAGCAGACAACGAATACACCAAAAGCAAGTAAAGCTATTTGAACCTTTTTGATTTCTTTAATCACTGAAAGTCCCTCCATCTAAAAATCTTTTTACTTCTGAAAGCAACTCAGTCTCTGAAGAAACCACTTTTCCGTTCAATTTGATCAGTCCTACTGTATATAAGTTCAGATAGTGAAATTGATTCTCAGCAGTTTCTTGTAGCGCAGCGATTTTTTTCGGGTGGGTTCCGCCTTGCTGCCGAGTATCAGTATACAAGCCAATCACTGGGATACCGTTCGCATAAGCCACACCGATTTCCGATGCTACGCCAGCATCAATCGTCAATCCATCTAATAAAGCAATCATCAAATCGCTCTCCAACACTTTTTCTGTATCTGCAAGAGCAATCATCCGACTGTCTGCATAAGCAGTTTTGTCATTGATTGCTTCATTTTCTTGAGGAAGATAAATTGAAAGTTCAGGAGAGAGCGCTCTGACTTCTTTCACTATCTGCTCGTTATATAACAAATCACTTTTAGCAAACATTGGTGCGGCAAAATAAATTTTCATCTAAACATCATCCTTTTTATTAAAAATAATCGCTAAAGTAAGCTTCCATGTTTGGAATGATACGCTCTAGTGACTTCAGTGTTTCTTCATCTGTTTCTAACCGTTCGATTCTTGCCAAATAAGAAGCACGTCGATAATTCATCATCAAGCAAGTCAATGTTTGGATATTCAATCGAACGGGGTTTCCTATAGGTTCATTCAAGACACAGACTTTTCCTTGATCATCCCATGTTAAAGCAAAGACGCCATTATTCCAAGGAGCGACAGGATCTTCAATGATGAAATGAAAAGCATCAGCTGTTCCAACAAACGGAAACCGTTGAAGGAATTCTTTTACATCAACGATCCGAGCCATAAAATATGGTTCGATCTGCTCTTTGATCTGACTGTCTTCAATCAAAAAAGCTAAGGGCTCATTTTTGTAAATATCTCCATATACCCAGTAAATCATGGAAAAATGAGCGGAAATAAAGTTCCATAAGCCATTTCGAGCTTCTTGATCAAGATAGAACATTTCTTTTACGTGAAATATTTCTTCAGCTACCCAGTAGAATAGAACACCTCTTGGTTCATGATTGCTATCGTAGTAGACAGCGGCTGTGCGCTCATCTTCATTTTCGAAACGCCAATATTCTTCCCAATGAAAATCACTGCGGAATAAAGCACCATGGTTTCGTTGGGCAAATTTGTTATAAACGGCAAATACGTCTGGATGATCAACTGGTAATCGCTCAACCATACCACTTACTGGGACTTGTTTAGGTAGTTGAGTATCTCTGATTTTAAAGGAAAGTTTATCAGACATGATCTCCCATCCTTTGCGCCGATAATAGGGGATACTGTAAGGATACAAATAAGAGATCCATTGCTTGTTCTTGCGCATATTATCCAATGCAACGATGATTAGATCTTGCATCAATCCGTGGTTCGCATATTCTGGATAAGTTCCAACTCCAGTCACACCCCCCATATTATAACGTGCACCGTGAATATTGACTTCACAAGGATAGATAGCGATTTGAGAGATTAGTTTGTTTTCATGGAACCACCCGAACACTTTCGATACTTCTAAAATCGGTCTTTTGGAACGGATAAAAGCTCGTTTATTCTCAAACCCGCTTTCTTCGATATCTGCTTCAGTCACTTGGAACACATAGGAAAGTAATTCGTTGAATTGATCGATATGTTCTTGAGTGACTGGTTTTAATTCAAGATTTTCTCTAAAATCTTTTTGATCCATTTTTTCATCTCCATTTATTAGCTTGATAACAGTATAGCAAAATTCTACCAAAAAAACTTCTAAAGCTGACTAATTAAAAAGTCTTTAAATTACTGCTTTTCGTTGGTATAATGGAAAGTGCTGATTATATGAAAAGAGGAGACGCTATGGATATAAAGAAAATGAAAGAACGCCAAGAGCAGATTCGTAATTTTTCGATCATTGCTCATATCGACCATGGAAAATCTACATTGGCCGATCGTATTTTAGAAATGACGCACACTGTGACGTCTCGCGAAATGCAAGATCAGCTGTTAGACTCGATGGATTTAGAACGTGAACGTGGAATCACGATTAAATTAAATGCTGTAGAACTCAATTACACAGCGAAAAACGGAGAAACATATATCTTTCACTTGATTGACACTCCAGGGCACGTCGACTTCACCTATGAAGTCTCTCGAAGCCTTGCTGCCTGTGAAGGCGCCGTTTTAGTGGTCGATGCAGCCCAAGGAATCGAAGCCCAAACATTGGCCAATGTTTATTTAGCGTTAGACAATGATTTGGAGATCCTGCCAGTCATCAATAAAATCGACCTACCCGCAGCAGATCCCGAACGTGTCCGTCAAGAAATCGAAGACGTAATCGGAATCGATGCTAGTGAAGCTGTATTAGCCAGTGCCAAATCAGGGATTGGGATTGAAGATATTCTCGAGCAGATCGTGGAATATGTTCCAGCACCAAGTGGAGACTTAGATGCACCGCTAAAAGCTTTGATCTTTGATTCTATTTATGATAGTTACCGCGGTGTTGTTCTAAATGTCCGGATCACGGACGGTATGGTCAAACCCGGAGATAAAATCAAACTGATGAGTAATGGCAAAACATTTGATGTTACAGAGGTCGGGGTCTTCTCGCCAAAAGCAGTTGCTAGAGACTTTTTGATGGTCGGTGATGTCGGTTATATCACAGCAAGTATCAAAACTGTCCAAGACACTCGAGTAGGGGATACAGTAACGTTAGCAGACAATCCTGCCGCTGAAGCTTTACCAGGTTACCGAAAAATGAATCCGATGGTTTATTGTGGTCTTTATCCAATTGATACTTCTCGTTACAACGATTTGCGGGAAGCTTTAGAAAAACTGCAATTGAATGATGCTGCTTTACAATTCGAACCAGAAACTTCTCAAGCATTAGGATTTGGGTTCCGCTGCGGATTCTTAGGACTTCTTCATATGGATGTCGTCCAAGAACGTTTGGAACGGGAATTTAATCTAGAATTGATCACGACTGCACCATCCGTTATTTACCATGTTAATAAAACAGATGGTACGACTGCTACAGTAGATAATCCGGCAGATTTCCCTGAACCTGTAACGATCCAAGATGTAGAAGAACCATTTGTCAAAGCACAGATTATGGTGCCCAATGATTTTGTCGGTGCAGTCATGGAACTTTCTCAACGAAAACGTGGAGAATTCATGACGATGGATTATTTAGACGATTACCGAGTAAATGTCGTCTATAATATTCCGCTTTCTGAAATCGTATTTGACTTTTTTGACAAATTGAAATCAAGCACGAAAGGCTATGCCTCATTGGATTATGAAATGTCTGGTTATCAAAAAAGCAAGTTAGTGAAGATGGACATCTTGCTGAATGGAGAAAAAGTCGATGCATTAAGCTTTATCGTTCACCGAGACTTTGCCTATGAACGTGGAAAAGCAATCGTTGAAAAACTGAAAAAACTAATCCCACGCCAACAATTTGAGGTGCCAATCCAAGCAGCTATTGGACAAAAAATCGTTGCCCGTTCAGACATCAAGGCCTTGCGTAAAAACGTCTTGGCTAAATGTTATGGTGGAGATGTTTCTCGTAAACGTAAACTCTTAGAGAAACAAAAAGAAGGGAAGAAGCGGATGAAACAAATCGGCTCCGTCGAAGTTCCGCAAGAAGCCTTCATGGCCGTTCTGAAAATGGACGAGGAAGAAAGTAAGAAGTAGCAAGGATTTTAGGAGTTTCTTAGCTTTTAAAATTTGTGAAATTCAAAAATATTCGCCCTATGTTCGCCCAAGTTTTTACTTGGGCGAATTTTTTGCATTTTAAATCAAAGATCTTTTCAAACGTTGGGCGAAAATATCAACAGCTTCATTTCTCATTTTTTTGGTTACATGGACATATTTATCCATTGTTGTAGCAATACGAGTAGAGAATTTAATTATATGAAAAGAGGAGAGAAAATGGAGTTATTAAAAGATATTTTATTAATATTGAGTGGTGGGATGATTGGTGTGACTGTCATGTGTTTGCTGAGGGTGAGTGCTGCCTCCAATCGTGAAATAGAAAGCCAGAAAGGAAAGTGACGAGATGAATTTCGGACAAAATCTGTATCAATGGTTTTTAGCCAATGCGCAGTCCTTAGTATTGTTAGCAATTGTAGTCATTGGTTTATTTTTGGGGTTTAAACGAGAGTTTTCAAAACTGATCGGTTTTTTATGATTGCTTTAATTGCTGTGGGACTAGTGTTTAATGCCGCTGGCGTGAAAGATGTTCTACTCAAATTGTTTAATCGAATTGTCGGTGCCTAGGAGGAGGAATTTTTTTATGGAGCAAATGCAAATTTATATTGCGAACCTCGGAAAATATAATGAAGGAGAACAGGTAGGGGCGTGGTTTACTCCACCTGTTGATTTTGATGAAGTCAAAGAACGTATTGGACTAAATGATGAGTATGAGGAATATGCGATTCATGATTATGAGCTTCCTTTTGAGATTGATGAGTATACGCCAATTGAAGAAACCAATCGATTGTGTAGTCTGGTAGAAGACCTAGAAGATACACCGATTGGTGAAGTTGCATCGAAAATTCAGCATGCTTTTTTCAATTCTTTTGAGGAAATGGTGGAACATGTGGATGATATTATTTGCTATCCAGATTGCGATGATATGAGTGATGTCGCTCGTTATCTAATTGAAGAAACAGGTTCTTTGGGAGAAGTCCCTACTCATTTGCAGAATTATATTGATTATGAGTCATATGGAAGAGATTTAGAATTAGAAGGGAATTTTCTTGTTACGAATAGGGGGATTTTTGAATATGTTGGATAATTATTTTTCATATTTTATTTAGAGGTTATACTTAATGGGAATAATTATTGATTGAAGGATGTGTAGACAATATGAATTTTCAGTTTGATTTTAACTTCTTTTTGAACTTACTTATTCCAGTTTTAACTTCGTTTGCAGTGTGTTTTATTACGATATTTTTTACAAATAGGCAACATAAAAAAAATTTGATGCAACAAGAAAAGCACCATAAAGAAACACTTGAATTATCGAAGCAACAATATAATGATGATAAAAAACGTAATAAGGAACAAGAACGTCTTAGCTATTTCCCATATTTAACTATTGTACCGAAATTACAAAAAAATCGATTTGTTGGAGAGATGGTTCAATTCGAAGATGAAAAGCGTTTTTATTTACCATTTGAACTTGTTAATGAAGGAATGGGGGTAGCGTTCTCTATTCGTCTAATATATGTAGATAAAGTAACTGGACCTAATGCGGATGAAATCAATGTGTTAACGCCAATATCTGTTCAAAGAGACTATGATGGTTTTGATGTATTAGGTATTTCTGCCCCTATTTTTACAGATATTCTGAGAGTAGGGAATAAAACAGAATTTGAATTGTATTGGAGTAGATATGAAGGTCAATTTGTAAGAGTTTCAAATAAATCAGTAAGAAAGTGGGAGATAAAAATTCAATTTAGTGATTTTCAAAATAGGAACTATGAGCAAAAATATACTTTTCTCACTTCAGCAGGATCTCAAGAAATCCATAATTTTACTTCCGAGAAGCCAAAATTAATTAAATAAAAGTAGAACTTTCTTTATGAATACTTAGTGCTAGTCTATTTATTCATTCTCGATATTAATTAAACTAACAGATAACTTCCAATACACAATCAATTACTTTGAAAGACGCCTATTTTTAGGTGGCGTCTTTTTTGGGAGAAATTAGAAAAATGAAAAAAATAAAAAGCTACACCAGTATTTGGGCAGTTGAAAAAGTCATTTATGCGATAAATGACTTTCAGCTGCCTTTTCCTGTGTCCTTTAACCAAATGGCTTGGTTTGTTTTATCTTTACTGTCTGTCATTGTATTTGCCCACGTGCCTCCACTATCGCTGATAGAGGGGGCATTTTTAAAATATTTAGGTATACCAGTGGCAGTGACTTGGTTTATGTCACAAAAGACATTTGATGGCAAGAAACCGTTGGGATTTTTGCGATCCTTTATCGGTTATCACTTGCGATTTAAGGTTACATTTGCTGGTAAAAAAGTAAAAGAACAGAATAAACAATGGGATGTGGTCATCACCCTTGTAAGGAGCGTGAATTATGTACCCGATCAAATATATCGAAAATAATTTAGTTTTCAACCAAGAAGGGGAGTGCTTTGCTTATTACGAGCTGACTCCCTATAATTATGCTTTTTTGTCTCCTGAACAGAAGTATCAAGTACATGACAGCTTCCGGCAATTGATCGCCCAAAATCGTGAGGGAAAGATCCATGCCTTACAAATTGCTACAGAAAGCAGTATTCGCGCTGCTCAAGAACGGTCGAAAAAGGAAGTTGTTGGACGACTAAAAGAAGTTGCTGGACAAAGGATCAATCTTCAAACGGAGGCACTGGTATCTATGATTGGAGATACTCAGATTGATTATCGGTTCTTTATTGGTTTTAAGCTGATTGCTACAGAAGAGGTAGTAAATTTAAAAAATTTGAAAAAATCTTTTCTATCTGGACTGCAAGATTTTATTTATAGCGTGAATCATCAAATGATGGGCGACTTTGTTTCCCTATCGAATGAAGAAACACGACATTATACAAAGCTTGAAAAATTAATGGAAAGTAAGTTGGCTCGAAGATTTAAAGTTAGAAGACTGACTCCGAGTGATCTCGCGTATTTGATTGAACATATTTATGGAAAAAAAGGAACTCCCTTTGAAGAGTATGAATTTGAGTTGCCAAAGAAGAAGTTTGGATCCAAAACGTTGATCAAACGTTATGAGTTGTTGCGACCGACTCGTTGTCTGATTGAAGAAAAACCACGCTATTTACGAATAGAACACGAGAATCATGCAACCTATGTAGCCTACCTGACAATTAATACCATTGTAGGCGAGATGGAGTTTCCTTCATCTGAACTGTTTTATTATCAGCAACAACAATTTACCTTTCCAATCGATACCAGTATGAATGTTGAGATCGTGACGAATAAAAAGGCATTAGCCACCGTTTATGGGCATCTTGATGTGTGTGGGTTTGTTGTTTGGCGAGGATAGTGAAGGAAGTGGTAGTTCTGGGACATCTCCAGGAGGAAGTAGTGTTTCAGAAGAGGTTTTGAAAAACCGCTCAATGGTGGAAAAATATGCCAAAGAATTAGATATCTTAGAATATGTCCCGATTCTTTTGGCGATTATTCAAGTGGAATCTGGTAGCACAATGGAAGACGTCATGCAAAGTTCGGAGTCAGCCGGCTTACCACCTAATTCATTAAGTACCGAAGCATCCATTAAACAGGGATGTCTCTATTTTTATTCCTTGGTTAAGCGCTCCAAAGAACTAGGGTACGATCAAGATAGTATTATTCAGGCCTATAACTACGGTGGCGGGTATTTGGACCATGTCGCGATAAACGGGAAAAAGCATAGTTTTGCTTTAGCCGAATCTTTTTCAAAGGAAAAATCAGGCGGTCAAAAAGTCGATTATCCCAATCCTATCGCGATTAAAGAAAATGGTGGGTGGCGCTATAACTATGGGAATATGTTTTATTGCTTATTAGTGAAGCAATATCTAACTACTACTCAGTTTGATGATAAAACAGTTCAAGAAATTTTTGACGAGGCTTTTAAGTATGAAGGTACTGACTATGTATTTGGTGGTTCAAGTCCCAAAACGGGTTTTGATTGTAGTGGCTTGACTCAGTGGTGTTATGCCAAAGTTGGTTTGAAACTCCCTCGGGTCGCTCAGGATCAATATGATGCCACGACTCACATTGATCTAAAAGATGCCAAGCAAGGTGATTTGGTTTTCTTTCACTCAACCTATGATGCCGGTACTTATGTGACTCATGTTGGGATTTATGCAGGAGACAATCGGATGTTTCATGCAGGAGATCCAGTGGGATGGACGAATCTAACAGAAAGCTATTGGCAGCAGCATCTTATTGGAGCAGGACGATATAAATAAGAGAAGAGGGGAATAATAATGAAGATAAAAATTGAACGGAGCCAAAAGGATAAGACCCTAAAAAAGAAGAAAGAACGAGTTGTATCCGTGGGCAAGCATCGAAAAATGGTGCTTGCCCTTTGGTTTTTATTGTCTTGTAGCCTTGTTTTTGGTGTTTATAAAAATTTCACCGCTATTGATCAGCATACAACTCATGAAAAAGTGGTAGTGAAAGAGAAGGTAGTGAATACTTCTGGCGTTGAAAGTTTTACGAAGGATTTTGCGAAAGAATATTTTTCGTGGAAGAATAACAAAATGGCTATCGAAAAAAGAATGAGTAATTTAGAACAGTATCTAACAGAAGAGGGAATTAATTTAAGTCAAGATATGGTTCGAGCCGATATCCCGACTAGTTCTGATGTTGAGTCAGTGAAGATTTTAAATGTTGAGAAACGTTCAGATAAATTTATTGTTTCATTTCTAATCAATCAGAAGATATCCAAAGGGAAAAAAATACATCAGATTTCTTCAGCATATCGAGTAGCGATCTTTGAAGATAAGAAAGGCAATTACATTGTGACTAGCTTGCCTACTATGATCGAAAAGCCAGAAAAGGCAATATATAAAGAAGAACAAGTGGAGAGAGAAACAGAAATTGATGCTAAAACAACAGAAGAAATTACCGGATTTCTAGAGACATTCTTCAAAATTTATCCAACGGCATCAAAAAAAGAACTTGAATATTATGTTGAGAATGATACGATGCAACCAATTGATATCAATCTTAAATATGTGGAACTGATTAATCCCATTTATCAAAAAATAGGAAATTATGTCCATGTTAAAACTGTGGTAAAGTATCTTGATGATACCAATAAGACGACAAATTTTTTTCAATATGAACTTAGTTTACAAAAAATTGAGAATTGGAAAATTTTTGGTGAATGATTTATAAATATTATTTTTTATGAGAAATTAAAAATCTAATAATGTAATTAAATGAGTCTAAAACAATTAATAAAGCGATATGATATCATTTTGTCTTAGACTCTATTTATTTTTAGTTTATATTCCAAAAAGGAGTGTACGTGTTCCTATATATAATGTGTCTTGCACCTTTCGAAGTGTTGCAAGAATTACATAATAATTGTAAATTTGTTGCGTCATTAGTACCACCACAATTTAGAGGAATTATATGATCAATGTGATAAGATTCAATCATTGGGTTGAAAGACGGTGCAACTACTTTCCCACAATTTTGACAAATCTCTTTATCTCGGAAAACTAGTCCCTTTTTTAGCCAAGCCGGCCAATATGAAGGTCGTTTTATTACACCGTCCCTTGCCAAATAATTAGGAAAATCTTGTTTGGTATGAAATTGAATATAAGTGGATATCTGTAATCCAATTACAGCTAATAAATCTCGATCAGTATATAAAATAGTGAAAACTTCATTAGTTAGTCTATCGATTCCTTGTTCATAAAAAATAGATTTCATCTTAATCAGATGATCAGATATTGTTTCTTTATCAATAGTCGTGGATTTAAAATCAATTTCACCACGTTCGGCGTCATAATGTTCTAGGTACTTAAAAGTTGAAATATTTGAGTAATTAATACTGTATTTTTTTAGTATTGAAAAAATTTCAAATAGTACAACTTCATCAAAGTGTTTGTCGCATAAGTACCTTTGGTTTTCAATAATAGTGTCCTTAATATATTCATGAAGAATTGTCCAACGCTGAGGTTTTGCAAAAAATCTTTGATACCAGTTATTCCATTCATCGAACGTCAGCCATTCCTCCATGCTCCTTTCATTGCAGTTTTCAATTTCCGCGTATATTTGATTTGCATAACCAATTGCATCTTTCGCAGCCCATTCAAACATTTCAATACCTCATTTCATCAGTTATACTATCACATTATTATACAGTGGAGTTAACAGTAAATAAAGCTAGAATAATCAGATAGGTACTAGATATTTTATTGCTATGTAATTGACAAAATTGAATGAAAAAGAAAATTAGAAAGTAATAGGATATTGCTTACTGCATAAGATCATATTGTTAGGAGGCTTAATTTTTTGATTTCGTTCTTCTTCCAGAGATTATTAAAAAAAGGATGAATTGACTGCTATTAAAAGTGAGGTAACAGACACGATGTACCAAATTGGTGGAGCTAGATATCGGCTTATCGAGTTTTATCTCATATACTAGTATTCTTCAAACGTATCTCTGACTGGCAATATTATTTGCTATATTTGTTTTTAGGTCAATAATGGCTATTTTGGTCAATAAAAAGTCAATAAAAATTAGAAGATTCAATTTATTAGTTCCAGCTAATAGAAATAGAAGCTAAATTTGACGTTTATGGAAATTTTCACTTATATTAATTAATACTAAAACTTATGTTTTTCATCCAAGAAAAGAATGTCACTTAAGAAAAGTATAGAAATCGTTCTAAAACTATTTAAATATCAACAGCAGTATTTAAATAGTTTTAACTATAAAATGATCATACACTGCTGTTGATATTTAAAAATTATAGTTCAAAAGAGTATTTATTTAAACATTGATGCTTTTCTAATAAACAATCCTATTACATTTGAAATGATATTCAATAACAATGCAATCAATAATGCTCTCGGGACCACCCAAAATTTAAATAGGATTGCTAGGAAACTGAATATTATTTCAATGCTGATGACCTTAATCTTATACATTCTGAATATCTTAAACCCTGTATGATTAATTGGGTTATTTGCATGATCCACTGTAGGCAAAATAAGTTGTAGAAATGCAAATATTATAATAAGTGTAACTAAAAGGTAAGGTGAATACATTTCAAACCAAGATTGAAGCAATGAATACACTAAAATTGTAAAAATAGAAAAAACGAAACAGGGTAAATCTCTTTTTAAATGAAAACCTCCTGTCGTATTTCTTAATGGAATAAAAAGGATTACAAAACAAGTAATTCCCAATAGATTATGATTCACAACCCCTATAAAAGTACAAGCTAATAGGAATATTACGTAACGGGTTAATTGACTTAAACCAAAAGTATAAATTTCTCTGTCTTCTGTAGAAATTAAATTAGTCTCAACTAAGCGCAAGACAATATGGTTGGAAAAGTTGTTAATCATATACCATTACTAGAACTTTCTTAATTTTTTTATTTTTGAGGGAAGTTTTGGTTGGCCATACATAAAATTACACATTGTGTTTGCTTCATAAGTTGCCACTTTCAATGCTGCTTTCTTGATCGCTTTCAAAGCTGGATTTTTCAAATTTTTCATCATTTTCTTTTGACTCTCCTTCATATATTTTCATCAGAACGACTGATGCATGGTAAGTTTCACCTTCGATCCAATGTCTATATAATCCATTCTGTTCACTAACAATACTCTGAACGCTTTTTAACCCAATTCCTCCTTTCATCCGCCATCTTCTTGTATAAATTTCACCACGATCAAAAGTATTGTCAATGTTTATAATGAGATTATTGTTAGATAGTTTTAGTAAGATAGAAATTTTTCGTTCAAAATCTTTTTGTCTAATACATGCATTAAGTGCATTATCAATTAAATTTCCTAAAATCGAAGCGATAATTGAACTTTCTATATGGAAATCAGCTGGAATAAATGCTTTGATTTTCATTTGTATATTATTTTCTCTCGCTTGTTGTGTTTTTTGATTCAATAAATAATTGAGAATAGGATTATTCGTATAAAATTTGGTTTGCGAATGATCCAGTTTTATGATGGATTTGTTTATATAGTTTAATGCCACATCATAGTTTTTATCCTCAATATAGCCAGCTAAAATGAGATACTGATTTTTTAAATCATGACGCATCATTCGAATGTTTTTTTCTTTATTTTCCAAGTCAGTAAAATATTGAATTTCTTTTTTTACAACAACTTCACTAGCTTGTTTTTGAGACAACTCGATAATTCGTATTTGTATCAATTTAAACATGAACAAGTTAAATATAGTCATTGCCACAATTCCAAAATCTATTCCTAGAACTCCAATTACCGGTAAAGAAAAGCTACTATGCCACCATAATGTAATCGTACATAAAACAATTATTGACGATATAGGAATGATAGACAGCATCAATACCATTTTATCAGGAAGTTTTGGTATTTGTTCAAGTTGCTTATGAGACAACATCGAAAAGATTATACTAATCAATATTACTCTTAAAACACTTGAAATTAGAGATCCGCTAAAATATTGAGTAATTGATGTGGCAGAAGTAGGAAACCAATGTTGCTCAGAAAAACTTTGTTGAATAAGACCTGCAATGTTCTCAGAAACTAGGGCAATACTCATAAATACACAAGGCCAAAGTATAATACTGCTTTTTTCAACTTTCATTATGATTCCAACAAAAATATAAATAAGTAACGATGAAATTAAGTTAATGGGTTCTCTTAAGCCCAAATTTTCAAGTATAGATATAAAAGCTGAGTATCTTAATATTAAGCAAATAAATACTAAAATTATCCATTTATTCGTAGATTGTGTAAGACCAGATTTTTTATAGATATAAGCCATTAATATACAGTCAATGATAGTGAAAATAATATTCATAAAATAAATTAACATAAATTTTATACTCCTAACATAGCTAGGATTTGTTCTTTGCATTGTTCATTGAATTTTCCACTAATAGGTAATTCTTCAGAACCATTATGAGTTTGAACAACAACGGCTCTTTTTTTTACAGCTCGAATATAATATGAGTTGACGATATATGAAGTATGAATCTGCACAAAGTTGTCACCCAATTTCTCTAAAAGTGTTTTTGTATCCATATAAAAGGATTTACTACCGATTTTTCCATGCATAATTACTTTTCGTTTCTGTTTCTCAAAAAAATAAATATCGTTTGTGGCAATAACAAAATTAGTTTTTTCACTTAAATAGGAAAATTGATTTGGAAATTCATTCAGATGACGAATAGCCTTTGTCAAAATTTCCCAAGTTTTCTCTCTATATAAAGGTTTTAACAGATAATCAAATGGTCGTACTTTAAAAACACTTTCCATATATTCTCTATGACTAGTAAAAAAAATTAAGATGGCATAGTCATCTCTTTCTCTTATTTTTTCTGCTAAAGTAATTCCATCTAAGTTAGGCATATCAATGTCTAAAAAGTAAATATCGTATTTGTCTTTTTTCAGTTTTTTATACAATTGATCACTGTCCGTATAAACATCAACGTCGAACTTTAAATTCGGATAACATATGATTTGACGTTCGGCTTGTTCTAGAAATGAAGGTTCATCGTCGCAAATTGCTATATTTAACATGCGTTCATCTCCCATAACTATTTAGTTCTATTTTACACCAAAAACGTATAATTTTAGTAACTTGTAACGATTTTTCGTTTGAATGTAACTGTTGACAGTTTTATAGATTGGAATTTTATTAATGAAATGAATGTTTATTTTTCGTTACATGTAAATTTGTTTTTGTTACACATTACGTTCAAACGATTTCTCTTTGATAAACTATTAATGTAATCAATACAACAGATAATTAAAAAAATTATATATATGGAGGGGATCAAGTGGAAGGTAACTATTCAATGGGGGATTTACTTTTTTTCACAGATTCGAAATACGATACAGATAATTCTAAATCCTTTTCAGTACCGATCCCTAAAAATTGGGAGGAATTTCGTGAAAGTGAGTGGACATATATAATTCCTCTAAAAAACAATATGCAACGTCAAGGATGGAAAGTCCATATCAGTTCAACTCTTGAATGTACAGATGAGATACTAACGATTGTCTCTGAGTATTGCTATAAAAAAAATGTTGTTTTTAAGCATTTATCAACAGTTAAACGTTTTGTTAATCGCAATGGAAAACAAATGCCTCGAGAGCATGCTGGAAAGTTCATCACTTGTTATCCTGATGAGTCAATATTAGAAGAATTTCTGGACTATTTAGAAGACCAATTACATGATTATCCGGGGCCTTATATTTTAAGTGATAAACGTTGGGCAAAAGGACCGATATATTTACGATATGGAATGTTCAAGAAAGGTTCGCCAAATAGTGAAGGAATCTTTAGTGATGAACTTGAAATAGATGGAAAAATGGTCACTGACAAAAGGGAAACTTTCTTTGTGAGACCTGATGATAGTGTAACCCCTGAGTTTCTAAAGCAGTGGCTAAATGTGAAAGAAGATGCTTCATTAGACTCAATTCCTTTTGAAATAGAAAGACCGATTCGATTTTCAAACTGTGGCGGTATCTATGAAGGATACTATCCTGAATCGGGAGATGAATTAGTTTTTATAAAAGAGGCTCGCCCATACACAGGAATTGATGATACGAGACTAACAGCAGTTGATAAGCTTATTACAGAAACGAAAGCATTAAGTCAATTGCAAGATATTCCACAAGTTCCAAGATTATTGTGGGAGGGGAAAATTTGGGAACACTATTATCTTATCATGGAAAAAATTGAGGGAATAACTTTAAACCGATGGATTGCTAAAAATTATCCGATTTATTTAGAGGGTAAGCCTAATCTTGCAACGGATTATCTTAATCGAGCCCATAAAATTGTTAAAGAAATAGAAAAAATTTTCGAATCATTTCATGAAAAAAAAGTTTTCCATCAAGACGTTCATCCGAGAAATTTCATTATTGACTCTGATGATTTTCTTCATGTAATTGATTGGGAACAGGCTGTTTTTGATAGTTCTAACAAAAAATATCATACAGTGGCTGCTCCTGGTTTCAGACATTGGGGAGAAAAGACACCTACAGAAATAGATTGGTATGGTGTTTCGCAGATTGCTCACAGTCTTTTCTTTCCAGTCGTTATTCAAAGTGACCTTGTTTATGGTTTTTCTGAACAACAAGAGAAATCTGGGAAAGACTTGTTTCTTAAGCTTGGTGCAGATGAAAAAATATTGAAGGAATTCTTACTAACACTTCAAAGATTAAGGGAGAAATCAGGAACTGTCCATGTATTAACTGAGCAGAAGAATCTACATCCATATTTAGAATCCAATAATAAAAATAACGATTTTGAGAAACTAGAAAAAGAATTGATTCAAGGTTTTGATAAAACGATAAGAAGGTGGAAATATTCTTATCGAAATTTTCCTGTTCACTATTATGGACTAACTGTTCAACATGGTATATCATTCTCTGATTTGGGTATTTTATGGATCTATCATATTGCTAGTAATAGAATAGGTGTAACCTTGTCTGATGATTTCAAACTATTGCAAAATAAAATAATTTGTAACTTATTTACTGAAATAGATAATAATGAAGTCGTAAATTATGGTTTTGGTGAGGGGATCTCTGGCACCTTATGGTTAATGTATAAATTGGGTCTGTCTCAAAAAGCATCTGAAATTTTTCAAGAAAAATTTGAATATTGGTGGAAACACACTAAGAGTAAGAATATTTATGATGGTCAAGCTGGTATTATGTTAGTAGGATTAGAATTTGCGAGTGCGGGATTATTTAAAAAAGCTTTTGAAGAACATTTTTTGAGTTTAGCAATGACTTTTGCTGAAGAATATTTATCGATTCCAGATAATTATTCTCCTATCGGAAAGGGTAAATTTGCATCTAATGATCCGCATAAAATTGATGCTGGCTTACTTTATGGTCATGCTGGAATTGGCTGGCTTTTTGCAGAGCTATATAGATATACTAAGAAAGATATTTTTCTTACAGGATTAGATTGTTCTATTAATAATGAACTTCAAGGATATTATACAGATCAAAAAGATATGATGCAGTATTCACAAGGGCACCGAGTCTTGCCGTATTTGTCAATGGGAAGTGCTGGTCTAGGTATTCTTATATCAATAAATGCTGATATTATTGCTGATCATCATTTAAAAATACTGGAATCATTGTATAGAGCTGTCGATGCAAATTTCTGTGTATCACCAGGTTTATATAATGGCTATGCAGGATTAAAACTAGGTCAATATTTTATGAACAAGAACCTACAAAAAGTTTCATGTTTTGAAATAAATAAGTCTACTTGTTCCGGTCTTTCTCAACATTTGATAAAGTTTAGCGATGGGTTGTGCTTTGCAGGCGACAATGGTATGCGTATAACTACAGATATTGCTTCAGGTTTTGCTGGTGTAATATTGGCTCTTGAGTCTATTACATCAGATGATTTTATATTGTTACCAAAGTTGATTAAAGAAAGAAGGTGATGAACGATGGCTACAGAAATTTTAAAGTTTCAAGTCCTTGAAATAGAAGATGATGTAATGGATGGAGAATTAGGGGGACGGGATAGTGCTGTTAGTGTCAGTTGGTGTGATAATTCTCCAAGTAATCTAAGTTTGGTTTTCTGTTAAACCAAACAATAGGAGATGGATTAAGTATATTAAAAAAGACAGAAATAATTGAATGATTTTCTGTCTAGCACCATATGTGGCTAGAAGTCTGTGTAGTGAACAGATTTTTGCTAACAATCTAATAAATAGAGAGGAATTGAAGAATAATGCCTACAGAAATTTTAAAATTTCAGTCACTTGAAATTGATGATAATTTGATGGAAGAAGTTGAGGGTGAACGTGGTAGCACTGCAAGTTGGGGATGGTGTGATACAACACCTAGCCATATTAGTTTAGTAGGTTGCTGAATTACGCCATCTCTATGGTGAAGTAGTGATTGATCTACTGCGCTAAGACTTTTGTAAATTTATATTATTAGTAATACTAAGAATTAAGAGTGTCCTAATTAGTTTATATTTTTAATAGTATATTAAGTTGGTGTTGTCTTAATTACTGTAATGTAAACTAATTAGGATGATTTGTTTATGAATAAAGTGTTTTTGTAAGTATATCTAAAAATGCATTTCTCTCATCCATTTATTTTGTTATATGTAGTTAATTAGTACATATTCTTTTTTATGATTAAATTTGTTATTTTCCATAATAATTAGACTTAAGAACGATGGCGATATTTTTCTATTATGGTATTGTGACAGTAATGATATAAAACGTTATAGGAGACAGACCGATGATTAAACTTATTACGAAACAATTCGTGCAATATTGGAAGATATGGTTTTCTGTACTACCTGTTTTCTTTGCATCAGGGTTAGTTTTTAACACTTCTTTTACTATAATAAATGGAATGAGGGGAGTAAATAGTGTCGATATTAATGATTATAGTGTTTTCATGCAAATGCCTATAATCACTGGCGCTGTTATATTACTTCTATTAACAACCAATACAATGAAACAGTGTATAGATTTTTTTGATGAAACAAATGATATTCTTCTTCTCTTAGGTGGTTCACCATTACAATTGAGTTTCCTAATGACAAGTCAAATGTTATTGATTGGTATTATTGGTACCTTTATCGGAAGTCTTTTTTCTATACAAGCAGCACAAGCATTTTTTAGTATTTTACCTTCATTTTCTGCTAGGCAATCTTTTTCTCATTTAACTCTTCATTTGTCTTGGAGCGTCATTTTTATTACTCTTTTGCTTCAAATTTCGATCATTACTATTACCTGTATGCGTTATTGTCTTAAAAACTTCAAAAAAAGAAAGGGAATTCTTTCCTCGTACAGTGCGTCAATCAAAAGGAAATTTAACGGTAGTTTTTTTGGAATACTTGCTTTAATCATCAGTGTAGTGGGAACATTTTATTTATACTTAAAAAATGTTCCAGATCCATCGGTTTTGAAAGAATACACGCAAAGTATGAGTAACTCGATGAATGTATTACTTCTTTTGTGGCTTTCTTTACTTGTCGCTATGAATTTTTTAGTACGACCAATATTTCGAGCAATAGTAAATAGAATTGTTGATTTACCTGAAATATCAAAGTATCCAATGGTTCGTATTGCATTTTACAATATACAATACAATGTAGAAGGTTTGGTTAAATTAATTCGCCCGGTTAGTATCATCACTTTGCTGACGGGAAATTTTATTGCACTATTTCTTAATACAAGGCTATTGATTGATGGTGCTAATAGCGGCTCTTATATATCTGATTTAATACTCAGTCTTGAATTTTTGTTTGGGGCTCCAATAATTATTAGCTTAGCTAATATCTTTGCATCGATTTGTCTGTTTAGAATGAAAACAAAAATTGAATCAAAAAACTATTTTTACACGGGATGTACACCAAATTGGATTTTCAAAACACGAATTATTGAAATTAGTTCAATCTCAATAATTTCTATATTGACTACTTTAGTCGGAACCATCTTGTTTGCGGTTCCTCTTCTTAGAGTCACATACCTAGGAGGAGGCAATATTTTCAAAGCAAATTGGTCGGTTAATATCTTGTTAGCACTTGGGGCTTTTCTTTTGTTCAGTCTTTTCTTTATTTTGATTTATTGGTTTGAATATAAACTGTTAAAAAAATACGTTGAGTAAGCTTTGTAATAAATCTAAAGTGGTTAGATCATTTCAGGTAAATTTATCCATAATAAAAAGCAAGAAAGTAGGTGAACATCAATGATTTATAATAAAAAAAAATTTGTATCGACTATTCAATCTTGCTTACTTGATTATAAAAAAGTTTATAATCATAAGGTCCAAATCAATGATTACATTTACAGCTTTGAAGATTGGAAATTACCGTACTCTGGAAGCATTAGTGTACAACTGAATGATGCAAATAAAGAGCTAATTATAACAGAGTCCGAAAGAATTCATTTAAAAAAATCTAAACTGCTTTTCGATGTTCGCTTATATCCTAATAAACAGGTACTAAAAGTAATTCTTGATCCAGTTCACTTATTTCGAACGATGATTTCTATTTCTGATAGTAATTATATAATTGAAGTAATGGAGTTGAATTCAGAAAAAGTAATGACTACAGTTCTAACCAGTCTTGATCATTTTCCTGAGTTTGAGTTACACACAGATCGTATTGTTTTTATTAGTCATACAGAAGACGGACGACCAAATAAAATTTTAGAAAAGAATTTCGAACAATTGGAAGAGAAAGTCTGCTATTGCGAAAGCAGGAGTACACATCAATTAAAACTAATTAAAACATCTTTATCAAATCGATCTTTGTTTAAAAATAACGTAGAATACTTACTTTTTTCATCTGAAGAAAAAAATCCTATCCAAGTTATTTGGCCCAAAAAAAGTGAGCGAATTGCTCATGTTATAGGATTTACAAAGTATTCAACAGACTACATATTATTTATATGTAGGAAAGAGAAATCGGTGAATCACAAATTAATTCTCTATAATTGCAATGATAAAAAATATCAAATTATTCCTACAAAAAAAAATATAAGTGTTCTTACTGTTGAAGCGAATCATACCTATATTTTCCTTCGTTACTTTAATGAAAATAAATTGAATTCTGGAATAATATCCATTGAAAATTTAGTAAACGCTAAGGTTGATTTTATCGAAGATACTTTCAGCATTCCGTTACAAGGTGATGCTCACCTTTGTAAAAATACTAATGATGAGAGCTTGACATACCTATTTTGTGAAGACGGTTGTGTATCTAATATGTTATATTCCTACAATCCTAACCTTTCCGAGAGATTAGTTTTGGTTAAAAGCAACCAAAATATACCCAATCTTAACGTAAAAAAGTTTCATAGCAAAATTTTCTATGTAAGATCTGTTGTTGATGGGATGAAAATACCGTTAACAATATATTGGAAGGGAGACTCAAAACAATTACCCAGAAAACAACCTGGTATCATTTATGTCTACGGATCATACGGTTCGAGAGAACAAAAAGGAAATCTTGAGCCCATGATGATAGCGATGATAGAACTTGGTTTTGTTTATTGCATTGCTCATGTTAGAGGGGGCGGATATTTAGGCGAGAAATGGCATCATATGGGTAAAACTTTGAATAAGTGGAACTCAATTCACGATTTTTTGGACTGTTGTCATTATTTAATTGACGAGGGAATAGTGGCTTCTGACAGATTGTCGTTAATTTCTTCTAGTGCTGGAGGAATAGTTGCTGGAGCTAGTCTGAATGAAGAACCGAATTTGTTTAAATCTATGTTACTAGCTTCGCCATTTCTTGATCCTTATAATACTATGCTATATAAACGTGATTATTTATCGCATATGGAAGTAGCAGAATGGGGAGATCCTTCTACTGATTTAAAAGTACGAAAATATATTCATTCGTATTCACCAATGCAAAATGTGAAAAAAGCCAAAGGATCAAAGACAAATTTATTTGTGGTTTGCGGAGAAAATGATAAGCAAATTTCAAATGAAGATGTGAAAAGTTGGCTACAAAAACTTCAAGCGTTAGGGGTCTCTTCACATTTAGAGATTAACCCAAAAGCTAGTCATGGGGGATTGCCTCAAGGAGACATTAAAGCTTTGACAAAAATTCTAGTTGATTTTTTATATTCCGTTATCAGTTAGTAGGTTTAGTATTATTAAATTTTATGGAGGTTAATTTTAATGAGACAGATAGTTATTTCAATAACAAAATTAAAAAAAGAAATAGAGCTTGCTAAAGGAAATCTTTTACAAGTGCTTGCTGATATTTCTTTTGATGTAGAGCAACAAGAGTTTGTGTCAATTGTAGGACCTTCTGGTTCAGGGAAAACAACGTTGCTTTATTGTATTTCTAGCTTATTACCTCCTACAGATGGAGAGGTGTTAATCGATGGAAAATCACCTTATGGATGGAGTGCAGCGAAATTAGCAAAGTTTCGCCGCAAAAAAATTGGCTTTATTTTTCAAGATTTTCAACTGATTCCTTCATTGTCCGCTTATGATAATATGGTACTTCCAGGAACTTTAAATGGTCACAAAATAAAAAAGGAAAATGTTTATTCTCTGGCGGAACGATTGGAATTAAAAGCGGATTTACACCAACCTATTGACGCTCTTTCAGGTGGTGAACAACAAAAGGTTGCAATTGGTCGCACAATATTAGCGGATCCAGATATATTATTTTTAGATGAGCCTACTAGTGCATTGGATACTCACTCACGTGTCCTTATTATGGAAGTATTGAAAGAATTAGTAAGCAAAGGGAAGACAATTGTTATGGTTACTCATGATTTGGAATTAGCTAGTCAATCTTCAAGAGCAATTGTTTTAAAGGATGGACACATTCATAGTAATATAAGTTCACCTACCTTGGAAACATTGGTGTTTTAAACATTATTTCTCTGTTCGTTGTTTATGAATATGTATTATCACGTTCTATTCATAATAAAAAACATTGAAAAGAGGCACATGATGACTATCTTAAAATATGGTTCAAAATTATGTTTAGCAGTATTTCTGATCTCGACAAGTTTATCTAGTTTACAGTATATCTTCCAAGCGTTTATAATAGGAAATTTTATTACTGCAGCTACAAATGCAGACCTGAATTTTTTTGTGAAAAATGTTACTTTTGCTGTTGTTGGTATACCTCTATTTGGAATCGTTATGCTGATTAATGTAAGTGCTCGAACAAATTATGTTAAGTCTGTCAATATAGAAATAAAAGAACGCGCAATTGAACATTTGATCCAAAAAGATATACATGAAGTTGATGTTTCAAGTGATTTGTCGTTTATTATGAATGATCTGAAATTATTAGAAACAAATGGCATAAACGCTGTACTTTCAATTTTAACAAGTGTGATTACCTTTCTATTTGCTCTTTTTTCTTCACTGAAATACGATATTTGGACTACTGCTGCTTTCTTTTTAGGATCGCTTATTCCACTGGTTATTTCGAATGTGACCAAGAAACAGATCCGAGGAAAATCAGAAAAATGGTCGGAAGAAACCTCTAGATTTCTTTCACGGTTAAAAGACTTTTTAACAGCTACACGCACAATAAGAACTTATCAAGTAGAAAAAGAAATGGCAGCACGGGTGTCACATTATGCAAGGGAATCAGAAAATGCTCTTAAAGATATGAATCAGACAGTGGGTTATACAAACGCGGTCGTAACTGTGTTGGCTACACTATGTGCCTTAACACTTCCGTTTGGAATCGGTATATTACGAATTATAAACAGTAGTCTAACATTAGGTGCATTTATTTCTGTAGTACAATTGTCAAATTATTTGAATAAACCACTCTTATCAGTACTTGAGATGCGAAATCAATTACAAACTACGCGAGACATTCAAAAACGGGTTGATCGAGTTTTAAAAGATAGCAAAACAAATCGTTTATTAGAACGGAGTGATTCTAAAAGAGCATCAATATCTATATCTCCATTTTCTAAATTAGAACTACGTGATGTAACTATTCAATTAGGCAATAAAAGAGTGATTAGTCGGCTCAATCTAACCATTAACGCTGGAGAAAAAATGCTAATAATGGCACCTTCGGGATTTGGAAAGTCAACGCTTCTTGGTGTCTTACAAGGAAATGTTCCGATATTAGAAGGGGAATATTTGTATAATGGAATTTCAACTTCAAATTATACTGTTTCTCAATTAAGTGAGCAATTCTCATTGATTTTGCAAACACCATTTGTGTTTAATGATACGGTTCGTTTTAATGTAACTCTTGATCATTCATTTTCTGAAGATAGCATTTTTACTGCACTTGATCATGCAGGGATGAAGCAATTTATCTCGGAAAAGGGATTAGACTACATAATAGCTGAAAATGGGCAGAATCTTTCAGGAGGAGAACTACAGCGTATAGAAATAGCAAGAGCTTTTTTGTACAATAGACCGATTATATTGGCGGATGAAGCAACTTCTTCTTTAGATAATATCACAGCAGCACATATCAGAAACACTTTTATCAATAGTCCTAATACGTTGATTGAGGTAGCTCATAAAGTCTCACAAGAAGAACAACTACTTTATGATAAAGTATTAAAACTGGAAGGAAATGAATGATTTAAAATAGTTGTTTTCAATAATAAAATAATGTAAACGTTCTTAAATGGATAGGATTTGGTGCCACTAATTGAATAAATTTTACTGACCCCCAGTGTATAGGCAATTTAGTCTGTACACTATTTTTTTCGGAAAAATTTATAAACTTCGAAAAATGGACTCGTTCAGATTGTAGTAGTAGTGGAAAGAGGAAAGCCATATGTTGAAGTCTCTATTTGGTTTTTAAAGGAGGAAATTCAATGGTTCATTCGTTCGATTCACATATTTCTCATACTTTTGATAGCTTTTGTAAAGCAATAGTTCGAAATGAAGCAAGAAACATCAAGAAACAATATGCGCGATTGAGAGAACGTCAAATTTCATTAACTGAACTACCTCGAGAGCTAGAGTCAACATTCCAAGTGGTTGATGCATCTGCAGAAAATAGCGAAATTTTTATTGCTCTTGGAATGGAATTGCTCGTTACCAACCTCACTTTAGCGGAAGCAATTCATCAACTTAATGAAATAAAGCGGAAAATTGTTTTGTTGTACTATTTTAGTGGTTTTAATGATCGTGAGATAGGACAAGTAATCGAAATGAGTGGTGGGGGTGTCTGGTATCAACGAAAAAAAGCTCAATCCGAATTAAGAGATATTTTGGAGGAGAAGTATTATGTGTGAGCTTGACTATTCTGATGCTTTATTATCACCTGAAATAATCATTGCTGCTTCTTCAGGTGAACCACTCGCAATGAGTGAAGTTTTAAATCATTATCAAAACTATATTACTAGCCTTTGCCTAAGAAATAAGTATGAGAACGGTACTATATCCTCAGTTTATATTGATGATTTTCTACGTAGAAGTCTTGAAAGTAAATTGATTGAAAAAGTCATGAAATTTGATGTAACCCGCTAGTAGCTACTTTCCTCTTTCTGTTTTTCATTCTATGTAAGTTTTATACACAGATCCGAAGTATAAAATTTTCATAGGCTGAAAAGCTTATATGTTCATTGAAAAGTAAATATAACTCTATCAGTACATTAGTCTTTTGAATAAAAAACACATACTACGCCATGACAAGCATTGACTTGAGCGAAAAATAGTTGGTTTTGATTTGAAAGCTAGATAATGATACTTCCGTAACCAAATAGGCCCGCCATTACTGGGGGGAGGTGAAATTCCTATGTGCTTTAGTAAAGCAGCTGATAGATAAAAAACATTAAAGTATAGACTAATTTTTATCTCATTTGAAAGCTTAAAAGAGTGCGACAAATATTAAAGAAGGCGGTATAATGAAGACAGTCACACGACAGGATATAGTCAACTTAGGATTTTCTCAGTACTACGCTGACAAAATTTTCAAGGAGTGCAAAATTCTTCTTATAAAAAAGGGCTATTCTTTTTATCGAAATTCTAAGATAAAAAGAATACCTGTCTCAATACTTGAAGAAGTCTTGCATATTTCTTGGGAGGAATAGTACGATGAGAAGAATAGCCAATGTGTATAAAGATGAAAAACGAGGTACTTGGTATTTTTCATTGTCTCTAGGATATGATCGTTTTGGTAAGAGAATTCAGCCTACCAGAAGAGGTTTTAAAACTCAGACAGAGGCCAAGCAAGACATGGAGGAATTGAAAAAGAATTATTCTGATTCTCAAAATATCTATCTGCAAGGAATTACGTTTCGAGATTTTTATAAGAAATACTTCTTTCCTTGGTATAAGCTGGGGACAGTCGAAAAAACCTATGTAAAAACAGATAAGACTTTAAAACGTGCGTTAGCTTATTTTGGAAAATTGCAGATGGAAAAGATCAGACCAATTCATATTCAAGAATTTCAACAGTATCTAGTTGAGAAGTGTTCAGTTAAAAACAGAGATGGTTCAACACGTCCTTTATCAAACAATTACATTAAACAGATTTTTAACAAGTTACGGATTTTTTAAGCGTGCGGTAATTTTGGAAGTGATTGAAGAAAATCCAGTAGATACGATTGGAAAGATTCGAACTGAGCGTTCAGTAGTAGAGTTTTGGACAGTTGATGAATTTAAAAAAGTATACAATTGTTCTTATCTCTGCGATTTTCAGGAGACTTTCTACAAAAGGATGATGCGTTTTTTGTTTGTTACGGGTCTCAGGAGTGAAGAGCTTTTTGCTCTACAATGGCCGAATATTGATTTTAAAAAAGGGACTTGCAGCGTGAATAAATCCCTTTATATTCGGACAAGGACGGATTATGAGTTTTCCGATACGAAAAACACTTCGAGTATCCGAACTATCACGCTAGATCAACAAACTATTGAAGACTTGAAAGAATGGCAAGAGATTCAAAAGTCAATTGGAGATGACTTAGGTTTTGTCTTTATTTTTGATGGCTTACCGCCTTCACCAAAAACATTTTTAAATCGTATCAAAAAATTGGCAGAAGAAGCAGGAGTAAAGCCTATTCATTTACATGGTCTTCGTCATTCTCATGTTGCTTTTTTAATTGAGCATAATAAAAATGTTTATGCTATTTCAAAACGTTTAGGTCATTCATCAATTAAGACCACATTGGATAAATATGGTCATCTTTATCCAGAAACAAACCAAACCCTAGCAGATGAGTTTACTAAATTTTCTGTTTGATTTTTAACGATTTATTGCTGTCATTTGGTTGTCATGAACGATTTTTTTAACTTAGTTATTGAGGTACCGGTCATTAAAGGTTAGTTATCGGAATCGAAAATGGATGAGGAAGAAAGTAAGAAGTAGCAAGAGGTCTGGTGATTGGAATATACCATTTAAGAGCTATCTTCCCACATTTTTCCCACATTAATCAATTGAAGTAATTTTTTTAAAAGGCATTGTCGCGTAGCATCTGTTCAAAGATGTCGATAGTGTCTTTTTTCATTTTTTTAGTTACATGTGCGTAAGTATCCATAGTAGTAACTAATCTAGAATGACCCAGTCGAGCCTGGATTTCTTTTGGGTTTGCCACCGGTGGTTTTTTTGTTGGTAAAATTCAAGAATTTTTTCTTAAATTCTCCATGATATCTACCGTTTCAATTCTCATCTTATTTGTAATATGAGAATAGGTGTCCATCTAATCACGTCTTGGATGCCCTGGAATCAGTGGATTAGTCGGAAACAACTTTGGATCAATCAAAAGAATCCATGTATAAACTGAGTGATGTCGTTTGAGTTAGCGCAAAATTCCTAGCTGTTTTAAAAAATAGTCTGGCTATAATCTCTCAAAGAGTGTATTTATTCAAGCAACTTTTTAGAAAAAATAGACTAGAAACAAAAAAAGCCAGCCGTAAGAGCTGGAAAACTTAATTTTTTGTATTCAGATAAATTAGTATGCAAATAAAAAATACTATCGAAACTACTAACCCAACTAAATAATTGGATAAAAAAAGGGGATCAGCATCTGAATCATCCCAAATCTGAATCATGAAATAGATAAATGGGAGGGATGAGACGATCAGTAAACAATCTTTTTTACGCCATATTTTTAAACAGTGTAGAACAATAATTTTATATGCACAAGTAACCCAGAATAAAATTTTACTAATAAATAACAAAGTTATATCCCCTTTATTTTTTCTCTTTCGCAATATATTTATCTTATCATTATTTATTGATTATGAGAAATAAATGAGATTGAAGGGGGAAGTCGGTAATAAAAGACTTATACAAAAATGAAGGGTTGCTTAGATACATAGATTACTACAGTATAATAAGAACGATTTCAAGCTATATGATTATTGATACATAAGTTCAGAAAATCGACTTAAAATGTTATTGATTGATGAGAATTGGAGAAACAGCAATGAATAAATTGAGTAAACAAGAATCGAACGTACTGAAGGCAACATTTGAAAAAGAATACGGAGTTTCTACAGAAGAAGTATATAAAGTGGCAAGTCAGGGTGTTGCTACTGCAAGTGAGGTTAGTCGTAAGCTTGGATTTCTATATAAGATGATGCTCGTCAATGGGAGGGAACGGAATGAAAATAAAAGACGGATGTTACGCTAGTAGTCATGGTATAGACGGTTTAATACTAAATATGCCGATAAAGTACCCTGATTAATTTGGATTGAAAGAATGATGAAATGCGATAGACAGCAACGGAAATAGTAAGAACAAGGATGTGAATTTCAACTCTTCCTAATTATTCTTACTATTTTTCAACCGTTGTTGTCTATTAATTTATAAACATCGAAGTTACGTTTATTTAAAATACATCAATTACTTATTGTCAAAGATAGATATAATACGCATCAGCTTCTGAAGTAGCAGAATTTACCTTATGGAGTCCTTCTAATTTGATGTGGAGCTCTTTGGCAACTTCTTGAATATATTTGTTAAATATACTATTTTCTAATTTTAAATAATTAGCAATCTCTATAGAAATAACTTTTTTACGTTCTTTTCCTATGAACTGAATATTAAACTGTCTTATTACACTGTTTCTATCACTTTCATTAGAAAAGCTACTCATCATCGATACATATTCTTTTATAGACATAAGAGTACTTTTTATCATTTGGAATTCATCCATAATTTCACCTTCTCTAATTATTTTAATTTTAATTTAATTATACATGATACTTTTGTTTCTATCCATTTTTTTGCTGAAGAGAAGATTATGGTCATTATGCAGGAGAAGAATTAAGAGGGAGTTAATTTAATCTACACAAGATAAATCAGAAATTTATTTAAATGAGTAAAAAAAAGAAAATAGGGCAAGGAAAGTTTAGCGACTATCGCTAGGCGAAAAGATAAACCGCTTCTTTTTTATTTTTTAATTACATAGACATTCAGAAAAAAAGACAATCAACTAGTGATCGTCTTTTAGAAAGTTACCAATTAATTTTATAATATTGCTAGAAAATGAGATAAGAGCAAGACCTAAAATATTTACAAAAAAATTGAAATCTAAAAAAATAGCATTAAGAATAACAAGAATCATTCCGATGTATTAAAATATATTAGTGTTAAGTTTGTTGATAGGTGTCATGTTTCTACCTCCAATAACTTTTAGAAAAGAGTATCTCTTATTCAATTTGTAGTCAATACCTTAATAAAAATGTCGGCAGAAATAAGAAGAATCAAGATGAAACAGATAGATGTCTATTAATAGTACTAGTATAAAGACAAAAACAATAAGTGAGAAAATTTGTAGTTATAAAAGTATAACAATTAATCATTCTTATAAAGATAACGTAAAACAACGATGAAAAGAATAAGTGATAAAAACAACCCAACTACGTAAAAAAATAATGCTGAAAGCGATTGATAAAATGTATATTGCACTATTTTTATTATAAAAATTGCTGTTGGAAAAAAAGAAAGTATTAATATAACTGTTTTTCTAGAACGTTTAGTGAAGTAAAAGAAAGAACTGATACCAATACAAACTGGAATCCAAAATAAAAGCATGCTAAATGTGACCACCGTATCATCTCCTATATAGTTTTATGTCAATTAGGATAATAGCATTTTATCAATTAATAACCAAATATTAAGGATAATAGTTTCTTTCGAATGGACTACAAGCACACCAGAATGAAAAAGTCAGAAAACCAGAACTAACTGCAATAAAAGCAAAGTTTAAAAAATACGGTGTTCCTACAGAAGCAGCGTATAAAGTTGCGAGCAATTGTATTATCGGCCATCATTCGGGTTGAAAACGTAAGCAGTTAACGAAGAACAAAAAGAAAGTAGATAGATATGAGATTATTAATCGGAGATCTCGCTCGTTCATTAACCAATTGTTGTGATCTTTCTGAAATTTTATATCTTTAAGCCTTATATCGAGTGATTATCCTTGTGTTAGTATTATATCCGTGTTATAGTAAATAAGTAATCTAATTTGAAACGTAATCTGAGCGATATATTCACACTATAAAAACTCCTTTTACCAAGTAATATTAATTGCAATAAAACACGTATTATATACGTATCAGGAGGAAATATATATGAATAACGGTACAGTAAAATGGTTTAACTCAGATAAAGGTTTTGGTTTCATCACTGGTGAAGATGGAAATGACGTATTCGCTCATTTCTCAGCAATCCAAGGAGAAGGCTTTAAGTCTTTAGATGAAGGTCAAGCAGTTTCTTATGATATTGAAGAAGGTCAACGTGGTCTTCAAGCAGTAAATATCGTAAAATAATGTTGAACGTTAACCGCCTCATATGAGGTGGTTTTTTTGTTTATGTTGGTAGAAACAATCCCTCACTGTAATATTAGGTGAGGGATTGTTTTCGTTCATTGATTAAGTTTAACACTATTGTTTGCTTTAGTTTGTTTATTTCTGTCACTCAGTTTTTATCTGCTTTGATAGTTTTTATCTGAAACCGTCAAATCATAAAGAAGCTACTTTTTTGAGCAAAGGAATTTACATATTTTATCAAAGATGGTTTAATGGTTTAAACTTATAAACCGAAGGAGTGAGCTACAATGATTAGACATGATCGCTTAAAAACAGAACTAGAATCATTGAGTGGTTTTTTAGCAGCTTTAGGTGACACAAAAAGACAATTGATCTTGATTAGATTATTAAATGAAAAAAGCTGTCATGGTTTGCAAGTAGGAGAACTAACTGACGATACAGGTTTATCAAGACCAGCAGTATCGCACCACTTGAAAATTTTAAAAGACGCCGATTTATTAGAGGTCAGAGAAGAAGGAACTAAAAATTTTTACTATTTAAAACACGAAAATAAAAATATATACAAATTAAGAGATTTTTTGAATGATGTAATAGATGAAATGGAGGAGCTAAAAAACAGTGAAGAAAATCCTGATCGTTGAAACAAATGTCAATCAATACAAAGGAACGAATAAAGCTACTGGGCTTTGGCTGGGAGAAACAGTAGAATTTTTAGCAGAAACCTATAAATATCAGTTTGAAGCTGATTTTGTTAGTCCGTTAGGGGGCTATGTGCCGATTGATCCTCGAAGTATGAAAAATCTAGATTCTGATGTTATGGACATTTATTCTAATAAAACATTTATTGAAAAAGGGTTGAGGAATACGTTGTCTCCTGCAAACGTAAAGAGTGAAGATTATATTGCTATTTACTTTACCGGAGGACATGGTGTCATATGGGATTTTCCAGAGAATAACGCATTACAAAAAATAGCTAGTGATATTTATGAATCAAATGGATATGTATTATCTGTGTGCCACGGTATAGCAGGTTTATTGAATATCAGACTTGCTAATAATGACTATTTAATAGCAAATAAAAAATTGACTGGTTTTACCAAAACGGAGGAACGATTAGCGATGAAAAGCAAAATAGTTCCTTTTGATAATGAAGAGATGACTGTAAGTAGAAAAGGACATTTTATCAAGAAGCGTTTCTTTAAGAGTCATGTGGTAAAGGATGGACATCTGATAACTGGACAAAACCCGTATTCAACAAGAGAACTAGCACGAACATTCATCAAGGAGGTTATCTAAATGCAAACAGTTATTGGTAGTAATGGCCAAATTGGATACGAATTAGCAAAAGAACTCAATCAAACGTACGGGAAACAGCTGCGCTTAGTTAGTCGAAATCCGAAATCAATCAACGATACAGACGAACTGATCTCAGCGGATATTTTAGATCGTGAGGCAACTATTCGTGCTGTAGCAGGAAGTGAGATTGTTTATTTTGCTGCAGGATTACCGATGGACTCCGAACAGTGGAAAACAAAATTTGAAATCATGTTAGAAAATGTCAAACAGGCTTGTAAAGAAACAAAGGCGAAATTAGTGTTTTTCGATAACACTTATATGTACGAAAAAAATGACACGGAACAATTTGAGGATAGCAAATTTATTTATGATGGTATCAAATCCACTGTTCGAGCTAAAATGGCAGATCGGCTAGTGACTGAAATGGAGAATCCTGACATCGATGTGATGATTTGTCGCGCTCCTGAATTTTATGGACCTAATAAGACGCAAAGTATTACAAACAGTTTATTGTTTAACCGAGTGAAAGACGATAAGACTGCTTTGGTACCAATTTCTGATCAAACTTTAAGGACCTTGATTTGGACACCTGATGCTAGTAAAGCCATGGCGCTTTTAGCAAATCAGCCTGACACTTATAACCAAACCTGGCATCTACCTTGTGATGTAAGTCGAACATATGAAGAGATGATAAAGTTGATGGAAGAAAAGCTGCGCAAACCGGTAAAATATAAAGTGATCAAACAATGGATGTTTGATCTTGGTTCTATATTCAATAAAAATATGCAAGAGCTAAAAGAGTTACTACCTCGATACCATTATGACAACAAGTTTAATTCTGATAAATTTAAAAAGAAATTTCCAGATTTTGAAACAACAACATTCTCCAAGGCATTAGATGAATTATTCAAATTAGAAAAGTAATGCTACTCGAGAGAAAAAGCGATAGTTGACATCCGCTAAACATGGAAAGTCAACTATCGCTTTTTCGTTTTATCTCATGGCTAGAATAACAGTTGCCAAGTAAAGCCAAACTTGTCAGTCACCCAGCAAACTTCCGTATACTTCTCGTAATTTTTTTCATGCATCATTACGGTTCCGCTATCTTTTAATGTATGAAATGCCTGATCAAATTCTTCCTGATTATCTACTTCAATCAAAATGGTAGATGCCCAGGTGGAGACAGGTGCAGGGAAATCTTTTGACATATCCAAAAATCCAATTACTTGATTGCCTAATTTAAGTTCGCCTTCAAGGATAAGATCCGATTCCTCTTTACTGGCATCTCCATACCGATTCAACTTGGTGATTTGGGAGTTAGGAAAAGCTTTGTGATACCAATTGATTGCTTCTTCTGCTTGACCATTATACGTCAAAAACGGTAATATTTGCTTCATCTTTTTCCCTCCTGATTCCTTTTTTGAGATCGATTGCAAAGCGATTGTAACATGGAATGGATAAAAAAGACTAAAGATAGGAACTAAATCGAAATGGTGAATTCTCCTGTATAAGTTTCAGGGGATTCTTTAAGTGTTCATGACAAGTTTTTCTTCCGTTAATAATAATCAGTCTAGTATTTATATAAAAAGGCAGACAGCAAATATAATAGGGCAATATGTGCCGGATAAAAGATATAAAATAAATATTTCATGCCTTTTCCTTTTTGTCCGTTATATAGCAAGATTGGGATGAGTGAAAAAATCATTATCCACTGGGTCGTACCTAAAAAGAAGAATATTCCAGCAACAATCGAGATGATGACACATTGAATGTTACGGTGATTTCTTGCTAAATAAAGCAAAGGAATCAAAAGAACCATAAAATTATTTTCTGCTAAAAGCAGTGCAGGTAAAAATGATGTAATCAGCATAAAAACAACTTTGTTTTGAAGGATAACAGGACTAGAAAATAACAACGGGATAAATAATGAGAGCAAGATTGGTAAAATGAATAAGAAAATACTTGTAACAATTTTTTTCCAACTTCCTGTATTTTTTCCCTCAGTGAAAAGATCGATCGCATACATCATGACCGTACCAATAAACAGATCTCTGAAAATGTTATTCATCAATACCACTTCATCATAATGAACGATATTACCTAAAAAATAAGTAAAGAGGGCCATAAGTACCATTGAGAGATAAAGTCGCTGCAAATATTTCTTTTTATCATGTGTATGTGAGAAGCCTACAACGCTTATAAAAAAGAACAAAGTAGCAACTGGTCTACCAAACCAATCCAGCCAGTCGGGGGCACCAAACGGATAAAACATTTGATGAATGTGATCGATAACCATCAATGTAATCCCTAAAATTTTCAAGTCAAAGGTAGAAAGTCCTCTTTCAAACGAACAGTATTCAAATTTTCCCCTCCTAATGATTAAATAAATGAAACAGACAATCACATTATTAATGAATTGAAGTAAGAAACACAATTGAAACATCGAACATTTTTGTCATGTGAATCGCTACAAAAATCAAAGTAAAATAGAAATCATCTTTGGAATATCAGAGATTGGAATATTAGAGAGTAGTAGAGAATAACAGAATATAACTATAATCAAATTATGTAAACTTGATATCGAAAAATAATTTATATATCAATACACCATGTACCAAAAAGAAATTTAACTTGTTTAGACATTTATCTTTTTATTCAATTTGTATAATGAAAAGATCTACGCCAAATAAAAAGCTTCCAGTCGAAATTGACTGGAAGCTTATTTTTTTCTGAAATATCCTAACACACAAATGAAAAAGATGGCCGAAGCTAATAAACCGATTTCGTAGTAAAGCAATGAGATACCAGAGTCATAATAATAAAATCCTCTGATTTTATGGATAAAATAAATCATCGGACAAGCAGCTAAAAGTAAGTATTTGTTGGGCTTTTTGAATAAGTAAAAGAAAACACTGGTCATTATGATGAATGGTATCCAAAATAAAAGTTTACTTAAGACAATCAAATGATCAACTCCCATATTTTTTACCAAGAGAGATCATACCATCTTTATCGCCAAAACAAAATATTTTTTTGTGCCTTTTGAAATTTTAATTAGGATCATGGAATTGGTTCTGAATAACTATAAAATTCAATTAGAAATCACTTTGTTCTTATCAAAAATATAAAAATCGCCTCTCATTCATGGAGAGGCGAAAGTTCCTAGTTTAACTCGATTTTTTTCGTTTCTTTTGGATGATGCGCCGTTTTAGGTAATGCTAATTTCAGCACACCATTTTTAAAGGTTCCGGTGATTTTTTCTTCATCAACATCAGGAAGATAGAATGAACGTTTGTAAGAGACCGAATGTCTTTCTTTCCGTACGTAGTTGCCATTTTCTTTATCTTCCATATGGGACTCGTGATTGGCGGAGATCGTCAAAGTGTTGTCTGAATATTCAACTGTTGTGTCTTCTTTGTCACAGCCAGGCATATCAGCTGTTAGTTTGTATTCTTTTTCATTTTCAACTAAATCTACTTTTGGATAACTTGAAACACCTAAAAAATCATTGAACGCTGGACTAAACACATCATTGAAATCAGGGAACATGTCGCGAATGCTAGGTACATTTGCCATTTTTGATCATCCTTTCAATAGAGTATTTTTTATTTATCCCTATTTACGTAATAACTCTATTTTGAAAAAAATGCAAGTATAACGGTTGCCTTTGTGAAAGTTTCATCTAGTGAATTACAAAGGTTATCTTTCTCATTTGAGAAAGGGTTTGCTAGAATAATAGTAAGAAAATAATTTGGAGAGGAGAAAATATGGCAAAAAACAAAAATCCCTATTGGCGAGAAGAAAGCAGAATCTATCATTTAGAATTAGAAATCGCTAGGACAAGCAATCCACAAAAGAAACGTGAACTCGGCTATCTTTTAGAAAAAGAAAAAACAGCTTTGCAGCAACGAAAATGGCGAGATCGAGAAGCGCGAAATTACCAAATAAAAACGATACGTAAAACCCGTAGAAGAAAAATCGTCTATTACACATGTTGTATAGCAGGAATCATCATCGTGTCATTTTTTATAATAAGCAAATTCTTTTACCCAAATATAGAAAAATTGGATTTAGAAAACCATTCGGCGACTAATTTTATTACACAACTGACCAAAAGCGAAGTGGATACCACAAATTTAACAAGAGAGCAAGTAGAGAAGTGGGCATACTATCATTTGAAGTTAGAAGATCCAACTATTGTAAGCGCTAACCATTATTGGTTTAACGTTCGTATCAATCAAGTTAGAGAAGTAGAAGTAGATATTTTTATGGAAGAAGTAGCTGTAGCAAGCTATGTAGTTGACGCAAATGGTCACTTATATCGTGTGACTGCATCTGACAAAAAAATGGTGGCGAATAAATGGGACGTGCCAGAGAATTTTGAAATAGAAAACGTGAACGATTGAGATACTCGTTCGCGTTTTTTCAAAATAAAATAGCGTTAAAACACACAATGAACAGACAGAAATGTGAAACTTTCTATATCATCAAAACGGTGTGCCGTACGCATCAGTAATCGAAATCACTCCATCTGGGGACACTCGATAGAAACCGACACTTCCTGATCCTCCTTGGGCACGAGTCTGCTTGCTAGAAGTCGTGAACAAATAATCTTTATCGATTTTTTGATAAAAGCTAGTAACGATATCTTCACTTTGTAATTCGGAACGATGGGCAATAAGAAATAGAAGTGCTTCATCAGAGTTTTCCAATGGAAGAGAAGGTTCAGTTCTTTCTTGCATTTCAGATGTTGAAGAAATGGGAGACGACTGAATACTTGATTGGCTATATTGCGAATCTACATTACTAGTAGAAGTATTAGTAATGGAAGCAGTAGAAGTACTTTTAGTCGAACCGACCTCAGTTGTTGAATTGGTTAGTGAAGATTCATTGATAGAATTCTTTGTAGCATTTCCACAGGCTGAAAAAAGTAGTACAACCCCCAACAATCCTATGTAAAGCCCTTTATTCATGATGGTTCCTCCTAAAATAGATTATCTTAATTCAGTATACCACTTCCCATATGGGATCAGATGACTTCAAATGAAAAAACCTTCCCACTAATGGGAAGGTTCATGAAGATAATAGCTTTTTTAATAATTATAGCTTTCTAATATCTTTCATCAACTTTTCTAGTAATCATAGGGAAAAATTTCAAGCAGTAGATTGCACAAATACCTACGACGATATAAATGATCTTCGCAAAAATAGTTGTTGAACCACCAGCAATCATAGCTACTAAATCAAGTTCGAACAAGCCTACCAACAGCCAGTTCAGCCCTCCCACAATCAATAAAGTTAATGCAATAGCATCTAAAGTTTTCATTAAAATTCTCCTTTCTTAAATGATAAAATAATTATATATCAAAAAGAGAAACATTGCTTATATAACGCTCAGGAATTTTGGCGAATGATGCAAAAAGAGGAAAAATAAGTAAAGGTATCGCAGATAATGTCTTCAATCAAAAAAAGAAATCGACTTACAAAACGTCTGATTTTCAACATTGACAGTCAGAAATACTTGATGAGCTCCGATGAGGGATGACTTGCGGGCTCACTTCTCCATAAAATAAACGATAGCCTTCTCGAAAACTCGAGAAGGCTATCTGACGATTCAATATTCATTAATTTAAAGTTTCAGTGACTATTACTAACTATTACTTATTTCTCATTTAAACGATGTATTCCCTAACCTCTAATACATCCTTGTAACTCTGAAGTTACGCCAGTTTTGAATAAATTTCATAAAAACAAATGAAAAGTGTCGCATAAAAATATCTTTCGTGTTTCTCTAGTATAACAGAATAAGAAGAAAAAGTCCATAAGGGATATTTTAATGAAATGAATACCATTTATCGAGAAATCAATGTTTTTCTTTTTGTGAATAATAAAGATCAACTACAATATTTTGAGGGTGGTTACCGAAATGGCGCCCAAAAATCGTCAATCCGCCTTTGTTCTTAGCCTCTTTGTCGACACCGATTCTGAATTTGATAAAAGGGGAGTGCTGCAATTTTAAATCAGAGAGATTGATTATTGATAGCTGCTCTCCATCTATCCCGGTGTCTTTTGTATTGATGCGCAAGTGCTTTAACATACCGTATTGGCTGAAGCGACTGTCCCACCATTCAGGCGTCAATCTTCCGCGGACGTCGGAGTAATTGCCTTTGGCGGTCCAAGTGCCAACTTTTACATCATTGATATAAAAGGAAATGTCGCTTGGCCAGTTGTTGTTGGAAACTGGGAATTCAGAAGAAAGCTCTAGAGAAATATCCAATAGTTCCGGTTGATCAGAAGCTTCTAAAGGATTAGGAAAAATATATTCTACATACCCATCTGAAAACCACAAAAGGGAAGCATCCACTCGTTCGTTTGATACGAATGAACGCAAGTCATCCATTTTTCCAATCACTTTTTCAGGACTAGCTAATCCGCAAGAAGGCTGCACAGAAAAATCCGAAAAATAACCCAAAGCAATCTCGTGGCTCTTTTTTTTATAAGGGAGATAGATTTGTTGAGGGAAGTGGATTTCTATTTTGTCCACGGATAAAGAATAAATCTTCTTTCGATTGTCTTCCTCCACTTCGCTAAGTTCCACAAGAGAAATAAGTGAAGCTTCTTCAAGAACTTTCAAGTGCCGAGAGATGATGGCTTTGCTTAAATTCATTTGTTGTGCTAGTTCACTAGAAGTCTGTGGTTTTTGTGCTAGTTTATCCAATATGATTAATCGAGTTTCTGCTGATAGTGCCTTGTAAACAAGAAGTGAATCTAAATCAAGGGAGAGTTCCATGGCGGATCTCCTTTCTTTTTATTTCGTTTCAAGTTTACTATATATAGAACTTTTGTACAAACCAAACGTAAATATAAACCATTTAGTTTACTGTTTTTAATCCTTTCAATATCCTTTTGACAGCGTTTTCTTTCGTGTGTTATGATTTGATAAACAAGTTTTTTTGATAAAAAGTAAATAAAAAAGTTTACTAAAAAGGAGAGAGAAAAATGAAGTTAAGAAAACAATGGATGGCATTATCTGTAGCAACACTTGCAATAACCGGTTTAGCTGCTTGCGGTGAGGGGAATACTTCTTCAGGAAACAAAAATGAGATTCTTTTATGGTCTTCTGCTACGGGACCAGATGGGGAGAAGATAAAAAAGAATATCGACGAATATAATCAAACAAACCCCGATTTCCCTGTAAAATTTGTTTCAATGGCTGCTGATACATTTACTTCTCGGCTCACTACTGCTGGAAAATCAGGAAGAGGAGTCCCAGATATTGCGCTTGTTGCATCCGAAGCCCTTCCTACTTATAAGAATCAGGACATGCTTGAAACTTGGAATGAAATGATAGCGGATACAGAATTAAAAAAAGAGAATTATGTAGAAATTGCTTGGGAAGTAGGAAAATTAGAAGAGGATCAATATGGTATCCCAGCAACGATGGGCTCGTGGATCATGTATTACAATAAGGATCTAGTAGAAAAATACCATCCTCAAGCGTTAGATGATGAGATCATCACCTACCAAGAGATAGAAGAAGCCGGACAAAAAGCAAAAGAAGATGGGATATATAGTTATGGGTATACTTGGGGGATGCAGAACTATTCGAACCTTTATCAGCAGATGGGAGGAGAATGGCTAGATAGCGGGAATAACATCGATATAAACAATGAACATTCGTATCGAACAGTAGAAGAATTCAAAAAGCTTCATGATAATAAGTTGATGGTTCCAGAAGGTGAGGATGCAAATAAATTATTTTTGAATCAAAGACTCCTCTTCTTACCAGAAGGAACGTGGATGTTGGGACAAATGGAAAAAATTAGTGATTTTCAATGGGGAGCGGCCTTCACACCACAATGGGATGCAGAAAATCTTATTCAAGGAACAGGTGTTGATCAATTCGCAATGTTCAAAACGAGAGAGGAACGTTCGGACGATAAAAAAGCTGGTATGGTCGAATTTTTGACTTGGTTGCAAAGCAATCAATTGGAATGGATCAAATCAGGAGCAAACCCTACTTCATTAGCTATGTTAGAGAATGAATCGTATACGGATATGCCTCAATCATTTTTATTGGCGGCTGAAAAGGGTCAGGAAGCTTTATCGGTAAACGATCAAGATGGTCTTTCTTATGTATTTGCTGAGTATGATAATCGTTCTTGGGATATGATTACCGGAAAGGCGGATATTAAAGAAACTTTTGAAGAAATCCAAAAAGTAGTGGATGAAAAAATGAAGTAACCGAAAGAAATCGAACAAATCTGAAGTGAGAGGAGTGCACAAATATTGAAGAACAAAGGGAAAATAAGTGTGTGGCCTGCTTTATTTATTGGTCCGCATATGCTTTTATTTGTCCTATTTTTTCTTATTCCAGCAATGATTGGTATTTACGTATCAATGACAGAATGGGATCTATACAGTCAGCCTGTATTTGTTGGATTAGATAACTTTCGGACGTTGCTATGGGATACAGATTCTATTTATCATACTCAATTCATCAATGGATTCAAAAACACGATGCTTTTTGCTTTACTGTCAGTTCCGCTATGTATCGTGATTCCATTAGGTTTAGCTGCAGCTTTATCAGCTAAACCAAGACTTGCCCGTTTTTTTCAATCCATTCTTTACTTGCCTACATTATTCGCTATTTCAGCTGTAATGATCATCTGGGGGTTTTTACTTAGTCTTTCTTTTGGACCTATCAAAGAGCTCTTTGGATTTGATGTTCATTTAACAGGTACGCAACCATGGGCTTGGTTAGCGATAGTAGCTGTAACGATTTGGTGGACAGCAGGAGGTAATCTCATCATCTATACTGCAGCGCTTAGCAATGTTTCCCGAGAATTGCTAGAAGCAGCAGAGCTGGATGGTGCAAACAACGTCACTAAATTTTTCAAGATTTCTCTCCCGTCTATCAAAAATCAATTGTTGTTTACGACAGTTATGACGACGATTGCTCAGTTTAATATTTATGGGCAGCCTTTGATGCTGACAGGAGGTGGCCCAAATAATTCAACACGCGTCTTGATGATGTATATTCAGGAAAATGCTTTTGGAAGCAGTACATCAGTAGCGGGAATGTCCTCCGCGATGGCTGTTCTTTTAGGGTTAGCTATCATGATCGTATCTATATTCCAGTTTGTAAGCATGAAAAAACTAGAAAAGTAGAGGACAGAAAATGAAAGAAAATAAACTAGGTAAAAAAATCGCTTTTTTCTTGCTTCTATCTGTTTGTATCATTTGGTTGTTCCCTTTGATCTGGGCTGTCTTCACTTCCTTCAAACCAGAAATGGAGATCCAAGCAACAGGTTTCAGTTTGTTACCACAGCAATGGACTTTAGCAAACTATTTGCAGCTGATGGGTAATGAATCGTCTCCCGTTTTTCGATGGTTTGTCAATTCGCTGATCATTTCACTTTCGCATATGCTATTAGTACTTTTTATCGTATCTATGTCTGCATACGGCTATACTCGTCTATCTTTTAAAGGTCGAGAGGTGATCTTTTCTCTTCTTTTAGGCACGATGATGTTTCCAACAGTAATGAATCTTATCCCTAATTTTAAGATCATTGATATGCTTGGTTGGACGAATACGTTTATGGCTGTCATCGTTCCTGGTGCAGCAGGTGTCTACAATATTTTTTTAGTGAGGCAATTTATTCTTGGAATCCCAAAAGAGCTAGACGAATCGGCAGTTGTTGATGGAGCAAATGAATTTCAAATCTTTTATTATATCATCCTGCCTTTGATCAAGCCTATTTTGACAGTCGTTGCTTTATTCAGTTTTACCAGTTCATGGAATGATTTTCTTTGGCCTTCTATCGTTATCAATGATATAGATAAATTGCCAATTACTCCAGGATTACAGCTGCTGCAAGGTCAATATCTGACCTACCCAGAGATAGGTGCTGCAGGCGCGTTGTTGGCGCTTGTTCCTACATTCGCACTTTATTTAGTCGTACAGAAAAGCTTTATGAAATCAATGTCCCTACAAAGCGGGATCAAGTAAAGGAAGGTACGTTTTGATGAATAAAACCGAGTATCCAAGACCACAATTTGTTAGAAAAAAATGGCAGAATCTGAATGGAGAATGGCTTTTTGCGTTTGATGATCAATGTGTTGGAATGAAAGAAAAATGGGGGAGCCATCCGAAATATTATGATCAGAAAATCCTTGTTCCTTTTGTATATCAATGCCTGGAAAGTGGGATAAATGATCAAACGCCTCATGATATTGTTTGGTACTACCGTGAATTTGACATAAACAAACAGGATGGTCAGAGAGCAATCCTTCATTTTGGCGCTGTAGATTATTATGCGGATATATTTGTGAACGGACATCATGTCGGACGACATAGCGGTGGACATACCTCTTTTTCGTTTGATATAACCGATTATTTGACAAATGAAAAGCATCAGCAACTATCAGTAAGAGCAGAAGATCCTCATAAAGATGAGAGTATTCCGCGCGGAAAGCAATTTTGGCAAGAAAAACCTGAGGGAATCTGGTACACCAATTCAACGGGTATATGGCAAACTGTCTGGCTGGAAGTGGTGGAAGATGTTTATTTTTCTCACTTGAGATTCACCCCACTATTCGATGAAGGAAAAGTTGTAGCTGAGTTGGAACTAAATGAATTTAGAGAAGGATTAACTGTCGATTGCTGTATTGCTTTTAAAGGGGGAATTGTCGCAAAATTGGCCCATTCTTTTGTCGAAAAAAGAGTCATACTGACTGTTGACCTGTTGCAGAACTATATTTTTCGAACCAATTTCCATCATGAAGGTTGGTCCTGGACACCATAGACACCCAATTTATTTGATGTAGAATTTGTATTGAAGCAAAAAGAAAACATAAAAGATGTTGTTTCCAGTTATTTTGGTCTGAGAAAGATACATCAAGAAAACGGAATGATTTATCTTAACAATAAACCGTACTATCAGAAGCTAATATTGGATCAAGGATATTGGCCAACTGGTTTAATGACTGCCCCGACTGATGATGCATTAGCAAAAGATATTCAAGTCGCAAAAGAAATGGGGTTTAACGGCTGCCGCAAACACCAAAAGACGGAAGATCCCAGATTCCTCTATTGGGCGGATAAACTTGGCTACCTTGTTTGGGGAGAATGTGCGGCACCTGCTGTGTTTACACATGATTCCAGTAAACGTTTGATGCAGGAATGGACAGAAATCGTTGATCGCGATTATAATCATCCGTGTATTGTTACATGGGTACCGATCAATGAAAGCTGGGGAGTACCTAAAATTTCGTTTGACCGCCAGCAACAGCATTTTTCTCAATCGCTGTACCATTATCTGCATAGTCTGGATACGACTCGTCTTGTTATTTCAAATGATGGCTGGGCAATGACGGAGACAGATATTTGTGCCATCCATCATTATGGACATGGAGAGGAAAAAGAGGAAGATAAGTATCAAGATTTCGTCACAACCTTAAGTACAAGAGAAGATTTGCTTAATCGACCGTCTACTCCGTGGCCAATATTTGCTAACGGGTTTATATATCAAGGTCAGCCCATTTTGTTGACCGAATTCGGCGGCATTGGTTTTGATTTTTCTGGGCAAAAAGGCTGGGGATATACCTCTGTGAAAAGTGAAGTTGACTTTATCAAAGACTACCGGCGAATCATAAATGCTGTATATAGATCAAAGGGGCTTTGGGGATTTTGTTATACGCAATTGACAGATGTAGAACAAGAGATCAATGGCTTGTTGACCTATGATCGACAACCAAAATGTGACTTGAAGGAAATAAAAAAAATCAATGATTCTTTCCGTACGCCGTACCTAGAATAATAATAAAACAGACGACAGAGGCAGTGAAAACAGTGTTCTGTTCTGAATATTAGAGAAGCAAAAAAGAAAAATAGCTACTTAAATTTTATTGTTTTTGAATACTATTTATTCAAATAAGGGGATGTGCCATCACTTTTGCCACATCCCCAATTGGGTCAAACTTGTTTAGTTGAATATATTTTTTACATAAGGATCTTTAATAGTTACATTGTCTTTTTTCATCACTTTATGGATTGTTTTGTCCATGAATTCCGTATCAAGAGTTTTTGTTTCCTTGGCGATTTTTTCTAGCTCTGATTTGTATTTATCTTTATTGGAACCTTTATCCTGTTTTTTTACCATTTTTACTAGATAATAGCTTTGCTGATAAGTCGTTGGATCTGTTACAGGAATGATATCAGAAACTTCCCCGTTGTTTAATTGAAATGCTGCTTTTTTTACTTCAGTAGGAATCCCTGGATTGGTTGAATCAAAATTCATTTTTCCATCAGTTTCCTTTAGTGTTTTATTTTTTCCATAAGCTTGAACAAGCTTGGAGAAATTTTCCCCTTCGTTTGCTTCTTTTTTTGCTTTATCTGCTTCTTCTTTAGTCGAAAATGGGATGATCTGTGTACTAACTTCTGGATGGAATTCTTTCCAAGCAGTGTCTAGCTCTTTATCTGTTAATTTTACATTGGCTTTCAAACCGTACTGGAAAGCCAGCATCTGTTTCAAAAGTTTCTTATATGTCTCTTCCGTTTGGCCAACTGCTTTTAATTGTTCCTTGTAGTTTGGACCAAGTTTTTTGATTTGTTCATTATATTCTTTTGTTACTTCCTTTGAAGAAATCTCTTTTCCGTATACATCATCAAATGCTTTGAAGACGATCATTTTTTTTAATAGTGTTTGATTGTTTGATTTAACTTTTGGGTTATCATAAAAATCCTGAACTGTAAGTGTTCCACCTTTAAACGTTGCAATTGTTTCATTGGACTTGCGACAACCTGAGAATAGCAAAATAGCAAATGCTGAAAGGCACATAATCAGTAGTTGTTTTTTCAAAAAATTTCCCATCCTTTCCTTATTAAAGACAGTCTAACAGAAGAACCAGGCAGACAGTCTTTCATTTTCGTAAGGTTGCTGTAGATATTCTTAGTTCGTAAAAATCTTTTCTCTCTATGAGGGAGAACATTTACATAGTTTTCACGAGACAAGAAAGGGGTTGTTACACTTAATATAAAGGAGGGATGAAAGATGATCAGGATTATTCGGTTGATTGTATCTGTTTTAATAGTCTTAGTTGGTTTTGTTTCAGGTATTCTTGTCAATAATGCACTTGCGGATATGTTTCTTGGAGGTAGTGAATGGATTGGAGCAATTGCTGGTACGGTTGGACATTTAGTTGTTTTTTTACTAGCTTTATTTCTTGCTAGTAAGGTAGAAGGGAAAAAAGTGGAATGGTATTTCTGGACGAGGAAAAGACTGGGGATATTTAGTGGGAGGTCTCGTTGTTGGAATTGGAGTGTTTCTGCTTATTACTAGTCCATTATATTTGATGGGAGCGTATCGGTTAGATTCAGGAAACGCAAACATTGTACCGCTGATCACGAGTTTTATTTTATTTATTGCGGTGGGACTCTATGCATATAAAACAAAGCGGATGAAGAAATACACTGCTGTTTATCAATAACTATATAGCTATTAATGATTATCCATATTTAAAATGTTATATGGAGATCAACAGAGTATACTTTAGTACCTGCTATAAGCAACAAAAAGTCCCTTCTAATAAAAGAGACTTTGAAGTTATTTATTTTTTTTTTTGGATTTCCTGTAAATTGAAAAAGCTTCAAGAAGACTTAAAAACAATACCGTATAGAAACCAGAAACTATAAAGTCTTTATTTAGTAAATATTCAACAGAAATTCCGATAATACTACCTAACAACAAATTGATTAGAAGGGAAAGATAAGGATGTTTTTCGTAGAATAAATCTATTTTAGCTTTCATAGGTTCTCCTTTTGTATTATTTACTCTATTTTATAATCAGTGGTCACAGCTCTTCTCGCTCTGTCATAGCCAGTTCGTTTGTAAAATCCTACCCAGCTATTACAATTTTTGTTTTATAGTCGAGCGATTGCATTTACTGGGATATTGCCATGCTTCCCACGTTGCAACATTAGCACGAGCTTTTGTTTCCATTTTTACTACCATAAGATGACCGTTCTCGTCTTTTATATAGATACACTCAAGTTATCATCGTTAGAATAACTAGTATTTTCGATGATATTTTGTTCGCTAGCAAAAACAATTCCAGTTGGGAGAATTGTTGATCCAAAAGTTAGTAACAAGGTTGATAATAGCAAACTTTTTAATAATGTTTTTTCTTGATGTCTGCCTCTTAAAATAAATTGTAATATACGTATTTACGAATTTAATATAACATGTGACTTGTTTTAAAAGAGAAAAAATCACAAACAGTTGTTTTGAAGTCATAATCGCTAGTGTCATTTGACGTGCTAGTAAACAGAATGTATTGCCTAAAAATTCTCCTTTAGACGAAAGAAACAAAAATTAGTTGTATCTATTTTAATTATTATGATACAGACAGCAGAGCATACGTTTTTGATGTTTTTAATACTTGAGAAATTTCATAGTAAGTAAGGTACCTACTGGTTCAAAAAGATGTGGACATTGATCTATTAGTATAGAAGTAATGGATTGATTTTATTAAAACTCGACATAAAAGCTTTAAAAAGAGACATGGAAAATAAAGAAAAGAATTAGTGATAGAATGATAGTATAATAGTTTTTACTTCATAAGATAACAACTGCTCAGTAGTCAACTGAAAGCGGTTGTTTTTTGTTTTCTCTATCTTTTCAAGATATCTTCTATAAATGGTTTTTCTTTAAACATGCCAACGTTTTGCACGTCTAGAAGACGAGCAACCAGAACCTGTATATAATTTAATCATGATACATTCCTCCATAGCTAAATATTTATGAAATAATAACATGAAGAAATAGTCGAAAAATGCCATTTAGAGGTGTAAAATAAGAAAATGTTGTCACGTATAAAGGAACGAACGAGATAAGAAATGCTATCAAAGGAACCCCAATAAAAAAATCAGAAAATGGAATATATTTTTTTGATTGCTAACCATAAAATGGAAAATAGTAGTAAACGAAACATCATTAGAAGAAAGAACTAGAAAAAAGAAAGAAGGCATACGTATGTCAAACACAGCCGACGTATTAGTAGTGATCGATTTACAAAAAGGGGTATGTTTTGATTCTTCGCCGATACACGAATTAGAAACAGTGACAGCATTAGTGAATAAAAGAATCAAAACATACGAAACGATTGGAAAGCCAGTTATTTTCGTTCAACACGAAGATGATCAATTAGTACCAGGAACAAAACCATGGGAGCTATTGTCGGAATTATCTATTCCTGAACACAGTTATTTTGTGAGAAAAACCCATGCGAATTCATTTTATAAGACGAATCTGAGTATGTTATTAACTGAATTGGACTGTCATTCGATCGAATTATGTGGGGCACAAACAGAGTATTGTATAGATACGACTGTGAAGTTTGCTCATGGATTAGGATACCAGCTTATGATGTGCAGAGGAGCAGCGACGACTTATGATCATCCTTTTATGAAAGCGAAGGAAACAATCGCTTTTTACGAAAAGATTTGGGATAAACGATTTCTGACATTTTTGGAGCAATAAGTTATTTCATCGTTTAAAGAAAAGCAGAATGGATACTGGTTTATCCATTCTGTTTTGTTACGGAAATTGAGAAAATGATCCTGTTCTATTTTTATGGGATAAACCGTTTATTTTTTGTATAAAAAATGTTTGCGTTTACATATAATTCTCCTAGAATCATAAAAAGGAGTGAATCGATTGAGAACAAAACAAGTGTTAAAGGGAGCGTTGGTCGTCTTATTTGCTGTAAGTACAAACGTCCCGCAATGGTCAGTATATGGAGAGAGTATCTTTTCCGAATCGGGATCTAGGGAGGTCGAAACCACGGAAACAACTGATGCTAGAAACGAAACGAAATCGAGTACTTCACAAACAGAAACAAGTACTGAAACAACGGCTGAGACATCTGTTACTAGCACAGATCAAGAAACGACCGCTACCACAGATAACCAACAAACAGAAGAAGCAACAGCTACAAAAACGCCAAACGACGAATCCTCTTCTGCTAAAGTAAGTGACAAAGAGAATGGGACAGAAAATGAGGATATCGGTAAAGGCGAAAATTTCAATGGTAAAAAATATTTGAATTACTTCGGTAAACAGATGACAGAAATACTTAATGGACCAGCAGAAGACATCAAGTCAAAATTAATAAAGTTATTAGTCACTGAGCTTGCTGTTAATGATTATGGTGTAGATAAAGAGATTATCAAACATCTGATTGCTACTTATCTATTGTATGATATCGCTTTTTCTAAAAATAGTGTGTTGATGTCGATGCTTGGAGGTACAGATGATGGTACGACGCCTGCAGAAAACACAGGCTTCTATCCAAATACAAAACAACTTCATCAAACTGTACTAAACAAACAAGACGGCAAAATGATGGATGTGTATGCTTACTATGTCGACCAGGGTTCAGATAAAACAGTCATGATCCATGGCGGATTTCGTGGGAATTGGAATAATGGGATCGTTACAGAAGAATACAATGATTTTTATAAGGCAGGGTATAATTTACTATTTGTTGATTCCAGAGCGACTGGTAACAGTGGAGGCGATTATGTAACCTATGGACAATATGAATCAGATGATGTCCTTTACTGGATCAATCAAGAAGTTCGAGAACGTCCATCTCAAAAGATCCTGCTGTATGGTGGTTCCATGGGAGCAGCTACGATGATGTCTGTATTAGCAAAAGATATACCAGTCAATGTCAAAGGAATTATTGAAAATTGCGGATTTGCATCAATCGATGAACAACTACGTTTTACGTATAGCCAGACAGTAGTTCCCGCATTACCGGATGCCATAAAAAATCAGTTAGACATCATTGAGGATCAAGAGCATGAAGATTTGTTTATGGGGCTTTTGAAACAATATTATTTTGATCAGGAGATGCATTTGGATCCAACAGCCGCTCTACCTACGATTGGGATGTCTGGTTCATTGCCTAAATTGATCATCCATGGAACGGCAGATGATGTAGTACCTGTATCTAACGCGCAAAAATTATATGAGTTAGCAGGAGGATATAAAGACCTTTTACTGGTAGAAGGAGCAGGGCATGGAAAGGCACAGGGAGTTGACCATGCTGCCTACACGAAACATGTAACGGACTTTTTGAAAGTAGTGTTCCATGATCAGATAAACGTAAAGTATGTGGATGAAAACAATAAAAGTCTACTCAAAGACCAGGACGAAATCCAGCTTTACGGAGCTTATGGAGAGAATTATGTGACAGAGCAAAAGACATTCGAAGGATACGAATTAGCAAATGTTGAAGGACCGACTGAAGGTGTTTTTAACGAGACGATACCAACTATTATTTACCATTACAAAAAAATTCCAGTAGCTCCACCAAAAAAACAAGATCCGACAGAGAATGCAGACAATAAGGGAAAGAATGAACCTCGAGATGATCAATCAAGTGATGATACGCAACCGATTCAGATGACAGTGAAAGTACAAAAAAAGACAGATACAAAAAAAAGAATGTTGCCGAAAACTGGGGAAAAGAAACATTCGCTTCTCATTTATTCAGGCGGATTTTTGTCTGCTAGCACGATCATCACATGGATTTGGCGAAGAAAGAGAGGGTAAATGAATGAAGTGGTTCAAGCGAATAGTGATTGCAGTGCCAGTTATCATCGTAGTTATTTTAGTCACTGTATTTTTGATTAATCAAATCACACCAAAGCCGATTAGTTTGCTTGTTAGAAAACAATTTGACACAAGTGAAAAAGAACAAGTATATGCCAGACCAGACGATTTCCAGCAAAAAATCAAACAAATCGATAGAAATAAAGAAATATCTTATCCTTCAAAGTACAAAAACAATCATATGGATATCTACACACCGAAAACGGAGAAGAAAAAGTTGCCAATCCTTTTCTGGATGCATGGAGGCGCATATGTAGGAGGGGATAAAAACGATTGTCGTGATTATTTGGAATATCTATGTTCAGATACGCAGCAGATCGTCGTAAATATCGATTATGAACGATCGCCTGAAGCAAAGCATCCTACACCAGTTATCCAATTGAATGAAGCCATTCAAGCAGCCAAAAAAGAGATAAAAGAGCAAGCGGATTGGTCGAATATTTCGATTGGTGGCGATTCAGCAGGCGCACAAATTAGCGGAGAGTATTTGTTAGCACTTCAAAACGAAGAAATCAAAAAAGCCGATCAACTTGGTCCAACTTTGGAGAACAAGCAGATCACAAAATTTGTTTCTTTGTCTGGACTACTAGACCCTTCTGCATTTACCCAAGTAAGTGATAAGATTTCTAGCTTTCTTTATGCAAAATGTGGATGGGCTTATTTTGATAATAAGAACTTTGAGCGTTTAGAAGAGGTCAAACATTTAGCTTTAGCTAGACATACAGACCATTGGACGCAAAAAATATTCTTGACGGACGGAAACACAAATACGTTTACGAAACAAATGGAACAAACAGCTTCTATATTTGAAAAAGCAGGAGTGGAAGTCACAAAAGTAGACTATACGGAGAAAAATGTTGTCTTGAACCATGAATATCAGTTTGATTTTAGTAATAAACAAGCGCAAGAAACATACCGAAAATTAGTAGCATTTTTCAAGGAATAAACGCTCATGATGTAAAAAAGGATGTGAAGAAGCTGCTTAGTTCCTTCTGACTCGGAACTAAGCAGCTTCTCATGTTTGATGAATAGTGGGACTTGTGACTGAAGAGCTTGTAGGTACCGTATATCAGCTCTCGCGAAAAAGATGTTCAGCCTATTGTCAAAAGGTTGTCTATGGAAAAATTTTATTCGGAATAAGGGAAGGTGATACGATTTTTTCCACGAGCTCTTTTACGTAAATTTTATAAGTCAGATTTGTTGTTTCGATCGTTTAAAAAAGGCAACAAATCCGAATCCAGCGGAGGCAAGAAGGGACAAAAAACCGAGTGGTAAGCAAAAGAATGCTGGTTCTACTAATATTCCGTTGTTATTGATATAAGGCTGGGAACAAAGATGAATAGCAAATAAAATCAATGCACTAGCGAAAAAAAGCAAAGAAATATGAATAGCTTTCATACGCAGCACCTCCTTTTTTATAATTATAGGATAGATAGATTAAGAATCCATAAATGTGACAAGTTTGTTAGAATGTGAACAAAAACTACCATCTATCAATCATGAGTAAGCTTGAAACAAAGATATCTCACGATAAGTCAAAGAGGATTCATCCATCATATAGATAGAAAGTTCATTAGTATATGTCTAGACCAATAATGAAAAATATGAGAAACTAATAGAAAAGGTTTAGGATACCCCCAAAAGAATTTCCCCAAAAATTCGATGTATCCTAAACTTTTTTATTTTACATAACAATCATAACAACTGTGAAATAAAATTACAAACGATAACCTAATATGTATTCGAAAGCCAGTTTTGTCAAGAGAATGCTTGATTCATCAAAGATTTATTTTTATTTTTTAGAAAATAAGAAACAAAACTAATAAAAAAAAGAAAAAATAAATTTTTCCCTGCTGTATACTATCCTTGTTATCGCATCTAATAAGTCACTCGAATAATACCAATACAACCTTCTCCAAAGATGTGATAACATACGTTCTAACCCACCGACTATCGATGTTCTGTACCACCCTTACAGAACCCGAAAAGCCACTACCAAATATTTGGTAATGGCTTTTTAGGTTTTAATGGATTTTTTACTTTTTCTGTTATGGTGCTATTTCTTGATTTCAGAAATCGTATGACGAACTTTAGCGATAGAACGACGTGATTCTTTTTCATTATAAAACATCAAGATTACATATAGAGAGTCTAAAATACTTAGTTGCGAAATACGGGAAGCTAATGCTTCAGATCGGAATTCTGTTTCTTCAGAAATAGAAATAAAAACGACATCGCCAAGTTTAGCAAGGGAAGAATTAGCTTGGCTAGTAATAACAATTGTTTTTGCTCCAGTTTTTCTGACGGTTTCAGCAATATGGATTGTTTCTTTTGATTGCCCTGTGTGAGAAATCAAAACAGCACAGTCTTTTTCCGTCAATAAAGAAGCTTCCATCAACTGAATATGGTAATCCGTACTGTGAGAAGTCGCGATAGGGGAACGCAAAAATTTATGGTAGGCGTCAGTTGCTACAATCTCTGAACCACCAACACCGAAAAAATAGACACGTTTAGATTCATTGATAATAGTAGCTGCTTTTTTTAGATCTTTTTGTTGTAATAACCTTTTTGTGTCATTTAAAGTGGAAATACTAGACTCGAACACTTTTTGCGCCATAGTGAGCTCAGTATCCGTTTTCTGAATATTTTCATGGATTGAAATAGCAGATAGATCATTTTCTTGGATCAACATGGCCATTTTAAAATCTTTAAATCCATTATAACCAAGTTTTTTTGTAAATTGAAAAAAAGTAGAGTCAGCAATGCCCAGTTCACTTGCTAAATTGCTGATCGGACTATGACTTACTTTGCTAGGATTTTCTAAAATATAATCGGCGATAGCCTGTTCTTTTGGGCTGAAGTCGTTGTACATTGTTTTGATTTGTAGTCTTATGGAGACGCTCATGAGAATTCCTCCTTTTTATAATAAGATTATCATTTTTTCCGTTCTCATTAATGTTAAAGATACAAGGAGAGTAGGAAAAAATCAAACAAAAAATATTTTTGTAAAATCTATTTACAAAAAAATATTTTTTTGTATAATGAGGGTATAAGAAATGGAGGCGCTATCATGGAAATTGGTGTAATTGGTTTGGGAAAAATGGGATTGAATTTAGCTTTAAACTTAAAAGAGCACCATCACAAAGTACAAGGACTCGACATTTCAAGTACAGCTGTTAGTCTGGCAAGAGAAAGTGGCGTTCCTGCTTATCAAGAGATCTCTGAATTTCTAGCTACTTTTGAGCAGAAAAAAATCATCTGGTTAATGCTTCCTGCTGGAGAGATAACCGAAAACATGTTAAGAAAACTTTTTCCAAAACTCGGACCAGGAGACATTGTTATTGAAGGCGGAAACTCTTATTATAAAGATTCAATCCGTCGAGCAGAAGATTTTCAGAAAAATGAAATCGGTTACTTGGATTGCGGGACTTCTGGGGGAATCGAAGGAGCACGACATCAAGCCTGCTTAATGATTGGAGGAGATAAAGAAACTTTTCTATCCGTGGAACAATTATTCAAAGATGTAGCAATTGAAAGAGGATATCTGTATGCTGGTGCATCCGGAAGCGGACACTTCTTGAAAATGATCCATAATGGAATCGAATATGGAATGATGCAAGCAATCGGTGAAGGATTCCAACTTGTACAAAAAAGTGAGTATGCTTTTGACTTGGAACAAGTCGCACGTGTTTGGAATCATGGTTCGGTGATTCGCGGCTGGCTGATGGAAATCATGGAAGATCAGTTAAAAGAACATCCCAATTTAAGTAATTATCGGGGAATCGTTTCTGCATCAGGTGAAGCAAAATGGACGGTTGAAACAGCGCTAGAAATGGCTGTTCCAGTTCCAGTAATTGCAACTAGTTTGTTCATGAGGAATCTTTCACAGGAAGAAGATAGTTTTTCAGCAAAAGTAGTTTCAGCACTAAGAAATGGGTTTGGCGGACATGAAATAGTTGAAAAGGGTGAGTAAAATGCCAGATTATCATATAGCAATCGTTAATTCCAGCAGTTTCGGGAAAGTTTTTCCACACCACTTGGAAAGATTAAAGTCGGTTGGAGACGTTCATTTCTTTACTGTTGATCAAGAGATTCCAGGAAAAGAATTAGCGGAGTTACTTAAAGGATTCAATATCATTATTGCAAGTGTTACGCCATTTTTTCGACGAGATTTTTTCGAAAACAAAGATGAATTGCTATTGATTTCCCGACATGGTATTGGTTACAACAATATTGATTTAAAAGCAGCAAAAGAACACCAGACAATCGTATCTATCATACCTGCTTTAGTTGAACGAAATGCTGTAGCAGAAAATAATATAACTAATTTGTTGTCCATGCTTCGACGCACGACACAAGCACAAGCAAGAGTCAAGGACGATCGATGGGAAGATCGGGCGGAGTTCGTCGGTAGGACGCTGTTTAACAAAACAGTTGGTGTGATTGGTGCAGGAAATACCGGCAGCGGAGTAATCGAAATTTTGCGTAACGGTTTTCGCTGTGATGTTCTAGCTTATGATCCTCACAAATCAGATTTATACATCGAAAGCTTTGGTGCAAAAAAAGTAGAACTTCAAGAATTACTGGAACATTCAGATATCATTTGTTTATGTGCGAATTTGACAGAAGAGAACTATCACATGATTTCTGCTAAAGAAGTCGATCAGATGAAAGAAAATGTTTATCTATCTAATAGTGCAAGAGGCGCTCTAGTTGATGAAGAAGCGATGATTAATGGTCTGAAAAGCGGAAAGATCGCAGGATATGCCACAGATGTTTTAGAAGAAGAACCGGGACGTCAAGATCATCCGTATTTAGCGTTTGAACAAGTAGTGATTACGCCACATATATCGGCCTACACAAGGGAATGTTTAGAAGCAATGGGTGAAAAATGTGTCAGAGATGTAGAACAGATCAGTCAGCATCTTCTTCCTGAACGTTCTGTCCAGACAGAGAGTGATTATATAAAAGGATGATGAAGAAAATGGTGAACGGGTTAAAAGTGAAAACGGGTCCTCAATTTTATTTATATGAAGAAGGTGGCATTTCAAAAGTTTATGATCTCTTAGAATCATACGGCGCAAAAAGAGTATTGATTACCCATGGAACGGTATCATGGGAAAAGGCGCTACCTAAATTAGTATTTTTGAATGACGAAACGATTCAATTTTTTTATCATCGTTATTCTGGAGAATGTAGTTACGCTGAAGCCAGACGAATAGCTACAATCATCAAAGAAAATGAAATCGATTTCTTGGTTGGCGTTGGCGGAGGAAAACTGACCGATCTAGTGGGTTATAGCGCAAACCTTGCAAAAATCAATTTTGGCGTCATACCTACTTTAGCTAGTAATTGCGCTCCTTGGACACCACTTGCTGTCATGTATAAGGAGAATGGACAAGCAGAAGGGAAAACAGAACACTTTTACAGACAAGCTGCTTTTTTTATAACAGATCCCCAATTAGTGATTGATTCCCCTGTTCCATATTTCATTGCCGGGTTAGCAGATACACTTGCCAAATGGTATGAATCTGAGCTCATCTTAGAACAAGATTTTTTGCAAGATGAATCATTTTTGAAGCTAGCACAAGATACTGCGAAGATCTGCAAAGAAGAGATTTTGAATCATTCTGCTAAAGCAATCCAAGATATGGCACAAAGAAAACTGACATCGGAGTTCAAACAGCTTTCAGAGATTATCTTTGCTGTTGCTGGTTTAGTTGGAGGATTAGGAGATAAATATGCAAGAAATGCGGCAGCACATGCTATGCATGACGCTATCAGTAAATATATTCCGGAAAGCCATCGTTTTCTACATGGAGAAAAAGTGGCGTATGGAATTTTCTACCAATTGGCACTAGAAGGTCGTTGGGAAAAAATAGACGAGTTATATCCTTTGTATCAGGAATTAGAACTGCCGGTTTCTCTAGAACAAATGGGATTATTTCCGAAAGATAAACAAATAATAGATAAAATGGCTGAATTTATTGATTCGAAAGAGAAAGTGCATTTGATTCCTATAGAGGTGACAAAGAAATCATTGATACAGTCAATGATGGAACTGGAAGGTTATATCAGAAAGATCTGAAGGAGGAGGACACATGGAAACATTAAGTGTAGTACAAAGTTTGTTGATTGCTTTATGGGTAGCCGCGGTCATGTCCCGCTGGTTAGGTGGAGGAGCCACGTTGACCTTACGTTTTTCTCCTTTGATGACTGGATTAGTCGTCGGGTTGATCATGGGGGAAGTTGCACAAGCAATGATCGTTACAGCTGCTCTGCAAATGATTTATATGGGGGTTTTTTCTCCAGGAGGATCGATGCCAGCTGAACCTTCCATTGCAGCAGCTATCGCAGTACCAGTCGCATTATTAGGGGATCTGTCGCCAGAAGCAGCGATTGCTGTTGCAGTGCCAGTCGGATTGCTCGGAAGTTACTTGTATCAGTTTCGTTTTTTCATCAATACTTTTTTAGGTAAATATACAGATAAAGCTGTAGAAGATTTGAATACAAAAGCTATGGCCCGATCAATTATTCTTTATCCAACGGTTGCCTCATTTTTATTATTCGTTCCGCTTGTTTTCGTTGCTTTATATTTAGGGGCACCATTGATTGCTGATGTAATCAAAGCTTTAGAGGGAACGGTTGTTATCCACATTCTTGAAGTAGTAGGTGGAGGGTTAGCGGCAATCGGTATCGCGACAACTGTATACGTTATCGGTCGAAAAGATTATCTGGTCTTTTTCTTCCTTGCTTATTTTATGAGTGTTGTTTTGAAATCTTTAGATATTACGATGGTTACTTATGCCATTTTTGGGATTATTATCGCTTTGATCTTTGTCCAGTCGCAAAAAGGGAAACAAGTACAGCCTGCTACAAACAATAACAATTCAGCATCTTTTGATGACGAAGATGACTATGATGACGGATTTTAATTTAGGAGGAATGGGAAATGGCTGAAATAATGGATAATCAAACAGGTGCTCCTGAAGAAATCACGAAAAAAGATGTAACAAAAGCATATCTGAGATGGCATTTTGCAAATGAAATTCCTCACTCTTTTGAACGTTACTTGGCGCCATCACTACTATACGGAATGATGCCAATCTTGAAAAAACTTTATAAAGATGAAGACGCTTTAAAAGCAGCGTATAAACGGCAGTTACTGTTCTTCAACACTCAATTAAGCTGGGGCGGCGGTGTGATCACTGGCCTAATGTCTTCTATGGAACAGCAAAGAGCAGAAGAAGAGTATGAAGAGAAAGAGATTCTGATGCAGGATGACTTGATGTATAACACGAAAGCGGGATTGATGGGGGCACTAGCAGGAATCGGAGATGCAATCGATTCAGGAACCGTCCAATATATTTTTATTGCGATCGCGGTACCTTGGGCACAACAGGGAAGTCCTTTAGGCGCACTTTTTCCTTTTATCTGCTTTGGGTTGTATCAGGTTTTACTAGGGGTATTTTTCGCAAGACAAGCTTTCACTATGGGCCGTAATGCTACAGGCCTGATGCAAAACACTGGTGTTCAGACAGCGATTGAAATGCTATCAGTTTTAGGATTGTTTATGATGGGGGTGCTTGCGGGAAACTATGTAAAAGTAGAATCTTCATTGAAATTTGCAATTTCCGGACGTGAGTTTGTTATCCAGGAAATTCTTGATCAAATCGTGCCAGGAATATTACCTTTAGCTGTCGTAATGGGTGTGTACTTGTTCTATACGAAAAAAGGTTTGAAAGTCACACAAGCATTATTATGGCTGACAGGAATATTAATTGTGCTAGCAGGAATCGGAATTTTATAAAAAGAAGGGAATGTGAATAAGATGGGTGTAGTCAATTTAGCGCGTGTGGATGAGCGTTTGATCCATGGGCAAGTAATGGTAACGTTATCTCAAAAAAGTGGAGTGAATTCCATTTTTGTTGTAGACGAAGTTGTAGCAAAAGATAAATTTATGAGAGATCTTTACAAAAATGCAGGAAGCCGTACAGGACAAAAAACAATTGTCATTACACCAGAGAAAGCTAAATTCTATTGGGATGAATATCAATTTAAAGAGTACAACTGTATTTTGATCGCAAAAACAGTCCAAACGATTTACGACTTAGTAAAACACGGAATCCCCATGGAAGAATTGAATATCGGAGGGATTGCTCAAAAAAATCCTGATACAGATCTTTTAGTGACGAAATCTGTTTATTTAAATAAATCAGATGCTGAAAAATTGAAAGAAATGAATGAACAATATGGCGTAAAGAATATTTATTTTCAAGCCACTCCATCTGCACCTAAAACAGGATTAAAAGATGTATTGAACAAGTTTGATTTGTCATGAACAAATGCTTAGAAAAAAGATAAAGAGGGCGGGAAAATGAAGAAGAACGAACTGTTTCGTGATTGGGAATTCCGTTATCGCTATGTTTACCGTAAGCGACGTACAAAAAAGAGTAAACAGCGTTTTCTTTCAGCGTTGGTATCAGATATTTACAGTATGAGAACAGATGTGACAGTCATTGCTTACGATACGCCAGCCTACCGATCAAAAAATATTTATGTTGGAGATATCGAAAAAGCAGAGAAAGTTATCTGTACTTATTACGATACACCCGTTCATACATTAGGAAGTTATTTCATGTTTGATTGGAAAGACCAACGGAAAAAAACAATCTATTCTATATTATTGTCCTTCATTTTGTTGTTCAGTTTAGGTTGGTGGGGAATGATGATATATAACGGAAATCCTCATCACGTATTCGATCTGCTATCCGTACAAACAAGTATCACTGTACTAGCATTTGGGAGCTACTTTTTCTTATTGGGAAAAGCAGCGCGCGGATGGTCTAGCAGACAAACGTTTATTCGAAATACTTCATCCATATTAACGATGCTGGAAATGATCCGTACGATCGATGATCCGAGTGTAGCGTATGCGTTTGTTGATGAAGGCTGTTATGGAAAAAAGGGTTTGGACAGTGTGAGATTGAGTATGAAAAAAGAGGGCATTCTTTTTTATCTAGACTCTGTTGGGGCAGATACACCGTTACAGTTTTCGGGAAATTATTTTTCAAATGAAGAACAGTGGCTAAAACAAGTGGATGAGTTGAAAGAAAAAAATATCAATTATATTTTTAGTGCAAGAAAAAAGCAAGCGCAGTTTTTCTATTTGACCAAAACAGATTTACGAGGGAAAACATTTAATTGGCAAAATGCCAACCAGATTATTGCTCTTTTTCGATAATTGAAAAGTGCAAAACAAGGAGTGAGAAGACTCATGTTGGAAATCATGATCGTTACACATGGTAAGTTGAGCGAAGGACTGAAAGATGCGGCAGAAGTAATTGTCGGGACATCAAGCCATATTGAAACAGTGTGCTTAGAGTCTGGGGAAGACATCCAAACATTCGGAGAGAAGGTCAAAGAAAATTTAACTATGATCAACACAGCAGAACCCGTACTAGTATTTGTTGATCTAATTAGCGCAAGTCCGTACAATCAAGCGCTCTTGGCAGTCAATGAACTGACTGAAGAAAAGAAAGCAGCCACTTATGTCATAGGAGGCGTGAATCTGCCAATGTTGTTAGAAGCAATCAATCATCAGATGCTTCACACACCGATAGAAGAAGCGGTGGAACAAATTGTCAAACAAGGAAAAGATAATTTAACTGTTTGGCATGCTTCAGCGGAAGAAAAAAATTTAGATGAGGACGATTTTTAGAAGGAAGGCTGAAAAGATGAAGTGGGGATTTAGATGGTATGGTGAAAAAGGGGATTCGATCCCATTAAAATATGTTCGACAAATACCGGGAATAAATGGGATAATTGGAACTTTGCTGACTAAAATGCCTGGAGATGTTTGGGAGATTTCAGAAATTGAGGAGTTGAAAGCATCTGTTGAGAGCCAAGGACTGGAACTGCTTGGAATTGAAAGTGTCGCAGTCCATGATGCAATCAAGGCAGGAACAGAAGAACGAGATTACTATATTGATAACTATATACAAACAATCAAAAACTTGTCTCGATGTGGGGTTCGATTGATTTGCTATAGCTTCAAACCAATTTTTGGATGGGCGAAAACTGATTTGTTTAATGAAAACAACGATGGAAGCTATTCTCTTTTATACGATCAGAAAATCGTCGATCAGATGGAGCCAGGAGAGATGTATCAATTGATACACAGTCAGTCAAAGGGATTCAAATTGCCAGGTTGGGAAGAAGAACGGTTGAAAAAATTCGCTCAGCTGGAAAAACTGTATGAAGGAATGACCGAAGAAGAATTATTTGAAAATCTGACTTATTTTTTAGAAAAAGTGATTCCTGTATGCGAAAAAGCAGATGTAAAAATGGCTATCCATCCAGATGATCCACCATGGGAACTTTTTGGTTTTCCTAGAGTGACGAAAAATCTTGGCGACTTGAAGAAAATTCTAAATGCAGTAGATTCTCCATATAATGGACTAACGCTGTGCACAGGATCTTTAGGAGCAAATCCTGAAAACGATTTAGTTGAAATCATTCATGAGATAGGTTCTCGCATCCACTTTGTCCACTTTAGAAACGTGGAGTTTTTAGGAGAAAGAAAGTTCAAAGAAACGGCACATCCTTCTACAGAAGGCTCCCTTGATATGCACCATATTATGAAAGCGTTGGTGCAAGAAGGGTTCGACGGTCCTATACGCCCTGATCATGGTAGAACCGTGTGGGGTGAAGTGGCTATGCCTGGGTATGGCCTGTATGATCGTGCAATGGGACTCACTTACATGCAAGGTCTATATGAGGCGATAAGTAAGGAAAAACCACTGGGAGAGCATTATGAATAAAATCAAGCTCTTCATCTTTGATATGGATGGCCTTTTATTAGAAACTGGACGTTTAGCTTATCGTGCTTATGTAAAATCAGCACAAAAGTATGATTATGAAATGCGTAAGGAAGTCTATTATTTACTGACTGGCCAGACAGAAGCGGCTATAAGAGAACAAATGGGCAATTTGTACGGAGAAGATGTTCCATATATCAAATGGCGAGAAGCAATCAATCAATATAAAGAAAAAATTGTGGATGAAGACAAGAGAGTATATACGAAAAAAGGAGCAGAAGAAATTTTAGCTTTTGCAAAAGAAAGAGGAATCCATACAATCGTGGCTTCGTCTAATACACGGGTAAAAGTAGAAATGTATTTAAAAATGGAAAATCTATATGCCTTGTTTGACCAAATCATTTCAGGGGATGATGTAAAAAAAGGAAAGCCGGAACCAGAGATCTTTTTGAAAGCTTGTTCAAAAATGAATATTCCTCCAAGTGAAGCACTTGTATTTGAAGACTCCATTGCAGGGATCGAAGCAGCAAGGCGAGCGGGTATTTTGTCTTTTCTCATCAAAGATCATTTGATAGGGTTGCCCGATCATAATGGGAAGCATAAGTTGAAAGTAGATGTAAGTTTATATGAGTCCAATAAAGCAGACTATGAATTTTATGACCTGCATCAAGCAAAACGATTTTTAGAAAGTAAAGGGTTATATCTCTAATAAAGAGGACTAGTTTCTAGTTCTCTTTATTTATGGTCCTAGATGAGTGATGAAAAAGAAGCAATTTTTAACTTGTAGCATCTATTTGATTTGTATTGAAAAATTTGGAGTAAACACAAAACGCACCCCTGTTATCATCCAGTAGATGCGTTTAAAGAGAAGAACGAGAATCGTCCATATGAGGGTTTCCACTCCTTATGCAGATTTTTTTAATTCTTGCACTGCTTGTTCGATCGTAACACCTGTTGCTACATGATTGGTATTTTCTTTGTCAAAAACGACAAAGAGATTCAAATCTGTATCCAAGGTTACTCGATATTGTATATCTTTGTTATAGAATGTCATAGCCATTCTCCTTTCTTTAAATACTTGCTGAAAGGCAACGAACGCGTTGATAACGAAATTCCATTTATAAGTATACCACCAATTGAAAGGTTTTCATAGTTAAGAAATTTTAAAGAGAAATAATTGCCGATAAAAGCAAATAAACAAGAAAACAAAAAGTGAATCAAACGCGGTTATTCAACTTTTTTATCGATTCGAAGACAATAAATTTTATATTTTATTGCATTATTCTTGTGTTATTAGAAAAAGCATGATATATTAAATAAGTAATCTATTTTGAAACGTAATTTGAGCGATATATCTACATAGATAAAACTCCTTTTGCCTATCAAATATTTATTGCAACGAAAAAACGTACATTGATACGTATCAGGAGGAATTTATTTATGAATAACGGTACAGTAAAATGGTTCAACGCAGACAAAGGTTTTGGCTTCATCACTGGTGAAGATGGAAATGACGTATTTGCACATTTCTCAGCTATCCAAGGCGACGGCTTTAAAACTTTAGAAGAAGGCCAAGCAGTGTCTTACGATGTTGAAGATGGTCAACGTGGCCCTCAAGCAACAAACATTGTTAAAGCTTAATAAAAATTGACTTTTAACCGTCTTTTCTTTCGAAAAGACGGTTTTTTTGTACGAAGAAATTCATCGATCGTTGAATAGACGGAAGAATATTTTTCTTGGTGCTTTTTTGTTTCGTCCTTTGATTTTTTCATTTCATAGCTATGTTTGTTTGTCAATAGGTATTTTGGAGAAGTATTTTACATAAAGTTGTGTATTAATCATTAAAAAAAATAAAAAAACAGATCAACTATTATTTTTTCATAATTATTTAAAGAGAATTAAAACGAAAAAGCCTAATGATAGTAAGGCTTTGAAGGGATTTTTTTGTTTTTTAAATAACTAAATTTATTTTAGTTGTTTAAATTATACCTTTTATTTTAAGTGCGTTTAACTTATTTTTTTATTTAAAAATAACTATGTTATGTATTATGAAAGCTATAAGAGTTTTTAAATAAAATTTAAGAACATTTAGAAATTATTAAGCTTTATCTGAAAATAAAAAAACGAAATGTTATTATTTTAGTCTGTTTTCAGGGGGGATAATCTTATGATAAAAAAACTATTTTTACTATCAACATTAACACTAGCAATGGCCGGTTGTTCTACAACCGATTCGGCAACTGAATCAACAACAGAAACAACTGAAGACACGACAGAAGAGGTAAAAGTTGAGACGATCACAGAAGCAGAAGTAGACGAAGCACGGGAACGCTGGGCAGAAGCAATCATAAGTATCGGTGCAGCAAGCGAAGAAGGTATGGAGGAAGCAACAGAAAAAGCAGAAGAAGTCATCGAGACATTGTATGCATACGACGAAGGTGCTGTGCTTTTTAAACCAACCAAAGCTGCAGAGTTACCATTCAGGGCAACAAAAGAAGAAGCACTTTCTTATTTCGTTGGCGGTGATATCAGCGAAGATTCTGGTTTTGCGTTAGAGCCTTGGACAGACATCCGCTTCGACAATCATGAAACGATCATCGATACGGATTCAGCACTCGCTTCAGGAGAATATTACTTTACTTCTGGGGAAACGGGTGATGAAACAAAAGTAGAATATACTTTCGGATTTATACGTGATGACGAAGGTAACCTGAGAATCAACTTGCACCATTCGAGCTTACCCTACGTTGGTTAAGACTTTTTCGATGAGGGAAGAGTAGAAGAGTTTTTCATGTTATATCAGAGCGTGGGACAAAAGTAAAGAAAAACTTTTGTCTCACGCTCTAAACATGTGTAAACGGCGGAAGCAGAAGCAACTCCTTCGGAAATAAGCTGAAATTCACAAAAATTTGAAAAGCAATTTTCGTGAATTCCCTCTTATTTCTTGGAGTTAAACGCTTCTGTCCCAGCCTCTTTTTTTTAGGTAAGATAAATTCCTTTTTGCTCCAAATTTGCTAAACACTCTGCTAGATACACTTCATCATGTTCCGGATAAATTGGCACGCTACGCTCTACAGCAGGTAAATCAAAAAATGCTTCGCATGATTTGCCGCGGTACATAGGATCTGTCCATTCTGATGCTGGGCTGTAGCCACGTTTTTCCATTTCGTCTATGACGAGTTGATGATATTGAAATAATTTATAAGGAGAATAGTGGAAGACATAATCTACAGTGGCGTGTTTCTTTCCCCAACCATTTCCTCTCAACGCACAGCATTCTCGATGTTGTCCTAAAAGCTGCTGACGAGGAAGTTTTGAAATCAATTTTTCATGCCATAAACGCATAGATACATCTCCTTTTTGTACATAGTTTGTTCACTGTAAACATTAAATGAAAAAACCAGCACAATGGCTGGAAAAAATCATTTAAGTTTGCTTGCAGTTTCTGAGCGACCAATCAGGTAGTCAACGGAAATATCGTAAAAGTCGGCGATATAGATCAATTCAATGATACTTGGAATTTCATCGCCTTGTTCGTATTTACGATATTTGAATAAAGGGATACTTAACGCGTTAGAAACAGCTACTTGGGATAAAGATCGGCCAGTTCTTAAAAAATTCAGACGACAACGTAAAGTATCCAGTAAAATAGCTTCTTCGATACTCATTTAATCACCTTTCATCATAATAGAATAGTTGTAATGACCATAGAAAGCTACACAAGCAATCAATAGCACTCAATGTTTTTTATTTAAACGTATCAAATAAAGAATGACGATCAATAGAGACAAAACCAACCCTGATAATTCTTCTACAAAAACACTATCAGGTTCAAAGTAGTTGTAATTAAAAACCTTCCACATAAAATAAATAACCGGAAGAGTCAAAACAGCCAAATAAAACCGTTCTTTATTCCAATGCATAAGATAAAAAATAATTGCAATCAGGACGACCGAAGGCAACCAAAACAAAACTCTAACCAACGTAATCATGTAACGGACTCCTCAACGATTCATATAATAAAAGATAACATGTTATTGCATACATCACAAATGAAATGCTAGGAAAACCAAAGAAGAAGAGACAGATGAAAAAGCGGAACAGCTCTCTGCTAATACGCGAGAACTGTTCCGCTAAATACAAGTTATCTATCTAGAAAAAATCAATGGATTGATATTTAAGTAATTCAATACATATAAAAAGAGGACGATTGCATTCACTAAAAAGGAAAGAATGATGATCCCGTAACGAATAGAAACATATTTAACAAATATTTCTGTCTGGACACGTGCATATTTTTTTCCGTTGTAGCTGATCATCATGATGAGAAGCAGAAGGGTGATCACACCTTGGAAAATCATTCCAACAAACAGGACTTCTGAACTTTGATGATTGTATTGGAGAAAGTAAGCTGCTGCCGCAACCAAATCGAATAAAATCGCAATAAATGGCAAAATAATCACTCCTAGAATTAAGAATACTTAAAAGAATAACATTTCTTCTAAAATAAGCAAGTAAAAAACAGTCAAGTTTTAAGTTAAGTAAATAAGAATAAATATATCATATTATTTATATTTTGAAGCTTGTGAGCGTCTATAATTCGTGCTATAGTTAAAAAGTAACGAAAATATATCTCATGATGATGTACCTTTAGCTCAGTTGGTTAGAGCAGACGGCTCATAACCGTCCGGTCGTAGGTTCGAGTCCTACAAGGTACATAAGAGGTTGTGACAGAAGTGGTTAGCTTCAAGAAATAAGAAGGGATGTGCGAAAATGGTTTCTTAAATTTTTGTGACATTCCGGCTTATTTTTCGAAGAAGCTGCTTCTGGAACACCGTGAATCAGAGGTTGTGAAAAAGCCGATCTACTTTTGTAGAAAAAGCACGTAAGACTGAAAACAGTTCTTCGTGCTTTTTCTTTTTTAGTTTGCTTGTTAAATGATAATAGAACTTATATAAAGAATAGACTGTAGCATACGTGTGACTTTCTATTTTTTAGGTTCGATGATTGAAACATTGAAATCTTTCAGAAGTGCCAAAGCAGATTCTCCATGTTTTCTACTAGAAACTAACGTTGGATCAACAAAAAAGTCAGCTTCAGGGAACGCACTCTGCAAGCCTATCAGATTAGAGAGCACACATAAGTTTGTTTCGATCCCAACCACTTCGATCTCTTTTTGTTCTTCTTTGCTTTCAAACAAAGTCTCCTTGATTTCAGCTAAAGTTTCAGGGGGGATCGTAAAGTAATACTTTTTGATCACTCGTTCATTTCCTTGGGGAGAAAGAAGAGGGATCAATTGCAAATCTTCCCGTTCCTCTTCTTTGTCCTTCAGCTCGACTGGAATATCCCGTGTGAATAGAATATATTCCTTGTTTTTACGTGCTTTAGCTAATCGTTTAGCAATGCGTTCCGCCAATTGGTCTGATTCTGGAATATAAAATTCGCTGTTTGGATCAAGAATATGATTTTGCATATCGATAATAACTAACATTTTCTTTCCTCCTACGTTCATGACGTCATTTTTTTATTTTTAATAGAAGTTTTTTAAAATATAAGCAACCCCAGCTTCCTCATTCGTCAGCGTTACTTGGTTTGCAATTTCTTTTACTTGCCGCTGTGCATTCCCCATCGCAATACTCAACCCACTATAATTCAACATAGCAATGTCGTTTTCTTGATCGCCAAAAGCCATGATGTCACTCGACTCGATTCCAAGGTAATCCGCCAGAAAAACAAGTGAATGAGCTTTAGTGATACCTGTAGGCGTGATTTCTAAGAAATGTGGATCAGAGAATACTGAATTGATGCCGTCTGCTTGCAGATCTCTTTGGAGCTTCTGTAGTTTTTCTTCACTCTTATCTGTTAACGCTAATTTAAGATAGCTAAGAGAAGGATCTTCTAACATACTTAAAATTTGATCAAAAGAATGATTCTGCAGATTGAAATGTTCATAATAGGGGTCGTCTTTGACAAGATTTGATTCATCGAATGTCAGCTGATCATCTTGGGTTTCTCGGCTGGCAATAATTGAGATTTTTGCTTCTTGAGCATAGAAGAAGGCTCTTTTCAGAGTATCGATATCTATTTTCGAACGTCTGAGAACCTTTGCCATCTTTCCATCCTTCATTTCAGCAATCAGCGAACCATTGGAAGAAATCAAATAGCCGCCGATTCCTAATTCGGAAAAAATATCTTTAGCAGAAATGCTGTTCCTTCCTGTAGCTACTGTTACGATTCCGCCATTTTCATCAAATTTCCGAAGTGCCTGGATATTTTCTTCTGGTATCTTTCCATTTCGATCAAGCAAGGTACCGTCTAAATCAATCGCTGCTAGTTTCATTTTATCTTCCTACTTTCTTTTTACATATCTATTTTCCTGTTACCTTAAGATTAAATGAGAAATTAAAAAAATGAAACTAACTTGCTTTGCCGTTATGAATTTTTTCAAAAAACATTCTTAAGAAAAAGGTGGCTATATATAGTAGTTTTTGGTCAATACCTTTGAATAAAAAGCCATGAAAAACGAATAGTTAGCGCTTACCAATGCGTTTTGTAATAAAAAAATTTTAAAATATTCAATGAAAACAAAGCATATATTTTGCTTTAAAACCAAATGAGGAATATTCTAGATGTAGAACAGGTTAGAAAAAGATTAGAAAAAGGAGTGATTTTGATGGAGAAGAGATACGGCGTAGTTCCTGTGGTGACTGCTTCAGACGAAAATTATGCTCCTTACTTGAGCGTGATGATCGCAACTGCATTAGAAAATTGCAATAAAACAAGACGCATAAAATTTTATGTGATTGACGATGGTCTATCAGAATATAGTAAACAAGGATTGGAAGAAACGGTAAATAAATATTCAAGTAATGCAAGTATCCAATTCCTGACAGTGGAAAAAGATATCTACGAAGACTTCCTAGTCAGCGACCATATCACAACTACCGCTTACTTAAGAATTTCTTTACCCAACTTATTAGCTAAAGAGGATTATAAGAAAGTCCTTTACTTAGATTCAGATGTGTTAGTGCTAGACGATATCGTAAAACTATATGATGAACCATTAAATGGAAAAACGATCGGCGCCATTATCGATCCAGGACAAGTGAAAGCATTGGAAAGATTAGGAATAGATTCCAATGACTTGTACTTCAATTCAGGGGTGATGGTGATTGACATCGATCAATGGAACAAAAAAGAAATTACAGAAAAAACTATCCATTATTTAAGTGAAAATGGTGATCGAATCATCTATCACGATCAAGATGCTTTGAATGCTGTCCTTTATGAAGACTGGGAACAACTTCATCCAAAATGGAACATGCAGACTTCTTTGATATTTGAACGACACCCAGCACCAAATGAAAAATATGAACGTCTGTATAAAGAAGGAAATGAAAAACCTTCGATCGTTCATTTTACAGGACATGATAAACCTTGGAATACGTTGAAAGATCATCCGTATACCAATTTATACTTAAAAAAATTAGCACACAGTACTCTAACGAAAGTAGGCGAGATCAATGAATAAAAAAGAAATAGCAGTAGTCGCAAGTTGTAACACAAAATTCGTACCGCATTTAGCTGCATTATTTGTCTCAGTATTAGATAATTGCAACCCGTCTAAATTTGTTCGGTTCTATGTGATTGACGACGATATCGATTTTGAAAGCAAACAGCTTTTACGCTTCTCAGTGAAAAATGCACGAATGAATTCAGATGTAGAATTTTTGAAAATCAATAAAGAATTCTTTACAAATGTAGTAATCAGCGATCGTATTCCAGAAACAGCTTATTACCGCATAGCGATTCCAGAATTGTTCCGCGGCACGGAAGTCGAACGTATCTTATATATGGATTGCGACATGATCGCTTTACAAGACATCTCTAAATTATGGCGTCTTGACTTCGGTGATTCAATCGTAGCAGCTGTTGAAGACGCTGGGTTCCATCAACGATTAGAAAAAATGGAGATTCCAGCTAAATCAATGCGTTACTTCAACTCAGGATTGATGCTGATCAATGTAAAAAAATGGTTAGATGAAAATATTACGCAAAAAGTATTAGACTTCATCGAACATAATCCAGAAAAATTAAGATTCCATGACCAAGATGCATTAAATGCAATCTTGCATGATCGTTGGCTTCCGCTTCATCCGCGCTGGAATGCACAAGGCTATATCATGGCTAAAGCAAAGAAACATCCAACAGCAGCAGGTGAACGTGAATACGAAGAAACGCGCAACAATCCTTACATTATCCATTTCTCAGGACATGTGAAACCATGGAGCAAGGATTTTGAAGGACCAACGAAGAAATATTACGAAAAATATGCAGGGATGACGGCGTTCCGTTGTGTGGCTAAATTCCCTAAATATCCAAAATATGCAAAAGTTCAACAAAAAACAGACGTAGTTGTTAAATAATAGAAGACTACAACTGAACAGGGGGAGTAGGAATGGAAATTACAATGTCTAAAAATGCAGTAGAGACGTTAATCGAAAAAGTGGGGGAAAATACAAAAATTGCACTTGCTCTCATCAATGATTCCGATCCATTTTTAAGGGATAAAGGTGCTTTTGCAAAAGGCAGCTTTTTCCAAATCATTCCTTTTGTTTCGGAATTTGGAGAGTATGCAACAAAAATCGAGCATCCTTTATTGGAAATCTATACATCTAAAGTAGAACAAAGTTATTTCGGCAAACGATTGAACATGGACTTTAACAAACAGCTTGACAGCTTCTCATTAGAAAATGAAAGTGCAGTACTCGATTATAATATCAAATTAAAAAACTGCTTCTTCAGCTAATCGTTTTTGAAAAAGTCCAGAAAGGAGGTATACATTGAGATACTACTTTGTGGATGATGAAAAGAAAGTAACAGAAACAGATGAAAACAAATACAACTGGCTTATTCTCGATAATACAAAGCCAGAAGAGATCCAGCAGGCAATCAACGAATTCGAGCTTCCAGATGACATTTTCGTAGGCACGGAATATCCGGAAGAAGTTTCTCGGATGGAGCGCCTTTATGAGACCAAATTAGCGCATCCATTTTCTTTGGTTGTAATCAATCTGGATCAGTCAGATAATCGTATCGAAAAAAAATTGACACCGATATCTTTTGTACTTTCCGATAATCTCTTAATTACATGTATCGATAGAAAGATCGAGTTCGTGGATCGCTTGCTGACAAAACACGGAGATCATTTAAACTCGTTTGAAAAGATCATCACGTATACATTACTGGATATTTATACCCATTACGTGAAAGAACTAAGAGAAATGAAGAAGCGAATTGACGCTTTGGATAAAGCAGCCCGTAAAACGACGGAGAATGAGGAACTGTATAAACAGGCAGATCTGGAAAGAGACATTGTGTATATCGATCATACCTTAAGAGATCAGCGGGAAACAATGGATCAATTATGGAATTCTGAAACGTTTATCAAACGTTTAGATGATGAACAGTTACTTTATGATGTTCATTTGAGACAGCGTCAAACAGAAAAAATGATTGAAATCTATCGAGACTTATTGGAGAGTATTGGAGATTTATTCAATGGGATGATGGACAATAATCTAAACCATATCATGAAATATCTAGATTCAGCTGCACTGATCATCTCCGTTCCGGCGTTGTTTGCAGGGCTTTGGGGAATGAATACAGGAGGATTGCCGGGTAAAAGCTCTGCTTTAGGATTTATCCTCGTAGTATTCGGCTCTTTGATAGCAGCGGTGGTTTTAGGCTACCATCTATACCGAAAAGATTATACGAATTAAACAAACTAGTTAAAACAGGTATCAAACAAAGAAATTTGTTTTGGCAATACAATTTAGAAAAAGTAGGAGGAATACAGCAATGACAGAACCAAAATTAATCGACCCACGAAATCTGTACCATACGGAGAAATTTCCTAAGCAAGATCAGGATACGCCAGCTTTACAACAGAACATGATTCCTGTTCCTGATTGTGGTGAAGAATCCTATGAGGGCAATAATCAGCTGGAAAATCGCCGTGTACTAATCACTGGTGGCGATTCAGGGATCGGTCGAGCAGCAGCGATTGCATTTGCTAGAGAAGGTGCAGACATCGCTCTTCAATTCTTCCCAGGAGAAGAAAAAGATGCAGAGGAAGTAGCTAAATACGTCAAAGATGCAGGACGTAAGATCGTCTTACTCCCATTTGATCTTCGTGATGAACAAGCGCCTAAAGAAATCATTGAAAAGGCTGTAAGTGAGCTTGGCGGGCTAGATACGATGGTATTGAATGCAGGGCAGCAAATTTCTTGCCAGTCCATTGCTGAACTGCCACTTGAACAAATCAAAGACACATTCATGGTCAACATCATTGCTATGTTTGCTTTAGTGAAAGAAGCAGTACCACATATCCCAGCAGGAGGAGCGATTGTTACAACAACTTCTGTCCAAGCCTTCAATCCAAGTGAACATTTGTTGGATTATGCAGCAACAAAAGCTTCAATCGCTAACTTTACGATCGGCTTAGCAAAACAACTTGCACCTAAGGGAATCCGTGTAAACGGTGTAGCACCTGGTCCAATCTGGACACCGCTACAACTAGACGAAGGTCAGCCTTCTGGTTCGATTCCTGAATTTGGTCAGCAAAGTTTACTAGAACGTGCAGGTCAGCCAGGAGAATTAGCACCGGTCTATGTCTTCTTAGCATCAAATAAAGCAAGTTATGTCACAGCTCAAATTTACGGAGTAACTGGTGGAGAAGCGATCAACTTATAAAAAGTTGATCGTTTCACCCCTATGAGGAGGTGCGAAAATGAATAAAGGAGTAAAAACGCTTGGAGTGATCGGAACGTTACTTTTGCTATCTATACTCTTGTTTGCGATACTATTAAGTGCAGCCTATCCACTGCCTTTTCAATTAGAGAAGTTTCGATTCTTTTCCATCACTAATTCATATGTGCAACAATATGTATTCTGGCTTGCTGTTGCATTTGCTATTTTGACGATTATCACATTGCTTGTTTTCTTGTTTTATCCAAAAACGATCGGAACCTTTTTACTGAAACATGGCGATGGGGAGTTGACGTTGGATAAAAAAGCAATCGAAGGAATGGTTCGTTCTCACTTGCATGAAGATGAATTTATCCATTCACCAAAAGTAAATGTCAAAGCAACGAAAAACAAGATCGCCGTCAATGTAAAAGGGGAGTTGAAACGAACTTCAGCACTCATTGGTAAAACTGGAACATTGATGAAAGAAATCGAAAACGAAGTGCAACACATATTAGGCACAAAAGAGTCAGTGAAAGTATCGGTGAAATACACAGGCTTTGAAGAACCAGCTAAACGAAGCAATGACCGCAAACGAGTAGAATAGGGGGGGACCAAAAATGAAAGAACTATTTTCGACATACAAGCTCCCTATCATCTTTGGGGTACTTGGGTTGATATTAGCCGTTTTATGGATTACCGTCGGCTTTTTCAAGACTTTATTGATCTTGATCATGGCAGCTATCGGTGTCGCTATTGGTTTTTATTTGAAACAAACGAAAATTTTAGATCACTATTTTAAATCTTAGGAGGAAACATCCATGAATAACAATAACAAAAATAATAACAACAATAAAATGAACAACCAAAAACCAGTGTCTGCACATCCAGACCCAACGACACCAAACCAATCAAATGGTGTGAAAGACGAAAAAAACAAAACAGCACCAGTATCTGCACATCCAGATCCAGTCGTGCCAAATGTTCAACAAGGTGTAGAAGAAAAGAAACATGACGCAGAAAAACATGCGCCTCATCATCCCGGCTCTCCAGAATCTAAAGTTCCAGAACAACATGATGCAATCGATCCTTCTAAACCATTAGAGGAACAAAAGCATCCTTCTGATCATGCGAAAGCACAAGAAAAACTTGGTTCTGAACACTCAAACGGACAAGGAAAATTTGGTTCACAACATACAAACGACCAAGAAAACCATGGCTCTGAGCAAGAAGATTCGATGCGCGGTGAGTTGAATTATGAAGATAAAGTGGTGCAAAAAATCATTGGAATCGCAATTGAACAAGTAGACGGCTTATTATCTGCAAACGGTGGTTTCTTCTCTAATGTGGCAGGAAAACTTGTGAATACAGATAATGTAACGGCTGGGATCGAAACAGAAGTCGGTAAAAAACAAGTAGCAGTTGACATGGATGTCATTGTGGAATATGGCAAAGATATCGAAAAAATCTTTGAAGAAATGCAAGAAGTAATCGGCAAAGAAGTAAAAAATATGACACACTTAGACGTCATCGAAGTCAACGCTAACGTAGTGGACATCAAAACAAAAGAAGAATTTGAAAAAGATCAAGAAACGGTGCAAGACAAAGTGACTGACGCAGCGAAAAAAACTGGTGAATTTGCTTCTAATCAAACAGATAAAGTAAAATCAGCAGCTGGAAGCGGCGTTGAAAAAGTAAAAGAAAATACAGAACCACGCGTTCAGTAATAAGGAAGCAAAACATTAGGAGGAACGAAACATGGGATTTATTTGGTCACTTATCGTCGGAGGAATTATCGGAGCAATTGCAGGAGCAATCACGAATAAAGGTTCTTCGATGGGGATTATTGCAAATGTCGTAGCAGGTTTAGTTGGATCAGCACTTGGTCAAGCATTATTAGGTTCTTGGGGACCAAGTATTGCAGGAATGGCAATCGTGCCATCATTGATTGGTGCCATCATTTTAGTACTGATTGTCTCATTCTTTGCTAGAAAACTGTAAAAAGACTTTTAAATAAAAAGGTCGTGAAAAAGCTGTTCTGCATCAAGTAATAAGAACAGCCAAACAAAAATAGCTTCTCATATTTTTCGTTTGGCTGGACTTATTACCGCAGATGCAAGCTTTTGAACACCATTTAAGAAAGAGGTCGTGAACCTGCCGTTCAGCTCTGAGTCACAAGGAGCAATTTCAACAAACAGCTTCTCATGTTTGATGAATATTGTGATTTGTGACCGAGGAGTTGGCAGGAGAACACCGTTTATTCGAAATAAGGGCTGTGACAAGATTTTTGTCACAGCCCTTTATTTGTGTGGGTAAATTCCCAATGAGTTTTTTAAAAGTTTTTAAGAAAAAACCAGTATATTAACCAATTTTTCCTTAAATGTGTCTTTATTGATACAGAGAAGCTTCTTTAATAAAACAATGTCTCTCTAAATTTTCTTGAGAGAGGAAAGGTGAACATACAAAATAGTACGACCACTTGAAAGACCCAGATGATCCACAGATGGATCGTATGATACTGATGAAGTAAAAAGCAATGGATCAGAAACTCAAAGAGATTGAAAAAGACAAGGAAGAAATAATATCTCTTTTTTACTCTTGTCTGTTTTAGCCAATAATAGCTCGTAAAGTAATCTAGACAAATAAATAGAAGTAAACAAAGCTTCGTAAGAGCAGTAATCGTATCATGTTGCTCTGCTAGACGATTGACGAGCAGAAAGAATGTGGGTAATGGAATATAGATCACGAGTAATGAAAGAAAAAAGTAAACAATGAATGGCATACTATTCCTCCTAATTGTGTGAGTTCGCCCTCATTTTAAAATAACGATATTTGTTTGTGAAGCTTTTTTGTGTCGTAACAAATGTTATCTAATGTATTTTTAAATAAATAATCATTATTATCAAATTAACGTTAAAAAGAAAAAAGAGTAGTGGATCGTTGTTATTCGAAACATTCTGTCAAAAACTCCATATTAAATGGGAAAAAGTGGCATTACATAATAGAAAGAACCCCTTTACAGTATAAATGTGGGAGTTTGCTCCCGCATAAAACCAAAAAAGAAAGGAGTGGGAGACGCCCAGTTACGATTATTGGGGAGAGAACTACATATTCAAAGATCGTAAGAGGGGGAGACAGTAGCAATTCATGTACAATGCTGACCGTCAAGTTTGTCACAACAAATGATCGTTAGGTGTTTAGCAAAATCAATACTGTTCGATCGATTCGATTTGTGTCAAATGAGCAAAAGCTACGGAGGTTAGAAACAAGCAAAACTATTTTTTACACGATTTATTTATGTTTAAGACAAGAAAATAGCATACCTTCTTTGCTGACGGTTTAAAGCAGATCACTTTTGATCTGTATAGGAAAAATAAAGGAGGTAAAACGTTCATTGAAAAAAGTAAAAAAATTATTGACTAGTACACTATCGTTGGGACTGGTTCTAGGGAATATGGGCGGTACCGTAGTAGAGGCCGCCTCTGCCTTACATTCGATCGAACTACCCGCATTAAGGCAATTGCGCCCTCAGGAAGAGAAAGAACAGGAAGAAACGAATGAAGAGGAAAACCAGCTTCGAGCATCAACCTTGCCACGATTACCCATAGAAGCACAAGAAAGAGAGGAGTTACGAACGGAGAATGTCCTTCAGGAGTCACGACTAACTAGATGGTCACGTGAAGAAATAGTAGACGCAGCAATGGATTTTGCTGCACGTTTGACGGAATATAGGTTGAATGAGGCAATGAAAAAACATAATCATTCTTTTGTAAATGGGGAAATGATAGAAATTCGTTTTGTACCAGATGTAGAGGACATATTTAATATGCCAGAAGGTATTCGTCCTAATTTTCCTACTAACGCGCTTCATAACAATAGAGTGACTATCTGGCCCAATGGTATACGTAGTCAGCATCCTGGTTCTTATTCTAATACAGAAAGTGGGAATTGGAGATATAACTTGACAAACCGTGGCGGCTCTACGGAACCTCAATCAATGACTCTAACTAGAATAGGAAATCAACAAAATTTAGGCACAGAAACTATGGAAATGAATATACGCCTTTGGCTAAGTTTTGACAGCTCCGGCTTAGTCCACAGAGATTCTATAAAAACAATAAACTTCCTTTCTGTAGCACAAGCCATGGGAGACATCAAAGTCGAAGCAAAAACGGGGCCTCATTCTTTATGGGAAAATGATGCCCTTCCTGATCCTTCTGATTATGTGACGATTGATCGTAGTAATGTCAAATGGGATCTGAAGACAGAATGGGAAACTCCACCTAGAATGAACACAATAGGTACTCAAAATACTAGAATCAAAGTAACCGAAGATACTTCTGGCAGAACGACTACTGTAACTGTGCCGATCACCGTTCAGGCCAGAGCACTACAAATCACTGGGAAGGAGGGACCGCATTCCATTTACGTGAACGAAGCAATCCCTAATCCTGCTGACTACTTTGACGTGAGAGACCCTCTTGGACAGACACATCAGTTAGAGTGGCTCGATGCTGATACGAGTTCAGCTGGTACAAAAACATGGCGGGCAAAAGCAACGGCTGCTGATGGTCGGGAAGCGACTGGTTCGATCACGATGGATGTTCTTCCTCAACCAGAGGTAGAACTAAAATTGCAGGATGTGGAAGATCGATATCTCGGTGGAAATTATCCTGCACTTTCCTCTTCATTCCGTGAATATATCCAAGAAGCGACGATGGAAGGACAAAGGATTAATACAGCTGACTTAGAGTTTGTCGCCGCTGAATCAACAGAGCCACATTATTCTATCGTAGGAGAACAGCCGCTCAAACTGACTGTTCAAACGAGACACCCTGTTACAGGTCGAATGATCAAAGGAACAGCTGAAACGAAGGTCAATGTCCGTTGGGGCGACACGTTTTTACTGAAAGCTCATAATGGACAATCAGCGGGTGCATACGCCTTCCAGTTGAGAAATGGGAACAATGCTCGAATCGTGGCAACTCGAGGATTAGATTCTCCTCTTGAAGAACGGATTGGTCTGGAAGATTCGTTGTATTACTCTATTGAGGTGCTACGAAATGACCGACAAGCTTATTACCATGAAGTGCCGGGGAGAGCTACTCTACAGCAAGTGATCACGACATTCGGAAATGGAAATGGATACCTTGATGTACAGTTGGGCGATATCATCAATATTCACCATCCACAAAAGAGTGCAGGAAGCTCAGTCTTGATGGTGGAAGAAAAAGAGCAAGATTTCACTTACGGAACAGATAACGCCTATTATCGTGTCACGGCTTTCGGATTTGAACCACTTCCTGTACTTCCTGATCCGGCGATCCAACTGAAATTGAAGCCAATGGAAGACCGTACATTAGGAGAAACTTCTGTGTCACTTGCAAGTACGTTTAAAAATTATATCGAAGAAGCCACTTTTGAAGGGGAATCAGTTGCGGTCGATGATCTAGAATTCGTCGCAGCAGAATCGACTGAGCCGACGAATACGAACGCTGGCAAACAAGATATTCGGATCACGGTACAAGCGAAACACCCGATTTCAGGGGAGACGATCAAAGGAACAGCCGAAACATCGGTCAATTATCTTTGGAGAGATACGTTCATGATCAAGTCAAGCGAAGGTGGTTCAGCGGGAGCTTATTCCTTGCATCTGAGAAGCGGGAATGCAGCTAGATTAACCGTTACCAGTGGGTTACCTTCAGCATTAGATGAACGGGTCGGTACGGAAGAATCGATGCACGCCTTGTATTACTCATTGGAAGTCCTGAGAAACAATCAGTCAATCTACAATTATGAGGTACTTGGTAGAGGAACGCTGCGGCAAGTGATCAATAACTTTGGGAACGGGAATGGTTACTATGATGTCCGATTGGATGATGTGATCAAGATCTATCATCCGCAGAAATCACCGAACAGCTCGGTTGTCATGATTGATGAAGAAGAACGGGATTTCACTTATGATTCTGAATATGCTTATTACAGAGTGACTGCATTCGGACTAGAACCGATTCCAGTGATGGAAGCAGAGGGGACTGCTCAAACATTCTCTTTGATGAATGATGTCAGCACATTAGATGTCAAAGAACTAGTCAAAGATGTTACGATCAATCATCAAAGTATTTCAGAGGATCGTTACACGATCGAACAATTGTCAGAGATTGAGAAGAAGGATTTGAGCCGTTTACAGATATCAAGGCAGATCCGATTTCACAAGAACTGCTGTTAGGACATGAGACGAATACAGTGAACCCGGCAGAATTGATCCAAAATGTGACTTTCAACGGACGTCCGCTAACGAGTGATCTTTATACGGTGGAACAATTGTCTAACTTTGATACAACAACTGTGGGAGAAAAAGGAGTTCGTGTGAGAGTAAGCACGACTGATGGTACTGGATTCACAGAAGTGAAGATCCCTTATGTAGTAAAATGGGGAAGTACGATCCGAGTCAAAAACAATGACGGCGCAACGATTGGCGCATTTAGCTTGATCAATCAGAAAAACCCAAACAATCAGAACAATCAGCTGATGATCCGAGCATCACAAGGCGTGGCGAATACAGAGTTGTCCAAAGTAGTGCATGATTACTCCGACCGCTCGATCTATTATCAATTCGATGTGATGAACAAAGATAATACCACTAGCAGTTTCACTTATGATGTAACAGGAAATCGGACGATCGAACAAGCACTGTCTCGATTCAACAGTGGACAGCCATTGAATGTCAACATAGGAGACATTGTCAGAATCTATCATACAAAAGAGTTTAGACGAAATATGCTGATGGAAGATGAGCAGGAGAAGAACTTCACTTATGGTTCTCAATATGCTTATTATGAAGTCACAGAATATGGGTTCGAACCAAGCGGGAAAATTGATGTAGAAGCTAATAAAGTAGAAATTCCACGAGGTGCCACGGAACTAGATCTTAAATCATTTATCAAAAATGTAAAAGTAAATGACAAGGTCATTCCAGAAAATCTTTATACAGTCTCTTTAAATTCTGAAATCGACACATCGACTCCTGGTCGGAACAATGTCGCAGTCAATGTGACGACAGACAGTTCTTATGGCGGTTTTTCAACAGAATTGAATATGCCGTATGAAGTACGTGATCACACGACGAATTCCAGTACGAATGAATCACAAAATAATCATACAAATAATGAAGGTACAAGCGGCAGTACGGAACGAAATGAAGCAACGACACCAAGTATCCAAGATGATCCAACAACAAGTGCAGATAATGAATCTTCACTGAATATGCCACAAACCAATGCAATTAGGAATACTGCATGGACATTGATTGGTATAGCGTTAGTAGCAGGCATAGGGGCGATTGTTATGAGAAGAAAAGCAAAAGAGAAAGCTGAAAATCAATAACCATTTTTTGCTTAAGTAAGAAAAAATAGTTCTCAAAGCTCCTAATTCTAAAGCAGATACACGATATAATATAATCACAAGCACTCAATAAGGGAAACCGACATTGAGTGCTTTTACATTTCTCTATCAGGATGTATCAAAAGAATTTTGTTAGAAAGGGGTGGAAACACGTTGAATCTTCTCTCAAAAAAATTACAACGTCAGTTGAATCTGTTAGAACTACTATTCGAGGGGGAACGTTGCCGTCTTAGTCAATTGGAAAAAAAATTGGCAAGTTCTGGAAAAACATTGCGGAACGATTTTATAGAAATCAATACATATTCTTCCGATATCCAAATCGTCACTGATCGGGATGCTGGTGTGACAGCTATATTTTCACCTGCCTTCACAAAAGATCATATTTATCAGATCGTGATCTCCCAATCTACTGAATATAGATATTTAGAAACCATACTGCTACATCCAAAAGAGAATTATTTAGAATTAGCAGAGTATCTGTTTATTTCAGAAAGTACATTGCGAAGAATCGTAAAGAAAATCCAATCAAAATTAAAAAAATACGATTTGAGGATCAAAGGGTTGACTCGGATTGTCGGAGAGGGTCAGGTGATCGACGGTCTTACAGCTCGTTTGTTGATGGAAAAATATCCTTCTCCTGCTAGTATTTTTAATCGTTCTTTTAGCGAGGCAACTTATGATGTGGTCATCCTATTTTTAAAAGAAAACCAGCTATATGAGGTAGCAAAAAATGATCCGAAAACCTTATGTTTTTTACATTTTTTTATTGCTTGTCGTATACAACGATTCAACAAAAATAAAAGGGGATTGGAGCAAAAGAAAATCAGCTGTTACACCTTTTCATTCTTGGAAAAAAATCACTTGAGCCATTTTTCTTTGCCACGAGAAGAAAAAATCTGGCAGTGGATATTTGATACAGAAGTCATTCATACTGCTTTGAAAATAAGAAATGCAAGCGAGCAAAGAGAGTATCATTTTTGTATCAGTCATTGTTTAATGATATGGATGGATTGCTTGGAAAAAAAATATCAGTTGGAATGTGAGAACAAAGGTTTGATCGTTCAACGATGTAAAGAGATACTGACACAACCACGATTTCCAGAATATATACTAAATGATCCAAGCCAGACAACGATAGTTGATCCGTCGATTTTAGCCTGTTTATGTGAAGAATTGAAGGGAAGGATGGTAAATGACTGCAGAGAAAAAGGATACGTCATTCCTGAACTTGATTCATTTGTTCGCCATGCTATCTTAGAAATTCTTTTCGACTGGCCATTATTGCTATCATACATTGAAGGGAAAGAAAATAAATTAAAAGCAGTGATAGTCACAAATACAAGAAAAAAACAAGCGGATGACATAGCAAAAAGATTGCAAGAAAAATTGGGAGATTATTATCAATTTGGTGTTCTCCCAAACTTTTATCAGAAAGAAATAAAATTATACTATCCGGATATCGATTGTATCCTTACGAATGCGAGGATAGATGAGGAGACAAACATTCCGGTCTTCGGTATTTCACTATTTCCAAATCAACGTGAGATCCAAAATCTTCTTCATTTTTATCAGGAGAAGTACCATATAGTAGAAGAAAAGTCTCTCTACGTGTAAATATGTATCTATAGACAACAGGATATTCCATTAAAATAAAAAATATCTGAATAATAGATGTAATGACCGCTAAAAGTCTCATACATCTATTATTCAGATTATTTTTTTACTGATTGTTATGCTTTATATTCATTTTTTTGGTATAGGATCGGGGTCTTTTTGATAACTTAACAAATCTCCCGGTTGACACTCTAATACTTCACAGATTTTTTCGAGGGTGGAAAAACGGATGGCTTTTGCTTTTCCGGTTTTTAGAATAGAGATGTTTGCCATCGTAATACCCACTTTTTCACTCAATTCTGTTACACTCATCTTTTTTTGAGCCAATACTACATCTAGATTAACGATAATAGCCATGTCGCACCTCACACTGTCAAATCATGATCTGTCTTAAGTAAAATCGCGTGTTCGAGCAGATTTTCCAACACGCTTGTCAAAGTATATACGGCAAAAGGAATGAATACGACAGCAATTCCTACCAACATCAAACCAGGAGCATCATCTAAATCTGCCACTTTCAAAAATTTAGGAAGCAAGCCGAAAAAGGCGAAACCAATAATCAAAATCGTTCGTTCGATTTTTTTTAGAATGTCCAAACTTTGATTAGAAAAGGCCTGGTTTTCTTCGATTTGTTTCAACAGCCTCAATAAGAAATAAGCAATAATAATCCCTAAGAGAAGGGCGAAGTAGATGACAGAAACGAATAAAGTCGTCTGCCAATCAAAAGTGAATCCTTTTTCGCTTGTAGCAATCTGAGTATAAAAAAGTATACCGAATAAAATAAATACGGCACTTATACCTAAAACAACAAACTTTAGTAATAATGTTTTTAATTTCATTTTTATCCCTCTTTTATCTTTGATAGATAAAATATAGCAGAATAATTATTGAAAAGCAATTACTTTTTATCGAAAAACAATAAATTTTTGCCGTTTTTAGTAAATGTGATTTTATAGTATTTGAGAGTTTTAATTGAAGTTAGCATTTGATTCTTTTTGATTTATAAGGAAACTTTTAAATATGTTATTTACAAATAGTTAGTAAACTATGTTACAATTTTTATGGGGAAAAACTTAAAAAATAAATTTTTTTATTCATAATTGCTGTTTATTTTGTTATGTAAAACATGCATAAAGTGAGGTTCTAAAATTGAATATTTTACAGTTAAGTTATTCTCTACTCATATCAGGGCAGCTGATGACGATGTTTGTTGGATTGGGCTATTTGAACAAGAAACTAAGAAATAAAAAGTATGCTTTATTATCAATCTTGGTTATCCTATTGATATCGGTACTTTATCAATGGATAAATGTAATTGCCACTGGTTTGGTATGGCTAGTCATGTGTGCTCTCGTGATTTATCATGAAGAGACGCTTCAATCAGCTTTATTCTATGCTTCGTTATCTATTATCCTGCTTATTTTTTCTAATTATCTAATTTACGTTATCTTAAAATCATTATCTATAATGATGAATGATTTGGGTATGTGTTTTTTATCAATTATTTTATATTTATGTTTAGCATTTTATTTAAGGAATTATATATTGAAAAAAGTACCCCTTGAATCGATGGTATATGATATTAGTAAGTATACTGTTATTGCTACGTTTTTGATTTATTTCATTTTTCTTATGATTGAACGCTTTTCAGATTTAGACTGCTTCATGAAGGGTGCTCATGTGATTTTTATGCTGGCATATAGCCTTTTTGCTATTCTTATCAGCTTTTTAGCTGTTTATATAAAAAAGGCAGAGTATAAAAGTAAAGAAGAAAAGAACCGAATGGAATATCTTATCGAATACAGTGAGCAAATCGAAAAAAGTTATATGGAAATACGTAAGTTCAAGCACGACTACAAAAACATACTGGTTTCTATGGAAAATTATATCCAAAGTAATGATATAGATGGGATGAAACATTTTTTTTACTCCCATATCAAGGAAACTGGAACTCTTTTTGATCAGGAATTATTAGAAATGTCACCGATAAGAAATCTTGAAGTCAAGGAAATAAAAAGCATCGTTTTGAGCAAGTTGTATCTAGCTCATGAAAAAGGAATAGAAATAGACGTAAATGTGCCACAAAAATTGGATTCTTTCCCCGTTCCTTCTATCATGCTAGTTCGGATGCTGGGGATCATACTAGATAATGCAGTTGAAGAATCTTCTATTATAGATAAGCCGAAAATCTTGTTTGCCGGATTGAGACAAGAAGAAGCGATAACCTTTATTATTGCCAATAAATGTCGTTCTGATATACCTGATTTACATGTATTAAAGAAAAAATCTTATTCATCAAAAGGGAAAGAACGTGGGATTGGTCTAAGCAATCTTGATGAATTAGTTCAGTTGAATAAAAATGTGTACTTAGATACTAAAATCGAAGAAGGACAGTTTATTCAAATACTGACCATTTGGGAGGGGTAGAATCTTTATGTTGAAAATTTTTGTTTGCGAAGATGACGGAGCATTTAGATTGAAATTAGCAAAGATGATCCAAAATTATTTAATGATGCAAGATTATGACATCAAATTTCAAATGGATACCTCGGACCCTGAAGTGTTGCTTTCATATATACGTTCAAATAAAACAGAAGGCATCTATTTTTTAGATATTGACTTAAGTTCCAATATGAATGGAATCAATCTAGCCGCTACGATTAGAGAATACGATCCACTAGCAAAAATTATTTTTGTGACCAGTTATACAGATTTAGCTTATCTCACTTTTTTGTATAAAGTAGAAGCAATGGATTATATTGTGAAGGGGAACGATACACTGCTGCAAGAAAGCGTGACAAAATGCATCGATGTGGCTAACCAAAGATATCTTGATACAATTTTACCTACAAGAGAACAGATTCGTATTAAGAGTGGACCAATCAATACAAAATTGTTCGTAGACGAAATCTTGTTTTTTGAATCCAGTCCTGTTCCTCACAAAGTGATCGTTCATCTTGAAAATCGAATGCTAGAATATAATGGAAAAATCAAAGAGATCGAATCGTTTAGCCCGAGCTTTTACCGTTGCCATCAATCGTTTGTTGTAAATGTAGATAATATTTGTTCCATCAACAAGAAGGAAAGAACGATCCTTATGTCTAACGGAGAAAAGTGTCTTGTTTCCACCCGAAGTTTAAAAAAATTATTGATTGCATTTAGCAAAGGAGCGTGACGAATGTCACGTTCTTTTTTTATCGAATATTTTAGACCTAAAGAATATAAGGGGGTTATTAAGAAAGATAACACTGCAGTTATGTAAAAAAAACGCGCACTTTTTACTTTTTAATATATGCATCCTTATTTTTAGTATAATCAAAAGTGAGAAAGGGGTAAACGATATGCCAAATGAATATCTGTCTCTTGAAGAGAAGCTGTCAAGCAAGATGAGCAGAAAACTCGGAGAGAAATATGGGTTAACAGAACTGGATGAAGCAAAAGTCAACTATGGATTAGCGATCCTGTTCATTAATCTATTCAAGTTCATGCTTATTTACGTATCAGCGTTTTTCTTACATAGCATTCTTGCTGTGATCACCACTCATTTGTCTTTTATTGCTGTACGAAGATATGCAAAAGGATATCATGCAAGCCGAAGCATGGCCTGCACGCTCTACAGTATGGGATTATTGGTGGCGCTACCTGTTTTGGCTAATCATTACAATTTGGAACTTACACGCTACGAATATTTCATCGGAGCAGCTATTCTTAGTATGGTTTTAGGAATCATTGGTTCCTTTATCGCACAAGACCAACAAAAAAGAAGAAGCGTAAGAAACAAACTAGTTATAACAGGAATAAGCCTCACGCTGGTCGGTTCAGTGATTCCAGCAAATGATTCAAGAGTCATGATATTACTGGGTATGTTGACCGCAATCTTACTTGTATTCATTCCAAAAAAAGAAAGGAAGATCATCAAATGAAACACACACAAACTAAATTTAGTCTCTCACATGCAATCACAACAATTGCTATCAGCGTTGCCGAAAAGGCTGTAATAAGCGGAAGTACCTGTATTGGTTTAGTTTATGAACCAAAAGTACCAGAGGCATTAAAAAAAGAAGTAGAAAAATAAGTAAAAATAAAATGGTTTGCCGAATAAAAAGTACCGTAAGTCCTAAAAACTGTGCCAACAGATTGTTGGCACAGTTTTATTTTTTTCGATAGTTTTGTAACAAAAATACAAAGATGAAAAAGAATAAAGATTCCCATAGTGTAGTAGTCCAGCTGAATTCTTTACTGATACCAAATACCATATTTCCAAGATTCGATACAATCAAATAGCCAATCGTTATGATCAATGAATAATACAATCTTTTCATCATAGGACATACCTCGTTTTTATTTATAAGAATAGTATAAACCAAAGAAGAGAATAAGAAAAATGATAATAGAAAAATAAAGTAAAAACGCAATAAAGTAACTTAAGTTATTTTATTGCGTTTTTTTTCTTCACTGAAAAATTTTAATAAATAAATAGAATTTTGTAATAATAACTGAGCATAATCTTTGCAATTTTTAATCTAGAATAATATCCTTTAAGTATAGCCAGCAATCAAAAAGAAATAGAGAATAAGTGAGTAGTTGTTATTTCAGTATCAGTCGAACGATAAAACGCCGTTATGATCCAACAATGTTTGGTAGCGCTTTATTTGCTGGTGCTAATCTAACTGTTTGCTCTCTATACTGTGATTGTCGGTAGAGTTATTTACAGGGTAAAAATAAGTTTATAGGAGGTGGAAAATGAATAAGGGGTTAAAAATAATCGGTGTTATCATGAGCTTGCTGCTACTTTCAGTATTTCTAGCAATTGCGTTAATCAATGCGCCGTATATTATGCCTGAACAATTGGAACGATTTCGCTTCTTTACCTTAACGAATTACTACATGCAACAATATATTTTCTGGGCAGCTGTAGTATTTGCCGTTCTTGCTATTATCATCTTGCTAGTCGTTCTTTTCTATCCAAAATCAAGAGGAACTTTCGTTATGAAACGGGAAGATGGCAAATTGACGATCGACAAAAAAGCGATCGAAGGGCTGGTACGTTCCCATTTACACGAGGAAGAGTTCATTCATTCACCTAAAGTACGGATACGTTCAACGAAAAATCGAATCCATATCCATGTCAACGGAGACTTGAAGCGAACTTCTTCATTAATAGGGAAAACAGGTGTACTGATGCAAGACATCGAAGAAGAAGTGACTAGAGTACTTGGAACAAAAGAAACAGTCAAAGTAGCAGTCACATACAGCGGTTATGAAGAACAAGAAGATACAAGAGACTACAAGCACTCTCGAGTGGAATAGGAGGGCCAAATAATGAAAGAACTATTTTCAGCATACAAGCTCCCTATTATCTTTGGGGGTCTTGGACTACTGCTAGCTGTTTTATGGTTAACGATTGGATTTTTCAAAACATTGTTGATTATCATCATGACAGTAATTGGCGCAGGAATCGGATTTTATTTGAAACAGACAGGAATAGTGGATCAATTTTTTAAATCATAGGAGGAAACAAAGATGGAAAACAAAAACATGAATACAACAAATGGATCAGTTTTGGCAAATGAAAAAGGTGAAAACCGCATGATGAATGGTGAATTGACTTATGAAGACAAAGTTATCCAAAAAATCATCGGCTATGCATTGAAAGATGTAGACGGTCTATTGACATTAGATGGCGGATTCTTCTCAAATATGGCTGAAAAATTAGTCAACACAGATAATGTAACAGCAGGTATCAATACAGAAGTAGGGAAGAAACAAGTAGCTGTGGATTTAGATGTGATTGTAGAATACGGTAAAGACATTGAAGACATCTACAACCAAATCAAAGAATTGATCAGTACTGAAGTCAACAATATGACACATTTAGATGTTATCGAAGTGAATGTGAATGTTGCAGACATCAAAACACAAGAAGAATACCAAAAAGATCAAGAAACAGTACAAGACAAAGTAACAGAAGCAGCAAAATCAACAGGACAATTTGCTTCACGCCAAACAGATAAAGCAAAATCTGCTGTAGGCAAAGGTGCACAAAAAGTCAAAGAAAATAACGAACCACGTGTACAATAAGAAGTAAAAGTCAACTAGGAGGAATTTAAAATGGGATTTATTTGGGCATTAATCGTCGGAGGTATCATCGGAGCAATTGCAGGAGCAATCACGAATAAAGGATCATCAATGGGAATCATCGCGAACATCATTGCTGGTTTAGTAGGTTCAGCCATTGGACAAGCTTTATTAGGTACTTGGGGACCAACAATTGCAGGAATGGCTATCATTCCATCATTGATCGGTGCAATCATTTTAGTATTAGTCGTTTCATTCTTTGCACGTAAATTATAAGCAAATTGAAGAAAAACTTATGTTGAAATGAAGAACAAATTTGAGAACCGCAGCGAAACTTGCTGCGGTTCTTTTTTATATATTTTTATATGAAGAATTCTTTATTCTTTATGAAAAAATAGCTTGAAAAATAAAAAAAGACGAAAATAAACGGTTTTCTATAAAAGAAGATCGTTTATTTTTTTGTCTTTATTTGGTCAAAACGATAAGAAAGCACAGCAGACCAAGCGTTTATTGATTGTCTGTCTTTTATAAATACAAGAATGTATTCAAAAAAACAGAAGAAAAATACAAGTAGATTTTCTTTTATACTCGTAAACGTAGAAAGGAGGCGAAATAATGAATACATTACCTATCAATACAGGAGATACAGCATTCATGATTTTATGTACAGCGATGGTTTGCTTGATGACTCCTGGTTTAGCATTTTTTTACGGCGGACTGGCACGGAAGAATAATATACTGACGATCATGACTCAATCTTTTCTCTCCGTTGGGATAACAACGATCATGTGGGTATTCGGTGGATTCGGATTGGCATTTGGACGGGATATCGGCGGTATGATTGGAAATCCGGCAGATTTCTTTTTGATGAGACATGTTACAAGCTTCCCCAACATGTTCCATGGAGCGACGATTCCATTTTTGATGTTCTTTCTTTACCAACTGATGTTTATCGTGATTACTGTTCCTTTGATGACAGGAGCTTTTGCAGGGAGACTGAATTTAAAAGGCTATATTATCCTTGTTGTTTGTTGGAACCTGCTGATTTACTTCCCTGTTTGCCATTGGATATGGGGCGGCGGATTTTTGGATCAGATGGGATTTAGAGATTTCGCTGGCGGAGCAGTCATCCACACGACAGCTGGGTTCGGTTCATTGGCATGTATCCTCACACTTGGACAAAGAAAGATTCCTATGGGCGAAAGAAATCAGCATAGCAGTCTTATGGCAGCTGCTATCGGTACAGGTCTACTTTGGTTTGGCTGGTTCGGTTTTAACTCCGGTGGTGCACTTCGAGCAGATGATCAAGCAGTCAATGCATTTGGTTCAACATTCATCGCTCTCGCATTTGCGATGGTTACTTGGTTGATTATTGCAAAAATAAAAGGAAATGGCTTTGATTTTGTCGACGTACTAACAGGATCCGTTGCTGGATTGGCAGCCATTACGCCTTGTGCTGGTTATGTAGAAGCAAAAAGTGCCATGTTGATCGGAATCATTGCTGGAATCGTCTGTCATGCTGCTGTTGATTTTCGTAAAAAGAAACAATGGGACGATGCACTTGATGTGTGGGGCGTCCATGGAATGGGCGGATTCACAGGGACGATCCTGATCGGAATTTTTGCATCTAACAGCCATTTATTAACAAATCCAAGCAGCTGGTACTTCTTAGGAATCCAAGTGATTGGTGTCATCATTACTGCCGTGTATGCCTATGTGCTAACAGCAGCGATTCTAAAATCAGCCATGCATTTCACAACGATCACTACTACAAAAGAAGAGCAGGAAGAAGGATTAGACTTTTTCTTCTTTGGTAACAAACGCAATTGAAACAAAATCAAATAGAAAAGAGGAAGATTCATGCAACAAAGCAAAACGAAAATTCCTGCAAAAAAATTAACGTTCTTCGGCTTTTTAGCCATGACGATCTCAATGGTCGTTTCACTATATGAATATCCCACATTTGCGACCTCTGGCTTCAGTTTAGTATTTTTCTTGTTATTAGGCGGTTTGCTATGGTTTATCCCTGTGGCATTGTGTGCAGCAGAGATGGCAACGGTGAAAGGCTGGGAAAAAGGCGGTGTCTATACTTGGGTCAGTCGGACATTGGGAAAACGATTTGGTTTTGCCGCTATCTTTTTCCAATGGTTTGAGATAACTGTTGGCTACTTGACTATGCTGTATTTCTTGACTGGTGCATTATCCTACGCAACAGGGATCGACGCTATACAAAACAATAAATTTCTAAAATTGGCTATCTTATTGATTATTTTCTGGGCTATTTTGCTCTCTCAGCTAAAAGGAACCAAATACACTTCTTTAATTGCTCGAATCGGTTTTGTAGCTGGGATCTTATTGCCTGCATTAGTCTTGTTTGGCTTAGGGATCCACTATGTCGCTTCAGGTGCTCCACTACAAACGACACTGTCTATGAAAACATTGATTCCTGATTTTTCAAAATTACCTACGCTGGTTGTTTTTGTTTCCTTTATTTTAGCGTATATGGGAGTAGAAACATCTGCTAGTCATGCAAATGAAATGGAAAACCCTAAAAAGGATTATCCATTAGCAATGTTTGTATTGGTTATTCTGGCCATCATTTTAGACACTTTTGGCGGATTGACTGTGGCTACTACAGTACCTCAACAGGGTTTGTCTCTTAATACAGGAGTGATCCAATCGTTAGAATTCCTATTAAGACACATTGATCCAAGTCTTGCATGGATTGCGAAAATCCTTGCGATCCTTGTTTGTTTAGGGGTCATCGGAGAAATAGCTTCTTGGGTAACTTCTCCTTCAAAAGCACTTCATGTAGCGGCAGAAGAAGGATTACTTCCTGAATATTTTGCGAAAGAAAATGCACATGGTGTTCCTGCGCATTTGATGATTGCAAATGGGATTGTTGCGACAATCTGGGCAGCCGTCTTTACATTAAGTGGCGGGGGGAATAATCTTTCATTTCTTGCAGCAATGTCATTGACTGTTGTGATCTACCTAATGTTGTACTTTATGTTTTTCGCTGGCTATTTGAAGTTAGTGTTTAAAGATGAAAGTCTTGAAAGAGCCTATCAGGTTCCAGGAGGAAAAGTTGTAAAAGTAATCGTTGCTTGTTTAGGTCTTTTGACTTCACTTTTTGCTTTTTGTATCTCATTTGTTCCACCTGCAAGTATTGCAGCTGGACAGCATGGGATTTATGAAACGATTCTGATCGTTTCTTATCTTATCGTCTTAGTTATTCCATTTACGATCTACGCATGCCGTCATAAATTCCAACATGCAGAAAAATAAAAAATGAAAGCTGGTTATTCAAATGGAAGGAAAAGAATTAGAACAATTGATTGGAAAAAATTTCCACTATTATCAAACAGGACAAGTGGCAGACTACATTCCAGCATTAGCTGAAGTAGATCCAAAACAATTAGGTATGGCGATTTATGATCTGGATACAAAACAACTGATCGAGGGAGGAGATGCCGATGTACGTTTTGCCATCGAAAGCATGTCAAAAGTTCCCGTATTGTTATTAGCAATCAAAGATAACGGAATTGAAAAAGTCTTTCAAACAATCAACACGGAACCAACCGGATTTGCTTTCAATTCTATCATGAATATGGAGATCAATCATCGCAAACATCCGATGAACCCATTTGTTAATGCAGGAGCGATTGCAACAACCTCTTTGATTGCCGGAAAAGATGCAGATGAAAAATTTGAACGGATCGTGTCATTTATGAAAGAAATCTGTGATGATCCTGATATCACATTGAATGAAGAAATCTATCATTCTGAATCAAGAACAGGTGATATCAATCGCTCTCTTGCTTATTACATGAAAGGCAATCAAATGATCGAAGGAGACGTTCCAGAGATACTCGATGCCTATTTCAGACAATGTTCCGTCAATGTCACCGCTACAGGTATAGCAAAATTAGCCGCTGTATTGGCAAATAAAGGGATCGCTCCTTGGAATGGCAAACGGCTCATTACTGAAGAAAGTGCAACGATCGTCAAATCGATTATGACAACTGCCGGTTTGTATGATGAATCAGGTGAGTTTTCCGTCCATGTTGGTGTACCTGCAAAAAGCGGTGTAGGTGGCGGCTTGATGGCAGCTGTGCCAAATCGTTACGGCATAGGCGTCTTCAGTCCAGCACTAGATCCATTCGGTAACAGCGCAGCTGGCATCCAATTACTGAAGGACGTAGTCAAAGAACTAGATGCTGATATCTTCGAATAACCTTTCTTGAAAGTGGCTGGGGTAAAAGTCCAAGCGACGCCAAGTTATCGAAACGATAGCTGGGATTGTAAGCTTGATCGACTTTTGTTCCGGCTTCTTTTTTTATTGGTTTTTGAAAGGGGTTTTCTAAACAAAAAGTAAATAAAAAAGCGATTCGTGGATATGTTTAAATTAAACTATAAGAAAAACTGGAGGCGTGTATCAGGAATGCTGGAAAAATACATCGAGCGAAATATATTTAGAAAAGTGTATCTATGCGAACAATTATTTGAATTCCAAGAAATAGATATCGAACAAACAGCTATTTCACTAGGGGTGACCACACCGACGATCCTTCATGATCTAGAAAGTCTAGCCGAGTGTCTGGAATATTGCATAAAAGAACAAATAAGAGAGAAGCATAAGTACAAACTTATATTTAAACGAGGGATTGCTCTTTCTGAGCTTACGCAATTTTTGTATGGTCAATCTTATTTTTTAAAGTTTTTAAGTTATTATTTCAAGGGCATATTCACGAGTACAGAACTGGCTGATCTTGAATTTATTTCTTTGAGCAAAGTATATACGATCAAAAAGAGCGTCTTGGATTTTTTCAAAGAAAATGATTATTTGAAAAATAAAGAAATCATTATTCCAGAATTTGATTCGCGGAATATTCTGCTAGCTTTAGTACGATATATCAATTGGGAAGGATATGAGAGTAAAAATCCGCATGTAGAAGAAGCTTGTAACGAGCTGATTGATTATGTAGAGACTCATTTTTTTAAAAGAAGATATTCGGAAGACGAAAAATTCTTTATCATACGTGGAATAGAGATGGCAATTGGAAGAAAGCCATTTCCCCTTGAACTGAAAGAAGAAGATAAGAAAAGCGCGGAAACGAAGCCGTTATTTCAATTAGTCTGTCAAGGATTGGAAGAGCAAAAAGGGATGTTAGACTTACAGGAAGAAGATGTCTATTATATTTTCTCTTTGTTCAATAGCAGAAATTATACCAATGAGAACATGGAGCTGTTAAGAAAAGATTTCGAAGTTGTGTATAAAAATTTTGTTCTCAATGACCTGTCACTCAATGAATTGATTTTACAGATTCTCCCAGTCGCTGAAATCGACGATGCAGACAATTTTATTTTTAAGCAATCCTTTTTACAATTCGTCCGTACGTTGTGGGCAGACGGTCAAGTATTTTTACCGGAAAGAATCTATCTACTGTCAGAAAAAGAACAGCTTCTATACAGAAAAATAGTAGAAGTGCTAGACGATTGGAAAAAGAAAAACCAAATTCATCTAAGATGGAATGATAATTTCATCCGAAAATTTGTTAAGAGTCTTTCTTTGATTACCAGAGAACAGATGAAACAACAAGAAATAGAAATATTTGTTGTTTCAGAAAGTTCAGTCAAACAATTTTTTTATCGAACCCAATTTCATTTGTATGCTGAAGAAGACATGGCTGAAATAAATCCCATTTTATTTCGTTCTTTAGAAGAATTACCTGATGAATGTTTGTGTTCAAAAAAACGAGTGGTTTTATGCGATGCTGCTAGCTATCAAACTGGTTTAGAAACTGAAAAAACAAAGGTCTATCCTATCTCGTTAAAAGGCGCAAACATCCTTTTGTATCGTATTGCTCAGGAGCTTCATTTATTAAAAAAACATATTTCTTGAGGAGATCTTAAAGCAAGACAAAAATCAACTTTCTACAGAGCTTTTTAAAAGACTGTAGAAGTTTTTTTATTTGTAATCTGATTTGTGCGAAGAACTACTTATATAACAAACTTTCTCTGAATTTTTTTAAAAATACTATTGACTTAGAGTCAACTCTAAGGAGTAGAATAGATAAAGTGTTACAAATCTATTTTCAACTAAAAAGAAGATAGTACGGAGGAGAGAATGTATGATGAGTACAGCATTACATGTATTGGATACAATCAACAGTCCAGCAGATGTCAAAAAATTATCTGTGGAGGAAATGAAACAGCTGGCAGAAGAAATGCGCCAAAAAATCTTGCAAAAGGACAGTGATGTAGGTGGGCACGTTGGTCCGAATCTAGGTGTAGTCGAATTAACGATTGCTTTTCATTATGTATTTGATTCACCTAAGGATAAAATCGTATGGGATGTTTCCCATCAATCTTATGGTCATAAGCTGCTAACTGGTCGGAAAAATGGCTTTGAAAAAGGACATTACCATGAAGTAAGCGGGTATTCCAATCAACACGAAAGTGAACATGATTATTTTACAGTGGGTCACACATCTACATCTATCAGTTTAGCTACTGGATTGGCTAAAGCCAGAGATCTAAAGAAAGAATCAGGGAATGTGGTAGCATTTATTGGAGATGGCTCACTAAGTGGCGGCTTAGCTTTTGAAGGGCTGAACAACGGTGGCGCTTTACAGACTAATCTAATCGTATTAGTAAACGATAATGAGATGTCTATTGATGAGAACCACGGTAGCTTATACCAGAACTTAGCAGAGCTTCGTCAAACTCACGGTGAAAGCAGTAATAACCTATTTAAAGCTATGGGATTTGATTATCGCTATGTGGCTAATGGAAACGACCTAGAGACGGTGATCCGTATATTTGAAGAAGTAAAAGATATTGATCATCCAATCGTACTTCACGTACATACGGAAAAAGGCCGCGGTTATCAGCCAGCAATCGATAATAAAATGAAATATCATTGGCACGTCCCATTTGATCTGTCTACAGGAGAAGCAAAACAGGTGGCTTCTGGAGAAACATTCAATACGATCATCATGGATTATCTGGATAAAAAAGTGCAAACAAGTACAGCACCTATTGCCGCAGTCAATGCAGCAATACCAGGCGCCTTTGGACTGAAAACATTCCAAGAAAAACATCCAGATCATTATTTTGATGTGGGAATCGCCGAGCAGCATTCCATTACGTTTGCTTCTGCTTTGGCTTCTCAGGGAGTACGTCCAGTCGTCTTCCAATCAAGTACTTTCCTGCAACGGGCATATGATCAATTATCACATGATTTAGCGATCAACGAGAATCCAGTCATCCTTTTAGTTGGTGGCGGAACGATCTCTGCTAGTGATCGAACACACCAAGGAACGTTTGACATTCCTTATTTATCAAGCATCCCGAATATCAAATATCTTGCTCCAGCAACAAAAGAAGATATGATTTCTATGCTAGATTGGGCTTTTGAGCAAACAGCACAGCCTGTGGCAATTCGAATCCCTACTCACGGTGTAGAACATGGTAAAGCCATCGCAAATGATTACAGTATTCCAGCCTATCAGACAGTAAATAAAGGCGAAAAAGTGGCAATTTTAGCTTTAGGTGGTTTTCTTGGACTAGGAAAAGAAACAGTGGAAACTTTTAGAGAAAAAGGAATCGAAGCAACATTGATCAATCCAGGAACAATTACAGAAAATGATGTAGAAACATTAGATAAATTAAAAGAAGCCCATGAATTAGTCATCACATTAGAAGATGGTAGTTTATCAGGCGGATTTGGCGAAAAAATCAGTCGTTATTATGGTGATTCTTCAATGCATGTGCTGAATTTCGGTGCAAAGAAAGAATTCACAGATAGTGTTCCAACAGTTAAACTTTATGAACGTTACCATTTGACACCAAGCCAAATCGTTGAGGATAGTCTACGTGTCTTAAATATTCAATAATACATCGTATTTTCCATCCAGATAATCGTTTATACTAGTATCTGGATGGTTTTTTATTATACGAAACAAAGGAGTAGATGCTCTTATGTATCAAAAAGTAGAAGAATATTTCAAAAAGTTTCAAGAAGAATATCCTAGATATCAATCAGAAAAACTAAGCTTTTTTTCATTTGGGAATACAGAAGAAATGGCAGATGAATTGAGTGAATTAGTTGTAAAAAAAATAAAAACCGGTACATCAAGTGGATACGATTTATACAAAAAAGAGAAGGAACCTTTACCAAAAGTGGGCCAGTTAGATGTGGTTCTGAATGGAAAAAATGAACCAGTTTGTATCATCCAAAATATAAATGTGACTATCTTGCCTTTTAGTGAAATCACGGAAGAACATGCTTGGAAAGAAGGAGAAGGAGATCGAACGTTAGCTTATTGGCGGAAAGTCCATACTGACTTTTTCAAGCATGTCTACAAAGAAGCACTGAACACGACATTTACAGAAGAGAAGCTGATCGTATATGAAGAGTTTGAAGTCATTTTCTTTTAGCAAGAAAGGCTTGCTAAAAGAAAAAGGATAGCTCCTTTATTGACTCCTAGATAGAAAAGGGTTACATTTTTATAAGAAGATGTATTTCTAGAGAACGTCATTGGAGGAGATAGTGTGGATGTACTGGAAAAAATAAAAGGTGGGATTGTCGTTTCTTGTCAAGCTTTGGAAAATGAGCCATTACACAGTTCTTTTATCATGGGGAGAATGGCTTTGGCTGCAAAAGAAGGCGGAGCAGTTGGGATTCGCGCAAATACAACAGAAGATATCAATGAAATCAAGCGAATCGTTGATTTGCCAGTCATAGGGATCATTAAAAGAGATTACGATGGGTCAGAAGTATTTATTACTGCGACAGAAAAAGAAGTGAAAGAACTTTTGGAGACGCAAGCTGAGATCATTGCACTCGATGCAACTTCTCGTAAACGTCCGACAGAAAAAATAACAGCTGAGCTTGTCCAAATGATCCACGATCACGGTCGATTAGCCATGGCAGATATTTCGACTTTTGAGGAAGCGCTTCAAGCGCAAGAAGATGGTTTCGATCTCTTGTCTACGACATTAGCAGGATATACAGAATATTCTCGAAAGACACAGACGCCTGATTTTGATTTGTTGAATCAGATCATAGAACAAGTCAATATACCAGTAGTCATGGAAGGCCATACTGACTCTCCAGAACAAGTAGAGAAAGCCTATGAATTAGGTGCTTTTTCAGTCGTCATTGGATCCATCATCACCCGTCCACAATTCATCACTAAAAGATATGTCGAAGCTGCGAATAAAGCAAAGAACTAAAAAATACGTACGGCACAGATTCTTGACAAAAAAGAAAAATTAATAGATAGTTTAAAGCAGATTCTAAGAAGAAGAGGAAAGCGTTGCTTTTCCTTTTGTCTTCGCAGATCTGCTTTTTAGCGAATTTTATAGAAAGAAGGCGAGACCATGTTTGAACGAAGTCCTTCAGAATTGACAGAACGTGAAAATTACAAGTTGCTGATTGGTTCAGTTATCCCTAGGCCAGTTGCAGTAGTAACGACTAAATCCGTAAATGATATAGTGAATATCGCACCCTTCAGTTACTTCAATATCGTCAGTTCGAATCCACCTATCTTATCCTTGGCGATCCAGAGAAAACAAGATACAGTAAAAGACACAGCAAAAAACATTCTTGAGACAAGAGAAGCGGTTATCCATATCCTTGATGAGGACAACGTAGAAGAAGCAAATAAAACAGCAGCTAATCTGCCTAATGAGGAAAGCGAACTACACTTGACTGAATTGACTTTAACGGATTCATCAATCGTTTCAGTTCCAGCATTGACAGAAGCAAAAGTTCGTTTTGAGACCACCTTATATGAACATGTCGAGATACGGAATAAAAATAAAGTAACAGCTGATTTATTTTTATTAGAAGTACAGAAATATCATTTGAATGAAACAGTCTATGATGAAAAGACGGGAAGAATCGACCCAAGAGAATTGAATGCTATAAGCCGTTTGGCCGGAAATGATTATGCAGCAATAGGAGAAATTTTCACGATCGCACGTCCCCAATAAGAAGGAGTAATAGTTATGTTAAAAATAAGTTATAAACCATCAACAGATTCAAAAGAAATGGAAAAAGAATACGAGACAGTGAATGATTTTCTGCAAGGGCAGTATTTAGAAGTTCCGCCATTGCAAGATCATTTTGTCGTCACCAAAGTTACTTTAGACGGCAAAGAAATAGGAGTAACAGACCACACGATTAGCGGATTATTCAATTACTTCAACAAATAAATATTTATTCCGAAAAGTAAAAATCATATAAAAAAACACCAAAAATAAAAAAATTATCAAGGAATCCTGGCAAAATTGAACGAAACTGCGCTGGGATTCTTTTATGTTATTTGTTATTTTTTCCTAAAAAATATTAAAGATTGTTAAATTTCACTATTTCATTTCAAATTCCATTGCCTATTCATTAGGAAAAGTCTATCATGGACTCGTAAATAGAATATAGTAATAACCTTGTTAGGTGAGGCTCCTATACAAACATAGGCTATTGCCCAGAAACGTCGAAAGTCGCCAATGGGTAAAACAGAAACTGTCGGATTAAGGCTTTTTCCAATAGCTAAGAATGTTTTCTTTACGTTGTATAGTGCTAAAACTCGGACGATGAGATGATGCTAGGTCAGAATTCTTGTTCGAAAAGGTTTCTGACCTTTTCTTTATATTTTCAAGACTGCCTTATTTGAAGAGACAAACTCGCTCCTCACCTGACAAATGGATTACTGTGTGAGGAGGAGATGCGGTGAAAAAAAGAAAAAAGATCGATTGGTGGATTTTGGGTCCTTATTTGACTTTGTCCATGATCGGTCTTTTAGAAGTATACAGTGCTAGTTCTTATCGCTTATTGCAAGCAGATGAAAATACAAAAAGTCTATTATTGCGCCAACTGATTTTCATATTTTTGAGTTGGGGCGTAATCTTCTTAGCTCGTTCAATCAAACTGCACTATTTACTTCACCCTAAAATAGCAGGATATGGTTTAGCTTTATCGATTTTCTTTTTAATCTTAGTACGAGTAGGAATATTCGGTGTCACTGTCAATGGCGCACAACGTTGGATTTCTCTGTTTGGCATTCAATTCCAGCCTTCAGAATTAGCAAATCTTTTTCTGATTTTTTATCTAAGCTGGTTTTTTCGTGACGGAAATAATCCGCCAAAAAATCTAAAAAAACCATTCCTGATTACAGTAAGCATAACTTTGCTGATTTTATTCCAGCCAAAGATTGCTGGAGCATTGATGATTCTTTCGATTGCTTGGGTCATTTTTTGGGCAGCAGCAGTTCCATTTAAAAAAGGAATCTATCTGATTGTTACTTTTTCTGCCTTATTGATTGGAGCAGCCGGCGGAGTATTATATTTAGGAAACAAAGGCTGGCTTCCCCAGATGTTCAATCATGCTTATGAAAGAATTGCAACTTTAAGAGATCCTTTCATAGATAGTCATGGTGCGGGCTATCAAATGACTCATTCGTTTTATGCACTATACAATGGTGGCATATGGGGGAGAGGATTAGGAAACAGTATCACAAAAAAGGGATACCTTCCAGAGACAGAAACAGATTTTATTTTTTCGATCATTACAGAAGAGCTTGGGCTAATTGGTGCATTGTGTGTACTTTTCTTATTATTCTCATTATGCATGAGAATCTTTTGTTTAAGCAGTCGTTGTAAAAATCAGCAAGCTGGATTGTTTCTTTTAGGATTCGGAACTTTGCTATTCGTTCAGACGATAATGAATGTGGGAAGTATCGCAGGGCTTATGCCAATGACTGGAGTGCCATTACCATTTGTTAGTTATGGAGGAACAAGTTATCTGATCCTTTCTTTAGGAATCGGGATCACGTTGAATATTTCTTCGAAGATACAGGCCGAAGAGTTGCCGCTCTATCGACCTGAAAAACAATAAAGAGAAACTGAGAATCTCTCAGTTTGAATTATCATAAAGGACTATCTTTTATTTTTCAAGCGAGAGATTCTTTTTAGAAAGAGGAATTCGCAATGAAAGTATTTCAAAAAATCATATTATCTGTTTTGTTACTGCTTACACTAGTAGTCGGCTTTTTTTCGATTGAATTTGTCCATGGATTTTCGTCTGCAAAACAGACCTCAACTGTGAAAAAGGTAGAGCCGAAAAGTGTCCCTACCACACTAAACGTGGCTTTGATTGGTTCGGATGCCCGTTCGAAAGACGAAAATGGTCGCTCAGATTCACTTATGGTTGCACAATACGACCAGAAAACACAACAAGCAAAACTAATCTCTATCATGAGAGACTCATATGTCGATATACCAGGTTACGGAATGGATAAAATCAATGCAGCGTACTCATACGGAGGAGTTGATTTATTAAACCAAACATTAAAGGAAAATTTCAAATTTGAAGCCCCGTATTATGCAAGTATCACATTTCAAGATTTTATCGATTGCGTCAATGAACTGTTTCCAGATGGAGTAGAGATTGATGCAGAAAAATCTTTAGATTTAGATGGCGTATATATAAAAAAAGGGAAGCAAGTAATGGATGGCAATACGTTACTGCAGTATGCTCGTTTCCGTGAAGACGAAGAAGGGGACTTTGGGAGGATTAGAAGACAGCAACAAGTGATTAAAGCGATCTCTCAGCAGCTGAAAGACGTCACTTCGATATTTAAATTACCGAAAGCAGTGGGAAAACTACTTGGTAGTATCCAAACGAACCTTCCTGAGAGTGTGTTACTGGATTGCGGTATGGATTTCCTCAAAGACGATAATAAAAAGATAGATACATTATCCGTACCAGTAGACGGCAGTTGGGACTTCAACGACAATACGCCTTCCGGAAGTGTTCTGGAATTAGATTTGACCAAAAACCAAGAAGCGATCAAAAAATTTCTGAATAATTAAGTAAAGAAAATAAAATAAAAGAAGTTAGAAATAACAATCTATGTTATGTTCTGACTTCTTTTATTATGTTAGAATAAACAGGTATAAATAGTGAAAATAAAGGAATAACAAGCAAGAGAAGGAGGAAAAAATGAAAAGAAGTGACAAGCACGGCAAAAATCGAACAGGCGCTTATATTGCCGGCGCAGTGATCTTAATAGCAGCTGCAGGTGGCGGTTATTTTTACTACCAGCACTATCAAGAAACCCAAGCAGTAGAAGCTGGAGAGAAGACGGTTGAGCAATTTGTCCAAGCTTTGAACAAAGGAGAGTATAACAAAGCTGCAGGAATGGCATCGAAAAAGGCAGCAAATAAAAGTGCATTATCTGAAAAAGAGATCTTAGAGAAATACCAAAATATATACGGTGCTGCCGATGTCAAAGGACTTGAGATATCAAATCTAAAAGTAGAGAAAAAAGATGAGTCTACTTACAATTTTTCATATAAAGCAAAGATGAATACCTCATTAGGTGAATTGAAAGATCTTTCTTATAAAGGAACATTAGACAGAAATGATGGTCAAACCACAATCAACTGGCAGCCTAACTTGGTTTTTCCAGAAATGGCAGGAAATGACAAAGTAAGCCTGACCACGCAAGAAGCAGCAAGAGGGAACATTTTAGATCGAAATGGGGAATCATTAGCAACAACCGGCAAACTAAAACAATTAGGAGTCGTTCCAAGCAAACTTGGAGATGGGGATGAAAAAACGGCCAATATCAAAGCCATTGCTTCCGCATTCGACTTAACAGAAGATGTTATCAATCAGACTATTTCACAAAGCTGGGTACAACCCGATTACTTTGTCCCATTGAAAATCATTGATGGAGCAACGCCAGAACTACCAGCTGGAGCTACCATCCAAGAAGTAGACGGCAGATATTATCCTTTGGGTGAAGCAGCTGCTCAACTGATTGGCTACGTGGGAGATATCACAGCAGAAGATATTGATAAAAATCCAGAATTAAGCAGTAATGGAAAAATCGGACGATCTGGTTTGGAAATGGCTTTTGATAAGGATCTTCGTGGGACTACAGGTGGAAAATTAAGCATCACGGATGCAGACGGTGTCGAGAAAAAGGTTCTGATCGAGCATGAAGTCCAAAACGGCAAAGATATCAAATTGACAATCGATGCGAAGGCACAAAAAACAGCTTTCGACAGTCTAGGAGGAAAAGCTGGATCGACTGTTGCGACAACGCCAAAAACCGGTGATCTTCTTGCGCTTGCTAGCTCTCCAAGCTATGATCCAAACAAAATGACAAACGGGATCTCACAAGAAGACTACAAAGCTTATGAAGAAAATCCTGAACAACCATTCATCAGCCGATTTGCGACAGGTTATGCTCCTGGATCTACGTTTAAAATGATCACAGCAGCAATCGGTCTCGACAACGGCACTATCGATCCAAATGAAGTGTTGACGATCAACGGGCTTAAATGGCAAAAAGACAGTTCTTGGGGATCGTATCAAGTAACTCGTGTTAGTGATGTGTCACAAGTAGACTTAAAAACTGCTTTGATTTATTCCGATAATATATATATGGCGCAAGAAACGTTGAAAATGGGAGAGAAGAATTTCCGTGCAGGTTTGGATAAATTCATTTTTGGTGAAGACCTTGATTTGCCAATCAGTATGAATCCAGCACAAATTTCTAATGAAGAGAGCTTTAATTCAGATATCTTGCTAGCTGATACTGGATATGGTCAAGGCGAACTTCTAATTAATCCTATTCAGCAAGCAGCAATGTATTCTGTTTTTGCCAACAATGGCACACTTGTCTATCCTAAATTGATTGCAGATAAAGAGACAAAAGATAAGAAGAATGTCATCGGTGAAACAGCGGTACAGACGATCGTGCCAGATCTAAGAGAAGTTGTGCAAGATGTAAATGGTACAGCACATTCTCTTTCTGCTTTAGGGATTCCGTTGGCAGCGAAAACTGGTACAGCGGAAATCAAAGAAAAACAGGATGAAAAAGGGAAAGAGAACAGTTTCTTGTTTGCTTTCAACCCTGATAACCAAGGTTATATGATGGTTAGCATGTTGGAAAATAAAGAAGATGATGATTCAGCAACTAAACGAGCACCCGAACTATTACAATACCTCAATCAAAATTATCAATAAAGAACGACTTCTTAACTATAGTAAAAGGACTGCGACGGTATCGTCACAGTCCTTTTTTCGAATAAACGACAGGTTCACGACCTCTTTCTAGATCACTCACACTTCATAAACTTTTTTTGTAAAATATTTCAGAACAAGTGGAGAAATAAGTGTACTTAATAAAATCACGATTACTAAAGGTGAATAGTACTGTGGTTCGATTAATTGACTTTGCTGTCCAATTTGCAAAATGATCAAAGCCATTTCTCCACGCGAAATCATACCAGCCCCGACCATCAACGAACTATGTTGAGAAAAACCGGCAATCTGAGCACCAAAATATCCTCCAAGCAATTTGGTCAAAATCGCTACAAGCGTCAATATAGAAATAAAGAGCAGCTGCTCACCAAAGTCAGAAAAATCAACTTCTAATCCTACACTGACAAAAAATACTGGTATAAATACTGCATATCCTAAAGCTTCAACATTGTGGTATACTTCTTCTTTGACCTTCGTCTGACTGACTGCTATCCCAGCAAAAAAGGCACCAATGACAGAACTAAGACCCACAAGATCCGCTACGTAAGACATACCTAAACAAATAACTAGCGATACGATGATAATAGAAGAATTTGCGTACACTTTTTCTGCAAATGAAAGCAAGAAGGGTGCAATCCATTTGACTAATAAGAAAATAAAAACAAAGTAAACGAGCTGTTCAATCAAAACAAGCGGTAAAGAAGCATTGCTAGAAGCTTCCCCAGTGAGAAAAGATAGACTGAAACTTAGGACTAAAACGACTAAAATGTCATCTACAACAGAAGCACCTAAAATAGTTGAGCCTTCTTTCGTATTCACCACGTTTAGTTCCTTTAATACCTCAACTGAAATACTGACAGAAGTTGCTGCAAGAATAATTCCAAAGAAAATCGCTTCATTTCCCGAAACTTGGAATGCCTCGCCTGTTAGCCAGCCAAAAACAACAGGGAAGATGATTCCAAGTAAAGCAACAAACATGCCTGGTCGGAAATATTTTCTTAAAAGAGATAAATCACTTTCCAGACCAGCTAAAAACATCAATAAGATTACACCAATCTCCGAGAAGTCATGGACTAGAATATCCGGTTTGACCCAATTCAATCCAGCTTGTCCTAGCAAAACACCAACAAGTAATTGTCCGATTACTGCTGGAATACCTAATCTCCTAGAGATATGTGAGCCAATCGTTGTTGAAATCAATATCAGGCATAAAATACCAATAAATTCCATTCTCATCATTCCTTTGTATAAAATATAGCCCGAACTTAGCATAACATATATTATTGAAAAAATAGGAAAATATACTCATAAAAAAACCAACAAACCAAAAGTATTTTTTTGGGTTTGTTGGTTTTTAAACAGTCTATTTTAATAACTAAAAACGATTAACGTATAGTCATTTTTCTTATTCTGATAAAATTGATGATCTCCTGGATGCCCATGAAAATCAAGATGAAACCGAATATTTGAAATAGAACCATCAAGCTTTTGAATGGATTGAACAATAAGACGAATCCGCCAATCAACAACAGAATACTATACACACTCCAACTTTTAGCTTTTGTATTCATACTGAAGAACAACTGGAACAAGCTGTTGATGATAACAGCTAATCCAAGAAGAATCGGCAGGATAGAAACGATTGCAGGTGCAAAAGCATAAACAATCAGCGCGCAGATCAGGAAAAAAAGACCACTAAACAGACCGATACTCCAAGAACCTGTTTTCCTTTTAAAACGGTAAGCCTCAAAAAGATTCAACAACCCAAGCAAAACAAGATAGGCAGTGATCAGATAACCGATAAAATGAAAAACAGCAGAAGGGTTTAGCACAATCGCAATCCCAGAAATAATATAAACAGCAGCTCTTAATAAGGCGTATTTTTGAATATTTTGTTTAATTGTCTCAAACATATAAGAAAACCTCCTTTGACTTATTTTAACGTGAACTAGTCATTTTACCAAATCAAACGTTGCAAAATGAGCGAAGGAGAAGAGCTTCTTGGGGAAAATCATTTTCTGAGGATCTTTTCCATTTTTTTGCCTTTTGCTAGCTCATCGATCATTTTATCTAAATAACGAATTTCTTTCATCAAGTTATCCTCGATATTTTCTACTCGCACACCACAAACAACACCTGTAATCAAAGAACGAGAAGAATTGGGGGCAGGGGCTTCCGCAAAAAATTGTTCGAAAGTCACTTGTTTTTGTAGTTGCTCTTCTAGTTCTGTTTGGGAATAACCTGTCAGCCAGCAAATGATTTCATTTACTTCCTCTTTTGTACGACCTTTTCTCTCTGCTTTTGCTACATACATGGGATAAACGCTTGCAAAACTTGTCTTAAAAATACGATTTTGCACCATAATCAGTCACCTTTCTTCTCTCAAACTATTTACTACTTATAGTATATAAAAAAAAGAGAAGAAAAAGTGATGATTCAAAAAAAAAAAGACAAAAAGGATTGTGACAAAATTTTTGTCACAATCCTTTTTTCCGAACAAACGGTGTTCTCCTGCCAATTCCTTGTGACTCGGAGCTGAACGGCAGGCTCACAACCTCTATCTGTCTTTTGTACAATCTTCATAGCTCAAGTGCGCATCAGATAATCGAATGCTCCTAAAGCTGCAGTAGCTCCTGAACCCATTGAAACGATGATTTGTTTGTATGGACTATCTGTACAATCACCAGCCGCGAAAACGCCGGGGATATTCGTTGCGCCATTTTTCTCGGTCACTATTTCATTTCTTGGGTTCATGTCGATCGTTCCATCTAGCCAATCCGTATTAGGAAGTAAGCCGACTAGAATGAATACTCCTGAAACAGCTAGTGTATGCATCTCCATCGTACGGCGATCGATATAGGAGAGAGATTCTACCTGATTCGTACCGCTGATTTCTTTCGTCGCTGCATGTTTGATAACAGTGACATTCGCAAGAGAGACTAGTTTATCCTGTAAGATTTGATCTGCTTTTAATTCTGGTAAGAATTCTAGAACATATACATGTTTTGCTAACCCAGCCAAATCGATTGCTGCTTCAACACCAGAATTACCACCACCGATAACAGCAATTTCTTTTCCTTTGAATAGAGGGCCGTCACAGTGTGGACAATAAGCAATTCCTTTATTTTTAAACTCTTTTTCGCCCGGTACATTGATAGAACGCCAATGCGCACCTGTCGCAATAATTGCCGTTTTTGCTTGAAGTGATATGCCGTTAGCCAAGCCGATATTGATAAAATCTTGCTCTTTATTTAAGGAAACAGCCTGTTGATTGATCATAATATCGATAGGGTAACTACGCACATGATTTTCTACTTGCTGCATCAATTTTGGCCCTTCTGTGTAAGGGGTGCCAATCATATTTTCAATGCCCAGTGTTTCAACGACTTGTCCACCAAAGGAGTCAGCAACAATCCCTGTGCGGATTCCTTTACGTGCGGCATAGATAGCTGCACTACTAGCTGCTGGTCCGCCACCGACCACCAATACATCATAAGGTTTTTTTTCAAATAATTCTTCTTCAACCAAAGGACCAGTGATTTTTTCAACGATTTGTTCGATCGTCATGCGTCCGCTACTAAATTCTTCACCATTTAAAAACACTGTTGGCACTGCCATGATTTGTTTATCATCGATTTCTTTTTGGAACATACCGCCTTCAATCATCGTATGAGTAATATTTGGATTTAATACAGCTAATATATTCAATGCCTGTACAACGTCGGGACAATTATGACAAGTCAAGCTGACATAACTGTCAAAATGCAGCGTTTGTTTGATTTGTTTGATTTTGAGACTCAAAGATTCACTAATTTTCGGTTCCCGTCCACTAATTTGCAACAGTGCTAGTAAAAAAGAAGCAAATTCATGACCGAGGGGGATACCAGCAAAAACAATTCCACTTTCTTTGCCAAGAGGGCTGATAGAAAAACTAGGTGTCCGCGTCAACTCTTTTTTTTCCCAAGAGATTTTAGGAGACATTTCTGATATTTCCTTCGTAAATTCTGCTAATTTTTGACTATTTTCACTAGTATCCAAACTAACAGAAAAAACAATAGGAGATTCAATCAGTGCTAAATATTGTTCGAGGTTTTGTTTAGTTTCTTTATCTAACATGTCGACCACCTAAATTTTTCCAACAAGATCAAAACTTGGTTTCAATGTTTCGCCACTTTCTTTCCATTTTGCCGGACAAACTTCACCTGGGTGGGTACGTACATATTGAGCAGCCCGTATCTTATCAATCAGTGCACTAGCATCACGACCAATTCCATCTGCATTGATTTCCATGGCTTGAACGATGCCGTCTGGATCAATAATAAATGTTCCTCGTTGAGCTAATCCTTGTTCTTCATCCAACACATCAAAAATACGAGAAACCCGATGCGAAGGATCGCCAATCATCGTGTATTCGATTTTACCAATAGCATCTGATGTATCATGCCATGCTTTGTGAGTAAAATGGGTATCTGTAGAGCAAGAAAAGACTTCAACGCCCAAAGATTTCAAGGTGCTGTATTGTTCTTGTAAGTCTTCTAGTTCAGTGGGACAAACAAAAGTGAAATCTGCTGGGTAGAAACATAGGATGCTCCAATTCCCCATAAGGTCTTTCTCGCTAATTTCTAAAAATTCTCCTTGATGATAAGCTTGAGCGTTAAATTCTTCGATTCTTTTCCCAATCAATGACATAGTAAAACCTCCAATAATAATTATTTATTTATAATAATTGTAATTTAGTTGGAGTTAGAAAGTCAATGAATATTTTGTTATTTAATAAAGATTACTCAAAAACGCTGGTTAATTATAAAATGGAAGAGGCACAAAAAAATACAACTACTTGAAATACTCAGGATAACGTTGAGTGACAGTTTCTTGTTCTTTCAGCATCATGTGCAAGTGCAATCCCGTTTGAAAACGAGCTTCTTCTGGTTTTTTATCGACTAAGGCTCTGAATAAATCTTCATGTTGTTCCATGATCGTTTCCCATGGAAGCCCTTGGATGGTCACTCTTAACCAACGAAAACGTTCTAAATGGGTATTGTGGTCATCTAACCAATTCCAAACTTCTTTTCTGCCGGCAATTTCGAAACAAGCTTCATGAAATAAATTATCTGCACGAAAAAACGCACGTTCATCCTTTATTTGGGCTGCTTTTTCTTGTTCTTCTAAAATCGTTGCTAAAACTATTCGTGTTTGATTGTCCAATTTGGAACAGCATTCGATCATGATCTGCTGTTCTAATTGTTCTCGAACAAAGCGAGCATTTTCTGCAGAATCGAGATTGATTCTTGAAACATACGTACCACTTTGAGGAACTGTGTACACGAGTTCTTGCTGACGTAGTTGAATCAATGCTTCGCGAATGGGGGTCCGGCCGATAGAAAGATGTTCCTCCAACGCCTTCTCAGATATTTTCCTTCCAGGTTCTAGGTCCGCATAGATGATTTGTTTACGAATCGCTTGATAAGCTTGAGATTGCAAGCTACTTTTCATTTTTATACCTCCAAAATCATTTCTATGAACGTAGTATAACAGAAGAAACCTGAAAAACAATCTGATATGTCACTTTAACTAGTAAATTTGTATAAAAAGAAAAATTTTGATTGACACAGCGGTTTTTATTGCATAAAATTCATTTGAAGACAAAAACTGATATGTTAGTTTAGGAGGGGAAAAATGATTGATTTAAACAACTGGAAGAACTTTATTCCTGAATTATCTCAAAAAGAAGTAGAAATACCTCATTTTGACCGTGCATCATTAAGAGAAACTGGACAAAGAAATCCTGTCTGGATCCATTTCGGTGGCGGAAATCTTTATCGAGGATTTCATGCAGAAATCGCTCAACGTTTAGCGGATCAAGGCGAATTGCCCACTGGTGTCATTGTTTGTGAAACATTCGATGAAGAAATAATTGAAAAGGCTTACCGAGATTTTGATGATTTGATTCTTGAAGTGGTCATGCTAAGCAGCGGAAAATTTGTCAAACGTGTATTAGCTGCGACAGCTGACAGTCTGTATTGTCATCCAGATTGCTCGGAACACTTTGCTAAGATGATTGGGCACTTTGAAAATCCGAGTTTACAATTAGTTACTTTTGCTATTACTGAAAAAGGTTATCGATTGAAAGATACAAGTAATAAATATATAGGACCGATTGCAGTTGATATAAAAAACGGTCCGAAAAATCCATCACATACGATGAGTATTCTTGCTGCACTACTTTATAGACGGTTTTTATCGGGAGCTTGGCCGATTGCACTTGTCTCTACAGATAATTTTTCACAAAACGGCAGTCAATTACGTACTTCGTTGCTAACGATCGCAAAAGAATGGCAAAAGGAAGGTTATGTACCAGAAACATTTATCCAATACTTATCGAATGAAGAAATCGTTGCGTTTCCATGGACAATGATTGATCGTATCACCCCGAATCCTTCCATATCAGTTAGCAGAATGTTGGCAGAAGAAGGCTTTTCAAATATGTCGATCTTGCAAACCGCAAAGGGAACCAATATTGCGCCATTCGTCAATACAGAAGACATCCATTATTTAATCATGGAAGATCATTTTCCAAACGGACGTCCGAGATTCGAAAAAGCTGGAGTGTTCTTGACTGATCGTGCAACGGTAGATAAAGCAGATACGATGAAAGTGACGACTTGTCTTAATCCTTTGCATACGGCTTTAGCTATTATGGGTTGTTTACTGGGTTATAGGAGTATAGCTGAGGAGATGAATGATCCAGATTTGTCGCTGTTAGTTTCTGAAATTGGGTACAATGAAGGTCTTCCAGTCGTAGAATCGCCTGGAATAATTGATCCAAAGACCTTTCTTGAAGAAGTAGTCACTGTGCGATTTTCTAATCCAAATATTCCTGACATGCCTCAGCGAATCGCCACGGATACCTCTCAAAAAGTTGCGATTCGTTACGGTGAGACGATTAAAAAATATATGGAAATAGAAAATAAAGACCCGCAGACTCTTATATTCATCCCATTGATTCTTGCTGCTTGGCTTCGATACCTTATTGGCCTTGATGATCAAGGAAAACCATTCACACCGAGTCCAGATCCTTTGCTGATAGAACTTCAGCACAGGCTTTCTGACATTCAATTGGGTACGCAAGATACCTCACATATCCAAGAGAAAATTGCTCCTATTTTGTCAAATAAAGAAATTTTTGGTGTAGATCTTTATCAAGCTGAGATTGGCAGAAAAATAGAAGAAATGTTCATCAAAATGTTGGCAGGACCCAATGCCGTACGAAAAACATTACAGAATTACTTACAAGAACATGGAGGAACTTTATAATGGAAATGACTTTTAGATGGTACGGTTCACAAGAGGAAAAGATTACTTTAGATGAAATCAGACAAATACCTGCAGTCAAAGGTATTGTAGGCACATTGATGGATATACCAGTAGGAGAAGTGTGGCCTAGGGAACGGATCAAAGAATTAAAAGAAGAAATTGAGTCTCGTGGATTGACACTAAAGGTTATCGAAAGCGTCAATGTGCATGATGCCATTAAAATTGGATTACCGTCCCGTGAGCAGTATATCGAAAACTATAAGCAGACGATCCGAAACTTGGCAGAATATGGAATAGAAGTCATCTGCTATAATTTTATGCCTGTATTTGATTGGGTCAAATCTGATCTTGATTACCGCTTAGAAGATGGCTCATCTACGTTAGCTTTTATATCCGCTGATATTCCAGATGATCCAAAAGAAATCGTCGAACGTATCGAACAGTCCAGCAATGAATTCGAGTTGCCGGGGTGGGAACCTGAACGCTTAGCTCATATCAAATCTTTGCTTGAAGCGTATGCATCAGTAGACGAAGAAAAACTTCGAGAAAATTTTGCCTATTTTCTTCACTCAATCATCCCGACATGTGAAGAGGTAGGGGTCAAAATGGCTGTACACCCAGATGATCCGCCGTACTCGATTTTTGGATTACCACGAATCGTAAAGAATCGAGAAGATCTAGATTGGTTGTGCCGAGTAGTAGACAGTCCTTCTAACGGAATCACTCTTTGTACAGGAAGTATTGCAGAAGATCCAGAAAATGATGTGTATGAAATTTTAGCAGAATTTTGCCAAAGAGACCGGATCCCATTTGCTCACGTTCGAAATATCAAGTTTTTAGCTAATCGAGATTTCTATGAGGCACCGCATAAATCAGAATACGGTTCATTAGACATGTACCGTATACTAAAAACAATGTATGACAATGGATTTGACGGATACATCCGCCCTGATCATGGCAGAATGATTTGGAATGAGACAGGAAGACCAGGATATGGCTTATATGATCGAGCATTAGGTGCGGTATATCTAAATGGATTATGGGAAGCAATTGAAAAAGGAAACGAACGTAAAGAAAACCAGTAAATAATTTATAATTTTATTATGTAAACGAAAAAGATATTCAAACTTTTGTGACATAAATCCGTATGCTTTTTAACAGTATACGGATTTATGTCACTTCTTTGGTCTAGGCACTAGAGGTTATCTTGATTTTCTTTTTCCGATTGGTTCATAAGAGCCTCTTCTTTTAATTCAAAAATGTATTCTGAAATCCTCATAATCACTTTTTTCCAATCTTCTGGTGTGATGATTCCCTTTAAAATATATATTTTTTTGATGTGGGAAGGCAACTGTTTCAAAGGGCAGTCGCTGATAACGATGTCACAGTTCTCCATAAAATCGTTTTGTATTTTGATCGATTCATTTGAAAAAATTTGTTCTATCTTAACAATCAAATCTTTACTGATATAAAAATCACGCGTATAGTTCACACCAATCACGATCAGCGGTTGTTTTTTGTAACGATCATATAAATGTACTAGATCTTCGACCATCCATAACACATTTTCCTTTTCTAAAATATCTGGCAGCATATGTTGATTTTGTTCTCTGAAATCCATGTAAAAACGTTCGATAGCTGTTTGGATTTCTTTCAATACGTTATGCTCTTGATAAAGCATAAAAGTAGGAAGGGGCGTATTTGGTTGATTGAAGTTAAGAAATCCATTATAAAGTTTATTTCGTGCGAACGCCAACGAGTAAAGAATTTTTTCTTTTTCAGGTATAAACAAATCAAATACTGTACAAAAGGATTCCACCATTTTTCTTGAATAAAGAACATGAGGAACATTTGCTTTTCTTAAAAGTTCGTATTGCTCCACACTTGTTTTTTCTGATTCGATTTTCGTGATAGAAAGCCGAGCTAAAATATTCACTAAGATGCGTTGTTCGCGACAAATTGGCAGATTGGGGCGCAAAATATCGACAGAGGGATCAATAAAAAAGTCAATATATTCATACTCTTCAAATTCTCTTTGTACACCTTTCACAGAAGTAGCCGGAAAATTCTCTTTACATATTTTCAACAGCAAATACAATTTATCCATCATACCGCTATTCAGTCGGTCAAGTACCTCTTTTTTAAAAAAAGTATTCATCATAAAAGCAACTACTTGTGGATCTTCATCATAAAAATCTGCAGCAGTACTTGAAAAGATATTCCAATAAATATCTAATGCTGCATATTGGATTTGTACTTCTTTTCCAGAAAAAGACTTTCTTCCATTATTAGAAAAGGAGACAGACAAACCATACAATGCTAAAAATGCATTGATTTTTTTCATTTTCGTATACAGATAAGAGGCACTATAATTCGTTTGCTGACTTAAACTAATAATCGAATTTGTCTGACAACTGAACAAAGAAGTCAAGATCTGATAACTGACCGATTCGTTGCAGTACCTTCCAAATAGACGATAGTAGCAATAAGCCGGATCAATTCCTTCAAAATTCAACTTCAAAAAAGGCTTTTGTTTATCAATATGCAGTTTTGTTAGATTTAGACGCTCAAAATCTTGTTCTAATTCTTTGATGTATAATAAAAAATTTGATTCAGACATATGGAAATGATCTGCTAAATATTGTGTAGTAATAAAGAAACGATGTTCAGACAGGAAAAGAAAAATATCTAATTTTATATTGCTTTTTTTCTTCAAAAGATACGTTTTTATCGCTTCTTGGGTTTGCATGAAGGGCGCTCCTTTTTAGTTAAATTGTTAAAACTTGAAAATATTACTGTTTTTTTCATGAATCTAGACAAAAATACAGTAAACATATAGGCACAATCTCTACTATCTTATTTCTTGCATACAAAAAAATCAAGGAGTGAGAGAGTTATGAGATATCCAACCATCTTAATCTCAACATTTACAGCCTTAAGCTTATCGCTTACTATAAATCAGACAGTGCATACAGAGGAGATAGGAACAGCAAATTGGGCAGAAGTCAAATGGGCCAATGTCAATCGAATTACTTTCCAAGATGAATTTTCTTCCTTCAATTCAGGTGTCACAAAATTAAAAAAAGGACAAACAGCGACCATCAAAGCAACAGTTGATTATTCGGGAGACTTAGCACCGATACGACAATCAGCTGTTACATTTGAGAATGTTGACCCTGCTTTATTGATCAGTTATGACGAGAATACTTTGTCTATCCAACACAAGCAAGCAACATTTACTTTCACCGTCACATTAAATCAGGACTTGCTAAAACCAGCACTGTTTACTGTCAAAGTATCAGATGGGTCACCGAACGATCTTCATTATCTGACGCCGTATAGTCAACGGCAGACAGTTGAGCAAGATTCAGCAAGCGACTCAGGAGGAGGAGATCTTGTTGGGGAACCAACGGATAAACCAGAAAATGAAAACAAGCCTGATATACCGCCTACAGAAAATCCAGACGGAGAACAGCAACCGGAAATAGAACCTGGTGAAGAGCCTGATACAGAAATGAAGCCAGAGCCAGACAATGAATCAAAACCTGAAACAACTCCCGAAGAAAAACCAGATGTCCATCCAGAACCAGATACAGACTCTGGAAACGAAACAATACCGGAAACAAAACCAGGCACAGATAATGAAACTGAGAATCCAGAGAAACCAGATGTGACTCCAGAACCAGATACAGACTCTAGCAACGAAGTAACACCAGAAGAAAAACCAGACACGGATAATGAGGTTAAGAATCCAGAAACACCAAATAGGTTTCCAGAAGAAAAGCCAGATGTGGCCCCAGAAATGCCAGAAAAAACACCTGAAACAAATATAACGGCAAAAGAGATAGGCACCCAAAAGGATGAAAAGAAAGAGAGTCAAAAAATAAATACAACCATTCGACAAATAAATGAAGAGAAGCAGAATACACACACACAACGATTTGATAGCCCTCACCCAGCTGAGACTTTAAAAAGTAGCAAAGATACAATCCTTGCTAGTTCTGATACGAAAAATAAACAGCTGCCAAAATCTGGAGAAGCACAAAATAAAGTTATACTGTGGAGCGGAATCATTCTATTAAGTATAACAACAATGTTTTCTGTAAAAAGATTTAAACAAAATAGATGACACTGACATTTGAAGAATGTCGGAGAACACATTTTTTCAAACGAAAAAAGTATCAATAAAACGACCCTGAATAACAGATTCTAAATCTGATATTTAGGGTCGTTTTAATTTTTATCTTTCTTCATTTTTAATTTAAAGGATATCTGTTTCTCTTGGTGAATGATTTGGAATCTTTTTCACTTTCAGCACATCTAAAAAGAAGGTGAAGATCGGAATGCCGACAATCAATCCCCAAACGCCAAAGAATCGTTCACTAACAAGCAAGACCACGAATGTATAAAAAATCGGCAAGTCTGTTTTGCTAGACATCAATTTTGGGTTCAGTACATAAGATTCGATCAGATGCACAACCAAAATCGTCATCAGGATATAAACAACATCTCTGATTCCTCCTTGGGAATAAGCAATGAAAGATAGAGGAATACAAGAAATAATAACGCCTGCTACTGGGATCAGACTCAGAATGAATATCATAATCGCTAAACTCAGCAGTTGGTGAAAGCCAAATGCGGCCAAGGCAATAGTTGTGAGCAGAGTGTTTAAAAGAGCAATAATAAATTGAGCTTCTAATACTAAGCCAAATGTGTTGACAAACTTATCGGCAAAATAATATAGATCTTGAAAGAACCAAGAAAATTCACTTTTTAGAAATAACCGTGAGAATAAAATCGTTTTTTGCTTTTCAATCATAAAAAAGAAACTTAAGATGAACGACATAGCGAACGCCACGGCCAGTTTTCCTATATCTTGTAAATAGCCAAGCGCAATTGACGCACCATTTTGAAGCTGTTCAAAGAAATCGTTCCGCTCGATATAATTGTGGATGTATTGTAAAACTGGATCTGCATCTTTTGGTTGATGCTCGTAAAAATCAATAACAGATTGGATCATATCGAATGTTTGATGAATAAGCATCGGGATATACTTTGTGAATGCCAGATAGATAAGATAAACAATCAATGTATAAATCATGATGGCTAAAATACCTGTAGGAATTCGGACAAATCGCTGAATGATCTGAACAAGGTGAATCATCAAGTAAGTAAAGATAAATGTGAGTAAAATGGTTGTAATCATACTTCTTACTAAGAAAAGTACAAAAATAACAGATAATAAAACCGTGAGGCGGCGTATTTTTTCATTCGCCAAAAAACGCTGATAAACGGACAATTTGACAACCTCCAAATAACAAAAATAAACACGTTATTCATTATATGATGGAATACGAAAATAAGAAAGGAAAAGAGCAAAAAGAAAAACTGCTAAATGACGTTATCTTATGAGTTGGTTTTCCTCATAAAATCGTTCATCTAGCAGTTTCAGCCCTTTTTCTGGTCTTGATGAAAATTATCTAGCATTTTTCGGGTCAGATGTTGCAGTGTATCCAATTCTTCCTGTTCAAGTGGAAGATAAGACTTGATCTTTTGTGGAATACCTTCTGCTTGTTTTTGCAACGCAACTCCTTGAGAAGTGAGCGTAACATTTACGATTCTTTCATCATCCGTTTCACGCTGACGCTTGATATAATTTTTTTCTGCTAACTTCTTCAGTAAGGGAGTTAGCGTACCAGAATCCAGACACAAATCATTTCCTAGCTCTTTCACTGTAGTCTTTTTCTTTTCCCATAAAACTAGCATCACAAGATACTGGGTATAGGTAAGATCCAGCGGTTTGAGAAGGGGAGTGTAGTGTCTAATGATCTCCTTAGAGGCGGCATATAAAGGAAAACATACTTGATTAGCTAAATATAGATCTTCCATTTTTCCACCTCCGCTGTTTTACTATAGTGTATCATAGCGGATTTACACAAAAAAGTCTATTCACTAACAGCTTTTAGAGTAACTTCGATATTTCCAGCTGTCGCTTTTGAATAAGGGCACACTTTATGTGCAGCTTCTAATAATTCTTGGGTTTCTTCTAGAGAAAGACCTTCGATAGATCCTTCAATCTCTACGCCTAAGACAAAGCTCATTTCACTTTCAGAATAAAGAGAAACTTGTGCGCTGACAGTAGAAGCGCCAGAAATATTTTTTTGTTGTTTAATCAACTCCAATGCACTGTTGAAACAGGCACTGAAACCAGCTGCAAACAATTGTTCAGGATTTGTTGCGTTTTCAACGCGTTTACCAGGAGCTGCAATATTTAATTCGAATGTGTGATCAGGATTATGGACTTCTCCAGAACGTCCGCCTGTGTTGATCATTTTTGTAGAATACATTTTTTTCATAAGATTACCACCTTTTATTATATTTTGTACAATCCAATTGTACACAACTTAATTACGAAAAGCAAAGAAATTGATTGTTCAAGGAAAAAAGAGAAAGCAAATGGAACAAACTTGCTTCCTCTAATAAGAACATTTACAAAAAATATCAGTGACAAGAACTAATCTCATCATGAACTTTACATATATTTTTCAAAAAGTTGTTTTCTTTCTTCAAAACTTACTTCACGATGAACCTGATGAAGCATCCATAAATAACCAAAAGGATCCCTGAACATCGAATTGGTCACACCAAAGTCCATCATTTCTGTCATTTCTTGGATCTCTACACAGCCATTTCGTAATGCTTTATTATGTGTGTCCTTAATGTCAGAGACGATGATATTGAACCAGATCGTATTTGGATGTTCAGCAGTAGGGGCAGTCAGACCAAGGGGCGGATTTTCATCCAACATATGGAACCGCGTGCCATACAAGGAAAAAATGACTTCATTATTGCCTCTAGGATACTCTGTTGCCTCAATCAGTTCTATTTCATCAAAGATCGTTTGATAAAGTTTTAGAGCTTTCAAACTGTCGTTTACTACAAAATCGATTTCTGTTCCTTTATGCATAAAAATCTCCTCTCTTTTTCAATCGAACATTTACTTACTTCTTCTATTATTATACCAGTTAAAGAAAACGCATTCAAAATAAAGGGATTGATTACTTACCAACTCATTCGATTGGATGATAAGTAAATCCGCGTCCCATTACTTCTGCTACGCTGTTGACAATGACAAAGGCGCTTGGATCAATTTCTTCTATCAGAGGTTTCATTCGAGAGAATTCATGATCAGTCACAACAATCAATAACACTTCTTTTGACTTTCGGTTATAGCCGCCTTTTGCCTCCAGCAAGGTAAGCCCGCGTCCGATTTCAGCACTTAAGCGAAGGCGGATGTCTTCCAAAGAATGTTCGCTCATGACCATGACGGATTTCTTCCGATTGATACCTGTTTCGATATAGGTCATGACAATTGAAGTGATTGCAATAGATAAAATAGCGTAAAGAAATTCTTCTATTCCAAAAACAAACAGATTGAGAGAAACGACGAAAGCATCTGTGAGAAATAGGCCGATTGAAGTGTTCAAGTGGAAATATTTTTTAAAAACGAGGGGAGGGATCGTCGTGCCACCACTGGAAGAGTTATTTTTATATAAGATGGCCACTCCTAAAGCAAAAATCGCACTTCCAAAAATGACCGATAACAACCGATCTGAAGTAATCATCATCTCTGGAACTACCGCGATGATCAAAGGAAAAACTAAGCTTCCAAAAAGCACTTTGAAAAAAGGTTTTTTACCTAAAAACAGAAGAGCTAGCACTAACATAACGATATTCAATACTAAAATGACTATAGCACGGTCAAAACCGAAAGCAGCTTCCAGTAATATTCCTAGTCCGCTGACACCACCAGCAGCGATATGATGAGGCCCTAAAAACATATTGATAGCGACTCCTAATATAAAGAGGGCAAAAATAATCTTGGCATATGTCCATATAAATTGTCTTGTTTCTTTCATTTATTCACTTCCTTTAGTTGATTAATAGTATTCTTATCTTATTATAACTTATTTTTCACTATAAGTTAACTTCGTTTAAGAAAAAAATTAGGCTTGGCTAATTTGGGGTACTTAACTTATCTAAAATTACTCGATCAAACAAAAACTCTTAAAAAATTTTTTTAATTAGGAGTATCGAATATAGAGAGCAGAGAAGCAGAGAAACTAAGATAACTATAGAACTCGAAATAGGTAGAAAATAGCTTAAAAACTTTTAAAAAATTTTTTCATTAACTGTTGAATTCGTTTAAAAAGTAATGGAAAAGTGTCAAAAAAACTGTTACCGATAACATTTTTTGAAAGCGTTGTCTTTTCTATCTCTATCACTTATAGTGAGGACGTAATATTAAATCGCAAGGAGGAAATCAATGGACACAGCTGCAATTTATCATCGACCGGAAAGTGAATATGCATTTCTATATACGAATACAAAATTACGTATCCGGCTTCGTACTCGGAAGAATGATATCAAAAAAGTATATGTGTTAAGCGGAGATCCATATACCATAACAACTGAAAAATGGTATCAAAAAGAACGACCAATGAAAAAATGTTTAAGTACAAATGTTCATGATTATTGGGAAGTTGAATTGACAAGTGAAACAAGACGATTACAATACGCGTTCCATGTTATTGGAGAAGACAGCACAGATTGTTTCTATGGTGATCAAGGAATTTTTCCTTATCGAGAAAATGTGATTGCTGAACCAAATTTTTATTTTCGAATGCCTTATTTCCATCAAATTGATCGCTTCTTTGTACCAGAATGGGTGAAAGAAACAGTATGGTATCAAATTTTTCCTGAAAGATTTGCAAATGGGGATAAAGCAAATGACCCCGAGCATACTTTGGCTTGGGGAAGCAAAGAGCCAGACCGTGAAGATTTCTTTGGCGGGGATTTACAAGGTGTGATGGATCATCTGGATTATTTGACAGACCTTGGTATCAATGGAATATACTTTTGTCCCATATTTAAAGCTACATCCAATCACAAGTACGATACGATCGACTATTATGAAGTCGATCCCGCGTTTGGAGATAAAAAACTTTTAAAAAACTTAATTGATGAAGCACATAAACGAGGGATACGTATCATGTTTGATGCTGTATTCAATCATATGGGGATCCATTCGCCCCAATGGCAAGATGTACTCGAAAACGGAGAAAAATCAATCTATAAAGACTGGTTCCATATCCGCTTTTTCCCAGTAGATTCCTATCAGATGACTGATGTGCCAGAAACTGCTGAAAATATCCCATATGATACTTTTGCTTTTACTCCATTCATGCCCAAACTAAATACAGCAAATCCAGAGGTTCAAAAATATTTACTAGATATTGCCACCTATTGGATAAAAGAATTCGATATTGATGGATGGCGACTAGATGTTGCTAATGAAGTGGATCATCATTTTTGGAAAAAATTTAGAGAAGAAGTCACAGCCATCAAACCTGATATCTATATCCTAGGAGAGATCTGGCATTCCTCACAGGCCTGGCTGCAAGGGGATGAATTCCACGCAGTAATGAATTACGCATTTACAGATTCAATTAAAGATTATTTTGCAAAAAAGAAAGTTACAGCTTCGCAAATGGTCAGCGGAATGAATCATCAGCAAATGCTTTACAGAGATCAGGTGAACGAAGGGACATTTAACTTATTAGATTCTCATGATACTGCAAGGATTTTGACTCTTTGTAATGGGAACAAGGAGTTGATGAAATCTGTGATGACTTTTATGTTTCTTCAAAAAGGATCTCCTTGTATCTATTATGGGACAGAAGTAGGGATGACTGGTGGAGAAGACCCAGATTGTCGAAAATGTATGGTCTGGGAAAAAGAAAAACAAGATCTAGAACTGTTTGGTTTTATAAAAGAACTCGTTTCTCTTAGGAAACAGTTGTCTAAGATTCTTTCTGAAGGGGCTACCCAATGGCTAATAGTAAATGATCGTGAAGATAAGCTTTATTTTATACGTGAACTAGAGGGGCAGATTATCCATATTTACTTCAGTCAGTCAGAAGAACCTTGGATAGTAGAACAGGAAAATGAGGTTATTCTTAGTCAAAATTGTCAGTTATTAGAAGATGGGAAAGCAGAGATACAGCAATACGGATTTTTGATTATGTGTTGAAAAACTGTTACCGGTAACAACAAGAAAGCGTTTGCAAATATAGATTTATGCCCATTATAATAATGGTGTAACAGCACGTTGAATACACAGGAGGAAATGAAGATGAAAAAACAAAGCGCGAAAAAGTTAGGTTTAGGGTTAGTCTCTTTAGGAATCTTAGGCGGATTAGCGGCTTGTGGCAATGGTAATTCTTCAGCAGAAGGGGAAGCGGAAGAAGGAAAAACGTTAACAGTCTCCGTTGATTCTGGATATAAAGATTATATAAACGAAATAAAAGATACATTCGAAAAAGAAAACGATGTGAAGATCAAGCTGGTAGAAAAGGACATGTTCGATCAGTTGGAATCATTAGCGTTAGATGGGCCTGCTGGAAAGGGACCTGACGTTATGATGGCAGCATATGACCGGATCGGTGCGTTAGGACAGCAAGGACATCTGGCGGAAGTAAAACTGGGAAATGAATCAGCTTACGATGAAACAGACAAAGCCCAAGTGACTTATGATGGAAAAATCTATGGAGAGCCTGCAGTAATCGAGACCCTTGTTTTGTACTATAACAAAGATTTAATCGATACAGCACCAGCGACGTTTAAAGATTTGGAAAATCTATCCAAAGACAGTCGTTTTGCTTTTGAGTCAGAAGCAGGAAAAAATACAGGATTTTTAGCTAAATGGACTGACTTTTATTATTCCTATGGTTTGATTGCAGGTTACGGCGGCTATGTATTCGGTGAGGATGGTACAGATCCTTCTGATATCGGTTTGAACAATGCAGGTGCTGTAGAAGGAATTTCTTATGCAACAGATTGGTTCCAAAATGTTTGGCCTAAGGGAATGCAAGACATAAAAAGTGCAGGAGACTTCGCCAGCCAGCAATTCATGTCCAATAAAACTGCAGCAATTATTGACGGTCCATGGCAAGCGCAAACATACAAAGAAAACAATATCAATTATGGTGTTGCAAAAATCCCTACTCTAAACAATGGACAGCCTTATCAACCATTTGGCGGAGGAAAAGGATGGGTAGTCAGCAATTACGCTAAAAACAAAGATCTCTCTCAAAAATGGCTCGATTATGTAACGAATCAGGAGAATCAAGAGAAATTCTTTGAAATGGTAAATGAAATCCCTGCAAACCAACAAGCTCGGGAAACAGCCAAGGCTAAAAACGATGAATTAACAACAGCTGTGATCGAACAATATGAAACAGCTCAAGCAATGCCAAACATCCCAGAAATGGGTGAAGTTTGGACAGGTGCAGAAAACTTGATGTTCGATGCAGCATCAGGTTCAAAAACACCAAAAGAATCCGCAGATGAAGCAGTGAAAACAATCAGTGAAGCCATAGAACAAAAATACTGATTAAAATGATAACCGTCCATTTTTATAAAAAAATGGAACAGGTGCTTCAGATAGAGGTGGCAAGAGCGAGATGGAAAATTATCTTGCTCTTGTTGCCATTATCTTAAAAGTAGTTTGCGGTTTAGCAAGTTTAGAGGGGGCATTCAGATGCAGCAAGATAAAACAAGCCAGATCAACGAAAAAAGAATCACGCTTTGTTCACTTATTCCGGGGATGGGGCAGTTTGTAAATGGCCAAACTTTTAAAGGTATCGTTTTTTTCGCCATATTCGTCCTATTCATTGGTCAGATGCTTTTGGGCGGATTTCATGCATTGATAGGATTGGTTACTTTGGGAAGTATACCAATGGAAGATCATTCATTATTTATTTTGATTGAAGGCACTTTGCAATTCATCATTACGATCATTTTCTTGATTTTTTACGCTTTGAATCTTTTAGACGCCTATCGAGTAGCAAGGATGCGTAAAGAGGGCAAAAAAATCAATCGGACGATGAAGGAAGTCATACATAATATAGGTGACGAAGGTTTTCCTTATCTATTGACACTTCCCGCGTATCTTCTCATGATTTTTACCATCATTTTCCCAGTCTTAGTCACATTATTTACTGCATTTACCAATTATGACTTTAATCATATTCCACCAGCCAGTTTGATTGATTGGGTAGGGGCTAAAAACTTTTTTAGCATCTTCTTCTTGAGTTCATATCGCAATACTTTTTTTGCAGTCTTTTCATGGACCGTGATCTGGACGTTATGTGCAACAACTTTGCAAATCACCCTTGGTATTCTCACAGCGGTTGTTGCTCACCAGAAATTTATTAAATTCAAACGTATTTTCGGTATCATTTTCTTATTACCATGGGCGGTCCCAGCTTTTATTACTATCATGAGTTTTTCGAATATATTCAACGATAGCGTAGGTGCCATCAATACTCAAGTGATTCCTTTCATAAACCAGCTTCCTTTTGTAGACATCAGTGCAATCTCTTGGAAAACGGACCCGAACTGGACGAAAGTGGCAATCATCTTAGTTCAAGGATGGTTAGGATTTCCCTATATCTATGTAATGGTTACAGGGATTTTACAGTCGATTTCTGAAGATTTGTATGAAGCAGCAAAAATCGATGGAGCAAATGCATGGCAACGTTTCTCAAATATCACACTTCCAGCTGTATTTCTAGTTGCAGCACCAACGTTTATTACCCAATATACTGGGAATTTCAATAATTTTTCTATGATCTACCTATTTAACAATGGAGGCCCCGGAAGCGTGGGTGGAGGAGCTGGTTCTACTGATATCCTGATTTCATGGATTTATAAACTTACGACTGGAACTTCTCCGCAGTATTCTATGGCTTCAGCCATCACGTTGATTATCTCCATCATCGTTATCTGCGTATCTTTGCTAGTGTTCAAAAAGACAAATGCGTTCAATATGGGGGATTAAACAATGAAAAAATTTCATTCGAGTGCACGATTCCAAAAACGGCTTTCTCACTTTTTTACTTACTTTTTTCTTTTGCTGTTATCAGTCATTATTATCTATCCACTTTTGATCACAGCAAGTACTGCCTTCAAGTCAGGAAACATTGCGGCTTTCAGTTTGGATTTTTCAAGCGACTGGACTTTAGGGAATTTCACGCGGCTGTTCAGTGAAACACTTTACGGGACTTGGTATAAAAATACGTTAATCATCTCTGTCCTAACGATGATCGTACAAGTAACTGTAGTAACTTTAGCCGGCTATACGTATAGCCGTTATCGTTTTATCGGCCGCAAATCAAGTTTGATGTTCTTTTTAGTGATTCAGATGGTACCGACTATGGCAGCATTGACTGCCTTTTATGTCATGGCTTTCCTATTAGAGGCGCTAGATAAGTATTGGTTCTTGACGATGATCTATATAGGCGGTGGGATTCCAATGAATACTTGGCTGATGAAAGGATACTTTGACACAGTACCAATAGATTTAGATGAATCTGCTAAACTTGATGGGGCAGGGCATTTCAGGATTTTTTTCCAGATTGTATTACCTCTTGTCAAACCAATGCTCGCCGTTCAAGCATTATGGGCATTCATGGGACCATTTGGCGACTTCATGTTAGCGAAGTTCTTGCTTCGAACACCTGAAAATCAGACTGTTGCTGTCGGCCTGCAAACATTTATTTCTGATGTGACAAATCAAAGGGTCTCCCTCTTTGCTGCTGGAGCAATTTTGATTGCTTTACCGATTTGTCTATTATTCTTCTTTTTACAAAAGAACTTTGTTACCGGCCTGACATCTGGCGGAACAAAAGGATAGGAGCAGAGGATCATGCAAACATTTCCGTTAAATTATTTTTCCACTTTACGTACGCCAACTCAAGTGTTTGCGGGACGCAAACTATTATCATGGCCTAAATTTTTCTTGATATTTGTATTTTTAGTTTCCTTGATGGTCATGCCTGTGACTCTTTTTTATGCCAATCAGATCCAAGCGATTCCATTAGAACAATTTCTATCCGTTCATTCGCTGATCGATGAACAAGGAACCAAAAAATTTTCTGAACTTGAATTATCTGAAACTGGGTTACAATCATCGCAACAAACGATAGCTGTGACCCCTGAAATTTTGGTAGGTGTGTCTTTATCTGAGAAACAACAATCCGATCATGGAACTTTTATTGATTTTGAGAAGGAACAATGGGTGATCCAACAAAAGGATAAATCTGGTATACGCCGCTATACGATGAATTATAGTCCATCTTTCCAACCAGATTCTGTACGTACGCCCGAAGATTTCCAACGATTTTTAGAAAGAGAATTTTATGCCAGTAATCGTCCAACAATCATTTTATCTTATAGTTTAAGTCTTGGTATTGTCCTATTTGTCATGACGAGTCTCATTTTATTCGGGGCTTCCTTTTTCTTGTGGATGACAAGAAAAAGCCAACTTTCATCCATTCATACATTCAAAGAGAGTGCAAATTTGATGCTGAATGTTATGGGGATAGGATCCATGGTAGCAGCAGTTGTAGGGTTTATCCACTTTGACTTTATCTTGATGCTAAGTGTCCAAACAATGATAACTGTCTTGCTGCTTTTATGGGTTTTTGCTAAGACAAAATTCAAAGATAAGCGTGTCGAATGACAAGTTTAAGTGATTTGTGCGACAATGAATGTGAAAAAAATGAAAAATAAAGTAGTTTTTGAAAAATTTCTGAAAAAATTAAACTTCTTAGTTGATTCTTTTCTTTTTTAGTATTAACGTAATAGGGTAGTTTTTTTAAGGAGGAAAATCATGTTAGAGAAAACTTTATACAATCAATTATTTTCACGTTCTTTCTCGCTCCCTGTCGAAGTAAATTATTGGGACGGTACAACGAAACAATACGGAGATACGGACACTCCTCCCCAAATCAAAATCAATATCCATGAAGAAATCCCAATGAAAGAGATTACAAGCAACGCTTCTTTGGCACTAGGAGAAGCCTATATGGATCATCGAATCGAGATCGAGGGAAGTATCCAAGCATTGATCAACGATGCTTATCAGCAAGCAAACAGCTTTTTACGAGGAAAAGATTATCTAAAATGGCTGCCAAAGAAAGAAAAACATACAAAACAAAAAAACAAAGAAGATATCCATGCGCATTATGACTTAGGTAACGACTTTTATAAACTTTGGCTAGACCCAACTTTGACTTATTCTTGTGCCTATTTCAATACACCTGAAGATACGTTGGAACAAGCACAAATCAATAAAGTCCATCATATTTTAGACAAACTCTTTATCAAAGAAGGCGAAACGTTGCTTGATATCGGTTGTGGCTGGGGAACATTGATGTTCACTGCTGCCAAAGAATATAACGTCAAAGCAACTGGGATCACTCTAAGTGAAGAACAATATGATTTGATCACCAAAAAAATCAAAGAAGAACATTTAGAAGATAAATGCCGTGTATTATTAATGGATTACCGTGAACTAAAAGGCGAAACGTTTGATCATATCACAAGTGTAGGTATGTTCGAACATGTAGGTTCTGAAAATCTTGAAGGTTATTTCAAAGTCGTAAAAGATTTATTGAAACCAAAAGGAACAGCTTTGATCCATGGAATCAGCCGACAACAAGGCGGTGCGACAAATGCTTGGATCAATAAATATATTTTCCCTGGTGGTTATGTTCCTGGTGTTACGGAGTTAGTTGATAATATTACAAAAAACGATTTGCAATTGATCGATTTAGAAAGTTTGCGTCGTGACTATCAATTGACATTAGAGCATTGGACAAAAAATTTCCATCAAGTCCAAGATCAAGTCACAAAAGAAATGGGTGACTCCTTCTATCGGATGTGGGATCTATATTTACAAGCTTGTGCAGCTTCATTTGAGTCAAGCAATATCGATGTAATTCAATATTTGCTTGTTCAACCTGGAAATAATGATATCCCAATGCATCGTGCATAATTGATATAAAAAGGCAGTTTAAAAGCTATTTAATTATTTAATAAATGGAAGCTAAGTTTTATGAGGCTCCCGAAGTGAGATTTTAGTCTAACTTCTAGGGTTGTCTCTAAGCTTAGCTTCTTTTTTATTTTCATAATAAAAACGTTGTTCTTTAATTTTTAAACATGACAGAAATTTTTTTCTTCGTTATACTTGTATAGAATACTATTTTATAATAAAGGAGATAGAATCAATGAAGAAAACTGTTATTTATACTAGTTTATTTGCGGCTTTGTTTTTAGCTGCTTGTCAATCAAACACCAATCAAGGAACATCTGGGAATACATCTTCCAGCAGTGAACAACGCTCTTCTCAGGTATCGGAATCCTCAACAAACGCAAGTACATCTTCATCTAGTCAAACAAAGAATTCGAGTGAGGCAATGGGCCAGACAGCTATCAAAGTGTCTGTAGCTCGTGCGATTGACTTGTTTAAAGATAAGTATCCAGATACTGCTATTACTAGTTTGGAACTAGATAGTGATTGGGGATCTTACTTCTACAAGATAGAAGGTGTCGATGATCAAAAAGAATATGAAGCAAGAATCGATGCTCAGAATGAAAAAATGGAAACAGAGAATCCAGAAACGCTAGATCGAGAGGATCAAAATGGTCAAAAGAAAAAAGAAGATGGTCTAGCTGTTGATAAATTGATCACGATTGAGGAAGCCGCAAAGATTGCTGTCGATAAAGTAGGAAGCGGTACAGCAACCGATTGGGATCTGGATAAAGAACTAGGCACTACTTATTGGGAAGTCAAAGTAAAAGATGGCAATCAAAGTACGTCAGTCAAGATCAATAGCCAAACAGGAGAAGTACTATCAACTGAACAGGATGATTAAGAAATTCGATGAAAAACAAGAGTTGATTTTTCTTTTAGTCATGATACACTAGATAAAATAACTTGTTTGAAGGAGCGATTTACTTGAGTTTAGAAACGACCTTTGCCAATCATACCTTTGCCAACCCTTTTATGAATGCATCTGGTGTACACTGCATGACTACCCAGGAATTAGACGAGCTGGCTCATTCAGAAGCAGGAGCATTTATCACTAAGAGCTGTACAATCAATGAACGAAAAGGAAATCCCGAACCACGCTATTTTGATGTTCCTTTAGGCAGTATCAATTCTATGGGGCTTCCCAACTTAGGCTTTTCATATTATCTAGAGTATGCTCTTGCGTATGAAAAAGCGCAGAAAAACCCAAATCAACCATTATTTTTTTCGATCGCCGGGATGAGTGTCCAAGAAAATTTGGAAATGCTTGGGGAAATAGAAAAAAGTGGATTCAAGGGGATTACTGAACTAAATTTATCTTGTCCAAATGTGCCTGGTAAACCACAACTAGCTTACGATTTTGAGGCCACTTATGAAACACTGAAAGAAGTATTCAGCATCTTTTCTAAGCCGCTAGGAATCAAATTGCCTCCTTATTTTGATTTTGCTCATTTTGATCAGATGGCAGATATCTTGAATCAGTTCCCGTTGACATATGTCAATGCTATCAACAGTGTGGGCAATGGGTTGTATATCGATACAGACAAAGAAGCAGTGGTCATCAAACCAAAAGAAGGGTTCGGCGGCATTGGCGGAGAGTATATCAAGCCGACTGCTTTAGCAAATGTCCGCGCTTTTTATACGCGTTTGAAACCAGAAATCCAAATCATCGGTACAGGTGGGATTCGGACAGGACAAGATGCATTTGAACATCTGTTATGCGGTGCAAGCATGTTGCAGATTGGTACCGAGCTTCACAAAGAAGGACCGGAAATCTTTTCTAGGATCACAAACGAATTAACTCAGATTATGTCAGAAAAGGGATATGCGTCTATTGACGAATTTAAGGGTAAATTACGCACTATTTCTTAGTAAAAAGACGAAGATCGATCATGATCTTCGTCTTTTTTTATAAAAAACGGTTGTCTGTTCATTTTTGTGCAAGCGTACTCATTGTATGTTAGACGAACTTGTGGGAAAATAACAGGGGCAAAAAGGAGGATAATATGAAAGATGCAACAGAATTAGCGAAAGGACTTAAAGAAAAAGAATTTAGTTTTCAAGAATTAGCTGATGATGTACAGAAAAAAATAAAGAAACAAAATCATGAATTGAATGCGTTTGTTGCACTTGAACCATTCGAGAATAGTTCCACTGAACGATTGATTCCCCAGTCAGAAAAAGGACCATTGGCAGGTATTCCATTCCCTTTAAAAATGCTCGGTCAAGAAAAAAAGGGGTGGCTAGCTACTTCAGGATCTCGTTTATTTGAAACACATCGAGCTTCTCATACATCCAATTATGTACAGCAAGCAGAAGCGATAGGGCTAGTTCCTTTTGGACAAACCAATGCGCCAGAGTTTGGTTTCAAAAATATTACAGACCCCGTCATCTATGGCCCAGCAAGAAACCCTTGGAACCTTGAATGTACACCGGGCGGATCAAGTGGAGGCGCTGCTGCTGCAGTTTCAGCGGGAATCGTTCCTTTAGCTGGCGCTAGTGATGGTGGTGGTTCTATTAGAATACCCGCTTCGTTCTGCGGATTGATTGGGCTGAAACCTTCGCGAGGGACGATGCCAGTTGGTCCATATGCTTGGCGAGGATGGCAAGGAGCTGCTATTGATTTCGGTTTGACGGTTTCTATGAGAGACACGGAAGCTTTATTTTATGGAATGAGAAGCATCCATACCGGTGCGCCATATCAAGTATCGCCAGTTGAGTGGCAAACACATCCAAGAAAAAAACGTTTGAAGATAGCTTTTTGTATCGATTCACCAATCCACTCACAGATTAGTGAAGAGGCAGTACTTGCTGTAAAAAAAGCTGTAAATTTCCTTGAAAAAGAAGGGCATGATTTGACGGAGATTCCTTACCCACTAGATGGTCGTAAACTGATTACGTCTTATTATCAGATGAATGGCGCAGAGACAGCAGCAATGATCCACTCGATTGAAACAGGCATCCAGCGAACTGTCAGAAAAGAAGAACTTGAGCCGATCTCTTGGACTTTGTTCCAATATGGTCAGAAACTTTCTGCCGCTACTTACATTGATTCTCTGCATGTATGGGATGAAGCAGCAATTGTCATGGAAAACTTGCATCAAGAATATGATTTATTCCTTTCACCAACGACTGCATTTACTGCCCCTAAAATCAGCGAAGATTTGCAAAGTGATACGATAAGAGCACAGATGGAACACATCCATGATTGTTCTGAAGTACAAGCTTTAGAAGTTGTTTCTTCTATGTTTGAGGAGAGCTTGAAGATCACACCTTATACACAATTGGCTAATCTGACTGGACAACCAGCAATCAGCTTGCCTACTCATTTGACAAAAGAAAACATGCCTCTCGGAATTCAATTTATGTCCGCCAGAGGAAGAGAAGATTTGCTGCTTCAAATCGGCTATCTATTTGAAGCAAGTCACCAGTTCCATTTACCAAATCCATGGGAATAGCAGAAACAAGGAGAAGAAAAAATGAAGAAAAAAAGATTGTTTGCTCTAATAACTAGTGCCTTTTTTATTTTAAGCGCTTGCGGTACAGCTGCCGCTAACCAAGAAGATCACAGCTGGAGTAATGTGGAAAAAAAGAAAGAATTGGTAGTAGCAACTTCTGGCACACTATTTCCCGCTTCTTATTATAATGATCAAAATGAATTAGTTGGTTATGACGTAGACTTGGCGAAAGAGGTAGCCAAACGTTTAAATGTCAAAATCTCCTTTAAAGAATACAATGTGGATGGACAAATCACTTCTGTTTCAAAAGGAGAATCAGATTTTGCTGCGAACGATTTTGGTATCACAAAAGAAAGAGAAAAAAAATTCTCCCTTTCAGAGCCTTTCAAATATTCATTTGACAGTATGATCGTACGAAAAAAAGATGATTCAGGAATCCACTCACTTGATGATCTTAAAGGAAAAAAAGCAGCTGGCGAACCCAATACTAGCTATATGCGTTTAGCGGAAAAGCACGGAGCTAAATTAGTCACTTACGATAACGCCACGAATGATCAATATTTAAGCGATGTAGCAAACGGTCGAACAGACGTTATTCTAAATGATTATTATTTGCAGAAAATGGCCGTATCTGCTTTACCAGAGATCCCCGTAAAAATCTTGGAGAACGTTTATTTCAATGAAAACGAAAGTGGTTTTTTATTGAAAGAAGGAAATGATGCTCTGAAAAAGAAAATCGATGGCGTATTAAAAGAGATGAAAGAAGATGGGACGACAAAGAAAATATCTGAAAAATATTTTCAAACTGATGTTTCAGTCAAACCGAAAGAAACGATGACTGAGTCGGTGAGTGATTGATGTACTTTCCTCTCATTGATTTTCCCCTCATGTGGACTTCACTTCCTTTCGTCATGCAAGGCTTGGTATACACATTAGGGATTGGCTTCGTGTCGTTTCTTTTAGGAAACTTGGTAGGGTTGCTTTTGACAGTTTTAGGTCTGTTGGATTGGCTACCTTTGAATGTATTTATCCATTTTTATTTATCGTTCTTTAGAGGCATTCCCGCACTAGTCCTGCTGTTCTTGCTATATTTCGGGTTACCTTATCAATTAAGTGCCTTAACGGCTTCAGTCATCTGCTTTACGATTACCAGCAGTGCATTTATTGGTGAAATCTATCGAGGATCACTAGCAGGCGTTTCTTCAGGTCAGTGGGACGCTGGTTTAGCTTCCGGTTTTTCTTTCTTTGGGGTTTTGAAATATATCGTTTTGCCGCAAGCCTTTCGAATCTCGGTACCGGCACTCAGTAACGTAGCTATGGATTTAGTGAAAGGTACCTCGTTAGCGGCAACGATCACAGTGCCAGAAATATTTCAAAAAGCAAAGATCATAGGTGGTCGGACATTCGACTATTTTTCTCTCTATATTTTAGTTGCATTGATTTATTGGGTCATTTGTATCGGGATCGAAAAAGTGCAACAGTATTTAGAAAAACGTTCCGTCCATCAGTCAATCTGAAAAATAGAAATGGTGCTAGCGTGGCAAGCATCATTTCTATTTTTGTTTCTTGTGTATTCTGTCTAGTATTTTAAAATCATTTCATGTAAAATGTAAGACGAAAATATGTTCGGAGGTAAAAACATGAAGACCCCGCTAACCATCGAAATAGAATCCTCATTATACCAATATTGCATCGAGCAAGGCGGCTTAGTCGTAGAAGAAGTCACGATGCCTGATGACCAAGGAATTGTAGATACGCTTAGCTGCTTGACAAAATTTGATGGAAGCCGAGAATGGCGATGCTATGAGCTGAAAGTGACAAAAGCAGATTTTCGTTCTACAGCCAAACTGTCATTTGTCGGGCATTATAATTATTTTGTTTTACCAAGTAAACTATATGAAGAAGTGAAAACAGAGATCCCTACAGGAATAGGTGTACTAGTATATCGCCCGTACACGATCGAAGAGGAAATGCCTGCATCTGGAACATTTATGATTGCGAAAAAAGCAGCAAAGAAGGAGCTTGCTGTACCGGAAGAAGCTTTGACAAACCGTTTTATGGCTTCTTTATTCAGAGAAGTAAGAAAAGCAAAGCAAATGGAGCGAGGCGTAAAATATTTTCCAACAGATCAATTGTACAAAGAATTGAAAAGACGTTCAGAAAATCAAGATCCATTTTCTAACGAACGATACTATGAACGGTTTTTAGAGGAAATAGCTAGTCAGGCAATCAATGAGTTGCAAGAAGAAGTTGCTGCGCTTCAACATGATTATGAATACTTAAGGCAGCAACAGCAGATCCGTCGGTTGCCCACAGAGCCATTGGAGTGAAAAATATGTACTATCCTTATTTAAGAGGAAAACAATTTGACTTATTAGCATTAAAAGAAGCATTGTCGCGAGGATTACTCTCCAATAAAATCCAACCGGTGATCGAACCAGTACGTGATTCCGCTACGCTTAAAAACGTGATCGAATTATTTCAAAAAAAGCACCATCCAATCGCTGTGATCCAAAATCCCCAAGTAGGACAATTCAAATTATTCGATCAGCATGTGCACAGTTGGACAGTCAAGGAAAATAGCTCTGTCGTCTCTGCACAGATTTTAACGCCAGAAAATCTTAACGACGTACTGGATTTACCTCCAACGTTTCTGATTTTCGATGGACAACACTACCCAAAAGACGCAGAGGTGTGGAAACAGCTGGCAGGAGTCGATTCGAAATTCTTGATACCAGATGCTAGTCGCTTTCGCATCTGGCTGCCCGAAAACAAAATTGTGATCCGTGACTCTTTTCAAACGAGAAAGCATGTTGAAAGTTATGCAGATAAAACAGATGACTTTTTTAGTGATGACTATCTTTTTTTCCACGAAGATGGATATAGTGGATTTTCTGATTTCACGATCGAAGGCAGCCGTTATTTCGATAAAGGGTTTCCTAGCCGAGCGCTTGCTATCCATCTAACGTATATCGATGCTTACGGTAATATCCGCGTAAAGCATTTTGTCTCTGACAGTAATGATTCTGCTAAAGATCAAGCATTGAAGTTTCTTGAAGCAGGAGATAAAATGAAAAAATGGATCATGCGTCACCATCATCAGCTCTTGATCACTTCAGGAATGATTGAATTACTGGCTCTCTATCAGCAACAAAAATTTCCAGGACTCGGAGTATTGAAAAAGTGGTCGCTAATGCATCATTTGGAACTTATCAGTCAACTACTGGATCATCCAAAAAATTGGCTTAGAAGTTATTCAAAAGTTCCTGAACTGTATGAAGTGATCCAAAAATTAGAGAATATAAATGAAAAAGAAACAGAAAAGAGGTAACTGGATGTGTATATTCGGCTAACAAGAAAAGAAGAAGTAGAAGAAGTGGTAAAAATTATTGATGCTGCAGCGGAATTTATTGCTTCGCAAGGCTCTCCCCAATGGCAGAACGGGCAGAAACCAACAAAAGAAACGATTTTGAACGATATTGAAAGAAAAGAAAGCTATGTATTAATAGTCGAAGATCAAATTGCTGGAACAGCTGCATTAGTCTCAGGCGTGGATCCCGTTTACACAAAAATAGATGGTAGTTGGAAAGAATCAACTGGTCCTTATTTATCGATTCATCGTGTTGCTTTAGCAGAAAGTACTCGAGGAAAAAAACTAGCAAAACCGTTCTTAGAACATTTGTTGACGATTGCAGCCAGCAAAGATATCCAAGATATCCGTATCGATACTTATCCAGCTAATGAACCGATGGAAAAGACCATCTATTCTGCTGGATTCGCTTATCAAGGGATGATTGAATTCCCTTTTGAACATGGTGAAAGAAAAGCGTATCAAAAAATAATCAAGTGAGTATAAAAGCATCTTCACAAGGATGAAGACCTAATAATACGAAAAAACAACTAGCTGATCGCTAAGAGAGTGGGACAGTAGTGGTGAGCTTCAAGAAATAATTTCCGAAGAAGCTACTTCTGAAATACCGTTCATCGAGAGGTCGTGACACCACTTTTGTCGCGGCCTCTCAGCCTATCTTATGGATATTTAGTTAATCTGTTTCTATCAATAATCCTTTTTTTATTTTATCTGCTGCTTCTTGGAACGCTCCATCGTTTGACACGACTAAAAGTATGGGAATAGTTGCCAACCGTTCCAGTTGAGCTAAGTCTTCTGCATAAACTGCCATTCTGGCCGAAATCTGTTCGGGTGAATCTCCACGCTTTTTCAGGCGCGATTGTAATGTTTCTTTAGAAATCGTAATAAAGATCGGACGGACTACCGTGCCAAAATATTCGTATAAATGCCAAAAACCATTTGCCGTCAAAACGGCATAACAATTTCCTTCCTTCAATTTTTTGGTAATCTCTGCTTTGCTGGAACCATATTTATGTTGAGCATATTGATCCCACTCTGCAAACTCATCTCGCTTGATCATCTGATTGAATGTATCGTCAGAAACAAAATAATAATCCTCTTGATCTTTTTCTCCAGGTCTTGGTGATCGATTCGTGTAAGTAATAATCTTTTGTTCCGGCTGAAAAACAGCTTCTGCGAGTGAAGTTTTCCCAGAACCAGAAGGACCGATAAACACATAGCAATAATTCATCATCATTTCTCCTTTGATATTTGAGCAACTGAAAAAGCTTTGGAAATATTTCCAAAGCTTTTGAAAGCAACATTGCTTTTTTGTTTATTATACCAGTAATCCAGTCACAATAGCACTTAAAAAGCTGACTAAAGTCGCTGTTAACAAGATCTTCAACCCATGTTTTGCAACAAGATTTCCTTTTTCTTCGTTTAACCCCTTCATCGCACCGGAAATGATCCCGATAGAAGAGAAGTTGGCAAATGAAACAAGGAAAACAGATATGATCGCTGTTGTGCGTTCAGTAAAATGGAAATGACCGTTAGCTAATTCTGTCATAGCAACAAATTCATTTGTAACCAATTTAGTCGCCATGATACTACCAGCATCCACTGCTTCTTTCCATGGGATTCCACTGATGAAGGCAAGAGGGGCAAAGATATAACCTAAGATCTCTTGGAAAGTAATACCGAATATCCCATGAAAGATAGCATTGATCATAGCGATCAAGGCAACGAATCCGATAAGCATAGCAGCAACCGTGATTGCCACATGGAAACCATCAAGAATGTATTCTCCCAACATTTGGAAAAAGGTCTGTTCTTTGTTTTCTTCAATAATTAGTTCGTCTTCTTTTTCTTCTAATACATAGGGATTCACAATCGAAGCCAGAATATATCCGCCAAATAAATTCAAAACAAGGGCAGTAATCACATATTTAGAATCGATTAGTGCCATATAAGATCCAACGATTGACATAGACACGGTAGACATAGCCGAGACACTCATGGTGAATAAACGTTTCTCAGATAAGAAAGGTAATTCCTTCTTTATGGAAATAAATACTTCCGATTGCCCTAAAATAGCAGAAGCTACTCCATTGTAGGATTCTAATTTGCCCATTCCGTTGATTTTACTTAACCCAAGACCAACGGCTTTCATAAACAATGGAAGAATTTTGATGTAACGTAAAATCCCGATAATAGCAGAAATAAATACGATTGGCATCAATACGGAAAGAAAGAAAGGTGCACTTCCTTTATTTGCTACACCGGCAAAAACAAAGTCAACACCCTGCCCAGCAAAAGCAAGAAGATGATCAAACATTTTTGCCAATACAGAAACAACCGCTGTACCAAAAGTTGTACGTAATAATACGAAACCAAGAACAAGCTGTAAAACGAACATCACAATTAGTGGTTTCAATTTGATTGCTTTTTTGTTGCTGCTGATCAAAAAAGCAAGACCTAATGTGACAAATAAACCAATAATACCTAATAAATAACTCAAATAATCACTCCTATTCCAAATTCCGTTTTATTTTACCTGTTTTGTAAATAAAATACTAATCTTTAGTGAAATTTTCATTACTTTTTTAGAGTAAAACGCATTCATTTTCCATTAGAATACAAAGCAACCAAAATAAATTGAAAAAACAGATAAAAGACGTTAAAAAAACTGATGTTCCTTTGTTTTTTCGTATTTCAAATAGAGAGGGAAAGCAAGTTAAAGTATGAGAAATAAAATTTATCACACTCTTGTTTTTTCTTTCAAACTGAATATCCCTCAAGAAGGGACAAGAAGTGTATCCACTTAGTGATGGTTATAAAAAAACGAAACTATTGTTTAAGCTAATGCTAATAGTTTCGTTTTCAACCTTTATAAGTGAATTATTTCTATTGGTAGTATAGATTTTCTGAAGGGTAGACAGGTGCGCAAGTAATATCGATTCCTAGTTTTTTCAATGTTTGTTCATCATTTTTATTGACCATCACAGTGGAGTGGGCTTGTGCTCCCTCAAGTTCAGCTAGTTTATCATAAGCAACTTGAGCGATTGGATTCGTTACTGCACTGATTGATAAAGCGATCAAGACTTCATTGATGCTTAGTGCATCCATAGAGGAATGAAGTGTCTTTGACTTTAATCCTTGTATTGTTTCAAGAACTAATGGTGATAATAAAGGAATGTCATCTGCAATATGCGCTAAATGTTTTACTGCATTTAAGATGACTGCCGCTGACGCATCCATCAATGAGCTTGTACGTCCGGTAATAATGACTTCGTCTGGTAATTCGATGGCAATCACAGCAGAAGGATCTTTTGTAGGACTTTGTGCTTGAATCTTATCTGCATAATCATGGGCAGGAACGACAACGTTTCGGTCTTCAGGGCGTAATCCGACTTCTTCCATAATCAGTTTGATTCGATTAACTGCTTCTTCGTCAATCAATCCTTTTTTGAAGTCACACTCTGTTTGGAAATAGCGACGGATGATTTCTTGTTTAGAAGCTTCTTGGACAACCGCATCATCCACGATACCAAATCCTACACGATTCACACCCATGTCAGTAGGAGATTGATAAACAGATTCTTTACCAGTAATTTTTTCAATAATACGTTTGATTACAGGGAAGGTTTCAACATCTCGATTATAGTTTACAGCTACTTTATTGTAGGCGTCAAAGTGGAAGGAATCGATCATATTGACATCCTTCAAATCGACTGTGGCTGCTTCATAGGCAATGTTCAATGGATGTTTCAACGGAACGTTCCATACTGGGAAAGTTTCGAACTTGGAGTAACCAGCTGCATGTCCTTTTTGGCTTTCATGATACAGTTGGTTCAAACAAGTAGCGAGTTTGCCGCTTCCTGGTCCAGGAGCTGTCACTACAACGATTGGTTTAGTTGTTTCAATGTATTCGTTTTTCCCAAACCCATCTTCTGAAACGATTTTTTCTACGTTGACTGGATAGTCTTCGATTGCTGAATGTTTATAGACTTTGATATTTCGTCTTTCTAGTTTATTGATAAAGACTTTCGTGGCAGGCTGGCCGCTATAGCGAGTGATAACGACACTGTTGATCAATAATCCATAACCGCGTAATTCATCAATCAGCCGCAAGATATCCATATCATAAGTAATCCCATAATCACCGCGGATCTTATTACGTTCAATGTCTCCGGCATAAACGCAAATCAGTATTTCAGCTTGATCTTTCAATTTTTGTAGCAATTTGATTTTCGCATCTTCTTCAAATCCTGGAAGTACACGTTTCGCATGTTTGTCATCAACTAGCTTTCCACCAAATTCCAAATATAATTTATCATAGTGGTTCACTCGTTCCAAAATATACGCGGACTGCTCTTCAATATATTTATCTGAATCAAAACCAATTTTTTTCACTGGGTTCCCTCCTTAAGTACTAAAGCATTTTTTCATTTTTTTTTGGATTCGTCAACTGGAAGAGCAAAATTCCTCAAAAAAACAAAGAAAATGGTTTAAACCAACTTGTCTAGATAGTTATTCATTGGTATGATAGTTTTTGATAAGGAAGGTGCTACATGAAAAAAAGACAGAAAAAGAAAAACGCATATAAACACTATATCCGTTCGATTTTTACCGGTTATGAAAAAATGCTTGAAGATCCCGAATTAGAACAATTGACGTTTACTTATTTAAATGAAGAAACGCAACTAACTCGTGATGACCATCAGCGCATTCATTTCACAACAAGAGATCTGCCTAGTAAATAAAAGAATATGATAAAAGTCATTGTATTCGATTCTGTCCTATCAGATGAATCAGATATCAAAGACTAGTTGATCGAAAAAAAGGCTGTGCCAAATTTTGGTGCAGCCTGTTTTATGGAGCATTGCCCGCTCTTTTTTATAACAATTTTTTACAGAAAATGGTACTATTGAAGTATTAATAAGTGAAAATCAGATGAGTAAGAGGAGGCAAGTAGTATGAAAGAGCCAGATACAAACACAAATTACGAGCAAGGCGAACTAGAGGAGACGAGCACGAATCAGGATACAGCAAAAGAATCGTCTTCTTTTTATGATATCAAAGAAAAAGCAAGCATGAATCTTTCCCAATTATTAGAAGATTTACAGGCTTTTGAAAAAGCTGTCCGCGAAGAAGATATTCCTGAGATCTACCGTTTGTACAACGGCCGATTGAACGAAGAATTAAAACGAAGCTCAAATGAAAATCACGAGATTGACCAATTGCTGATGCGTAAGATCCATGATCGTTTTTTGCAAGAATTTCCTTTTATGGAACAAGTAGAAAGTATCTCACCAACGATGAGCTATTACAAAATCGGCACTTATTACCATGATCGCCCTACAATTGGTATCGATGCAAGTCTGCCAGAAATTTTTGTTTTGCCTAGGATCGATGAAGAGTGGGAGAAATATTCCCAACCGGAGACAACGGACTATGACAAAAAAATCAATGAGTTAGATGCAAAGGTGATCACAGCTCAGACAGAGATCGAACGTTTAGACGAACAGATAAAAGAAATCAATCGGCAGATGACTGATTTGGACGATAATAAAGGATTCTTGAATCGTAAGAAAATCGAGGAAGAAATTCAAGAATTAGAGAAGAAGAAGCAAGTGCTATCTAATGAAAAATTAGGCTGGCTTCCTTATATCGAGACACCTGAAACAATCCAGCAGCAAAAAGAAGCATTGAAACAAGAAGCAAGAGCGGACCAGCTTCGCGCAGCCATCGTAGAAAAAGAGCAACGGCAAATCAGTCGCTATTTCGGTAGCAAAGAGGGATTTGGTCAAGCAATCCATGAATTCTTGATGAATTATCTTGGTAATGAAAATCCTAATAATCAATCTAATGAAGGAGGTTCCGAGTATGAATGAACACGATGAAGCAGAATGGACAAAAAATGAAGCACAGACAGAAGATCATGAAGAAACGAACACTTCATTAGAGGAACAAACAAGTAATCCACTGGATGACACAGAAAAAGTCCCTATGCCAGAAGAAACAAAAATCCATGAAAAAGAAAAAGTAACTCCGACGAATACGGATACTTCAGAAAACACCCGTGCTTATGAAGTATCTGAAAATCCCGGGTATTTAGAAGGAAAAGAGCAAGATCATCAAGATATCGTCAGTTTGATTGAAACAGCGGAAGCAGAATTAGCGGATTTACGTATGAGAAAATATTTGATGGAATCAGATTTTCCCGAATTATTAGAATCATATGACCGCTTTATATTGAATGAAGAACCGATCTCAACGATTGGAAAAACAAGTCTGATCGAATACTTCACATATGAATTACTGAAACCGTTGAATGATATTGGTCTGGAACGATCAAATTCAGCTTATGACACATGGAAAACAAGACATTTCTCTATCAATTATACGTTGAATGGACAAAACGAATTAGTCTTTTCCTTTGTATTACCGACCATCGATCAACGATACCAAGTGGAATCGATGAGTCTTCTAAATGTATCACCAGAGACGATGGAAATCGATGTCCATGATGATCGAGTGCTTTCTTTGATCCGATACTGGTCAGTTGATCGAGTATTCTCAGCAGGACAGATCACGATCTTCAATCACAAATTGAATCAATTATTAGCCCACGCTAGAACACTTGGTTTTACAGTTAATCAGACACTACTAGACAATACGAAGCCACTTCGTTTGAACCTTCAGAGCGAATTTGAATTGACGAATGAAGTATTGGATGATATTTTTATCGTGGCGATGAAAAATCCATCCTATGATATGGAAAAGATCAACGAAACTACTTATCAAGTACGATTAGATAAAGGACAGTCTTTAACGATAGCAATAAACGAAAAAGATCAAACGGTCTTGTCGATCTCATCTGGAGATTACCCACGATCCGTCATTGATTTCTTTATCAATTACGAATTCTTGGTTCCGTTAATGGTGAGAAAGTCCTGATTGGATAAGTTGGATTACCAGAGGTCATTCAGATAATTCTGTTCCAAAGGACTTGCGGCAGTTATCCAGAATAATTGTCACAAGTCTTTTCTGTATGTACTGAATGAACGTGAATCATCTGCTGGTGAAGGAGGAGTTACATCAAGAATGTCCACAAATAAAATCGCCCAGCTTAGCTTATTGTCTGCTGCTTGTGTAGCAGGTAGGATCGCTTTTCAATTTATTCCGAATTTCCAGCCAATGACTGCTATTTTTTTGTTTATTGTCCTTTACTTAAGCTTGAAAGATGCGCTAATTGTCATGAGTCTTTCTATCGCAATCAGCAGTTTTTATTTTGGTATGGGTCCATGGGTCATCGGTCAGTGGCTCAGCTATACCGTCGTTCTGGCGTTGTTTTCAATCTTCTGTTCGAGAAAAACAATTCGAAGGAATCTCTGGTTAAAAGGAACCTGCTTTTTTCTAGCGGGTATAGTTTATGGAATAGGGATGACTGTTTTCGATACGCTGCTCTATCATTTACCTCAACCTTGGGTCTATTACCTTCAAGGGGTGTCGTTTGATCTGATGCACAGTATAGGTAATGTTGTGTTCTTCCTTGTTTTTCTGCCAGTCGTCAAACGTTTTTACAATCATTCAGGAGGAAAAAATGAAAAAAATAATTTATAGTCTGCTTGCAATGAGTGTCAGTGTACTCATGTTGACAAGTTGTAGTACAACTAACACACCATCGACTTCCAACCAAAAGGAGGAAGTAAAAACATCGCAAAAAGCAACGATCACGTTACAAGAAAATGGTCAAAACTTTTTGAAAAAAGAAGTGACTTTCAAAAAAGGAGAAACTTTGCTGACTATTTTGAAACAAAATTTTGAAGTCGAGGAAAATGATGGCTTCATCACTTCGCTTGAAGGGCGTTCTCAGGATGAAAAGAATCAAACCTATTGGATGTTTACTGTGGATGGGAAAAGTGCTACTACTGGGGCAAAAGAGATCGAATTGAACAATGGACAATCGGTCATTTTCAATTTATCTAAACTATAAGTTTCATAAAAACTGTTAAAGGGCGGATATTGCTGCACTTTAGTCAGTTCACTTGATGAAAGAAGGAAAAGAATATGGAAAATTTTAAAAAAAGCGGAATGTTTTCCGTAATTGCTGCTCTAGGGGCTAATATTCTAGTCGCTATCAGCAAATTTGTCGGCTATGCAATCAGTGGCAGTGCCGCCATGCTGAATGAAAGCATCCATAGTATCGTTGATTGTAGTAATCAGATTTTGCTGCTATTTGGCGATAAACAAGCTAATAAAGGTCAGAGCGACTTGCATCAATTTGGTGAAGGTCGAGCAAAATACTTTTTTAGTACGATCGTCGCAATGATGCTTTTCTTCGGTGGGGGAGCACTAGGGGTGATGGAAGCTTTTGAAAAATTGACGCATCCATCCCATGAAGTTGGTAATCCAATCATTGTCATTGCCATTTTGTTATTTGGTTTGGTAATCGAAGGAAGTTCTTTGCGTGTCGCAATGAAGGAAATCAAAGAATTGAATACTGAAAATCTTTCCACGATGCGCTTTTTGCGCGAAAGTCGACATAGTGAAATACTGATTATATTTACGGAAGACTTGTGTGCTGTAATCGGTTTGGTCTTGGCTTTAGCGGGAACAATCTTGACTTATGCAACCGGGATTGCTGCATTTGATGCTATCAGCGGATTACTGATCGGTTTCTTACTGATGGGAGCTGCGATTTTCCTAGCAAAAGAATTTTATAGTCTGATCATTGGTGAAAGTGTGACAGCAAGCGATTTGTCAAAAATCAAGTTAGCCTTTGAACGACCTGAGATCAGTCGGCTAATTGATATCAAAACCGTTCATTTAAGTCCAACAGAAATTTTAGTCGCTGCAAAAGCAGATATTGTTGGAAACAAAGAAAATGAAACGTATTCGATCATCAATGATATCGAAAAAAATATGCGTCAGTCTCTTCCTGACAAGAAGATGTATATATACATTGAAACAGATAAATATGACCCAAATTATTCTCACAAATAAAACGTATGTTCATGAATTGAAGCAAAAATGAGAAAAATATAATCTTGTTTTTAAATAAAACGGCTACAATTTAGCGAATTTATGTTACAATGAGTCCGCTGTTTATTTGTTGTAATTAAAGGAGATATTTTAATGAACAAAAAGAAAAGTGCGCCATGGCTTCAAGCTTTGCATGCAGTGATGCCGCTTTGTATAAGCTATATACCAGTGGGATTAGCTTGTGGAGTATTGTTGCAAAAAGTTGGATTTGATCCTCTCTTATCAGGGCTGTTATCGATTCTGGTCTTTTCCGGCGGCGCGCAGTTTTTAGTTGCATCTATGCTTACGACGCAAGCATCATTTGCAACGACATTATTGATGGTTTTCTTTTTAGAATTACGCTATACATTATTAGGAGCAAGTCTTGCCGGTTTTATGAAAAAAGAAAAGCGGACGTTTTTAGCTGTCTTTTCTCAATCACTGAATGATGAAAACTATGCGGTGAACTACTTAAAGTTTTCAACTGACCCTTCTTGGAACAAAAGAAAAGCTTTATATGTCAATTGGTTCTCAATGGCTGCATGGGCTGGTAGCAACATGATCGGCAATTTTTTTGGCTCGGTGATTCGAGTAGATGCTGACCTTGTCCATTTTGCTTTGACTGCTATGTTCATTTTCATGTTTGTCATGCAAATGAAAAACGCACTACTGATCTTTACAGGTTTGTTTTCAAGTGTATTAGGGGTGATATTCATGCTATTATTCCAAAACACATTCGGCTTGATTGCAGCTACTGTTATTGCTTCTTTTGCCGGATTTATGTTGGAGAAGGCATTTAAAAAAGAAAAAGCCAAGAAACTAAGGGATCGCGGCAAAGATGTCAATGAACCGCTCTTCAACTTCCCGGAACAGGAGGTCAACCATCATGACTAAACTATATTTGCTGTTTTTAGTTGCTTGTCTGTTCATCGTTGCGTATATCCCGCGCTTGTTCCCGATGCTTTATTTTACTCATCGAAAAGTGCCATCTTGGTTTAGTGACTGGATGAAGTATGTACCAGTAGCATTGTTTGCGGCGTTAGCTTTCAAAGATGTCTTCATTACTCATGAACATCTGGATATTGCTTGGAATATCAAAATAGCTGCAATGATTCTAGTAGCAGGTGTGGCTTACAAAACACGTTCGATGGCATTGTCAGTTTTGACAGGACTTGCGTCTGTCTTTTTACTGTCCATGCTTTAAACTGTTTTATTCCCTAAAAAACAGAGATTGCGACATAAGTTGTTCAAACTGATCTATCCAAACTGCTTTTGCATCAGCCAATTGTGGATGCAAGTTCATTTGTTTGGATAAAAAGATTAGTGTTGACTTATGATGCAAGCTCTTTTTTGTTTTAAGAATTAAAGAGGGATTTGTCCTTCTATGTTTTTTTGCTATAATAGAGAAGATGTTTATTTTATGAAAGAATAGTTGAGGGAAATTAGATGAATAAAAAATTGATGCAAGGAACATTTTGGCTAACCTTTGCTAATCTTCTATGTAAAGTTTTAGGGGTAGTCTATTTGATTCCCTGGCTAAGTATGATGGGGAACAATCAAGATGGTATGCTTGCTACGACATTATACAATGTTGGCTATCTTCCTTATGGATTGTTCCTGATGCTTGGTACAGTCGGATTTCCAAATGCGATTGCAAAAAAAGTAGCTGTAGCAACAAAAGAAGGAGATAACGCTGCTTGCCGGCTGATTTTTCGAAGTACGATCAATATCATGTTCGTCATCGGTATCGCCTCTGCCGCGTTGATGTATTTATTTGCTCCTTTACTAGCCGGAATCAGTCCAATCGCTAACGTTAACAACGGAATACTAGCTATCCGAAGTTTATGCCCATCTTTGGTTGCTATCCCGATTTTGAGTGCAATGAGAGGATACTTCCAAGGGAAAAACGATTTACGACCTTATGGAACTTCTTTGATTATTGAACAAGCTGTACGAGTGATCGTTATCTTGGCTGGTACTTATTACTTGCGCGTATTGACTGACGGAACCATATTAGAAGCTGTATTGATCAGTACAGTTGCTTCTTTCTTCGGTGGGTTAGCTGCGATTATCCATATGTATATCGTCGGACGCAGAAAAGACTTCTTTGAACTTAAAGACTTTTTGATTTCCATCCGTTACTTCGAAAGAGAAAACCGATCTGCCTCTGTCTCTATCATTCGGGAAACACTACCGTTCATTTTTGTCGGCTCCGTCATTACTATCGTTCAAATGATCGACCAAGTAACGATGAAACCACTGCTTCACTTTTTCCGTCCAGAGATTGCAGATCAGCAACTGGAATTCTTATTCAGTCGTGCTTCTGTTAATCCAAACAAACTGACATTGATCCTGATTTCCATGGTAGGAACGGTTGCTATAAGTAGTTTGCCAATACTAAGCACAATGAAGAAAAAAGATCGTTTACAAATCGAAAAGACAGTAGGAGACAGTTTTTCGATTGCGTTATTGATCCTTCTTCCTTCATTGACCGGGATGTCTTTATTAGCTGGACCATTATACACATTGTTTTTTGGTTATGATCCTGAAAGTGTTGGTTATTTCCAAATGGCTTTGTTAGCTTCTTTGTTTTTCTCTTTATTCACGATCCTATCTACGATGCTTCAATCTCTGAACCACCATCGTTTTGCGATTCGACTAACTGTAGAAGCAATTATCCTGAAAGTCATCTTCCAAGTAATCGGACTAGGTCTAGTTGGCGGATACGGAATGAGCTTATCAAATGGCTTGGCATTCGGTATCGTCTTTGTTCGTGGCTATCACTTTATGTGCAAAGAATACCGAATAGCACCTTTAGCAAAAATCAGCAGTTTTTTCTTAAAAACTTTCCGATCTACCTTGATTATGCTTGCGGTATGTTTTATCATTTTCTTTTTGCTGAATCAGCGATTGTCAATGGAATCAAAAAGTTATGCAATGGTTTATTGTGTGGCTTTAGGAAGTATTGGGGGTTTAGTATTTTTATTTTCTCAATTCGGAAAAAATGGGTTCCGAATGTTGAAAAATGTTAAACATCGTAGCGGAAGCAAAGAATAGGCTAACTAGTCGTCTTTTTGCTGTCACTAGAAAAACGGCAACTCGTATGATTACGCTTGTCGTTTTTCTATTTTCCAATTTTAGTTTCATATCTAATCTTACTTGTGATATAGTTATGAGGTCTGGAAAAATTCTTTGAAACGAGGAAATTAAACACATGAAACTTGCAGTAGTTACAGATAGTTCGGCATATCTGCCGGAACGTATCAAGAACCATCCCGACTTATTCGTGATTCCAATCCCTTTGATTATGGATGGGAAAATTTATAACGAAGGAATCGATATCGAAGCGGATGAATATTATGGACTTTTAAAAAACAGCAAAGATTTTCCTACTACTTCACAACCTGTCGTAGGGGAAGTTTTGGCTTTATATGAGGAATTGAAAGAGAAAGGGTATGACACGATTTTAAGTATCCACCTTTCTTCAGGTATTTCTGGTTTCGTCAACACCTTATTTGCGATGAAAGACGATATCAGTGGAGTAACGGTCATTCCTTATGACTCTAAGATCACTAGTATGCCGATGGGACATATGGTAGAAGCTGCCTTAGACTTAAACGATGAAGGTCAGCCCCTTGATGAGATACTTGCGCATGTCGATCGAATTCGAGATAATACTTACGCTTATCTAATTGTAGATGATTTGAACAATTTAGTACGGGGAGGGCGATTGACCAATGGCGCTGCGCTGATTGGTAGCTTATTGAAAATCAAACCGATCCTGACATTTTCTGAAGGAAAAATTGTTTTATTCGAAAAAATCCGTTCAAGTAAAAAAGCATTTGCTCGGGCTGAAGAAATCATTGGCAAAAGAAATAACGAAATACAACCGCCAGTCAAACTTTACGTGATACATGCAAACAATTTAGAAGTAGCGATTGCGGAAAAAGAGAAATTGCAGAAAAAGTATCCAAATGCAGAAATCGAAGTTGGTCATTTTGGACCAGTCATTGGTACACATTTAGGCGAAAAAGCCATCGGCATCGCCATTTCAGCGCAATAATTCCTTTTATTCAAAAAACATACCAAAAATATTCTACATCATCTTGCTCTCTATTCACGCGATAAATGAACGTGCAGAAGAGCAAGATGATGTTTTTATGTATTTCTAACAAACAGGCTCTTTTTCTTTGCATTTCTCTCTTCAGTCATTTATAATGTCGCATATAGTTTAGTAAATTAGTAAACTACTGATTTACTAATTTACTAAAAATAGAAAGACGAGGAGTTAAAATCATGGAAATACCTACAAATTTAAAACATAAACCAGTGCTCGTTGTAGAAGACTACGATAAAGTTGATGGAAGAAATGCATTGAATACGGACGCAAAAGGTCTTTCTCTGGGTCTCGCTCAATGGAATGACCGTGGAAAAGTCGACATATCAGGCAAAGTATGGCGACATACTGGAGAAAAATGGTCTCGACAATCAGAAGAATTACCAATTACACGTATTTTAGACTTAGCGATCTTAGCTGCACAAGGAAGTTTATACTTCCAAGATGCTTATCGTTATGAAAAATTCTATGATCCAGAAAATCCAGTGGTGGACATCATTGGTTTGCAGGGAAACCGGATGACAGTCGAGGTAGATACCAAAAATCCAAAGATTGATGAAGACATTATTTTGTATTACGATACACTACAAAAAGACGGAGAACTGATTGGGGAACGATTCCGTATTTTAAAACGTCTTTTAGATGAGTTAGGATATTAATAGACAGAGATGATCAAAAGGGGAAGAGAAGCATGGAGAATTTCTCACTAACAGAAAACCGGACCTTTTCACGGCTAGAAAAGCAAATGATCTGGAAGAAACCGAAAAGCCATCGGACAAGTGCAGAAGAGTGGCGGATCGCCTCCGAAATCAAAGAAAATTGGCAAGATCCTGAAATGAAAATCAGTAACGTTCTTTTAGAAGGAGACGCCGGATCGGGTAAGACACAGTTAGCAAAAGCACTATCTGCTGATTTGCAACTTCCCTATACAAAAGTGACATGTTTTGCAGATATGGACAAATCAGATGTGTTCGGCGCCTTATTACCTGTAGTAGATTCCGATAAAGAACAAGACCAAGAATTGCTGGAAGCTATTTACCAAACAGATACACTTGAAGCTGTACTGACACTGATCCAGAACCATTACGGCATTGATCCTTTTTCTGCCAAAGAAAAATTAGCAGAGCTAGTTCAAAGAATCGAAGCCGATTATCCAGATGCAATCCATTATAGTTATTATCCTTCTGAAATCGTTCGAGCGATCGAAAAAGGATATCTATTAGAGATCCAAGAGCCGACTGTCATCCGTGATGCCTCTGTTCTTGTCGCACTTAACTCAGCGCTCGAACCAAATGGGATGTTGAATTTGCCAACAGGAATCATTCGTCGCCATCCAGATTGTATTATTGTCATTACCACAAATCGAAACTACCAAGGAAATCGGCCCTTAAATGAATCCTTAAGAGATCGGATGCAGCATGCGGAAAAAATGGATCTTCCTGCCTTAGAAGTCATGGCAGAACGTGCGATGGCGAAAACCATGATTCAAAATCAAGAACTCCTTATGAAGATGGCAGAGATTATCCGTTTATTGGATGAAACTGCAAAAGCAAATGCCATCAAAGGTGTAGCAGGAATGCGTTCATATTTTTATTGGGCAAATACCTATAAGCAAGGACAAGATCTACTCCAGTCGATTTATCCAAAAGTTTTGTATAAATTATCCACTGATCCAGATGAATTGGCGATCCTTGAGCAAGCTTTGTCTGAGAGTGGATTGTTATTGGAACTTCAAGACATTTTGAGAAAAGAAAAATGGAGCTATCCTCAAATAGAACCTCAATCTGAGTATGCAAAAGGAAGAACTATCAGCGCCGAAGAAGCAAACGAACGAAACATCACTGAAGATGCTGAAGAAACTTTACGCTTAGATGAAAAGAAACAACTGTCTGCTGAAGAACCAAATGAGGGAGAAGAGAGACTAGAGAAAACAACAGAAAAAAACGAGATGCCTCCTCAAATGCAAAAAGAACGTAGGAGCGATATCGAAGGGAAAAATCAGAAGGAACAACAACAACCAGAAGAGGATTCCCAAGAAATGTCTGCTTCTGACATGGAAACACATGATAAGGAAATCAAGAAGCAATTGAATAAAGAAGCGCGACAAATCATGAAGGAAACGATTCATGAAAAAGAAGGACTCATCGTTCACCGACCAGCTTTCCAAGGAAAAACGCAAGAAGCCCGTGAGCTACAAATGCAAGTCATGCCGATGGTAGAATCACTTAGCCGACAAATTTTAGAATTACTGGATAATGAACAAACAGAGACGTACCAAAAAGGAAAATACGAAGGCCAGCGGTTCAACGCAAGCAGAGTAGCATATGGTGATTTGAGAAATTTTGACAAAAAGAACCCTCCACATGAGCAGCCTTCCTTAGCGGTAGCTGTGCGGATCGATGAATCTGGATCAATGATACGGGATGATCGGATCGAAGCGGCAAAAAAAGCAGCGATTGCCATTGCCGAATTTGCTAAGAAAGTCGATATCCCCTTGTTGATTTACGGGGATACAGCAGACCGTTCAGTAAGAGAAAAAACTTCTTTGTTTTCTTATAAAGAATTTGAAGACGGGTTTCAATGGTTAAATGAAAAACTAGTCACTATGAAACCAAGACAAAATAATCGTGACGGAGCGGCACTTCGTTTAGCAGCGGAAAAATTAAACAGACAATCTGCCACAACCAAACTGTTGCTTAATATTAGTGACGGTCAGCCAAAGGCGTTGCCAGATTATACTGGCAAAAAAGCAAAAGAGGACATCCAGTCTGTTTTGAAAGAATACGAGCGTCAAGGCATATTATTTGTCTCCGCAGCTATTGGTCAAGACAAAGAAGAGATCAAGACAATTTACGGTGAAAGCCGTTTTGTAGATATTACTGACCTAAATGAATTTCCCAAACAAATGATTCAATTGATTGCCCGTTACCTATGATAAAATAAAGCTCAACGAACGCACTTAGCAGATTCGTTGAGCTTTTCGTTTCTAGTTACCGGTAACAAGGATACTTCTAAAATAGAATCGGTTATAATCAAGAGGGACCGTTAAAGGAGTGAAACGATATGATACAAGAACAAAAATGGTGGAAAGAAGCAGTAGGCTATCAAATCTATCCGGCTAGTTTCAAAGATAGCAACGGCGATGGTCAAGGAGATATCAATGGGATCCGCGAAAAACTTGGATACTTGAAAGATCTTGGCATCGGATTTATCTGGATCAATCCAATCTATCAATCTCCATTTATTGATAATGGTTATGACGTAAGTGACTATCAAGACATAGAAAAGCGATTCGGAACGATGGAAGATTTTGATTTATTGCTGAAAGAAGCACATGAACTAGGAATCAAAGTCATTATGGATCTTGTCATCAACCACAGTTCGGATCAGCATCAATGGTTTGAAGAATCGAAGAAATCCAAAGAAAGCCCTTATCGAGATTATTACATTTGGGTCGATGGAGTAGATGGCAAAGAACCAAATAATTGGACATCGATTTTCGGCGGCTCTGCTTGGGAATATTCTCACGAAACAGGACAGTATTATCTGCATGTCTTTGCGAAAGAACAACCAGACTTAAATTGGGAAAGTGAGAAATTGAAAGAAGAACTATTCAATATGATTCGATGGTGGCTAGATAAAGGGATAGACGGATTTCGCTTAGATGCGATTTCTCATGTAAAAAAAGATGAATATTCAGTAAATGCCACAGAGAACCCTTTTTCACCCTTTCAAAATGTCTCAGGAATCGAAGAACATTTGACTGATTTGAAACATATTTTTGAAGAGTACGATATCATGACAGTCGGAGAAGCAAGCGGCGTTACTGCAGAAGAAGGACCGGAATGGGTAGGAAAAGACGGTTATTTCGATATGATCTTTGAATTCGATCATATCCATATTTGGCAGCAAGAAAAAGAAGGGCAATTAGACGTCCTTAAGTTAAAACATGCATTAAGTGCTTGGCAAACTTCCCTAGATGGTATCGGATGGAACGCTTTATATATGGAAAACCATGATGTTCCTCGTGCCGTTTCTGTGTTCGGAGATACCCGTCCCGAATTTTGGGCTATGTCTGCAAAAGCAATCGCTATGATGTATTTCTTTTTGCAAGGAACGCCATTTATTTATCAAGGACAAGAAATTGGAATGACGAATATGCCTTTTGAATCGATCGATCAAGTTGATGCAGTGGATTCTAAAAGACTTTATGAAAGGCTTCTTGCGGAAGGTAAGACAAGAGAAGAAGCATTAGATATTATTCGTGAAACCACCAGAGACAATAGCAGAACACCCATGCAATGGACTTCAGAAGAATATGCTGGCTTTTCAACACATGAGCCTTGGATGATCACTAATCCAAATACCAAAACGATCAATGTAGAACAACAAGAACATGAACCGGATTCGATCTTGCAATTCTATAAGAACATGATCCGCATTAGACAAATCAATAAAGGCCTGATATACGGTTCTTATAAAGAATATCTTCATGAACATCCACAACTATATGTCTATGAAAGAAATTTAGAAGATGAACAGTATCTTATTATGGTAAACTTGACGGAATCATTTGCTGACTATGAACTCCCAAAAGAAGCAGATCAGTCATGGACATTACTCTTGTCAAATTCCTCTAGCGGAAACTTTGAAAAAAAAGGAACACTAGCACCTTATGAAGCTCGTCTGTATAAAACAAACAATTAAAAAACTTCCTCGTTAAAGTTCAATAGTTGGACTTTTCGAGGAAGTTTTTCTGATTGGTCTGTCAATTACCCATCTTAATAATTTGCTCTAGGACCACCAATATATTTAGGACGAGAGCGAAGGGCTGTCACATGGGCTTGTCCCAAAGTTTTCAAACGAGGTCTGACAGGCACTTGGACATGTTTGATATGCATACCGATCGAAGTGTCACCGATATCGATGCCGGCTTGCCCAATTACATGCTCCACTTCAACAGGGTCATTGAACTGCTCAAAAGCAGCAACAGAACAAGCACCTCCAGCATGTAATGCAGGGATAACAGAGACGATTTCAAATTTTTTTGCTTCTGCCACTGTTCGTTCTACCACCAATGCTCGATTCAAATGTTCGCAACCTTGGACAGCTAACGCAATCTCTTTAGGATCTAATAGCTCTTTTAACGTGCGAATAATCCACTGACCAACTTCCGCACTGGAATTTTTTCCAATATGTCCACCGACGACTTCGCTTGTGCTGCACCCTAAAACAAAGAGATCTCCTTTTTTCAAGTATGCTTCAGCCAATACGTCATTAACTATTTCAGTCAATTGAACTTTCAATTCTTTTTCTGACAACTTCATTCTCTAAAACCTTCTTTTCAATTAATATTGCTTCCGTGCTTGAATACGTTGAAGACTTGCAGTTATAGGAAAGGCAAGACCCATACCGATAAGATTTTGAAAGATATTCCCGGGGATAGAAGCCACTCCAGCCGGCCAATCATACAAAATCCAACCGGCGATACCGTAGCCGACGATCATAACTAAGCTTCCTAAAAAAAGACCAAATAGCCACATGCGAGTAGAAGATTTGCTGAAAGATCCGGCAACATATCCTTGTAATCCGTGAATCACTAATGAAAAAATAGCCCATTGCGGATACCCAGAAATCAAATCGATTAATAGACCACTGGAAGCACCGACAACTAATCCACCCATTGGACCATAAAGAAAAGAAGCAGTATAGATTCCAGCTTCACATAATGTCACAAAACCGTTCGTAGCCGGCACAGGGATCAAAATAGTTAATGAAAGTGCAACGGTCAACGCAATCAGCATCGCATAGATTGTTAGTTGTTTAGTTTTCATTTATCGTTCCTCCTTTTTGGATACCGCCAGACCAGACGCTTCCTGTATGATCATTCATCAGCACGCCATTGGAAATACAATGGGCAACAAATTTTTTACTTTCTGCTACGGCTTTTGAAACATCTAATCCTAATACAAGATTCGCTGTTATTGCAGAAGAAAAGGCACAACCGGCACCATTTACTGTTAGGGTGTCGATTTTTTTCTGAGAAAACACCTCATGATGGTCAACTGAATAGAGAAGATCCACAGCTTGTTCGCCAGCCATCCTTGTGCCGCCTTTTATTACAATTTTCTTTGCTCCTGAAGCAGTGAGCTCTTTAGCGAGATGGATCATTTCTATCAACGAAGAGGGGAGAGCTTGACCAGAAAGTAAAGCAGCTTCTGCCAAATTAGGCGTAATCATCGTAACAAGTGGAAAAAGTTCTTCGATGAGCTGCGAAATATATAATTGATTGATCACAGTTTCAGTTTCTTTGAATGCCAAAACAGGGTCTAAAATGATTGGGATATTCTGTTTTGCTTTTATGAAGTCTCGAACAACCATGATTGCTTCACTTGAATTCAATAACCCGATTTTGATTCCATCTAATGAAGTCATTTGATCAATTGAAGCCAACTGTCGTTCAAGCAATTCTGAAGGAATAGATTCCAGGATAAATCGCCCATTCGTATCTAGTACCCCTATAGATGTCAGGGCGCTTAGCCCGAATAGACCAAAATCTTCAAAAGTTTTTAAGTCTGTTTGGATTCCTCCGCCAGCAAATGGATCAGAACCACCAATCGTCAAGATTCTTTTCATAACATTTCCCTCCATGAATAAGAGTATAACGAAATTTTCAAAAAAGAAAAACAGCCAATTGGCATATTTTTATCTCATCCAATTTTCAAAAAGAATCGAAAAGGGAATGTGACAAAAATCGTGTCACATTCCCTTTTTTTCGAATAAACGGTGTTCAAGAGACAGGCTATCGACAGTAAGAAGGAATTTCGCAAAAATTTGAAAAAACATTTTCGGAAATTGCTTTTTATTTCTTGAAGCTGATTACTTCTGTCACAACCGCTTAAAGATGTTTAATTGTTTTGTGTTTTTAATTCTTTTTCGATTTGAAGCCGCTGAACTTTCATTGTAGCTGTTCGCGGGATTGCATCAAAATCACGGATGATAGGGGCGTTCAAACGGGGAAGTTCATGGACTTGCTCCCACCATCGATTCCAATCCATTTCTTTATCAGGAGCTAAAGCAATAATCGGCTGTGGAGAATGATTTTTATCCCTTACAATCACTACTTCTGCCAAAAAATCTAACGAATCTAATAAAAAGTCTTCAATAGCTAATGTACTGTTGATCGTTTCGATCAAATCTACTTGCCGATCTTTCAAAAATAGGTGACCACGATCATCCATAAAACCGTAATCTCCGCTATCCCACCAATTGCCATAAACATTTTCCTGGAACCGTGCATCTTCCTTATAATAAGTCAAAGCCCGTCCTTTAGATAGTAATTGTATATGACCATCTGTATTTTCAGGAAGGACGTTCCCAACTGAATCTGTGATCCGAGCGCTTGTCATGTCTTCCAGTCCAACGCCCATATCTCTTGCATCACTCGTTTTCAAACTTTCCAGTGTATGAGCCTTAAGAATCATTGGTCCACATTCACTTTGGCCATATACTTGAAGGAATACCGCATCTTGTGTTATTGATGTTCGCAAAAATGTTTCCATTGTCTGATTGTTTATGGCATCAAAAGTAGAATGATAATAACGGATGCCAGAGAAAGCTTTTGGATGTTCTTTAGCAGTAAAACTCCATTGAACAAAGTTATTCGGATGAGTCTCTAATGCGATTGGTCGGTGGGTTTCCAACATACGAATAACTTTTGAACTTTGTGCGTCTGCTAAAGGCATCATAGGAAAACCCATGGACATCAAAGATGAGATGCCAATATTGAATCTAGAATGTACGGGGGAAATGTGAAAAGCGATTACTTTCTTTTCTGAAATTTTTGCAAAAACAGTTTTTTGCCATTTCGTTCGCCAACCCATAGAATGAGCGGAATGACAAATAAGCTTAGGGATACCAGTTGTACCAGAAGTATGGGTCATATAAGAAATTTCATTTTTAGCTAAAAACGATTGGGGAACAGGAAAAGCAGGTTGCTCCAGTAAATAAAAAATAGGAATCTGTTTTGATTTAGTCCCGTTTGAAATTTCTCCCACTCGTTTTTTTGTCTCATCATCAAATAAAATGAAGGGGTCTTCTAAACGGTCGATAAATACTTCCATTGTCGCTGTTGGTAGATGATAAGAAGTCATGACAGGCACTGCACCAAGGTAAGACACAGAAACAGCGAGAAGGTATGTGTCAAAAGCGGAACTCTTATAGATAATGACTTTGTCTCCAGATTTCACACCAAGATGGGCCAATTGATAAGCTCGATCTAACACACTTTCAAAGCATTTTTTGTAAGTTGTTTCAAGTCCTAACTCAGGAAAAGCAGAAAGCGGCTGATCACAGATAATCGGGGTCTCGGAAAAGCCAGCTGCAGCTTCTTGAAAATTCGTAAATAAATTCAAAGGGGAATACGTTATGGTCTCCATCATTCACACTCCATTATCTTTTGTTAAGTAATATACAAACTCAAGATAATCGTAACATAAACCTTTATATAATAACATAGTTTATTGTGAAAAAAAGTTCAGGTTCCTATGTGACAGAAACCTGAACGAATGCCGCTAATTCGTGATAAGAAAAATCAACCATTTTTTCCCAGATTTCTTGAAAAGAATGGGAAGATAGGTATCGATTACCACATAAATAGTTTACCGCGTCAGCATCATCTAAATATAGTTCGGTATAATAGCGATAGGTTTTTCGGCATAATTCTGGTGATACATTCTTATACACTGTAATTTTGCTCAAAATTTGGCGAATAGTCCGAGGAGAAATTTGTTGATCATGCGAGGAACGAAAAACAAAAGAATTTTCATCCGTATTTTGTGCTGTTAACTTAAAATAGTTCTCCAGAAACGGCATCGCTTCTTTTGGTATTGGTACTTTACTCAATCTGTTTTCTTTTCTATTCAGATTAAGAATCTGCTTGGTCAAAGATACATCTTTACGTTTAAGTTCTACTACTTCATGGATCTTTAATCCGCAATACAGAAGAATGGCAGTAATCGCAAGGTTCCTCGGTCTATTCTTTTCTTCAAAGCTAGCTTCTCTGCTTGTTTGAAAGCCTTCAATCGGGATAAACAAATGCTCAAAATCTTTGAAAAGTTCTGCATCGATATATCGCGGAGCTGCTTTAGTTGTTTCCGGTAAACTTGTACCCAAAAGAGAAATCTCTTCTTCAATCAGTCCTTTTTGATACAAAAATCGTAAAAAATGATTTAATGAATATTGCTTCCTTGAAATCCCGTAATAGCTATTTTCAAACAATTGCTCCGTTTCCTGGTTCGCTGTAGTTTGGAACGAACGAGTATGTCGATAGATTTTAGCTAAGAAATTCTGATAATCTTGTTTTTCTAAACGGATAATCAGCTGGTCATCCACTTCTTCAGAAAATACTTTTCTCAAATAATCAGTAAACAAATGGAAATCTTTTGCATATTCATAGCGACTACCTAATGATAAAGAAGAGCGATTTTCTTCTAAAAACTGTTGAAAGACGGAAGGGAGCAAATGTGTACGTTGTTTTAATTTTTCTTGCAGTTGTTTTCTAGTTTTGCTGTCCAATACAAATCCCTCCAGTTATTGTTCATTTCCTTTATTTTACCGCATTTCCTCAAATGACGATAGACACTTTACCTTGATTTCATTAGGAACCTATTTTTAACTGTCTTTTAAAAGTTTTTGTTAATGCATAGACGTTCATCTAATTTTCAATGAGCCTTCAAGTTTTACTTGTACTAATAACTACAATTTCAATAATAGCAGATAAAAAAGGAGTAGCTTTAGGAATAAGAAAAAACACTTTACAGTTATTTTATTAATATAGTGGTTCTTTTTATTTTTTAATTGGTTTATTCTCATTTTAGCTATGGGGTCACTTTACAAGTATTGGAATGGGGTTGGTTCGTTCGAATAGTAGTAGGGGCTTTTCTTTTTATTTTTGAAAAATTATTAAATACTTTTCAAAAATTGCTTAGCTTTCAATTTATTCATCATTGGCTTAACTAGCTATACTATCTACATGTTTCTTAGAGTAAAATTAGAAAAAATGAGGTGCCATTACCTGACATAGGGTTTTATCCTAATAGAGGAAAAAATATATGGGGAAATCAGTCTCTTTGTTTATACAAATATCTTATTTATACACGGTTTGGATAAATAGCTTCATTTTCAATGAATGGAAATTATATGAAATTTTTCAAAAAAATTCATATAGAAACAAAAAATAAACGATAATTTTATTTAATACATAGTTTTCTTTATCATAAATATCTTCGGAATACAATTAAAATGTTTTAATCAAATTCCAATCTAAATATTTGTAGAAAACAATCGTCTCCTATAGAATAAATTTATAAGTAAAAATATACCAATCATAAATCTATTTGCTAGGAGGAATTTACATGGAAGACAAAAATTTAACAGTCATCGGTAGCTACAGTACAAGGGATGAAGCATTATCAGTAATCGAACGGTTGCGTAACGAAGGGTACGATCGAGATGATATCGTTATTTATACTACTGATGAAGCAGCAACTAGACTAGGATTCGACGGCTTATCCGGCATAGATGTTGAAACAGATGAGAATCGGATGGATGGCGAAGAAGATCGTTCTTTATGGGAAAGAATAAAAGACACTTTTTCTTTTGATACCTATGATTCTGAGACGGCTACGCCAGAAAATGATCCTTTATATCAGTATAGAGGAGATATTTCTGCTGGAAAATTTGTCATCACAGTAAAAGGCTATCGTCAGCCAGAAACAACTGAAGACACAATGGATACGCAAGATACTGTTAGCCCAGCAAGCACAATGGGAACTGGACTAGGGACTGGGACTGGCACTGATCCAATGGACGTAGATGGCACGACAGGCTTTCAAAATACAACAGATCCATTGAATATGACACCAGGAACTGATCCGATGGACGTACCTGGCGAAGCTGATTCTATGGGTACAAGAGAGACTGAAGACATCGATCGCAAACCAAATCTAGATGATGATACGATTCAACTAAAAGAAGAAAAATTAGATGTAAATACACATGATGTTACTACTGGAGAAGTCGACATCCACAAACATGTGGTCAACGATACTGAAACGGTAGAAGTACCGGTCAAACGTGAAGAAATCGTCATCGAGCGCAAACCAGTAACAGACCCATCTTCACAGGGTACAGACGAGAACTTGGAAGATGACACGATCACTATCCCAATCAAAGAAGAGCAAGTAGACGTTAGCAAACATACAGTTGTTCGTGAAGAAGTGGGAATTCATAAAGAAGAACATGAAGATGTTGAAAAAGTGACAGAAGATGTTAGCCGAGAAGAATTGGATATTGACACAAGCGGTGATGTACACATTGAAGACCGCAATAAAAAATCTTAAGCGTAAGCTAAAGAGGTTGCGACAGAAGTGGTCAGCTTCAAGAAATAAGAAGGAGTTTACGAAAATTGCTTCTCAAATTTTTGTGAAATTTCGGCTTATTTTTCGAAGAAGCTACTTCTGGAACACCGTTTATTCGGAAAAAAGGGCTGTGACAAGATTATTGTCACAGCCCTTTTCCTAGTATGTTTTAGAGTTAAGCATTATTTTTTAGGCTTCAACGGTAATTGGACTTTAAAATCAACTCCTTGTGGAAGATAATTGGATACAGAAATTTGTCCGTGGTGCTGTTCGATTATCTGTTTTGCAATCGCCAAGCCAAGTCCGTAACCGCCAGTCGCCTTCGCACGAGATTGATCTTCCCGATAAAATCGATCAAATATTCTTACTTGATCTTCTTCACTGATAGAAGGGCCAGTATTCTTTACGTGAATCAGCCATTCTTTATGGTTAACAGACGAATCCAAAATGATTTTATCTTTTGGATTCGTATATTTTAAGGCATTATCTAGCAAAATAACCAAAACTTGATGGATCTTTTTTTCGTCAATTGGTACTTCTGATGTTGCCTCGTTATGAAGGATAAACTCTTTTCCGTCTATGATGGCCATCTCTTGAAATGGTTTAACAAGATTTTCGATATATTCCTGTGTATTGATCATTTGTTTTGAAAGTAGCTGCTGATCAGAATCGTTTCGGGCAATCGTCAGCAGATCCGAAGTCAATCCAGTGAGCCGTCTCGTCTCTGACAATGCTTGAGCAATACTTTCAGATTCCTCAATGATGGTATGATCAGGTTTGGTAAATAGATGTTCCAAACTATTTTGAATAATCGTTAACGGTGTACGTAATTCATGAGAAGCATTTTCGACAAATTCTTTTTGCCTTCTCCAAGAAAGAATGATAGGGCGCATGCTTAGACTAGACAAGTAGTAACTAATGCCAATTGAGATAAGCCAGAAAACAACCATACACAAAATCATAATTGTGCGAAAAGTCGCTAATGAATCCTTGATTTGATTTGTATTTTCTAAAATTTGGATATAGGCAACGCCAACTTGATTCGTCTCTGCTTTTTTCGTAATCGAACGGAAGGAGAGAGTAGACGAGTCGTTTTCTTCATTTAATTCAATATTTTGGATGGTATTCAGATTTTTCGTATCCATTTTTAATTCTTTGATCTGATTGAAGCGTCCACCAATAGCTGCCTTATTCAATATCTCACCTTTTTCAGACCACAAGATCACTTGAGTGTTAAATCGGTCATTTGATGGTTCCATCAATGGTTGTTCCATGTTGGGTCTGTTTTGTTCCGTTTGTGTCTGGTTCAAAAAGGGATCACCTTGCTGATACCTTTGTATCTCTAATTGCACTGTCCGAGAATCAAAATCTGTTTTCTCTAATGAAAGATCCGTTTCTCTGTATGCGGATTGGTTCAATATCTGTAAAGTAATGAACCCCAGAAGAAAAAAGATCAAGGCAAATGCTGCTACATTCGTTGCAAAAAAACGGCTGCGCTGCTTGCGTGTAATATCTCCATTCATTTCATCACACCTCTTGCAGTATATAACCGACGTTACGTAAGGTTTTGATTTCTTTATCCAATCCAGTACTTCGCAGATGTTTTCGTAAGTTGCTCATATAAACTTCAATAACTGTAATCGTCGTATCAGAATCAAATCCCCAGATCCGGTCAAATATCTGCTCTTTTGTCAAAATGATTCCTTTATTTTGTAAAAAATAAACGAGCAACTCAAACTCTTTTCCTTGTATGGGCAAAACTTGTTCTTTATACAAGACTTCATTGCTTTTTAAATCACAACTGATATCCTTATACTTCAGAACGTTTTCATCAAATAGACCTAGCGAGCGTTTCAATAATGCTTTCACGCGCATGATCAATTCTTCTCGATAGAACGGTTTTGTCAGGTAATCATCTGCACCACGTTCAAATCCTTCAATCTTATCCTCCAAACTATCTTTTGCTGTCAAAATCAATACAGGAGTCTGTATTTTTTCTTTCCGTAGCTTTGCTAAGACTTCATAACCATTCATTTCCGGCATCATCAAATCCAAGATTGCAAGGTCGTAAACACCGCTTTCCAACTCAAATAGTCCTTCACTACCGTTATAAACTTGTGTTATCTCACCAATTGGAGTGAGTATTTCTTTTATATTATTGGATAATACTTTATCGTCTTCTACTACTAATAGTTTAATCATTTTCCCACCTCATTGATTTGGTCACTTTAGTTTATCATGGAAAGCATAAATAAGACTTAAATAATCCTATTATGACACATGTTAAGATTTTATGGAAAGATGTCTTAGACAATTTATTGATAAAAAATCCAACAGAAGTGACAAAATGTCACTTTAGAGTTACACTATTCAACGAGTGACATTTTGTCACTATCAACATATCATAGGGAGGAAAACCAAATGTTTCTAGCTATTAAAGAAATTCGCTATTCTAAATTACGGTATGGCTTGATCATCGGGATCATGTTCTTGATTGCGTATGTCGTATTTATGTTATCTGGACTAGCAAATGGGCTTTCTGAAGAATTCAAGAAAGCAATCGATGATTGGGATGCACAAGAGATTGTTTTATCAGAGGACGCCAATCAAGTATTTGCTGCTTCACAATTAACAAGAGAAGATCTGACATATATTGAAGGAGGAGAAAAAGCCCCGATTGGATTATACAGCGGTGCAGTCAAAGGAAAAAACAAAGAAAATGTCACAGTTTTCGGCACGTCAAAAAAAGCATTCTTATTACCAAAACTCACGAAAGGGCATAAATTCAAAACAAAGAATGAAATCATCATTTCGCAAAACCTGGCTGATTCAGGTTATAAAATCGGAGATACAATCAAAATTGGCAGTTACAACGATCCTTTGACGATTGTTGGTATCTTTCCTGCAACTTATTACACTGTTTCCCCAGTCATCTATACATCTCTTGATACGTGGACTGCTTTGAAGTATGGAAAACAGCCATTTGCTTCTGAAGAGGAACAGCCAATCAATGGAATCGTTACAAAGAATTCTGCTAAAATTTCGAAAGAAAAAGCATCAAAGGAACTACAGTTACTAACTATTGAGACGTTCATTGAAAGCATTCCTGGCTATTCTGCCCAAAACATGACCTTAAACGCAATGATCTACTTTTTGTTCTTAGTAGTCGCTGCCGTGGTCGGTATTTTTATGTATGTGATCACTCTTCAAAAAACCGCTATTTTTGGAGTAATGAAAGCACAAGGAATCAAAAATTCCTTCATTGCTAAATCTTTAGTCGCACAATCATTTATTGTGGGGTTGGTAGGCGTACTGATTGCTCTTGTGTTTGCTTATCTGACTAGTCTGATTTTACCAAGTGCGATGCCTTTTGCTGTTTTTTGGTCCCAATGGCTGCTATATAGTGGGATTTTGATCATTGTTGCGATGCTAGGCGGTCTCTTTTCAATCCGTACAATAACAAAAGTAGACCCAATTACAGCAATAGGAGGTTAATAAAAATGAAAGAAATATTGACGATGAAAAAAGTTACCAAGACATTCGGTTCTGGTCATACAAAGGTCTCAGCTTTGAAAGGAATTGATTTTTATGTAAAGGAAGGGGAATTCGTCAGCATTATTGGTCCTTCTGGTTCAGGTAAAAGTACGTTTCTCACCATTTCAGGAGGATTGCAAACACCGACTTCCGGAGAAATAGTGATCAACGGTCATTCATTAACCGAACTTCCAGAAAAAAAACGAGCAGATTTGCGTTTTCAAGAAATTGGATTTATTCTCCAAAGCTCTAATCTGATTCCTTTTTTAACGGTAAAAGAGCAATTTGAACTAGTTGATCAAGTCACTTCAAAAAAAGATGTTTCCAAAAAAAACGATTCTTTACTGCAATCTTTAGATATCCAGTCACTAAAGAACAGTTATCCTAAAGATCTTTCTGGTGGGGAAAGACAGAGAGTGGCAATTGCTCGCGCTTTATATAATGAACCGAGCTTGATCTTAGCGGACGAACCAACAGCTAGTTTAGATACCGATCATGCATATGAGGTCGTGAAATTACTGGTTAAGGAAGCTCATGAAAAACAAAAAGCAACTATTATGGTTACTCATGATGTCCGTATGATTCAGTGGAGTGATCGCGTTTATCGAATGGAAGATGGGTACTTGACAGAAGAAGAGAAAGAGAAAAAATGAGTACTTCATGACAAGGATGGGCAATCCACGTATAATCAGAGATAAAGGAGAGATGTGGATGCCAAAAGAAACTTTTTTCAATTTGCCGAAAGCAAAGAAACAGCGAATCGACGACCTATTGTTAGAGATATTTTGCTCACAGCACATCAGCCAAGTAAAAGTCTCAGAAATTGTTGAGAAGATGGGAATGTCGCGCGGCGCTTTTTATAAATATTTTCAAGATCTAGAAGATGCTTATTTGTATACGATCAAAAGCAGTTCTCGTATAGTCCATCAAGATATCTTGACATTCATTAGTGAAAACAAACAACATTTCTTTTTAGGGATCGAAAAGTATTTGGAGTGGTGCAGCGATTTAGATCACAATAGTATCTATTGGCAAAGATTATACTTGTTGACCCAGAGAAATGATCAGCAGGCAACCAAACGTAGAGAGCTAACTGCTGATTCTCCTATGAACGACAAATGGCTAGAATTACTAAAAATTAATCATTTTACCATTCAATCGTCGGAAGAAGCAGTTAGCTTCTTATACTTTTCCATGTCTCTCGTAATGAACTCATTGACGGATCTCATTGCAAATGGCTGGACAAAAGAAGAACTATTAAAAGATTTTCGCTATAAATCTCGTTGGATTGCGGAAGGTATACAATAAAAAGAAACAGCTATGTCTATTTGTCCTGATATTTTTATCAGGATGGTAGAGTATACATAGCTGTTTTTTGATTGTTTATAGTTCAAATAAGCGGATCAACTCTTCTTCATTTGCGAATGACACACTGTCATCAATCAACATATAAGGAACATGGGTATTCGGAATTGGTTGATTCGTGACGATCAGGTCATACTCAAGAAGATTGTACTTCGAAAGTTGATTTTCAGTGATAGCAGTTGTCTCAGAGTGAATCTTATGCACAGCAAGAACATCACTGACATATTCTTCAATGTATCGACTATGTCGAAGACTTAAGTCACTGACGATCAGTATTTTTTTATCGGAAGTATAATGGTGTATTTCAGGATTACCAATAAGCATCCAAAATATATAGCTAGATAAATAATAAATCAAATTTCGATTCAGTAGGGTGGAATAAAATTGAAGTTCTGCACGAAATCCAGCATATAGACGTATATGGCGATGTTGCATCTGTTCCGCAAAGTAAGTGGCACGGATCGTCAAATGAGTCGTATCGTATGGAAAAATACGTGAGAAAAAATAAATTTGAGTTAAGAGTCGAACAACAAATTCTTCGTTTTTTTCTTTGCAATCAGCAGATGAAAATGAACAGTAGGATATATTTTTTCGTATCTGTTCACTGATTTCATTTTTTTCTTTCTCCGAAAATTCCGAAAAAATCGTATTGACAAAATAGTTCACTACTTTTATATAGCTGCTGTACTTCAATTTCCCTAAAAGATTTTTCAAGATCAAAAAGTCTTTTTTATCTATATTTATCAACTTTACATAAGGGTCTCCAGCTTTCCATTCGAATGGATTTCCTTGTGATTCCCGCATAAGATGCACAACAAAATACATAATAAAGAAAGATTGCTCATAAGGACTTTCTTCTTGAAATAAATTCAACTGACAATTGTTCTTTGACATAATTTCTTTGATCTTCTTTTTTTCGATTGGAAATGGCAAAGTACGTCTTCCATAGTAGCTTAAAAAGAAAAAGGTGACAAAGATACGCAGCTGGAGCTCACTTTTCAGGCTAGTTAACTGAAACCCTTGGTCGACGATTACTTTTAATAAATAGCTTTCTAAAATTTGATTGCATTGTTTCAACTTACGCGTAAAAGAAGAACGACTAATCGAGATTTTTTCACAATAATACTCGATCGTTTTACCCGGATTGACAATGATTTCATTTAATAGACGACTATTTGTAGAACTTTGTGACATTTCCATTAGCACATTTAAATAAGCCGGTACATTCAAATGTTCAAGTCGATACCCCAATTTTTGTGAAGACTGAATCGTTACATCCGTTCCCCAGCGGATTTTGATTTCTTCGATATACCTTACAAATGTAGATTCCGAACTACCGATTCGTTTGGCAAGTTCTTTTTTAGTCATCCACTTGTCAGAAATGGATAGAATCCGAATGATTTTTTCCATCTTTCTATAGTTTCCTTCCAGCAACCTGATCATATGTTTTTCTCCCTCAACCCTTTTCTTTAATGAAACGCTCATTAATCAAAGGAATCAACGTCATAAATGAAACCAATTGGTATGAAAATTGGTGTGATTCCCTCTAGTGCCCTTCGTATAATAATTATCATATTAGAATAAATACGTTTATTTATTTTAATAATCATCACTATTCACGTCAAAACAGATAATAATAAAAAGGAGGGGAAAAATGACGACCACAGGGAAGAAGCTGAAAGTTGTTTTTGTGCTGATATTATTGAGTTTATCGAACATCCTGCCTGTAACTGCAATAGCAGAAGCTACAGATAATCCAACGATGTTAGAAATCATTTCAGCTGAAATCACTTCAGATCAATCTGGGAAAAAAGCGCTGAACGTCAAACTAAATGCGAATAACAACAGTACAGAAAAGGTAGAGAAAGAAATTGGTCTAGTTGAGAATTACTTAAGCGATGTGGAAAGAAAGGAAGAAGATAGCTATGCTTATCAGGTAAAAAGCGGGAAAACCACGCTAGAAATCTCTCCAAACACTAAACAAACGATCAATCTAAGTCTTCCAATCGATCCAACACTTTACCACAGCCAGACAAATAAGCTGATCGTCGATAATAAAGAGTATGACATTACTGATGCGACAGAACACAAGAAAGAGACAGAAGTGTCAATACCAAATACAGACGAAACAAAAGAAGGAGTATCAGAAGAAAATGAAAGTTCTGTCAATCCCTTTACATTGCCTACATTGTCTTTGCCAGCTGTGACTGTTTCAGCTAATCAGACGATTCCTACAGAGTATACGACGGATGATCAAGGCACTTATCCTAAAGCCAATTGGCAACCTACAGGAAATACAAATGTTCTTGATCACCAAGGTAATAAAAATGGATCAAATCAATGGGATGGGATAAATTCTTGGGACGGAAATCCTAATGATCGGACTCATTCGTATATCGAATACGGGGGAACAGGCAATCAAGCAGACTATGCGATACGTAAGTTTGCAAAGGAGACAACTACACCTGGATTGTTTGATGTTTATTTGAATGCCCGTGGAAATGTACAAAAAGATATCACACCTCTTGATCTCGTATTGGTCGTAGACTGGTCAGGAAGTATGAACGACAATGATCGAATCGGTGAAGTAAAAATTGGTGTCGATCGTTTTGTCGATACTTTAGCAGATAGCGGTATCACAGACAAAATCAATATGGGATATGTCGGCTACTCCAGTGATGGCTATAACTACAGTAACGGTACTGTTCAGATGGGTCCATTTAATTCGGTAAAAAACCAAGTAAAAACCATTACACCTTCACGAACAAATGGCGGTACTTTTACACAAAAAGGGTTAAGAGATGCAGGAGACATGCTATCCGTTCCAAACGGACATAAAAAAGTAATCGTCTTGCTGACGGATGGTGTACCGACATTTTCCTATAAAGTACAGCGAGTACACGCACAATCAAGCAACGATTATTACGGTACCCAGTTTTCCAATACTCAAGATCAGCCGGGAAATACTTCTCGAATTGCAAGAAGCTATTATGCACCTGACCAAAACAACCGATCCAGAAGAATAGACAGCACATTTATCGCAACCATCGGAGAAGCGATGGCGCTTAAAGAACGAGGAATCGAGATACATGGTCTTGGTATCCAACTTCAAAGCGATCCAGCAGCTGGTCTATCTAAAGCAGAAGTAGAGTCTCGTATGCGGCAAATGGTTTCAGCAGACGAAAAAGGGGACCTTTATTATGAATCAGCCGATCATGCAACAGATATCTCTGAATATCTGGCTAAAAAAGCTGTACAGATCTCTGCAACTGTAAGTAATGGACAAATAAATGATCCAATCGCAGAACCATTTATTTATCAACCTGGTACACTTTCAGTCAAAAGCGTGGGAACAAACCCTACAACAGTTACTCCAACTATTTCTATAGATGGAAATACGATCAAGAGCAATCAGATTTATTTAGGAAAAGACCAAGAAATCCAAATTCATTACCAAGTGAGGATCCAGACAGAAAATGAGGACTTCCACCCGAATTTCTGGTATCAAATGAACGGTAGGACGACTTTCCAACCAAGTATTGACACTGACAAATTAGCTGAATTCGGTATACCATCTGCTAAAGCTCCCGGAGTCAGTCTTCACATCAAAAAATTATGGGAAGAATTTGATAATAATCCAGCTAATCGTCCAGATCAAGTCACTTTTGAAATCCAACGGAACCATACAACAGATGCTGCAGCTTGGAAAAACGGATATATCCGCATCACTAAACCAGCTAAAGATACTGCAAATACGTGGGAACGTGCAGACGTCGACAAACTCTCTGCAAATAGTGGAGAAAGTTATCAAGAGATACTATCACTGCCTCAATATAATAATCAAGGTCAAGCATTCAGTTACCAAACAATCAAAGAACTGCCTGTACCAGGATATGATTCTCAACAAATAGACGCACTGACATGGAAGAATACTAAACAATTCACACCGTTAGACTTAAAAATAACGAAAAATTCCTCTACAGGAGAAAAGGATCTCATTGGCGCTGTTTTCAAATTAACAGGAGATTCTATTGATACTTTACTAACTGATAATGGTGACGGGACCTATTCTCTTCCGGAAAATGTCAAATTGCAAAAAGAAATGACTTATACACTGACAGAAACAAAAGCGCCAGAAGGTCATGAATTAAGCAAAAAGACTACTTGGGAAATCAAGATTGCTTCTGATGGTACGGTAACCATTGATGGAAAAACAGTCACTACTTCCGATGATACGATCCAGTTGACCATTGAAAATCCTTTTGTTGAAATTCCTATAGCAGTACGTAAGTATACGATGCAAGGGACGGGCAAAGAGATGAATCTTAAAGGTGCAGCTTTTGCCCTACAGAAAAAAGAAGCAAACGGTGCTTATCAGCCAATGGACAACCAAACAACGAATGAAAAAGGCCTTGCCATTTTTGATTCACTCACACCTGGAGAATATCGAGTCGTTGAAACAGCTGGTCCTGCAGGATATGATACTTCGCCGGGAAATTATGAATTCCAAATTGATAAATATGGAAAGATTATTTACACGGGGCAAAACACCGAGACAACGAATGGCATGTGGACGCTCACTCATCAAAATCGATTAAAAGCATTTGACCTGACAGTACACAAAAAGGAAGACAATGGACAGGCATTAAAAGGAGCCAAATTCAGACTGCAAGGGCCAGAAATGGACTTAGAATTGCCAAAAGATGGACAAGAAACGGACACCTTTCTATTCGAAAATTTAAAACCTGGAACTTATAAGCTGACCGAAACCTTTACACCAGAAGGATACCAAGGACTAAAAGATCCAGTTACTATCATCATAAAAGAAGATGGATTGATTCAAGTGGATGGACAAGAGTATGAGTCTGTTCTTTCACCAGGAGCCAAAAACAACCAGATTTCTTTAGACATCACGAATCAGGCAAAAGTACCATTACCTGATACGGGAGGAATTGGCCGCTTAGGAATCTATCTAGTAGGGATGATTGGTTGTACATTTTCTATTTGGTATCTTTTTTTCAACAAAGAAAGAGGGGGCAGCTAATATGAAAAAACTTGGTTGGCTTAGTATGTGTCTCTTCTTATTACTATTTAAACCTGCTTTTACTCAGGCAGTAACAGTAACAGCAACAGAACCAGATAGGGTCCAGATCACTTTGTACAAGTTACTGTTTCCAAATGGCCAACTACCGGAAAATCAGCCAAGTGACGGACAAGAAAAAGAGTTATTGCAAACGTATCGGGGATTGAATGGAGTCACATTTCAAGTTTATGATGTCACAGAATCTTTTTACCATTTACGAGAAAAGGGGAAAACAGTAGAGGAAGCACAAACAGAGATCGCAAAAAACGGTAAGTCTTCTGGCACGTTTATCACAGAAAAAACAACCGCAACTCTGAACAACGAAGATGGTATTGCTTCTTTTTCTCTAGCTGCCAAAGATCATAAAAAAAGAGAAAAAGCGTATCTTTTTATTGAATCCAAAGCACCAGAAGTCGTCAAAGAAAAAGCAGGGAACATGGTAGTTGTTCTTCCTGTATATGGACAAAACGATCAAGAACTTTCATCTATCCATTTGTATCCTAAAAATGAAGAAAATAACTACCCTGATCCTCCTTTTGAAAAGGTATTAGAAGAATCGAGGGATGATTTTACGATTGGTGACAAAATCACTTATTCCTTGCACACGATGATCCCTATGAATATCTTAGACTATCAAAAATTCGTATTATCAGATAGTGCGGATGGAGCATTAACATTTTTACCTACTAGTCTAACGATTTCATCGAATGGACAAAAGCTATCAGAAGGATTTGTCATACACACGAAACCACACGGATTTGAAATTGCATTTTCGATTCCTTCGCTAGAAAAATATGCTGGAAAAAACCTGACTATTTCTTATCAGATGCAGCTAAACAGTACAGCTCAGGCGAACAAGGAAATCAATAACAACGGAACACTAGATTTTGGTTTTGGTATCAGTACAAAGAAAGTCTCTATATATACAGGGAGTAAGCAATTTGTCAAAATCGAGACAAATAAACCAAACAAACGATTAGCTGATGCAGTATTCCTTATTAAAAACAAAGCAGGAAATTACCTGCAGCGAACAGCCAACGGATACAAGTGGACAAGTAACGAATCAGATGCGTTTCACCTGACTTCCAATAAAAATGGCGCTTTTTCCATTATCGGGTTGAGAACAGGAGATTACTGGTTAAAAGAGATCAAAGCACCATCTGGTTATATTTTAAGTGAAACAGAAATTCCGTTTACCATTTCAACTAGTCTCTCTGAGGATAAAGAGACTGTCGGTATATTGAAAGTAGTCAACAAAAAAGAAAATAGTCGTCCATTTCTTCCTAAAACAAACGAAACGAAAAACATCCTTCTAGTCATTGTTGGCATGGTGTTCGCAAGCCTTGCAATATGGTTGTTTATCAAAAAAAGAACAGGAGTGACAAAATGAAAAATCATAAAAAAATAAGCATTATATTAGGTGCACTTTTTCTTATTTTACCATTAATCACAAGTAGCTTCGGCACAAAAAGAGTGTTTGCGGAGGATACAGCAGCTCAAGTCATTCTCCATAAAAAGAAAATGACTGATTTACCCGATCCTTTGATTCAAAACAGTGGGAAAGAAATGAGCGAATTCGATCAATACCAAGGATTAGCCGATATCTCATTTTCCGTTTATAACGTCACTCCAGAATTTTATGCGCAACGGGAGAAAGGAGCGTCGGTGGATGCAGCAAAACAAGCAGTCGAGTCTTTGACTCCTGGTACACCAATTGCATCAGGAACGACAGATGCGGATGGAAATGTGACTTTATCTTTACCTAAAAAACAAAATGGGAAAGATGCAGTCTACACAATCAAAGAGGAACCAAAAGACGGAGTGACAGCTGCTACAAACATGGTGCTCGCTTTTCCTGTATATGAGATGATCAAACAAGCAGATGGCTCTTATAAATATGGGACAGAAGAATTGGACACTATCCATCTCTATCCTAAAAATATAGTTGGTAATGATGGAACATTGAAAGTGACCAAAGTCGGTACTGCCGAAAACGAAGCACTAAACGGTGCGGCATTCATTATTTCTAAAGAAGAAGGAACACCAAGCGTCAAAAAATATATCCAAAGCGTCACAGATGGATTGTACACTTGGACAACGGATCAAACGAAAGCCAAACATTTCATTACTGGTCATTCTTATGATATCGGCAACAATGACTTTGCCGAGGCAACGATTGAAAAAGGACAGTTGATCGTCAATCATTTAGAGGTTGGAAAATATAATTTAGAAGAAGTAAAAGCTCCTGATAATGCAGAAATGATTGACAATCAAACAAACACACCGTTTGAGATCTTGGCAAATAGTCAAACTCCTGTAGAAAAGACCATCAAAAATGATACGTCCAAAGTCGATAAGACAACTCCACAATTGAATGGAAAAGATGTCGCAATCGGAGAAAAAATCCAATATGAGATCTCTGTCAATATTCCTTTAGGTATCGCTGATAAAGAAGGAACACAAAACAAGTACACGACATTCAAACTCATTGATACTCATGATGCTGCTTTGACATTTGATCATGAAACTTCAGGAACGTATGCGTATATCTTGTATGATGGGGATAAAGAAATTGATCCAACAAATTATTCTGTCACTGAACAAACAAACGGATTCACGGTTTCAGTTGACTCGAATTATATTCCTTCACTCACTCCTGGCGGTACGCTGAAATTTGTTTACTATATGCATTTGAACGAAAAAGCAGATCCAACAAAAGGGTTTTCTAACCAAGCAAATGTCGATAACGGACATACAAATGATCAAACGCCACCGTCTGTCGATGTCGTTACTGGCGGCAAACGATTTGTCAAAGTAGATGGTGATGTTGCATCAGATCAAACACTTGCTGGAGCAGAATTCGTCGTTCGTGATCAAGAGAGTGACACAGCCAACTATTTGTCGATCGACCCATCTACAAAAGCCGTCAACTGGGTTTCGACGAAAGAATCAGCAACTGTTTTTACAACCACAAACAACGGTTTAGTTGATGTGACAGGTCTCAAATACGGCACGTACTATCTGGAAGAAACGAAAGCACCAGAAAACTATGTTCCATTGGCAAACCGCGTAGCATTTACTGTCGATGAACAATCTTACGCAACAGCAGGACAGTTGATTTCTCCTGAAAAAATACCAAATAAACACAAAGGTACACTTCCTTCAACAGGTGGTAAGGGAATCTATCTTTATATTGGTGCAGGAGTGATCCTTCTATTGATTGCTGGATTGTACTTTGCTAGACGCAAGCATAGTCAGATTTAATCTTTGTACATGAATTGGAAAAGGAGCAGCGGCTTACGCAATTGCTCCTTTTTCTTTTATTAACAACTAGTCAGCACAAGGAGAACACAAATGAAACAAAAGAAAAGAAAATATCTAGACCTGCTAATGATCCTTCTGCTTCTGTCAGGGATAGGCGTCTTGGCTTATCCATTCGTTAGCGATGCGCTGAATAACTACCTGGATCAGCAAATCATCTCTCATTATCAGCAACAAGCAGTAAAAGAAAATGAAGCAGTCATGGCCAAGATCCAAAAAGACATGATAAAGAAAAACCAGCAATTAGCAAAAAAAGGAGGAAATCCCGGTGTCGATCCCTTTACTAAGAAAAAGGAACCAGTGAAAACGGACAAAACCTATTTTGAAAAACATACGATCGGCGTTCTGACGATTCCTGAAATCAATGTCCATTTACCGATTTTTGACGAAACAAATACCGTGCTACTAGAAAAAGGTGCTTCTTTATTGGAAGGGACATCTTATCCTACTGGGGGAGAAAGTACACATGCCGTTATTTCCAGCCATCGGGGACTGCCTCAAGCAAAGTTGTTCACTGACTTGCCAAAACTGACTTTAGGTGATTCTTTCTATATCGAGATCAACGGACAGACACTTGCTTATCAAGTCGATCAGATAAAGACGGTAGAACCAACTGATACAACAGACCTGAGAATCGAAAAAGGAAAGGATTTCGTGACACTATTGACTTGTACACCTTATATGATCAACAGTCATCGCTTACTTGTCAGAGGGCATCGCGTTCCTTATCATGCAAAAGAAGTGCAGAAAGAAGTACAGAAAGTATCTGAGAACAAACGTTTCTTCCTGTACGGATTGATAGCTATAAGTATACTGATTTTTCTGTTTCTTATTTATCTTTTTCGGCAAACATTTAAAATAAGAAACAGAAGGTAACTGTGTCTCTTTTCTATGATAGATGTATTCAAATCAATGCGTAAACAAATAGACTGGCTGAAGTTTGAAAAAGAAAACTTCAGCCAGTCTATATTTATAACGATATCAAAGAAAGCTTGTCTCAATTTTTCCGATATTCTTTAAGAAGGCCTTTTTGCATCAATTCTTGTTTGTTTTTCAAGTTGCGGATATTCTTTTCAAAATTTTGAGAATATATCACTGAGAATAACGTATTTAATACGTAATCGAAGGCAATTTGAGAGGAGAAAGTCGCTACTTTAGCAAAATCATATTCCTCCTGCGATATAACAAGACACATATCAGCCTGTTTGGCCATTTCTGAATGCTGATTTCCGGTAATCAATAATGTTGGAGCTCCTACATGCTTTAGATAGGTCATGATCCGTTCATAATGATGGATACGACCGCTGTAGCTAATAAAAACTGCGCAATCCTCGCTAGTTAAATTGGCTGCATTCCAAGAAGAATCACTATATTCTTCGGCCAAGATCAAAAATTTATTCAACTTGACCATTTTATTCTGGAACTTCCTTGCCGTGATTTGGGAATCGCCTTTTGCAAAAAGAAAAATTCGCTGTGCGTTGTTCAATACTTTACTGATGGTATCCAAATCTTGATGCTCGATCTGCAATTGCGCTTTTTTTATTGACTGGATCGACAAATCTGCCATTTTCTTTGCAATTTGCTGTGTGTTATCTTCACTTGAAAAAGGAAAATTAGGATCGACTGTTTGATTAAACTGGGCAATCAATTGATGAACTTCCCGTCCTAATTCGAAACGAAATTCTTTAAATCCGCTGAAGCCCATTTTTTTGCATAAACGAATAATAGCTGAATGGGAAGTATACGTAGCTTTTGCTAATTCTTCAATCGTCATGTAGACTGCGGCTTCGATATTCCTCCGAATGTAATCAGCAATCCGTTTCTCTGTCGTGGTAAACAACTCTTGTTTGGTTAATTTTTCTTCAATAAGCATGATCTGACCTCCAAATTCTATCTTACTGATAAATGCTTGGTTCCGCCACTCTCTTTTTGATTTTTTACCTTACTTTGAACATAAATTTCACCAAACCAAATGATAACAAATGTTTTTCTGAACTTTTTTGCCAGAATGGCTATTATAGACACTTTCTATATTTTTCTAAGATATACTGAAAACAACAATAAAAGGAGGCACAAATCATGCTTACAATCGCTTATCTCGGCAATGGAAAGAGTACAAATCGCTATCATTTGCCATTTTCGAGAAAACTTACGGACAAAATCAATATCAAAAAAATTTTTTCCCCATCTAAACCAGTATGGGAAACATTTGAAGACATCGAATATACCGATCAGCTGTCTGATCTTTGGAATGATCCTGAGATCCAATTAGTTGTCATTACTACACCAAGTCAATTTCATTATGAATATGGAAAAATGGCACTCGAACATGGAAAGAATGTATTGGTAGAAAAACCTTTTGCAGAAACGTCAAAGGAAGCAGAAGAGTTATTTGCATTAGCAAAAGAAAAAGGGCTATTTATCCAATGTTACCAAAACAGACGGTTCGATTCTGACTTCTTGACAGTCCAAAAAGTAATCGAAAGCGGAAAATTAGGGGATATTTTAGAAGTAGAAATGCATTACGATTATTTCAGACCAGAAGTACCAGAAAATACGCATGAATTTTCTACTGCAAACAGCTATTTATATGGACATGCTTGTCATACAGTAGACCAAGTTCTTTCTTATTTCGGCGAACCAGATGATATTCGTTATGATGTTCGTCAACTATTAGGGAAAGGACGAATGAATGATTACTTCGATCTGGACTTTTTCTACGGAAACATGAAAATTTCGATAAAATCCAGCTATTTCCGTATCAAAGAACGTCCGAGTTTCGTCGTTTATGGAAAAAAGGGGATGTTCGTGAAACAAACGAAAGATCGGCAAGAAGAACATCTTAAAATGTTTTATATGCCTGATCATGAAGACTTTGGGATCGACTTGCCCGAGCACTACGGTGTATTGACTTATATAGATGAACAAGGCGATTATCATGAAGAAAAAGTGATTTCCGAGGTTGGTGATTACAGTCGCGTCTACGAAGGCATTTACGAGACATTAGTCAATGGTACAAAAAAAGTCATTAAAGATGAAGAAACAATCTTACAGATGAAAATTTTGGAAGAAGGAATCAAAGGCATTCAAGAATCAGAAGGTAAAAGATGAAAACATGACATATTTGTAAGAATCGGGTTTGTTTTTTGACGCACAAACTGTCTTATTGTACGATGAAAAAGTATAGAATTACTAGGAGGAACCAATATGACAAATTATGATGGTGAAAAACACAAACGATTAAGAGGTTCTATGGCCCCTAAAACGGAAGAGGAAGTAGCTCTAGCAGGTACTAATTCTGGTGAAACAGAAGATAAAGAAGAATCATTAGCTGGCACAAACTCCGGTGAAACAGAAAACAAAGAAACAGCTTTATCCGGTTCCAATTCTGTAGAAGAAGAATCAGAGTCTAACGAACCTAATCGCTTTGAAAAAGATATCGAAAAAGCGGTTGAAGAGGTCAAAGAAAAATTTGAAGAACTGACTTCAAAAAAGAAACACGATCATCATTGATCGAGCGAAATTGATTGAAATTGATTCATAAAAGCAGGGAGCCATTTGGTCACCTGCTTTTTTTCTGTAACTCGATAGAGGTCGTTTGGTACAGTCGTAAAAAAAATCTAACTGTAAGTTGTACCAAACAACCCTCGATTTAAAAGCGGTATCATACTAGAATACAAATAGGAGGTGAACAGCGCTGTGAACTACAAAATTAGTTATCTCCTGAAAACACCCAGAGAAATCAGTCTAGAAAAAGCAGCCGAGATCATCGAAGTAAATATAAACGAGGCAATCAAACAACTTGCTCCCTTTGCCGAGTATATGGATGAGACTTATATCCGTCTGAAAAAATTTCGAGCGATCGACTGGGCAGAAAAATACGTGAATATCACTCGCTTTGAAGCGGTGTACACCGAACAAGAGCGTAGAGATCTTCTTTATTTGATGGTCTATTCGAATACCATACCTATTTCTGTATTTCATTTTCAAGACTTTCTTCAGGTTTCTAAAGGAACAGTCCTATCGGATATCAAAAAAGTAAGAAAGGAATTAGAAGGGGAAGAATGTCAGCTGACATATACTAGAAAAGCAGGCTTTAGGCTACTGGGGTCAGAAGTGATATTGAGAAGGGAAGCAAAAAATCGCACCGCTCATTTAATGCAATCGCTTGCTGGAAGATTTGGTCTCACGTATTTAACCGCAATGCTCTCTCTTGATTGTTATGCAAAAGCCAGAGATTTGTTAGACAGCACAATCTCTCTATCAGATCTTCGCTTTGCACCCAATCGAATGGATGAGTTAGCGTATTATTTAAGTTTGACCACTAATCGAATTGGGAAAATATCTGTAGAAAAGGTAAAAGATGCTGAACTTTTAGCTTCTCTTGCAATCAATGACATCAGCCGACAAATATTGACTGGCTTAGGCTATTCCGAATATCTAGAGTCAGAGATTCTATTTTTCTCTCTTTGCTTAGCCTCAATTGTTGAAGGAGATATCCAGGAGCCTGCGCTTGATTTTTTGCTGGAATGTTCTTCAGAAGTCATCCATCGCATGGAATTCCTGATGGCCATAGAATTTGATTCATTTCGTGAATTATTGATGAATGTCTTTTATCACTTGGTACCTGCCTATTTTCGTATCTCTTATTCTTTTTACTTGCCAAATGTGATGATCAATCAAATCAAACATCAATATGCTTCCATCTATGAAATGACAAGAAAAGCATTGCGTCCGTTAGAAAAACGGATAGGAAAGAGCATCCCTGAAGAAGAGGTTGGGTTTTTCACTATACTATTCGGCGGAGAAATAAGAAAAGTAGATGAAGAAGAGAGAAACAGAAAAATAAGAGCCGTGATCGTCTGTCCAAGTGGCATTAGCTCTTCATTGATCTTAAAAAGCGAACTTCAGCAATTATTCCCGATGATCCTTTTTACAGAGACCAATTCAGCTGATCGCTTGCATGAGATTGACGGAACTTCCTACGATATTGTTTTTTCTACTGTGCCTCTTACGCTTACGAATAAGAAAAAGTCACTATATGTCCTACAACCAATCATGACTGACTTGGAAAAAAACCAACTGATCAATCAAGTACAAAGAGATTGGCTGATACCAGGATTCTCCATGCCTTCTGCTCAAGAATTGCTAGCTGCGCTACTTCCATATATCGAATTAAAAGAAGGTGTAGATGAAGAAAAGCTCTATCAAGTCTTAAATCGTAAAATGAACAAACTTTTAGAAAAGAAGGAGGATCAACGTCCTATGCTATCTGAATTATTAACAGAAGAAATGATCCAATTATCCGATCAACCAAAAAACTGGCAAGAAGCAATCACACTTGCCGCACAGCCACTATTATTAAAGAATAAAATAGAGGAGAGTTATATCAAAGCGATGATTGAACGTGTGGAGCAGTATGGTGCGTTTATCCACATCGGCGACCACATCGCACTGCCGCATGCTCGTCCGGAAGACGGTGTAAACGAAGTAGGGATGTCTTTGCTGAAACTTCAACAACCAGTTGATCTAATCGATGATCCTGCTCATCCCATCAGCTTATTTATCTGTTTAGCCGCTATCGATAACGAGGCACATCTTCGGGCGTTGGCAAATTTAACCAAGCTGCTTTCTAATAAACAAAATCTTCAAGAGCTATTACAAGCCTCAACAAAAGAAGAAATACTAGCAATCATAAAAAAGGGAGACGAATAACATGAAAATTTTTGCAGTGTGTCAAAGTGGATTAGGAACAAGTTTTATGGTAGAGATGAACATCAAACAAGCTCTTGCAGATCTTGGAGCAGATGTGGACGATTTCGAAGTAAGTCATACGGATGTTGGGAGTGTATCTAGCGATATGGCGGATTATTTCTTCATTGAACATTCTTTGAAAGATACACTTACTTCTATACCGGATGAAAAACTCGTGCCGTTGCAATCGATCATCGACAGTGATGAAGTAAAAGAAAAAGTAGGACAAATCTTGTCAAAAGAATAAAAATGATTCAAGGGAGGAAATATCAATGGATAAATTGTTGAATTTGTTTGTTTCAATCGTCAGTCAGCCCTCCATCCTCGTTTCTCTGATTGCGCTGCTTGGGCTTGTTCTGCAAAAAAAGAAATTTTCAGAAGTAATCCAAGGAACCATCAAAACATTTGTCGGATTCTTAGTATTGATTGGCGGCGCTGGACTGATCAGTAATTCATTAACCCCTTTCGCTTCGATGTTCCAAACGGCTCTGCATACCCAAGGCGTGGTTCCAAGCAATGAAGCAGTAGTGGCAATTGCTTTACAACAATTCGGGACACCTACTGCCTTGATCATGCTAGTAGGGATGATCGTGAATATTCTACTTGCTCGATTCACAAGATATAAATTTATTTTTCTTACAGGTCAAGCGATGCTTTATGTTTCTTGTCTGACAGCAGTCATTTTAGTAAGCGCTGGATTTACTGCAAACGTGTGGATGATCTTATTAGGAGGGATTTTTGAAGGAACACTATTAACTATTACGCCCGCTCTTTGTCAACCATTCATGAAAAACATTACTGGGAACAACCAAGTTGCGCTGGGGCATACCGGCAATATCGGTTACGCGTCTAGCGGGTGGATCGGTAAGTTCTTTGGAAATAAAGACCGCTCTACGGAGGACATAAAGATTCCTAAAAGTTTCAGTTTTTTGCGAGATTCTACTGTATCGATCATGCTCTTGATGTCAATCGTATATGTCGCACTTGCCTTATTAGCAGGTCCTGGATTTGTTGAAAGAGAATTAAGCAATGGAGACAACGCTGTGATCTTTGCATTGATCCAAGCTGGAACATTTACAGCAGGGTTTGTTATCGTCCTTCAAGGGGTTCGGATGGTGTTGGCAGAAATCGTTCCAGCATTCCAAGGAATCGCTAAAAAGCTTGTACCTGATTCTAAACCAGCGTTAGATGTCCCTATCGTTTTTCCATATGCACCTAATGCTGTATTGATTGGTTTTTTTGTCAGCTTCTTTGTAGGAACGCTATCGATGTTTGCCATGATAGGCTTACAGACTACAGTCATCATCCCTGGAGTAGTTGGCCATTTCTTCTGCGGAGCTGCTTCTGGTGTTTTCGGCAACTCGACTGGCGGTAGAAGAGGGGCGGTATTAGGTTCTGCTTTCAATAGCTTATTGATTAGTTGGTTGCCATTATTTATCCTTCCGGTATTAGGAGATCTTAAAATCGCTTCTTCTACATTTGCCGATACTGATTATCTAGTACCAGGACTTGTACTTGGGAAACTAGGAGAATACGGTCAAATGGCATTGACAGTCGGAATCATCGCTTTCTTTTTACTTGTCGTATTATCTAGCTTTCTTTTTGCCGGAAAAAAAAGAACAAACATTGTTTCTAAAGAACAGAATTAAGCAAGCTTCAAAATAAAAACTGCTTGGACAATATCAGAAGACGATTTAATGTTTTCTGATATGTCGCAAGCAGTTTTTTGTTTTATGCATTTATTGAAAGACTTATCCGTGTATTAACTAAACTCAATCAATAGAAGAAGAAAAAAGTTGATGGCACCATATAGGAGATAAGTTGCTATAAATAGATGTTTTAGTAGTGGCTGTTTCCACTTTTGCCTTCTTTTCATTTGATAAATACTCACTAGTAAGCATACAGTGATGATAGATACGCTGATCTTTCTAACTTGGAAGATTAGCGTCCATAGATGGGAATCCATTGTTAATTGGACACGTGGCAGAAAAAAATAGAGTACACTCAAAAAGACATACTTTATCCAAGATGAACCATTGGACTTATTCTTCATAATATTCACTCATTTCAATAGATTAGTCAGACAGATAGACTTTTGTTTAGTACATCTCATAAGGTATATCTGATACTAGTGTACTCATTTCTTATCTTTCAATAAACATATAGGAGGAACAGTTTTTTCATAAATAAGAAAAAGCAGTTCCTTTTTTAAACTTCTTTTATTGTATCCTTTAGATAATGTGATTGAAGAAGGGAGGAGGAGATGAAAATGGTAAAGGCTTGGTTGAGTGGTTTGGCTGCTTACAGCGTTGTTGGACAAACTGATTTATTTTCTGCGTTCGCTATGTACTTGTCTAAGTATCGTTTTGTGTTATTAGGTGCTCTTTTTTTCGTGATTCTATTAACTGTTCTGTTGAGCAAAAAGATGTCCGCAAGTTCAAGTACGAAGAGTAAAGCACCTGGTAATAAGGGTTTTCAGAAGCAGCAGCAATATAAAAACTATCGTAAGTGATATTTTCTATCTCTTTAAAGAAATCAAAGGATGATACGGCAACTATTTACTATTTACAATGAGGTGAAGCATGGGAAATTTTGCATTTATCATAACTTTTTTAAGCGAATTTGCTGTCTTAGCACAAAATGAAGGAACTGGTATTTTTGCCACCTTCGTTGCTATGTATCTCATCCGATACGGATTGTCCACGTTTTTTGCCGTCTATCTGTTCATTTTTATCGTCAAACAGTTCTATGAATATCTAAAAGGCACCAGTATACGAAAAAACAAACGCCGATTTAAAAGACAGTTAGCTGCATCCTATAAAATACAAAAGAAAACGATCCAAGAAAATTACGAAAAAGGATTGACTGATACGGATAAAGTAAAGAAAAACGTTTATAACAAAACAAAACTTTAGATGGGACAATGAGGGAGCAGAGCAAATGGATATAGGGATTTCAATCGTAAATGAAGGGATATTGATTTTAGGTGCGATTGGCTTTTTATTATGGTTAATTATTTTTGGCTTGGTTTTATTTTCAGTTCTAAAGCGTACAAGGAAAAAGTATAGCTTTGATAAAGGTGGAGCTAAAGTAGCTCCATTAGTGATAGCGTTAGTACTTTTAGTTGTGTTAGCAGGGTACATGGGTGTAATCGTTTATCAGTTATCTGTTGTACGTATTTAGGAATTCGTTTCCATCAAAAATTATAATAACAACTATTATAATTAACATATTGATAAAATGAATAAACAAGACTATAATTTCCATGAAAGTAACAAATAGTTATGAAAAAGGAGCTGTTTATTCATGAAAAAAACAAGTCGTAAAGTAGTAATCGTCGGTACAGGTTTTGTTGGAACAAGTATCGCTTATGCAATGATCAACCAAGGAATCTCTAATGAATTAGTCTTGATCGATGTGAACCAAGAAAAAGCAGAAGGGGAAGCACTGGATCTATTAGATGGTATGGCTTGGGGCGATGAAAACGTTGCTGTGTGGTCAGGCGGTTATGAAGAATGTAAAGATGCAGATATCGTTGTTATCACAGCTGGTATCAACCAAAAACCTGGTCAATCTCGTTTAGATTTAGTTAAGACAAATGCGTCAATCATGCGCCAAATCGTCAAAGAAATCATGGGCTCAGGATTCGACGGAATTATCGTTGTTGCTTCAAACCCAGTAGATATTTTAACATATATCGCTTGGAACGAATCAGGCCTGCCAACATCACGTGTTATCGGTACTGGTACAACATTGGATACAACTCGTTTCCGTAAAGAAATCGCATTGAAATTAAAAGTAGACCCACGTAGCGTTCACGGCTATATCTTAGGTGAACATGGTGATTCAGAAGTTGCTGCATGGTCACATACAACTGTTGGTGGTAAACCAGTTTTTGAAATCGTAGAAAAAGATCATCGTATCGCTAAAGACGAATTAGATGTAATTGCTGATAAAGTTCGTAATGCTGCTTATGAGATCATTGATCGTAAAAAAGCAACTTATTATGGTATTGGTATGAGTACTGCACGTATCGTAAAAGCTATCTTGAATAACGAACAAGCTGTATTGCCTGTATCTGCTTACTTAACTGGTGAATATGACGAAAAAGATATCTTTACAGGTGTGCCATCAATCGTTGACGAAAATGGTGTTCGTGAAGTTGTTGAATTATCCATCAACGAAGAAGAAAAAGCAATGTTCAGCAAATCAACAAGTGCTTTAAGAGAAGTATTGAACACTGTATTATAAGAAATAATGAGTAAGAACTAAAAAATCAAAACCTGCTTAACAGCTGAAATATCTGTTAAGCAGGTTTTTTATTGATATCTATAGGTAAGCAAATAAACAGAATGATTATAATTGATCCGGTCGAAAATGATCCATACGTATGAAATGTAATCTGCTGATTAAATAATCGAATCGATATCAATGACAACTAAACTTAAGTAAATGATTTATCTATGTGATTAAAAATCCTTCAGTGATGGCAAACACAAATACAGTGAGTCATAATCTGATGAACTGTATAAAGAAAATGGTTTTTTATCATTTAATTAAACGCTAAAAAAGTAAGAAAAACTGCAAAATTTTTTTATAATTTTGCACAAGTAGATTTTGATGGAAAAATGATGATTTTTGATAAAAAACCGTTCGAGAGAGGTTTATTATTTTCTAAATCTACTTTGTATAATATATATTATGTAAACTAAAATATATAAAAAATCAGTCCACTAGTTCTAAACCACTATTTCCTGCTATTCGCTCTTTTGTATTCCTTTTAAATCAATTATTTCAATAATTAATCCATATTTTTATGAAAAAACTATTTTGTATGAACAACCATACAAAAAAATCAGCATGTTCCTTAATGACATGCTGATCTAATTGAGAAATAAAGTTTTTAATTCGTTCATTTTATTGCGGTTTGTCGTAAATAATTGGTTATCTTGGACTTTAGTGAATCGAAATCCAATGAACTAGTGGTAATCATTATGATAAAATCAACAGCTTCTTGACGAGAAAAAGCAACTGGACAATTATTCAATTGAAGAAACAACAACATGGCAACAAGAGCCGTTCGTTTATTGCCATTATGAAAAGGATGTTTTTTAGCTAAATTAATTGCTAAAATCGCCGCTTTTTCATAGACTTCGGGATAGAGTTCTTGATTAAATACCGCTTGTGAAGGCTGTTTAACAGCCATATCTAATGCATTGGCATCTTTTACACCAATCATTTCGCCTGGTGAGTAACGTAAAATAACTTTTGCGTTGATTTTGATAATTTCTTTAGTCGAAAGATACCTCATAAATCAACCAAATCTTTTAACGCGTCTTCATATTGATTCATGATCGAATCAACTAACGAATCAATATCAGGTTCTTCTTGCGCTTTGATCATTCGTACAGAACCATCAGATTGAAAAACATAACTGATTGCGTCACCTGTCTGCACACCCATGAATTCTTTTACTTCTGGTGGGATAGTTGTTACATCGCTATTGCCAGATTTTCTAATTTTATACTTTTTCATTTTTTTCATATTTCGCCACCCTCTATACCATTCTATAGTAAGTACATTATATCCAAGTATATACATTTAATCAATGTATATACTATTGATTTACTTTTTCTTACGAAAAAATGACAAAGAAAAAAGTTTGTGACATGACTTTTGTCACAAACTCTCGTATTCTTAACCAAAATATTGATGGAATACTTGTGTAATAACTGGTAGGAAATAAATAATAATCATAGCCGCTACCACCATCAACAATTGTTTACGCTGTTTCTTTCGCTTCAATATGCTTGTCGTTTTATGAAAAAAATAAGTAGCGCTTTTAGCTCCTGCAGTCAAAGTCGATAAAATCAGCGTTGGTGAATATGCTGTTTGATTGTGCGTCAATGACAACAACTTCGTCCCGTAATCAGGATACTTTAGAAATGCTTGATACACAGCCACAATCGTGATTGCTCCCATAAGATAATTTAAAAATGAATGCACTTTTTTCAAATAAAAAAACTCCTTGCTATCTATATAAAATCAGCCTACCCTAACTTTTTTGCTTGATTGACTGATATTTTTTAGTTTTATTGATATTTATATTCTCACTTTTCGGAATAAATATTCTGCTATTTCATTGTTTTCATTTACTCTACTTCGTTTTCATTATTTTTTCTTGATGTTTCTTTGTTTCCATCAACTGCTTTTGTTCCGCTGTTTTCGATCCAAGGAAAAGAAAAACCAATCGTCATATCTTCTTTTAATACTAAAACTGCATCGAATTTTCCTTTTTTACCAGTAAAACCTTTGACAACTTTACTTGTCTTTCCTTTTGAAAGCAAATCTCTGAGATTCGTTTTAGTCAGCTTCTTTTTAGCTACTGTTGGCCACAATTTGAAGTCGCATTCCGGGTTCAAGCATGTAGCGATTTTAGGATAAAGCATGACTGTCCCTTTTTTACATTTTGGACATCTTCCTAATTGATCGTTTTTCTTCTCCATCGCTTTTATCTGGCGTGTTCCGCTGATCTCATCTGAAAAATCTACCTTATCGATTTGATTAGGTACTCCTGCCAATAAATGTAAGATGAATTTTTTGATGTTTTCTAAAAAAACAGATGGCGTCCCTTCTTGGTTACCAATTTTTCTCAAGTATCCTTCCCAGCGTGCAGTCATTTCTGCACTTGTCAGCAATGGTTCATTAGCTACTGCCTTACAAAGAGTGATTCCTTTTGGCGTAACGATTATTTCGTTTTTATTGACTTCGATGTAATGTTTCTGCTTAAGATTTTCAATGATATTGGCCCGTGTAGCTTCTGTTCCTATTCCTTCTACTTCTTTGAGGATTTCTTGTGCTTCATCATTATCCAGCGTTTTTCCCGCAGTTTTCATTGCTGTGATCAAGGTTCCTTCGGTATAGGGTTTCGGAGGTTGTGTTTCTTTCTCCATACTTTTCAGCTCTACTTCTGCTTCTTCATTTTCTACGATAGGAGGAAGAGTCTGAGCTTCTTTCTTTTTTGACTTGATGCGCAAGATTTCCTGCCACCCTTGCTGTAATGGGATCTTTCCGATGCTTTTTAGCTTTAATTGCTGTACACCTGTCATTACAGTCGTCTCTTCATAAATATAATCTGCGGCAAACATAGCCACAGTGGTACGTAAGACTTGTAAATAGATTGCTTGCTGTAATTTAGATAGCTTCGCAAAGCGTGCAGGAGTCGGAATCGTCTTTGTCGGAATGATTGCGTGATGTTCTTGAACTTTTTTCGCATCGACATACCGTTTCTTTGCTCTGATCTCAGTTGTCTGTACTTCTTCTATTCCTAAAAACTTTTTATAGTTTTGCAGATGTTTAACTAGATACTGATGCTCATTTTCTGTGATGTAAAAGGAATCCGTTCTTGGATAGCTTAGAAACTTGCTTTCATACAGTCCTTGAGCAGCATCAAGTGTGGCTTTAGCACTTGCTTTCATTAGCTGATTCATCTTTGTCTGCAAACTAGATAGCGAAAATAAACGTGGGCTATGCAACCTCTTTTCCTTTTTCGTAACTTCAAGAATCCGTCCGTTTTGCTTACCTAAATGCGCTCCGAGTTTCTCTATTTCCTTCGTTAACTCTTCTTGGGTTTTAAATGCTTTTTTTGGTACGATTTTTCCAGAAAACTGTCCTTTGTTTGTCGTAATTAAACCTTCTCCTTCAAAGTAGGTTTCTTTTTTGAAGTGTTTGATTTCTTCTTGCAGCTGATAAATCATATAGAGTGTCGGCGTTTGTACACGACCAAGAGAAAAACTGCCATCAATCCCTTTTCGTTGAAGCAGTAAGCTATATAATGGGCTTCCGTTCATTCCAATCAGCCAATCAGCATTTAGAAAATGCGTTTGCTTGTCGAATAATCGACCACGCGATGGCTTCACCTTCTCGATCACCATCTGTTGCAATAATGATGGTATCGGCTGACTGCAATTCTCGTTTTACGATCGAAAATTGTGCACGTTTGTCCATTGGAACTTCGTAACGGAAGGTTTCTGGGAAAATAGGCAAATTTTCTAAAGACCATTTTGCCCAACGCTCTTCATAAGCTCCTGGAGCAACCATATCTACCAAATGTCCAAAACCATAAGTGATGGTTACTTCACCAGCAAACAATGGATCGCTGATTTCATAATACCCTTCATGCCGCTTTCGCTGTTGGAAGGTTTCGGCATAGGCTTTTGCTTGTGAAGGTTTTTCAGCTAGTATTACCGTCTTCATCTTCTAACCTCCGTTACTTGATTTTTTGCGGACTTCTCTATTATGGAACATATTTTCGCATCTGGCAATAAAAAAAAGATACCGTATAGTCGAAATAGGCACAAAAAACATCAAGCAAACAAACGATGTTCCGTTTGCTGCTTGATGTTTCCAGAAAATACTCATCTTTAGCTGTCACTCTTGGTTAATCTGCCAGTTGATGCCAAATCGATCAGTTACCATCCCATACAACTGAGCCCACGGAACAGCATCCAGCGGCATCTCAATCTTACCACCCTCAGCTAAGCTTTCAAATAGACGCTTCGTTTCTTCTTCATTTCTTGTTTGGATGACTAAAGAAACATTATTTCCAACAACTAATTCAGGACCAATTCCTTCTGGCGTATCTGCAAACATAACTAATGTATCATAAATGTTCAACCGTGCATTCGTGATTAGATTTTTTGCTTCTTCTGGCAAGTTCATTTGTTCTATTCCAGGCATTTCACCGTATGTGGTGATACCTGATGCTTCAGTCTCAAAAACTTTTTCATAAAAAGCGATGGCTTCACGAGACTCATTTTTGAAGTTCAGATAGATATCCAATGAAAACAGCTCCTTTCTTGGTTATAATCTACCATAAGAAAGCGTTTTTTACGAGTGAATCGTTTGATTGATTCATGAAAAAAGCCTTGCCATAGCTTCTTCTTGATCTTTTTTATGATCATTTATTCAAAAAATCTGTAATAGCAGATTGATTCATTTGATTATCAATTTCAAGAATACTTCCAGCATAATCACTTTGCCCATAATTCCACGAACCGTCTACTGGCACACTTATTCGATCAATGCCACCAGCTCCTCGTGCAATCGAAAAGAGGTTTTTCGTCAAGAACCAAGCAGTGACATCTGTGGATGTATACCCTAAAGCTTTACCAGCTGCATAAGGTGCACGGATCAGATTCAATGGATTCTTCAATTGGCTGAAAATAGCATTCATTACTTGTTGTTGGCGTCTGACACGGCCAAAGTCTCCTTCTTCATCCATTCGGAAACGTGCATATTGCAAAAGAACATGTCCATCCATCTTCTGGACCCCTTTTTTAATGTCTACACCATCCAGATTCAGATCTTTTTCTGCATCGATCTTCACTCCGTTCATGAATAAGGCATCGATCACTTTTTCAAACGATTTGAAATCGACTTTCGCATAGTATTGACAATCGATTCCAAAATTTTCTACTAAAGTTTGACGCACTAGATCGGCTCCTCCGTATGCATAAGCTGAATTGATCTTATTTTGTCCTACCCCTGGAATCGTAACGAAGCTGTCACGCATAAAAGAAATCAGTTTCGGCTTATGGGAAGGACCATCCAACTGTAAGACCATGATCGTATCGGCTCGCCCGGCATCTTCTCCGCGTGTATCACTCCCAAGAATCAAAATATTATGCGCACCATTCGTCGCTTTTTGCCCATGAAAGGTTTCTGAAGTCGCTGCCTCTAAGCTCGTGTCATGTTCAGCTACATATTTACCAATAAAAAATGAGATTCCTGAATAAAGGATCAAAACAAGCAAAATCGATAGAATGATTTTTTTCCACGATCGCTTTCTTCGAGGCTTCAACGGTTTGTTCTTTTTTTGCCGATTGAAAAATTTTTTATTTTTTTGTTGTTCTTCTGCTCTTGGTGCATCTCTATATATCTGTTGTTCGTGTTGGTTCAAATGTTCAAATGAGTGCTGCTCTCTTTCATCAATACGGGTAGCATCTTCCTCATTTTCCATACGCGTTCGTTTTCGTTCTCTTCTAGCAAAAATACTCCCCGTATCCCGCTTCAGAGGTTTCGCCTTCTTATGGATGTCCTTATAGCGATCCATCCGACTCATTGTGGTTCCTCCTCGTTTCTTACTGATAAATAAAGGATACGATAACCAATCGACAAAAGCCTATCATTTTTTGATAATTTAATAAAAAATAACGAAATAAATGCTTCGATACATAAAGGATTACTTTTCTTGAGACCGTTTATGCGAGAATAAAAAATCTTTATCTATTATCCTTTTTTATTCAAACAGCTTTTCAATCACATGGATCGGCATCTTTTCCTTTGTCCATAATTCAAACGCGATTGCTCCTTGGTAGATCAACATGCCAAGTCCATTGTATCCTTTTGCTCCTACTTTTTTTGCTTCTTTTAATAAACGTGTTTCTCTAGGTGCATAAATCAAATCAAAAACCGCTAGATTCTCATGCATCATGTTTATATCTAAGAGCGGTGACTGATTGATTTTCTTTCCCATCCCGATATCTGTTGCATTGACTAGAAGGCAGCTTTCTTTCAAGTCTTTTCTTAATTGATCCGTATCGGCAAAGTCACGAACTTTTATCTTACAAGAAGTTCGATAGCTGAGTTGTTCGAATGTTTCTTTTACTTGAGCGAATGTTTGGTTGTTTCGTTTATAAACTACGATTTCCTCAGCGCCGTCTAACGCTGCTTGAACAGTGACTGCCTTTGCTGCACCTCCAGCGCCCAGCAGAGTCATTTTTTTCTTTTCGATTGAAATCCCAGCTTCTTGCACAGATTGCATGAAGCCCGCACCATCGGTATTATAGCCAATCAAACGAGCCTTTTCGTGCACGATCGTATTCACTGCTCCGATCAATTGTGCTTCCTGACTTACCTCATCCAGGTAAGGAATAACCGCTGTTTTATTCGGCATCGAAAGGTTTACACCTAACATATCAAAAGTTTGAATACTTTCGACTGCTTGCTTCAAATTCATTGGATTTACTTTGAAAGCTAAATACACCGCATCGGTATCGTTTGCTTCAAAAGCAGTATTGTGCATCAATGGAGATAAACTGTGAGAAGCTGGATCAGCAAAGAGTCCAGCTAATTTGGTTTTTCCAGAAATCATCTTATTCCTCCTTTGTTCTTACTTCAATAAAAAAAGCCACTTAGCGTTTGATACGAAAAAGTACGAAACGTCTAGGTGGCAAAGTAGCAAAGTCTTTTCTCATCGTTCACTTGTCAGAGCAAAGAATATTCTATTTAATTGTTAAAATCATTGACTACGCGATCCTACAAAACACCCATATATGTTCAATTGTTTATTGTTTTAAGTATAGGATGAATCAAAGGAAGATGTCAATGAGTTTTCAAGTCCTTCTACTGGAAGGAGACTTTCTGTCGAAATCAATCCACTACTTCTTCAAAGAATTGCAAAAGGTCGCCCATTGTCAAATGTTGCTTTTCTTTTTCAGAAAGATCCTGAACGATTTTTCCTTTTTGAAGTACGATCAGACGATTTCCGTATTTCAAGGCGTCTTCCATTCGATGCGTGATCATGAGACAAGTCAATTTTTGTTCATTGATCCGCTGATTGGTTAACTGCATTAATGCTTTAGCTGTTTTAGGATCTAAAGCGGCAGTATGTTCATCTAATAACAGTAATTCTGGAGCCGTGATCGTCGCCATCAGCAAACTTAATGCTTGCCGTTGACCGCCAGATAATTCCCCTGCTGGAGTATCCAAATGTTGTTCTAGGCCATTACCTACTTCTTGACATAGTCTGAAAAAATCTTCTTTTTGATTTTTCAAGTTACGTAAACGGAATTTCCGCTTTTGCCCTCTTTTTTGTGCAAGCAGCAGATTTTCTGCTACAGTCATCCGGGGTGCCGTTCCCATCTTAGGGTCTTGGAAAACCCGAGAAAGGAATCGTGCTCTTTTTTCTTCTGAATCTTTTGTAATCAGCTGATCTTTAAAAGAGATCGATCCTTGACTAAGTTGAAGCGTACCAGCGATCGTATTGAACAGTGTGCTTTTTCCAGCACCATTCCCGCCAAGGACAGTGATGAAGTCCCCTTCTCTGATTGTAAGGTTGATTTCATCCAATAGTACTTTCTCTTCATTCATTCCATTGTTTACGACTTTTCTGCCATTTTTGATTGTCAATATATCTGTCATTACTATGCCTCCTTCTCAAAACCCGTTTTTAAGTTCAGTGCTTTCTTCAATTGCGGGATCATCAGACAAATAGCTAAGATGATAGCGGAGAACAACTTCAGATAAGTCGTGTCAAACCCTAGTTTGATTACTACTAAAATCAATAGCTGATAAATGATACTGCCGACAACAATAGCAATCAATCTTTCTGCTAGCGTCAATTCTTGGAAGATCACTTCACCGATGATGATGGAAGCAAGACCGATGACGATTACGCCAATCCCTTTATTTACATCTGCATATCCGTCGTTCTGGGCAATCAGCGCACCGGATAATGCAATGACACCGTTCGACAAAGTTAAACCTAAAATTTTCATACGATCGGTTTTTATCCCTAACGACCGAGCCATCGTTTCGTTGTCTCCTGTCGCAATATAGCCTTGACCTAAATCTGTATTGAAGAAGAATAGCAGTACAGCAATCAAGATGCCCAAAGAGATGAAGCCAAGAAGGACTGTGTCAAAGTAATCAGGTAACCCAAAGCGATGGAAGCTGTCTTGCAGAATCGGATGATTCAATAAAGAAAGATTTGGTGTTCGCATCACAAACAAAATAACTGAGTTCAATCCTGACATCACTAAAATCCCTGCTAGAATAACCGGTATCTTTCCTTTTGTATAAAGTAACCCTGTAATGAGTCCTGCTACCATACCAGCGCCTACGCCCAATAACGTAGCTAAGATCGGTGCTACCCCATGAGTGATAGCTGTCACACAGACAGCAGCACCTAACGGGAAGGACCCTTCTGTCGTCATATCAGGAAAATCTAAGATCCGATAGGTCATGAAAATCCCTAATCCTAATATTGCCCAAAGCATGCCTTGTGAAATAGCTGATACGATCATTTGTCATCCTCCTTAGATGTTTCTTGTTGCGACTCATCTGTAATGATTTTGGCTTTTTCTTTCATCGATTGAGGAATAGTGATTCCTAAGCGATCAGCCTGAGATTGATTGATCACTGTATCCCCTTGATCAAACGTATAAACAGGCGTCGTTTCCGGTTTTTCTTTTCCGCTCGCAAGTTCTGCCGCCATCTTACCGCTTTGAAGCCCTAATTGATATTGATTGATCCCGATTGTTGCTAGTCCGCCTTGTTCCACCATTGTATCCACAGATGGAATGACGGGGATATTTGCTTTGTTTGCTTCTTTTACCACTGTTTGCATCGCATTGGCAATCGTATTGTCTAATGGAACATAGATAAAATCGACTTGTCGGCTCATCACTTGTACCGTTTGTGCAATCTCATTAGTGGACGGCACCGCATATTTTACTGCTTCTAACCCTTCTTTTTTTGCAGCTTCTTCCGCTTGTGCTACTTGGTATTTTGAATTATCTTCCGAAGAAGCATACAAGATCCCGACTTTTTTTGCATTTGGCAACAAATCAGAAGCAAGCTTGATTTGTGAAGCAACAGGTGGCTGATCAGAAACACCTGTCACGTTTCCACCAGGCTTCTCTAAAGAAGCAACTAATCCAGCTCCCACAGGATCCGTTACAGCACCTAATACAACGGGGATCGACGAAGTCGTGTTTGCTAATGATTGAGCAGCAGGCGTTGCGATTCCGATCAAAACATCAGGATCGGATTGTACTAGCTGTTGACTCATTGTGGCTAGCTTGCTCTGATCGGCTTGTCCATTTTGAAATTTGATTTCAAGATTTTCTCCTTCTTTTAATCCTTCTTCTTTCAGACCATCTTTGATCCCTCGATAAATCTCATCTAATGCCGGATGGCTCACATATTGCAATACCCCGACAACTGTTGTTTTCTTTGTCTGGTTCGTCGAAGTACTTTCTTTTTCTCCTGAGGCTTTTCCATAAATAAATGCACCTGCTAAATAAACTAAAATAATTACTACAACTGTTATTAAACGTTTGTTTTTCATTTTTTTCCTCCTGCAAAGTCAATCTTTTTATTTATTATATTCAGGCAAGTATCCAGTCTACAAAAAAAGACAATGGCCAAAACGGTCATTGTCTTTACACAAAAAACCGCATAGATAGGATCTATGCGGCAGTCAATGTTCATGTCTAGCATAGATACAAGCTTTAGAAATGCACTCTAAAAAGTTGTATCTATGGGAAAGTTTCACCATTAATACAACTTATCTACGCCAGCTGCGCCAATTTTTTTTGTTCTCTGCTGAAATACGTTTTGATAAGTTCATTACAGGTCACCCTTTCCTTAAGAATTGATTTAAGTCTAATCGAATTTTTGAATTTCGTCAACTATATTTTTCATTTTTTTCATTTGTTATTTTGAAGATCAAACATCACTTGTTCTGATAATTAAAAATAGCGCTATATAGACCCACCATTTCATCACGCTAACGACTCAATTAGCAGTCTCGGCGTTTGGGGAAGCTGTTCCTGTTCTATCCATTTCCTCTTCTAATTGTTTGATATTGGCTAACGGTAGTCGATTCAGCTCAGGGATCAACTTCTTATCAAAATCAGTTATCCCTCCCTTACCCGCAGTTATCCGATTTGCTTCTTTTCCTCCATCAAAGAAAATAAATGTCACTTCATCCGTTCGTATGTTATATTTTTGTTCCAGTTCATATACATCATAAACGATCGGATAATAAAAGATCGGTCGATTCAATTCTTCCATAAGCTCAGGATCATTAAAGACATCCAGCATATCCTGATAGGTTTTCCCGTTCGGTTTGCTGAACATCACCGATATCGCTCGGCTTTGTTTGATTTTCTGATCCGCTTGGCTGTAATCAAAAGGTTTTAATTTACTGGTTGGTATGGATGAATAAACAAGACTATTTACTTGCTCTTCTCGGATTTTTTCCGGCAACAAAAACATCGCAATTGTTAGCAGCAATGATAAGATGAGCAGAAACACAAGACGTCGAAAATACTTACTTGGATTTTCTGCGAATGACACTGAGAAATGTTCATTCATTTCTTGTACTCTCGATTTAACTGCTTCCCAAATAACAAACACCTTCTTTTCTACTTTTTCTCCTATTTTTTATTATACCTAAAAATTTGGATTTCAACGATAGAAACACTGTTTTTTATGTAATTAGTCCAAGTTTTTTCTAGACTTTTGCTTCACTATTCGGACAAATTGGTTTTTCTTCTTTTTTTCGTTATAATGAACATACTTATGAAAAGAAATGAGGAATGAACCATGTCCTTTGATGGTGTATTTACCCATGCGATGGTCAACGAATTGCGTGAAACGTTACTATCTGGTCGGATCTCGAAAATCCATCAGCCTTATGAAAATGAAATCGTGCTGGTGATTCGTTCACGCGGCAAAAACCATCGATTATTATTATCTGCGCACCCTAGTTATGCTCGTGTACAGATTACCCAAATCGATTATCAGAATCCTGATAATCCACCTAACTTCGTGATGATGCTTCGAAAATATTTGGATGGTGCTATTTTAGAAAACATCGAACAAATCGAAAACGATCGAGTGATCCATTTTCACTTTGCTAAGCGCAACGAGTTAGGCGATCTACAGAATATCATATTGATCGTTGAATTAATGGGACGTCATAGCACGATCGTCTTAGTTAATCAAGAAACTGGGAAAATATTGGACGCGATCAAACACATCGGAAGCTCTCAAAACACTTATCGTTCTTTGCTTCCCGGCGTAGAATACATTGCTCCGCCAAAACAAGAGGTCTTGAATCCATTTAGCTCCGATAAAGAAAAAATCTTTCAGCGACTTTCTCAAACTGAACTAGAACCAAAAGCAATCCAACATCAGTTTCAGGGAATCGGTTTCGATACTGCTCAAGAGCTGACCAAGAGATTGCTTGAACGTCCTAATGAAAAAATGGTTGTTTGGGACGAATTTTTCTCATCGATCATCAATCACCCAGTTCCTACTTTTTACGAAACGACAAATAAAGATTTCTTTACGCCGATCGTTTACCAAGTATTTTCCGAACAAGCATCTGTTGTAACAGCTTATCCAACACTCAGTCAATTATTAGATAGCTATTATCACGAAAAAGCGGAGAAAGATCGGGCAAAACAACAAGGCGGAGAACTGATCCGAAAAATCGAAAATGAACTAAAACGAAATAAAAATAAATTAAAAAAACGTGAACAAACACTTAAAGAATCCGAAAACGCTGAGAATTACCGTAGAGATGGCGAACTACTTACTACTTTTCTGGCACAAGTGCCACGTGGCGTAAAAGAAGTTGTTTTACCTAATTATTATGAAGAAGATCGGCCAATCAAAATAGCATTAGATCCGGCGCTGACGCCAAATCAAAATGCACAGAAATATTTCCATCGATACCAAAAGCTGAAGAACGCCGTTAAGTTGATTGGCGAACAAATCCAAGAAGCCAAAGATGAAATCCAATATCTTGAATCTGTCTTGTCTCAACTGGAAATTGCCGGTCCGATGGATATCGAAGCAATCAAAGAAGAATTGACTGCTGAGGGCTATTTGAAAAAGAAGACACAGAAAAAACAAAAGAAAAAGAAACCATCTCAGCCTGATCAATACTTTTCTTCTGACGGAACGCTCATTCTTGTTGGTAAAAACAATCTTCAAAATGACCAGCTGACAATGAAAACAGCTAAGAAAACCGACTATTGGCTTCATGCAAAAAATATCCCTGGTTCGCACGTCATCATCAAAAGTGATCAGCCTTCAGATGAAACAATTACCGAAGCTGCCGAGTTAGCTGCCTATTTTTCAAAATATCGGTATTCTGCCCAAGTACCAGTTGATCTTGTACAGGTGAAGCATATCCGCAAGCCAAATGGTGCCAAACCTGGTTACGTCATTTATGAAAATCAGAAAACAGTCATCGTGACACCAGAAGAAGAGAAAATTATAGCTATGAAACAAAACGGGTAATGAATGTATTTTCTTAGAATCATATTTTCGTACTTTTTCATAAAAGCAATCAGTTATAGATTGCTTTCTATAAAAAGAGGGGTTGTGACAAAATTCGTGTCACAACCCCTTATTTCGAATAAACTGTTTTGTTTGGCTGTTCTTTCTACTTAATATCAGTCAGATGTTCCGTCTACTTTTCTTAATTCTGTTGGTCCAGTAACCGAGTAAGCTCTTTGATAAATCTTTGAGCGATTTCACTGAGCGGGCGCTTTGCCGAATAAATGATATAAAATTCATTTAGTTCACCTTCTGCTAAAGGAATTAACCGCAAGTGCTCACGAATTCCTCCAATCACAATACCAGACCCTGAAGCGTACGCATCAGTTTCAAGAACGATATTCATCAAAGTCCCTCGATCACTGGTATAGATCACTGTTTCTTGATCAGGAATCTCGATAAGGTCTTCATAAAAATACGGAAAATTATTTCCATCCTGTGTAAAACGAACTTGAGGATAAGATAACAATTCTTCTTTTGTGATCTCTGCGTGTGTAGCTAGCGGATGCCCATGCCTTAAAAAAATGTGTGTTTTAAATTTTCCAATGCTGCGGCCACTTAGTTCTCCTTGTTGCAAATATCTTCTGATACCAGCTTGATTATGCTCGTTCATATAAATAATGCCGATTTCACTGTGCTGCTCTTTGACTTCTTCGATTACTCTCGCCGTCGTCGTCTCCATGATCCGAAATTGTTTGATTTCATCTTTGAATTCCTCGAGTAGCTGTGCGGTCAAAGGACCTAAGAAATCATAATGCTGGGCAGCGATTGAAAAATTCTCTCTCTTTTCACTCGTTAGATAGTGACTTTCTAATGTATCAAGCTGAACCAAGATTTTTTCGGCACGATTTAAGAAGTCTTGTCCTTCTTCTGTTAAATATGCACCTCGATTCGTTCGAGTAAACAGCGTAATTCCTAACTCAGTTTCTAATTCTTTGATACCAGCTGAAAGACTTGGTTGCGAAACAAACATTTTCTTTGCTGCTTCTCTGAAACTACCATTGTTTGCCACAGCGACCACATATTTCATTTGTTGAATATTCATTGCTCAAACTCCTCAAAATAATAAATTTCTCTTCCATTCAAGGGTTGAATTGGTCGGTTGTTCGGCTGTGCATACTGCCCTTTGAAGGGTAGAAGAAACTCTTGGTTCAATTTTCCTACATGATCCATCACAAACCATTGGATTGGCCCGCTGGTAGGTGGAGTTGTCAATGAACCTACATAATGAAAATGGCTTTTTTTCTCTGGAAAGAAGACATCCGGATTTACCCAGTGTTCATGTTTTTCTAAATTCCATCTCTCTCCGTTTTCTTGATCATAAAACCAACCTTCCTGTTCCATTAACTGATACATGACTCCCACGACCAAATTCTCTTTTTTGCTGTTCATATGAACAAAATGAAACTCAATATCTTCCTGGTTCCCGTCGATGATATGTTCAGATGGTAAGTGGAAATGAATATCTGTCAAATAGTAGCGTTCTTTCTTGAACTCTACATAACTGAGTTGATCAAAAGGTACTAAATGAATCGTATTTTTGAATTCCTTGTCAGTAAAACGTTGCTTTTGATAATGAAACGAAAGTGTATCTCCTTTCGTTTTTATTTCTTCACCTTTTGTTAAATGAATAGGTGACTGCAACGGAAATTCTGCACCTCTCGCAAACCAATCACATAAATTCGCCCAATTTTCCGGACCTCTGTCTCCAGAATAGCCCCATTCGACATCCATATTCTTTTTCAACTATACTTCCCCCTGCATCTCATATCGTTTTTATTTTTCTTCTTTCTTTACAATCGTTGAGACGGTTTCTAAAAACGCCTCTTTTCCATAAAATTCCTGGTTCAATAGTTCAGGAAATATCTCTTTAAAGAAATACTGAACAGAAGGCCGATGTTCAAAGCCTTTGATAGTCGTCACTGCCTCAATGAACATCTCCTTGTAAACTTTTTCTGGATTATTTTTGATGATTTCATCAAAAGACTCATAAAGAAGGTCAACCTTATCTGAAATGGCTAATAGTTCTCCTTCTACGGTTTCATCTTTTCCTTCGAACAACCGACGGCGATACACTTCTTGGAACTCAGCTGGAATCTCTTGGTTGATGAATTCGTCCGTCATCTTTTCTTCAACTGTTTGCAGCATCCCTCTTAATTCTTTGCTTGCATATTTCACTGGTGTTTTGATATCACCGATGAAACGTTCGGTATAGTCATGATTCAATGATTTTTCATAGAGCAGTTTCCAATCGATTGGCTGCCCATTTGCTTCTTCAATATCTCCCAGAACTTGCGCAATAGATGCTACACGATACGAATGTGCTGCAACTGTATGCTCTGTATATTTAAAAAAACCAGGTGCCCTTGTGATCGTCTCTAAATTGTTCAATCCTAAAATAAATTCATTCAATCCCATAAAAGTTACCTCCCTTTGAGATTTCTTTTTCCGAATATCATATCATTAAATAACTGACATTCGCAACATTTCCGCTCTTTTCCATTTTCGCAACAGCCCGCTTACCAAAAAATAGAGAAAATCTCGATAGAATAGAGTCAGAGAAGAGATTATTCTCTTCTCTCTGCTAACCAGTCTTAGCAAAATAAATTTTGCAAAAATCAAAAACTGATCACGATAGAAATTTCTTTTCATACCTGATGAAAAGATGCTTCTCGCAATCAGTTTTTGGATTGTTTCTATATCGATTGATAGCCATTTTTTCTCACAATCAATTAATTATATGCTTAAGATTCTTGTTCAAAAATTTCACGAAATTTCGGAGCATTTAAATCTTTTTCAGATAGTTAAATCAATCTATATCGTAAGTTTCGATTATTTTGATGATATCATTCAACTCATCAATCACGATATCTGCTTGTGTCTGATCAAGGGGCAGATCTTGCTTTAATGCAATCGTATATAAATTAGCTGCTTTTGCTGATGCAATACCAACAGGAGAATCTTCTACTGCGATGCAATGTCTACGCTCCAATGCATTGACTGCGATTTGATAAATTTCTGGATGTGGTTTGCTTTTAGATAGCTTTTCCCCTGAAATGACAAAATCGAAGTAAGCTGCTAAAGCATTCTGTGTCAGCATTTTGTCGATTTCTCTTTGCGGAGAAGAAGAAGCAAGAGCAATTTTGATACTTTTCTTTTTTAAATAATCCAAGATGTCTTCCGCACCCTTTCGCAGTGCTATTTTAAAGTCAATAGGATGTTTTTCCCGGTACGCAAGGTATTCTTTTCTAAGATCAGCTCGTTGGTCTTTTTCTGAGACCAATACTTCCCAAATCCCATTTTCTGTCAGTCCAACGAAATCCAACTTATTCGTCGAACCTGGTAGGATGTTTTTTTCTTTGAAAAATTGCATACGTCGATCAAAATAAAAGTTTTCTGAGTCAATTAAGACACCATCCATATCAAAAATCATGCCTAAATTCACAAACCTTCCTCCTATCCATAAATAATTTCATGAATCAATCGTAATTCCAATGTGGAAATCTTGATAGTATACTCACTCTCTATTTCGAAAAAGGCACGATGAATCTGTTCCATTTCTGCACCTGCTTGAGTCGTATATTCCTCTATATCTTCTTGTTCATCCACACTTTCTTTCCTTAAAATTCGTTCAATCATACAGCAACAATGCAGGTATAGTAAAAACAACTTACTATTAGATAGAGTAATCTCTAAGGTTTCCTCAGCTACGGATACAGCACTTTGCACTAAACGCAATAGTTTAGTTGCGTCCAAAATCGTTAAATTCTCGATGATTTTATTAATTGAAAAGCTGAACATCAGCTGTTCTTTTAAATCTTTATCACGTATGTCAAAATAATCTTGTAGAATTGAAATGAACTTCTCAACATCTTCACCGTTAATTAAATGATCAAGACCAATATAAGGAACCTGTTCGATTTTGGGATCTTCTGTTCCTACAATCATCAATACTTCATATATATGGAAAGGATCCTCATACATTTTATTTTTTTGCAATTTTTTGTAATCATACGGAATAATCGTCAATTCTTTGCAATGATTTTCTAAACAAGATTCCAAAATCTCTTGTATTTGAGTAGCTGAACCTATTCCAGTGTAACAGCAAGTTAAGATTGCCTGTGTTTTTTCTTTTTTTGGTAGAATTAGCTGTTTTTTTACTTTGTTTTCTATATCTATTTTTTGGCTAATTTCTGCGATAGACATTTGTCTTTGAATCAACTGCCCAATCTCCAATACAAGAGGCGTAGAGACATAATCGATAATCAGCAGTGGTCCACGTATTTTATCTGCTAGCTTTTTTCCGATTTCGTTCAACGACCCCATATCTACTAATAAAATCAACCCGGCGTCCGTTTGATGATCATTGATAAAGCGAATAACTTGTTCTTCTACTTTAGCTAACGTGATATTGATTGGCATATCATAAGCTTGAAAGATATTCTGCTTCAGCATCCGATTGCCTACGTTCGCCATACTGCTAGCAGTAGAATAACCATGAGCTAAAATGACACTCTTGATTTTCTTTTCTCCTAGCGTGATCTGCAGCCCATGAAAATAAAAGGAAATAAAAATCAAATCTTCCTCTTTAAAATCTTGATCTAATTGTCGAGAAATATGTCCTAGTACTTTTTTAGCATACCAATAAGAAGTATCTATGGAACTCGAAACCAATTCTAACAACTTGTCTTTGACACTTTGCCATTCATGGTTTTCTGCAATCATATCTGTGTTGTTTTTATGGTAGAGATACTGCGCTAGGGCAATCACACGATTACCATCTTGTTCCAATCCGTAGTTTTCATGCATCCATTCAAAAGTTTCTCGTATCTGATAGGTTAGTACAGAATAAAATGATTCTTCTTTCGAATAACTATCTTTAAAAATAAACTCGTCCATCAAATGATTGATTCGATTTACCGTATGATCAATAAAATTTTTGATCATTAATTCTTGCTTTTCAACTTTTTGATACATTTGCACTATTTTTTCAAATAACTGCCTGATTTGCCTGACTTCTGAAGATTCTAAAAAGACTTGATTAGCTGTATGTGGCAAATATTGGCGGTCTGGTAAAGCTTTGATTGTTTTTTTCAGCTGCTCTTTTAGCTGCATTGTATTTTCAGTTGGAAGATCCTTCAAACGAACTCGAATAGACAGACTATTTTGATTTTTGGCGTACGCACTACCGCAGACATATTTCACGATGTTCTTTATCTTCCCTACATTGCCTTCTAAGTCACTATTAAGCAAAAAGTCCACTAGTTGATAACTTACATCGATGCGTTTTGACAAAATATTCGCTTCATTGATAAAAAATGTGTCTATCAGTTGCATACGCTCTGATTGCGGGCGACGTTCATAATTCGGCAACATGACAATCACTGGCAAACGGCGAATAAAGGTCGGCAAAAATGTTTGATAGACATTCTCAGTTGTTGCAAATATCATACGGACGTTTGCTTTATGTCTGATTGCATTGTCCCCCATCGGTGAAATTTCTCCTGTATCCATAAATGTAAAAAGCTTTTCTTGCCCTTCATCACTTAAGCGGTGTACCTCATCCAAAAATAATACGCCATTATCAGCTTTTTCTATCAATCCAATATGTTCTTTTTCCGCTCCAGTAAATGCTCCTTTGACATGACCAAACAAAGCAGAAGACAAGAGTTCAGGATTGTTGAAATATTGGGCACAATTATAAGAGATAAACGGAGCATCTTTTGGGATGACCTTTTCTGCTACAGCATATTCATAGATTTTTTCTGCTAAAAATGTTTTCCCTGAACCGCTATTGCCTGATAAAAGAATAGGCAACCCATTCCCAGGATAAAGTACTGCTGTCTTTATTTGATCAACTACTTCTCTTAAGCTGCCATTTGCTCCAATCACCGTTTCTAATGCATTGGCTTTTTCTGCTGCAAATAAGTCTTCCCAAGTTTCATATTCAGATTCTCTGTGGAAAATGCCAAGTTCAGCTAAAGTTTCAACATGTAAAAAAGAGACGGGGTAACTCTTGACCTTGACCAATACTCCTTCTTTCATTCCTTGATTTAAGTAGAAACTTGTTGTACTGCGATTCAAACCGACATTTTCGCTAATTGATAAAGCTGAAAAATCTTCTGCATGATGCTCACTATAATTTTTTGTCAGCTCTTTTAAATATTTTTCTACTTTTTTATTCATGATCAACACCACCCAATTTACTCTTGCTCAATCAATTGTACGAGAATAAGAAACCCTTTTCAATGCAAGGGAAGAAAAGCCGAGGCACTTGGCCTCAGCTCTAATTTAATACTTTAGTTTCCACATATAACGACGCTTTGTCAGCGGATGCTGGCGTACTTCAGCTAATTCTTCTGCATAGACACGGAATACTGCTGTGATGACGAATGGATTGAAGTAATCAAGAACCTCTTTCGCAATGTGGGCTGACAGTCCCCAATCTAGAGCATCTACGATTTCTATTTTTGCATCGAAACGATTCAAAAAGGTCAGTGCTCGAGCATCCATTTGACGCGTACGACCATCATTCATCAATAAGATAAATGGTACGTCTTTGTCCGTGATTTCAAATGGACCATGGAAAAATTCACCAGAATGGAAAGTACCAGAGTGAATCCATTGCATCTCCATCATTAAACAAATAGAAGTGGAATACGCAACTTCATGAGTGGCTCCTGAACTCATAACATATATCACCTTTTCATTTTTGAAACGTTCGGCGAATTTTTTTGCTTGTAGACGTGCTCCCTTTGCGCTTTCTTGCGACAAATCATAAATTTTGTCGAAACCATCCATCATCTTGTCGTAGTCTTTATACCCTTCGATCTGATTTAGTAGTTCAACTGCAAGTTCTAAGCAGTAACCTGTTTTTTCTAGTTTTGCCGCGTAATCTTCTGTGAAACGATGATAAATCACATAGTCTGCGTCTTTCGTTAACGGAGAATCTACGCTATGTGTTAAACTAATAACTGTGGCACCTTGTTCTTTCGCTACTGCGTTAGCTTGAACAGTTTCAGGAGTCGTACCTCCCAATGAAGCTGAAATAACTACAGTATGATCGTTGATTGAGCGAGGTGTCGCATAATTGAATTCATTTGCCGTAAAGTGGCTGATACGTAATTTGTTTGCGTTTTGTTCTAAAAAATATTTTGCTGGATATAGATCTGCTTTCGATGCACCACAGCCGACAAATACGATGGACTCCACCTCTTTGTTCGCGATGATTTCTTTGACGATATCTTTTGGACTTAATGTTGAATTCATGTTTGAATTCCTCCTTATACTATTTATTTTTAACCTAAATTAGGTTGGTCCCTTAATTAAAAATCCCGCATAAACTTAGTAAAACACCACCAGCGATACAAATAGTGAGCATCAAACCGGTCCGAACTTTCTTTTGCAACAACCAATACATAAAAAATGTCAGCCCTAAAGGAATCAACTGGGGCATGATATTATCTAAAACATCCTGTAAAACAAACGCCTTGCCGAATCTTAGCGGTGTGGTGATCCCAATCATGCTAGCAATCATAGCTCCAATGACCATCAAACCGATAATCGTACAAACATACATCACTTTATCCATCAGACCTTCTTGATATAGTTTCGCTAAATATTTATTCCCAGTATTATAACCAATTTTTCCGCCATAATATGTAACGAAAAAGGACGGAATGAAGGAGATGATGATGGCCAAGATAGGGCCTAAGATACTACCTTGCTGAGCGAGATTGATTCCAAAGCCAAAGGCCAAAACACGTATGGTTCCTTGGAAGAAAGAGTCTCCGATTCCTGACAATGGTCCCATAAGCGAAGTCTTCAAAGCACTGATGGTTTCCGGATTGAAATTCTCTTGATCTTCGGCATATTGTTCTTCCATAGATGCTGCTAGTCCTAAAACGAATGAACTTGTTTGCGGCGTACAATTGTAGTAAGCCATGTGCCGCTCATAAGCATCGATTTTCTTTTGTTTGTCTTCTGGCTTGTCATAGATTTTATCGATGATTGGTGCGATACCATACATAAACCCCATATTCATTTGTCGTTCGTAATTCCACGAAGCTTGTATTGCCCACGAACGCCAGAAAAACTGCCAATACTTCCAACTATTTTGATCTTTCTTAGTCATAAAAAAACTCCTTTCTATAAATCATCTAAAGGATCAGGTTCGCTTACAGCTGTCCTATTATCTTTACCATTGAATTTGACTTGTGCCATCACAAAGGCCACAATGCAAGCAAAAGCTGCGATACCTGTGATGCTTAATCCAGAGTAAGCTGTGATTAGAAAACCAAGTAATAAAAACGGGATCATTTTTTTCGTCAACATCGTTTGTAACAACAAAGCAAAACCATATGCTGGTAAAATTTTGCTTGCTAAAGTCAGACCATTTGTCAACCATACTGGGATACTGCTCACGATATTTTTCACTAAATCTGTTCCAAAGTAAACAGCTAAAAAGATAGGGATAAAATACATCAGTGAATATAAGACCGTACCATAGATTATGTGGATCCGTCGTGCTCTGCTGAACTTTCCTTCATTGATTAAATTATCTGCCCAATGTGTCAGATTTGAGAGTACCGTCCGCATCAATATTCCAAGCATTTGTCCTAACACAGAGATTGGAATGGCAATAGTCAGAGCAGTTTCAGCATTGGAGCCAGATAGAATAGCAAAAGCTGTAGCAATAATGGATGCCATATTCATATCTGGTGGTGCTGCTGCTCCGATATTTACCAGACCAAGCGACATCAATTCCAGAGAAGCACCAACCAACAAACCTTTTTCCAAGTCACCTAATACTAACCCAACTAGCGTACTCACGATTAAAGGCCGTTCAAAATTCATCCTCCCTAGTAGTCTAGAGTCCAAGATGCACATGATTCCGACCAGACCTAAGGCAATCGATTGAAACAACATAACGTAAACTCCTTTCTTTTTAAATCATTGTATTCAAATCCTCTTTTTTGGAGGTTGGAACCTGTTGCATGAACTGTTTGATGCCCATTGATTTTAGTACTTTCGCATCTTCTATCTCATTTTCAGTCAAGAAGATAGCATTACTGAATTGTTTTGATCCTTCTTTTTTTATGATGCCTCCGTAATTGATTTCCTTAACGTTTGAGTAATTTTCGCAAAACTGACGAATATCCTTGGTATTTCCAAAGATCATCATGATGTTTTCATTCAATGCTTCTATTTTAGATATTTTTGTCAATGTATTTTCAACGGTAAGTATATTGAGTTTGATTCCTTGAGGTTTTGATAGTTCTAAAGACATTTTTTTAAATTCATCATTGGCTGCTTCATCATTCACCACTATAAGTCGGTTGATTTGCAAAGATTTACTCCAAGAAAACACCACTTGCCCATGTAACAATCGATGATCGATACGAATGAACTTGATCATAGATCATCTCCTCCTTCATTTGATTTTTTTAGTAATCGATTGCAATCAATCAATGACTGCCGACTTTCTTCAATAATCAATTCTAAATCTGCAGCAGCAATTGGGTTAACTTGCGTGGCGATTGAAATCACCAAGGGTAGATTCATTCCAGTGATCAATCGTATTGCTGGCTCTTTCTTTAACAGTCCTATCATTTCATTATTGACACTTCCTCCTAAGATATCTGTGAGAATAAATAGATTTTCTTTTCCTAATTTTGTAACTATACTTTGTATTTGTTGTTCTATCGGCTCATCTTCATCGCGATAAGCTGATAATGCATAAATATTAGTGGCAGGTCCCAAGATCATTTCAGCTGTTTGTTTTAGCCCTTGAGATAATGCGCCATGACTAGCTAGAATAATCGTATTCATTTTCATTTCCTCCTCGCTGACAATTTTATATAAAGCAAATACCGTGCCAACTTCTGTTCAGCCTGTAAAAGCTATAGTTACAACTATTTCCCAACACTTTTATCATTTACTGATAAGTGTTCAATCGATTTTGTAAAAGTGTTGGACTGCTTTTCTACATATATAAAACAAAGATAGCCCCTCGACTGTGGGATAGGAACACAGTTGAGGGGCTATTTTGACTCGTTGAAGTCGTTCATACTTTGTGTAATCAACGCTATTGAAGATCATGCATATGTATCTTATGGATATATTTCCTCATCCAAATCATCCATGCAGGATTATGAAAAAAATAAGGATACAGTTTATGTAACTGTATCCTTAAAAAATATAACGGTGTAGAGAAATGGTAATTTAGAAATATTCAAAATAACATAGCTTTATTTCTTCAACTATCTAAGTATTTTTATACTTAAGACTGCCAATTTTCAGGATCTTTCTTCCATTCTTTTAGCAGAGTTAATTCTTGCTCATCGATATAACGATCTTCTAAAGCTGCTTCGATCAATACAGAATAATTGGTCAACGTCATAAGAGGGATTTCGGCTTTTTCGAAATTTGCTTTTCCTTTTGGCAACTCATACGTAAAGATAGCTGCAACACCAAGGATATCCGCACCTTCTCTTTTTGCTGCTTCAGCTGCTTCCAAGACACTGCCTCCTGTAGAAATCAGATCCTCGATCACAACCATCTTCTGACCTTCAATTATACGCCCTTCGATTTGGTTACCTTTCCCATGATCTTTCGCCTTACTTCGAATATAGACCATTGGCAAGTCTAATATTTCCGCTACCCATGCAGCATGAGGGATTCCTGCCGTTGCAGTTCCAGCAATTACTTGTACTTCAGGGAAAGCTTCTTTGATTTTGCTTGCTAAGCCTTTTGCGATTTCTTTTCGGACGTTTGGATAGCTCATCGTGATTCGGTTATCACAGTAAATGGGGCTTTTGATTCCACTTGCCCAAGTAAAAGGATCACTTGGATTTAAAAATACTGCTTCAATCTCTAATAGATCTTTTGCGATACTTTGTTCTACATTCATTTTAGGTTGGCTCCATTCTGTTTGAATCGTTCGGTATGCTTCATAAGGATCAGTTGCCTGTGTGATTGGTCGTCCCACAACGATGAAAGTTGAGCCAATCTCTCTTGCTTGAGAAGGTGTGACTACTCTTGTTTGATCTCCTGCGACTGTTCCTTCTGGTCTTATCCCTGGAGTTAAGCAAACAAATTCATCTCCCGCCGTTTCTTTGATTGCTTCTACTTCCCAAGCAGAAGAAACCACACCATCTAATCCTGCTTTTTTGGCACAGTGAGCGTAATGGATCACACTTTTTTCTAAAGGAACTTCGATTAGTTGGTCTGCATGCATCTCCTCTTCACTTGTAGAGGTAAGTTGAGTGATAGCTAGAAGTAGCGGACGTTTCCCACCTTCTGGCGTTCCTTCTTCTAATCCACGCATTGCCGCCTCCATCATGCGAATACCGCCAGCTGCATGAACACATGTGACATCAACACCAAGCTTTGCCAGTCCCCGCATTGCTTTTTCGACCGTATTCGGAATATCGTGAAGTTTCAGATCTAAAAACACATCGTGACCAGCATCCTTTAGATAACGTACGATTTCAGGTCCTTCTTGGTAGAACAATTCCATTCCGATTTTCACAAACAATTTTTCTTCTTCTGGGAAAAAACGAAGAAAGTCTTCTACTTCTTGCCAAGTTGAAAAATCTAATGCAATGATTGGTCGTTGGTTTAGTTGGTTCATCGTTCACGTTCCTCTCTCACTTCTTTGATTAATCTTTCCAGTGACTCAATACCTAGTTCGCTCATTCGCACTGGGAGCTCTTTGATTAGTTTAGGACAGATATAGGGATCGGTGAAATTCGCAGTCCCTATAGCTACAGCGCTTGCTCCAGCCATAAACATCTCAAGAACATCGTCCACTGTCTGCACGCCACCCATCCCAATGATTGGAAGACTGGATATACTTGCCACTTGATGAATCAAACGGATAGCGACAGGCTTGATCGCTGGTCCGGATAGTCCACCTGTTTGATTGGCTAAAATCGGTTTTCTTGTCTTAAGGTCAATCCGCATACCAAGTAGTGTATTGATCATTGTAAATCCATCTGCCCCTCCAGCTTCGATTGCCTGAGCGATTGGAACGATGTCTGTCACATTTGGGGATAGTTTGACATAGACAGGAACAGAAGCAACTTTCTTTACTGCTTGTGTTAATTGAAAAGCAATATCTGGATCTGTTCCAAAAGCGATTCCGCCATGCTTGACATTTGGACAGGAAATATTCAGCTCGATTGCTTTCACATTTGGCGCTTCGCCGATTTTGCTACAAACTTCTACATAGTCTTCTTCACAAGCACCAGCAACATTTGCGATGATGGGTAACTCATTGTACTCCTCTAATTCTGGAAGAAGTTTATTCATAACAACGTCTAGACCAGGATTTTGTAAACCAATCGCATTCAACATGCCAGATGGTGTTTCCGCCACTCTCGGTGTGGGATTGCCAAAGCGAGCATTTGGAGTCGTTGCCTTGACCATGATCGAACCAAGCTGATTCAAATCATAGTATTTTCCGTATTCTTTGCCAAAACCGAAACAGCCGCTTGCCGGCATGATAGGATTTTTTAATTCTAGGCCAGGAAGTTTGACTGCTAAAGGATTCTCATTCATATAATTACCTCTCCTATTTTAAAAATCGGTCCTTCGTCACAAACTTTCACACTTTTTGTTCCTGTTTCATCTTCCGGCGTATGACAAACGCAAGCATAGCAAGCCCCTATCCCACATGCCATGCGGGATTCTAATGATAACTGGACATTTTGATGCGAAGAAAACAACTGTTCCACTGTCTTCAATAACCCGTTTGAACCACATGCAAAAACAGCTGTAGGTTTCGTCTTCGTTCCTAATAATAAATTACCGACATTTCCGTGCATACCGTATGTTCCATCGTCAGTAGCGATTCTTGTTTCTCCTAGACGATTAAATTCTTTTTCATAATAAACGACTTCATGTGTGGCAAAACCTAAAAAGTGCGTTGGCTTGATCCCTTTTTTGACTAACTGCTTTGATAACTCATACAGAGGAGGGACACCGATTCCTCCACCGATTATAAATACTTCGTCTCCTGTATGAAGATCAGATAAATCAAAACCATTACCTAAAGGGCCCATAACATCTAAATAGTCTCCGGCAGAAAGAGTAGAGAAAACGCTAGTCCCCTCACCTTCCACCCGATAGATAATACGGCAAGTATTTGTCTCGTGATCGATATGATTCAAGCTAATCGGTCGGCGTAGCATCAAGTCTGCACGCGGCACGAGGATATGCAAAAACTGTCCTGGTTGCTGCATTTCTTTTACTAGATCACCTTTTAATGTCATTTCAAAAATCTTTGGTGCCAGCTGTTTTTGCTGAACGATTTCCATCATTTCTTGTTTCATCTGTCCCCTCCTGTAACGGATTTTCTTCTTTCGGTCTTAACATGTGTACACCGTTAAATAGGGTTGGTTGAAAATGCACGGGATTCCATCACTCGAACGATCGCATCTGCTGTGTCTAAAGAAGTAAACAACGGAATACCATGTTCAACTGCTTCTCTTCGGATAATGAAGCCGTCTTTAGAAGCATTTCCCCGATCTTTATCAATCGTATTGACAACCACTTGTGTTTTACCATCTCGTATCAAGTCGACTACATTTTTTTCTGCTGCTTGCTCAGAAATTTTCGCAACTGTTTCAACAACCAAACCATGTTTTTCGAAATAGGCAGCTGTATGTTTCGTTCCTATCAGACTATAGCCGATTTCTGTAAAACGTTTAGCCAACTCTAGTGCTTCTTCTTTTGTTTCATCCGCAATCGTAAACAATACGGCTCCATATTCAGGCAAGTGTAATCCAGAAGCTTCGAATGCCTTGTACAAAGCTTTGTCTAATTGTCTATCAGATCCCATTACTTCTCCAGTCGATTTCATTTCAGGTCCTAAGTAAGTATCGACTTTCTGCAATTTAGTAAAAGAAAAGACGGGCGCTTTAACATGGACTTCTTTTGTTTCCTTATAAAGTCCGTTTTCATAACCAAGTGCCTTTAATTTTTCTCCCAAAATAGCTTTCGTCGCAATTTGTGCCATTGGAATTCCTGTCACCTTACTTAAGAATGGAACAGTCCGACTTGCTCGAGGATTGACTTCGATCACATAAACCTCATTTTCATGGATGACAAACTGGATATTCATCATCCCGACACAATTCAAACCTAATGCTAAACGGATCGTGTAGTCTTCGATCGTTTTCTTGATTGATTCAGATAATGTTTGAGGTGGATACACAGCCATTGAATCCCCTGAATGGACACCAGCACGCTCAATATGCTCCATGATCCCTGGGATGAGTACTGTTTCACCGTCACAAATCGCATCCACTTCGCATTCGCCACCAAGCAAATAGCGGTCCACTAGTACTGGATGTTCTGGAGAAGCTTTCACAGCATGTTCCATGTAGTCTTCTAAATCTCTCTGATTTTCAACGATTTCCATCGCACGTCCGCCTAATACATAGCTTGGACGAACAAGAACTGGATAACCAATTCTCGAAGCGATAACCACGGCTTCTTCTTTACTTGTAGCAGTATCCCCTAAAGGTTGAGGAATATCCAACTCTTTCAGCGCTTGCTCGAATAAATCACGATTTTCCGCACGATCCAAGTCTTCGATCGTTGTCCCTAAGATTTTTACACCAGCAGTAGTCAAAGGTTCGGCTAAGTTGATTGCTGTCTGACCACCGAATTGAACGATTACTCCTATCGGCTGTTCTAGCTCGATCACATTCATCACATCTTCGAAGGTCAATGGCTCAAAATATAATTTATCCGAAATAGAAAAGTCAGTAGAAACTGTTTCCGGATTGCTGTTCATGATGATTGCCTCGTATCCTGCCTGCTGAATTGCTTTGACAGAATGCACAGTCGCATAGTCAAATTCAACCCCTTGTCCGATACGGATAGGACCAGATCCCAGTACTAGAACTGAGGGCTTTTCTGATCGTGAACTTTCATTTTCATATTCATAGGAACTATAAAAATAAGGTGTTTTTGATTCGAATTCCGCTGCACAAGTGTCAACCATTTTATATACAGGAATCAAATCATTTTCTTTTCTCATCTGGCGAACGGCTTCTTCGCTTATTTCCCACAGCTCCGCCACTTTTTTGTCTGTAAAACCGTTTTGTTTCGCTGTTTTCAATATCTTGTCATCCAACGGCTGCTGTTTCAACTGCTGTTCGATTTCTACGATATGCAACAGTTTATCTAAAAAGAATAAATCGATTTTTGTCAAATCCGCCAATTCTTCTATGGTGTACCCTCGTCTAATAGCTTCAGCTACATAAAACAGGCGATCATCTTGTGCTCGAACCACTTTTTGGATTAGGTCATCGTCCGTGATATCTGCCAACTCAGGAAGTTCGATATGGTGTGTACCGATTTCTAAAGAACGCACAGCTTTCAATAAAGACTCTTCGATATTCCGACCGATAGCCATCACTTCACCAGTTGCTTTCATCTGCGTGCCTAAAAGCCGTTCTCCGTTTTCAAACTTATCAAACGGCCAGCGAGGAATTTTAGCTACAACATAATCTAATGCAGGTTCAAATTCTGCAAAAGTCGTTCCTGTGACAGGATTTTTCATTTCGTCTAATGTTAATCCAAGCGCTATTTTAGCAGCTAGCTTAGCAATCGGATAGCCAGTCGCCTTACTTGCTAACGCAGATGAACGAGAAACACGCGGATTGACTTCAATCACATAATAATTAAAACTATGCGGATCAAGAGCAAGTTGGACGTTACAGCCTCCTTCAATCTTAAGTGCACGAATAATCGAAAGAGAAGCATCACGAAGCATTTGATATTCATGGTCAGACAATGTCTGGCTAGGAGCAAATACGATAGAATCACCTGTATGGATACCCACTGGGTCAAAATTTTCCATATTGCAGACAACGATTGCATTATCAGCCGAATCTCTCATCACTTCATATTCAATTTCTTTAAAACCCGCAATACTTCGTTCAATCAAACATTGGGTAGCCGGGGAAAGACTTAATCCATTTTCTGATACTGTTCGTAACTCTTCTTCATTTTCACACATGCCTCCACCAGTCCCGCCTAAAGTAAAGGCCGGACGAACGATGACGGGATAGCCGATTTTATTTGCAAACGCTACAGCTTCTTCTACTGTATTGACGATTTCAGACTCAGGGATCGGCTGATTCAATTCTTTCATCAACTGTTTGAATAGATCACGGTCTTCTGCTTGATCGATCGCAGAAAGCTTCGTTCCTAGAAGTTCTATGTTCAATTCTTCTAAAATACCAGATGCTGCCAGCTCCATTGCCATATTGAGGCCTGTCTGTCCGCCTAAAGTTGGAAGGAGAGCATCAGGACGCTCTTTTCGAAGAATCCTTGATACAAATTCAAGTGTGATCGGTTCGATATATACTTGATCTGCCACTTCTTTGTCCGTCATGATCGTCGCAGGATTAGAATTTACTAAAACTACTTCATATCCTTCTTCTTTTAAGGCAAGACAAGCTTGTGTTCCTGCGTAGTCAAATTCTGCGGCTTGACCAATGATGATCGGACCAGATCCAATCACCATAATTTTCTTGATATCTGTACGTTTCGGCATCTGTTTACTGCTCCTTTCCTGCATCCATCATTTCCATAAATTCATCAAATAAATGTAGTGCATCGTGCGGACCAGGGGCAGCATCTGGATGAAACTGCACACTGAAAGCGGGATAATCTCTGTGTTTGACTCCTTCTACTGTTCCGTCATTTACTTCTACATGGGTTACGATGAGTTTTTCTGGATCAATCGTGGCTTCATCGACTGCATAGCCATGATTTTGAGAAGTAAAATCAATTCTTCCGGTCGCTACTTCTCGTACCGGGTGATTTAATCCTCGATGTCCGAATTTCATTTTATAGGTATCTGCACCGTTGGCTAAAGCAAATAACTGGTGACCAAGACAAATACCAAAAATCGGTACTTTTCCTTGAATTTTTTTGATCATTTCGATTGCTTCTGGCACATCTTTTGGATCACCAGGTCCATTCGTCAGCATGACTCCGTCTGGTGATAGCGCTAAAATCGTCTCGGCATCTGTGTTATAGGGAAGTACTGTGAGGTTACAGTTTCTTTTACTCAATTCTCGTAAAATACTATGTTTCAAGCCGAAGTCAATGACGATGACTTTCCGTCCTGTTCCTGGACTTGGATAGGGTTTGTTAGTGGAGACTTGCTGCACTTGATTGGTTGCTAGAACGGTTGCTTTCAGCTGATCAAATGCATGTTCGAAGGAATCTCCAGCATCAACGATACTTGCTTTCATCGTTCCGACTTCACGGATTTTACGAGTAAGGGCGCGCGTATCGATACCTGATATTCCAGGAATCCCTTTTTGTTTCAAAAATGAATCTAGCGTCATTTGGTTTCGCCAATTTGAAGCTACACGCGCGTGCTCTTTTACTACTACTCCTTTGCATGTAGGAGAAATCGATTCATAATCATCTCTATTTACCCCATAATTGCCCACCATAGGATAGGTAAATGTAATGATTTGACCGTTGAAACTTTGATCGGTGATGGTTTCTTGATAACCAGTCATACTTGTTGTAAAAACGATTTCTCCGAAGACATTTGCATCCGCACCAAAAGCTTTTCCTTCGAAAACTGTTCCATCTTCTAATATAAGCAAACGTTCCATACTTTTATTCTCCCTTCTGCCACACAAGTTTTCCGTTGACAAAAGTCATTTGTGTTTCACCTTTTACTTTCCAACCGATAAAAGGTGTATTTTCCCCTTTTGATAAAAAGTCTTCTTTATCGATCGTGCAAGTTTTTGTAATATCAAAAATTGCTACATCAGCGGGTGCGCCGACTGTCAGTGTTCCTGCATTCAAACCAAAAATCTCGGCCGGTTTAACTGCCAACCAATTGATTACTTGTTCCAATGTGAATTGTCCAGTTTCTACAAAATGAGTGTAAATCAGTTGGAATGCTGTTTCGCTTCCTACGATGCCAAATGGTGATTTCATGAAGCTTTGGCTTTTTTCTTCTAATCCATGCGGAGCATGATCTGTAGCGATACAATCGATTGTGCCGTCAAGCAAACCTTCGATCAAGGCTTCCCTGTCCTCCCGTCCTCTTAGCGGTGGGTTCATTTTCCAAAAGCCGAAATCTTCGGGAATATCTTCGTCAATCAAGATAAGATGATGGGGCGAAACTTCCGCTGTTACGTGTATTCCTGCTTTTTTTGCGTCTCTGATTACTCGGACACTCTCTTTAGTAGATACGTGGCACACATGGTAATGAACACCAGTTGCTTCAGCTAGCAACAAATCTCTGGCGATTTGAGAAGACTCGGTTACACTTAAGATCCCGGGAAGACCAAGTTCTTCTGCCTTCTTGCCAGCGTGCATAACACCGCCAAATAATAAGGATTCGTCTTCTGTATGGGCTACTAGTGCTTTATTGTTTTTCGCAGCTTCTTTCATAGCCAGATACATCGTTCCAGCCGTTTGGACACCTACACCGTCATTTGTGAAAGCAAAAGCACCTTCTTCAATCAGTGCTTCTTGATCAACTAATTTCTCACTTCGCAGATTTTCTGTGATTGGCGCATACTGTAATACCTTCACAACTGCATCTTTTCTAATGATGTCATATACTTGTTTCAGCTTTTCTGACGTATCAGGTACAGGATTTAAATTCGGCATCGCACATACAGTAGTAAAACCACCACGTGCAGCTGAGCGAGTTCCAGCTTCGATCGTCTCCTTGTATGTAAATCCTGGCTCTCTCAAATGGACATGGACGTCCACTAAACCAGGTGTGATCAATTGTCCCTTTGCATCAAACACTTCATCAAATTCGGCTTCTGAGAATCCTGTACCGATTGCTTTGATTCGCCCATCTTCTATCCAAATTTCTGCTGGTGTCGTCATATTTTTTCGTGTATTGATCTGACCGTTTTTAATGAGTGTTTTCATTTTTTCATCCTCCTATAATTACGCTTTTCCATTTAGTACTGCTTCTAAGATTGCCATTCTGACAAAGACACCATTGCTCATTTGTTGAACGATTCGTGACTGTAATCCTTCCACTAATGAATCAGCTAATTCCACATCGCGGTTAACTGGTGCTGGGTGCATAATGATTGCATGTTTTTGCAGCTTCTTCGCACGTTCAACTGTTAAACCATATTCCTGATGGTAGCCTTCTTTTGAGAAGCTTTCTTTTCCATCATGGCGTTCGTGTTGCACTCGAAGCATCATCATGACATCAACTTGATCTAGTAGTTCGTCCAATGGCATATAATGTCCGTATACTTCGAACTCCTCATCGTACCATTCTCTAGGACCTGAGAAGAATACTTGTGCACCTAAACGTTTTAACATCTGCATATTGGATTTCGCTACCCGAGAGTGAGTGATGTCCCCTACAATGGCAACTTTCAGTCCTTCAAAGTGTCCAAATTCTTCATAAATCGTCATCAAATCAAGCAAGCATTGGGTTGGATGCTGTCCGCTTCCGTCTCCCCCATTAATAATCGAGCACTGGATGGTTTTGCTTTGTATCAGTTCGTCATAATAGTTCTCATCACCATGACGGATGACCGCTACGTCTACACCTAATGCAGACATCGTCAGTACTGTATCGTATAACGTTTCTCCTTTTTGGACAGAGCTTGTACTTGCTTCAAATTCAATCACTTCGAGCCCTAGTTTTTTCTCCGCTACGTCAAAACTTTTATGTGTGCGGGTACTATTTTCGAAAAAGAGGTTTGTAGCAAAGTACTGGCGCTTTTGCGGAGTCCAATTAGCCCCTTGCTTGAATTCTTGCCCTCTGCGAATCAAGCCCATAACTTCTTGGTCAGTAAGTGCCTCAACGGTCAATAAATGCTTTAAACTGATACGTTCTGATTTGATGATCATAATGTTTCCTCCTTAGTTTTCTTCGCTTCGTGAAGTTTCTGGTAAGATAAGATTTAAAATGATGCCAAGTACAGTTGCTAACGCCATTGCCGACAATGTAAATGTGCCTACTTCAAAGACAAGTCCGCCAATTCCTACTACTAGGATAACTGAAGCAATCAACAGATTTTTCTTTTTGTCAAAATCGATTTTGTTCTCGATCAAAATCTTCATTCCACTTGCTGCAATGACACCAAACAAGATAAAACTGATTCCTGAGATGACTGGTCCAGGGATACTTAAAATCAAAGCGCTTAATTTTCCTACGAATCCCAAAACGACTGCAAAGACTGCAGCTCCCCCAATCACGAACACGCTATGGACGCGTGTGATAGCCAGAACACCAATGTTTTCGCCGTAACTTGTTACAGGAGGTCCACCAACGAAGGCTGCTACGATTTGTGCTAAGCCATCACCTGTCAACGTCTTATGAAGACCCGGTTCTTCAAAGAAATTACGTTTAGTTAGTTTATTCAATACCATAAGATGGCCGATATGCTCTGTCATCGTCACAAAAGCGATGGGTGCCATTGTTGTGATTGCTCCAAGATATAGCTTTGGTTCATATTGTACAAAGGGAATCTCAAAGTTAGGAACAGCAAACCAGGCAGCGTCTACGATTGGCTTAGTATCCACGATTCCAAACAGCAAGGCTACGATGTACCCGCTAATAATACCTAGTAAAATCGGAATCAATCCGAGAAAACCTCTTAGCCACATGTTGAAGAAGATGGTCAATCCTAATGTGATCAGTGCTACGGCAATATACTTGAAATCATATGTGCCTTGATTATACATAGCATTTGTTGCTGCATTTGCCGCAAGTCCCAACCCGATAACCATGATGACTGGGCCGACGACGATCGGAGGCAAGATTTTATCCAGCCATGCTGAACCGATCTTTTTGATGATCAACGCCACAATCAAGTAGACTAATCCAGTTGTGACTGCTCCTTGTGCAATCGCTGGATAACCATCTGTTTTCATCAAAAGCTGCATCGCCGCAATGAAAGCGAAGCTGCTTCCTAAGTACGCCGGTATCTTTCCTTTAGTAGTAAATAAGTACACTAATGTCCCTAGTCCTGAACTGACTAGCGCGATACCTGGATCGATCCCTACTAAGATAGGTACTAACACGGTTGCTCCGAACATCGTGAACAAGTGTTGTAAACTTAATCCAATCCAATGTCCTGGGGTTGGGCGATCGTGGATATCTAACACCACGTCATCATTATGAAATCCTTTTTTCTCCGACATGTTTCTCTCTCCTCTAATCTTCCTCTTTCAAAATCATGATGCGATCTTGTCCATCAAGCTCTTGCATCTCTACTAAAATCTCTTCCGCCCGAGATGTTGGAATGTTCTTTCCAACATAATCTGCACGGATTGGCAATTCTCGATGCCCACGATCTACTAGGACTGCTAATGAAATTTTTCTTGGTCTGCCAAAATCCATTACTGCGTCCATTGCTGCTCGAATCGTTCGTCCTGTATACAAAACATCATCAATCAAAATAACTTCTTTTCCTTCTAAGGAAACTGGGATGTCAGAAGAATGAAGTTCCGGTTCTTCTGGATTTTCTTTTTTGTCATCTCGGTATAAAGTGATATCTAGTTCTCCCACAGGAATATCGATATCTTCTAGTTGCTTCAAACGTTCAGCGATTCTTGATGCAATGTAGATCCCTCGTGTTTTGATACCTACCAATACGATATCTTGGATACTATGGTTTCTCTCGATAATCTCATAAGTGATTCGAGTCAATGCTCGCTTCATCGTTACCTGATCTACTACTTCTTTTGCTTGCATTTTCATTCCCCCTACTTTTTTGCATAAAAAAACTCCTGCCCTAAGAGGACAGGAGGAATGTTTAGACTGAGCGTATACTGATACACTGATAGCTATACTATGTCAATGAGCAATTTACTTTATGGCGCACCATACGTATCCTTGCTCCCACCCTTCTTAGCCTCACGGGACTAAACTTAAAGGAATTCTATTAAGTTTTATGCTTTCGTTGTTAATTACTATACCGTTATCTAAATTAAAATGCAATGTTTTTTCTTAATTTTTCTAAAGTTTTTTCAAAAACTTCTGGAAGAGGTGCTTCAAAGACCATCTTTTCATTTGTAGTCGGGTGTGTAAAACCTAGCATTTGCGCATGGAGAAACTGACCATTGCCTTTCAAAGTTTTCTTCGGTCCATATACTGGATCTCCAGCTAACGGATAGCCGATATACTTCATATGCACGCGGATCTGATGTGTTCTTCCAGTTTCCAGTTTTAATTCAACCAGAGTAAAACCTTCAAAACGTTCCAACACAGTAAAATGCGTGACAGCTGGCTTCCCATCTTCTCTTATCGCCTGCATTTTTCGGTTTTCTTTCGAACGGCCGATTGGCGCATTGATCGTGCCTTTTTCGTGAGGAATCTCTCCATGGACTAAAGCAACATATTTACGTAAAGAAGTCTTATCTTTTAATTGCTCAGCTAATGATTCGTGTGCCTGGTCATTTTTAGCAACCATTAGCAGACCTGAAGTATCTTTGTCGATTCGGTGGACGATACCTGGTCGGATAACCCCGTTGATCGTAGAAAGATCCTTGATATGATACATCAGCGCATTGACCATTGTGCCATGCGTATGACCTGCTGAAGGATGAACGACCATTCCTTGGGGTTTATTGATTACCGCGACATCTTCATCTTCATAAACGATGGTCAACGGGATGTTCTCTGGGACAACATCTAATGTTTCTGGTTCAGGGATCAAGACAGTGATCTCGTCTCCTTGTTTTACTTTGTAATTTGCTTTGACTGGTTGTCCATTGACAGAAACCGCACGTTCTTTCAGCCACAATTGAATTTGCGAACGGCTGTAATCACTGAATAAATTAGTCAATACTTTATCGATCCTACCAGATTCATGGCGAATCGTTGTTTTAAGTTCTGTCATTTTTTTCTTTGATCCTTTTCATCTAAAATAATATAAATTAATATACAGATCACTCCGCATACAAGTGTCACATCTGCTACATTGAAAATTGGAAAGTTCATAAAGTCTGTTTGAAACATATCTACTACATAGCCAAGTCGGAGACGATCAATAAAGTTGCCAATCGCACCAGCTAGAATCAGGCTCAATCCAATCATGAACCAGCGATTACCTTTTTCACGATTTTTAATCATCAATGTGAGAATCACAACGACTGCAATGAGTGTCACTATAGTAAAGAACCACATCTTCCCTTCTAGCATACTCCATGCGGCTCCAGTGTTTCGAATATGATTCAGTGACAAAATACCTGGTATAAGACTTTTCGTCTCTCCAAGCGCTAAATTATCAGTGATCCACCATTTGACCAGCTGATCCACTCCCACTAGCAGAGCACTGAATATCCAATAAATAATTAACAAAAAATCAATCCTTTTCTATTTGTTTATAAATATCGCGAGGTCGTATGATCCCAAGCAGATTACCATCGGGATTCCCATCTTTAGTGATAAGTACGGCTTCCAAAGTTCCTTGCTCGCGAAACATCGCTTCAACCTCGTAAATATGTGTTTTAGCTGGAACAAAATGATAATTTGTGTACTTCCCATTCTGGATAATCAAATCCAATGCTCGTTTATTTGTTAAATCAACAGGACCTTTTTGGCTTTCTTTTGCTAGCCAAAATCCGATATTTCGTAAAGTAATCAATGCTACAAATTTTCCTTTATTGTATAACGGAAACTGTGAATACCTTTTTTCTGCTACTATCTTTAACAGTTCAAGTAGCGGAAGATCTTGCTCAAAACCTGTTACACGTTTCGCAAATCGAGGTAGTACGGTTTCTGGGCGTATTAGTTCTTGTTCGATCAGCTGGATTCGCTTGACTGTCCAATCATTTGGTTCGGCAATGACAAAATCGACGGCGATTCGGTCATGGACGATCGCATTCCTCAACTGAGCAAGCTGTAAAAGATCATCTTCATATTTTCTGATCATCAATTGTTTTCTTTGAGCTAGGCGTCTGACAAGTTCGGTAAATCCCATGTTTCGTGCATTTCCCATCTCGTCTCTCATCCATTTTTCGATTCGATTGAAACTGATTAAAAAAAGATCAGAGTTTGCCATAATTTTCCTCCTTGATCAAATATGCCCGGTTTTTTATATAGAAAAAGAACGCAAACAACACGATAACTGCAAAAAAACTGAAAAATAGATTTTGTAGGAAAACGGCCCCCAACCCAGTTGCCAGAAATAAGAACGGGTAGATCTGAAGAATCAAACTATTCATTGTGATCACATAGACAGGCTTTGCTTCTTTCACTGTATAAACGGGGCTTTTTAGCCAATAAAAGGTGACCTGCATCGTAAAGGGCACTTCCAGATCAAGCGTTATCTTTTGTTCATGATTGAGAACACTGCGTTTTTCATTATTGATTCTTAATTGAATCGAGCTGCCCATACCGTAAAAACCGGTTTTTCTTATAAATGTCGTTTTCATCGTACCCTCCTATTATGCTTTAGTATAGCTCAAAATACAATAAAGAAAAAGAATGATCCTAGCGCAAACACAATTAATCTCTTGATACCTTCAAAAAAAGAAGCTGTAGTCAAAATACAGCTCCTCTTATGTTTAATGAAAGTTATTTAGTATACGGTAGATTATAATTAAGCTTAAAACAATCCCAATACTTCTCCGTCGTTTGTCACGTCCATATTTAATGCAGCAGGTTTTTTAGGCAAACCAGGCATCGTCATAACATCCCCAGTTAAGGCTACTAAAAATCCTGCCCCTAATTTTGGGATGATCTCACGTATCGTGATAGTGAAATCTTCAGGTGCGCCTAGCAAGGAAGGATCATCAGAGAATGAATATTGTGTTTTCGCCATACAAATCGGCAAATTATCCCATCCATTTTTCGTAAATTCTTCTATTTGTTTTTGCGCCTTTTTACTAAAAACAACACCATTTCCTCCGTAGATTTTCTTGACGATTGTTTCAGTCTTTTCTTGTATCGTTTCTTCTAGGCGATACAATGGCTTGTAATCAGCTTCTTTTCTATCAATCAATCGTACCACAGCTTCTGCTAAATCAACGCCACCTTCTGCTCCATTTGCCCATACACTTGCTCTTTTAGCAAGGATTCCCTGATCTTCGCACAAGTGCTCCAGCAATGTAAGCTCACTATCTGTATCTGTTACGAATTCATTGATTGCGACGATCACAGGGAGTTGGTATTGTTCCATGTTACGTATATGACGTTTTAGATTTGCAAAACCTATTTTCAAAGCGTCAAGATTCTCATTTTTAAGTTCATCTTTTTTCATTCCGCCATGCATTTTCAATGCGCGGATAGTTGCGACGATCACCACTGCATCCGGCGTTTTTTTCAAGTTAGGTACTTTGATATCTAAAAATTTCTCTCCGCCAAGATCTGCACCAAATCCTGCCTCTGTGACAACGTAATCTGCTAATCTCAATGCTGTCTTGGTAGCTAAAATACTATTGCAGCCATGGGCGATATTGGCAAACGGTCCCCCGTGGACAAAAGCTGGTGTTCCGTAAATTGTTTGTACAAGATTCGGCTTGATTGCATCTTTCAGCAGTAATGCCAGAGCGCCTTCTGCTTTCAAGTCTCCAGCAGTCACAGGCTGACGGTCAAATGTATAGCCGACAACGATCCTTGCAAGACGAGCCTTTAAATCTTCAAGGTCTGCCGCAAGACACAAGATAGCCATGATTTCGCTGGCAACTGTGATATTAAACCCATCTTCTCTTGGGACACCTTGGATTGGCCCACCCAAGCCAACAATTACTTTACGCAGTTCACGATCATTGAGATCGACTACCCGTTTCCAAATCACTCGGCGGGCATCGATGTTCAATTCATTTCCTTGATGAATATGATTATCTAAAAGAGCAGATAATGCATTATTAGCTGTTGTGATAGCATGCATGTCACCAGTAAAATGCAAGTTGATATCTTCCATAGGCAATACCTGTGCATATCCTCCGCCTGCAGCACCACCTTTGATTCCCATCACAGGACCAAGTGAGGGTTCTCGCAATGCAATAACAGATTTTTTATTGATTTTATTGAGCGCGTCTCCTAACCCTACAGTGATCGTTGACTTTCCTTCGCCAGCTGGTGTTGGATTGATGGAAGTAACTAAGATCAAATGCCCCTCAGCGTTATCCTTTGATCGATTGATTCCAGAAAAATTGATTTTCGCCTTATATTTCCCATACAGTTCCAAATCGTCTTCCTTAAGATCTAATTTACTAGCTACTTCAACAATCGGTTCTAGCTCTGTTTCTTGTGAAATTTGCAGATCACTCTTCATTTGATTACCCCTTTTCACGAACTTTATTCAACAAAATATCTTCTTTGTTAAGATATGCCAATTATACCTTTTTTTATTCAGAAAAAAAACATTAAATTACAGGTTTTTAATTTATTTGACGTACTTATAAATACTCTTTATAATGAAGGCTATGATCAGACTTTAGAAAGGTCGTGAGTGCTTTGACCACAGGAATTGTAAAATGGTTTGACAACAAAAAAGGATACGGCTTTATCAGTTATGATGACACAGAAGAAATTTTTGTACATTTTACTGCGATTGAAGAAGAGGGATTCAAAACTTTGGAAGAAAATCAAGTGGTCGAATTTGAGATCATCGAGGGGAATCGAGGAACACAAGCTGCCCATGTCAAGAAAGGCAGTGTTCAGACTTCCGAATCCAGTATACATTGATTTAGATAATCAAATAGAGTGAGACGCTTAACGGGTTATCCGTACGTCTCACTCTTTTCTTTTCCTACAAAGATTCATTTCTTCAGGGCCTATTTTTTAAAATTAACTTTTTCTATTTTTCGTATATGGGGTATTATTTCTTTGCTGTTGAGAAGATGGTCCTACTTTAGGCCCGTTTTTTTCAAGATGATCAAAAAGAACCACTTGATCTTTTTTTCGCATCATAAAAACAGATGGGTCTTTCTCATTTTGCAATGTCATTTGTACTCCTGTATTAGTCGGTGTCAAAGACCGAATCTGACCGACAGTTATTTCTCGGTCTTTCCAAAAAGCAGCATAGCGTATGATGACCGAGTTGGATTTTAAAATAAAAGAACGCCGCCATCCTAGAAATAGAAAAACAAGAAAAACACCTAAAACAATATTGCTTTTCCAATAAGGACCTGTGTTTTCTAAAGAAAGAATCAGACTAAAAAACAGAATGATCAAGGTCAATGACCAATAGATGATCGTATGTGCCAGTTCAGGCTGCCATCGAATATTTTTTTTCATTCTCTAACCTCTCACCGATTCAGTAATGATATAATCTTACCATAACATTAATTTGAACAAAAAGGAGAATCTCTTTTTATGTTAAAAGTATACATTGATGCCTCTACAAAAGGCAACCCTGGACCTAGCGGAGGAGGGATTTTGATTGTCTATCAAGGTAAACAAGAACAGCTATCTATTCCCCTTTCCGTAGGGACAAACCATCAAGCAGAGTTCGAAGTCTTTTTAAAAACTTTAGAATTTCTAAAGAATAAAGATTTACAGAATGAAACGATTTTCTGTTTTTCAGACAGCAAAACACTGGTTTCTACAGTCGATAAAAACACAACGAAGAACGAGCTTTTCCTTCCCTATCTCCAAAAAATCAAAGAACTTCTGCCTGAATTTTCCTTATTGATCCTGCAATGGTTGCCCGAAAACAAAAACAAAGGGGCAGATAACCTCGCACGACAAGCTCTACAAAAACAATTAAAAGAAAGATAGACTCTTTGAAGAAAAAACTTTAAAGAGTCTTTTTAGTATCTTATCTTTAATACAAAAGATAATTGTGATCAAACGTGATTTCCAAATGATAATCTCCGATTTTCTCTTCTATTTGAATACGTAAGATTCTTTCGAGTTCTGTATCATCAAATTGGAATTTTTCAGGAACAACTACATCAAACTGCAGCGTTTTCCCTTGATGGATGACTCTAAAATCATGTATATCGAGCCCTCTACCTGTTTCAAGAAGAATTTGCTTTAATTGATGCAAGATATTATAGTATTTTTCGTTATCAACAGGCATTGGGTCCAAGTGACAGACAAGTTCCACGTCCAAAGACTTTTTAAAGTCTTTTTCTATCAGATCAATAATCTTATGTGCTTCATTCAAATTCATTGATTCATCTACTTCGATGTGGACTGATGCAAAGCGTTTATTGGGTCCATAGTTATGCACCAGCAAATCATGATAGCCAAGTATATCGTCGCAGGCATTCAAGTGCTCTTCCATTTCTTCAATCTCTGCTGACGTTGGACGACTACCTAATAGTTCATATACAAAATTCCGAAGCATCGTCAATCCACTATAAAGGATATATAATGCTAAAGCAAAACCGATATATCCATCGATACGCCATCCAGTTACCCATTCGATTGCTGCTGAAAGCAATACAGCCAGTGTAGTAAAGACATCATTATAACTATCTGTTGCTGTAGCTCTCAATGTTTCAGAATCAATGGATCGTGCAATAACCTGATACATTTTTCCTTGTGCAAATTTCAAAAAGATGGAAATGATCAGGACAAAAAAGACGATGGGTGCTAAAGAGACATTTTCTGGATGGATGATTTTTTCAACGGATGACTCTAAAAATTGAAATCCTACATAAGTAATGATGATTGAAACAAATAACCCACTGATATATTCGAAACGTTCATGTCCATAAGGATGTTCCTGATCCGCTGGCTTTGCAGCAATTTTAAATCCAATCAAAGTCAATATGGATGAAGCAGTGTCTGATAGACTATTCACTGCATCAGCCATAATGGAGACACTCCCTGAAAAAAGCCCGATCATTAGCTTAGAGACAAACAAAATCAGATTCGTAACCAATCCTAATACGCCAGCTAGTACTCCTTTTTTTGTCCGCTGTTGCAGTATTTGTTTCTTTTTTTCTTCTTGTTTCTTAACCAAGTTTTTTACCCCTTCTAGTTTGCTTGTTGCTCAGGTAAAAAGATGGAGAGGACAATTCTTTTCCTCTCCTCTCTTCCTTTTTCTATCTATCATGCGTCCTATTATTCACTCAAAGATGGCCATTATTCTGGTTTTAATGGTGTTGCTGCAAATAAGGCTTTTGCTAGTAATGGTGTTATGATTCCCGCACCTATTGCTTCGGGTATCCCATTGATTGCTGCAACTCCTGCTAAGGTTTTAAATAAAAGAGCAGAATCTACACCATAGGCATCTGCCGTTGCACCTGTATAAAACAATCCCATGAATCCTAACACTAAGACTGTATTGACCAATGAACCTAATACCCCTGCAAAGACCGAGCTGATCGTTATTGATTTATTTTTTTGATAAATCCAGTGGAAAACCAAACCAGCTACTAAGCCAACAAGCACTCTGGGAACTACCGAAATAATCGGGTTCGTGAATACCAATGTATCAAATGGTGTTGTCGGCATGGCGTAGGCACGGACAATTGTAGCAATTCCCCAAAACAGGCCAATTACCATACCATCTTTTGGACCCAATACTACTGCGGCAATAATTACTGTAATATGAATAATCGTTAAACTGATGAACCCTAATGGAATAAAGCCAAGCCAAGGTACCATAGCTTGTACGATGATGATTGCTAATAAGATAGCACGTAAGACTAGTCGAAAGGTTTTATTTCTGCTATTCATTTTTTTCACCCCTTTTTATTTATACTAATCGTAAAAATTTCTGTCACTTTCGTCAACTAAAGACCATCCGAAATCGACCATTTGATTAGATGCGCTCTTCTATTCCATCGAAAAAAGTATGAGGGCAAGACTATTTGTCTTCGCCCTCATGATCGTGTTTCGTTCAATGATTGAACAGTTGTTTTTTTCTATCAAACATAAACGGTCTATTGTTGCGCAAGCCATTCTTTCGCAGCTTTAAGTGCATCTGGAATACCAGCAGGATTTTTCCCACCAGCTTGTGCCATATCTGGACGTCCACCACCGCCACCGCCTACTTTCGGTGCGATTGCTTTAATCAAGTCGCCAGCTTTTAGTCCAGCTTCATTTGATTCTTTCGTCATTGCCGCTAGCAGACTGACTTTTCCTTCTTGTTCGTTTGCTAAAACAAGAATGTCTGAGATATTTTTTTGTTTCCACTGGTCAGCTAATTGACGCAGCTGATTCATGTCTTTCACTTTTACTTGTGCTGCAATGATTGTTTTTCCATTGATCGTTTCTGGATCCTTGAATACATCACCGGCTTGTTGATTCGCTAACTTGCTAGCTAATTGTTCATTTTCCTTTTGCAGCTCTCTTACTTGCTGTTGCAATTGTTCCGCTTTTGAAACAACTTCCTTCAATTGAGGTGATTTAACAATTGTTGCTACTTGTTTTAGTTGTTTTTCTTCTTCTTCAAGTAGTTCGTACGCTTCTTTGCTTGTTACAGCCTCGATTCGTCGCACGCCTGCACCAATTCCTGATTCAGAAACGATTTTGAAGATTCCGATATTTTCTGTGTTTGCTACATGTGTGCCTCCGCACAATTCGATTGACCAACCGCCAATATTTACTACGCGAACGTCATGTCCGTATTTTTCACCAAACAAAGCCATTGCACCCATATTTTTGGCTGTATCGATATCTGTTTCAATTGTTTCAACTGGGATAGCTTCCCAGATTTTTTCGTTGACGATTCTTTCCATTTCAGCTAATTCATCTGAAGTGATTTGACCAAAGTGGGTAAAGTCGAATCGTAAATGTCCAGGAGCGACTAAAGAACCAGCTTGATTTGCATGCTCGCCAAGTACTTCTTTCAATGCTTTGTGCAGTAGATGGGTTGCTGTATGGTTTTTGATGATACGATTGCGCATCGATTGATCGATCAATAGATGATAGGTTTGTCCTTCGCTCATTGGTGCTTTTACTTCTACTGTGTGCATAAATTGACCATTAGGCGCTTTTTGAACATCTGTAACAACTGCAACGATTTCTCCTGCTTCATCCATGATCCAACCTTGGTCTGCTACTTGCCCACCCATTTCTGCATAAAAAGGTGTTTGGTCAAAGATCATTTGAGCTTCACCTTCTGCGATTTCATTCAGAAGAGATTCGCCTTTTACGATGACCAATAATTGACTATCTGATTCTTGCTCCGTGTATCCGATGAATTTACTTTCTACTTTGATATCTGTCAATAAAGCAGATTGTACACCCATTGATTTTTCTGTGCTACGGGCAGAACGAGCACGTTCACGTTGTGCGTCCATTTCTTTTTCAAAACCAGCATGATCAACTTTCAGTCCTTCATCTTCTGCCACCTCTTCCGTTAATTCTACTGGGAAGCCATATGTGTCGTATAGTTTGAAGATGTCTTTTCCTGCTAGAGTCGTACCGTTTTCGTTTTTCACTTCTTGGATCACTTGATTCAAGATTTCCAAACCTTCATTGATTGTTTCATTGAAACGTTCTTCTTCTGTACGGATAACTTTTTCAATAAATTCTTTTTGTTGAAGTACTTCAGGATAATAACTTACCATGATTTCCCCAACGACAGGGACTAAACGATATAAGAATGCTTGTTCAATACCTAATTTTTTCCCATGCATGACCGCACGACGAAGCAAACGGCGTAAGACATACCCTCTTCCTTCATTCGATGGTAATGCACCGTCGCCAATAGCAAATGAAAGAGCGCGAATATGATCTGCGATTACTTTGTAAGAAATATCTGTTACTGGGTTTTCACCATATTTTACTTGTTTGCTTAGCTTTTCTACAGCGTGGATAATAGGCATAAACAAATCTGTCTCAAAGTTCGTTGGCGCATCTTGAACGATTGAGACCATACGTTCTAATCCCATGCCCGTATCAATGTTTTTATGAGGAAGTGGTTCAAATGTATTATCAGGTTTATGGTTGAATTCTGAAAATACCAAGTTCCAGATTTCTAAATAACGTTCATTTTCTCCTCCTGGATAGTTTTCAGGATCATCTTCTGCTAAATCGTTATAAGCTTCTCCTCGATCATAGAAAATTTCTGTATCCGGTCCACATGGGCCTGCACCGATATCCCAGAAGTTGTCTTCTACATCAATAATGTGATCTAACGGCAGACCGACTTCTTCATGCCAGATACGTTTGGCTTCTGTATCTTTTGGATAAACTGTTACATAAAGTTTTTCTGGATCGAATGCCATCCATTTTGGATCAGTCAAAAATTCCCATGCCCAGTGGATGGCTTCATTTTTGAAATAGTCACCAATAGAAAAATTACCCAGCATCTCAAACATCGTATGGTGACGTGCTGTTTTACCGACATTTTCGATATCATTTGTTCGAATAGATTTTTGGGCATTCGTGATTCTTGGATTTTCTGGTACAACTGAACCATCAAAATATTTTTTCAATGTTGCAACACCAGAGTTGATCCACAATAAGGTTGGATCGTTCACGGGGATCAAAGACGCACTAGGTTCAATTGTATGTCCTTTAGATTGGAAGAAATCAAGAAACATTTGTCGAACTTGTGCACTACTTAATTGTTTCATGTCATTACCTGCTTTCTATAAATTAAATACAAAAAAACACCATCACAGCCAAGGACGAAAACTCGCGGTACCACCTTGATTGCAATGATGTGTAATCATTACCTCTTAAACTCGATAACGCTGAGCTGCGTCGGTATTTCTACCAAAATAGAAAAAGGGAGCAATTTGATTAGTGACTATTCTTTTTTCAGCCAAGAAAGAATTTTCTGTGAGTCTTAAAAAAACAAATCATGTCCTTTTCGTACTTTAATAAGTATACGCATTCTGTCAATCACTGTCAATATCTCAATTGCCTATTTTTATTTCCTTTTGGTCATATTCCATATTTTTTGGTACGATAAGGATAAAGAAATCAATACATCTCTGTTATTCATGATGAGGAGGAATATAATGAAAAAAATAGTTGGCGCAGATGAATGGATCCGCGCAGCTAGCTGCTTTTTGAGATATCAAGTTTTTGTATTAGAACAAGGGATTCCTGCAGAACTAGAATTCGACGGAAAAGATATCCCGCAACAAAACTATTATCTATTTCTTGATCAAAAAAGACCAGTAGCCACATTGCGTTATGAAAAGAAAACACCTACTTGCTTTAAGCCAGAACGCTTTTGCGTAGCAAAAGAATACCGAGGAAAAGGGTTAGGCGGTCAGTTGCTTGAAGCTGCAGAAAAACGGGCGATGTCAGAAGGTTGTCAGACTAGTTATGTAGTAGCTGAAATGACGGCTGTAGATTTCTATGAAAAACAAGGGTATCATACTTGCACAGAACCTTTTATTGAAGATGAAGTACTTTGTATCGGAATGGAAAAAAGTCTAGCTTAAAAACAAGAGATTGTGACACGCCTTCTGTCACAACCTCTTGTTTTTATTTATGCGAATTTTTCTTATTTTTACGAGCAGTACGACTTTGCTGTCTGCGTTCGATTTTACGTTCTTTTTTATTTTTTTCTGCAATTGCCCAATCGATTTTTTTCTTATAACCAGGCTTGATCTTTTTCTTTTTCTTCTTCACAAGTCCAATCAGAGTTGGGTCTAATACATCCTTTGATTTTTCTCGTTTGGTACGTCTATTACGATCATATGTTTTAACGATTTCACCATTTTTGATTTCTTTTGGTTCAAACGAGACGCCTAATTTCTCGATCGCATCAATGGCTTGTTCATCGTTTGGTGAATACAACGTAATGGCCGTTCCTTTTAAACCATTACGTCCAGTACGTCCGACACGATGGATAAAGAAGTCCAGATCTTCCGGGATTTCTGCATTGATAACATGAGAAACACCTTCGATATCGATTCCTCTAGCAGCTAAATCAGTCGCTACAACATATTGATACTCCAGATTCTGTACTTGTCGCATCACTCGTTTTCTCTCTCTTGGTGTGATGTCCCCGTGAATCTTTGCTACTTTCAAGCCTTGGTTTTTCAAATAATCAGCAATTTCATCCACATGCTGTTTTGTATTGGCAAATACGATTGCTAAATAAGGATGACCAATCGTCAGCAGTTGATAAATCATTTGATTCTCATCTTTACCTTTTGTTGAGATCAGCCAATTTTCGATATCTTCAGAAATAACTGCTTTCGGCTTGATTTCTTCAATGATTGGATTCTCCATATATTTTCGCAAGAATGGACGCAGTTTTTCTGGAATAGTGGCAGAAAAGACTAAGAACTGCAATTTTTCTGGTAACCGACTTGCAATTTGGTCTACTTCATTTAAAAAGCCCATATCCAATGTCATATCCGCTTCATCAACAACAAATGCAAATGCTGTGTGAATCTTCAGCGCTTGTTCATTCATCATATCTAATATTCTACCAGGCGTGCCTACTACGACCTGCGGCTGCTGATGGTGCAGACGGTTTAACTGACGCTGTTTGTCTGTCCCCCCGACAAAATTCGAAACACGGATCTCCGGTGTAGAAAATTTAGCGATTTGTGTAGCTGCTTCATAAATTTGTGCAGCCAGTTCTCTACTTGGAGCTGTAATAACAACTTGTACTTCCTCTTTATCTGCATTGATTTTTTCAAACAACGGCAACAAAAACGTATGTGTTTTTCCTGTACCAGTTTGAGATTGCCCAATGATATTTTTTCCTTTTTTAATTAAAGGAATCAAACGTTCCTGGACCTCTGTGGGCTGTTTGAAGCCCTTTGCGGCTAACGCTTCATTGATAAATGGTTTGAAGCGGAATATATCAAAATTATTCATTCGTGCACCTCTTCTCTTTAAATTATCACGACTTTGGCATTATAACATAGACAAAGTATTTTTGCTCAGCTAATTTCGAGAATCATCATCCTTTGTTTGAGCAATCGTGCTAACAGTAGATGTGTGACTAGCTTTTTCATAAAACAGAATCCGTTTTTTTCTCAAAAATGATAGCAAGATATTTAAAATAAAAATACCTTGCAGTAACAAGACACCGAGAGAAATGAATACTGCACTCATCTGCAACACCGTATTCGTTGTCGAATTCATGATTTGCTGAAGCAACTGCCCCAACCAGCTTAAACCATAAAAAAGAAAATATAGATACCCGTAGCGGACGATTAATGCTTTCAAAGAAATTCGCTCGCGGTCTTGCTCCACCAAGCGGATGCGTACAATTTTTTTCCCAAGTGTCCATCCATTGGTTATAAACGGTACGATTATAAAATATAGCCCTACTTCCAATAAAAGCCACCAGATATGAGAAGTAACTGTCCCTGAATCAAACGCAAGTTTAAAGAAAATCGCTGCGATAAAATTGACAATAGATAAAAATGTCCAGTCGATCAAATAAGCGACTAAACGTCGTGTCAACGAGACAGTCTTCCCTTTTTCATAAGAAAGTTCATCCATCCGTCTTCTCGTAGGAAGCATAAATGTAAATAACGGCGTAACGACAAAACCAATGATTCCACCCAATGTATTTGTCACTAAATCATTCACATCAAATAAGCGGTATGGTCTTGGGTAGATAAAATAAAGTCCACTTAACTGTGTCAGCTCAAAAAATAGTGATAGACAGAAACTAGCAATCATCGTTTTCATAAAAGAAAGCCGGAAATAATATCTTAAATAAATGCCAAATGGTATGAGTAATAAAACATTAAAAGCTGGTTCCAAAAATACACTCTGCTTCATTGCCGGCAGATAGGTACTAGGTTCAGACAATACCAATACCGTGTTGTCTCTGAAATGTTGCCATGAAGCAAATAAATGCAGCTCCATCTTTGGCCCTGTCATTTGGGCAACCGTCTCCTTTGCCGGAAGTGGTAAGATCACCAGAAAGTATGCACACAATAAATAAAAAACAAAGGAATACAAAATAACTGCCCTTGTTACTAGAAATGTTCCATATTTTCGATATTCATAAATAAAAAAAACAGATGAAATCGCTAAGGCTAAAAATGGAAAAACAATCAGCGCAAAACGAATCGGTTCGATATAACTTGCCATATGACTCCTCCTTGATTCTTTGTATCTCCCTTATCTTAGCAGTCCTTTGCTGTTTCAAGCAAGTAACGAGGCTATTATTTCTCATTTCTTTCAAAGTAAAGTAAGATAAACTCAAAGGGGGTGTCGAGATGCTGAATATGTACTTTGTTTTTGGCGTACCTATTTTTTTACTGTTCCTTTATGCTACGATCGCTTATGTAAGAAAAAGAACTACCATTCATTATTTAGGATTTATTCTCCTGATTATTTCGGGTTTCATGCTAGTCTTCAATCTTCAGACTTGGCAGCAAGCGCTTCTTGAAATGGATAAAATGACTCCACATGCTTTGTCTAAAATGATTGGCTACCCTGTCTATCTGATTTGGCTTCCCATTTTCATTTCTGGTTGCTTGGTTTTATTGAATATTTATCGCGGTGTACGCCGAATATTTCTCTTACGCGAAACAAAATAACAGGCAGAAATCGGTTGAACCCGATTTCTGCCTGTTATTTTGCTATTTCGTCGTAGACAGAGCATCATCTACGTAATCTAAATGAATGAGTGCTTCTGTCATTTCTTCCGTGTATTCCTCATTCCCATAAAATAGTTTGTTTAGCAGAAAATTTGTTTCTAATGTATTTCGAATCATTTTTAGCTATCTACGTTTCAAATAAAGGTAAAACGGGATACCGGCAAGTGTCAATGCGATCCCCATCGAAGCTAAAAAAGTTTGAGTAATAAGTGTGCTTGATACAATAAAGGTTCCTCCAATGATTGCTACTAATGGGATAAACGGATACATTGGAACTTTATATGGTCGAATCAGATCAGGTTCTTTTTTACGAAGAAGAATGACACCAACAAAGACCATCGTATAAAAAATCCAAATGACAAAGATCAGCATATCCGTTAGTGTATCAAAACCACCAATCATCATCATGCCAATAGCGATGACTAGCTCTAAGATACCTGCGGCTACAGGAACTTTAGTTTTATCATGAAGTTTAGCAAAGAGCTTGCTAAAAGGCAGGTTGTTTTCTTTTGCCATAACATAAGGGAGACGCATTCCAGTAAGGGTATAGCCATTGATAGTTCCATAAACAGAAATCAAGATACCAATTGTGACCAGTCTTCCACCAAAGCCGCCAAAAATCATTTTTGCAACATCACTTGCCGCATTGCTGTTTCCTACGACTCCGTCGATAGATGCGGTTCTTAAGAACACCGCATTTACTAATAAATAAACGATCATGATTCCGATGATTCCTAAAGAAATTGCTTTTGGCAAATCTTTCGCCGGCTTTTTCAATTCTCCCGAAATATTTCCTACATGTATCCAACCGTCGTATGCGAACATCGTTGCTAGCAAGCCAGCTCCCAAGGCAGAGAAAAATGAAAGATTTTCTCCTGCTTGGATCGGAAACAGTTGGAAGTCTACTCCTTCTTGTCGGAATAAACCGAAAATAACGATCACAAACAAAGGAATGAGTTTGCAGACAAGCGTAATCGACTGAAAAGCTCCTCCAGCTTTAGAACCTAAAAAATTGATCAGCATGATCGATACAGCAGCTGTAACAGCTACAGGAACAATCATCGATTGGGAAAGATCGAATAAATTGACGAACTGTGTACCGAAAATGATCGACAAGGCTGCTACATTGGCTGGAAAATAAATCACGACTTGAGCCCAGCCAAGTAAAAATGCTGCTGTATTTCCGTAAATCCGTTCGATATATTTGATCATCCCGCCTGTTTCAGGAATAGCCGCTGCCAATTCAGCTCCTGTCAGTCCTGCACAAACAGAGATCACACCACCTAGAAACCAGGAAAACATATGCAAACTGACGGTACCTGTTACTTCTGCTACGCTTGCGGCTTTGAAAAACACCCCTGCACCGATTACTGTACCCATAACAGTCGATAAAGCAGTGAAAAAACCCATCGTACGCTTCAATTCATTTTCCGTTTTTACTTCCTTTACTGGCGTGGCTTGATATTCTTCCATTACTTACCTCCTTCCATACCATAGCCAAAAAGTATAGAAACCTTTTTGGCTATGGTTCTTGTTTTATACCGTCTCTGCTAATTTTTCTCTCAGTTTTTCCAACATATCCTTTGTCATTGCATCTAAATCGTATTTTGGCGAAAAATCCCATTCCTCTTGCGCACAAGAAACATCTAGTGAGTTTGGCCAAGATTCTGCTATCGATTGACGCACAAGATCCACATCGTAATCCATTTCAAAATCTGGTATGATTTTTTGAATAGATGCTTTAATTTCTTCAGGCTCAAAAGACATTGCCGATATATTAAAGGCATTTCGATGAACTAGTCGATTAGGGTCTGCGTTCATGAGCTTTATAATGGCATCGATTGCATCTGGCATATACATCATATCCATTGATGTACCTTGATCAATGAAACTAGTGTACTTTCCTTCTTTGATTGCTGAATAATAAATATCGACTGCGTAGTCTGTCGTACCGCCTCCTGGCAAGGTTGCATAAGAAATCAATCCAGGGAAACGTACACCACGAGTATCTACGCCATATTTCACATAATAATAATCACATAGTAGTTCTCCAGCTACCTTCGTTACTCCATACATGGTTGTAGGACGCTGAAGAGTATCTTGTGGGGTATGATCTTTTGGAGTATTTGGACCAAACGCGCCGATTGAACTTGGCGTAAAAAATTTCAGCTGGAATTCTCTAGCGACTTCCAATGCATTGACCAGCCCAGTCATGTTCAAATCCCAGGCTAATTGTGGTTTTGCTTCTGCAACAGCTGACAAAAGAGCAGCCAAATGAATCAATGTGTCCACTTGATATTGTTCTGCTATGCTGCGCATTTTTTCGTAATCCATTACATCTAGGATCTCAAAGATATCGTTTTTCTCAATGACTTCAGGCATGCGTATATCTGTCGCAATGACATTTTCACTGCCTAGTTCTTGACGTAGCCGTGTGATCAACTCTGAACCAATTTGTCCTAAACATCCTGTCACCAATACTTTTTTCATGATGATCCTCCCTGATCTTTTTTACTACTATCTTCAGATGATTAACAATATATGCGTGAACATGTTCTCTAATTTTAAATATGCGAAAAAACTAAATTAGTTAAATAATTTCCATTTCCTTTCCTATTTTTTGATAAACCGCTACTGCTTCATCAAGCATTTCCTTTGTATGTTCCGCAGTCGGCATATTTCTGATCCTGCCTGTCCCCAGAGGAACAGTTGGATAAACGATTGGTTTAGCATAAATCCCATGTTCGATCAGTTTTTTAGAAAAAGTCTGAGTCACTTTTTCATCTCCTAAAATAACTGGAGTGATAGGTGTTTCAGACACACCGATGTTATAGCCGACTTTTTTCAATTCTTCTTTAAAATAATTAGCATTTTCCCAAACTTTTTCGACAAGTTCCGGATGTTCTTGCATCAAAGAGATTGAAGCCAATGCAGAGGCAGCTGCTCCAGGAGTTAGCGAGGTAGAAAATAAAAATGGCCGGCTTCTGGCTTTCAACCAGTCAATCAATGTTTTTGAACCAGCTACATAGCCCCCAACAACACCTACAGCTTTCGATAACGTACCCATTTGCATATCAATTTTGTCGCTTAATCCAAAATGTTTGACGGTTCCTGCACCTTTTCCAGTTACACCTGAGCCGTGCGCATCATCTACATAGGTGATTAGTCCATATTTTTCGGCGATTGGGATGATTTCCGGCAATCGTGCAATGTCTCCATCCATAGAGAAAACCCCATCTGTGATATACATGATTTTTTTATATTTCTTACTTTCTACGGCTTCCTTCGCTTTATTCTCAAGGTCTTCCATATCTTGATGTTTAACTCGGATGATTGTTGCTCCGGATAAACGGCAGCCATCAATGATAGATGCATGGTTTAATTCATCCGATAAGATAGCATCTTCTTTTGTCATTACTGCAGAGATAGCGCCCATATTACAGTTGAATCCAGATTGAAAGGCGATTGCAGCTTCTGTCCCTTTGAATTCTGCGATTTTTTCTTCTAATTGTTGATGGATCTTCAGCGAACCATTGATCGTTCGGACTGCACCTGCTCCTACGCCATAAGTTTCAGTTGCTTCAATACATGCTTTTTTCAATTCTTTGCGATTGGCAAACCCGAGGTAATTGTTGGATGCCAGATTGATCATCTTTTTTCCGTCTACGATGATACAAGCACCGTTTTCACTTTCTAGTATATCGATCGTGTTGTACAATCCCTTTTCTTTCAGTTGCTCCAATTCTTTCTCCAAATACATCGTTAACTCTTTGGAAGACATGGCCTCCACCTCCATATTCATCTGTCTTGCAGAACATACCAAACATATATCGTGTCATTCATCTACGAAGCAAGTATGCCACATTTTTGATAACGCTTACATCAATTATGAGAGTTATTTAACCATATTTTTTATTTACTGCATCTTTTTACTTTAAAAGAAATTGTATAGTATGAAGAATTAACTTTTAAATAATGGTGATATTTTGATTTACACAGAAAGAAAACACAGCAAAACCATTGATGGAAGCTAGCTAGATAAAATCAAGTATATTCTGAATTTTTAATCTATTTCTCGCATAGACCAATAAAAAATAAAAAAAATAAGCAAAAAGCTTTCATCTTTGTTTATCAGCAATTTTTAATCTTATTATCTGATTGTTTTTTCACAAAATATCCATGTTGAATTTGAAAAAAGGACTGTGACAAATATCTTATCACAATCCCTTCTTCCGAATAAACGGTGTTCTCCCACCAACTCCTCGGTCACAATCTCCATCATTTTTTGTTATTTTTGATCCAATTATTTGGTGTGAAAGATGGATCGTCAATAGACCACTCTAGAAAAAATTCATCTAAAAATTCACGCATAAAGCCTTCTCTACGTTTGGCTTCTTTGTATCCGTAATCAGTGTTCATTTTATCAGGCAACAAGAACAGTTTTTCATAAAAATGATTGATCACTGTCGTGCCTTTTCGGTAATTTTTTTTGTCCTTGAATGTTTGTGGATACAGTTCAGAATCAAAAATCGGGTGTCCATGTCCTCCACCGAAATAAGCAGTTCGCAAAATGCCGATTGCTCCTAACGCTTCGATACGATCAGCATCTTGAACGATCTTCCCTTCCAAAGATAGTTCGACTGCTTCAGAGAGATTTTTAGAAAAGGACATATTTTCGATAATGGCAAAAATCATTGAAATCTGTTCCTCTGTGATTGGCAAAGAGCGAAGAAATACACGAAGCTGTTGCTTTGCTTTGTTCTCATCTTTAACGACTTTATCATCAATCGTATCATGTAGGTAAGCTGCTGCAAGCGTCACAAAACGATCTGCCTGCGGTTCCGTATCCAAAATTCTCTCTGCTAGCTTGACGACTCTTTTGGTATGGTCGCTTCCATGTCCCGTTTGATCATGTGCTAATTGTTCCATGCTATAATCAGCGATTACTTGTAATTTATCCATCCAGTCCACTTCTTTCTTAAGTAAATAGCTGAAAGCATCTAATCGATTAGATGAATTCCAGCTATCTTTATAAATAGGTTTTATTTTACCTGATATACATTGAAATATAGCTCTCTCATGTAATCGATCAGATATTGTGGATTAAGTGGTTCATGCGTTGCATCCATAATCAATTGATTTGGCTTTCTAGATGCACCATATTGATGGATATGCTCTGACATCCAATTTTTGATTGGAGAGTAATCATCTGACGCTAGAACATTTTCCACATCTATTTCTTGCTGTAAAGAATGAAGTAATTGTGCCGCATACATGTACCCCAATGCATAAGATGGAAAATAACCAAAGCTTGCACCTGACCAATGAACATCTTGTAAGATCCCTTCCACATCATTTGTTGGTCGTATTCCCAGATACTCTTCATATTTTTGATTCCATATCTCAGGTAATTCAGCAACATCTACCCCTTCATTGAAAATCATTTTTTCGATTTCATAACGAATGATGATATGGAGAGGGTAAGTCAAACTGTCTGCCTCGATACGAACCAAACTTGATTGTGTATGTTTCAATGAACGATAAAACTTGTCAAAAGGAATATCATCGAATGTTCCTTCTGCACATTCCTGGAAGAAAGGATATTGCTTTTTCCAGAAGCTGTGACTACTTCCCACAATGATCTCATTAAACAACGATTGTGATTCATGAATACCCATTGATGTGCCTTGATAAACCGGTGTATAAGCATATTTATCATCGATGTCTTGTTCATACATTCCATGACCAGCCTCGTGGATCACTCCAAAAACAGCCATTTTGAAATCTGTTTCGTTCCAGCGTGTCGTGATCCGTGCATCATTTGGATTGATTCCAGTCATAAATGGGTGGACAGTGTCATCTAGACGACCACGACTAAAATCATAACCAAGTTGTTCGATCACTTTTACTACAAATCTCTTCTGTTGTTCCTTTGTCATTCTCCGATTTAAGAAGTCTGTTTCAGGTTCCGTCCCTTTTTCTTGGAGCGTACGGCGGATCGTAAGAATTCCTTCTTTGAGTTGATCAAATACCTTATCGAGGATTTCAACAGTCATCCCAGGTTCATATTGGTTCAGCAAAACATCATAATCTGTCTTTTCTTCTTTTTTCCAATAAGGTATCAATTGTTTTGTCAATTCGATATTTTGGTCCAATGCTTCTTGAAAATCAGAAAACTGTTGTGTTTCTCTAGCTTTTTGCCATTGACCATGAGCGGAAGAAACAGCAGCTGTATATTTTCTCATGAGATCTTCCGGTACGCGATATTCTAAATCATACTCTTCTTTTACTTTGTCAAAAACGGACGTTCCGACTTCCGATAATTCTTCCGGATGTTCAGAAAAATAGCGAATGGCTTCTTTAATTTTTGGACCGATCTTTTTTGAAAAATAAATACTGTAAAGATAGCTATCTACTTCACTCCGGTATGCACTAGCTTTTTCTGGCATACCTGTTTGTGTATCCCAATCGAGGATTCCTAAAGCTTGTTGTAGAAGATTGATTTCTTTTACTTCTTGTAAAAACTCTTTTTCTTTCATTCCCTATTCCTCCAAACATCCAATTGAATGAATCAATTAGTCAGATTATTCGTCTTTCTCTTTTTTTCTAGGCGGACGAGTTCCCCAATACTGGAACAGATCCGTACGCAAAGCACCATTATACAATTTTCTTTTTTTGGTTGCTTTTTGTCCGTAAAATTCCTCAAACGCTAAGTCGCTAGTCAAGATATATTTACTCCATGTTTTTAATGGACGGAATACATCGCCCATTTCTTTATATAATTTTCGAACGGTTTCTTCTTCTCCTAGTCGTTCTCCGTATGGCGGATTAGCAACGATGACCCCATATTCTTTATCTGTCTTGAAGTCTTTCACTGCTTGTTGTTTAAAGACAATCGAAGAGCCTAGTCCGATTTCTTCTGCATTGGCTTTGGCAATTTCAATCATCCGTCCATTGATATCTGAACCAGTAATATCTAATTCAATATCATAATCTGCTTTTTCTTCTGCAGCTGATCGAACATTTTCCATGATTTCCTGACTGAACCAGTCCCAAGATTCGCAAGCAAACTCGCGATTGAATCCTGGTGCGATATTATGACCTATTAAGGCTGCTTCAATACAAAGCGTACCTGAACCACATACAGGATCATAAAATGGACGATCTTTCCGCCAATTTGTCAGCATCACAAGCGCGGCCGCCATGTTTTCTTTCAATGGTGCACCACCTTTTTCTAAGCGATAACCACGTTTGAATAAACTTGGTCCTGTCGTATCCAAAGTTACCATCACATGGTCTTTCAGCAAAGCTACTTCCAATTGGAAATGTGCGCCTGTTTCCGTCAGCGGAACAGAAGCTGGACGATGATAATACGTGCGAAGACGTTCAACGATTGCTTTTTTTGTGATTGCCTGGCAATCAGGTGTACTATATAGTTTCGATTTGATTGATTTTCCAGCTACAGGGAAAGCTGCATCTAGTGGAAGAAAATCTTCCCAAGGCAATGCTTTTACGTTTTCAAACAATTCATCAAACGTATACGCATCGAATTCCCCAACCACGATTTTTACTCGATCTGCTGTACGTAACCATAAATTAGCTGTAGCGATCGTTTCCATTGTTCCTTCAAATCGTGCACGTCCGTTCTCAACTTGGCATTCAATTCCAAGATCTCTTAATTCTTTACCAACCAGCGCTTCGAGACCGCTTGCCGCAGTTGCGACGAGGTTGAACTTCCTGTTTTTTTCCATACATAATCTCCTTATTTATAAAAAAAGGGGGGTGGGACATCAGTCAGTCCTACCCCACGCTTTTACTCAAACTCCGAATAACCGGTGACACAAAAGTCTGTTTTGTAATAAGAACAAAATACTTTTGTCACGACCTTATTCCCTGATGTTTGCGGTTTTCTATAAGCCATGTTCTGTACTTTGCTTTTCCAGGGAGAAAAAGCAAAGCGGTAACCATCTATCTGCAGTTGTACTGCCTTTTTGTCTTGTTCTTCTTCCAGACAAAAAGCGCCCCTACCATTGTTTGGGTTGCTCGCTCGAGGGGTTTACCGCGTTCCACCGGATGGGTTTCCCCAGCCGCTTCGTCACTGTGGCACTTTCAAGGATACTTAAGCATAGCCGAAGCCTTAGCTTGTTTTCCTGCCGTTACTCCAAAGAGTACCTTAGCTTATGGTTTCGCTAAGCACGAACACTACAGGCATCACAGCCTGTGCGAGCATGGACTTTCCTCAGCCTGATCAAGTCAGACCGCGATTACCCGAAAACCGCAAATTCATTAGTCAAAAATTAAAATTGACGTGTTTTTTCATTATCATCTAAGCTTGTATCTGCATTTGTGTAGTTATTTGGATTAGGTTGTGCTGGTTTGACTGCACTTGCTTGTTGATCAAGCTTTTTACCGAATACTTCACGTTCAAGGTTTGACAAGCGTTTTAAGATATCGAAATTGGTTACTGCTGCGCTCTTCGGTGCTTCTGTTTGTTGCACACGTGTTTGAGCTGCTCCTTGAGTTTTAGATAATTGAGCTACTTTTGCACTCAATCGATCGTTTTCTTCTTGTAAAGCAAGGAGTTCTTTGCTGTAAGTTTCATAATCTTTGATGATATTGTCTAAGAATTCATCAACTTCAACGGGATCATAGCCGCGCATTTTTGTTTTGAATTCTTGTTGTAAAATGTCTTTAGGACTATAAACCAAATTCGCCATATTTACACCTCTAGTTTTCATTTACGTAATAACATTTCTACCTTTTTCATTGTATAGGAAAAAAGTTGATAAATCAAACACAATATCGATTATTCACTAAAATTTTGAAGATCGTCCATACTGATCAGCCGAATTTCGTAGGGATGATCTGCTTGGTAATTCTGTGCATCTTCAAAAAAATACTTCGTTTTCCCAGGGAATTCTTCATCATAGATCAGCAGACAGCCTACTGTATGTTCAAGTATAAAGCGAGTATGATTCTTTAGCTGACTAGGGGATTGGTAGGGTTGATGGCTAACAGCTTCGACATAATCTGCTAATTGTTCTGCTAATTGTTTTTTCTCTTGGTTCCCTTCATTCCAGTTATTACCAAAATCAGCAAAAGGATACAAAATACCAAGGGCAAGTTCCGGATATTCTTCTTTCAATTCCGCTACCGTTTGCACGGTCCATAGTTCAACGCCCAAATTCCCACTGACAAGTACCCATTCCAACCCTTCTTCTGCTAACTGACGGAGTTCCCTTTTTAAAACATTTTTAACAACTTGGATTTTAGGGTCATTTTCTTTAAAAACACCGAGTTCGAAACTTCGATACCCAGACACATAGATTACTTTTGACTTATCCATCTCAGATTCCTTTTCTTTCTATCTGCTTTTTTGCTATAATGTGGCCTAGGAGTGTGATTAAAGATGGTATTGCGCTATCCAAACGGCCAACCTTATTATAAGAATGCCTCTCCCGTCGAAAAAATTCAAGAAAAAAGAAAACAAATCACCGAATTCGGCAATCGGGGGATGCGCTTTGAAGAAGCAATCAATGAAAGTAATGAGTATTATCTTTCCCGCGGGTTGGCAGTTATCCATAAAAAGCCTACCCCTATCCAAATCGTGAAAGTAGACTATCCTAAGAGAAGCGCTGCTGTGATCAAAGAAGCCTACTTTACCCAAGCCTCAACCACAGACTATAATGGCGTCTATCGAGGCTTTTACTTGGACTTTGAAGCAAAAGAAACCAAGAACAAAACATCGTTTCCCTTTAAAAACTTCCATGCCCATCAAATCGAACACATGAAAGCATGCCTCGAACAAAAAGGAGTCTGCTTTGTCTTATTATGGTTTTCGACTTTGAAACGCTGTTTTTATTTGAATAGTGTTCATTTGATTGCTTACTGGGATGCCCAAAAGGAAAAAGGACGCAAATCACTGCCTTTATCTTTGATCGAAGAACTAGGAATAGAGATCAAAACTGGTATTTCTCCGCGGATTCCTTATTTGGACGCGGTTGACTTCTATTTATCAACATTATCTATTGAAGGAGAAAGCAAGAATGGCAAATGAACAAACTAGAAGCTCTAGACGACAGAAACAGCCTACTCCTAAAAAGAGTGTGAAGAAGAATTCTGGCAAAGGTTCTGGGAAGTCTTCTGGACCACATAAAAAAGGATTGTTTATCAAGATCCTTTTAGGCATCCTCTCGTTTTTCTGTATCCTCTTTTTAGCAGGTGTAGGACTGTTCTGGTATTACGCAAAAGATGCACCCGAATTGACAGATAAAAAATTAGACGCTACCGTATCTTCCAAATTATATACACAAGATGGTGAATTATTCGAAGATCTAGGTGCGGAAAAGCGAGAAAAGATTTCTGCAAATGAATTACCGAAAACATTGGAAGATGCGATCGTGTCAGTAGAAGATCGCCGTTTTTATAAACATATCGGGGTTGACCCTATTCGGATCATCGGTTCTGCCCTTTCTAATTTCACCTCTGGCGGTCTACAAGGCGGAAGTACTTTGACACAACAATTGATCAAACTGTCCTTCTTCTCCACCAGCGCCGAGGATCAGACTCTGAAACGTAAGGCTCAAGAAGCGTGGATGGCTGTAAGATTGGAACAGAAAAAATCGAAACAAGAAATTTTGACCTACTACGTAAATAAAGTGTACATGTCAAATGGTTTGTACGGGATGGAGACAGCTTCTGAGATGTACTTTGGTAAGAAACTATCAGAACTTTCTTTACCACAAACAGCATTGCTTGCTGGAATGCCACAAGCCCCTTCTGCCTATGATCCTTATGTTTATCCCGATCAGGCGAAGAAAAGACGAGATACTGTTTTGTATACGATGCTTCAAAACGAAAAAATCTCTCAAACAGAATATGATCAAGCTGTTAATGTACCGGTAACGGATGGTTTGCAAGAGCTGACTCAATCTGATGACAACACTAAGATCGTCGATAATTATGTCAAAGAAGTCATCAATGAAGTACAAGAAAAAACAGATAAGAATGTCTACACAGACGGTTTAGAGATCTATACGAATTTGGATCTGGATGCTCAAAAGAAACTATATGATATCGTCAATACGGATCAGTATGTCTCTTATCCAGACGACGAGATGCAAGTTGCCTCCACGCTTATCGACACAAATACTGGGAAAGTCAAAGCCCAGATTGGCGGGCGTCACATCGCAGAAGACGTGACTTTAGGCAACAACTTAGCAGTGAATACTTCCCGTGATTTTGGTTCTACGATGAAACCTGTAACAGATTACGGACCAGCTTTTGAATATTTGAAATATTCTACTGGAAAAACTATTACTGACGCACCGTATAACTATGAAGGTACTTCTACACCTGTAGGAAACTGGGATAATCAATATATGGGCACCATTACTTTACGCCAAGCACTTTACTTATCCCGTAATGTTCCAGCAGTCAAATTATTCAATGAAGTTGGTTCAGATAAAGTGGCTTCTTTCTTAAAAAATCTTGGGATCGAATACAGTACGATCCATCAATCGAATGCGATCTCTAGTAATACGGAAGAACAAGATGGGACAAAATACGGAGCTTCTTCCTTAAAAATGGCAGCAGCCTATGCGGCTTTCGCCAATGGAGGAACCTATTACAAACCTCAATATGTTAATAAAATCGTCTTCCAAGACGGTACAGAAGAAACTTATGAACCAGATGGAAAAACAGCCATGTCTCCAGAAACAGCTTATATGATCACAGATATTTTAAAAGATACAATCACTGAAGGTACTGGTACGAATGCGCAAATCGCTGGGTTATATCAAGCCGGTAAGACCGGAACATCAAATTATACAGATGACGAGTATGCGAAACTTGGTATTTCTTCTGGTGTATATCCAGATATCCTATTTGCGGGCTATACACCAAATTATTCGATTTCCGTGTGGACAGGTTACAACAAGAAAATGACACCTGTCACTTCAGAATCGTCACACGTGGCCTCTGATGTTTATCGCGAGCTTATGCAGTATGTTTCAGCTAACGTGACAAATACAGACTGGGAGATGCCAAGTGGCTTGATTCGTGTGGGCGGTGAACTGTACTATAAGGATCAATATACAGTGAAATCAAGCACAGTTGCGCCATCAACAACTATTCCTTCTTCCAGCTATGTCCAGACTCCTGGAAGTTCAACAACAGAGACGACGACTCAAACTAGCACTACTAGTCAAAGTGAATCAACCGCTGAGTCGTCAACAGAAAGCACGACAGCAGAGACAAGTGAGCCAGCGTCATCAACGACGGTTCCTTCTTCTTCATCTGAAGAAAGCTCGACGCCGTCTTCATCTGCTCCTCCTGCTTCTTCTAGTGAGCCAGTAACTAGCGGAGCGGATGCTGCAAATGACCATACACCATCCAGTAGCACCTCAGCTTCTGGAAACAGATAGAAAAAAGAAACCACGTCTACAGGCGTGGTTTCTTTTTTAGCGTCTTTTCTTTTAGGCGCATCCGATTTTTCCCATCTTGACATATTGATAGCAAAGGACACACCTCACACTTAGGATTTCTTGCTGTACAATGATATCTACCGAAAAAAATCAGTGTATGATGTGTCTTTACCCATAATTCTTGCGGCACTTTCCGCATCAGTGTTTCTTCTACTTCCATGACCGAGGCATCTAGTTTGCAGATCCTCAGTCGTTTTGAAACACGCTCAACATGGGTGTCTACTGCGATTGCTGGTATCCCGAATGCATCTCCTAATACGACATTTGCCGTTTTTCTACCCACGCCAGGAAGTGACATCAATTCTTCTCTTGTCGTTGGTACTTGTCCGTCGAAACGTTCAATCAGCTGCTGCGCACACGCTTTGATATTTTTTGCTTTGTTACGATACAAACCAATCGTTTTTATTTTGAGGATGATTTCATCGATTGAAGCATCTGCTAATGCATCAGGTGTTGGGAAGGAGGCAAACAAATCTGGCGTTGCTTTATTTACTGATACATCTGTCGCTTGGGCACTTAAGATCACTGCAATCAATAACTCAAATGGATTATTGTGTTTCAGTTCTCCGTGTGCTTCTGGGAACATTTCATACATCGTTTCTAGAGCTTCCATTGTCTTTTGTTTGCTTAACATATTCTGCTACTCCTCCAACCAATTTTTAAGCGAAACTTTTGGCAATTCTTCTTGTTGAGTTGGCTGCTCTACTTCTTTTTGAAGAAGTTGCTGTTTTCTTCGTTTTTGGTCTTCTTCTACTTGCTGTTTTGTACGTAGATTTTTTCTTTCCCACGATAGCAAAATACGGTCAACGTAATTAAAACTATAAGCCTGATTCAATACGGCTTCCCGCAGTGCTAGCTTCAAAATTTCCGGCTGATAATGGTCTTCTTCTAGCCATTGTCCAATCCGCTGGAACTCGATCGAAGAAAGCGGGCGTCCAAATTCTTGTTCAAATAATTGATACACTGACTGGATTTCTTTTTCTTGTGTTTTTTCTTCGTATTTTTTTTCTTGTGTTTTTAAATACTCACCTAATTGATCATAGATGGGGTAAAGATTATATCGATCTGCTTTTTTACCGTTGACAATCGTCGTTTCTATCTTGATAAATCCATTTGTTACGAGACGATCCAGTATTTTAAAAATCTGATCTTGTTTGATTCCCATATCCATAGCAATCATCTGCAAATCAGGGAAAGTATCTCCTTCAAGCTGTGCCATGTGCAACTGTAGAACAAATAAAAATTCTTCAGATTGTAGACCGATCCTATGATAATTTTTAAGTAAAAGATTAGATATGACTGTTTGTCCAGCGCTTAAGTAATTTTCTAAATTCAACATGATTTCTCCTCCGCTCAATCACAGTATACGTAAAAAAAACATGGGAAGCAAGAACAGGTTTCTTTTCTATTTACTTCACTGATCGGTCAGATTTACAGTGTCGTCTACTTGATTTTTGTTTGTTCATGTTTTTGATGCGCATCTTCACTTTTCGGAATAAATAAATTAAGTAGATTTTGCTGTTCCTTAGAATGTTGACAAGGAAACAAAATTGCTATACACTATTTTTGTTTCCAAGTTAACATTATTCCATAAAGGAGTTTTTTAATGTACAGTTTCACAAATAAACATTCTAAAGTTTTTGGATACGTCTCTGTCTTATTCACTGGATTAGGATTTACTATCGTCAGTCCTGTACTTCCGTTTTTAGCGCTGCCTTATTCCCACTCCGTACATCAGCAAGCTTTCTATATCACTTTGCTCATGTCTATTTATGCTCTAGCTGCCTTCTTATCTGCCCCCATTCTCGGTAGCTTAAGTGATCATTTCGGGCGTCGTCCGATCCTTATTATCAGTTTATTAGGATCAAGTATTGGATATTTGATTTTTGGTTTAGGAAATTCGATATGGATGTTGTTCCTTGGTCGTATCATTGAAGGATTGACGGCAGGAGAAATCTCCACCTTATATGCTTACTTTGCCGACATTACGGAACCTAATGAAAGAACCAAAGTTTTTGGATGGATGGGTGCTTTAGTCGGTATAGGAACAACGCTTGGTCCTATTATAGGGGGGCTATTAGCTGAGTTGGGGAATTCTGTTCCTATATTTATCGGCGCTCTCTTTACTTTCTTAAATGCCGTTTATGGCTACACATTTTTGCAAGAAAGCCTTCCAATAAAAAAACGTTCAGTAGATTTAAGTTTCTCCCATGTAAGACCTTTTCACCAATTACAACAATTATTCAAGATTTCATCCGTTATTCCTTTATTGACAGCAGGTTTTGCTGTTTGGTTAGCAGCTGGCTCTCTTCAATCTATCTTTTCTCAATTTTCGATTGACGCCTTTCAGTGGAAGGCTGGGTTGGTTGGTTTAAGCTTCTCTTTGATTGGAATCTTGGATATTGTCTCGCAATTGTTCATTATGACTCGATTGCTCAAAAAATTTTCAGAACAGCAGATCACAAGAATAGGGATGTTCAGTGAAATCCTCGCCTATCTATTCATCACATTATCTGGAATTCTTCTACTGCCGATTTTGTTTTTATTTGGGATTATCTGTTATGGTTTCGGCGATTCTATTTTTACTCCTGTATTCAATGGACAACTATCCAATTCTGTCTCAGATAACCAGCAAGGTCTTGTAATGGGCGGTACCCAAAGTATACAATCTCTATCGCGCGTCATCGGCCCGCTAATCGCAGGGCAACTTTATGCTGCAGCACCATTTCTTCCGACGATATTCGGGTTTTTACTTATGATCTTTGCCTATTATTATTACAATATAAAACATTAGTTTCATTTGCTTCTTCGTATAAATTCTCTGTATCGACCGATAAAACGAAATACTGTGTCAAATTCTTCTTTTGACATATTTTCAAATACAGCAGCATCTCGCTGTACCCATTTTTGATGGAGCTGCTCATGTCTATTCCTTATTTTTTGTCCGATTGGCGTCAATTGAAAATAGATTTCTTTTTTATTCTCTTCGCTTTGATAAGTGTTTATGATCCCTCTGGCTATCAGTTTTTTTGTTAGCTTACTGATGGCTCCTCTAGTCATATAACTAGCATTCGCTAATTTTGTCACATTAGAATCAGGGACTTTCCCGATATGTTCAATCACTTCTAGTTCATTTAGCGTAAATCCTACAAATTCTTTTTCCATTTCTGGTTTATTACGATGAATCATCTCATTAGCTAAATCCAGATATTCTTCTATTAGCAGCTGTCTTTTATCCATTTCTACACCTTCTTTTTCTTTCATTATATTATTTTTTTGTTTCCTAAACAACAAAGCTAAAAGGATTTTATAGTAAAAATGAGAATGAAATCAAGAAAAAAGGGTGTTGACAAAAATGTCACAACCCTTTTTTCCGAATAAACGGTGTTTAAACATCATCTTCTGTTTCTAGTTCATACGGCTGTCCTTCATATGTGTACTCCGTATTCAATGTGCCGTCATTTTCATCTGAGTAGATGCGTCGACTGAAAGGAAAACGATGAGAAGCATTATCTTTCGCATCTTCTGCTGGCATCGTATAATATTCCTCTTGTGTTTCATTCAATTGAGAGAGCACTTGCTCCGCCAACTTATCTATATTGATCGTCGACTCCTTCGCAACATTTTTATAATCTTCTAAAAATGCATCTTGTTGGACAAAATATTCTTTATTCATCTTCTTTCTCACCTTTCTTTTCAAGTTCAAGTAAAACTGCTTGTTCTTTTATGTAACAGCTTTATCTTTGTTGCTTATTGTGACAAAAAATGCGAAGAAAGACAACTAATTGCACTTTTCACAAAAAGACAGAGGGTCGTGACAAAAAACGCGTCACAACCCTTTTTCCAAAATAAACGGTAATCAATCAAAGCTAAACAGCTTTTTCATAACCGCTCTCGTCTGTCTTTCTTTATTGTGCTGTTTCGATTTCGCCTAGCGCTGCTTGTGCAAGTAGGTTCAAGTAATTCCAAGGACGGTCAAAATGTGGTTGGAAGAAGAAGTCTGAAAGAGCAAGATCTTCTACAGTCATTTTATTTTGAACAGCTAAAGACATAGTATTTGCTGATTGCGTAATGTCGTATTTAGACATGAACTGAGCACCAACGATACGATTTGTGCCTTTTTCATAAACTAACTCCATCATTACTTTTTCAGTAGTCGGCATGAACTCTGGACGATAATTGTCTTCAAATACCGTTGCTTGGACTTCTAGATCGTTCAATGTTGCGCTTTCTTTGGTCACTCCTGTCGAGCCAATCGTCCAGCCAAATAGATAAAGTCCTGAAGTTCCTTGAGTCCCACGATATGCCATTTTATGCTCTGTCAAGTTATTTCCTACAAGCAATCCTTGGCGCACGGCATTTGTTGCCAGAGGAATATAGTTTTGTGTGCCACTTGGATTGTAGTTGACTACTGCTGAATCTCCAGCAGCAAAAATGTCTGGATCACTTGTTTGCATGTATTCATTTACTTTGATTGCCCCGTTTGGCAGTGTCTCTACTTTTCCTTCGATCAGTTTTGTATTTGGACGGAAGCCCACACATAAAATGACCATATCTGTATCAAATGTATCTGTTGGTGTAGCTACTTGTTTCACTTTTCCTTCTTCATCTGTGATGAATTCAGTAACATTTTCACCTAATGCAAGAGTGACACCGCGGTCTGTCAATTCTTTTTCTAAGATATCCGTGAATGGTTTATCTAGATATTTGTTCAAGATGCGATCTAACCCATCAATCAATGTTACTTGTTTTCCAGATTCGACAAAAGCTTCGACTAATTCAATACCGATATACCCACCACCAACGATTACTACACGTTTTGCTTCTTTCGCTTGTGCAATGATTTCATTTGCTTGGTTGTAGTTTTTGCATAGGAGTACATTTTTTGCATCAATTCCACTAATCGGTGGGATGATAGGCCATGAACCAGTTGTCATTACTAATTTATCATAAGAAACCGTTTCTGTTTCTCCTGTTTTCAGATCTTTTGCCGTCACTGTTTTGTTTTCTGTATCGACGTCTGTTACATCGTGTTCCATTTTAACTGTTGCTCCTAATGAAGATAATTCTTCAGGGTTTGAGTAGAACAAGCCTGCTGGGTCTTTTACTACTCCGCCGACATAAAGTGCAATACCGCAAGATAAGAAAGAAATATTGTCATTTCTTTCATATACTGTCACTTCTGCTTCTGGATGATTTTTTAAAATACTTTTTACAGCTGCAGTACCTGCATGAGTACAGCCAATTACTACTACTTTCATTTATGGTCCCTCCGATTAACATTTTGTCCTTCGACAAAATTACTATAACAGAAATAAAACGGATACAACAGTTTAATGCTTGTGAATTCACAAAGGTTTATTTGTAGTTTTACTCATTTACAATCATAGAAATTCATTGTTAGCAAGGTTCTAATTGTGATAACATTCACTTTAACGTTTGTGTTTGTGAACAAAAGACAAAAAAATAAAAAAAGCTAGCGTTTTTTTACGCAGCCAGCTTTTTTAGGTGTAACACTTGTAGAAACTGTTTTTACATTTGTGCCTTTTTCGCTGATTCTTTACAGTCTGGACAAAGTCCATACAATTCCAACCGATGTTCGTTAATCTCAAAATCAGTCAGCCTACTCGCAGCCATTTCTATATCTTCTAACCCTGGGTAATGAAAATCAACGATCTTACCGCAGTTTTCGCAAATCACATGATAGTGACGCTTTGAGCTGAAATCAAAACGGCTAGAAGCATCGCCGTACTTCATTTCTTGAACAAATCCAATCGAAGTAAACAGACGAAGATTGTTGTAAACGGTCGCAACACTCATGTTTGGGAAACGATGTTCAAGTGCTTTATAAATCTCATCAGCTGTTGGATGGGAATGATGTTCAATCAAATATTCTAAAACCGCGTACCGTTGAGGTGTGATTCGAATGTTCTCTTTTTTTAACTTTTCGATAACCTCTTCGACTAACTTATTTTCCATGTAAACACCCCACGTTGTTATTCTCGTCTTATCATACTATTTTTACATTTTAAAATCCACTTAACATGAAAAGAAAATTCAATTTTATTGTATTTTAATGAAAAAAAGACGTAAAACAGTCATGTTCACCATTCTACGTCTCTATTCAACTAACTCTTTTCTTATCATAGATTTTTGTGTTTTCTTTTCATCTGTAAAAGCCTTCCACATAAACCTATTTATAGAGAAACAAGTTTACTTACATTTCTTGGTAAAGGGCTGTAGATAAATAACGTTCACCATTGTCGGGAACGACTGCTAATACCTTTTTGCCTTTCCCTAGTTCTTTTGCGACTTTTAATGCAGCAGCAATTGCAGCGCCAGATGAGATACCAACTAAAATTCCTTCTTTTCGTCCGACTTCTCTAGCTGTTTCCATCGCTTCGTCTCCAGTCACGGAAAGGACTTTATCATATACAGAGGTATCCAGTGTTTTAGGAACAAATCCTGTACCGATCCCTTGGATTTTGTGAGGACCTGCTTCTTTTCCTTCTAAAATGGCAGATTCTGCCGGTTCTACCCCAACTAATTCGATCTTTGGATACACACGTTTTAATTCTCGGCCAACGCCAGTGATTGTCCCGCCTGTCCCGATACCTGCGACAAAAGCGTCCAATCCATTTACTCCAAAGGCTTGATGAATCTCTGGACCAGTCGTTTTTTCATGTACAAGAGGATTTGCTTCATTTTCAAATTGTAATGGTAAAAAGTAGCCATTTTCTTTTGCCAAACGTTCTGCTTCTCTAATGGATCCAGAAATACCATCCACACCAGGCGTCAGAATCAACTCTGCGCCGTATCCTTTCATCAATAAACGTCTTTCGATACTCATCGTCTCAGGCATCACGATAATGACTTTATATCCTTTCGCGACTCCTACCATCGACAATCCGATTCCTGTATTTCCGGAAGTAGGTTCAATGATGGTATCTCCTGGTTTCAGTAATCCATCATGTTCCGCTTTTTCTATCATACTTAGAGCAATCCGGTCCTTTACACTTCCTCCTGGATTAAAAAACTCAAGTTTCACAAATACATCTGCTGAATCTTCTGGTACGACTTTATTTAATTTGACGATTGGCGTTTTACCAATCAATTCGGTGACTGAGTTATAGATAGCTGTCATCTTCAATTCCCCCTTGTCTTTGCTCTTTCCTACTTATCATAATACAATCTGTTCATTTCTGGCGAGTGATTCGTCTTTGACTAGCAAAAAAAGGCAAAGATATACCAGATATGGTAGTTTCTTTGCCTTTTTATCTAAATCAAACGTTTAGTTCTTGTCCGACTAATAAAGAATAACTGGACATGGACATACCGTTTTTCGCCATTAGATCATCAACAGACATGCCAAATTTTTGTGCAATATCCCATAGCGTATCTCCTGATACAACTGTATATGTTTGACTACTATTTGTATCCGCGCCTGTTGTCGAAGATGATGATGACGTTGAAGTCGTCGTAGTAGTTGTTGTACTTGTGGTAGTTGTGGTCGCCGAACCAGTTGATGGTGTATCAAAACGGGTTAAATTATAAGTATTAATCAATGAGTTCAATTTGGTCCCATAATCTGGATCGGTAGCATAACGACCTGTCAAGTACGCTGTTGCATCATAAAAACTTGTTGTATTGCTTTTCCATACACCAGCATAATGATAATCGCCTGTTGAAAAACTGGTTGAACGAAGAACATTTGCATGGTCTTGGAAGGATTCCCAATAAGAAGAATATTTTCGGAATGGTTCATTCATCGTTACCCATTGTCCGTTTACATATTCTTTGGTTGCCATATAAACGACCTGTCCGTTATAGCTTCCTTTTACACCGAACAAATTATAATTGGGCGCACTAGCTAATCCGGAAGTACCATATGCACTTTCCAACAACGCTTGAGCGATCATGACTGAAGCATACAAGTCATTACTTGCAGCAACTTCTGATGCAGACCAGCCGATTTGATCGATAAACGCTTGAGGATCAGCGACTGTTTGAGATCCTTGTTCATCTGCATGAACACTTTGCGGTACCGCTGTAACCATCATCGGCCCAACTAAAAGACTCGTTCCAATTAAAGGAGCAATCGCTTTTTTATTGATCACCATGTTTCTTTTAGGTCTATGGTGTCGGGCACTGCGGGTCTTCAGCTCTTGCATTCAAATTCCTCCTCAAAATAAAAAAACTTAATAAAAAGTTCTCTTCTTAAAACAAACTTAATTAATTAAATTATACTTTTAATTTTCAAGAAACACAAACTAATCCGAAGAATTCTTTGTTTTGTCATTTAAATGTAATATAACAGAAAACGAAAAGTAACATTGACTCATTCTTTCCACCACATAAAAAACAGCTGCCTCCAACTTGCAGACAGCTGTCTTTATCATTCAAACAATGATTGGTGTCTATGATAATTGATTGTACGTATTCACAACATTTTCTACTGTAAATCCAAACTCTTCTAAAATTTTAGAACCAGGAGCAGATGCACCGAAATGATCGATGGTAATCGTTGTTCCTTCTGTCCCCACATAGCGTTCCCATCCGAATGATGCAGCAGCTTCGATCGCCACGCGTTTCTTCACTGCTTTAGGAAGTACGCTTTCTTTGTATTCAGAAGATTGTTTTTCAAACAGGTCGAAGCTTGGCATAGAAACAACAGAAACATCTTTCCCGTTTTCTGCCAATTCTTTTTGAGCTTTCACGGCTAAATCAACTTCAGAACCAGTTGCAATCAAAATACCTTCTGGTGTTTCTCCTTTAGCTGGAGAAAGAACGTACGCGCCTTTTTTGACCATTTCATCTGCTACTTCTTTTGTAGAAGGCAATACAGGAAGGTTTTGACGGCTCAATACAAGGATAGTAGGCGCATCAGTAGTCTCCATCGCCACTTTCCAAGCAGCACGTGTTTCATTTCCGTCTGCTGGACGAATCACTTGGACACCAGGCATGCAACGAACAGAAGCTAATTGTTCAATCGGTTCGTGTGTTGGTCCGTCTTCTCCGACAGCAACGGAGTCATGTGTCAAAACGTAAACAACAGGCGTATGTTGAATCGCTGCTAAACGAACAGCTGGTCTTAGGTAATCGACAAAGACAAAGAATGTTCCGCCATAGATACGAGTTCCGCCATGAAGTTGGATACCATTCATAGCCGAAGCCATCGCAAATTCGCGAACGCCAAACCAGATGTTACGTCCTTCATAATGTTCAGGAGTAAAATCTTTATCAGCAGCTACCATTGTATTATTGGAACCTGATAAATCTGCTGAACCGCCCCAGAAACTTGGTATAGCTTTCGATAATTCTTGGATGACTTCTTTACTTGAAACACGGCTTGCTTGACTGCTTCCTACTTCATAAGTCGGCAATTCTGCATCCCAGTTTTCTGGCAGTTTTCCATCAAAGGCATCTTCAAATTGTTGTGCTAATTCAGGATAAGCTTTTTTATAATTGGCAAACATTTCATTCCACGCATCTTCAGCTTTTTGTCCTTCTTCTATCATTGTTTGATGGAAGCGGGCAGCTACTTCTTCGGGAACAGTGAAGTCTGGATAATCCCATCCGTAAACTTCTTTAGCCATCTTGATACCATCTTCGCCAAGAGGAGCACCATGAACAGCAGATGTTCCTTCTTTAGGAGCACCGTAGCCGATGACTGTTTTTACTTCGATCAACGTTGGTTTATCTGTTTCAGCTTTTGCTTCTTCAATCGCTTTAGAGATTGCTTCTAGATCATTTCCGTCTTTCACTAAGATATGTTGCCAGCCATATGCTTCATAACGAGCACCAACATTTTCTGTGAACGCTTTTGAAGTTGGACCATCTAATGAAATATCGTTTGAATCATATAAAACGATTAATTTACCTAACTTCATATGACCTGCCATCGAACTTGCTTCTTGAGAGACTCCTTCCATCAAGTCTCCATCCCCACAGATTGCATACGTATAGTGATCCATTACGTTGAAGTTTTCTTTGTTATAAGTTGCTGCAAGGTGTGCTTCTGCCATCGCCATACCAACAGCCATTGCAATCCCTTGGCCTAATGGGCCTGTAGTAGCTTCTACACCATCTGTATGATGGACTTCAGGATGTCCCGGTGTCTTAGAATCCCATTGACGGAATTGTTTCAAATCATCAATTGTCACTTGATAGCCAGCTAAATGAAGTAAACTATATAACATTGCTGACCCATGTCCTGCTGAAAGAATGAAACGGTCGCGATCAGCCCAATTTTTGGATGTCGTTGGATTTACTTTCAGGTGTTTTGTCCATAACGCATATGCCATAGGTGCTGCGCCCATCGGCAATCCAGGATGTCCTGAGTTTGCTTTTTGGACTGCTTCAATACTTAATGTACGAATTGTGTTAACGCCAAGTTGGTCAATTTTGTCAAACAAAATAACCCCTCCTATTAATTTAGGTTTTTTTTACCTTTATTTCTTACACTTTCATTCTATAAGATGTCACACGAAAAAGCAATCATTTTCAGTATTTTTTACTAAAAGTTGTCATTTCGGTTGTGTAAGCCTTTTTTCTTTTGGATTTCTTTTAATTTTTCCGGGGTCACGTCATTGCCCTCAGGATCGACGATTTTCATTCCTTCGATATGATGACGCATACCGGAACGAAAAGCTTCCAAATACTCTTTGCGTAAGTTGATTTGTTCTTGTTCTTCGGCTTTCGAGAGACCATTTTCCTTCTTTTTACGTGCAAGTTCATTGATCCGCTCTATTTTTTCAGGTGACAGCATGCTCAGCCCTCCTTTTACTCTCCTTCATATTATATAAAAACTGAAAAAAAAACAACTAGATAAACTAAATAAAACACGAACATTCGTTTGATTTAGCGCTTTTTATATGGTACTATTTATTTATCAAGTGAAAGAAGGTGTACCTTGTGGCCCGACAAACTGAATCAAGACAAATTGAAGTCTTACGTTATATCCATGAACAAGTAACCCAAAAAGGATACCCGCCAACTGTCCGTGAAATCGGGGAAGCTGTTCAGCTTTCTTCTACTTCTACTGTTCACGGTCATCTTGCACGGCTTGAAAAAAAAGGGTTTATCCAAAGAGATCCGACGAAACCTCGTGCAATCGAGTTGACAAAACAAGGTTTAGAAAAGATTGGGATTCGTCCAACAACTATTCCAGTACTTGGCGTAGTAACAGCTGGAGAACCAATTTTAGCAGTAGAGGATGCTTCGGACTTCTTTCCGATCCCTCCTAATCTTTCTTCTGAAGAAGGCAGTCTCTTTATGCTGACGATTCGTGGAGATAGTATGATCAATGCTGGAATTTTGGATGGCGACAACGTGATCGTTCGGAAGCAGGAAACTGCACAAAACGGTGATATCGTCATTGCAATGACTGCAGAGGATGAAGCGACTTGCAAACGATTCTATAAAGAAAAAAACTACTTCCGTCTTCAACCTGAAAACGACTTACTCGAACCAATCATTTTAGATCAAGTATCTATATTAGGACGAGTAGTAGGACTCTATCGTAGCCATATCTATTAATTAGTACTAAAAAAGAAAATTGTTTAAAACCGAGTTTGAGACCATTGTCTCAAACTCTTTTTTCGCCCAAGTTCTTCTTCTTTCAAATTTTTATCACTTCCCTCTTTACAAACCGAACAAATATTCGTATACTAAATATACGAACAATTGTTCGCATAAATTAACGAGGTGAGAATTCATGAAATCAATGAGACGTCTTGGCTTAGTATTAACTGTTTTGTTTTTAGGTATTATTATTGGTAATTTCGGCATACGTCCAGCTTTACTTGTGTTTGTTCCGTTATTTACTTTGTGGTTCATGTTGTGGGATGAAAAGAAGTACCGTCAATCTGAGCGGCGCAGAATTCATGAAGATCATTTCTATCATGAACCCTACTACAGATCCAGGCAATCATAATGAGGATTGACTGCTAATTGTTTAAAAGACAAAAAGTTAAACTTTTACGAGGGTGTGACAAAAATCGGTCACATCCTTTTTTTCGAACCTTTACCGGACTTTGACTGGTTCCATTTATAAAAAATAGCGACCCTCAAGCGTCAGAGTGCCTATCTGACTTTTGAGGGTCGCTTCAAAATCACTTCTTTATAAATTATAAATCATAAATCGCTTTTTCTGCTTAATATTCCATTAATGTAATAATGTCGTATCCTTTGATTTTGTCGCGTCCATGGAGATCCATCAATTCGATTAAAAATGCGCAGCCTACGACTACACCACCTAATTGTTCGATCAGTTCGATTGTCGCTTTGATCGTTCCACCAGTAGCCAGCAGATCGTCACAAATCAGCACACGCTGACCTGGTTTAATGGCATCCTTATGCAATGTCAATGTATCTGTTCCATATTCTAATCCATAAGTCACTTCGATGGTTTCTCGAGGTAATTTTCCTTTTTTGCGGACTGGTGCAAAACCGACTCCTAACTCATAAGCAACAGGACATCCTACGATGAACCCACGTGCTTCTGGTCCAACTACCATATCAATTCGTTTTTCTTTTGCATAATTTACGATTTGCTTCGTAGCTTCCCGATAAGCGTCACCATCTGCCATCAGCGGGGAAATATCTCGGAATACAATTCCTTTTGACGGATAGTCGGGAATACTGGCAATATAATCTTTTAAATCCACTCTTTGTTTCCTCCTAGGTTGTTAACCATTTCTTTATGGTAGGAATATCGCTCAAAAGCAAAAATTCCTCAACTTTGATTTTATTTAGCCGCCGCTGGTATAATTTGCTCTCAGTCAAAGGATGACTTTCTGGGCTGGCGACTTTTTGTAAAACACCGTTCTCTATTGTAACAAATTTCAATTCAAAAAACACCTGTATCATAAAAATTAATAATTTTTCAGGGATACGCAAATATTGAGCTACTGCTTTTATTTTATGACGTATATCTATTCGTTCTTGAGAATGGATCAATTTAAACAATTTTGCGTACTGTTCTCTTGTGCCTACCCCATTCAAATAAGCCTCATCAGGTGAAATCCCCATCAGATAAACACGATTGAATGAATAAGACCGAAAGACTTCTTTCAGCTCTGCTAAATCATCTGGACAATCCATAATAACCAGAGATTTCGGTTTTCTTTTTTCAATTACCGCCTGTATAGAATCCATTCCTTCGAAAACAATCGCCGTTTCTTGGATACTTTCCGGCACGAATTTCAACGTCGAAGAATCAAAAGCTAAATAAAGACTGTCTTCAGATGTTCGGCTCTGTTCACGGAAACGTTTTGCCCGCCAATCAAATACTTGCAGACCCCCTACTGCAAAATCAGATACCATCAATTGGGGTTTCTTACGTCCATTCCATTCATTGATCGAAAGCTTTCCTACTACATCTACTAGATTATTCAGCAGTTCTTCTTCTTGAGTTCCAAAACCAAAAGCGACCGCATCAAGCTGACTAGATTCATCGGAAAGGACAAATTTCAGATGCTGTTGATTTGCTCCGATTCTTTTGACATTCGCTGCTTGAACTTGCCGAAATAAAAATTGAGGTAAAGGATTATCTGTACCAAATGGCGCTAATAATTTTAGTTCATCAATACGCTCTACTGTTACTTCATCCGGAAATAGCACTTCATCAATTCTTAATTCAGGTCCTCTTGTCAAATCGATTTGACGATCGACTATATATTGGTTCATCTTCTCCTGTAGTATTGTGACATTTTCACTTGGCATCGTTAACCCGACTGCTGCATGATGTCCTCCAAAATAAGTAAATAAATCTCGCATCTGGTCAAGCATTTCAAAAAGGTTCAAGGCTTCAACACTACGTCCAGATCCTTTAGCTGATCCGTCTTCTTTTAAAGTAAGAACAAGCGTTGGTTTACCAGTTTCGTTCATTATTTTTCCAGCAACAATACCCAAAACGCCTTCATGCCATCCTCGGTTTACCAATAGATGGATATGATTCTCCTTATTGACCATCGCTAACGCTTCTTCTGTTATCTGCTCTACGATTGCTTTTCTTTCTTCATTGATTTCATTCAATTTTTTTGCTTGAATGGATGCCTCTTCTTCGTCAAACGTTGCAAGCAATGAAACGGCAGGTCGCGGGTCGCCCATCCGACCAATGGCATTTAGTCTGGGCGCAATCGAAAAGCCGATCGTTGTTTCGTCTGCATCTCTCATTTTTACGCCACTTTCTTCAAACAGCGCCTGAAGTCCTATCCGTTCTGAATGATGGATGGCATCGATTCCTAATGAAACAAGGATTCGATTCTCATCAGTCAATGAAACTAAATCGGCGATCGTTCCTATTGCTACTAAATCCAAAAATTCTGCAGGTGGTTCTTCCAACAATGCAGAAGCTACTTTGAATGCTACTCCGACTCCTGCCAGATCTGGAAATGGATATTGCCCCGCTGGATGACGAGGATGAACAATCGCATAGGCATCTGGTAATTTCTCAGGTAGTTCGTGATGGTCTGTAATGATCACGTCTACACCAGCTTGCTGAGCATATGCTACTGCCTCATGTCCTGCTACCCCGTTATCAACAGTGATGATCAACTGGACGCCTTTTTCGATCTTTTCTTGGTATACCGATCGATTTGGTCCATACCCGTGTTCAAATCGATTTGGCAAAAATACTTCTACTTCTGCGCCAAGTAATTCCAGTGTTTCTTTCATTACCGTTGCACTGGTGATTCCGTCTGCATCATAATCACCGTAAACAAGGATTTTTTCTCCACTGATTACAGCTTCTTGTATTCGACTGATTGCTTTATCCATATCGTGCATCAGATACGGATCATGTAGTTCTTGTTCCTTTGGATATAAAAATCGGTTGATATCCTCTTCCTCATGGTAACCTCTTTGCCACAGTAACTTACCGACAAATGGAGATAATTTCAGTTCACAGATCATTTGGAGAAAGGATTCAGAAGGCTCTGTCTCGCTTAACTTCCAATCAAAATTTGCTTGTCTCACTTTCTCACTCCTAACTTAGTTATTATAGCAAAGGAAATCAGCAAAAAAAAGCAGAAAGAAAGAATAAAAATAGATCAGATCCGCTAGACTGATGTTCAGCAGGACCCGATCTTTTATACGACCATTTATGAAATATCCCTATTAGTCAAAATAATTGAAGCTTTGTTTTGGCGCTTGCGTTTTTTGTTCTTCTGGTGCTTTCAATTGACTGATTTGTGCTGTTTTCGCTTGTAATTCCGCCTGATAAGCAGCTTCTAACTCCGCGCGTTCGTTTCTAAACTCGCGTTGCTGTTCTTCTTTTGCTTCTTCAATTTTCTTTTGCAGATCTGTTTGGTATTCTGATATTTCCTGAGTCAGCTGCTTGATTTGCTTTTTTTGCTGCCATAGTGTTGCCGAAGCAGTCAAGAATACAATCAGCGCACCAATCAGCGCAGAACCGATGATCACTAAGATCAACGGTGCAGAAAAGGAAGTGAAACCAAAACTTACAGGGACATTTTTATTGTTCAATACAGCAAAAAGAACAATAATCAAAACTAAGATAAATCCAAGAATCACATTGCTTTGCTTTTTCAATTCCTCCACCTACTTTTTGTTAAAAATTCCGCTGGCTAAATAATCACCAATCGTTGGAAACAGCGTATAAAATTTTGATGCAACTTCTAAAATAAACGGTTGATTGATTTCCCGTTTTGGATGTCTCATATTGCGGACGATCATTTTTGCCAACTTAGTGGGTTCTAAAACGATTTGCCCGACTTTTTCCAAATAGCTTCCGCTTGGATCAGCCTTGTCAAAGAAATCTGTCTCGATTGGACCTGGATTTACTGTCGTAACAGCTACACCAAGTGGTTTCAATTCTAATCGCAAAGCGTTGGAGAAGCCAAGGACCGCAAATTTCGTGGCAGAATAAACCGTTGATTTTGCAGTTGCCATTTTCCCAGCCATTGAGGCGATATTAATAATATGTCCCTGTCTTCTTTCTGCCATATCGATCGCAAATTTTTGTGTCAAAACCATCATTCCTAAGATATTGACTTCAAACATATCGTATGCTTTTCCAAGATCGAATGTAAGGAAGTCCTCGAAAATACCAAAACCAGCATTGTTTACCAGAATATCGACACGTCCAACTTCTTCCATTACTTTTTCATATAGTTCATCCACACTATAAGGATCGCTGACGTCTACTTTGAAAGCATAAGCCTCTTTGCCGCTCAAGCGTCTGCACTCGTCTCTGACACCTTCTACAAATGCCATTCTTCGTGCGCAACTTATAACGATTGCTCCTTGCTTTGCTGCTTCATAACAGATTTGTGCGCCTAGACCACCTGAACTACCTGTTACTAAAACAACTTTATCTTCTAAATTCATGCCTCATCCTCCTCACGAAATGGTATCTCAATGCTATCAAAATCTTTCATGATCGTCGTGTTTTCAAACACTTCTTTTGCTTCTTTTTCAAGCTCTAGAGCTGCTTTTCCTAAATATCTTGCACTGATATGAGTAAGCAACAGCCGTTTTGCCTGCGCTTCTTTTGCAACTTCAGCAGCTTGATGAGTCGTGGAATGGAAATAGTTATGCGCCATTCTTGCTTCATCTTTATTAAATGTGCTTTCATGTACCAAAATATCACTGTTCTCCGCAAGCACAACAGAATTATGTGTTTTTCTCGTGTCGCCTAAAATAGTCACGATCCGCCCTTTTTTATTTGGGCCAACAAAATCTTTTCCATTGATCGTCCGACCATCTTCTAGTTGGATCGTTTCCCCTTGCTTCAGCTTGCCGTACAGTGGTCCAGCGGGAATGCCTAATTCTTTCAGACGATCCACCTGCAATTCTCCTTTATGATCATGTTCAACCACACGATAACCGTAACTGTCGATTCCATGATTTAGTTTTTTTGCATAAACAGAAAATTGCTGATCAGTAAAAATCGGGTCTGTTTCATTTAACTCGATGAATTTCAGCGGATAACTTAACCGTGTTTGCGAAATGCCTAAAGAGACTTTTATGTATTCCTCTATCCCTTTTGGCCCGTAAATCTCTAACGGCGTATCCCCACCTTGAAATGAACGGCTGCTGATGAGTCCAGGGAGCCCGAAAATATGATCGCCGTGTAAATGTGTAATGAAAATTTTACCGATTTTTCTCGGACGGATAGTCGTTCGCAAAATCTGCATTTGCGTGCCTTCACCACAGTCGAATAACCAAACTTCATTACGTTCGTCTAAAAGTTTCAATGCTATACTTGTCACATTTCTATGTTTTGCAGGAACACCTGCGCCTGTTCCTAAAAATTGTAATTCCATAATCTACCTGACTTTCTTTAAGTTCCTCTTTAATTTTAGGGGAAAAAGATAGGATAATCAACCGTAAGTCGAGAAAGGCTTCAAATAAAAACGATGTTCTTCTGTGATAACGTTTTCTTTAAACTCCATTGTAAAAACAGCAGCGAACCCTTTTGAGATTCTCTGCTGTTTTTATTAATTTGAAGATTCGGAACTCTCATTGTCATCGGAAGATTGCAGATGTTTGTCCTCCCAAGTCTTTTGGGCAGCTTCTTTCGCCTGCTTTTCGGCTTCCTTCGCATCATGCACATCTTTTTCGACATCTTCATAATCCAAACGGGTAATTTCTCCGCCTAATTCCATCATCACTAATTGATTCAAAGGACGATTGTCTTCTTCATCCGCAATCAAAATCAGTCCTGTAGCTCCTTCACCGATTTTATTTCCTACAAAGTCGAACACAGTCTGAGCATCTTTTATTTCTTTTGCATCTTGTGTCGCACCGATCATCCCTCCAGCAAACCATCCTAATAGAATCCCTAGCGGCCCACCTAATACGCCAACCAACATACCAATCAACCCACCAGTAGAAGATTTGTTATTACCAGTAAAGTCGATAAAATCTTCTATTTTGAATTGATGGGTTCCATTTGGATCATGGCTGACAACGGCCATCTGTTCTCCTTTGATCGAACGAACAGCATGGAGTTTTTTGATTTCTGAAAATGCCTGATATGCTTGGCTTTCTACTTGAAAATTTAAAATGATTACTCGCTTGCTCATTGAAAACGCCCCTTTCATACCTTCTTGTTATTTATTTTACCTTTAATTGTAAAATAAGAAAAGAAAAGCACTCTTTTCTACCTAATAAAAAAGGAGAATGGCCTCAGCCATACTCCCCTTAGATTTGAAACTATATTTTTTGGTATTTGTTTTTATTTGTTTGCCTATTCGACAAATTCAAATTCAAATTCACCGATACGGACGAGGTCGCCATCTTTCGCCCCACGTGCCCGAAGTGCCTCATCCACACCCATACCACGTAATTGACGAGCAAAACGCATTACCGTTTCATCATGATCGAAATTCGTCATTTGGAATAATTTTTCGATCTTCTCACCGGATAAGATCCACGTTGCATCTGAATCACGATCGATTTGGAACTCAGGACCTTCTGGATTGAATCCATAGTGTACAGTTTCTTCTTCCAGTTCTTCCTCGTACAATGGGAATTCTGGCGTTACTTCTAACAGGTCTGCTGTAGCATTCAATAACGCATCCAATCCTTGTCGAGTCACTCCAGAAATTGGAAATACTGGGATATCATCAGCGAATTCGTCTTCTTTTTCCTTGTTCAGCTGTTCTTTGAATTTCACTAAGTTTTCCTGTGCATCCGGCATATCCATTTTGTTTGCCACGATGATTTGTGGACGCTCTAACAAGCGTAAGTTGTAAGTAGATAATTCTTTGTTGATGGCAAGATAGTCTTCATAAGGATCTCGTCCTTCCATCCCACTCATATCGATCACATGTAAAATAACTCGCGTTCTTTCGATATGACGAAGGAATTGTGTACCTAGCCCAACACCTTGCGAAGCTCCTTCAATCAACCCTGGCAAGTCTGCTGCGGCAAAACTTCTGCCATCACTTGTAGTAACCATTCCCAAGTTAGGGACGAGTGTCGTGAAATGATAAGCGCCGATCTTTGGACGAGCAGATGAAATCACAGATAGCAACGTCGATTTTCCAACAGATGGAAAGCCTACAAGCCCAACGTCTGCCAATACTTTCAATTCCAGTTCGATTTTTCGTTCTTGTCCTGGTTCCCCGTTTTCAGCAATTTCCGGTGCAGGGTTCCGAGGAGAGGCAAACCGGATATTTCCTCGTCCGCCACGTCCCCCTTTCGCCACAACTAGTGTTTGACCATTTTCAATCAAGTCTCCTAAAAGAGCACCAGTCTCTGCATCTCGGACAGTGGTTCCTTGCGGTACTTTCACATAGGTATCTTCTGAACCACGGCCGTGCATCCCTTTACTCATTCCATTTTCACCTGGCTGCGCTTTGAAATGGCGATTAAAACGAAAGTCCATCAATGTACGCAAACCTTCATCGACGACCAAGATGACATCACCGCCACGACCACCGTCTCCACCAGCCGGTCCGCCGTCAGGAACGTATTTTTCGCGACGAAATGCAACCATTCCGTCTCCGCCCTTGCCAGCTTTCACATCGATCGTTACTTGATCTAAAAACATGGACATAATTAAGTCCTCCTATTATTCAATTTATTTATTTGACTGCCTGAATTTCCACAATAAACAAAAGTCTTCCTTATTTTATCGGTGAAATCTGTTTTTGTCTATCATTTCAGCAAAAAGATTGATTGCCTTCTTCTTTTTTTATTATTTGGTAAGGTTTCCAACCATTTTTCTGCTATCGAGTATAATTTTTTGACAAAAGATGCTTTGCGTAGCAGAATAACAGTGTATTAATTGTATTAATTGAGGATGCCGTTTCATAGCACCCCTAATAAAGGAGGAACTTTTGATATGACAGTAAAAGTAGGTATTAACGGATTTGGGCGTATCGGCCGTCTGGCTTTCCGCCGCATCAAAGAAGTATCAGATGATATTGAAGTAGTAGCAATCAACGACTTAACAAGTCCAACTATGTTGGCACAATTATTGCAATTTGACTCTACTCACGGTACTTATCCTGGCACAGTTACTGCAACAGAAGACTCAATCGTAGTGGATGGCGAAGCAACGCGTGTTTATGCAGAACCCGACGCAAGCAAAATCCCTTGGGTAAAAGAAAACGGTGTAGATATCGTACTAGAATGTACAGGTTTTTATACATCTGAAGAAAAAGCGAAAGCGCATTTAGATGCTGGTGTCAAACGAGTAGTTATTTCTGCCCCAGCTGGTGCAATGAAAACCATCGTCTATAACGTCAATGATGATACATTAGATGAAAACGACCGAATCATCTCAGCAGGTTCATGTACAACAAACTGTTTAGCCCCTATGGCTTATTTCTTGAATAATGAATTTGGGATCGAAGTTGGTACAATGACAACAGTCCATGCCTACACTTCAACCCAAATGCTGTTAGATGGACCAGTAAGAGGCGGTAATTTACGTGCTGCTCGTTCGGCTGCTGACAACACTATTCCACATTCTACTGGTGCTGCAAAAGCAATCGGCTTAGTTATCCCTGAGTTACAAGGAAAATTACAAGGACATGCGCAACGTGTTCCAGTCGTTGATGGTTCATTAACTGAATTAGTTTCAGTATTGAAAACCAAAGTAACTGCTGATCAAGTAAATGAAGCAATCAAAAAACACACAGTTGACAATCCTTCATTTGGGTATGATGACCGTCAAATCGTTTCTAGCGATGTCATTGGCACAACTCAAGGTTCGATCTTTGATCCAACCCAAACAGAAGTAACAACTGCTGGCGATTTCCAACTTGTCAAAACTGTTGCATGGTATGACAATGAGTACGGATTCACTTGCCAAATGATTCGCTTACTAGAAAAATTCGCTAACTTGTAATTTAATAAATCAAACAATAAAACAAGCCTTTGACTGGGTCCAGTCAAAGGCTTGTTTCTTTTTATCCTCTTGCATTTAAACTAGTTCAATGAACATATTGGCTTAAAAATTGTCGGACTACTTGCTGATACTTTTCAGGATCTGTCTTGTATGCTTCCGCATGCTCGGCTCCTTTTACAACATACTTTTCTTTTGGCCCCTTCGTTGCACGATAAACCTTATCCAACATTTCAAATGGTACAAATGTGTCTGCGTCTCCATGTATAAATAGCATTGGACGCTGGTTTTTCTTCAATTGATCCACTGCACTTGCCTCACCGAAAAAGTAGCCGGCACGGACTTTTGTCACTAGACTCGTTACTTGCATAAGCGGAAATGCTGGAAGACTAAACATATCGTCTAGCTGATACACAAGCTCATCATGGACAGAAGAATAACCGCAATCTTCAATAATTGCTTTTACGTTATTTGGTAATTTTTCTCCGCTAGTCATCATGACAGTTGCTGCCCCCATGCTGACACCATATAGAACGATTTCTTGCGAGTTTCCATTTTCTTCTAACACTTTGTTGATCCACTGCACATAGTCTTTGCGCTCTGGCCATCCAAATCCAATATAATCCCCTTCGCTTTTTCCATGCCCTCTTGCATCTGGAACAAGGACATTGTAGCCCATATCATGGAACATCTTTGCATAATTGGTCATCGTTTCAGCATCTCCCATGTAGCCATGAGCAACCAGAGCTGTTTTGTCACTTTTCGTTTCAGCAGGAAGATAAATCGCTGATAATTTCAGACCGTCTTTTGAAGTAATCGTCCAATTGCTTCGGTTCTCTTTTGAACTAAACCACTTATGTGCATCCGTTTCTTTGGATGTCTGTGTTGTACCTGGCGTATCTTCATCTAAAAAGTCTTTCTCAGACGGTACGACAGCATAATTATAAAAATAATTCCCTGCAAACAATAGCGCAACGATTAGAACTAGGGCAACGCCTAGAAGGATTTTCATCCAAAGTTTCATAAATTATCCATCTCATTTCTCTTTTTTCATCTAACCTTGAATTAGTATAATCAAAGAATCTCTACTATGCAATGTTCATTTTTATAACCTATAAAAAAACAAAATAAAAAAGCAGAAATAACTGGCTATTTCTAGCGGATTATTTCTGCAGCAACTCTTTATCTATTTTTTATTTTCAGTTAATTTAAAGCTTGACCAAGGTTTCAAAAAGTCAAGGAGGAACAATTCGTCATCAGAAATTCTTCCTACAACATTGACCCGTCCGTCATTTTTCATATCCTTCAAGGCGATTTGTGTTTCTCCTTTATATTGACCATACCCTTCATTATCAATCAGCACATCACCATGATGCATATCTCGCGTATTGTGAGGTGGAAAATCTTTCTCTTTATAATATACACGAGTCATCGTCGAACGAAGGATATACTCTGAGCGATCTCCTCGATAACTGTGGAGGTTGTCAAACAAGCAGATTCGTTCGTTTTCTGTAATCCCTTCTTCCGTATCTACTTTCAATGTTGGATAATCTGCATTAAAAGCTTCTGCCATTTCTTTCAATTCTTCTTCGCTTGCATACGCATTTCCAATAGAAATATCATCAATCAGCCCTGTAAGGATCAAATGCTTCACTTGTGTAGCAATCTCAAGGTCTCGGTGGTCTTCTAGTGTGCACAAGCCATCTTGTGTAGGCCAAGGGCCAAACTCAGCGGATTGCGAATTGACGAACGCCATCGTATTCAAATTATATTTTCTAAATTTTTCTGAACAAAAAACAAAATGGTCGTAGCCTAAACCAGAATATCGATGAGGATAAAAATTATGAGAACCTAATAAATTATCCGTGTTTGGCGAATAACTCATAATGTTGTCAACATAATTCGTGCCCGAACTCATATTGATCTCGATTTTGATACCGAAAGGATTACGCGTCATTTTTGCTTCTTCTGCTCCGGTGAACCCGATATCCAAGCGAACTCCATAGGCACCCATCTTATGGAAAAAGGATAAGTCATCGTAAGAAATCTCCAACTGTTCAAATAACGCTGGATTGATATCTACCATTACTTCCATGCCTAGGCTATTCGCATAATCAACTACTTCTTTAAATTCTGAAAGAACTTTTTCTTTGTCGTCGTTGATTTGCAGTAAACTGGTAAAAACCCGTTTATACCCATACTTATGAGCTAAATCCAAGTACGCTTTGTCCTTTTCAAATGTTGATCGTTCTGGATAAATCGAGATTCCTAATTTTCCCATATTGCCATTTCCTCCTGCATCTTTTCGTTTTTGTATCCACTTACATTATAGCAAAGACAAGATAAATGGTCTACACCTTTTCTTTTTCTTTTAAAATAAATGATAAATTCCAATAATTTAAGTAGGTATTTCTCCTCTATTTTGTTATCATTAAAGATAACAAAATAGTAAATTGGAAAGGAATAGTTATGAAGAAAAATAAAGTTATTTTAAGTATTAGTTTAGCTGCAGCATTATTGTTTGCTGCTGGTTGTTCCGCAAACAGTACGACTTCTCCTAGTACATCGGCTGAAAGTTCAAAGAGTACATCCACTGCGGAAAGTACAACTGCCAGTAGTGTCGATTTGAATGCATTGGAATTGCCACAATTGACGAAAGATGTAGCTGAAAATGAAGATTTGGTCGAAACGGTGACAAATAAAGGCACAATCAAAATCAAATTATTCCCTGAATATGCACCTAAAGCAGTTGAAAACTTTATGACACACGCAAAAGATGGTTACTATAATGGTCTGACTTTTCACCGCGTCATCAAAGATTTCATGATCCAAGGCGGTGATCCTAAAGGCGATGGCACTGGAGGCGAAAGCATTTGGGGAGAAGGATTTGAGACAGAGATCAACAACCACCTTTACAATATAAGAGGTGCGTTATCTATGGCTCGCTCACAAGATCCTAACAGTAACGGCAGCCAGTTCTTTATCGTTCAAAATTCAGATGACATGCATGATGGTCTTTTAAAAGATGATTACCCTCAAGCGATTATCGATGCTTATAAAAACGGCGGTTATCCTTCCCTTGATGGTCAGTACACTGTCTTCGGTCAAGTGATTGAAGGAATGGATGTCGTGGATGCTATTGCAAATGTCGAAACAGATAGTTCAGACAAACCAAAAGAAGAAGTAAAAATTGATAAAATCAATATACTGCAAGAAGCAAAATAAACAGAACATAAAAATAACGTCTGAATCTAGAAAATATGACAAAATGTGCTAGATTCAGACGTCTTCTTTTTACATAAAAAAGCAAGTAAGCATCCTTCTATTTTTCTATAACAACTTTTTTATGATCAAGCATTTTGGTTGACGATGAACGTGAACTCACACTCACAGACTTTTTTATCATCTACATATGCTGCAGATAACGCTGTACCGACTGACCCCTTCATTTTGGTGATTTCAAAATGACATTTCAGTACATCTCCTGGAACAACTTTTTGACGGAATTTGGCCTTATTGATTCCACCGATATAAGCTCGTTTTCCTAGGAACTCTTCTGATTTTAGGATAAGGATCGAACCTGCTTGTGCCAGTGTTTCTAGAATCAACGCACCCGGCATCACTGGATTGTCAGGAAAGTGACCTTGGAAAAAATCTTCATTGATCGTTACATTTTTTGTCGCAACGATCTTTTTTCCTGGTTCTAATGTATCTACATAATCAATATAACAAATAGGATAACGATTAGGGATCAAGTCCATTACTTCAGTAGCAGATAATACATAAGACATAATTAAACTCCTTCTTTCAGGCAATTGCCATTTTCATTACTTTGACTATCAAAGTATCATATTCCTAAATATTTAGCAATCTTTTTTTAATTTAAGAAAAAATAGTTTGACAATCAAAACATTTTGACTAATAATTAAGAAATCAAGAAGTTATTTTAGCTATTATTCTCTATTTTTTACGACTATCAAATTTTTATCAGAAACAAAGGAGAGTCATTATGTCATTTCTAGAAGGAAAAAAAATCGTCATCATGGGCGTCGCTAACAAAAAAAGCATTGCTTGGGGGTGCGCTGAAGCAATGTTGAAACAAGGGGCAGAGATTATCTATACTTACCAAAATGAACGAATGAAAAAATCATTAGTCAAATTGGTCGGCGAAGAAGCATTCACTGTAGAATGTGATGTTTCTAGCGACGAAAGCATCGAAAAAGCAATGAATGCCATCGGTGAATATGCTGGAGAGATCCACGGCCTTGTCCATGCAGTTGCTTACGCCAACAAAGAAGAATTATCCGGAAATGTGTCTGATATTTCCAGAGACGGCTATCAATTAGCTCAAGATATCAGTAGCTACTCTTTGATTGCTGTATCAAAATACGCACAACCGTTTCTTGCACCAAATAGCGGAATCGTTAGCATGACTTATCTAGGTTCAGAGCGCGCAATCCCGAATTATAACATGATGGGTATCGCGAAAGCTTCTCTTGAAGCAGCTATCCGTTATTTGGCAGCTGAGTTTTCACCTAAAGGCATCCGAGTCAATGGTATTTCAGCTGGAGCAATCAAAACATTAGCTGTCACAGGGGTTAAGGACTATCAAAAACTGATTCAGTTATCTGAATCTCGCACGCCTGATCAGCAAGGTGTAACGATCGAAGAAGTCGGTAATGCTTGTGCTTTCTTGATCAGTCCTCTTTCCAGCGGAATCATCGGTGATATTATCTACGTTGACAAAGGTGTCCATCTTTCATAATCCTTTTGTTGCATTCTTTAAAGTAAAACATATAAAAATCAGGAAAAAACTTTTTAAAGTCTCTTCCTGATTTTTTCTTTTTTACGTTTTTTTCAACTCATTACTTTGAAATTACTCCACGACTTCAATCCAGCCTTCTGGTGCTTCTATGTCCCCGAATTGAATACCTGTCAATTCATCATACAACTGTTTTGTTACTGGTCCTACTTCCGTTTCGCTATAAAATACATGCAGATTGTTATTGTGGTAGATCCCACCGATCGGAGAAATAACAGCCGCTGTACCACATGCACCAGCTTCTGCAAATTGATCTAGATCATCAATGAAAATATCTCCTTCTATTGCTTGAAGTCCTAGTCGCTCTTCGGCTAATTGCAGCAAAGAGTATTTCGTGATACTTGGTAAGATAGATGGCGATTGTGGAGTGATGAATTTTCCGTCTTTCGTAATCCCAAAGAAATTTGCTGCCCCTACTTCTTCGATTTTCGTGTGTGTGGCTGGATCAAGATAAACACAATCTGAGTAATCCAGTTCTTTTGCTTCTGTTCCTGGAAGTAAACTCGCTGCGTAATTTCCGCCGACTTTTGCTGCGCCTGTTCCCTTAGGAGCAGCACGATCGTAATCAGATACAATAAAGTTCGTTGGTTTTAGCCCACCTTTGAAATACGCTCCTACTGGCGTACAGAAGACGACAAATAAGTATTCTGGAGCAGGATGGACCCCAATGTTTTCACCGACCCCAATCAGTAAAGGACGCAAGTATAATGTAGCGCCTGTTCCATACGGAGGCACGAAAGCTTCATTTGCTTTTACCACTTGCTTAACAGCATCAACGAACATTTTTTCAGGGACCATCGGCATCAGCAAGCGTCTAGCGCTTTGATTCATCCGCCGACTATTTTGTTCAGGTCGAAAGAGATTGACCTTCCCGTCTTTTCGACGATAAGCTTTTAGACCTTCAAAACATTGCTGACCATAATGAAGCGCTGGAGATCCTTCATGAATCGTCAGGTAATTATCTTCTGTCAATTCTCCTTCTTCCCATTGTCCGTCTTTCCATTTGGCAATGAAACGCCAAGGAGTTTTGATATAAGAAAATCCTAAATTATTCCAATCGATTTGCATATACTTACCACCTTCGTTATTTTCTCCACATTTTATCATTATCCATATTATTTGTCATTTTATTTTCAGCTTTTTTCCTTCATTATAGCTATTTTTGCTATTTCCTTTTTTGAAAACTTCTTGGTACAATACAGAAAGAATCAAATTTTAGAAAAGAGGATTTTATGTTTTCATTATTAGCAACTGCCGGTACGACAGACTCTTCTGGCGAGACATTGACAGATCAAGCTGTCAGCAAAGTAAATGCGTTTCAGCGGTTTTGGGACGGGATTGATTGGGACGCCATTTTGGCTGCCTTTATCCAAAAAAGTTTATATCTGATTTTTTTGATCGTCCTTTTTTGGATTCTTCACCGTGTGGGAAAATATCTGATTGATAAGTCTTTTAATCAGTATTCTAAAAAAGCCATTCTAAACGAGAGCCGCTTAAAGACTTTACATAGTCTTTTAAATACTATTTTTCATTATACCCTTGGTTTCTTCTTTATCTATGCAATTTTATCTGCTATCGGTGTGCCGATCGGATCACTTTTGGCTGGTGCCGGAATTGCAGGTGTGGCAATCGGTCTTGGTGCCCAAGGGTTCATGAGTGATGTTATTACCGGATTTTTTATTATCATGGAACAACAGATGGATGTTGGGGACTACATCAAGCTAGCAAACTTAACGATTGAAGGAACCGTCGTATCTGTTGGTATCCGTACCCTTCAGCTGAAAGCAACGGATGGTACTGTCCATTTCATCCCGAATCGAAACATCACCACGATCAGCAATCTCTCTCGTGCAAATATGCAAGTACTTTTAGATATCCGGATCGTTCCTGAAGAAGGATATGACAAAATCTATGAAATCATTGATCGAGTAAATCATACATTAGCTGAAAAATACCAAGAAGAGCTTCAAACTGAACCTTCCATCTTTGGTTTAGTGGATCTTGGTAATAGTAATTTTGCTATTCGTACGGTCTGCTACGCATTGAACGGAAAACAATATGCCTTAAAAGAAGAGTTCTTGAGCTCCTATGTCAAAGAATTGACAGCTTCTGGGTTCACGATTCCGAACAGTCCAATTGCTGTCGGAAAATAACTTGGTCAAACGATGCAACGAATCTCACTAAAAAGAGCGTGGGACAAAAGTAAAGAACACTTTTGTCCCACGCTCTAAACACGTATAAACGGCGGAAGCAGAAGCAACTCCTTCGGAAATAAGCTGAAATTCACAAAAATTTGAAAAGCAATTTTCGTGAATTCCTTCTTATTTCTTGGAGTTAAACGCTTCTGTCCCAGCCTCTTTTTCAAGATAAAGTCAAAACTGGTACGCTTTTGTTTCTACTTATTTTTTGATTATCTTTCAGTTTCTCGTTCTTTAGCTCACGATATCGATTTGTTCTTTTAATTCTTCGATTTTCGGAGACAATATATTGCGACGTTCTAATTCATGCACCATGAAGTTTACGGCTTTAAGCAGCTCTTTCCTTGTGATGATTCCTTTGAAAACCCGTTCTTCTGTGACAACCGGTAAAAAAGGCGAATCAACTAACAAATGGAGTACTTCTTCTAGTTCCCAATTTTCATCAATCGTCGGAACATCCGTTTCTGTTACATCAGCAACTGTTAGTCCTTCTAACGGATCCATGCTGATTGTTTGCAAGTCAATCATTTTATTGACCACATCTGATAAACTTACTAATCCTACAAAGTGATCATCTTTTCCTAATACAGGAATTTTGGAATAACCGACTTTCGATAAGACAAGTAAACCATGGGATAATGGATGATGATACATAACATTTGCCACATTTTCTGCAGGAATCAAAAACGTTTCCTGATTTTCCAGCAGCATTTCTCTTACTATAGGTCCAATCATCTGATGGCCTCCATTTCTATTTCATTCAACACTACTATTTTACCGAAACCGGATGCAAAATTCATAAAATAAAGCTTATTTTTATTAAAAATTAGAGTTTTTTTATTCAGCACTCTCTCGAAAAAGAAAAGGCCAACTCTTCAACTGCCTGATGGGCACGGTTATAGTATTGAACAGAAATTTGGTCACCTAAACTTTCAATAAGAGCATATGATGGGATTTGGATCGGCCCTCTAGGCTGAGAAATGCTTCCAGGATTCAAAAACAGGATTTTCTGATCCATCTCACAGCCTATTTGATGGGTATGACCAAAAAACACCATATCGGCATTTGCAGCTCGAGCTTCGATTGCTAACTGTGTCAAACCAAATCGGACATTCGATAAATGACCATGAGTCATGAATACTGTATCCTGACCAGTTTGGATCACTTTTTTCTGTTCGAATCCTGGTCCATAATCACAATTACCTTGAACCACTTGGAATGTATCCCATAATGGGTCAGAAGCTTCTAATTCCGAATCGCCACAATGGAAAAAGATATCCACTTCAGAACGATAGCGATCTACTAAGTCAACGAGGATATCTCTGTCTCCATGATTATCACTTACTACTAAATACCGCATCTATCTCTCTCCTTCCAGCCATTGTTTCCATTCAGCACTCAATTTTTTCATTGCTTGAGCCCGATGACTGATCTTGTTTTTTTCTTCGCTCGATAATTCTGCTGCTGTTTGTTTCTTACCTTCTGGGATAAATAAAGGATCATACCCAAAGCCATTTTCGCCAGATGGTATACGGGCTACTCGACCGGGCCATTCCGCTTCTACTACAAGGCTGTCTTTTTTGGGTGCCGCGAATACTAATGTACAATGGAATTGTGCTGTTCTTTTTTCATCCGGTACATCTGTCAATTCATATAATAATTTGGCGTTATTCCCCGCATCACTTTTTTGTTCCCCTGCAAAACGTGCAGAATAGATTCCTGGCATACCGCCTAACGCATCCACTTTCAAACCTGAATCATCTGCTAAGACTGGTTGATCAAGCAATTGTGCAATCGTTTCTGCTTTTAATCGGGCATTTTCTTCAAATGTGCTGCCAGTTTCTTCCACATCTGGCAATTCAGGATAGTCAAGTAATGTTTTTACATGATATCCCGCTTCTTTGAACATATTTCGAAACTCTTCTGCTTTTCCTGGATTTCTTGTCGCAATGATGATTGTTTTTGTTTCTTCTATTCGCCCATCATTTTGAGCAAATTCTGTTAGCAAAGCATGTTTTTGCTCTTTGATCAAATCTTCAATCGCGTTTTTTCCAAAAAAGAGCATTTCATTCAACTGTTCTCCATCAAACGTTGCTTCTTCTCCAGTTCCTTGAATCTCCACGAATTTTCCTGATTCTGTCATCACGAGATTCATATCTACAAGCGCTGCGGAATCTTCTTGGTAGTCCAAATCTGTCACGCAAGTCCCATCCGGTAAGATCCCTACGCTAACTGCAGCAAGATGCTCTTTGATTGGATCTTCTGACAATTCCTTTTCTCTTAAAAGCTTTTCAATTGCTAGTTTCAACGCGACGAATGCCCCAGTGATGCTAGCTGTTCTAGTTCCGCCATCCGCTTGGATCACGTCGCAGTCTATGATGATACTACGCTCTCCCAGCTTTTCCAAGTCTATTACTGCACGCAAGGAGCGACCAATAAGACGCTGGATTTCCATTGTTCTACCAGAAAGTTTTCCTTTGCTGCTTTCTCTACGATTTCTCGTACTCGTTGCTCGAGGTAGCATACTGTATTCAGCTGTTACCCACCCTGTTCCTGTTTCTCTCAAAAAGGGAGGTACAGAATCCTCTACTGTTGCAGAACAAATAACTGTTGTATCACCAAAACGGATCACAACCGATCCCTCTGGATATTTGAAAACATTTGTTTGAAGCTCCAGTTTACGAAGCTCTTGGGCTTTTCTCCCGTCATGACGCATCCTTATTTTCCTCCCAATTCAATATGATCTACATTTAGGTGTCCGATTCCAAGCCAGTCTTCAGCTATTTCTTGGAAAAGTTTAGCAGATCCTGTTGTATAAAACTGACATAATGTCCGTCCATTTTGCGGTGAATTGCTCAAATTGAAATAATCGAGTAGCATAGATACTTCACCTACTGTTTCTGCTCCAGAATCGATCAGTTGAACATTTTCCCCCACTACATTTTGAATGATGGGGCGTAATAACGGATAATGGGTGCATCCCAAAATCAATGTATCGATTTTTTTAGTCGTTAACGGAGCTAATGTTTCTGCCACGATTTTTTTTGCCACAGATGAATGGTATTCATTACTTTCGACAACTGAAACAAATTTTGGACAAGCAAGACTTGTCACAGTCAATTCTGGCACTTTCTCTTTCAGTGCTTTTTCATAAGCTTGACTTTTTACCGTACCAATCGTACCGATAATGCCAACTTGATTATTTTGTGTTTTTTTTACTGCCGCTCTTGTACCGGGAAGGATCACGCCGATGACTGGAATAGAAAGAGCAGCTTTGATTTCTTCTAAAGCAACCGCAGTTGCGGTATTGCAGGCAATCACTAGCATCTTGATTCCTTGCTCCACCAGATAATCCGTCATTTCCCAAGTATACTGGATTACCTGTTCCGCAGGTCTAGGACCATACGGGCAGCGTGCTGTATCTCCTACAAATAAAATATTTTCATTCGGTAATTGTTTCAGGGCTTCTTTTACTACAGTCAAGCCGCCGACACCTGAATCAATAAATCCGATAGGGCGATTATCTGTCAATCGTATCATCCTTTTTTTCAATAAATTCTATCCTCCCTATTGTGTACTTTTTAGCGTGAATTTTCAAGTGCTCTCACTTGCTTAAAACAATCAAAATCTCTTTTTTTCGAATGGAAAGAGGAAAAGCGGTTGTGACTTTAGTTTGCCACAACCGCTAAAAGAATCATCTATTAATAACTGTACCGTCTCTTTTCCAAGTAACCGGAAAGCAGAGAAAGCGCGTAACATACCACGAAGTACATAAGTGTCATGATGATGAACATCGGAAGCACATAATTGGTATTCTGTCCATAAATAATACGTGCCTGATGAGAAAGTTCAGGTAAAGAAATGATTACTGCTAATGAAGTATCTTTGATCAGTGAAATCAATTGGCTCACAATTGCCGGGATCATCGATTTGAATGCTTGCGGCAAGACGATCGTCCGCATTGTTTCTACATAAGTCAGTCCTGTTGACAATCCTGCCTCCATCTGCCCTTTGGGAACAGCATTAAGTCCAGCTCGGAAAATTTCCGACAGCATAGCTGATTCAAAGATCGTCAATGCTGCAACAGCAGACCAGAAGATGTTCATCTGGATGCCAATCTGAGGCAAAGCAAAATAAGTGAAGAAAATGATCAATAATAATGGAAGATTTCGTATGATATCGATCACAATACCAAGGATTTTGGACAAGAAAGGGATATTCGCAAAACGAATCACACCTGTCAGACCACCAATCAAGAAACTGAAAATGATCGAAAACAATGAAACTTCAACAGTAACCTTTAATCCTTCCAATAAAAAACGGACATTCATCCATGAAAAAGCGCCGCTAAAATCCATGTATTTCCCCTCCTTCTATGAACGAACCGCCCATTTTTTCTCAAGATAAACCATTAAGTAAGATAACGGCAGCGTGATAACTAAGTAAAATAACCCAACGATGATATACGTATCGAAGGTATTGAATGTTTCACTGGCGATCAAGTCTCCTTGATACATCAAATCCAAACCAGCTACGATTGCTAAAATAGACGAGTTTTTCACAAGATTAATAAATTGGTTGCCTAATGGCGGAATAACGATTTTGAACGCTTGGGGCAAAACAATATAACGCATAATTTCTGAATAGGTAAATCCAGAAGACAATCCTGCTTCTGTTTGGCCTTTTGGTACGGTTTGAATCCCTGAACGTACTGTTTCAGCAATAAAAGCGGATGTATAGATAGTCAATCCAATCGTCCCTGCTTGGAATCCATCTAGATTAAACCAATAAATCGGTACGACAACATAAAAAAACATCACGATGATCAATAATGGAATGTTTCTAAAAAATTCTACATATGCCTTTGCTAAGGCACTCACTACTTTATTCTTTGATAATTGGAAGATTGCCATCAACGTTCCGATAATCAAACTAAACACAAGTGCTAAGACACTCGAAAACAATGTGATCTTGAACCCGTCGACAAAGATTGGTCCATAAGTCTGTATCAATTCGCTCATTGCCTCTCCCCCTTACTCTACTTTTCCTTCAGTTTCATTTGGAAACCATTTTTGATAGATTTTATCATATGTGCCATCTGCATGCATTTCCTCTAGCGCTTGGTTAACAGCTTTCAAGAAGTTTTCTTGTCCTTTGTTGATCGCAATTCCATAAGGCTCATTAGTAAACGTTCCGCCGACTAACTCGTACTCAGGATTTTCATCTGCAATCCCTAACAAGATCGCATTATCCGTAGTCATTGCGTCTCCCTGGCCAGATTGTAAGGCAGTAAATGCTTCTGCATAATTTTCTAATTCCAGAATGTTTGCATCTGGTGCATGCTGTCGGATATTCGCAGCCGACGTAGAACCTTTGACTGCTAGAACTGTTGTAGAAGCATTCAAATCATCTACACTTTTGATTTGGCTTCCCTTCTTTACCAACAAAGCTTGGCCAGCATCGAAATAGACATCTGAAAAATCGACTTGTTTTTTTCGTTCATCTGTGATCGTCATCGTCGCAATGATCGCATCGATGTTTCCGTTTTTCAATAACGGGATCCGCGTTTTAGAAGTGACTTCAACAAATTCCGCTTTTCCATTCTCACCAAGGATCTTTTCAGTGATTGCTTTTGCAATATCTACATCAAATCCTTGTACGGTTCTGCTCTCAATATCCATCATTCCAAATAATCGAGTATCATATTTGACACCCCAGATGATTTCATTGGTAGATTTGCTTCTCTCTAAAATATCTTCATTTGCCAACCCATTTCCTTTACATCCGGCTAGTGCAAGAAAAGCAATGCCTAAAAGAAAAATCAGGCGTATTTTTTTAAACCTGCGCATCTTTTTCCTCCTATCAATGATTGATAACTTTACTGATAAATTGCTGTGCTCGGACTTCATTTGGATTTTCGAAAAAGTCTCTCACATTTCTGCTATCTTCCAATACTTCTCCCTCAGCCATGAAGATGACACGATCCGCAACTTCTTTAGCAAAGCCCATTTCATGCGTTACGACAATCATTGACATGCCGTCATGCGCCAATTTTTTCATGACGTCCAATACATCACCAATCATTTCCGGATCCAAAGCAGAAGTAGGTTCATCAAACAGCAGCATCTCAGGATTCATCGCTAAACCTCTGGCGATTGCCACCCGTTGCTGTTGTCCACCGGATAACATGGAAGGATAAGAATCTTTCTTATCTAACATATTGACAGTTTTCAGAAATTTCTCCGCGTTTTTGACTGCAGTTGCCTGGTCTTGCTTTAACACTTTGATTGGTGCTAATGTAATATTTTCCAGAACGGTTTTATTAGGATACAAATTGAAATGCTGGAAAACCATGCCGATATTCTTTCGGACTTCTGTCAACTTTGTCTTTTTATCATGCAAGTCAGTATCATTAATTAGTAGCTTGCCTGAAGAAATCGTCTCTAATCCATTGATACAGCGAAGCATCGTGCTCTTTCCTGAACCAGAAGGACCAATGACAACGACAACTTCTCCTTTCTCGAATTCGAGATTGATATTTTTTAATGCGTGGAACTTGCCATAATATTTATCCACGTGATCAAATTTAATCATTGCCATAGAATTACACTCCCATTATTATTTAGTAAGATTTCTTTTAAAGATGTATAATAAAATACATTATATCTGATAGTTTAGTAATTTGTAAAGTTTCTTAGAACGTTTATTCTCCCATAAATATTTCTTTCATTTCTAATCTATTAGTTATTTTATCCTCTTTCCTTGTTTTTTCCTTAGGAACTGTTGTTTCTTGTCAGGAAAAACGGTAAGATATTAAGTGCTCAGACTTACAAATCGTAAAGAGGTGTCTTTTTTGAAAAATATTATTTTAACGGGAGATCGACCAACTGGGAAGCTGCATTTAGGGCATTACGTCGGTTCTCTAAAAACCCGAGTGGCTATGCAAGCAGATGAAGACAACCAACTGTTTGTCATGATTGCTGACATGCAAGCCCTGACCGATAATGCTAAAAATCCTGAGAAGGTTTCATCAAATGTCTTGCAAGTTGCTTTAGACTATTTAGCCGTGGGATTAGATCCTGCAAAATCTACTTTATTTATCCAATCACAAATTCCGGAATTAGCTGAGTTAACCATGTATTATTTGAACTTAGTCAGCGTAGGACGCGTTCGACGCAATCCGACTGTCAAAACAGAAATCGAACAAAAGAAATTCGGTGAAAGCGTGCCTACAGGATTCTTTATCTATCCTGTTTCTCAAGCAGCAGATATCACTGCATTCAAAGCGAATCTCGTACCTGTTGGCGAGGATCAAAAACCAATGTTAGAGCAGACACAGGAAATCGTACAAAGCTTCAATCATACATATGGTGAAGTCTTGGTGGAACCAAAAGGCGTATTCCCACCAAAAGGAATGGGTAGGTTACCTGGAATCGATGGAAATGGCAAAATGAGTAAATCGTTAGGAAACGGTATTTATATCTCCGATCCTGCCGATGTCTTACAGAAAAAAGTCATGAGTATGTATACTGATCCAAACCACATCCATGTACAAGATCCTGGACAAGTAGAAGGGAATATGGTATTCACCTACTTGGATGTATTCGGAACAGATAAAGAAGCAATTGAAGAAATGAAAGCTCATTATCGCCGCGGCGGACTTGGCGATGTAAAGATCAAACGATACCTCATTGATGTATTGGAAGCAGAATTTGCACCGATCCGCGCGCGCCGAGAAGAATTGGAAAAAGATCCTTCAGCTGTTATGGAAATCTTACGTAAAGGTAGTGAAGAAGCTGCTAAAGTAGCTGCACAAACACTTTCTGAAGTAAAATCAGCAATGGGGATCAATTACTTCATTTAATTCATTTACTCTAAAAAACAGGCTGTAAAGGCCTGTTTTTTTATCTCGTCTCTGTGCTATTCCTTTTTTAAAATCAAAAAAAGAGATATGACAAACTTGTGTCACATCTCTTTTTCAAATGAATAGTCTTCAAAAGCTACTTGATCGTTACTTACTATATTTTCCCTCTTAGCGAATACTTGCCTCTAGGTTTTCTATCAACGCTTTTTCGACTTTTTCCATTGCTTTATTGATTTCTTCATCTGTCAATGTTGCTTCAGGATTGACGAATGTCAGACTATAAGCCATGGATTTATGTCCTTTTTCGATGTTTTCTCCTTGATAGACATCAAATAATTGGATATCTGTTAAAAATCTTCCGGCAGCAGAATGGATCACTTCTGTTAATTCCTGATTTGTCACAGTTTCTTTTACAAGCAAAGCGATATCCCGGCTGACTGCTGGGAATTTTGTCACTGCTTCAAAAACGATTCCTTTTTGGGCAGCTTCCACTACAGCAGATAAATCAAACTCAGCTACATATGTTTCTGGAATATCATAACTTTTGGCAATTGTCGGATGCACTTGACCGACAAAACCGATAAATTGTTCGCCAAGATAAATTGCAGCAGTTCTTCCAGGATGCATTCCTTTTATTTCTGTCACTGTTTGATAATGGATATCTTCAGTGATACCTAGTTGTTCAAATAAGTTTTCTAAAAGACCCTTGATGGTGAAAAAGTCTACGTTTTGTGTTTTCGTCTGCCAATCTTTTTCTTCCCAAACACCAGAAATAGCGATTGCTGCATGTTTTACTTCTTGCGGCAGATGTGCGCGCGGATCATTTTCTTGGAAGAATACCCGACCAATTTCATATAAAGCAATCTCTGTATTTTTTCGAGCAGTGTTATAACTGATATCATCTAATAGTCCGCTGATCAAATTCATTCGTAATACAGAACGTTCTTCGCTCATTGGCCAGTCCAAACGTGTAATATTACTTTCTTTTATAACAAACTGTCTTGATTTTTCTTCTGTTGTCAATGCATAACTGATTGCTTCGCTCAATCCGCTTCCTTCAAAGATTGTACGAATTTTACGAGTAGTTTCTTGTTCTTTTGACAAGCTTCCAGCAACCGTTTCTCCACTTGGAAGTGTAGATGGCAACTGGTCGTATCCATAAATACGAGCAACTTCTTCGATAATGTCTGCTTCGATTTGGATATCCCAGCGTCTTGGTGGTATAACTACAGAATAAACATGATCCTTTTCTTCATAGCTAAATCCAAGTGCTTCAAAAATCTCATTTACTTCTTTAACGACAAGAGATGTTCCTAAATATTGATTGATGCGTTCAAGTGAAATCTTCACTGATACGTCTTCTGCTTTGATCTCTGAACCTTTGACCGCGCCTTGTAGAACTTCCCCACCCGCAAGAGAAACGATCATTGCTGCAGCAACCTCACTGGCTTCTCCAACAGTTGCATGGTTGATCCCTTTTTCAAAGCGTGCAGAAGATTCGCTACGCAAATTAAATTGTTTTGCTGTACGACGGATCAAAATTGGATCAAACAAAGCAGATTCCAGTGCCACTGTTGTTGTTTCATTCGTAATTTCTGAATCTAATCCACCCATGACACCAGCTAAAGCAACTGGTTCTTTGCCATTAGTGATGACAAGATTGTCAGTTGTCAATTCCCGAGATTCTCCATCTAACGTTACTAATGTCTCATTTTCTTTTGCATGACGGACAAGGATCTCGTTTGATTTCAATTTGTCGTAGTCAAATGCATGTAGTGGTTGTCCGAATAAAAGCAAAATATAGTTCGTCACATCTACTACATTGTTGATTGGGCGGATGCCTTCATTCATCAAAAGATTTTGCAGCCATTGAGGACTTGGTTGGATGTTTACTCCTTCAATGATGCGGATTTGATAGGCAGGAACGACTTCTTTATCTTCAACTGTCACTTGGATCTTATCGCTAGCAAGTTGTGATGATTCTACTAATTTCTCGTCATCAAATGTAGGCGTCTGACGATAGATTGCCCCAACTTCATAAGCTACGCCACGCATTGACAATGCATCTGCACGATTTGGTGTGATAGACAATTCAATGATCGAATCATCCATATCTAAATAAGGAAAAACTGGATCGCCATTTACAGCTTCTTTTGGCATATAATAGATACCTTCAGCGTATTCTTTCGGTATAACACTGTCTGAATAGCCAATTTCTTGTAACGAGCAAATCATGCCATTTGATACTTGACCACGCATTTTCCCTTTTTTGATCTTCACATTTCCAGCAATCCGTGAGTTAGGAAGCGCAACGATCACTTTGATTCCGACCTTCACATTAGGCGCTCCACAAACGATTTGAGACAGTTCGTCTTCACCAATATCGACTTGACAAATAGAAAGGTGATCAGAATCTGGATGTGGTACACATTCCTTGACTTCACCGACAACGATTTTTTTCAAGCCTTCTTCTGGAACCGTGATTCCCTCGACTTCGATTCCTGTTACAGACATTTTATCCGCTAATTCTTTTGGTGTTACATTCGATAAATCCACATAACGATTAAGCCATTTATATGAAACTAACATCTTCTTACTCCCCCTTGAACTGACTTAAGAAACGTAAGTCATTTTGATAGAAATTACGGATATCATTCACTCCATACCGCAACATAGCTACGCGGTCTGGTCCAAGGCCGAAAGCAAAGCCTGAATATTCTTCTGGATCAATTCCTGACATCTTCAACACATTCGGGTGCACCATGCCAGCTCCTAAAATCTCGATCCAGCCAGTGTATTTACATACGTTACAACCGGCACCACCACATTTGAAACAGCTGACATCTACTTCTACTGATGGCTCCGTAAATGGGAAATAACTTGGACGCAAACGGATTTCACGTTCTTCCCCAAACATTTTTTTCATTACGACTTCTAATGTTCCTTTAAGGTCGCCCATCGTGATGTTTTTATCAACAACTAGCCCTTCAATTTGATGGAACTGATGGCTGTGGGTCGCATCATCTGTATCTCTGCGGAAAACTTTTCCTGGCGAGATCATTCGTAGAGCACCCTTAGAGAAATCATGCTTTTCCATTGTCCGTGCTTGGACTGGTGAAGTATGTGTCCGAATCAATATCTCGTCTGAAATATAGAAAGTATCTTGCATGTCCCTTGCCGGATGGTCTTTTGGCAGGTTCATCCGTTCGAAATTGTAATGGTCAGACTCTACTTCGTAACCTTCTACGATCTGATACCCCATACCTATAAAAATATCTTCAATTTCTTCCATGATTTGTGTCACGATATGACGTGTACCATGCTTTACTTTTCTACCAGGCAATGTCACGTCTACTGTTTCTTTTGCCAAAGCTGCATTTAACGCTTCTTCTTCTAATATTTGTTTTTTTCGCTCTATTTCTTCTGTCAAAAGGTCTCGGATCTCATTTGCGAAACTTCCGACTTTTGGACGTTCTTCTGGACTTAGATCTTTCATCCCACGCAATACTTCTGTGATCGGTCCTTTTTTTCCTAACGTTTCAACACGTATTTGATTTAATTCTTTTAAATCTTGTGCCGCCGTGATTTTGACGATTGTTTCTTCTTTCAAGCTCTCTAATTGTGCTTGTAAAGACATGTGCTTGTTCCTCCTTTATAATTCCAAATACAAAACAAAAAGACCTCATTCCTGTTAAGGAACGAGGTCTTCGCGTTACCATCCTAATTTGCGGATAAATAAACTTACACCGCACTCTTACTTCGTTAACGACAGATGCCGGTCTGATAATGATCAGACGAACTCGGAAAGTGAACTTCATTTTTCAAACACAGGACCTGTTTTCAGTCTGTGACAGATCTCCCTGAACTGGTTTAGCCAAACTACTCTTTTTCGTCATCGTTCTTTTACTTATTCGTATGGACTATAGTTTACAAGATTTTTTTTACAAAATCAACCGCATTCTTCCTCTGTGACCCATTTTTCACTCCAAACTTGTATTTGACGCATTGCTTTTTGCAAGTCTGCTCCTTTTTCAGTCAAGAGATATTCTGAACGGCTTTTTTCACTACAGGCAATGTTTCGAGTGACTATTCCTTCTTTTTCTAATTCCTTCAAGCGTTCGACCAATACCCGATCACTAACCATCGGGATTTTTGCCGCAAGCTCGACAAAGCGTTGCGGACCATTTTCGAGTAGTACATCGATAATCAATCCGTTCCATTTTTTTCCTAAAATAGAGAACGTTTTTTCAAATTTAGGACACAAAACGAATTCTGTCTGTGTTAGCTCCATCATACTCACCTCTTCCCAGAGTATAGCATAATCCTTACAAAATATAAGTCAAGTTTGCTCAATTATAATTATTTATTAATGTTTATGATTCGTTTCACTCGAAGTAAAATTAGGAAAACATTTTCTACAGGTTTATTCAGTGCTTCTGTCATTGCTTGTTGGTAAAGTCTTAGCTGTCCTTGATATTTTTGGACGATCGCGTCTATTTCTGCTGGATCATCCGGATGTAAAATGAAATCTGTTTTAAAATCATAGATATGGAGATGATCTTTTTCTTCTAAGTATCCATCGACGATTCCGTGGATCAATAGCTCATCTTCCTGATTTGGATAGTCTTGAAATACTTCATCAGCAGAAAGCAGCATGGAAAAAGGTTGTTCCCGTTTTACGTTTTCTTTGTTGGCAATCAACTGTTGCCCAAGTTCTGTTTGAAAGAACCATATAATAGAAGAAACATCTATTTTTTTTGCGACCTTTTCGTCTATTAACCGTTTCTTTACTAATTCCTGCAACTTTTGATTGATGCTCTCTGTAGTTGGCATCTCTAATGGCAGCAATTGCAGTAAAGCATGGGTAGCTGTTCCAACAGCAGCTGCCGACACTTGCCGATCTTTTTGTAAAAATTTTGGTTCTGCTAGTTGTTCTTGCGTATAACGGAATTGACGAGATGCTGCCTTTGTTTGACTACTTTCCAGAGTCAAACGTGATTCTTGTGTATCATCTGGATCTTCGAATAATCGTTTGATCTCAGATACAGATTGATAACTTGTGGTTTGCGAAGAAGCCTGATAAGGATATTCATAGGCTAGACGTTTTTGTAACGAATCTGCTAATACAGTTTCCTCTTCTTTCATCTGCTCATCTAAGTCAACCAGTTGTTTTTCAGCAAGCAACTGTCTTTGTTCAATGATTGATTGCTGATTCATCCATGAAATGGAAAACTGTGCATTTGAATCTTGAAGGAGAGAAGTCGAAACTTCTTCCTCTAAGTATTTCTGCATTTCAGGATGGCGGATCAATCCGTAACCAATCCAATTCATCAAGCTACTTCTGCCCTTCAAACGTAGCGCAGGATCAAAAACCAACTCCTCATGATCAGCTGCTTCAGACCACGTTTGGATCATTTGCTCTTTATTTTTATAGGAACCGACAATGAAAAGCTTTTGTTCTGCCCGAGTCAATCCTACATACAATTTACGCATTTCTTCCGATAACAATTTGTTTTGCTTTGCCAATTTGATGGCTTGAAACGGTAACGTATCATACAACACCCGTGTTTCAGGATCCATATAGCGAATACCTGCTCCAAGTTTTTCTTCAAAAGCATACCGATTACGCAAGTCTTGTAAGTTGAATTCTTTCGTCATATCTAACAAAAATACAACTGGAAATTCCAAGCCTTTACTTGCATGGATCGTCATTACGCGAACAGCATTATCTTCTATTGAAATGACTGGTTCTGCTAAGTCTTTATCTTTTTCTTGCATTTTTTCAATGAAACGCACGAACTGATATAATCCTCTGAAAGAACTTTGCTCGTAAGCTTTGGCGCGATCGACCAACGCATAGAGATTGGCTTGTCTCTGTGCTCCTGCTGGCAGACCGACCACATACTCTAGATATCCCGTCTCATAATAGATATCCCATAGCAAGTCAGTGATCGAAGAACGGCGAGCAAGTTCTCGCCAATGATCTAGTTGTTTGCCAAAATGTTCCAGCTTAGCCGCTAATTCATCTTCGTTTGATGCTTGATAAGCAAGCACAGCATCATAGTAAGTATGTGCACGGTCGGCTAATCGGATGCTGGCTAATTCTGGTTCAATCAAACCCACGACTGGCGAACGCAATACAGCCGCAAGCGGAATATCTTGATAGGGATTGTCAATTAATTGTAGTAGCGAGATCATCGTGCGAATTTCTGTCGCTTGAAAATAGTTTTGAGCATCATTCATCTCCAATGGAATATCCAATGTTTTGAAAATCTCTAAAATCGTTAAGTTATTCTTCTTTGTAGGTGTCAAGAGAACAATGTCTCTGTATTCTATCGGACGATCTTTCTTTGATTTTTTATCATAAATCATAAAGGAAGAATCAATCAATTGACGAATCTTCAGTCCTGTCATAAAAAGTTCGCCTTCTGTTTTGTCTTCCAGTATATCGTCAGTCGGAATCTCGATCTCTGATTCTTCCTGTTCTTTTTCATAGATCATGATTTCTGGCTCAAACTGTTCATTCTCTGGAAAGTCTGAAAATCCCTGTATCAGTTTGGCTGCTTCGTCATAATTGATTTGACCCACTGCTGGATCCATTAGTTGTTCAAAAATAAGATTCGTAAAAGAAAGGACTTCTTTTCTAGAGCGGAAGTTCTCAGCCAAAACGATCCGACGTCCGCCTTCTTTCTTTGAAAAATTCTCGTATTTCCCGATAAATAAACTAGGATCTGCTAAACGGAAAGAATAAATGGATTGTTTGACATCCCCAACCATAAACATATTTCCCTTTGTATCATCAGGTTCTCTTAGCCAGTATAAAATGGCTTCTTGTAATTGGTTCACGTCTTGATATTCATCTACCATTACTTCTTTGAATTTTTTTCGATAATGTTTTGAAGCTTCACTTGGCAGCCATGCATCTTTCGTTTTTTCTGTGAGAATCTGCAACGCTAGATGTTCCAGATCATTGAAATCCAACACACCTTTTTCCCGTTTACGCATACTGAAACCGTCCATAAAGCTTTGCGTGACTTTTGTCATTTCTTCGACTAACGGTAGTGCTTTTTCCGTTAATTCTTCCATTTGGCTTGGTGAAACAGGAAAGTAACTTTTACTTATCTGCTGAATCAGTTTTTTTGCTTTATCCCTCATGGCCTTGACTTCATTGGAGATTTCTTTCAATTCTGCTTTACGACTGCTCTTAAAAGTTGAAAAAGTCAGTTGTTCCAAACTAGCATAAGCTTCTTCTAACCGATCTTGCGAGAAAGCTTCATAGATATTTTTGATCTGCTGTTGTTCTCCAACCACTTGCTCATGCATTTTTTCTAATCCTTCACCTTGTGCTAACTGAGTCATCTGTTCATATAATTGTACACATTGGTATATATCTGCCAATACTAAAGGACGGATTTGTTCTTGATATAATCGAGATTTCGCTAGCCCCTCAGTCAAACGATAATTATCGCTTAACTGTTCTAGCCATTTTTGGGGGTCAGGGTTGGCACGGGCAAACTCATAAAGAGAAAACACCAGATTCGTCAAGCCGTCATCTGAACGATCATTAGAAAAATTCATTGTTAATTGGAAAAATCGTTCATCATTTTCTGCATAAAGTGCTTCTCTCAGCTCGTCCCACACATCCTCCTTCATCAAGATCGTTTCTGTTTCATCTGTTAACATGCGAAAGACCGGATCAATATCAATTAAGTAATAATAACGTCGAATAACTGTTAGACAAAAAGCATGTAAGGTTGAGATATTCGCTGTGGGCAATAAAACTAACTGCTTAGTAAAATGCTGTCTTCGTACAGGGTCGCTTTCGCTGTTGACCGCTTCTTGTAATGCCTCTTGAATTCTTTCTTTCATTTCTCTTGCGGCTGCTTCAGTAAATGTCACAATCAGTAATTCATCGATATCAAAACCCATTTTTAATTTTTCAATCACTCTTCGAACAAGCACTGTAGTTTTACCTGATCCGGCAGACGCAGAGACTAACAAATTATCTCCTTGATCGAAAATCGCCTGCCACTGATCATCTGTAAATCGTTCGTTTTGCGGTTTTAAAGGAATTTGATTCACTCTTCTTCACTCCTTTTCAATATTCTGCGCAGTGCTTCTTCCTTATCCATTTTCTCCAGACGGTGGTAATTATTTTCTTTCAGCATCACATCAAACGTACAGATGCTTCTGAATGGACAAAATTCGCAGGCAATTCGCTGTTTATCTTTATAAGCTGGGTTCAGTTTGATTTCTCCGGAAGTGATTGCATCTCCAGCTAACCGCATATTTTCCCGATTATGCGCCATAAACAGTTGCAGTTCTTCTTCCGTGAAAAATTTGTCTTTGCTGAAACTACCTTTTTGGTATTCATCTTTCGCATTCTTTTTCACTGGGTAGATCAGTGATTGTTCTTTTGCTTCCAGTGAATGATCTAGTACTTCTAAAAGAGCGGGATCATCGACAAAAACGCCATCATAACTAAATTTTTTCAATGTATTCTTCTCTACATCATCTGTCTCCGTCAATACAGGATTATGAACATGTAAATAATATGATCCTGCTGGTTTAACAGCCGCCTTTCCAGTCAAACGTACCGCATCCATCAATGCTACGTCCAGATACGTCAATAATTGCATAGCCATGCCATAATAAGCTTCTGTGACATCGAATGAACGTCCACTAGATTTGTAATCAACGACGCTTAACCAAGTATCTTCTTGTTCAGAAGCTACATCGATCCGATCGATTTTTCCTCGAACATGGAGTTTACCACCATTACTCAACGGTAATTCCAGACCTGTGATACCTTTTGCTCCAGCAATCTGACCAAATAAGATCTCCGTCTGAAGAGGATGCATGCCCGTATTTTTGCTCTGTTTTTGCAAAGCCCATGCCACTTTTTGGATCGTCTGTCCTAACTGATAGCGGATATAGTTCATTCTTGCAGAACTATCCAATATCTCAAACCGAAGTTCTCCGAACACTTCTTGCAGCACTTTTTCAGTAAAGTCTTTACGCTGCGCATCGGTCATATTCACTAAGGATAATTGGTTTGAAAACAGTAGCTTGAAGAAACGATCCAATGATTCATGATAAAAATCACCTGTTGCTGCTGGAGTCAGACCATAAACAGTTCGTTCTTTCAATTTCAAACCAAATTGCATGAAGTATTTGTATTCACAATTATAAAAATTCTCCATACGTGAAATCGAAGTATAAATTTCTTTTCCATAAAGCTCTTCCGCCATTTTTTCTGGCATCGAAACAGGCACATTCAAATGTTCCTGACTTTCAAAGATTTGTAAAGCAAAATTGCGCCATGAGGAATTCAGTACTAATTCTTTGAGCTTTTGCCAATGTTTTGGTACAGGTTTTTTTTCATCTAAAGCTAATCGATAAATCCTATTGACTGTATTGATTCCGCTTCTATAAGTTCCTACATAACAATCAGGATCGCTTTCGATCGTCAAATGCTCTTTTCTCTCGACGGGAACTGATAAATATTCTGTGATCCTGCGCAAATAAGGAGACATCTTCAGTGAACCATCTGTGTCATAGCTTTGTGCATAGCTAAGATATAATCGATCCGTTCCGGAAAGAAAAACAAGGTAGGCTTGGAAAGGCTCAAAAGAGATACTTTCTTTTGATGGGTCGAATAAAAACTGTCCATCTGGCAAAGCTTGATTTAATACTTCTCGTTCTTCACTGGACAACAATCCTTTTGTTTCTTTACGGTCTGGAAACACTTGATCATTCAAACCTAATGCAAAAGTGACGGCAGCTTGATTCGGTCGAACTAATTCCAAACGGTTGATTCGCACTTGGTCGATTGCGGTAGGGATTTTACCATAACTTAGATTTTCTAGACCACTCGTAATGATTTCTTGGAACAGTGACCAGTCAAAAGCCGATTCACCATAAATGACTACATATTCATCCAGCAGATCAATCAGCGCTCCCCATGTCTGCTCATGGTTTCTTGCCGCTTCTAAGTTTCCTCTGTCTACTTCCTGATTACGCCAAAACAATAATTGTTGCTGTACACCACTTTGAATCAAAAATTGATAAAAAACATTTGCGGCCGCTTGTCCTGTTTTGCTTTTCTTTATTTTTTTAAAAAATGCAGGTACAGATTTCTGAAATAATCGTCTAATCGTATTTGACTGTTCTTCCAGATACTGTACGTCTTCAATCTGTTCTGCTTCAAAATCATACGCTACAAACTGCCAGTCTTTTTCACGCGTCCAGTAAGTGCCTTGATAATTATAAGCAAGTGCGACATTTTCTGTGATGTCCAATTTTTTCCTGAATTCATCTCGTTCTTGTTTCCATTCATCCAGTTCGATTTCTGTTTCCGTCGATAGGAACAATTCTGTCTTGAAAAAACGCATAATATCACTTAGCCGATAAGAATAGCGGTCAAGAGCGAACAGACTGTTGATCCATTCAATCAGCGGATGATTTTCCATCATTTGTTCTTCATCGATATAAAATGGAATCGCCATTTCTTGAAAGATTGGTCGAAGAATATTTCCATATAAGGACATATTTTTTGTCAGTACTTGGATATCACGATAACGGTAGTTTTCTTCACTGACTAGCCGTCTGATTTCAACAGCTAACTGTCGGACTTCCTCAGTTGGATTTTCAGCTTCCCACAAATGGAGAGCCTCTTGTTCCCCTAATTTGTGGACGGTTGCTTTCTTTTGGCTGGAAGTCTCTTCCCACATCGTTTGCAGCAACTGAAGCTCTGTCGGACGATTCTGCTCTGGCGCAAAACGATCTACTAATATAGGAACTTTCCGTTCTCTCGCACTTTGAAAAAGACGGAAATAAAGCTTTCCAGTCTCATGAAAGAGCGTAAATACTTCTGGAAGATCCGCTGTATAAGGACGATCCAACAATAAATCGACAACTAATTGCCCCTTTTCCATCATTGCCTGCAGTAATTGATACTCTTGCCCATTGATTCGGGAAAAACCGCTGACGATAAATTTGACGTTGGTGAAATCTTGTGTCTGCATATAATTTGCTAGTATAGCCAGTGCATCTTCATTTGATAGTGCACGCTCGGTCAATTCGCTGTCATAAGCTGAAAAAATCAGCTTCAAGTCTTTCATTTTAAGTTGCTGGTCTTCTGCATTCGGTGAATCACCAAATAAAAGCATCAAGTCTTCCGGTTGAATATTCCCTGTGCGCAACTCACTATAGAGTTCTTGCAATTGGCGAATAAATCCTCTTTTATTGATTTCTCCGCGAAAGATCGTTAATTCTTCCTCATGTTTTTCTAAAATCTGTCGCAAGATCATCGCAGATCCGGATTCTGATAATTCATTTCCTGTAAGAAGGGTTGTCTGTTGCAGCAAATACCAAGCCAGACGGTAAAAACTGAATACTTGAACATTTGTTGTGCTGAAAGCTTTTTTCCCGCTTCTTCTTCGCATCTCCGCTAAAATTTCTTGTTCCTGTTCGAATTTGCTGTAATTGGGAACAAGGAAAAATACTTGGTTGCTTGCATCCTGGTCGAGCCAAGCTGACGCTTCGTCGATCAAGACTTGACGGTGATCTTTTTTCCCGTTTCCAAGAATAAATTGTAAAGACATGCTTTTCCTCCTTCAACACATGATACGGTGCTTCTTTATTATATCAAAAAATACTGAACATTTGTTCTATATTCTTCAAATTATATACTTTTATGGTTCTGATATTTCTATTTTTTTGAGTATACGCAAAAAGACAGGAATCGCTAAAAATAAGCAATTCCTGTCTTTTCGTGAGTTGATTAATGGATAGATCCCATTAGTTTTTTGATTGGTTCTTTCACAGTAAATAGCAAGATACCACCGACGATTGCTACTGCACCGATAATACCGAAGTAGGCAGATTCTGTTCCCGGTGTGTAGAAGCGTGCAATTTGTGCATTGATTGCTTGTGAAGAAGCATCAGCTAAGAACCAAATAGCGATTGTTTGTGACTCAAATGCTCGTGGTGCTAATTTTGTTGTCACAGACAAACCAACTGGTGAAAGACACAATTCAGCAATAACCACGATGAAGAAACTTCCTAACAACCACAATGGACTTACTTTTCCACTTGTCCCATAAAGCATACCTGGCAACATCAATAGTAAGTATGATAATCCTGCAAACAAAAGACCAAGAGAGAATTTCACTACTGTAGATGGTTGGCGTTTGCCAAGTTTTGTCCACATTGTTACGAATACCGGTGTCAAAATAAAGATGAAAATCGGATTCAATGATTGATACCAGCTTGCTTGGATCGTCACACCAAATAGTGTAGATTGCGTACGTTCACTAGCAAATAAAGCTAAGATAGATGAACCTTGTTCTTGTAATGACCAGAAAATGATTGCTGCAAGGAATAATGGGATATACGCCCATACTCTTGGTTTTTCTTCAGCAGTTACATCTTTTGAAGTCAACATTTTGATAAAGTAATACAACGGTAAGATAATCCCCAATACACTGATTGTATTGACAAAAAAGTCGATTGTCAGATGACCAGTTAATTGTGCCCCACCGAATACTGCAGCGATAACAACAAGTGCGATGATCAAGTTACGGATGAATCCTTTACGTTCTTCAGTTGTCAAAGGATTCGGCGGTGTAGTACCCACTCCGTCTAATGTCTTGCGTCCTTGGATGATGTATTGTAATAATCCAAAGAACATCCCAATAGCAGCTAAAGAGAACCCTAAATGGTAGTTATATTCTTGACCGATTGTCCCAACGATTAGTGGTGCTAATAATGCCCCTAAGTTGACACCCATGTAAAAAATCGAAAATCCTGCATCTCTTCGCAAGTCAGTCTTTGAATAAAGATGTCCGACCATACCAGAAACGTTTGGTTTCAAAAAGGCGGTTCCAATAATAATCAATGCCATTGAAACAAATAATGTACTTACACCAAATGGTAAAGCCAAGACGATGTGTCCAAGCATAATGAAGACTCCACCAAAGAATACAGTACGTTTTGCTCCTAACATTCGGTCAGATACCCATCCGCCGACGATACTAGACATGTAGATCAAAGATCCGTATATCGACATGATAGCTAATGCTGTTGCTCGTGGTAATCCAAGTCCCCCGTTGGCAACTGTATCGTACATATAATAGATAAGTAATGCACGCATACCATAATAACTAAATCGTTCCCACATCTCAGTGAAGAACAAAGTTGACAATCCCTTCGGCTGCCCGAAGAAGCCCTTGTCTTGCTGTTTTTCCATAATCTATACCCCAATTCTTTAAATTTTCAGAAAATATTATACATCTTTACCGAAAAATTTAACTAAAAAACTTATTTAAGAAATATAAACTAATTTTCTATAAAAACAAGTAATTTTTAATGGCAATATCATAAAAAAAAGAAGATAGAGATTTAATAATTATATATCAGCTGTTTTTTTCAAATAAGCAAAAATTCCTAAAACACAGCAATGAAAGCGATAACCAAGAAAATCTTTTTCTAACGATTTCCCTTATTAAAATTGTTTTTTGAACTTCGCTTATTTTTGTGAGCATATCTGTTTACTTACTTTTTGTAAGATGCTATACTTCATTTCGTAATCAATTAAAAAAATGCAAAACGCAAATCAAAGGAGAAATTTTATTATGACAACTTTTACTGACACTTTAAAAAACCGCCGTTCAATCTATCATCTAGGACGTAATGTTTCACTTTCTAATGAAGAATTGACAGCTTTGATCAAAGAAGCAATTAAAGAAAGCCCAACTGCTTTCAATGCTCAATCAACACGCGCAGTTATTCTTTTCGGAGATGCACATGAAAAACTTTGGGAAATCACTGAAGAAGCACTTCGCCCATTGACTCCAGCAGAAGCTTTCCCAAATACACAAAACAAATTAGCTGGTTTCAAAAATGGTTATGGTACAGTATTATTCTTCAAAGATACTGACGTGGTAAAAGGTCTACAAGAACAATTTGAATTATATGCAGACAACTTCCCAGATTGGTCAGAACAATCAAACGGAATCGCAACAGCGAACACTTGGGTAGCATTAGTTGATAAAGGATTGGGCGCAAACTTGCAACATTACAACCCAGTTATTGACGAAGCAGTTGCAAAAGAATGGAATATCCCTTCAAACTGGAAACTACGTTCACAATTAGTATTCGGTTCACCAGAAACACCAGCTGGGGAAAAAGAATACATGAACGATGCAGATCGCTTCCGTGTATTCGGATAATTTTACTTGAAAAAAACAGAGGTTGTGACAAACATCTTGTCGCAACCTCTGTTTTTTATTCTGGATCGATCATAATATCAATCTCCGCCTCATCGTTCAAACGTTGGGACAAAAATGGAACTAATTCTTCTAATGATGCAGAAAATTTCAGCATCGGTCCCCGCCATCCGTTTCGGAAAAAATTCATTTTTACAATTTTAGAACCTTTTGGTTGGTACAACACGATTTTATTGATTTCAGAAAAAGGAACACCTTTTTTATCAAAGCTATTCAAGACAAGCCCTTCTTCTGTAATTCCTCGACTATCCAACAAAAAACTAATAAAAATCATCGCTGACAAAATTCCTTTTGCCAATTCATCTGCTGTAGGCTGACTGATGAGTGTGTACCAAATGACTAGTACTACCAAGAATGGTATGACCAAGTAAACCCATCGATTCCGAACAGTCCGATAAATAATTTCTTTTCGAACCAGCCAAAGAAATAAGAACATAACAACAACGAATAAAAACAATAGAACCGTAAAAAATGTTACCATGACAACTCGCCTCGCTTTTTCTTCTCCTGAAAACAGGAAAAGAATACTGATTTACCTTCTCAAAGAAATTGGACTTGCAGCACGCCGCACGTCCAATTATTTTCTTTATTCAAATGTATCATATTTTGCAACAACCATGCTTGCTTTTTCATCTAATAACTCTTGATCCTCTGCAGCACATTGGGCAACTTTGACCACGGCACAGTTTGTCATTTTTGATACAACTTCACCAATGACCGTTTTTGTAAAGCCAATTGGTTTGCATGCATATTGTTCTCCTAAATTAATCATTTCTTCCGTCATCAAAATCCTCCTAAACTGCTGGAACTTTTCTCCATATTACAATTGCTATTTTTTGGAGATTTAACTATTTGATTTTTTGTTTACAGTCAAAAATCAACCTTACAGGCATTATAGCGTACTGTTTTCGTTTTCACAATTAAAACAGCCGTTGTATCTAGAAGAATTTTTTCTAGAATAATAAATAATATTCCTCAAAAACTGATTATTTCTTACATATTTAAATAAAATACTTCCCTTCCCAATAAAAATACACTTATAATAGGAAAGATAAACAGCTGAAAAGGGAGATTTCCAATGAAGAAAAAAACATTTAAAAAACTATTGTTTCTAGGAGGTACAGCTACTCTTTTATTAAGCGGTACAAGTTATTACCTACATATCCATTCTCCAGAACATACAATGAATACTACACAAAAAAGTTCAACACAAAAAACGAAAAAGACAAAAAAGAAAGCAGAAGTTTTGCTAGATGTTCCATTAGAGAGCCAGTTTGACTCTCCTTCTCTAGAAAATGGCTGCGAGGTCACTTCACTTTCCATGCTTTTATCTTTTTATGGTTATGAAACGACTAAAAACCAGTTAGCTGAACAATTGGACTACGTCCCTGTTTTCAATGCAGATGGGACTCATGGCGATCCTAATGAAGGATTTGTTGGAGATATCAGTGGCGGAGACTGGGCTATGGGCGTCTATGTCCCTCCTGTTGCCTCTCTTGCTCAGCAGATCGTCCAAACGGATTATCATACCTTACCAAAAACAGATGCTCAACTAGATGATATCAAAAAAGCTCTATCTAAAGGGAATCCTGTATGGACTTCCGTGACTATCAATTTTGAAGTTCCTGATGAAACTGATTTTATGACTTGGACAACAAACAACGGAGAAGTAAGAGTCACTCCACTTGTTCATGCGTGTGTAGTCACTGGATACGACAAAGAAAATATTTACGTCAACGACCCCTATGGCGTAAAAAATCGAGCAGTGCCGATCAATGATTTTTCGGCCATTTTCACTGCAATGGGCGGACAAATGCTAACTTTGGAGAAAAGCTAGTAATTAAAGTAAAAATCCCTTATACTCTAGATACCGAACCTTTGAAGGGAGCACAGATAATGGAAAAATTCACTCATAAAAAAATGGATCCAAATGAAATTCCGATTATTTTTGTCCGTGACCGCAAAGGAAATGTTCAAGGTAAAGTTTCTATTAATGAGTGGAACGAACGGCGCAGACCTGCTACCCTCAATGAACTAGAAATCAAACTGTATCGTCAAGCTCTTGTCTATTATGGAGACCAAGAGTATGGAAAAGCAATCGATTTATTAAAATTTCTGATTGCTCGAACGGAGTACACCCACTTTGAATATATCGAGCGTTTAGCAAACATTTACCATATCCTGAATGAACCTGTCAAAGAATATCAGTTGCTTGACTCCGTCTTGTCAGTAGCAGAGCGGATTGCCCTTCCTGCTGGATTGGAAAAGAAACTGGTGCGCCGCCTTTTACGAGTAAAACAACAACTATCTGATCAAGAAAAATAACTTGCGTTTTTTTAGAAAAGTGCTATGATTATTTTGTTGAATAAATGGGATGTAGCCAAATTGGTAAGGCACTTGACTCTGAATCAAGCAATTGTAGGTTCGAACCCTGCCATCCCAATTTGATGAGCTTGTTGATAAGAAATGAACCCCTGAAAAAAGATCATTCTTTTTTCAGGGGTTTTTGGAATATTTTTATTATTCATTGTACAGTTTACATAATTTTATTATAATTAACAATTAAATCTGTAGCACTCATACAGTAGATTTAGCCAATAATTGCTAATGCTTTTTCCGGAACTTTTTCTCTAGGAACTTCTTCATACGTTTCTATGTGTGCTCCTTTATTGCTGATTTTCAAATAATGATTTTCTTTTAACACAGAAAGTCCATTAAATTCAATTGTACGCTCTTCCCCATCGGCATTAGCAGCTTTTTGAACATACCTTGCCGTTCCATGTTCATTTACTTCCTCTGGTTTTTGTGTTTTTACATAGACCTCACCTTTTTCAACTAATGGATTTAGTTGATCAAGTATACCAGGGATTTCCCCGTAACTTCCTTCAGTATAGTATTTCAGTCCAAATAGCAAAATACCACTAATCGCCGCCAATCCTATCAAATATTTAATCACTTTCATCTTTCTACCTCCTTGTTATATATTCAGTATATGGGGCAATTAGAGAAATTCCATCCGACCTAAGTTGGAGATTTTTCTCCTACTTTAGAAGCGAGAAACAAGTGTTTTTTTAGTAAAAATGATCGTTATTTGATATTATGGTGTTGTGGATAATTTAGTTTTTCTCGCTTTATCCATGGAAAAAAATCAAGTTGATGGCAAAGGATGTGTTCAAAATGAATCAAGAAGAATTATTTCAAAAAGTCAAGGAAATGATAAAAGGCGGCAACTTCGACGGCGCAAAACGATTTATCGAAGAACATAAAGAACAACTAGGTCCTTACAAAGAGAAAGCACAAAATCTTCTAAAAGACGTAAATATCGATAGTGTGAAAGACAAATTCAAAAATCTATTTAATAAGTAGGAACTTTCATTTCTGGAACACCGTAAATCAGAAGTTGTGAAAGAGACGTTCAGCCTTATTGCCGATACGCTGTCTCTTGAACACCGTTTTTCCAGAAGAAGGGACTGTGACAAAAATCGTGTCACAGTCCCTTCTTTTTTCTGAATCATCCTTGTTAAAATAAGCGTGTCGGATCATAGTGATAAGTCACATTGCCGTTCAGCGATGCTTTTCCTACCACATATTTACGATTCTCCAATTTCAGCCATGCTTCTCGAAAAGCCATCAATTCTTCTCTTTTTACATCGATCTTTTCGATTTTTCCATCAATCAAATCTTGGATAAGTTGTTCATATGGATTCATTTTTTTCCTCCACTTGCTGTTAATCAATAAGTTGTAAAAATAGGTTCATATGCCTTTTTAGTATCCAGATCTTCTCTGACTTTGACTGTCGTATAAATAATTTTTTCTACTGGGATACTATAATAACTACCTTCACCGTTATTGAATCGGTGAACGTCTTTCTTTGCTAAAATACCATTGATTTTATTCGTCAGTACACGTTGTTCGACACTATTGCTTACAACATAGTAAATCACCCGAATATTATTGATTAAATGCAAATCGATTTCTAACACTACATGATCCATGAAAATTCCACTCCTTCTTTCACTTTGATTATAGCAAGTTTTCCCTATAAATTCAAAATCAATACATATTTTACTGGATAAATCCATAGAACTGCTTGCGCCTTCCCGCACAAAGTGTTATTTTGTATCTTGGACTTTATTTATTGGAGGCAATAGTATGATCGCGATCGGTCAGTTTGTTTTTTATATTCCTTTTTTTATTATGCTAAGCATTCTTTTCTATTACATAAAATGGACGAAAAAGAAGTTTTCAGTTTTACTGGCCTCTTTACCTGCCGTATATTTTACTTATCAGATTTTTTCTTTTAGACATTGGGAAACAACATCTGTATTAGTGATACACATCATCGAATTGACGCTTGCAGTAGTTTTTCTAATCATTTGGATCTATTTTTTATATAAAAATCAGAATTGAATCCTAGCAGTTTCAAAAGAAAACGATTAAAGATACAGCAAATCTCTGCTGATCTTTAATCGCTTTTTTCTATTCTGTGATACCAAAAAAATGTTTGAATCGGTGAAGAAGCGTTCCTTGTTTTAATTCTACAAATTCTTGTGCAATCGGATATTTTTCTTCCAAATTTTCTTTGTTCTTTTCAATCAGACTTTTTGCTTCTTCATATTTTTTATCTGCACATAATACTTTTACTTCCTGTAAAACTTTTCCTGCTTCCATTTACCTCACCCTCTTGCCTTTTTTATTGCTTTAAGTTTGATTTAAGCTATACGCATTATTCTATATTCATCCCAAATAACCTTTTTTCATTTTTTACTCCTCGAACCAGTCAGTTTTCTAAAGACTGATTGGTTCGTCTTTTTTATTTTTCATCCATTTTATTCTGCTCTTCTGCTAATCTGTCTAATGCTTTAATGGATGTGACAGTTTTCGCATAATCATAGCTGTATAATTCTGTAAATTTATCAGGCAGAACAAACCAAGCTGGATGGTAGCCGTTCGCAGTGATTGGGAATCCTTTATCTTGTTGATTATCTCCATCCCACCTTATAGCAACACCTTTTTTTCCTTTCCACTTTATTAAAGCAATCGAGTATCCTTTTTTGGTTTGTGTGCCGTCTTCAATAATTGCTAAAATTTCTATTTTTTCTTTTGGTGCACGAACTTCTTGAGGACGAACCATTTTCTATTCCTCCCTTATCTAATTACTTCACGACCAATACACTGCAAGGGGCATGTGAAACGACATAAGAAGCGGTCGATCCGACTAGTGCTTGTTGTATAGCTCCTTTTCCTGTCGCTCCCATAACGATCAAATCAATATTTTCTTGTCCAGGGATGACATTGGCAATCAAATTTCTTGGATCTCCAGTTTCAACTATTGCATGGATCTCAGCAATGCCGAACTCTTTGGCATCATTGATTTTTTTCAGCATGGCTACTTCTGTTCTTTGTTTTTCATCTGCATAGATTTTTGAAAAGGCATAGGCACTATGGGTCAGCTCAACTTTGTTGATGATTGACACGATAAATAAGTGGGCTTCATTGTCCTTTGCTAAGTCAAGGGCTTCAGCGAACGCTTTGATCGATTGTCTTGATCCGTCAACTGCTACCATGATGTTCTGGTATCTCTTACTCATTGGAACCGCCTCCTTTTTCTTTTATTGTAACATCTCAAGCAAAAATACAAAAAATATACGCAATATGTAAATAAAATGATGATTAAAAGCAATTTTTTTCAAGTTATTTATACATTTCTATTCTCATCAGAACACCTGTTCTAATCCCATTATTTCTGCATTATGTGAATTTCCTCATCATTTTTCACATGGGATGAACATCATTCTGTTACAAAAAACGTGGATTTGTCATAAATTGTCATGCTTCTTTTACCTATGAAATATTTTCACATGTTAAAGTATTCCTCGTTGAACACAACAAATAAAACTTTTTAACGAATAAAGGAGATTTTTCATGACATCACTTAAAACTTTACTTTTTGGAACAACTTTGGCTGCCGGTGCTGCATTCTTCATGGGAACGACTGCTCATGCGGACGAAGCTTATACCGTTCAATCAGGTGATACTCTATCAGCGATTTCTCAAAAATACGTTGGTGACAACTCCTTGATCAATGCCATTGCAGAATCAAATTCAATTTCTGACATTAACCTGATCTACTCAGGACAACAATTAACGATTCCAACAGAAGGCTCTGCACAAGCAGCTGCTGAACCTCAAGCAGCCGTTCAAGAAGCACCAGTCCAAGCTGAACCTGTTCAAGCTGAACAACCTGTTGTACAAGAAACGGTTCAAACGGAAACACAAGCAGCACCTGTTGCTGAAGCACAACCTGCTCCTGCTGCAACAGAAACAGCTGCGGCTCCAGCAAGCACAAGTTCTGCAAAAGAATGGATCGCACAAAAAGAATCAAGCGGTTCTTACACAGCAACGAACGGACGTTACATCGGACGTTACCAACTAGATTCTTCTTACTTAAATGGTGACTACTCTGCTGCGAACCAAGAAAAAGTGGCAGAACAATATGTTGCTTCACGTTATGGTTCTTGGGAAGCTGCGAAAGCATTCTGGGAAGCAAACGGTTGGTACTAAGATTCATTATTTGAACGTTTAAACACATTCAAAATAGTAAGAGGCCATGCGAAAGAATACACCGCATGGCCTCTTTTTGAGTTGTTTTGTAACAGCAGAGCGAGTTTTTTGCTTATCTGCTACTTCTATGACTTTCTTACCGAAATCTATCTATTTTATAACTGTTTATCTTTTATAATAGCTATTTAGGATATATCATTCGTTTGTAAGTCAATCAGTTTTTTTATTTGGTCAAAGTCTTTTGTTAAGAAGAAAGTGGTCGGGACAACCAATACATGTTTGTTCTTTTTTTCTTGGAAAAAAGGTTCGACGATTTCTGGAAGCACCACTAAATCCGCTAACGCTACTTTAGTTGGATCCGTGGATACATTGTAACTTCTCGAAAAATATTCTTCAACTTCTTTTTTTAAATCTGCTAGCTCATAGTAAATTCTAGCGTACCAACCAACTTCTTTTGTGATATCCATGATGAACAAGATCCTCATCTCGTATTCTCCTATTCTATAATCGGTTCACTCATTTCGTTTGCCTCTATATCTTAGTAGTAAATTCAGATTTTATAAAAAAATACCGACGGGATCTCTCCATCGATATCTTCTCTCAGTATATAAAAAATTATGCGGCTAAGAAGATTCGAACTTCCACGAGGTCGCCCTCACTAGCGCCTGAAGCTAGCGCGTCTGCCAATTCCGCCATAGCCGCATCACATGTTCTAGTTTAGGATTACATTTGTTTTTTGTCAAGAACATATTTTTTGTTCTTTTTTATCTCTACGCGTTTCCCCTCTTGCAACCAATACAAATAGTTCATCCGAGTAACTCCATCATCTATTGAAGGGCGATAAAAAAATTCTGTTTTTTCCATAAGCTCAATTTCACTTTTCAGAAAATTGGTCACATGATGCGGGACGCTATCGATGCAAACATAGACATAGTCAACAGCACGGATTCTTTCAAATAGTGCTTTCTCCCCGTACTCATATGCGTCGATTCTTTCGACAGTTTTTACATATTTCTGCAATCCTTTTACGAATCCTTTTATTTGTTTGTTCCCGATCACAGCAATTTTGAGTGATGATGCCCACTTTTCAGCATCTATGCTCAATTGCTTTTTACTTGGCTGTTTAGATTTTTGACTTGTTCTCTTTAGATATTTGTCGCTTCTTCTTTTTGACTTATTCTGTTCAACGATAGGATAGCAGTACCTTAAATATACTGGACCGTCTACTGTTTTTTGATGTACTCGTACCGCTATGCCATCTGTTAAAAGATCTTTGCGTTTAAAGCTCTCTTCTACTATCAGTGGTCTTCTTTGCTCCGTATTGACCTCGTGGAAATAAATGCTGCCCTCTTCTATTTCTACAAAACCATAAAAAATATTTGTTTCTTGATACTGCAAATCATTCGCTTGTTGTTCAAAGATCCATTGGTACCTATTGAACAGCTTGTTCAACTGATTGAACTTATAAAATGATTGGGTGTCTAACTGTTGGATCAATGCATGGATCAGATCTTGAGGAGCTGCTTGTACGAAGTTTTGTTTTTTCTTTGCTAATTGTTCTGATTGTCGCTGGTTGACTTTATACACCTGTTGCAGTTCTTGTTTTTTCTTCTCCATGATTTTCAGATACGTAGCATTTCTATTTGAAAGCTTTTCTAATTTCTGTTTCAGTCGATCATTTCTTTTCTTTAATAAACCTGACGCTCTATGTATTCTTTCTAGATAATGTTGGATTTGGCTATTTTTTTGCAGCAAATAAATGATGATCTGGTTACGTTTTTGGAGTTCCTGAAGTGCGTGGTTATCTGGATTCCAGCCCACTTCTTCTAATTTTTGATACAATTGTTCTGTTTTTCTCTGCTGTTCAATGACTTTTTGTCTCATCTCTTCTTTTTCTACTTTTGCTTGCTGTTGCTGTTGTTCGAGTTGCTGTGACAGCTCTTTGATGTGTTTCTTGTCCTCTCTTCTTTTCTTGTTCACAGTAGCTACTTGTTTTTTTACTTTACTCAATTCTTGCTTCAATTGATTCATTTCATTGTTTAAACGAGCGACTCGGGGATCGGTAGCTATTTTATTTTGCTGCTTTTTCTTCGTTTCTTTGTTCTTCTTTTTCTCTCGATTCAGCTGTTTTTGCTGCATTTTCTCCAACAACTGTCTTCTTTCATTTTGATACTGATCATTTTTTATTTCTGCTTGTTGCCATCCTTCTGGAATTCTTTTATAACCGCTAAAGTAGTTCACGAGATCTCCTTTCTAGTGATCATAAGCAACGGACGAAAAAGCTTTAAATAACACATTTATTAAAAATTCAATTTATCTTGAACTTTCAATATCAATCAATAAGACCATTTTTTAAAACAGATAACGAGCATTCACCTATTATAAAAACAATACAATAAATAACAAAAATATGCAATCGTTTATTTTGTTAAATTATTCTTAATACGATACATCACAAAAAAATAAAAATAAGAATGGCTATTCACCAAAATAGTGCTATAGTAGAAAAAAATATGTTTACTTAGGAAGAGGCGGATTCGATGAAATTGATCAAATTATGGGAAGCAGATTTAGAGAAAGCTTATCGGCTGCAAACTAGCTTCGGACCAAACGAGAATGGATTTATCAACAATGCTTATGGCTATACACTTGCTGAATTTTTAGATTATGTAAAAAAATGCGAAAACACTTCTTTAGGGATTGATCTTCCTGAGAATTACGTACCCGCAACCGTCTTTATTTTGGAAAATGATGGACATGAGTATGTAGGAATTTTTAATCTGCGCCATAAACTGAACGAATCATTAAGAAACGGCGCTGGCCATATCGGTTACGGCATCTCCCCTGACTATCGTAAAAAAGGATATGCAACACAAGGTTTAGCATTAGTACTGCAAGAGGCAAAAAAACTCGGCATCGATGAGGCACTTTTGTCTGTAAATAAAAAAAATCTTGGCAGTCTTAAGGCACAGCAAAAAAATGGGGCCACGATTTATCGTGAAGATGAAAAAGAATACTATACGAAAATCAAATTGATGTAAAAAAGAGGGATGGCAAAAGAAAAGGGATTTGAATGTCCTTTATCAATAGAACACATTTGTTTGATTAACTTCTAATATAGCAGACAAAATTTTATAAACAAAAAAACCTCTTATCTCTTTTCTTCTAGAAAGGATAAAAGGTCTTTTGTTTTTCCTATTTGCTTCTCATAGCTAGTCAGTCAAGATTCCTATCGAATCCCCAACGCAATCCGTGCATAACGGCTCATCTTATCGGTCGTCCATGCTGGATACCAGACAAGTTTTACTTCTGCTTTCGTTACTTCTGGTACTTCTTTCAATGCGTCATGGATAGATTCTGTTAAAATATCGGCTAGTGGACAGCCCATAGTTGTTAGCGTCATTTTGATGACTGTTTCTCCGTTTTCAGGATTGAATTCTATATCATAAATCAAGCCTAAGTTGACAATATCGATTCCTAATTCAGGATCGATCACCATTTCCAAGGCAGCAAGAATACGTTCTTTGATCAGTTCTATTTCTTGCGCAGACCGTTCTTGGTTTGCTTCGCTCATCGTACGACACTCCTTAACACGATTTTTATTTATCATACTCTTTTTTTAACTACTTGTAAATGAGAATTTAGAAGGAAGATTCTCGTTTAAATTTATAAAATGTCCTTGTTAGATGGAATACATTAAATTCATTCTAAAATAAATATGATTCCTTATTTTTTTTGTGAACGATTTTTTATTTCTGGCAATACACCTGTTGTTCGATACATTTTTTGTTCGTTTTCATTTGCAAATCGGCCAAATACTGAATGAGTTGGTAAAATATTGATAAATGCATCGTCGTCGATTTCATGAACGATCTGATCAAGATCATACATTTCATAGCGGGTGATGACCATCATGATCATATTTCCTTGTTTTTTTGAATAGCCACCGACAGACGGAAGCAATGTCATTCCACGTACCATCCGTTTCGCTAGTTCTTCTGTTACCTCTTCAGGTTTGACGGTCACGATCATCGCTGTTACTTTTTGATGACTCGTATGGATGGCATCAATCACTTGAGTCATTGCATAAATGGAAATAATCGTATACAAGGCACTTTCCCAGTTAAAGAAGAAGCCTGCGATGACTACAATGATCCCATTTAGAATCAGCATATAATTTCCGACTGTTTTTCCAGTTGTTTGTGAAAGCACAAGAGAGATGATGTCCATCCCACCAGTTGTAAAGCCCATTTTTAAAGATAAGCCTACGCCAAGACCTAATAAGACACCGCCTACTAAGGCATTCATCAAAATATTATCCGTAATCTGTCCGACTGGAAGTAGCATCGTCATCACTGATACGCATACAACGTTCACAAAACTAAGGATCGTTGCTCGTTTTCCTACTTTGAGAAACCCTAATACAAACACAGGGATATTTAAAATAAAAATAAATGTTCCTGTGTCTACCTTGATATGAAACCATTCATATAAAAGCGAGGAAATGATTTGAGCGATCCCATTCATCCCTGCAGAAAAGACATTGGCTGGAATCAAAAAATAATTTAAAGCGACCGCAGCGGTCAATCCGGTTATCAAAATAACCACTATTTTCTTTAATCTTTCATTTTTATGATACGCAGTCATAATTTTGCTCACAAGCACCTCTCCTCTACTTTGTTATTCCAAATGTAAGAATAACAGTTTATCTATTAAAATAAAATACTTCGAACTCAAATGAGAAGAATTTTAGCAAACAAGTAAGAATCTGCCCCATTCCTATGATAAGATAGATGTATAGTAAACTTATACGTATATCAGGAGGTTTCTTATGGCAAAAGATGCTAGCTTCGACATTGTATCAGAAGTCAATACAGAAGAAGTAAAAAATGCGATTCAGCAAACAACAAAAGAATTGACTAATCGATTTGACTTCAAGGATTCTACGGTAGAAATCAAATTAGAGAACAGCAATCTAGTTGTCTTGAGCGATGATGATTTCAAAATCGAACAGATTAAAGATGTATTATTTGGTAAGTTGATCAAAAGAAATGTGCCAATCAAAAATATCCATTTTTCCGAATCGGAACACGCGCTAGGTGGCAAAGCTCGTCAAACTGCCGATCTTGTCAACGGAATCGATCGCGAAAACGCGAAAAAAATCACTACAGCTATCAAAAATGAAAAACTGAAAGTAAAAGCACAAATCCAAGAAGATCAGATTAGAGTGACAGGTAAAAACCGTGATGATCTACAAGCTGTGATTGCTTTATTACGTAAACTTGACTTACCAATCGAGTTGCAATTCACTAACTATCGTTAATGAAAAAAACGAGGCTGACATCTGTCATCCCTCGTTTTTTTGATTTACTGCTTCTTTGGATGACCAAAAACGCTGTATTCCTTCTTCCAATTCTCCAACACTTCGTACTTCTCTTGCTGTTTGCCAATGCTGTGGGAATAAACGTCGATAAGAAAAACGAGCAAATCGTTGATCTGCCAATACCACGATTCCTTGATCCGCCATGCCACGAATCACTCGACCACCAGCTTGCAACACTTTGTTCATTCCAGGAAGCTGATAAGCGTAAGCAAATCCAAGGTGTTCCTTCTCATCATAATATGATTTGATCAGTTCCTGCTCATGATTCATCTGCGGCAAACCTACACCTACGATCATACTGCCGATCAATCGGTTCCCTCTCAAATCGATTCCTTCTGAAAAAATCCCACCAAGTACACAAAATCCTATCAATGTTTCATCGGGATCTGCTTGGAATTTTGCTAAAAATCGTTCGCGTTCTTCCTCATTCATGTCCGTTTCTTGGATCAGCACATTGCTGTCAGGGTATTGCTGTTTGAATGCTTCCGCCGCAAGGTCTAAATATTGATAAGAAGGAAAGAAAACGAAATAATTTCCGACCTTTCCATCAGCAAAAGCATGGATCGTCTCTACTAATTCTGCCAGACTTTGTTCCCTTTTTCGATAAGTCGTCTCTAGGTAATTTGCGATGAAAACTTGCTGGTTTCCTTCTGGGAAAGGACTCGGCAGTTTGTAAGCTAGACTTTTTTTTCCGCCCAGTGTTTCCTGATAATAAGATAGGGGTGAAAAACTCGCAGAAAAAAGGATACTGCTTCTTCCTTTATCCAACGACTGCTCAAGAAACAAGCTTGGATCAATACAAAACTCTTTTACTATCAGATCGCGATACGTTTTTTCGACCGTTGTTTCATAGTGATCATCATAAAATTCACTGACCTTCAAAAAATGAAGCAAATCAAAATAATAAGGAAGCAATTGTTCTTGTGATGGATGCTCAGGAAATTCTGCTAGCCATTCTTTGATTTTTTCGCTTAATTGATAACCTGCCTTTACTAAAGATTCAGCCGGTGCTTTTTGATGATGATAATCCCAATGATCTTCTTTTGCTATTTCTCGGATCGAATCAAATTCTTTCAATAGTTTGTTGAAACGACGATGGAGTTTTTTGAATTCCTTTGGTATAGCTTCCTTACTTCGTTTCGTTTTTTCATAAGATAGTTCTGCCGAATACATCTCTCGGGAACGATTCACCAAATTATGTGCCTCATCAATCAAAAACAGATAATCCTCGTTTTTTTCATCTTCAAAAAAACGTCTTAAATAAACAGTGGGATCAAACAGATAATTGTAATCCCCAATGATCACGTCGCACCAGATACTGACATCTAATGATAGTTCGAAAGGACAAAGTGTATGCTTTCTTGCATAAGTTTCAATGACTTCTCGAGTGATCTGATTCTCATGATTCAAAAGATCCCATAACCCTTCATTGATACGATTGTAATAACCATTGGCATACGGACACTGATCTGGATTACAGGTCGTCTCATCTAAAAAGCAGATCTTATCTTTAGCCGTCAAAGTGACACTTTTTACTTCAGCTCCAGTATCTTTTAATGCTGTCATGGCATCTTCAGCTACTTGTCTAGTTATTGTTTTGGCCGTTAGATAAAAGATCTTTTCTCCCTCTTCTTCCCCTACAGCTTTCAAAGCGGGGAATAACGTAGAGATTGTTTTTCCTGTTCCGGTAGGTGCTTCTACAAACAATTTCTGTTTCGTACGGATCGTTTTATAAGCAGCTACCGCTAGTTCACGCTGGCCTTTCCTATACTCATCATGGGGGAATTTCAAAGCCATCAAAGAGGCATTGCGTACAGTGCGCCAGTTTTCTTGAAAAACAAGCCATTCTTTATAATCTTCAGTCAGTTTTTTAAAAAAAGTTTCTAACTGCTCTCTTGTCTGATGTTCGACCTTTCTCGTAATCACTTCTTCTGCCGCCTGAAAGTAAGTTAATTGCAGATTTATTTCTTGTAAATCATGTTCTTGACTATAGATATAAGCATATACCCTTGCTTGATGAAAGAAAAGTTCCACTTGTTCTGGTTCTAAATCTTCAAATCGTGGTTCGGAGGTTTTGATTTCATCTATATAATAAATACCGTCTCTTTTGAAAATACCGTCTGCACGGCCTTCAACGATCAGGTGATATTCATCTAATGGAACTGTTGTTTTTAAAAAGACTTCTTTTTCATAGTCTTCTCCCGCATCTTTTTGGAGCTTGCGGTGGATTCTTGCTCCTTCTAATGCAGTATGGCTACTTTTTTTACGATTGTCGATACTTCCACGTCGCAAAATAAATTCTACTAAGTGCCGCACAGATATTTTTGACTGTTTGATCATTTCCACCACCTCTTTCTCTCTAAGATTACCTGAAAAAGCCTAGTTTAGCAAAAAGAGCTCTCTTTTCAAGCATAAAAAAACACCCTGCTGATTAGGCAGGGATATAGGATATAGAATTTGGATTTTTGGATGAGTCTAATGTAACAAGGACATATTAAAATGCTATGAAAACTTACTTTCCTTCTCTTTAGAATATCCAAATACTTTTCATATAGTCTGATAATTCAGATAAGTAAAGAGAAATAAGTACCTGTTTTTGTTTCCTAGCAATGAATGCGTTATACTAATGGATGAAAGAAGTTTTGGCTATCAAGGAGGAATGCACATGCATATCGAAAGATTAAAAACAGGAATGATTGAAGAAAACTGTTATTTGGTCTACAACGAAGAAGCACTTTTGATCATTGACCCTGGAGAAGATGCGGAACAAATCAAACAAGAAATCAAAAAAACAAACCAACAACCGGTAGCGATTTTACTTACCCATACCCACTATGATCATATTGGTGCAGTAGAACCCTTACGCGCATATTATCAAATCCCGGTGTATGTCAGCCCACTAGAGCAAAAATGGCTAGGTGATCCGATTTTGAACCTTTCTGGACTCGGACGACATGATGATATCGCTGATATTATTGTCTCACCTGCAGAATATGAATTTGAAATGAAAACTTATACTTTAGGGAACATGTCTTTTCGTGTAGTCCCTACTCCAGGGCACTCCATCGGAAGCGTTAGCTTTATTTTTGATGATTTTGTCGTTTCTGGCGACGCCCTATTTAGAGGAAGTATCGGTAGAACCGATTTGTATTCAGGGAATTTAGAACAATTACTTCACAGTATTCGGACCCAGCTGTTTGTTTTACCTGATGAATTTGCAGTCTATCCAGGACATGGTGATGCAACAACGATCGAACAGGAAAAAAGGACAAATCCTTTTTTCAATCGTTAAAAACGATTTAGGAGGAGAATAAAATGACAGAAACTACACTTTATATCGTACGGCATGGAAAAACGATGTTCAATACAATCGAACGCGTACAAGGCTGGTGTGATACGCCACTCACAAAACAAGGACAAGAAGGCATCCATTATTTAGGGCGCGGGTTAAAAGATGTCGACTTTTCTTTTGCTTATTCTAGTGACAGTGGTCGGGCGATCGAAACTGCTCGTATTATTCTAGGAGAACATTCTAAGGGAAAAGAAATTCCTTATTTTATCGAGAAACGGATCAGAGAATGGTGCTTCGGGTCTCTTGAAGGCGGCTATGACATGGAAATGTGGGGTGTGATCCCTCGCGTATTGAATTTTAAAACATATGATGAAATGTTTACCACAGAAGTTTCTTTTGAACAAATTGCCAATGCTGTATACAACTTGGATACGGCTGGATGGGCAGAAACTTATGAAACATTGCGAGATCGTGTGTGGACAGGATTTGAAGATATCGCCCATCACTGCGAAAAAAACGGCGGCGGAAATGTTTTAGTCGTATCACATGGTTTGACGATTGCCTTCTTGCTTAATCTGATCGATCCTAAACAGCCTGTTCGTGCTGGTCTTTTAAACGGCAGCGTAACAAAGGTTACTTATGCAAACGGTCGATTTTCTATCCATGGTATCAACGATACGTCTTATATCGAAAACGGGAAAGCACATAGTCGAGACTCGTTTTTATGATGGGATATTTTAATTTTTAACAGAGAATCATAAAAGGCAAAGTCTGAACGAGGGCTTTGTCTTCTTTTTTTCTCTTCGTATTCTTATCTGCTTCATTTCTCAAGTTTTTCTTAATATTAAAAAACAGATTGGGTTTATCAAAAAATAACGGTATACTATAAGATGTATCTTAATTGGGAAGGAAGGAATTTATGTTTTTTGCAAATATTATTAAAGCAGTGATTCTCGGTATTATTGAAGGAATAACGGAATGGCTGCCCATCAGTAGTACTGGTCATCTGATCCTAGCAGATGAATTCATCAAACTGGATGCCAGTTCACAATTTATGTCGATGTTCAATGTCGTTATCCAATTAGGGGCGATCTTAGCTGTCGTCGTTCTTTATTTTCACAAATTAAACCCCTTTTCTCCAAGTAAATCAACGATAGAAAAAAAAGATACTTGGACACTTTGGTTTAAAGTGATCGTTGCTTGTATACCAGCCATCATCATTGGTTTGCCTTTGGATGATTGGTTAGAAGCAAATTTCCACAAGTTCTTACCCGTTGCCATTGTTTTGATCGTTTACGGTATTGCCTTTATTATTGTCGAAAAACGTAACAAAAACAAAACACCTCGTTGGACTTCGCTGAATGACTTTACGTACCAAGCAGCTCTTCTTGTTGGGTTATTCCAAGTCTTGGCACTTGTTCCCGGAACATCCCGTTCTGGTGCAACGATCCTAGGAGCTATCTTGATTGGCGCTTCACGTTTTGTCGCTACAGAATTCTCATTTTTCTTAGGGATTCCTGTCATGTTTGGCGCAAGCGGCTTGAAGATCGTCAAATATTTAGCTGAAGGGAATTCATTCAAAATGGAAGAAACTGTTGTTCTTCTTGTAGGAACATTCGTCTCTTTTGTGGTTTCTGTCTTAGCTATTAAATTCTTATTAAGTTATTTGAAGAAAAACGACTTTACCGCTTTTGGCTGGTATCGTATTATCCTTGGTATCATTTTAATTGGTTATTGGTTTATCGCAATGTAAGAAAAACCAGAACAATTCTCTTGTATGAGAAATGTTCTGGTTTTTTATTTTATTTGATGATAATTATTATAAATAATAAAAGCCGCATCGAGCTCCATAGTCAAATGATAACCATTATCGTTCTCATTTAGCTGTTTTTATTATCAATTACATTTTTATTATGCTATCCTTGTTTTGACAAGGAGGACTGATAACGATGACTAATCAGAAAAAAGCTTTTGCAGCAACAATTGGCTGTCTTTTATTTATGATTGCCGGTTTTATTTTCGACCGATTCTCTCTCACCATCACCCCGCTTTTTTATATCAGCGCTATTATCATCGGTGGATACAAACAAACATCGGAAGGCTTGAAAGAATTGTGGAATGACCGAACACTGAATGTGGACTTATTGATGGCTTTAGCCGCTATCGGTGCCTGTTTGATTGGTAATTACTTTGAGGGAGCAATGTTGACATTCATCTTTTGTTTAAGCGGTGCATTAGAGGAATACACAACCAATAAAAGTCAAAAAGAAATTACCGCTTTGATGAATCTTCAGCCACAAAAAGCTCAGTTGCTAAAAGAAAACGGACAAATGCAAGAAGTAGATGTTTCGCAATTAAAGGTGGATGACTTGGTGTTCGTCGCTAAAGGAGCGGCTGTTCCGATCGATGGTTGTTTAGAAAGCACACAGGCAACGATCGATGAGTCTGCATTAAGCGGTGAATCTGTACCTGTAGAAAAATATTTAGGAGATGAGATGTTTGCAGGTACGCTGAATCAAGGAAATCCCATTACGATTCGAGTAACAAAAACGAGTGCCGAAACTGTCTTTGCTAAGATTATCCAATTAGTGGAAGAAGCGCAGAATACGCCAACTCAAACAGCTTCATTTATCGAACGGATCGAAAACAATTATGTAAAATTGATTTTGCTTGCTGTGCCTCTAATGATCCTTCTCCCCCACTTTTTCTTAGGTTGGAGTTGGGATGAAAGCTTTTATCGAGGAATGGTATTATTAGTCGTGGCTTCTCCTTGCGCGCTTGTCGCATCCGCTACTCCTGCTTCTCTAGCTGCTCTTTCAAATTCTGCAAAAAATGGGATTCTAATCAAAGGCGGGATCCATTTAGAGAAGCTATCTGAATTAAAAGCGATTGCCTTTGATAAAACAGGAACGCTCACTAAAGGAAAACCAGTTGTGACTGACAGCTTTTTCTTTGATGAGAAGGATTTGGCACAACAACTTCTTGTTACTATGGAACAAAAAACGACACACCCTCTTGCTCATGCGATTTTACAATATTTCGATTGCACAATACCCGAAGCAATCCAATGCCTATCAATAGAAGAAATTACTGGTTTTGGATTACAAACTACCTATTTAGGGGCGCAATGGAAAGTTGGCAAACACGCTTATGATCCTGAAACGATGATAATCAGCAAAGAGATTGGGGAAATGATCGAACGTTTAGAAAATCAAGGAAAAACTGTAATCTATCTTTCTAAAGATCAACAGTTAATCGCTGTTTTAGGTCTGTTGGATATTCCAAAAGCAAATGCCCAACAGGTGATTTCCTACTTTAAATCCCAAAACATCCATACAAGTATGATAACTGGCGACCATTCTGGCACAGCAAAGGCTATTGCTGAACAAGTAGGGATTGAACATTACTATGCAAGCTGTACTCCGGAAGAAAAAACACAACTAGTCAAAAAAGAAAATAAACTTTACCAAGTAAATGCGATGGTTGGTGATGGAGTCAATGATGCGCCTGCTTTAGCAGCTGCTTCATTAGGTATCGCTATGGGACAAGGAACAGACGCCGCAATGGATATCGCAGACATCGTCTTAATGAAAAATGACTTAGATAAATTCGTCTACAGTCATCGGCTATCTTTAAAAATGCGGCGGATCATCAAACAAAATATCATTTTTTCGATTCTTGTTATTCTCTTGTTGATTGCTTCTAACTTCTTGCAATTTTTAAATCTACCTCTTGGAGTAGTAGGACACGAAGGAAGCACGATATTGGTTATTCTGAATGGCTTGCGCTTACTAAGACCTTTACCTGCTCTTTCTGATTCTTCAAAAAAATGTAAGTCTTGTCCACTATACCAAGCACGGCTGTCTTCTGCCAAATAAGTGAAGTTTTTTATGATTTTGTTTATTTTATGAAAAAATCAGCGTATGAATAGATTTCGAAGGATAAATTCCTGCTTTTGCAACTTTCAAAAAAGATGTTATGATTGTTTCGAAGAAAGTGAGGAATATATTTTATGGAAAGTTGGCTTTTTTTAGGTATTATTTTACTTGTAGCAATTTTAGCTAAGAATCAAAGTCTAATGATAGCGGCAGCTTTTGTTCTGATTATGAAGCTCGTACCAGCCTCCCGTTCCTTTTTCCCTTGGCTTCAAGGCAAAGGAATCAATATTGGTGTGACGATCATCACTGCAGCTATTCTGATCCCTATCGCAACAGGAGAAATCGGTCTACGTGATTTATTAGAAGCCTTTAAATCCCCTATCGGCTGGGTAGCTGTTTTTTGCGGTGGGCTAGTGGCTGTCTTATCTTCCAAGGGCGTAGGATTGATTGCTTCTGATCCGCAAATCACTGTTGCGCTTGTGTTTGGCACGATTTTAGGTGTTGTTTTCTTAAGAGGAATCGCCGCCGGACCAGTCATTGCTTCTGGCATTACTTACTGTATCTTACAAGTATTTGCTTTAGGAAAATAGATCAAATTTTGCCTATTTTTAGGAGATTCTTAACACCCCCAATTTACTGATCCGTGATATACTGACAACGAGGTGATACAATGTTCGAAAAATTGAAGTATTTCATAGGAACAATTGGCTGGTTTCTTTTAGCGGTACTTTTGATTCTGGGCTTAGCTTATCTTTTATTTCCTGATTTGATACAAAATGTGTTAGATACTGCTTTTTGATTGACCTATTAGAATGATATAGGGGAAGCTCCTGCGATGCAGGAGCTTTTTTAAACAATGACCGAGCGAATGAGATTTCCTATTGAAATCGATGCTCTTTTTTCTTTTTGGCTCTTCTCCTCTTTTTTGTTATACTAGATTACAGTGGACAAAAGAAGGAATGATTGCATCCACTTTAACGAATATCAAAATGGAAGAAATAGTACCTGTTCTCAGGTTACTTTGGAAAGAAAGGAAGACGCTTGTGGAAACTTTTGAAGGTCTTTTAATTGATACGTATGTTTTACAAGAACAGCCAATGATGCTGACTGGAATCAACTTGCAGCTTGAGGACCGTGTGATCAATGGCCTGCTTAAAGATCGCTATTTGGCAAAGTACATCTTACGTTTGCCACTAAATAAATATGTACTGGAAGTAAGTGGCAAATGGAACCGTCGGAATCAGTTAGTCATTAAAAAAATGTTGATAAAAAATATTGATGAATACATTAAAATAATCGGTACACCAGAATAACCTTTACCGATCAAAGGTGACTGGTTATAAAATAACTGCAGTTTCTTAATAGAAAAACAAAGAACAATAGGGAATCGTATCCCTTTTCAAAAAAAACTTTGCAAACGGTTCTCTTTGTTATATAATGACTTAGTACCAAACATTCCCATTCAATCTTTGTTTAAATAGATAAATAAAAATCTAGTTTGGTTTGACGCTATTGCCTCCCACAATAGCGTCTTTTTGATTTTTTCAGCTTGATTTATCTGTTTTTACTGATAAAAAAGTTTAAATAAAAGACTGTTAAGGAAAAAAACTTGTCATGTTCATATTGCAAAGCGCGCTGCCTTTAGGTATAATAATGAATGTTGAATTATGCGGTCACACGCGTAAGAACTTAAGTTATCGGAGGTGAAACTAATGCCAAACATTGAATCTGCAATCAAACGTGTTCGTACAAGCGAAAACGCTAATGTGAAAAATTCATCTCAAACAAGCGCTATGCGTACTGCAATCAAAAAATTTGAAGATGCTGTAGCTTCAGGTGCTGACAACGTAGATGCGTTATATAAAGAAGCTGTTAAAGCTATTGATATGGCTGAATCAAAAGGTCTAATCCACAAAAACAAAGCTAACCGCGACAAATCTCGTTTAAGCAAAAAAATCGCTAAGTAAAAGAATCGGCTTCGGCCGGTTTTTTTATTTGTCAAAAAAACCAAAAGCAACCAGTATTCCCGCATGCTTTTGGCTTCTTCTTTCTTTCTATCGATTTCTCAACAACTGCCCTGTGCGCAAAACGAAAAGTTGAAAACTTAATTCTTTTTCGATTTGTCCCGTTTTGATTTGATAATCCATTTCGACTAATTGATCAAATAACTGTACCAGCAACTGTTCATCGAATTTCCGTACTTCTTGCATGGCAAGTTTTACACGGTAGGGATGGATTTTTAATGTTTCTGCAATATTGGCCTGCTGATAGCCAATCTTTACAAGAAATTTTGTCTGTAAAAACAAACGTAATTGAGAAAGTAAAATCGCATTGATTTTAATTGTTTCCTCCCCTTGCATGACTAAATCTTCATATAAACGCAAGGCTTGTTCTGTCTTCCCTTTTAAAATATATTGGGTCATGTCAAAAATATTATGTTCCAATGTTTTAGGAACTAATTGTTCTACTTCTCGAACAGTGATCTGCTGTTGATTTTGTCCATAAAGAATTAATTTCTGTAACTCTCTCATCATTTTGGATAAATCTAAGTCGGTCAACCGCAAGAATAAATCAATGGCGTTTCGTTCCATTTTGATGGAAGAGTTCTCTAAGGTATTCATCAGATATTGACGTACTTCTTTTTCATTCAACTGTTGGACGTTGATGATGGTTGCTGTTTTTTTCAATTGTTTCGTTACTTTTTTCCGTTCATCCAACTTTTCATATGGTGCAAAAAATACTAATACAGTCGATTCTAGTGGTTCTTTCAAATAAGCTGTCAGTAAATCAGTATTTTGTTCGATCCCATTGTTTACTTTCTCACCTGTTAAAAAATATGGGTTCTCCACAAATACTAATCGTTGATCTCCGAAAAACGGCAATGTCTCTGCTTCAGCCACTACCTCCTCTAAACTTGCATTTTCCATGTCAAAACTTAAAAAATTTAAATCATCTTCGCCCTCTAATTTGATTTTTTTAACTATTTCTGCCCGAACTTGATCTTGGAGAAACTTTTCTGTTCCTAAGATCAAGTAACAAGATGCAAGTTTTTCTTTACGTATTTTTTGTAACTCTGCTTGTATACTCAAATTACTCACCACTTTCAAAATTATCCTACCATGAGAAGATGAGAATTACTAGTCTATCATTATTTCCACTAGACCATGAGGATGAAAAACTGGATGCCAGCGATAGGTGATCATTCCTTGCTGATCGGTTCGCCATGTTCTTATCTGATTTTCTTCTAGTGCCTCCAATACTTCGCTGTGAGGGTGACCATAACGATTATTTACTCCGCAGGATATAATTCCATGTTTCGCTTCAATACGGGAAAGAAAATCCGTATTACTTGATGTGCGGCTACCATGGTGACCTAATTTGACTACGTCGGCTTTCAAATTAGGATAAACAGAAAGCAGCTGTTCTTCCATCGCTTGATTCAAATCGCCTAAAAACAAAAAACGCTGATTATTATAGTCCAGCCATAAACCAACCGAATCTTCATTTCTTCCTTCTCCCTTTTCAAAAGGGGTCAATACATAAAGATCATAATAGCCTTTGATCCTGTCGCCATGTTTGACTTCAATGATTTTAGCGCCATTTTTTTGAGCTTCTGTTAAATGCCTTCGCAACGGCTCATTTCGTCCAGCACCCCAGCCAATATAAATTTTTTTGATGGTGAAATGCTGAGATAATGTGGACAATTCTCCCACATGATCCGTATCGTCGTGTGTCAAGATGAGTTTATCGATCACACTTATTCCCTGTCCTTTTAGATATGGAACGATATTCCTTTCAGCAGGAGGTCGTACGATACCTTGCGCCCACTTTTCCCTTTCAAAGTACAACTTACCACCCGTATCAATCAAAATCGTTTCCTTTCGAAAAGGACTTTGCAAAAAGATACTGTCTCCTTGGCCAACATCGATAAAAGCAATCGTTGAAGAAAAACGTAAAAATGGCAAAGTCAATAACATCAAAGAAAACAGACCAACATAAAACAAGAGTTTCATCGGCTGCTCGTTCAATCTATCCATACAAATCAGCAATCCGAAAATATATACCCCTGATAGCACAAGAGGTAGACGCCCTATAACAAGAGGCGATCCTGAAAACAAATCGATTACTCGTTCAAACAAGATCAGTCCCTCTTCTATCAGCAAAAGTAAGGTTCTCGGCAACCAGCGATTGAAAAGCGTGAGAAAGAACGCACTAGGAAGAAAAAGAAACTTGAATACCGGTGCAATCAGTAATGTAAAAAGACTGCCTAAAAGAGGCCACTCATAAAAATGCCATACAATCAATGGCATCGTGATCATGGTAAATAGGACATGAGAAGCCGTTTTTTTCATCCAATCTCCATCAAAAGAAATCAGGATAAACAAAAAACTCATGAAAAAACTAAGCTGCCCGCCCGCATGAAAAAGAAATCGAGGATCAAATAGCAAAAGAAGCCAAAAGACAACTGCAAATAAGTCCATAGAGGAGTAACGTTTATTCAATAATTTGACTAGCAACCGCAATAAAAACAACAGACTAGCACGCAAGACAGAAATAGAACTGCCTGCAAGAGAAACATAACAGATAGTTAGCAGACTCAACGGAATGATGCTGACGTGCAGTGGCCATCCGATACGTCGAAACAAATAATACAGCCACCCTAAATAAAATTGGATGTGTAATCCCGATAGGCTGAATAGATGCAGCAAACCACTCGCCCTAAAAATTTCTTCTGATTCTCTGAATCCTGAATCTTTATAACCCCATAATAAAGAATTGATATATACACTTATTTTTTGCGGAAATTCAGATTGGACAAAAGAAATAAGAGCGCCTCTTTTTCTCTGGAGCCAATTTCGCCAATGATTTTGTATGGTAATTTTTTCGACCCTTTGAATTTGGAATCGACCAGAGATTCTATGGTTCCTGAAGTAAGCTTCTTGGTCAAAAGTATAAGGATTTCGCTTTTTTTCGGGAGAAATAAACTCGCCTTCAGCTGTCAATTCTATCCCCTTCCCTCGGAACCCAAGCCAAGTTTTCAACTCTGCTTCGGTGTTTACTTGATAAGAAAGCTGTATCTTCTGTTTACTCTCTGACAACCTTCCTTCCATTGTCAAAAAACTACCATTTGCACGAATCGTATCTGTAGATAAAATCATTTGCGCAGCTGTTTCTTTTTCCTCTAAAAATGAATATTCTTGTAGCTTATAAGAAACGGATACCATTATGCTACCCACAATACAGAAGTACGCGATAAAACGTCCTTCTTTTAGCGAAAACCACAAAAAAATTCCGGCAAGAAACAAACGATAAATCCAATTGTCCGTATCATACAACAAACAAATAATCATCGACGTAACTGCCGGAAAAATCAACCGATTTCGAACATGCCTTTCTAAAACGCTAGACATGTTTTCCTGTTAATTCATTTTGAAGTTTTGAAAAATGCTGCGAGTCTAAAGCAACTTGGTGTACAGATACGCCTAATTGTTCAATCAACGCTTGAGCATACGGATCATTTCGATAGTCATGGAGATAATTGATCCCTTTAACACCAGCTTGCAGCAAAGCTTTTGTACAAGCTAAACATGGAAAATGTGTGACATAGATTTCCGAACCTTCCGTCGGGATACCGAGTTTCGCGCACTGTAGCAGCGCGTTCATCTCTGCATGGATCGTTCGCAAACAGTGTCCATCTACAACATAGCAGCCTTCATCTATGCAGTGGACATCTCCACTGACTGCTCCATTATAGCCGCCAGCAATGATCCGTTTTTCCCTCACGAGTGTCGCTCCTACTTCTAAACGTGTACACGTACTGCGTAAAGATAACAATACTGCCTGAGCCATAAAGTACTGGTCCCAGGGAATGCGTTTGTTTTGAGTCTTATCAGTAATTTTTTCTTTGTTCGTATCGCATGGTTTTGAAGATTTTTCTAACATGGTTTACATTCCTCCGTTTTTTCAAGTTGGTCAAAAAAGCACTCCATTGCTTAAACAAACTATTCTTTAAATATACCGAATCATCACGTCTGACAAAAGAGCATATCCTTCACTGCCGAAATGAAGTCCGTCATCCATTAGCCTCCATTTATTGCTCTTTTCAGTTGATTCTGAATCATTCTATTTAATTGTAACGAAGTTTTTTAGTTTTTCAACTGTCTTTTCACCGATACCAGAGATCTCCTGCAGGTCTTCCACTTTCTGGAATGATCCGTTTTCTTCTCTAAATCGAATGATTTCTTGCGCCTTGACTGATCCGATCCCAGGAATCTGCTGGAGTTCTGAGGGACTGGCTGTATTGATATTTATTTTTGAAGGCTCGGAATCTGCTGTAGATTGTTTTCCTTCGGGGGATACCAACTGATCAAGATGTTCTGGCAGCTCTTCACCTATAGCAGGGATATATAGGACTTGCTGATCTTCTATCTTCGCAGAAAAGTTGATTCGATCGCTATCCGCTTCTTCTAATAATCCTCCTGCGCGCTTTAGTACATCATAGACCCGTTCTTCTGAAGAAAAAGAATAGATACCAGGCTCCTTCACACTTCCTTTGATATCGGTGTACATAACCTTTGGACGAACGTCCTCTTCTACAGTGTTTCCTCCAGGCAATTGATTTTCTTCACTGGAACTAAATGGAGAAAGTATTTCTTTTGCAGCGATTTCTTCTGGTTCTCTATGAAATAACAGATTTGACAATAAAAAACCACTGGCTATACAAAAAATAAGAACTACCGTAGACATACAAATAATCAACCTAGGGGAGGTGAGTATTTTCTTGCTGATTTTTTCTATCATTATTCCTTTTTACAGAGAATGATCAGTAAAAATCATTCATTACTCCTTTCATTTGAAATCGAAGAAACAGTGTGCTCTGGCAAAATCGTCCCTTCAACATCTAATTACGTCAATTTTTTCTTTTTTTTTTAGCAGAAAGATATTTTGACGAAAAAAAGGATTGTGACAGAAAATATGTCACAATCCCTTATTCAAAATAAATAGTATTCAATTAGCTCAAAAGCTTGCATCTGCGGTAAATAAATCCAATCAAAAGAGGAGAATCTGTTTTTGCTTAGCTATTTATTCTTATTACTTGATACAGAGCAGCTTTTTCACAATTTTTTTAGTTGGTTCATTTCATTTTCTCTAGATAGTCAAGCGCATCTTGTACTGTTTTTACTGGTACGATTTTCATGGAGGAATTCAATTTTTTGGCAGCGGCTTTTGCTTCTTCATAGTTGGTTTTTATTTCAGGATATTCTTTCTTAACATCGTCTGAGATCGTATCATCTGGTGCAAAGAAAATCTCTACACCGGCTTTATCCGCACTTGCTACTTTTTTATCGATTCCTCCGATTCGGCCGACTTCTCCTTCGCTGTTGATCGTTCCAGTTCCGGCAATTTGCTTACCATGTCGCAAATTTTTACCAGTGACCTGTTCATAGATCTCTAAAGTGAACATCAATCCCGCTGATGGTCCACCAATAGAGCCAGAATTAATGCGAACGTCTGTATCTGATTCGATCTCTGTATGATCAGTAAGTGTGATGCCTATTCCTGCCTTTTTATCTGTTGGCAACTCGATCAGATCACCAGATGCTGTTTTTTCTTCACCATTATGCAAATAGCTGATTTCGATTGTTTGTCCAACTTTTTGGCTTTTTACATAATCCATAAATGCTTCTGTACTTTGAAAGCTTTTGCCGTCTACTTTTGTTACTGTATCTCCAACTGAAAGCTTGCCAAAGAAATTCGATGTTTTCTCTACACTCATGACATATACGCCTTTGAATTCCATTTTATAAGGCTTGCCTGCAAGTTTTAACGCTTGTTCGATTGCTGCGTTTTGGGAAGAATCCATATAATACTGCTGCATTTGATTATATTCTTCATTTGTTGCCCCACCAGTCAGTTCTTCTTTACTGATCAATTCTTCAAAGGGGGCTAGTTTAGCCTTTAGCGCCAAAAATCCGGTAGCTTGCCTGATACCAACAGAGGTAAGAGAGAAAGACCCAGAACCTTTGTCTTCTTTGTCATTGACTGTAATTAATTCTTTCAGATCGATCGTTGCTCCTGGTGATTCCACATAATATGGCAGAGGAACTACTACAAATCCGATGATCAACATTCCAAATATGATAATCAGTACTGTTTTCAACCATTGTTTAGCTTTCATTTGATTCACGCTTTCCAGCTAAAGCTTCGTTGATAACTGGCGGTAAATAACTGCTCACGTCTCCACCAAAGTGCAGTACTTCTTTTAAAATACTGGAACTGACATGGCTATATTCTGGTTTTGCCAATAAGAACACCGTTTCCAATTCCTCGTTTAGATGATGGTTCATCTGAGCGATTTCTCGTTCATATTCGAAGTCTTTGATACTCCGTATTCCTCTGACTAAGGCATCCGCGCCGATTTCTTTTGCCGTTTCCACTGTCAATTGATTTTCCTGATGTATGACTTTTACATTAGGAAGATGTGCCACAGCTTTTGCGATCAATGTCATTCTTTCTTCTGGAGGAAACAAACTTTTCTTTGAAGTATTGATAAAAACACCAATTACCACCTCATCGAATAATTTAGCCGCACGCTCCACTGTATCTAAGTGTCCTTTTGTAAAAGGATCAAAACTTCCTGGGAATAATGCACGTTTCATTGATTTCCCTCTTTTCTATAGATAGTCACAGCTGTTATGCCATAAATCTGTTTTCTTATTTGATGGAATCCAGCCACAGATTCTGGCAATTCGACTGTTTTATCCGTTTCGCATACGATAACTGCGCTTTTAGAAAAAAGTCCCAGTTCTTCCATTTTATGGATTTGATCAATGATTTTTTGTTTTGCATACGGCGGATCAAGAAACAAGTAATCGAATTGTTGTTTCTCTGCTGCTAGCCGTTCGATTGCTTTGTCCGCATCAAGTTTTATTGTGGTAAACTTCTCTGGTTCTTTCGTAATCTCGATGTTTTCTTTGATGATTTTTAGCGCTTGGTAATTTTTGTCTACGCATACTGCATGACTACAGCCTCTGGATACGGCTTCGATAGCTAGACCGCCGCTTCCTGCAAACAGATCCAATACTGTCTCTCCATCAAAATATGGTCCAATCATATTGAATATGGATTCTTTTACTTTATCTGTAGTTGGTCTGGTGTTCGCCCCTGCTAAACTTTTTAAGCGGCGTCCGCCATAATTTCCTGATATTATCCGCATCTACTCACTCCTTAGAAATGGTACTGGTACTAGTATACCAAAAAAAAGACAAAAAAATACTTGGACAATGATCAATTTTTGATAGTTGTCCAAGTTATTTTTTTATTAAAAAACTGCTCATAAGAGATTTTTAAAGATGTTCAGCTAATCGGATTTCTGTATTCAGCTCTTCGATTTCGAAACCTTCTTCTTTTAATACCGTTTTATTACCTATCTTATCAGCAAAATTCATTTCGATATCTGGTCGGTAAGAACGTTCTACGTTTCGAACAAAATGTAATTTACGGATTCGTTCTTCTGTCTCTTCAAATGTCTCTTCATTCAAGTAAAGAACGACATATTTCATTCTTCTTGAGACATAATGCAACAAGCCGAACTTTTTTAGATTCTTTAATTGTTTTAAGCTGTAGACCCATACGATCAGCCCGCGTCGTTTTATTATTTCAAATTCACTATTGTCAACTTGCATGACAATTCCCTCCGCATCCAAAGTGTTTTTTCGTTTCAAAGAACGGACTACCTGCATCTACCTTGATTTCATTAGAAACTTCTTCGGCAAGTGCTTGGACAATTTGATCCAACAGACTTTGTAACTGTGTTTCACTATACCTAAAAGCTGCGACATGCTCATTCAGATCAAGCTGTCTTTTTGCGTTTCGAAGAGCACGTTTTTTTTCACGGTAATCAGGTGCATATTCACCGTATGCCGCTACATTTTCAAACGCCTTTTTCTGCGACAGGAACGATTCTTTTAATTGGCAGACTTCTGCAGATTCTTTCATTGATTGTTTATGTTTGAAATAAGAAGCCATCGTTTTACTCTTTTTTATCATTTCAGCGACTCGGAGGCATTGATCCTCCAGTTGAAACAGCTCTTCGTTAACGATCACTGCTATCACTACTTTCTCCGTTTTCTTCTTGCAATAAGACTAACATATTTTCTTTAGAAAAAGCAATGCCTAATGAATCCGTTCCCGGATCCATAAAGCGGTCATGATTATATGGATCGCTGTACCAATATAAAAACGAAAAAGTAGCGTCGATTGCTGGATGAATAAACAGCCCACTAGTATTTTCTAATTTCTGTTTACTGATTAACTTCTCCAATTCATCATTCGTCAAGGAGAATTTCGTTGTCGTTTGTCCACTGCCTAGCGATTTTTGCCAATCAGCCATGCGTTCGTCTGACAAGATTTCTTCAGGCTTTGTCAAGAAATCATGTAGCAGCAGCCGACTGTGGTTTTGAAAGGCAAGTGTTTGGTTGTATATAGGAAGTTCGTCTTCTCTTCTAAGCATGTTTAGTAAAGTCGTACTTTTTCGTTCTTTGCCGCGATTGATCGATTCCCAGTCAGCCGATTTATCTGCTTCATAATGTGGGAGACCTTCACCAAACACTTGATACGGTAAAAGTTTCAAAAGACTATCTTTATCTAAATATACAACTGAAAACAGACCGTTAGTTGTTTGATCAAAAAACAAAATAGCAAAAGTGTCATTATCAAAAGCAATCAGTGGACGATAATTCATATCCTCTTCCATCAGTTCGATTCCAACTTCTGTGTCATGATACTCAAAAGTGAAATTAGTATAGATAGTCGTGAGCTTTGTTAGGTCCTGCATCGTCATTCCTAAATAAAACGGCGTGATATCAGCAGGTCCTGTTTGCAGTACTTTAACAGTTGCGACCATGCTATCTTGGACATTCACTTCAAACGTGAGATGACTGGCTTTATTTTCATAATATCTTGTTTCAAAACCAAACCCACTAGTTAATCGATCATAGGATTGTCCAAAATCTTTTTCTAGCTGTTCGATCGGTTTTCCAATATAAGTAGAAAAACCAGTTGCTTTAAGCTCCTGGTATTTCCACGTTGTCATTTGATTTGAGATTTGTTGATCAGAGTTTTCCTTCACTTCAAGTTTTGGCGGGAACAAGACTGGTTCCATATAGAATGCCGCAATAACTAATAGCAGAATCAGCCAAAACAAACCCAGTCTTTTCATGTTTCCCCACCTTTCACTTATTATTTTTCAGTCACTTCAATCAAAAGGTCGCCAGATGAAATCGTGTCGCCTGAAGATACATATACATGTGCGACTTCTCCGTCAAAACGTGCTTCGATGGCTGTTTCCATTTTCATTGCTTCAGTAATCATCAACGTATCGCCTTTTTTGACGTTATCCCCTTTTTTCACTAATACATCAAGCACAGAACCAGACATCGTTGCTCCGATTTGTTCTCGGTTTGTTGGTTCAGCTTTCAATCGAGTTTGGACCGCACTGATGATTGAATTATCTTTGATAGTGATTTCACGTCTTTGCCCATTCAAATTGAAGAACAGTACGCGATTTCCTTCGATATCGGGTTCTCCGATTTCATCTAAACGGATGATCAGCGTTTTTCCACGTTCGATTTGTACATTGATCGTTTCACCTAAACGTATCCCTTGGAAGAATGTTGGTGTATCCAGTAATGTAACATCGCCAAATTGATTATACGCTTTTTGATAGTCCAAAAAGACTTGCGGATACATCAAATAACTTAATACTTCGTCTTGTTTTGGTTCATAGCCGATTTTTTCTGCCAATTCTTTTTTCACTTCGTTGAAATCGACTGATTTCGCCAACAGTCCTGGACGTTCACTCAACGCGGGTCTGCCCTTAAGAATGATCTTTTGCAGTTTTTCAGGAAATCCACCGACTGGTTGTCCTAGTTCTCCTTGGAAGAAAGTCACTACAGATTCAGGGAAACTTAATGTTTCGCCTTTTTCATAGATGTCTTCTTCTGTGAGATCATTTTGGACCATGAATAGCGCCATATCTCCTACGATTTTAGATGATGGAGTTACTTTCACGATATCGCCAAACATCAAATTGACAGTATGGTACATTTGTTTGATTTCATCCCAGCGATGACCTAGTCCGACAGCTTTTGCCTGCTGTTGCAGATTTGAATACTGTCCTCCCGGCATCTCATGCATATATACTTCTGTTTCAGGAGCATTCAAGCCATTTTCAAATGGTTTGTAATACATACGCACATCTTCCCAATAATGGTTCAATTTCTGTGCATTTTCAATTGTGATTTCTGGCAGCCGTGGGCCATTGACCAGCGCATAATACAAGCTGCTCATGCTAGGCTGACTCGTGTTCCCACTCATTGCACTCATTGCTACGTCAACGATGTCTACTCCTGCTTTTGAAGCAGCGGAATAAGTGATAATCCCGTTTCCACTAGTATCATGAGTATGCAGATGGATTGGCAGATCCGTCGTTTCTTTCAATTCACTAATCAAACGATAAGCTGCTTGCGGTTTAAGCAATCCAGCCATATCCTTGATTGCAATGATATGCGCACCCAGTTGCTCTAGTTCTTTTGCCATGTCTTTATAATACTGAACATTGTATTTTGCTCGGCTTGGATCGTTGATATCGCCAGTATAGCAGATAGCTGCCTCTGCGATTTTACCAGTATCCCGTACAGCTTGGATACTTTTTTCCATTTGAGGAGTCCAGTTCAAACTATCAAAGATTCGGAAAACATCAATCCCTTGTGCTGCTGCTTCTTTGACAAATTCCACCAATACATTGTCAGGATAATTAGAATACCCAACGGCATTTGAACCTCTGAAAAGCATTTGCAGCAAGGTATTAGGCATTAAAGAACGGATTTTTCTCAATCGTTGCCAAGGATCTTCATTCAAAAAGCGGTAAGCCACATCAAATGTTGCTCCCCCCCACATCTCACTTGAAAAGAGTTCAGGAAGACCTTCTCCCGTTAAGCGTGCAATCTGCTTGAAATCCTTTGTCCGAACACGAGTTGCTAGCAGACTTTGATGAGCGTCTCTAAATGTCGTATCCGTCAACAATAAATTTTCCTGTCCTTTGATCCATTCGACCAAAGCATCGGCACCCTTCGCATCTAATACGTTCTTAGCCGTTACATAATCAGTTCTTGTGATTAGATCTTTAGGCATACGTGGTTCTTCATAAAATGGTTTTTCACCACTTTCGATACCTGGAAAACCATTGACAGTAATTCCACCGATATATTTCATCGTTTTGTTTCCGCGGTCTCGTAGTCGAGGAAATTCAAATAATGTTGCTGTACTATCGATAAAAGTTGTTTTTGCATTTCCTGATTGGAATTCAGGATGTGTGATGACATTTAGCATAAATGGAATATTTGTTTTTACTCCACGGATCCTGAATTCTTTCAAGCAACGTTCCATTTTCTGAATGGCTGTTTCAAAAGTAGCACCATGCGTACATACTTTTACTAACAATGAATCAAAATACGGCGTCACCACATAGCCAGCGTAAGCATTCCCTACATCCAGACGTACGCCAAAACCGCCAGGTGAACGATACGTATCGATTTTTCCTGTGTCTGGTAAAAAGTTATTCAACGGGGCTTCCGTAGTGATTCGGCATTGAATAGCTGACCCATTCAATTTGATTCCTTCTTGCTGAGGCAATCCGATTTCTTTATGCAAATCTAACCCTTGGGCAATCAATAGTTGCGTTGTCACGATATCAATATCTGTAATCATTTCTGTGATCGTATGTTCCACTTGGACGCGAGGATTGACTTCGATAAAGTAAAAATCATCTCCTTCAACAAGAAATTCTACCGTACCCGCATTGACATACCCAACATGTTTCATCAATTGGACAGCTGCCTGACAAATTTTTTGACGTTGCTGTTCGTTCATAGAGACACAAGGCGCTACTTCTACTACTTTTTGGTGGCGACGCTGAACAGAACAGTCTCTTTCGAAAAGATGGATGACATTTCCATGTGTGTCACCAAGAATCTGTACTTCGATATGCTTAGGATTGGCGATGTATTTTTCAACATACACTTCATCGCTACCAAAGGCAGCTTTTGCTTCGCTTTTTGCACGTTCGTAACCTTCTCTTGCACTCTTTTCATCATGAGCCACACGCATTCCGCGACCTCCGCCGCCTAGAGCTGCCTTGATCATAATCGGATAACCGAATCGTTCAGCAAATTCCAATGCATCGTCTACAGAAGCGATGGGACCATCTGTGCCTGGAATCGAAGCAATCCCTGCTTCAATGGCTGCAGCTTTTGCTTTGATTTTATCTCCAAAAATATCTAAATGATGCAGTTTGGGTCCAACAAAAGTGATGCCCTCTTCCTCGCACCGTTGCGCAAAATTCAAGTTTTCCGATAAAAGACCATAACCAGGATGAATGGCATCAGCCCCGCATTCTTTCGCGATAGAAATGATCCCTTCAATATCTAGATACGCATCAATCGGTTTTTTCCCTTGTCCTACTAAATATGCTTCATCCGCTTTAAAACGGTGTACGGAATATTCATCTTTTTCTGCATAGATTCCAACAGTTTTAATTCCTAATTCTGTACAAGCACGAAATACACGTACAGCGATTTCACCCCTGTTAGCAACTAAAACTTTTTTCATCGAACCACTCCTACATCTTTTTTTATTATAAACCTAAGCTCTTGCGTTTTTCATCCGCACTAATGTTGAGGACAAAGCCGACACAGATCGAAAGCATCAGCAAACTGGATCCTCCTTGACTTAAGAATGGGAACGTGATCCCTGTCAAAGGAATGACACCAGTGATTCCTCCCAGATTGACAAACACTTGGATCAAAAACATTGCGCCGATCCCAATGCACAAAAGCGAATTGAACGGATCTCTTGAACGAATCCCTACAAGAATAATGCGCACGATCATAAAGAATAGCAACGCTAATATCAAAATCCCCATAATCACTCCGAGCTCTTCCACTACGATTGCATAGATAAAATCGGTTTGTGCTTCTTGTAAAAATCCCTTTTTCTGAATACTGTTACCTAATCCTCTGCCAAATAACCCGCCATTGAACATGGCATAGTAGCCGTTAACTAATTGATGGCCTTTATTTAATTCATCCGAGAAAGGATTTTGGTAAATAGCAAAGCGATTATAGATATACTGTAAACGCCCAGGCAAGATTTTTCCGTTTGTAATATTGATTAGCCAAATCGTAAAAGTACTTAAACAAAAACCGCCTACTCCTACAATCAAAGTATACACATAATTGACTCCGCTGGCTAAAAGCAGAACCAAAATAATCAAAAAGATAACTGCCGCATTCCCAAAATCGGGAAGGATAGCGACCAAAGCAGTCAGTCCGATAACCATTGCAAGTGGACGTTTCACAGTCCCTAGAAAATCTTTTTGCACACTGTTTTGCCTTTTTGATAAAGTCAGAGACAGATACCAGATAGAAATGATCTTTAGGTATTCGGCAGGTTGGATCGAAAATCCTGCAATTTGAAGCCATCCTTTTGCTCCATTGATTTCTTTACCGAAAAACACAACGATCAGCAGCAAAATCGTCAAAACTGCGATGGCTGCCATAATCAAACGCTGGTTTTTCAAAACATCTGTTTTCATTTTGTAGAGTAGTGCGATAGCAATCAAGCTGAGCACCCAAAAAATACTTTGGTTAATGACTGATGCGGACGGATTTTGTCCGTTTTCTAATAATAGATACGACGTAGAACTATATACCATGATCAAACCCAAAACACATAAAATCAAATAGGGAATCAAGATACTATAGTCTAATAGATGCCTTTTTTTTACTTTCTTAGGCAAGTCTATTCCTCCTTGCCAACTTCTTTTTTATCATAATTTTCTTGGTAAACCTCACTGTATAACTGATTCAATTCTCGTTCCAGCTCACTTAACATCAGCTGTCCCTCGTTTTTTTCGATTACTCCTATACGAACAGCAAACCCGACTTGCTGGGAGAAACCGTACATCTGTGTATCTACCACTTCTTCGAAGGCTTTGCATTGCGAGATACAGAGACTGTTATTTTGGTTTCGGATTAATCGTTTGATCCGTTCTGCTTCATCATTTAATACTTGGATCGCAAGTTTTTTCGACAAAGAATCCATCTGTGCTTACCTCCCGTTCTAATTCCTTAATTATAACATATTTGATTTTCATAGGGAGCAAAAAAACAGATTTAACCAGTTGTTTTTATTCGTTTTTACGTAATGGTCCTTCTTACTTATCCAGAACGTTAGAATCCATATTTTTTATCCGAGATAAAAAGGCTTCTCCGTATTTATCAAGCTTGCTTTGACCAACTCCCTTTATCTGAAGCATCTCCAGTCTGCTTGATGGACGTATTCGGCTCATTTCTTTCAAGGTGGAATCTGAAAATACAACATACGGGGGAACGCCTGCTTCTGATGCTAGATCCGTTCGAAGTTCCCGCAACACTTCAAATAGTGTATCGGTCTCTTCATCCGACAGCTGCTGGACTTTCTTGGGTTCCTTTCGATAAACAGCTTCTTGTCCTTTTAATACTTGGATCCCTCTTTCTGTTACTTTCAAGATGGGATATTCTCCATTAACGGTCAGAAGATAGCCATTCGATATCAAATATTCAATCAATTGCATCGTTTCTTTTTGCGATTGTTTTTTCATCAGTCCATAGGTAGATAAACGTTCAAACCCTAAGGCTCGCAGCTTTTGTTCTTTCGATCCTGCCAAGACTTTCATTAGCATCTGCTTGCCATAATTCTCCCCCATACGTTTCAAACAAGAAAGGACCATCTGTGCTTGTGTCGTTACTTCTACTATTTCTCTGTCATCTAAACAGTTACCACAACGATTGCACGGACTGCTTGTCTCGCCAAAATAGTTTAGGATGTATTGCTGAAGACAGGATTCTATATACGCATATTCTGTCATCGCTTTTAATTTTTCATATTCTTTTTGCTTTTGCCCCTCTTCTCTTTGGGACTGCTGGATAAAAAACTTTTGGACCTGAATATCTTGAGGAGCGAAAAGCAGGATGGCTTCACTGGAAAGACCATCTCTTCCCGCACGACCAGCTTCCTGATAGTATGCTTCTAGAGACCCAGGAATTTGATAATGGATAACAAAACGGACATTGCTTTTATTTATGCCCATGCCGAATGCATTGGTCGCTACGATTAGCTGTAAGCGATCGTATAAAAAGGCCTCTTGCATTGCCGTTCGCTCATTCTCATTTAGGCCACCATGATATCTGCCTATAGAAAATCCAAATTTTTTAAGCAAATGATAGATTCGGTCTACTTCTTTTCTCGTCGCTGCATAAATAATACCCGATTGATTTTTGTTGATTTTCAAATACTCGACTAGATACTGTTCTTTTTTTTGGTCTTTCACTACTTGAAAGCGGAGATTTTCCCGTTCAAAACCAGTCTGGATGTGATTGCCGTCAGGGATTTTTAAAAGTCTTTTTATGTCAGCAGCTACTTGTATAGTTGCTGTAGCCGTCAGAGCAACAATGACAGGTCGATTTGCCAGTTGATCTAGCTGGTTCGCCATTTGTAAATAACTTGGACGGAAATCATGCCCCCACTGAGAGATACAATGCGCCTCGTCAATGGCAATCATACAGACGTTCCATCGATTCATCGCTTGAATGAAATCCGGCATGATAAAACGTTCTGGAGCAATATAAAGTAAACGATACTGCTGCCTATCGATTTCTTGGAAGCGCCTAGCTGTTTCGTAACCATCTAACGAGCTATTGATAAAAGTGGCGGGTATACCTAATTGATTCGCTGCATCCACCTGATCCTTCATCAGAGAGATCAAAGGGGATACAACCACAGTAAGCCCATCTAATAGTAAGGATGGAAGCTGGTAACAGATTGATTTCCCACTTCCGGTAGGCATGATCCCTAATACATTTTCCTGATCAATGACTTTCTGGATAATTTCTTTTTGACCAGGTCTAAACTCATTATAACCAAAGTATTGTTTTAATAAGTCGTTCATCTTCCCGCTCCTTTCCCTTGCCATTTTACTTCGGTTTTCACCGAAGGACAAGTTGGTCCTCTCGTGAAACATACGTACAATATGAAACAAATTCAGACTATAATTAAGTTCTTTAAAAGTCTTTTAAATGTCTTTTGGCGTATTTTCTGAATTTATGTCCATTGACAAAGATGACTTCTCCACAGAAATGAGTTGGACAAAAAAAGAAACCAGCTATTTTTTATAACAAGCTGGTTTCTCTCTTCATCCTTTTACAGATTATTTTTTCTTTTTAGATGCTTTTTCACGAGCATTTTTCTCTAAAATTTGTTTTCTCAAGCGAATGCTTTCTGGTGTTACTTCGCAATATTCATCATCATTCAAGAATTCCAAAGATTCTTCCAACGTCAATTGTTTTGGTTTTTTGATGACAGATGTTTGGTCTTTAGTAGCAGACCGTACGTTCGTCATTTGTTTTGCTTTTGTGATGTTGACAGTCAAATCATTATCACGGCTGTTTTCTCCGATAATCATTCCTTCATATACTTCCGTACCTGGTTCTACGAAGACTGTACCGCGTTCTTCGATACTCATGATAGAATAGGTCGTTGCTTTTCCTGTATCGATCGAAACAAGCGCACCTTGGTGACGTCCACCGATTTGACCAGGAAGCATTGGCAAATATTGATCAAAAGTATGGTTCATGATTCCGTAACCGCGTGTCATTGAAAGGAATTCAGTTGAATAACCGATCAAACCGCGAGCAGGTGTCAAGAATGTCAAACGGATTTGTCCGTTTCCTGTATGGACCATATCTTGCATTTCACCTTTACGTAAGCTCAAGGATTCGATGACACTGCCCATATATTCTTCTGGTGTATCGATTTGCACGCGTTCAAACGGTTCGCATTTTACACCGTCGATTTCTTTTTCAATAACTTCTGGACGAGATACTTGCAATTCGTATCCCTCACGGCGCATGTTTTCAATCAAGATAGACAAATGCAATTCTCCACGACCAGAAACTGTCCATGCATCTGGAGAGTTTGTTGGTTCAACTCGTAAAGATACATCTGTTTGAATTTCTGCCATCAAACGTTCTTCAATTTTACGAGCAGTTACGAATTTACCTTCTCGACCGGCAAATGGTGAATTATTAACTAAGAAAGTCATTTGCAATGTTGGTTCGTCAATGTGAAGGATAGGTAACGCATCTTGATGATCCACAGGAGTAACTGTTTCACCGACAAAGATGTCTTCCATACCTGAGACAGCAATCAAGTCTCCAGCTTTTGCTTCTTGAATCTCTAGACGTTTTAGTCCAAAGAAACCAAATAATTTCGTTACACGGAATTTCTTAACTGTTCCGTCTAATTTAATTAATGCTACTTGGTCGCCTACTTTGATTGTTCCTCTAAATACACGTCCGATTCCGATACGACCTACATAATCGTTGTAGTCAAGTAATGAAACTTGGAATTGTAATGGTTCGTCGCTATTATCGACAGGAGCAGGAATTTTTTCAATGATCGTGTCAAAAATAGGTGCCATTGTTGGTTCTTGATCTGCTGGGTCGTCTGATAAGCTTGACGTACCATTCAGTGCAGACGCATAAATCACAGGAAAGTCTAACTGATCATCATCTGCTCCCAATTCGATAAATAGTTCAAGAACTTCATCTACGACATGTTCAGGACGAGCAGAAGGTTTGTCAATCTTGTTTACGACAACGATTGGTGTGATATGTTGTTCCAATGCTTTTTTCAATACAAAACGTGTTTGAGGCATTGTTCCTTCATACGCATCTACGACCAACACAACGCCGTCAACCATTTTCATGATCCGTTCTACTTCGCCACCGAAGTCCGCGTGTCCTGGAGTATCCATGATGTTTACGCGGATTCCTTTATAGTCTACAGCTGTGTTTTTGGCTAAAATCGTGATACCACGTTCTTTTTCTAGCGCATTTGAGTCCATCGCACGTTCTTGCAATTGCGTATGTGCGTCTAATGTATCTGATTGTTTTAATAGTTCATCAACTAATGTTGTTTTTCCGTGGTCAACGTGGGCAATAATTGCGACGTTACGGATATCGTTTCTATAATTCAATGTAACTAACTCCTTTTTTATTGGTTCTTTATGACAGGGCAAATTTTACTCGACTGCTAATTATAGCAGACTTTTTTCATGAAATATAGTAAAATGTTTTCATTTTTTCGAGAAAATTAATCTTTTGCCCGTTTTTATCATTTTTGTGAATGATTTCTACCTTTTTTCAGCCTTCTTTTTTCAAAAGGTCTGCGATTTCTGCATATGCACAAGGAGTCCCTGCTAAATAGTATTCCCTTTTGTCAAATGTCAAAGGAGTGCCAAAAAGACCGCTTGTCACCATACCAAACTCTTCCAATAAAACATTTCCCGCTGCATAATCCCAAGGGCTGAGATTCGAAATGTAAGCAATATGGTTTCCTTTCAAGATTGCGGCTAGTTCAAGACCTGCACACCCGTACATACGTGTTCCCATGCTGCTTTCCGCAATCTCTCGGATTCCATATTTATTATGACCGAAAAGATAGCTATTCACACCAAGTAAGCCTTCTGATAATGATTTATTTGTTGGTCTAGGCATTGGTTTGTCATTTTTATAGACACCTATTCCTTTTCCACCCCAAAAAAGCTCATTTCTCATGACGTCATAAATGAAACCAAGTTTTCCAACGCCGGATTCATAAACAGCGAGCATGATACAAAAATTTTCCCCTTCAATCACGAAATTCAATGTGCCATCGATAGGATCGATGATAAAGACTCTTCCATCGAGATCCGATAGTTGATTACACCCTTCTTCTTCTGCCAATATTTTTGCCTCTGGATCAAAGGAATGGATTTTTTCGATTAGAAAATTCTGGATGTTTCGGTCGACGTTTGTCACTAGATCCGTTCGATTTGATTTTTGCGAGATCGTTAATGTTTGTTGAGAAGATTTGATTTTCTCACCAGCTTCTTCTAGCCAGGATTTGATATGATCAATCATCTGTTCCATTTATCTCACCCGTTCATTCTCAAAGTTTTGTTTGGATTTTTTTTTGCTTGCTGCACTGTACGATATAAGGAGTACCCGGAAGCTTTTTCAAATTCCCGTCCCAATCGTTTTTCTTCTCCGATGGATTTGACAACTGTTTTGAACTGCTGATAGGTCTTCAAAAAATCTTCATTATTTATCCCTTTTTCGTTCGCACGTTCCAGATCTTCCCACATCTTCATTACAATGACCATTTCATCTGTTGTCCAGTCTAAATCAAGTGGATACTGATATTCTTGCATCTTCAACTCTCCTATTTCATATTCTTCTTTAGTGTAGCACAGGAGACGGTAATAAACCAAGAAGTTGTCGTATTATTAAGTTTACATAATTAAATTATTGATAATGAAAAAAAATAAAAAAGGAGACTGAAAACTTACTCCTTTTTTTATCATTCTTATCAATTATTAAGTTTCTTCGTATTAAACCTAAAGAAACTTGATTTATCTTAGATGATCGTGTGTAATATTGCTTGTTTTTCTTCTCTTGGCGAGTAATTGAGAGTTAATCACTCGGATTGACTGCCCGTTTTTGTTTTTTTCTTCCATTTGACGTTCTGCTTTCCTTCTCAGCCTTTCTTGTACTCCATTATTTATAAAAGTTTTTTCTTCATTGATAAGTTTATCAAAGCTAGGGGTCATGATTTCACGAAGGGTATGATCTTGATTCCTAGCGTATGTTTCCCATAATATATTACTTGCTTCCATATTAGATTGTTCTCTAAGCGCTATAATCGTGTTTTTTTTATACCAAATTAATTCGGAATCACCTATAAATACTACTTGGCTTTGTTCAATTCCGTGTCCTTCTCGGTCAAGTACCTCAAGCAAAGAAGGTCCTTCGATACCAGCATTTCGGAGCATGATAGTTTCAATCTTTGCGTACTTCTCGGAATTTGCGTCAAACAAATCAGATAAATGATGAAAGAAGCGCTCTTCAGTTCTACGAATCAATTGTCTAATCTGTTCTATTTGTGGTTGTTGACCAAGTGGTAATGATGGATCAATTTGGATATTTGCGCCTACCTCAGTTCCTGGAATTTTCATTTCTAACTTCCTTCTTTCCCATTTGATAGATTACATTGCTCAAATATTTCTGCTTATTTTTTATGATATCAGTTTATGTAATAAAAATACGTACCATTATTTTCTAGAAAAAGAAAAAACGCAACCGATTTCTCAGCTGCGTTTCGCCTGTATTATTCAAATCAAATATGGATTGGCAAGCCTAATGCTAATTCCGAAGCATCCATGACGATTTCGCCAAGAGATGGATGCGGATGAATCGTCAAGGCGATATCTTCAGCATTCATTCCTGATTCGATTGCTAAAGCTAATTCAGAAACCATATCGCTTGCACCGACTCCACCGATTTGTGCACCAATCAGCACGTTATCTTCGATCGTCGTAACTAGACGGATGAATCCTTCTGTTTTACCAAGCGATAATGCCCGACCGTTCCCTGAAAATGGGAATTTATATGCTTTTGCTTCGATACCAGCATCTTTTGCTTCTTTGATCGTCATACCTACAGAAGCCAATTCAGGATCAGTGAAGGCTACTGCCGGCATTGCTTTATAATCTACAGCTACTTTTTTGCCAGAGATTGCTTCAGCAGCGATTTTTGCTTCATAACTGGCTTTGTGTGCTAATGCCGCCCCTGGAACGATATCACCGATGGCATAGATGTTAGGTACGTTCGTACGTCCTTGTTTATCTACCGTGATCAATCCTCGTTCTCCTACTTCGACACCCGCTTGTTCTAAGCCCATATCATCTGTATTCGGACGACGGCCTACAGTGACCATCACATAATCAGCAGTAACAGATTCTTCTTTTCCGTCCACTGCATATTTCACTGTCACGCTGTCACCGTTATCGACTGCTTCTTTCGCCATTGCATTCGTTACGACTGTTACGCCTTTTTTCTTGAAATCATCTTCTACTAATTTTACTAGATCTTTTTCGTAAGTTGGTAAAATTTGTGGTGAGCCTTCAAGAATCGTTACTTCTGCTCCTAAGTTTGCGTACGCTCCGCCCAATTCGGCACCAATCACACCGCCACCGATGATCACAAATTTCTTAGGTACTTCTTTCAATGCTAATCCGCCAGTAGAATCTAACACACGTCCTCCGAATTTAAATCCTGGAATCTCGATTGGACGGGAACCTGTTGCGATGATTGCGTTATTGAACGAATAAGTTTGAGCTGAATCTGGATGGATGACGCGTAGTGTGTGATCATCTACGAAGAACGCTTCTCCTTCGATTGTTTCAACCTTATGTTTTTTTAATAGGAAACCAACTCCAGAAGTCAACGTATGGACAACTTTGTTTTCTTTCCATTCTTGTGTTTTCGCAAAATCTAGTTTGACGTTTTCACTAGTTACTCCAAACATTTCAGAATCTAGTGACTCTTGATAATGGTGTCCTGCAGCTATCAGTGCTTTTGAAGGAATACAGCCGACATTCAAACAAACACCGCCAATATACTCTCTTTCAATGATTGCTACTTTTTGTCCCATTTCAGCAGCGCGGATGGCAGCTACATAGCCACCAGGTCCCGCACCGATTACAACTGTATCTAATTCTACAGCAAAATCTCCAACTACCATTTGTTTATCATCCTTCCATCATTAATAGCTCTGGATCAGCTAAAAGACGTTTGATATTATTCATTGCTTGTTGCGCAGTTGCTCCATCTACGATACGGTGATCGAAACTTAATGACAGTTTCATCACACGACCGACAACGATTTCGCCTTCAGCATTTACGATTGGTTGTTGTGCAATCGTACCTACACCTAAAATAGCTACTTCTGGATAGTTGATGACTGGTGTAAACCAACCGCCACCTACAGATCCGATATTGCTGATCGTAATCGTTCCATTGCGCATATCTTCTGCAGATAGTTTGCCGTCATGAGCTAATTTTGCTTTCTCATTGATTTCGTCTGCAATAGCAAACATTCCTTTGCGGTCTGCATCTTTCACATTTGGTACATATAGTCCGTGATCCGTATCAGTTGCAATACCGATATTGTAGTAATGTTTATAAACGATTTCTTGGTTTGCATCGTCGATAAATGCATTCAATACTGGGTATTTCTTAACAGTCGCTGTTAAAGCTTTCACGACATATGGCAAGAAAGTAAGTTTCGTACCATTTGCAGCAGCAACTTCTTTAAATCGTTTCCGATTATCCCATAGTTTAGACACTTCTACTTCATCATGCAATGTCACGTGTGGAGCTGTATGCTTACTGTTGACCATTGCTTTAGCAATAGCTTTACGTGTTGGTGTCATTGCTACACGTTCTTCCAAGTCTCCTAAGTTGGACTTGAATGGTTTTGCTGGTGCAGCTGGTTTGCTTTCTGCTGCAGGAGCTGCTTCTTTCGGCGCTGCCGCTTCTGGCGCTTCTGATTTCGCTGGTGCGCTGCTTGGACCACCTGCCAAGAAGTTTTCGATGTCCTCTTTTGTTACTCTGCCACCTTTTCCAGTTGCAGTTACTTGTGAGATATCTACATCTTTTTCGCGGGCAAATTGACGAACAGATGGCATAGCCAATACACGTTTATTTGGATCGGCAGCTTCAACGACACTTGCTGAACCTGATGTTTCCACTTTTTCTTTTGGTGCTTCAGCTGATGGCGCACTAGTTGATGGTGCGCCATTGTGTCCAGGAGCATCGATTTCTACTAACACGTCCCCAACATTTGCTACTGTGCCTTCTGGGACAATTACGTTTTTAACTGTCCCGGTTACGGGTGACGGGATTTCTTCTACTGATTTGTCGTTTTGAACTTCTAATAATGTATCATCTTCATTGATTGTATCTCCTGGTTTGACGAACCATTTGACGATTTCACCTTCTGCAATTCCTTCACCGATATCCGGTAACTTGAATTGGAAGACTCCTTCGCTTGACGATCCAGCTGATCCTGTATCAACAGTTGGTTCAGCAGCCGGGTTAGCTGGAGTTTGGGATTCTGCGGCTACACCACTGTCCCCTTCATTGTCTTCGTGTCCTGGTGCATCGATTTCTACCAATACATCCCCAACATTTGCTACTGTACCTTCTGGAACAATGACATTTTTAACCGTTCCTGTTACAGGTGAGGGGATTTCTTCTACTGATTTGTCGTTTTGAACTTCTAATAATGTATCATCTTCATTAATCGTATCTCCTGGTTTGACGAACCATTTGACGATTTCACCTTCTGCAATTCCTTCACCGATATCCGGCAATTTAAATTGATAAGCCATGACTTTGTTTCGTCCCTTCTTTTCTTAAAATTCCGCGATTTCTTTTACTTTGTCTTCGATATCTTTTGCGTTTGGTAACCAAACATTTTCTGCTTGTCCAAACGGGAAGACTGTATCAGGTGCAGAAACTCGTCCGATTGGGGCTTCTAATGAAAGGATAGCGCGTTCTGAGATCTCAGAAACTACTTGCGCAGCAACACCCGCTTGTCGTTGCGCTTCTTGGACAACGACTACGCGACCCGTTTTTTCCACGGATTGAATGATCGTTTCTACATCTAATGGCGCAACTGTACGAAGATCAATGATTTCAACAGAGATATTTTCTTTTGCAAGATTGTCTGCTGCTTTGATTGCTTCACGCACCATTGCCCCGTATGTGATAACAGATACATCTGTTCCTTCACGAGTAACTGCTGCTTTGTCCAAAGGAACTTCGTAAGCTTCATCCGGCACTTCTTCTCGGAATGAGCGATATAGTTTCATGTGTTCTAGGAAAACAACTGGATCGTTACTTCTAATAGAAGAAATCAATAGTCCTTTTGCATCGTAAGGATTTGATGGGATCACTACTCGAATACCAGGAGACTGGGCAATCAAACCTTCTAAATTATCTGAATGCAGTTCTGGGGTATGAACACCGCCACCAAATGGTGAACGGATCGTGATTGGTAGATTTCTAGTACCGCTCATTCGATATCTTGTACGAGCCATTTGAGCTACTACTTCATCCATTGCTTCGAAAATAAAACCAAAGAATTGGATTTCAGGAACTGGACGAAATCCTTCCAACGCAAGCCCAAAACTCAACCCTGCGATTCCAGATTCAGCTAAAGGAGTATCGAATACTCGGTCTTCTCCGAATTTTTCCTGCAATCCTTCAGTTGCCCGGAAAACTCCTCCGTTTTTCCCAACATCTTCACCAAAAACAACGACATTCTCGTCATTTTCTAGTTCAAGTGCTAAGGCATCGGTGATTGCTTGGATCATTGTTTTTTGTGCCATGATTATTTCGACTCCTTCGCTTCATAAATTGCAATTTGTTCTTTGATTGATTGTGGAGATACTTCGAACATGTTTTTCAAGAAATCTGAAACCTTTTGTTTTGGAACTTTGTCGGCTTCTGCGATAGCTGCCTTGATTTCTTCTTTAGTTGCTTCAATCACTTGTTCTTCTTTTTCTTCAGACCAAAGTCCTTTTTCCGTCAGATATTTACGGAAGCGGATCAATGGATCTTTTTTCTGCCATTCGTCATCTGTGTCTTTTGTACGGTAGCGGGTTGGATCGTCCCCAGATAGTGTATGTGGTCCGTAACGATAAGTCAGTGTTTCGATTAGGACTGGTCCATTTCCACTGATTGCCCATTCCCGTGCCATTTTAGATACAGTATATACTGCAAGCGGATCCATTCCATCGACTTGAATACCTGGAATCCCAGCTGCGACAGCTTTTTGTGCAAGTGTTTTTGCTGCGGTTTGTTTTTCACGAGGTGTAGAGATCGCATACCCGTTGTTTTGGATATAAAATACAGCATTTGCATGGTAAGCGCCAGCGAAATTGATTGCTTCGTAAAAATCACCTTGTGATGAACCGCCATCACCAGTATAAGTGAAGACGACATTTTTCTTGTTGCGTTTCTTCAAACCTAATGCAACACCGGCTGCTTGTACATATTGTGCACCGATGATGATTTGTGGTGGTAGAGCTTTCAATTCTTCCGGATAAGAATTACCTGCAGCATGTCCTCTAGACCATAAAAATGCTTGTGATAAAGGTAAACCATGTTTTACTAGTTGAGGGACATCCCGATAACCTGGAAGAAGAACATCTTCTTTATCAAATGCATACGCACTGGCTAGCTGACTTGCCTCTTGTCCGGCAGTTGGTGCAAAAAAGCCTAGGCGTCCTTGGCGGTTCAGCGCTGTCGAACGTTGGTCTAATACACGAGACCATACCATGTGAGTCATTAATTCAACGAGTTCGTCATCGGATAAATCAGGTACTAAATCTTTGTTAACTACGTTTCCATCTTGATCAAGTGCTTGATATACTGGGAAATCTGCATTGACTTCATCTAGCAGTGCTTGGAAGTCGATCGGTGCTTTTTTGTTTGCCATTTGTCACACATTCCTCTCTCATCTATAAGAAAATCTCTTCATTCTGCGATTGAAACAGCGAATAAAACTGTATCACTATTTAACCGTCTTCATTAATAAATTATCATGGATTTATGAGAAATACAAGCTAAAAGCACAAATTTTCACGATGAAAGGAAATTATGTCAATCCGCATATTAACAGCTTTAGTGAATATAATCACAATAAGGAAAGCGTTTTATATTTATACTGTGTTTTTTCTATTTTCTAATCAAACTTAGAATGATCTGTTTCTATTTAGAAACGCTGGTGTTATACAGTTTTGCTGCAACTATTTATTTTCTTAAGATATCGTGAACGGTTGTACAAAGAGTGTTTTTTTCCCTAATACTTTGCCTCATCTTCTTTTTACGAAAAAAAAAGAAACAGCCGGAAATTTAAATCCCAGCTGTTATATTCTTTAATCTTTTTACTTTGTGAAATTATTCTGTTAACCACTGTTCTAAAGTTTTCATTTTTGAATAAAACAACGATATGTTGGCTTCATCTAGACGACTGTAATTGATTCTGATTCCATTTATATCTTGCCCAAAAAGTAGACTTGGTGCGATTCCTAGACCCATATCTACTACTTTTTCTGCTAGTTGGGGGTCCAGCTTTTTTCCATCCCAAGTGATCCAAGCATAATAACCACCTAAAATCGAATGAAGCTTGAAAAACGATTGAGACTCCGCCCAAATGCTTATCAGTCGGCTTTTTTCTTTCAATTTTTTTCTTACATCCAACATTTTCAAATCAATTGCTTCATCAAATACATTAGCTGCCGTGATTTGTGTGAGGATGTTCATCGAAAACTCCATCATTTCTTGCGCTTTAGCTAGTTGCGAGATAAAGGCGTCCGGTCCGATCAGCCAACCGATTTTCGTTGTTTTTCCTAAAATCCTAGATAACGAACCGACATATAATACATTATCCGGATCAATCGTTCGTATAGGAAGAACTTCATCTTGCTTTAGAAATGAAAGGTCCGTAAATACATCGTCTTCAATAATTGGAAGCCGATACTGCCGACACAATTCTACTAGCTTTTCTCGCCGCTTTTGACTCATCACTTTTCCTGTAGGGTTTTGAAAATTCGGGTTGATAAGCACTGCTTTCAATTTATTTTTATGGATCGATTCTTTCAGTTTTTCTAAGTCGATCCCTTCTTCATCCATCGGTATCCCAAATAAACGCGTTCCTGAGGCTTTGAAAAGAGGTAATCGGTAAAAAAAAGAAGGTGACTCTACAGCTATCCCCTCTCCAGCAGAAAGAATCGTTTGTAAGATCAAAAAGATTGCTTGCTGGCCACCACCAGTCACCAGAAGCTGGTTTAGGGAAAACGTCAGTTCAAATTTACTTTCCAAATACCGTTTGATTTTGTTACGTAACGGAGTATAGCCTAAAAGATCCATTTCTTTTTCTTCCGCTAAGATTTCTTCAAGAGAATAAGAAGGAAACTCAAAATTCGGCAAAAGCTCATCTGGCATCTCACTCGCAAATAAATCAAGGAACAATGTTTTTTGGCTCTGCTTTGCTTCTTTTATTTTTTGCTCATACCAATCCGTCTGTTCATAGCGAGGTGAGATCATTTGTCGCCAATCGATTCTTGGAACGGCGAATTTCCCCCATTCAGTCTGATTGACGAACCAACCGCTACCACGTTTACTTGTTAAAACGCCAAGCTCTCTAAGTTCTTCCAATGCATGAACAACGGTGGAACGATTTACACCAAAAAATTGCCCTAGTTTTCGTTCCGATTCAAGTTGATCTCCAGGATTGATTCTTCCACTTTCGATTTCTCTCATGATCTGTTCCATGATTTGACGATAAATCGGTCCTTGTTTTTTCTCTACTTTTTCCCACATAGTCCTCTCTTTTCTGTTGTCCATTCTTTCTATTGATTTTACCGAATTTACGAGAAAAAAGAAAAGCTTTTTTTGCAAAACATAAAAAACGGAAGGTTCTGTTAAGAACCTTCCGCTGATATTTTACTCATTATTTAGATCGTATCTCCGTTAAAAATCGAATTTTTCACGATGACATAATCAACTTTCCGAATGGCTTCCAGATCTCTTCCTCCAGCATACGAAATAGATGATTGAAGGTCTTGTTGCATTTCCACTAGTGTATCTTTCAAAGATCCTTTGTGTTGGATCCAGATTTTCTTTCCTTCAACATTTCGTTTTTCACCTTTTTGGAATTCTGAAGCAGAACCAAAGTATTCTTTATATACAATTCCGTTTTCGACTTTTGTTTCGCCAGGAGATTCCTCGTGACCGGCAAACAATGAGCCAATCATAACCATTGTCGCTCCAAAACGGACAGATTTTGCAATATCGCCATGTGTTCTGATCCCACCGTCAGCGATGATCGGCTTGCGAGCTGCTTTCGCACACCATCTAAGAGCTGCCAGTTGCCAGCCTCCAGTTCCAAAGCCTGTCTTGATTTTTGTAATACATACTTTTCCTGGACCAATCCCGACTTTTGTTGCATCTGCGCCCGCATTTTCCAATTCACGGACGGCTTCCGGTGTACCAACATTACCGGCAATCACAAAAGTTTCAGGCAAATATTTTTTAATATGCTGAATCATATCAATAACTGAGTTAGCATGTCCATGCGCGATGTCGATAGTGATATAATCAGGATTTAGCGATTCTTCTGCCAACTTCTCTATAAAGGAATATTCCTCTTTCTTGACACCAACGCTGATTGAGGTAATCAATCCACGTTTTTTCATTTTTTTGATAAACGGAATTCGAGCTGCTTCATCAAACCGATGCATGATATAGAAATAACCATTTTCCGCTAAGAATTCTGCAATCGTTTCATCAATAATCGTCTGCATGTTGGCAGGCACTACTGGCATTTTGAATGTATGTTTACCTAATGTGACCGTTGTATCACATTCAGAACGGCTATTTACGATACATTTATTAGGAATTAATTGAATATCTTCGTAATCAAATACTTTCATTACATTATCCTCCTGATGTTCACATCCAGCAAAACACGAACATTATTAATTTAATCAAGGCTTTTTTTAGCGCCCTATGTAATTTAACTCAATTAAGCGAAAAAATCAAGAGCAAAAAGAGAATTTATACGAACGGCAAAAAAACATACATTATTTTTTAGTCTATACAAACGAAGCAATGAATGTTCGCTTTTAGTGAAAAAAAGACTGTGACAAACGTTTTGTCACAGTCTTTTTTCTGAATAAACGGTGTTCTCCTACGTTGTCCGTTTTTTCTTGTTATACAAGTCTAATACAACGGCTAAAAGCAAAATCAACCCTTTGATCGCCTGCTGCCAATCTACCCCGACGCCTAAAATCGACATGCCATTGTTCAATACACCCATGACCAAGCCACCGACAATCGCACCCATAATCGTTCCGATGCCGCCGGATGTTGAAGCACCGCCAAAATATACTGCCGCCATCGCATCTAGTTCCATCGAAGTACCCGCTTGAGGTGTCGCCGCATTTAACCGAGCAGCTAAAACTAATCCAGCTAAAGCTGCCATAACTCCCATGTTGACGAAAACCCAGAACGTGATCCGCTTTGTTTTGATTCCTGATAGTTCAGCCGCTTTTCGATTTCCGCCCGTCGCGTAAATCTGGCGACCTGCTACTGTTTTATTTGTCAAAAACCCATATGCTGCGACGATCAAACCGAGAATGATCAAAATAATCGGATATCCTTGATAAGAGGCAAAGATATAAGTTATCCCTAGTACAACGACTGCTGTAAATACCGCCTTTACCAAGAAAGCTGCTGGAGATTCCACTTCAAATAAATGATTTTTCCGACGATTTCTTGTTCGCCATTGTCCAACAACTAACACGACTGTGATGATCATTCCTAAAATCAATGTCAAGAAGTGAAGGCTGCTTCCTTCGCTTAAGTCTGGTAAATAACCCGTAGACATTTTTTGGAAAACAGCTGGAAAAGGTGCTAGAGATTGACCGCCTAGAACAACTTGTGTCAGTCCACGAAACATCAGCAATCCTGCTAAAGTCACGATAAACGCCGGTATCCCAGCATAAGCTACCCAAAAACCTTGCCATGCGCCGATCAGCCCGCCTACTGCAAGACATGCGATGACTGTCACCCACGGGTTCATTTGGCGATTGACCATCATCATGCCCGCAATTGCACCAACAAACGCCATCACTGACCCTACCGACAAATCCACATGACCTAAGAGCACAACTAATAACATCCCTGCAGCTAGTACTAATATATGACTATTTTGCAAAACAAGGTTAGTTATATTCAATGGACGCCAGAAAATACCATCCGTCATCAATTGAAACGCAATAAGTAGTCCCGCTAAAATAATCACCATGCTGTAGCGACCAAAAAGATCAGCTGCTCTACTTTTCAAATTTAGTTTTTTCTCTTTTTTATCTGTAAGATTTTTTGCTTGTTCCAACTTAACCCACCTCTTCTTTCGTCATTAATTTCATCAAGACTTCCTGATCTGCATCTTCTCGCGAGACTTCTCCTGTAATACGTCCTTCGTTCATCGTATAGATTCGATCACACATTCCTAAGATTTCAGGAAGTTCAGAAGAGATAAGACAGACAGCTTTGCCATTTGCTGCCATTTCTTCGATAATCGTGTAGATCTCATATTTTGCCCCAACATCTATCCCACGGGTTGGCTCATCTAAAAAAAGAATATCGGGTTGTGTCATCAGCCACTTAGATAAAACGACTTTTTGTTGATTCCCACCACTAAGACTACTGACAATTTGATGGATGGAGTTTGTTTTTATACGCATCTTTTTCCGGAAATTTTCTGCCTCAGTTACTTCTTTTTCTTTATCTAATACTCCTTTTTGACTTATTTTATCCAAACTGCTCAGCGTCACGTTTTCCCGAATATCCATCAGCAGATTCAGTCCTAAAGATTTTCGGTCCTCCGAGACATAAGCGAGTCCGTTTGCAATGGCTGAAGGAACGGTCTTAACTGATATCTCTGCCCCCTCCTTTAATATACGTCCGGATATCTTGCTTCCATAAGAATGTCCAAATAGACTCATAGCGAATTCAGTTCTGCCCGCTCCCATCAGCCCAGCTATTCCTACAATCTCTCCTTTTTTCAAATGCAAGTTGATATGGTCGTTTATGATTCGCTCATGATCAAGAGGGTGATAGACCGTCCAGTCTTCTACTTTAAAATAAACTTCTCCAATATCCGGTTTTCTTTCAGGATAACGATCAACTAAATCTCTGCCCACCATTCCGCGAATAATATGCTCTTCGCTGATCATTTCATTTTCTAGCGTCTCAATCGTCTGTCCATCCCGTAAAATGGTGATTTGATCTGCGATATCCACGATTTCATTCAGCTTATGTGAAATAATGATGGAGGTTACACCTTGCTCTTTCAACTCTCGGATCAATCTCAGCAAATTCGCGCTTTCTTCTTCATTCAATGCAGCGGTAGGCTCATCCAAAATCAACATACGGACGGATTTTGATAACGCTTTAGCTATTTCAACTAGTTGCTGTTGCCCTACGCCAATCTGAGATACTAGAAGATTCGGGTCGATAGACAAACCGACTTTATTCAGCAATTCATACGTTTTCTTTTCTGTCAGTTCCCAATCAATCACGCCTCTTTCTGCTTGTTCATTTCCGAGAAAAATATTCTCTTTTATTGAAAGATAAGGACTTAGTGCTAATTCTTGATGAATGATGACGATGCCTTTTTCTTCACTATCTTTCAAATCTTTGAATTGACACAGCTTTCCATCATAAAAGATTTCCCCGTCATAGGAGCCATATGGATACAAGCCGCTCAAGACATTCATCAATGTTGATTTTCCCGCTCCGTTTTCTCCGCACAATGCATGGATTTCCCCACGTTCAATCATCAGATTCACGCAATCTAACGCTCGGATTCCAGAAAATTTTTTGGTGATATCTGCCATTTTTAAAATACAATCCGCCATAATTCTTATCCTCTCTCTGACTTAGATCTCTTTAGTTCCTTGTTTGTTCCTCTTAATTTTTCAGATCGGATTCTTTATAATAATCGGTGTCGATCAGCTCAGCTTGATAATTATCTTTATCGACAGATACTGTATTTGCTAAATACGTAGGAACAGTCTTCACCCCATTATCATAAGTTTCAGTATCATTGACCGGAACCTCTTCTCCATCACTGATTGCTTTAATCATTTCAATCGTATTTTTTGCTAAGATACGTGTGTCTTTAAAGATCGTTTGTGTTTGTTCCCCGGCCATGATCGATTTGACGCCAGCAACTGTCGCATCTTGTCCAGTAATCACAGGTAAAGGTTTACTTTCACTCCCATACCCCACGCCTTTTAATGACGAAATGATCCCTAAACTTATTGGATCATATGGCGACAAAACAGCATCCAATGTTTGGTCAGTATAATTTGCGCTTAACAGATTATCCATCCTTGCTTGCGCCGTAGAACCATCCCAGCGAAGCGTAGCGATTTGACTGAAACTCGTCTGTCCAGATGGCACGACCAACTGACCGTTGTCCATATATGGTTGTAAAACAGACATCACTCCGTTGTAATTAATTAGTGCATTGTTGTCGTCAGGCGAACCACCAAATAATTCAATCGTGAATGGTCCTTTTCCTTCTTTCAATCCTAAGTGCTCCTCAATATAAGCTGCTTGCGATACACCTACTCCAAAATTATCAAAAGTCGCGTAATAATCGACATTTTCTGAATTCATCAGTAAACGATCATAGGCGATTACCTTGATATCTGCTTCTTTTGCTTTAGCTAACACATCAGTTAAAGCCGAACCATCGATAGAAGCAATCACAAGTGTATCTACCCCTTTTGTAATCATATTTTCGATTTGTGCTACTTGATTTTCTACTTTATCTTCTCCATATTGAAGATCTGTTTTATAACCCAGTTTTTCTAATTCCGAGACCATGTTGTTCCCATCAGCGATCCATCTTTCTGCTGATTTGGTCGGCATAGCGATTCCTACATACCCCGTACTATCATCTGCAGATCCTGAATTGCCACACGCACTTAATAGAATGCTCGCGGTCAAAATAGCGATACTCCCAAGAATCTTTCTAAATTTGTTTTTCATTTTTTATCCCCCATTCCAATTGATACACCGAGTATAGCTAATAAAGAAAGCGTTAACATTGATTTTTTTATGGGATTTACTTTAAATTTTTTAGGTGTACTTTTTTTGTCTTGGATTTTTTTAAGTTTCTTGGATTTTTTTCGATTGATTCCTTTTGACTTTGATTTTCCCTTTTATCTGATAAGATAGTACTAACAAATCCAGATGGAGTGATTTAAAGTGAAACGTGTTTTATTTTTTTTAGCCCTTATTGTAATCGCTTACCAAACAATGGGGTGTACACCTAATACAAAGGAAGCACCTGACCCACTAGTCGTTGGTTTTTCGCAATCAGGAACGGAGAGCAGCTGGCGGAAAAAGCATACTGAATCAATTATCACTGCGCTTGAAAAAGAAGATTACCAAGTTCTCTACCGAAATGGTTACATGAATCAGGAACGGCAAATCCAAGATATACGGACGTTCATTGCTTATAAAGTGGATATGATCATTTTTACTCCTTTGCAAGAATCCGGGTGGGACTCTGTATTAAAAGAAGCAAAGCGAGCAGGAATCCCTGTCATACTTGTCGACAGACATATTCAAACGAATGATTCCGAGCTTTTCGTCACCCACATCGGCCCCAGTTTCAAAGCAGAAGGAAATCGGGCAGGTTTATTTGTCAGCAATCACTTCACAAATTCAAAGAAACAGGAAATCAGAATCCTAGAACTTGCTGGTTCAGAGAACTCCACACCGACCAAGCTACGCTCCGAAGGATTTTTGGAATCAATCAATCGTAAACCAACCCTAAAAAAAGATGGAACCATCGACCATAAACCTCCAATGACTATTGTTCACCGAATTGTCGGTGATTTTATTCGGATGAAAGGAAAAGACCAGATGAAACGATATTTAGAAACAAATGATTTATCCGAAATCGATGTATTATACAGCCATAGTGATGAAATGACTCACGGTGCTTTAGCTGCGATAAAAGAAACATCAATCAAACCTGGAGAAGATTTGATCATTGTAACGATTGATGGACAAGAAGATATGATCGAGAAGCTACGCTCAGGAATCGTCAATTGCGTAGTCGAGTGTAAACCTGATGTCGGCTGGTATGTAGCCAATACCGTTACTCGTTATTTTGGAAATCTTCAAACAGGAAAAACATTACCTAAAGATATTTTTATTTCCGAGACTGTCTTTTCCCAACAGAATATAGCTAACATCCCAACCAGAAATTATTGACTGGAGAAGTATCATGACAAAAAATTTAAGCATAAAACAGATTTTTGCCCAAGCAAACAAAGCCATGCTTCTATTTGCTGTTATCCCTTTGCTACTGAGCATACTGTTATATTCGCAGCAGCTTTTGATTTATCAACAAACGATCGCAAATATCCAAAAAGCAGATGCAATTGCTTTGAAGGTTGATCAAAAAGTTTTGGAAAGTATGTGGGACTTGATTTCTGGCCAAGTAACCGTAGATGAGTTCAATGAGGAAAATATCCTAGAAGAACTTAGGAATGATATTCGAGAGATCAAAAATAATACAAATACACTTAAAGAAATTAGTACGTTAGATGTATCGTTACGTACGATCGATACATTGGAAGATTATCAAACTGAGCTCATTCATCATATCTTGGCAGAAGATTTTATGGATACCAATGAGCAGATCATCAATCAGGTAGATTCTGTCACTCAACTACTGTCAGATATTTTACAGGATTTTGTTCGTGTGGAAATCGACTTAGCAAGTCAAAAAAATACGACGCTTGTCCGCTCGCTCATTTTATTAACGATAGTCGAATTGGGGGTTCTTAGTACTATTTTTTTCTATGCGAAAAAGAATCGTCGCTTTTTAGAACAAAAGGTCCAAGAGCCGATCAATCAGCTGATCACAATGTCCGAACAGCTTTCTTCAGGAAATCTTGGATTTCGTTTAAACATGCCAGAAACACAAGAACTACAGACACTTACCGCTAGTATGAACAAAATGGCGGAAGATCTAAACCAGTCTTTACGGGAGAATGCTTTGAAACAATACCATTTAGCACAAAGTGAAGTTCGTGTATTGCAAGCTCAGATCACTCCCCATTTTATTTATAACAGTTTGGATGCCATCATTTCTTTGATCGAACAAGACTGCTTTGAAGAAGCTCTGACTATGACCCATGCACTTTCCGGCTTTTTTCGTACGTCTTTAAGCAAAGGACAAGACTGGATTCCTCTTGAAAAAGAAATCAGCCATATCAATGATTATCTGGTCATTTTAAAAATAAGATATGGACATATGCTTGACTATAAGATCGATATACCAGAAACACTTTTTCCTGTTTCTATTTTAAAGATGATCTTGCAACCATTGATCGAAAATGCTGTGTACCATGGAACAAAGTACGTTCGTCACAAAGGATTTATTCGTATTACTGCATGCAAAATCGACGAAATGATCCAATTCAAAGTCATAGACAACGGTATTGGCATTCCTGCAGAAAAACTAGCAGAAATACGTAAAGAGTTAGCCAAAGGGATCGATTCAGATTTCAGTATCGGCTACGGGCTTTACAACGTAAACAAGCGTCTCCTTCTCTATTACGGAAATAATCAAAAACCTATCACGATTGACAGCAAATACCGAGAAGGGACAACTGTCACACTGACGATTCCTATATCTCCCAAAACAATTGGAGGAAACAAACATGTATAAAGTTTTTATCATCGAAGACGAATACCTCATTCGCAATAACTTGCGGGAACAAATAACTGCCCTTGGTTCTTATTATCCAATCACTTATGTCGGGGAAGCTGGAGATGGTGAGATGGCACTGTCTTCGATTATCGACTTACAGCCCGATATCATTCTGACTGATATCCAAATGCCATTCATGGACGGTTTAACTTTTTCAAAAGAAGCAAGGAAACTGCTTCCTTGGACTCGCCTCATATTTATTAGCGGATTCGACGATTTCGATTATATGAAAGGGGCAATCCAAGTACAGGCAGATGATTATCTACTTAAACCAATTAAAAGCAACGAATTGAAACAAGCAATTGAAAAAGCAGTGACTGCTTTAGACTTGCAGCAAAAAGAAACGCACCCTTCTTCTGATCTTGTTTTCGAATTGAAAAAAAATCATTTCTTGAACGGTTTGTTCAAAGGCTCACTTACGATCAGTGAAACATTGAAACTTGCTGAATCTTTCAATCGCTCTTTAGCAGGGAAAAAAATGACCGTATTATTAGCAGCAAACCAAGTCAGTACAGACTTTGAAGATTACGCTCATCTCAGTGATTATTTGAAGTTTTTATTTAGGGAGAATCAACAAGTGATTTTTTCTGCTGTTTCCTCTCGATTCATTAAATTTTTAATAGTTGATCCTCTTGAAGAAAATGTGATCGAAACCAGTTATCAGGTAGCCCAAACGTTGGTCCATGAATTAGAAAAGGGACAAAAAAATAATTTTTCTGTCGCCATCGGTCCTGTCGCAGAAAGAATCAGCGAATTACCTGCATCTTTTGAGATCACGCAGATGATACTTGAAACCGCCAGTTCCCTTAAAGATCAAATTATCAGCTATGAGGATTTGATTAAAGAAGCGAAACTTCCAGTTGATTCTGTCTTTTACTTTGATCTCTCACTTGATTTGTCTTCATTATCGAAAAACGAAGTATCTAAGTACATCGAACACTTGACGAAACCACAAGGCACACCAACTCGAACACGATTATATCGTTTATTTGTCTTGACTAAGCTACTCCAGCATGTCCGCCTGAAAGAAAAGGAAATCCCGCAAGAAATGGTTCATTGCACATCCACCAGTCAACGCTTAGCAATCAGCGCCGACGACTCGCTTTACCGTTCGACTGTTTATATGTTCATTTCTTTCTTAACTGCTCTGCCCTCACAGCCTTCAAGGAACAAATATCAGCCAATTTTGAACCATGCATTGGATTTTATCAAAGAAAATTTTACCAATCCAGATATGTCCTTAACTTGGGTCGCTCAACAAGTTGCATTAAGCCCCTCTCATTTCAGTACGATTTTTTCTCAATCGTTTAACCAAACATTCATCGATTATCTGACAGAACAAAGAATCGAATTAGCAAAAAAATTATTACAGCAATCAGACTATCGTATCTCAGATATTGCTTTTGAGATTGGTTATAATGACCCTAACTATTTCAGTTATTTATTTAAGAAAAAACAAGGGATTTCCCCAAAAGAATATCGGACACAGCTTTTCCTTGAAAACAAAAATAAATAATAAATAATAAATAAAATCCGTATAGTGATACTCTTTCCCGTTGGCAATTAAAAAAAGACGGAATATCTCGAAGCTGAAAATAGCTTTCAAGATATTCCGCCTTTTTAACTGATCGCACCGTTCACCTACTTATGACAACTTTTAAGGTAAAATGTTTCCAGCAGCACGGTACAATTCGTACCAATCTTCCCGAGACATGTTAATTTCTGATACTTGAGCGATTTCCTTGATTCGCCCTACGTTCATCGTACCGGCGATTACTTGCATATTGGCTGGATGGCGCAAAATCCAAGCAGAAGCCAAGCCAGTTGGTGTCGTTTGATATTTAGCTGCTAGTTCTTCTAATGTTTGGTTTAATTCAGGGAATTTTTCGTTCCCGATAAATACACCTTCAAAAAATCCATACTGGTATGGCGACCACGCTTGAATCGTCATATCATGCAAACGGGAATAATCAAGTACACTACCATCATGGTCGATACTTGCTTCATCTGTCATATTGACATGAATCCCTTGATCGATCATTCCAGTATGTTTCAAGCCAAATTGCAGCTGATTAGCTACTAATGGTTGACGAACATATTTTTTCAGCAATTCGATTTGCATTGGTTTTTGATTGCTGACACCAAAATAACGGACTTTACCTGATCGTTCCAATTCATCAAACGCTTCAGCTACCTCTTCTGGTTCCACCAATGTATCTGGACGATGAAGAAGTAAAGCATCCACATAATCCATTTTCAGACGGGTCAAACTTTTTTCCACAGATTCAATGATATGTTTTTTAGAAAAATCAAACATCACACCTGGAACGATTCCACATTTTGTTTGAATAAAAAGATCTTCTCGTTTGATTGATGTTTTTGCTAGAGCATCTGCAAAGATTTCTTCACATTCACCGTTTCCATAAATATCTGCATGGTCAAAAAAATCAATGCCGTTTTCATAAGCTGTCTCAATCACTTTTACTGGATCTTCCGCATTGTTGATACGCATACAGCCTAAGATTACTGCAGCTACTTTCTGATCAGAAGTACCTAATTGAACTTTTTTCATCTGAACTCCTCCTTATTTATATACACAACAAAAGTGTACCACACTCTTTATGAAAAGGCTTCACTAAAATCGGCGCTTCCCACTATATTTGTTGTATTTTTTTATAAATGGAAGCAGCTGATTTACTTCACGACCAGTTCGCTATTGGCAGCTTTTTCTCCAATATCTGTACGATAAAATGTTCCATCTGTCGTTTTATCCATTAACGCGGTGTAGATTTTTTCCTGCGCTTCTTTGATCGTCTCACCGTATGCTTCTACTAGATAAAGGCGTCCTCCTGTTCCAACTAGTTTGCCGTTATTTGAGGACACTCCAGCATAGTAAACAGAAAGCTCTTCTTCCAGAAAATCTGGTAGAACCATTCCTGTCTCATGTTCTTCGGGGTAACCGGCAGCTGCCACCACAACGCCTACATTGTATCCTTCTTGCTGCCACTTTAACTCTACTGCACGATTCTCTAATAAGTCATCGATTACTTGCGCAAAGTCACTCTTCAACCGAGAAAGAACAACTTGCGTTTCAGGATCACCGAAACGCGCATTGAATTCGATCACTTTTGGTCCTTCCTTCGTAGCAATCAAACCCGCATATAAAACACCCGTGAAAGAGCGTCCTAGTTCTTTCATTCCCAAAGCCGCTGGTTTTAAAACTTCTTCCACAGCTTTTTCAATCATCTTTTTTGGAATTTGCGGCACTGGTGAATAAGCACCCATTCCGCCTGTATTTGGCCCTTTATCGTTATCAAATGCCCGCTTATGATCTTGCGAAATGACCATCGGATACACCTTGGTATCACGGACAAACGCCAAAAGGGAGAATTCTTCTCCTGCCAAAAACTCTTCTACGACGATTTTTTTGCTGCTGTTCCCAAATCGATGCTGGTTCAACATTTGTTCTGCTACATCCAGCGCTTCCTTCACTGTTGTAGCCACGACTACACCTTTTCCAGCTGCTAAGCCATCCGCTTTCACTACGATTGGCGCACCGTTTTCTTTGATATACGCTGCTGCTTTTTCGTAACATTCAAAACTTCTGGATTTAGCTGTCGGGATTTGATAAGTATCCATCAATTGTTTAGCAAAACTTTTCGAACCTTCGATCAGAGCTGCTGCTTTTGTCGGACCGAAGATTTTCAATCCTTCTGCCATAAAATCATCGACGATCCCATTTAATAAAGGAACTTCAGGACCAACGATACTCCAATCAATAGCCTCATTCTTAACAAAATGAATTAATGCTGAATGATCTTGTTCACTGATAGCGACACAATTGATGCCATCCTTTGCCATTCCAGGATTTCCTGGCGCACAATACACAGTATCCACCTTCGGACTGTCTAAAAGTTTTTTACTTATTGCATGTTCACGACCACCTGCACCGATCACCAAAATGTTCATTTATCCGACTCCTCTCTAATGTCTAAAATGCCGAACATCAGTAAAGACCATTGCTAGATCGTATTTGTTCGCCATATCAATAGAATCTTGGTCTTTGATACTTCCACCTGGCTGAATGATTGCTTTTATACCATGTTTAGCTGCATATTCAACTGAATCATCCATTGGAAAATAAGCATCGCTAGCTAAAACTGCACCTTCCATTTTCTCTTGCGCTTGTTCAATCGCAATTTTTACTGAACCGACTCGATTCATCTGCCCGGCTCCGATTCCTACTGTCTGACGTTCGTTTGCCAGCACGATCGCATTAGATTTCACATGTTTGACAGCTTTCCAAGCAAACGCCAATGCTTTTGCTTCTGCTGGAGTTGGCTTACGTTTTGTCACGACTTTCCACTCTTCTTCGTTTTCCATTGCCAGATCTTGATCTTGTACAAGAAGTCCACCTAAGACTGAGACCGTTTCTTCTCGATTTTGATTTTCTTCTTGCGCAAAGTCTACTGTCAGTAATCGGATGTTTTTCTTTTTTTGCAGTAATTCCAAAGCTTCTTTTGTATAAGAAGGAGCAATGATGATTTCTAGAAACAGCTTATGCATCTGTTCTGCTGTTGGCAGATCTACTTCTCGATTCAAAACGATGATCCCACCAAAGATTGAAACAGGATCTGCTTCATATGCTGCTTCCCACGCTTCTGAAATCGTAGATGCTGTCCCAATACCACAAGGATTCATGTGTTTCAAGGCGACTACCGTTGGCTCGTCATATTCCTTCATGATCCGTAACGCAGCATCTGCATCTCGGATATTATTATAAGAAAGTTCTTTCCCATGGAGTTGTTTTGCTGCTGCGATCGAATATTTTTCCAGAAGAGCGGACTGATAAAAGGCAGCGGCTTGATGGCTATTTTCACCGTAACGAAGCGTTTGTTTTCGTTCATACGTAAGTGTCAATTTTTCCGGTTCTTTTTCTTCCACCCAATCCGTTAAGTATTGAGCGATCAATGCATCATATGCAGCAGTATGACGAAAGACTTTTGCCGCTAGTTTTTGTCTGAAAGAAAATGAAGTATGCCCATACTGACGTAATTCTGAAAGTACTTCTTCATAGTCAGATGGATCAACAACAGCGGTGACAAATTCATGGTTTTTTGCTGCACTACGGAGCATACTAGGACCACCGATATCAATATTTTCAATAGCTTCTGCTATTTCGACATCTGGTTTCATAATCGTTTCTTTGAAAGGATATAAATTAACACAAACAAAGTCGATTGGTTGGATATTTTCCGTTTCCATTGCCTCCATATGGCTAGGGAGATCGCGTCTTCCTAAAAGACCACCATGGATTTTAGGATGAAGTGTTTTGACACGGCCATCCATCATTTCAGGAAACCCTGTCACTTCTTCGATCGAAAGCGTTTTGATCCCAGCTTGATCCAACGTATGCTTTGTTCCTCCTGTTGAAATGATTTCTACTCCTTGTTCAATCAAACCTTGGGCAAATGCTACAATCCCAGTTTTATCTGATACACTGATCAATGCTCTTGTCATTTCAGATAGCCTCCATTTTCAATAATTTCACTAATCACTTCTGGATAGATCCGATGCTCTACTCTATGGATTTTTTCTTCTAAAGAATCGAACGTGTCCTCCTGTTCGATCCTCACTTTTTCCTGCCGGATGATTGGTCCAGTATCTACACCTTGGTCGATATAATGAATTGTGACACCCGTTTCTTTTACTCCAGCTTCAAATGCATCACGAATGCCATGCAAACCAGGGAATGCAGGTAAAAGAGATGGATGGATATTGATGATTCTTTTATCATAATTTTCCAGCAATACTGGTCCAATGATTCGCATGTATCCAGCTAATACAATCAAATCGATCTTTTTTTCTTTCAATTTATGCAAAATCGCTTCTTCATACTCTTTTTTGGAGTCAAATTCTTTAGGTGAAAAACAATCTGCCGGTACATTCAATGCGACTGCACGTTTCAAAACATATGCTGCAGGCTGATCACAAAACAACCAGTCAATCGAAGCTTCCAATCCTTTTTTCGATAGATAATCGGCTAGCGCTTGAAAGTTGCTTCCGTTTCCAGAAGCAAAAACAGCGATTCTCATCGTTCTTCTCCTGTAAACACTACACGATGTTTTTCTTTGGCGATCACTTTTCCGATTTCATAAACTTTTTCGCCAACTTGCTCAATCTCATGTACTATTTCTTTTACTTTTGCTTCCTCGACTGCTAAGACCATCCCAATGCCCATATTGAATATTTCATACATCTCCATCATAGGAATCTCACCATATTTTTGTAAACAGCCGAAGATCGGAAGAATCGGCCATGTGCCAAGTTTGATTTCAGCAGCCATAGATTCTGGTAACATTCGCGGGATATTTTCTACAAACCCTCCACCAGTGATATGTGCAGCTCCTTTGATTTTCTTTTCTTTGATCAGGGGAAGCAAGGCAGAAACATAGATTTTCGTTGGTTCAAGTAATACTTCGCCAAGTGTTTTTTTCAATTCTGGCAGGTTTGATGATAAAGAAAACTGCTGCTGCTCAAAGAAAATTTTGCGAACAAGAGAGTACCCATTTGAATGGATTCCGCTAGATGCTATTCCAAGCAACACGTCTCCTGGGTTGATTGTTTCTCCTGTCAATAATTGAGATTTTTCAGCTATCCCTACAGCAAATCCGGCTAGATCATAATCATTTCCTGAGTACATACCGGGCATTTCAGCTGTCTCTCCGCCAATCAGTGCCATATTTCCTTGAACACACCCATCCGCTACACCTTTTACTACATTTTCTAAACGTGTCGGATCATTTTTCCCCGTTGCTAAGTAGTCTAAGAAATACAACGGCTCTGCGCCTTGTGCTAAGATATCATTGACACACATCGCTACGCAGTCGATTCCGATCGTGTCGTGTTGGTCTGCTTCGATTGCCACTGCTAATTTCGTCCCTACACCATCGGTCCCCGAAACAAGGACTGGCTCTTTTAATTGAAAGACCGATAAATCGAAACAGCCGCCGAATCCTCCTATAGCGCCCATCACACCTAATCGTTCCGTTTTTTTGACATGCTTCTTGATCCGTTCTACTACTTCATATCCAGCTTCGACATCTACGCCAGCTTTTGCGTATGCATTTGCCATTGGCTTCATATGCTCCCTTCTTGATCTGCTTTTAAAAGAACGATACTTTTTCTTTTAGTGATTCCTGATATTTTTCTTCATAGTCATATAACGGCGTCGGATAATCTCCGTTGAAATAAGCCATACACAATCCTGAATACGGAGCATCTTTTTCCAGACCGATCGATTCGATCAGACCCTCTTCACTTAAAAAACCTAAAGAATCGGCACCGATACATTCTTTGATTTCATCAATCGTGTGATTGGCCGCAATGAGTTCTTTACGCGTTTGAATATCAATCCCATAAAAACATGGATATTTCAAAGGAGGAGAAGCAATCCTCACATGTACTTCTTTTGCTCCTGCTTCTTTCAAAAGATGGACGATCCGTCTGCTTGTCGTGCCCCGAACGATCGAATCATCAACCATAATCACCTTTTTCCCTTCCACTACCCCACGTACAGCAGATAATTTCATTCGGACGCCTTGCTCTCTTAGCTCTGGCGTCGGCTGGATAAATGTTCGGGCAATGTATTGATTTTTTACTAATCCAATTTCGTAAGGGATACCGCTAGCTTCTGCATAACCACTTGCGGCTGATAAAGAAGAATTAGGTACACCAACAACCATGTCTGCTTTTACTGGCGATTCTTTCGCTAAATTCCGTCCCATATTTTTCCGTGCAGTATGCACATTGATTCCTGCGATATTTGAATCCGGTCTGGCAAAATAGATATATTCCATCGAACAAATAGAAAGCTGCGTGTCCTTCGTAAAGCAAACAATCTGGATTCCTTCATCATTGATGATCACTATCTCACCAGGCTGGACATCTCTTATAAAACGTGCCCCAATAACTTCTAATGCACAAGTTTCCGAGGCAATCACGTATGCTCCGTTTTTCATTTGTCCGATTGCTAATGGACGAAAACCATTTGGGTCCAAAGCGGCAATCATTGCCGTTTCTGTCATTAATAAATAGGCAAAGCCACCTTTGACTTCATTTAAAGCACTTTTCAATTTATTTAAAAAATCTGTTTCTTCACTTCGTCGGATCAAATGCATCAATATCTCCGTATCGGAGTTGGAATGGAAGATCGCCCCATTTTCCTCTAACTCTTTTCTAAGGGAACGAGCATTGATTAAGTTACCATTATGCGCTAAGCCGATCGACTGATCATGGAATTTGAATAGAAAAGGCTGAATATTGTCCACACTTCCATTGCCTGCTGTTGCATAACGTACATGTCCGATTGCAGCTTCTCCCGTTAACTGCTGCAATTTTCTTTGATCTTTGAATACCTCAGAAAGTAGACCCAGATCTCGATGACCCATGAGTTTTCCTCGATCATTGGACACGATACCAGCACCTTCTTGTCCTCGATGCTGAAGACTATGGAGCCCGAAGTATGCCACACTAGCGGCGTCTGGATGACCCCAAACACCGAAGATTCCGCATTCTTCATTTAAACTCTTCACTTCATAAGACATACGATTGCATCCTCCCAGCACTTTCTTGCTACTGCTGTTTCTATTTTGATTTGACCGTCAGTTGCTGAAATTTCGATTATCGCTTCATCCGTCACCTTACCTGCTAAAACAGCAGCATCTCCCATCATTTCTTCGAATCGTGTCTGGTTTTCCGGTGCAACTGTCAATACAAATCTTGATTGAGTTTCTGCAAACAATTGAGCAGAGGGCAAGCCAAACTGCACAGATAAACCTAGCTGATATTTGAAAGCTGATTCTGCCAGTGCAATTGCCAAGCCACCTTCTGAACAGTCATGGGCACTTTCGATCAATCCGTTTTGGATGGCTGTCAATACTAACTCCTGGTTTTTCTTTTCAACGGCTAGATCAAAGTTTCGAATCACCCCTTCGATTCTTCCAAGCTGCATCTTTTGTAATTCACTGCCATCAAAATCTGCAAACGTCTTGCCTAATATATAGATTAGATCCCCTGATTTTTTGAATTCCTGAGTAGTGATATGTTCATGATCCTCGATCAATCCGACCATACCGATCATCGGTGTTGGATAGATTGCTTGACCGTCCGTTTCATTATATAAAGAGACATTTCCTGAAATAACAGGAGTTCCTAACGTTTCACACGCAGCAGCAATGCCGTCAGCTGAAGTCGATAATTCCCAAAAAACTTCTGGTTTATCAGGAGAACCATAGTTCAGGCAGTCGGTGATCGCCAAGGGTCTACCACCGCTAGCAATGATATTTCTAGCTGCTTCTGCCACTGCTATTTGTCCTCCGACTTTTGGATCCAAATAGAGATAGCGAGCGTTGCAGTCTGTGGTCATCGCTAATGCTTTATTCGTCCCTCTGACTCTCATCACAGCCGCATCGCTTCCTGGACAGACAACTGTATTGGTTTGTACTTGTGAATCATAAGTTTCGTAGATTGAACGTTTCGAAGCAATCGTCGGTTGTTGCAACAGATCAAGCAATACTTGTCCAGGTTCTTCAATAACCGGCTGATAAGGGGCCAACTGCTGAAAATCTGCGATTCGAGCTGGTTCTTTCATCTCTTTATGATAGACTGGCGCATCTTCAGCCAGCGCATCGACTGGCAGATTCGCTACTTCTTTCCCTTGATGATATAGACGATATTGCCCGTCGTCTGTTACTTTACCGATAGTGACTGCATCTAGATCATACTTCTGAAATAGTTCTTGGATTTTTTCTTCCTCTCCTGATTTGACACAAATCAACATCCGTTCTTGTGATTCCGATAGCATCATTTCATAAGGCGTCATTCCAGTTTCTCTTTGTGGGACTTCGTCTAATGTCAATATAAGTCCTGAACCAGCTTTTGAAGCCATTTCCGCACTAGATGAAACAAGTCCTGCTGCTCCCATATCCTGTATACCTACTAGAGAATCCGAATGATGCAAGATTAATTCCAAACACGCTTCAAGCAGCAGCTTTTCCATAAAAGGATCGCCTACTTGTACAGCAGAACGTTGCTGTTCTTCTTCTTGACTAAATTCTTCTGAGGCAAAAGTTGCGCCGTGGATGCCGTCGCGACCTGTTTTTGCTCCTACATACATGATCGAATTGCCGACACCAGCGGCTTGCCCTTTCTGGATATCTTTGTGTTCAATCAAACCTACACACATTGCATTGACTAATGGATTTCCTTCATAACAAGGATCAAATGCAATTTCGCCACCTACAGTCGGTATGCCGATACAATTGCCATATCCGCCGATACCTGCAACTACTTCTTCTAGTAAATATTTTGTTCTTGGATTATCTAATTCGCCGAATCTCAATGAATCTAGCAACGCAATTGGACGAGCCCCCATGCTGAAAATATCTCTGATGATTCCGCCAACTCCTGTCGCAGCTCCTTCATAAGGCTCCACGGCTGAGGGATGGTTGTGACTTTCTGCTTTGAAGACAACTGCTAGTCCATCACCGATGTCGACGATGCCTGCGCCTTCTCCAGGGCCTTGCAAGACATGAGGTCCACTAGTAGGAAATTTGCGTAGAACCGGTTTAGAATTTTTATAGGAACAATGTTCGCTCCACATAACAGAAAACAGTCCAGTTTCCGTATAATTAGGCATTCTTCCTAAGATATCTTCTTCGATCATTCGATATTCTTCATCAGTCAATCCCCATTCGGCATAGATTCTTTTTTTCTTGATCTCTTCAGCTGTCGGTTCATTCAATGTTTTCATCTATACGGTCACCTTTCCGAAGTTTTTTAAAATGGAAGCAAAGAACCGTTTCCCATCTTCTGATCCTAGCAAGTCTTCTACTGCACGTTCTGGATGAGGCATCATTCCTAACACATTCCCCGCTTTATTCGTAATCCCTGCAATGTTTTCCACGCTGCCGTTGATGTTGTCATTATAAGTAAAGACGATCTGATTATTTTCCTTTAGTTCTTCAAGTGTTTCTTCGTCACAGAAATAATTTCCTTCCCCGTGAGCAACTGGAAGAGAGATTATTTCATCTGCTTCATATTCTGAAGTAAAGGCCGTCTTAGGATTGACTTTCAATGGTACAGTTTTACAAATAAAATGCAAAGACTCATTTCGTCTCAGTACACCTGGCAACAGTCCAGCTTCTGTCAATATCTGGAATCCATTACATGTACCGAATACGGGTTTCCCTTCTTCAGCAAAACGAATCACTTCTTCCATGATTGTAGAAAACCGAGCAATCGCGCCGCATCTCAAATAGTCACCATAGGAGAATCCTCCCGGCAGTAAAACCCCATCAAATCCTTCTAAAGAGGACTCATCATGCCGAACGAATTCGGCATCAGCGCCCATGATCTCGCGAACTGCCCATAACATATCTGCGTCACAATTTGAACCTGGAAAAACGATGACCGCAAATTTCATGTTACACTTCCTCCATTTTTTTGATTTCATATCGGTATGTTTCCATATTTACATTTGCAAGCAACTTGTCACAAATCGTTTCAATCACTGTATCGATTGGTTCTTCTGTATCAGCAAGTTGTATCTCAAAGTATTTTCCGATATGGATATCTTCGATTGTTTCATATCCCATACGATGGACTGCTTTTTTTACTGCCTCTCCTTGAGGATCTAACACTGAATCTTTATAGGTTACATAAACTTTTACGAAATACATCATACTCGCTCCTTTTCTTCAGTTAGTTCCGATAGACGGTTATATACTTCTTGATAGACTGGAATCAGATCACCTAAGCCTCTGCGGTAAACGTCTTTGTCCATATGTTCATTCGTACGTTCATCCCATAATCGGCAAGTATCCGGTGTTACTTCGTCCGCAAGTAATATTTTTTCATTCGACCGACCAAACTCTAGCTTGAAATCTACTAAAACCAGACCAACCTTAGCGAATAATTCGATCAAAATTTTATTGATAGCTAATGCTTGGGTTTTCAGCTCACTGATTTCTTCCGGTTTTGCCAGTTGCAAGAAATAGATATGCTCTTCATTGACAAAAGGATCATCCAACTGATCATCCTTATAGTAGAATTCAACGATTGGCTCGATTAATTTTTTGCCTTCAGGAACACCTAGACGTTTTGAGAAACTTCCTGCTGCAATATTTCGGATAACCACTTCCAGAGGGATGATTTGTACTTTTTTTACTAATTGTTCGGTTTTAGATAATTGTTCAATAAAATGATTTTTTATTCCTCGCTGGGTCAGATAGCGGAAAATCGTACTTGTGATTTGATTATTCAATTCTCCTTTCCCACTTATCTGATCTTTCCTCGCGCCATTCAACGCAGTCGCCTGATCTAAGTATTCTACCCAAATCAAGTTTTCATCAGAGGTAAGATATAATTTTTTGGCTTTCCCTTCGTACAGAAGTTCTTTTTTCTCCATGTCTGACTCTCCTTTTTATTTACATTGAAAGCAAATACATCGATTTTTGTTCGTGTTTTCACTTTGAATTTTAACAATCATCTTTTTAGAAATCAACATAAATATGTACATTAAAGGCATTAGATTCTTTTAATGTTCGTGTTTTGTTGCAAGTGTAAAAATCCCCTCATCAACAAGCGTTTACATTTATATATAATGATGGTATATTAAAATTAACTAAAAATTTGGATAACTGGATCGAGGAGGCACTTGCCGATGGAAGATGCAATAAAACAAGGTCAGCTTTTTTTATCAGAATTAACGGCTGAAGAACGTTCCTGTCTATATAATGATTTGTTGTCAATCAAAGACGTTTATTTATGCAATAAAGATACTAGTTTTTATACCTTTCGGAAAATCCGCCGAGCAGCTAAGCGTTGCGCTGAATGCCGTAAAAGGACTTTTAGTTATCGGACAGAACACAAAGGCGAACTTTTAATCAGTCAGATCCACGAGCAGAAACGTTTCAAAAATCACTATCGTATCCAGATCTTATTTAATGGACAAGAGATGGAATATACTTTTCTCGAAAATTTGCTGCAATATCTCCATAACCAGCATTTTAGTTATAATAGCCAAGCCATTTACGCTTAATTCCTCTATTTTTTGTATGTAAAGAGGTAGTCGCTTTTAAAATCAGGTTCCTATTATCGATAAGAAAACATAATAAACTAAAAGAAGCAGAACCGCTAACGGATCTGCTTCTTTTTTGGTTATTTTTACTATTCTATTTTAATTGAATTTTGCAACTCACTCTTCTTTATTCCAAACCTACTCGTTTGAATATCACGTCAACGTTTTTCAAATGATGATGATAATCAAAGGCATCGTCTATTTCTTCTTTAGATAATACCGATGTGATGGTTGGATCTTCTTCTAACAGTGGGCGGAACTGAACTTGATTGTCCCAAGCGTACGCAGTTTTTGGCTGAACAAGATCATAAGCTTCTTCTCTTGTCATTCCCTTATCGATCAATTTCAGCATAACGCGCTGGCTATAAATCAAACCAAATGTTGCAGACATATTCCGCTTCATGTTTTCAGGAAATACCGTTAGATTTTTAACGATATTGCCAAAACGATTTAACATGTAATTCAATAAAATCGTGGTATCAGGCAAGATGATTCGTTCTGCTGAAGAATGAGAAATATCTCTTTCATGCCATAATGTGACATTTTCATAGGCAGTGACCATGTGTCCGCGCACCACTCTGGCTAGACCAGCCATATTTTCTGAACCGATCGGATTCCTTTTGTGTGGCATAGCAGAAGAACCTTTTTGACCTTTCGCAAAAAACTCTTCTACTTCACGTGTTTCAGACTTTTGCAATCCGCGTATCTCTGTTGCAAAGCGTTCAATACTTGTAGCAATAAGCGCCATCGCTGAGAAATATTCAGCATGGAGATCCCGAGGGAGAACTTGAGTAGAGATTTCTTGCGGACGGATCCCCAATTGTTTACATACATACTCTTCAATAAATGGCGGGATATTTGCGAACGTCCCCACTGCTCCTGAGATTTTTCCTGCTTCTACTCCTTTTGCCGCATGTTCGAATCGTTCAATGTTCCGTTTCATTTCTGAATACCATGTAGCAAGTTTCAATCCAAAAGTAGTTGGTTCAGCATGGACACCGTGTGTTCGCCCCATCATCACTGTATATTTGTGTTCTTTTGCTTTTTCGCCAATGATTTCCGTAAAACGTTTCAAGTCTTCCCGTAAAATATCATTTGCTTGCTTGATGAGATAGCCATAAGCAGTATCTACGACATCCGTACTTGTTAGACCATAATGGACCCATTTTCTTTCTTCTCCCAATGTTTCAGAAACCGCTCGTGTAAAAGCAACGACATCATGGCGTGTTGATTTTTCGATTTCCAAGATCCGATCGATATCAAATGATGCATGCTCACGGATTTTTTTCACATCTTCTTGCGGGATTTCACCAAGTTCTGCCCAAGCTTCATCTGCTAAAATCTCGACTTCGAGCCACGCACGGTATTTGTTCTCTTCCGTCCAGATATTCCCCATTTCAGGGCGTGTATAACGTTCTAACATGTTTTTTCTCCTCTAATCCCAAATATTCGTTTGTTTGATTTCTTCCAGCGTTTGCTGGATGTCTTCTGTCAAGATAGTGATATGTCCCATCTTGCGACCTTTTTTCGCTTGTTTTTTTCCATAGAAATGGAATTGCCAGTCTGGCTTATTCTCAATCAAGCGATAGCTTTCCAACAGTTGTTCTCCCAAAACATTGACCATCACTGCATTGCTTGTCAGACGCACTTTTTCTCCTAACGGCCAGCCGCAAATACCTCGAATATGGGCATCGAACTGACTCATAGAACAAGCTTCGATAGAATAATGTCCAGAATTGTGAGGACGAGGGGCTAATTCATTCACATATAGCCCGCCTGTTTTTGTTAAAAACATTTCTACCCCTAAAGCACCTGAAAGGCTTACTGCTTCTGCAATCACACGGGCAATACGCTCAGCCTCTTCAATCACATCCTGAGCAATCGCGGCTGGAGCAATCGTTTCGTGCAGAATGTTGTTTCGATGGATGTTTTCCACGACCGGAAAAGTTGTGAAATCTCCTTGTCCATTTCCTGCCACCATGATCGAAATTTCTTTTTCAAATGGGATCCAAGCTTCTAAAACACAGGTTCCTTCTCTTAAAAGATCCATTGCTGGGGCCAAGTCTGCCCGACTTTTCAAAACATACTGCCCCTTGCCATCATAACCGCCTCGAGTGGTTTTCAAAACGCAGGGATAACCGATCCCGTCAATCGCATCTTGGATATCTGTCGGACTGACGATCGTTGCATAAGGAGCAATCACGATGTTGTTCGTTTCCAAAAAAGATTTTTCCAATAGGCGGTCTTGCGTAATCGCAAGCAAGTCTGTCCCTTGGGGAATAAATGACATGGGTAAGATCGCATTTAGCGCCTCTACACTGACATTTTCAAATTCATAGGTAATGACATCTGTTCTTCTAGCAAGCTCTTTCAGCGCAAAGGTGTCATCATAGACACTTTCAATGTGCCAATCTGCAACTTGTGCGGCTGGACAATCACTTACAGGATCCAGCACACCTACTTTAAAGCCCATTTCTTTTGCACTAATCGCCATCATACGACCTAATTGACCGCCGCCGACGATCCCGATCGTTGAACCAGGCAACAAAGGTTTAACCAAGTTGATCACTACTTTCTATAACAGTTTTAGCCAACATTGAACGTCTTTCAGCCAATTTAGCCTCCAATTCTAAATCATACATGGAAAGCATCTGTATCGCAAGTAGTCCAGCATTAATTGCTCCAGCTTTTCCGATTGCCGTAGTAGCCACAGGCACGCCTCCAGGCATTTGAACAATCGACAGAAGCGAATCTAAACCATTTAATGTTCGTGATTGGACCGGTACGCCGATAACCGGCAAAGTTGTTTTTGCCGCAACCATCCCCGGTAGATGGGCGGCTCCACCTGCTCCTGCAATAATGATTTTGATTCCTTTTTCTCGAGCGCTTTGTGCATATTCAAACATCAAATCTGGCGTGCGATGAGCAGAAACGACTTTTTTTTCATAAGACACACCGAATTCTTCCAATATTTGACATGCTTCTTTCATTGTTTCCCAATCTGAAGTACTCCCCATAATCACAGAGATTTTTGCTGTCATTGTTTTTCCTCCCAGTTTTTCTACACCCATATTTTAACAATCGTATTTTTTGATGTCAAAGAAATTTCGAATATTAATAAAGAAAATCATTTTATTGTTCGTATTTATCCAATACATAAAAAAGGACGTGACAAAAGTGATGTCACATCCTTTTTTAGTATAAATGGTATTCAATCAGCTGACCCTCGATATTCACTCAAAACGCTGGTTTCACAACTTTTCTTTTACTTCATTATTTTTTGAAGGCTTCTTCTACTATTTCTTCATCTTTTTTTAAACCATTAAAGATCAGATTCAATATGATAGCCGTAATACTACTCATTACGATGCCATTGCCAGTGAACATTTGCAATGTTTGAGGCATTTGACTGAATAACGTCGGCGTAATATTGAAACCTAGCCCAAATCCAACAGAAACAGCAACAATCAATAGATTTTTATCATTGCTGAAATCAACTTCCAACAGCATACGGATTCCTTGGACTGCCACCATCCCGAACATGACTAACATTCCTCCACCAAGTACCGGCTCAGGAATGATTTGTGCTAGCGCACCGATTTTAGGGAATAATCCTAAAACAATCAAGAAGAACGCAGAGAAGTAGATAGGTTTTCTCGTTTTGATACCCGAAAGTTGAACCAATCCGACATTTTGAGAAAAGCCTGTGTAAGGGAATGTATTAAAAATACCGCCTAAGATAACGGCAAGTCCTTCTGCACGATATCCTTTTTTCAATTCTTCTTCTCCAACATTCTTCCCAGTAATGTCACCAAGCGCAAAATATACACCCGTTGATTCTACCATGCTGACCATAGAAATGATGATCATCAGTAAAATCGACCATACATCAAAAGTTGGCTTACCAAAATAAAAGGGTTGTGGGACATGGAACAACGGTGCATCTCCAATCGCACTCAGATCGATCATTCCCATGAAAGCAGCTAAGATGCTTCCACCGACTAAACCAATCAATACCGCGATGGAACGAATGAACCCTTTTGCCAACATTTGCACACCTACAATGAGGAGAATCGTCACAAATGCAAGTAGTAGATTTGTTTTGTCACCAAAATCAGCCGCTGTTGCATTACCGCCACCCATTTTTTCAATTGCTACTGGAATCAATGTCAATCCAATAACGGTGATAACCGTCCCTGTTACTAAAGGCGGGAATAATTTCTTGATTTTAGAAAAGATACCTGAAACTAACACAACAAAGATACCTGAAGCGATAATAGATCCATAAATAGCTCCTACTCCTTCATTAGTTCCGATCAAGATCAGCGGAGCTACTGCTTGGATTGCACATCCCAAAACAACAGGCAAGCCAATTCCGAAAAATCGGTTAACGGTCAATTGCAATAATGTTGCTAATCCACACATAAAGATATCAATTGAAATCAAGTAAGTCATCTGTTCTTGATTAAAGCCTAGTCCTGTACCGATCAAAAGAGGCACCGCTACTGCTCCTGCATACATCGCTAACAGATGCTGCAGCCCTAAAACCGCGGCTTTTCCATTTTGTGTTTCTTTTTCCACGATTATGCGTCCTCCTCAAGAAACTCAACTTGTCCATTCGTCAAGGAAGCGATACGTGCAAGAGAAACGACTCTCAATCCCATTTCTTCAAGCAACTGACGTCCATCTTGGAAAGACTTTTCAATGACGATCCCGATTCCTTCTACTTGAGCTCCAGCTTGCTGGCATAATTCAATCAATCCTTTTGCCGCTTGTCCGTTTGCCAAGAAATCGTCAATAATCAATACTTTATCTTCTGAAGATAAGAATTTACGAGAAATAGAAATCGTACTTGTCACTTGTTTCGTAAAAGAATAAACAGAAGCCGTCAATAATTCTTCATCCATCGTCAAGCTTTTTGCTTTTCTGGCGAAGATCATTGGAACACCTAATTCTTTTGCAGCAAATAAAGCTGGTGCGATCCCAGAAGCTTCAATGGTCACAACTTTCGTGATTCCTTGTTCTTTAAATACTTCTGCAAACCGTTGTCCCATTTGTTCCATCAATACAGGGTCTACTTGGTGAGTGACGAAACTGTCGACTTTTAGTACGCCCTCGCCTAATATACGTCCGTCTTTTTGAATACGTTCAACTAATTCTTTCACTTTATTTGCTCCTTTATCATTTATTAATACCAAAAAACCGCTTTTGTGCAAAAACCTACTATGTTTCTGTTAAAGAAAAACACCCTCCACTTTATCATAAGAAAAGAAGGGTGAAATAGCCAATCTTTTACTTATAGTCCAGCATTTACGGTACTGGCTAGAAACTGTCATCCATATTATGACGATATATAAGTAGGTATGTAAAACTAATAATAGTGTAAAATCATTTTCTTGCAACTGTTTTGCACGTGAAGGCAGTTTGACATATTTGAATAAAGAATGTTGTTTCAAATATTGAAAATAGTCTAACACTACTTTCTGAAACTGACAACGTGGTTTACTTATTTTTTTGTAAAATCTAATGATTTTTAATGCATTACTCCTTTTTGTTCGGGTTTAAATAGTTATTTTTATTTTCACTTATCCAAAAATTCTATTCCACACAAAAAGGATTGTGAAAAAAAACGTGTCACAACCCTTTTTTCGAATAAACAGTGTTCCAAAGACAATCTACGGCAATAGCGCACAGATTTATAACGTACGGGAAATAATTTTCGTAAATTCCTTCTTATTCCTTGAAGCTGACAAGTTCATCAATCGCCACTGCTTTTCCTGAAGCAATAGAGTGGTTTGCTGCAATTCCTGTCAAGATCGACAGGATACCATCTACGTGAGTTGCTGCTCGATTCCACGGATCTTCTTCCTTTACTTCGCCAAACAGATCATCCAACAGACGTGGATCTCCTCCGCCATGTCCGCCTGCTTCTTGTTCAACGATTACCTCATAGGGTTCACCGAACATCGGATAGACCTGGATGGACTGAAGAACGGCTGCTCCCTCATCTTTTTTATCTCCACCAGCGTTGATATAGGACTTTTCGATCACTTTCATTTCGATCCGTCCTTTGCTGCCATTAAAAGAAACATTGAATCCTTCCCACGGCATATACGCATTTAGCGAATACGTCAATATCGTACCAGTCTCGTATTTGACCGTCACTCCTAATGTATCTTCAATAGCGATATCATCGGAAAATACACTGCGATCACGAATGTATCCACTGTCTTCTTCTGCTTCCAAATACATTTCTCGTAATTCCTCATTGGCTGATAGATCTATAGCAAATGGATCATTTTTGGCTAGTTTGCTTCCATAGCATCGACTGTAAAATGTTTCTACTCCGCGTTTTTCCGCATTATGCATTCCATAAAAATTCAATCCACCAAATGCGAATACCTTTTTTGGATGGCTACTCAACCAAAAGTTCACCAGATCAAAATGATGGGTAGATTTGTGCACGAGAAGTCCGCCACTATTGTGTTTATTTCGATGCCATCTTCTGAAATAATCTGCCCCGTGCTGCGTATTCAGCAACCATTCAAAGTGGATAGAGAAAACATCGCCGATTATGTCTTTTTCCAGCAGTTCCTTTATCTTCGTGTGATATGGCGCATAACGATAATTGAAAGTGACTCGCAGATTCCTTCCCGTTTGTTTTTGAACAGTTATTATTTCTTGCGCTTTTTCCTCATCGATAGTCAGAGGTTTTTCGCAAATAACATCATACCCTTTTCTCATTGCACGGATGATATAATCATGATGCGTTCGATCTACTGACGTAATAATGACTTCATCTGGCCGTACATCATCCAGTAGCTGTTCAAATTGCGATGGCATACATGTCTTTACTTTCTTCTGTCCATACTTGTTCACAAGTACTCGATTTGCATAATCCATTCTTGTTTGAGACACATCACAAAAACCGACCAGTTCACAAGTTTGATGATACGTAGAGGCAATTGCCTCATAAAAAAAGCGAGCTCTTCCGCCAAGACCGACTTGTACATATTTTTTCTTCATTTAAACTCATTCTCCTTTTCTTTTAACCAGCATGCTGTGACAAATGGCAGTCCAGGATACAGCAATGCAGCAAGTAAAAAATCATACTGTATACACCAATACAGCCCATACAAAAGACAGAAATACCACAGAAACCCTTTGACATTTCTTGACAACAGCCAGATATTCCTTTTGATCAAATAAATAAGACTATCTGCTTTCTCTTCTTTGCAGACATCAATTAGCGTACTAAAAAAACCATGGGATACAAAAAGCAACAGACACAATAGAAAAGGAATCAGATACCAAGCATCAGCCTTTTCTATGAACAAATACCAATCAGCTGCAAAAATAAGAACGAACAGCTGAAACAACGCAACAATGAAACATAACCTTTTGATTTTTTCTTTCCGCCAACCTACCTTCTTTTCCGCCAAATAATGGGCAGATAGATAATAAGCAGGATACATCATCAAAAAATAAATCAGATAGACAATAGGAGCAGAAAGCGTTAAGCCTAAAGTAAAAAAACATCCTAGGAAAAAAGCGAAAAGACCATGACTGATAAGACTGGTTAAAAAAATCCGACAGAAATAGTAGTTGATCTTGTAAAGAAACATCTCCTCTATTGGCTTTTTCATATTCAGCCTTTCAAGCCGCTTGTACTGATTCCTTGGACGAGATATTTATTGAAGAATAAGAAAATCAGAAAAACCGGCAGCAAAGACAGCGTAGACATCGCAAACATACTGGCGTAAGTCGTGCTAGATCCAGCATCTGCAAATAATTTGATGGCAATCGATACGGTATAAGATCTCGGCTTGTTCAAATAGATCAGCGGTCCCATAAAGTCATCCCATTTCCAATAAAACTGGATAATGATCGTGGTTATGATCGAAGGTTTTAGCAAAGGAAAAATAATTTTGGTAAAGACACTATATTTGCTGCATCCGTCAATAATCGCTGATTCATCTAACTCTTTAGGGATACCGACCATGAATTGCATGATCTGATAAATAAAAAATGCTTGTCCAAAAAAGTGCGGTAAGATCAGCGGCACATACGTACCAACTAAATTCAGCCGATTGTAAATAATAAACTGCGGAATCAAAATCACTTGTGCAGGAATCATCATCGTTACTAACATGACGACGAACCAGAACCTTTTTCCTTTGAAATCGATCCTCGATAATGCGTAAGCAATACAAGTCGAGCTCAACACTGTCCCGATCGTTGATACCGCAGAGATGACAAACGAATTCTTAAAGAACGTGAAAAATGAGATTCCAGCAAAACCTGCCCATCCTTCTGCGTAATTTTCCCATCGAAAAGTTTCTGGAATCAAATTCAGTGAACCACTTAGAATCTCTTGATCCGTTTTAAAAGAACCTGCGATCATCCACAAGACTGGATAAATCATGACTAGACCTAATAGCAAAATAAACCCGTACTGGAACCATTTCATTACTGTTTTATTCATTTTTTCCTCCTCCCGTTCACACAACGACCCATTTTTTTGATGATTTGAAAATCAGAAAGGTAACAGCGCCCATGATCAACAGCATGATCCACGAAATAGCACTAGCATACCCCATAGAATTAAAAGAGAATGCTTGGTTATACACATAAAGAGCATAAAAGTTCGTGGCATCATTCGGACCACCTTGGGTAATGATGAACGCTTGCGTGAAAGTCATAAACGCTGCAATCGTCTGCATGACCAAGTTATATAAAATGATTGGCGAAAGAAGAGGTAGCGTGATCTTGTAAAACGACTGCCATTTGTTCGCTCCATCGATCTCTGCCGCTTCATAATACGAGGCTGGGATCTCTTTGATACCTGCAGCAAAGATGATCATTGCCGAACCGAATTGCCAAGCAGACATCAAAACAAGAGGGATCATGACCAATTTTTGATCGCCAAACCAGGAAAGTGCTGGTGCGCCTAGTCGTTCTAGAAAAATATTCACTAACCCATTTTTAGAAAACAATTCCCGCCACACTAGAGCAATAGAAATACTGCCGCCAATCAAACTAGGTACATAATACAAAGAACGAAAGAAAGTCGTCCCTTTGATATTTCTCGTTAAAAGATAAGCAATCAATAGACCAAAGATCAGTTTCACAGGCACAGAGGCAAATACATAGAGAAAAGTAACTCGAATGGAGTTCAAAAAACGAGCATCACTTAGCATTTTTATATAATTATCCAAGCCGATCCATGAGACTGGATTCCCCAGACGATAATCGGTGAACGAATAATAAAGAGACAAGATCATCGGTATTACCGTTATCAATAGAAATCCTAGAATAAATGGAGAAGCAAATACGTAACCGACCACGTTATCTTGATTCATGAATCGTTTTAGTTTTTCTTTTTTCATGCTTTCCTCCTGTTACTATTCCAGAATGTTTGAAGCAAACTCATAAAGACTCTCTGCTGCTTCTTCTGCCGTCATTTCTTCATAGATAACTTTTTCTACTAAAAGATTGTATTGATCTTGGATTTCCGGATTTAAAGCGCTATCAAAAACGTTTACTTCACCGTTGTCCATATCGGAGATCATTTCTAAATAGTCGAATGTCGCTTGTAAAGTTGTATCATCTGTCTGAGCGAGTTGTTCTCGAATATTGGACATGATTGGTACACCGCGTTCTCCTTTTAAAATCTCATTGGCTTCTTCACTGTTTTGGAAGAAATCAATAAATTTAGCCGCTTCTTCTTTGTGCGCTGAATTTTTTGCCATACTCAGCATTTGCGAAGAACGTAAAGGAATACCAGATTCTCCATCTGATTTTCTGCGAGGGGGATTAATCAATCGAATTTCCATGTCTTCAGGAGCGCCTGACAAAATTTCTGTCAACTGGTTACTTGATAGAAAAACCATCGCTGCTTCGCTATCTCTAACTGCCTGAAAAGACAGATCTGTCGTACTTGCAGCTCCACCACCCGGTTCTGGATGGGCACCTTTATCTACCAGATTTTTACGCAGCTGGAAAAAATCTGGTAAATAGTCTGGATTTTCGAATCCTAAACTGTTAGATAAATCCTTCTGATTATAAAAATTCAATCCTTTTTCAACTTGCGGTATTTGAATAATACAGCCAGCTATAAAATCTTCGAACCTTGAAATAGCATAGATCCCTAATTCTTCAGTAATTTGATAGCTGATTTGCTCAAATTCTTCCCATGTCCAATTGGAAGCAGGTTCAGGGATACCTAATTGTTCAAATATATTTTTATTGTAAGCAATCGCAAACGAGTTCACCCCGTTGGACAGTCCAACTAATTGCCCGTCGTAAATCGTCGTTGCTAAATAGGATTCATCCGCATTAGAAACATCAATTATCCCTTGCTCCACATATTCATCTAATGGTTCGATCTGATTGATGTATTGAGGAAATTGATTGTTTAGTTGGAAAATGTCCCAGATATCATTTGATGCTGCTAGCGTACCTAATTTTGTGTAATATCCTTCATAATCATAGAATTCATACTCGATCGTTACATGAGGATTTTTTTCTTCGTAAAGCTCGATTACTTTTACCGTTGCATCGTGTCGAACTTGTGAACCCCACCAAGCCATGTTCAACGTGATTTTTTCGTCATCCTCTTGCCCACAAGCCGTCAAGAATAATAACATAACACTTAATGCTAAGATGATTCTCGTTCTTTTCTTCATTTCCTACACCTCTACTTCCATTGACATTTTTCAATATACTGTATTTTTATACAGAATATATTTATAAAACCATCTTTTTTAAAGGCGAATAAAAACCAAGGCTTGCCTTTTTGTTCTGCCTAGGATGAACAACTCAATACTTTCAAGGAAAATTAGATAGTGCTGATTCTTTTTCCATTGCTACAAATACTTCTTGCTTCAATGATGGGAGGATAATTGCGCAAAGAAAAAAGGATATCAGACAACCGTCCAATATCCTTGACATAGCTAAATAAGCGTGCCACTCTGCGTATATTATTCCCTAAAAAATCAGAAAAAATAACTAGTAATTCTGTATGAAATTAGGTACAATATACACGTCGATGCACAAGCATTGACTATGGCAACTTGATTGGTCAGTTCCCGCTGACTTTTCAAGCCCCGGTGATTTAGCTGCTACTAAATTGCCGGGTGCCTTTTTTAGTTTTTATTCGTTTTTCATTCTATAGAAAGCGCTTCAATAAATCAAGACATTTTTTTGACGTAAAGCTAATAATAACAACAGATTTCGACTATTTATATGTACATTACAGATAAAAAAACAAAAAAATCTTCTTTTATTTCTGAATTTCGAACAAATAGGACCAAGTATAAAAGAGGTCGTGAGCTTGCCGTTCAGCTCCGATTCACAAGGAACAATTTTAAAAAAACAGCTTCCCATGTTTGATGAATATTGTAACTTGTGACCGAGGAGTTGGTAGGAGAACACCGTTTATCCGGAAAAAGAGCGTGGGACAAAAGTAAATAACACTTTTGTCTCACGCTCTAAACACGTATAAACGGCGGAAGCAGAAGCAACTCCTTCTTACCTGTTATTCATGTTTCTTTTTTTCAGTTTCCCGATATTTTTCCATTTTACGACTAAAAAGCTCTCCGCTACTTGGCGGCGTATACGTGATGGCATTTGCTCCTGCTTGAATGGTCTCAGCAATACTATCTTCCGTTGGTCCGCCTGTCGCAATAATAGGAAGTTCAGGATACTTTTTATGAAAATGACGTACTGCTTCTGCAGTTTCTTTTCCCGCACTGATATTGATAATCGAAATACCAGCTGCTAACTTTTCATCAATTTCTGTATATTTCGATGTTACCGTACTGATAACTGGGATATCAACTACTCGACATACTTCTTTCACTGTCTCTAAAGGCGTAGGACCATTCAAAACGACCCCTAAAGAACCTTGCGCTTCTGCAAACATGCTCATGTAAGAAGAACGAGCACCTTGTGTCAATCCGCCTCCTACACCGGAAAAAACTGGAATATCAGCTGCCTCAATGATACTTTTAGTAATTGCTGGATGTGGTGTAAAAGGATACACAGCAATTACTGCATTCGCATTTGTATTTCGTATGATTGCGATATCCGTAGTAAAGATGATCGAACGAATCAATTTTCCAAATATCTTGATCCCGCTTGCTTCTAAAATGATTTCCGGTACTCTTACGATATCTTTTCTCAATTCCGTCATGATTTCCGGCGTAAATTGTTCTGCCATCAGCCACTTCTCCTTTGCTATCTCCGGTCATACTGATTCAACTGGTACGTCTCGATGACCTGGATGATTTTTTGCGCATAACCGGGGTCTGTCGCATAACCTGCATCTTGCAATGCTTGTGCGGCTTCCTGATAATTGGTGGCCGTAATCACTTTTTCATACAGTGCAGGATTCCAATCTACTCCTTGGACGAACAGTTGTGTATGGTCATCCATGGACTGTTCCCATGAATCATACACTTTGAAGTCTCCTTGGATAGTTATCCATTCTTCGTTAACAAATTCCTTTGTTTCTAGGCTTACTTTCTTCTGATCCCCATAAGCCTTGATCCCGAAAAGATTATTGTATTTGCTAGCCAAGGTACTTTTTCCCCAATTCGATTCTAATATAGCTTGTCCTAAAATGATACTAGGAAGCACTCCATAACCATCTTGTAGTTCTTGGGCATGTGGAACAAGCCGTTCAATAAATTGCTGATGGGATTGCGCTTCATTTTCTTGCTGATTATCAGTAAAAGGAGAAGACAGATTCTTCAAGGAAAAAACAAAGGCTAGGAGTATCACTACTACACCGGCAACCACTGCTGGCCAACGGATATTCTTGCGCTTTTGCTTTTTCCACTTTTTTTTCGCCATGATCAATTCCTACTTTTCATTTAATTCATTCAGATATTCTTCTAGCGTCAATTGGTGTTTGGTGATATACTCAGCATTTTCTTTACCGACATAACGTAAGTGCCAAGGTTCATATGTGATTTTAGTTATATCTTCGCGTCCTTTTGGATAACGAACGATAAATCCATACTGGGCAGCATGATCTGCGATCCATTTAGCTCCAGGCTGATCTCCGTAACTTGCATCCAATACAGTAGAAGGATAACTGTTGTACCAGTTTTGATCGACGACATCGACTGCCAGACCTGTGTGGTGTTCGCTGTATCCTGGCTCCGTAATCGTTTCTTTAGTGATTTTTGTCGCCTCCTCTTCTGATACACCTTGACGACTCATCACATCTTGGACATTTTGTTCGAAAACTTGTTGTTGGGATGATACAGACCGGTAAGCTGAGACCATAACTAACGGAAACCCAGCTGTTTCGGCAGCTTTAGCAAATGCTTCATATTCCGGAGCAATGCGTTTGTCGATCAAATATCCATTACTCAATGATGCCAATTGAGTAGACTCATCGATTTCTTTTTCTAATTTGTGATCTGGACCAACCAAAACTAGTTGCCAATCGTCTGTTTTAACATCTGGTAATTGTTTGGATGTACGATCTTGTGTTTCTTTGTCCTTTGCCTTGCTGCTTGTTGTTTGACTGTTTTTTTCTTTACTAGCAGTTGTTTTGGTGCTTGTTCGTTCGACCGTTTGATTGCCGGCTTGAACATGCGCGTCATCATCGCTAAAAATAACATAGCCCATTGCTGCGATCATAATCACAACTGCTCCAAATCCTAAAAATTTATTCACTTGAAAAATCCTTTCGTTGTTCTTCACGTTCCCCGTTCGTATCATGAACGTAAGTTTCTTCCAGATTTTCATTCACCCAATCAAGAAGTTCGATTTTTTCTCCTTCAATCTGTTTTTGAACATCTGCTGGCAAACGAAAATTCAAAATATCATCATAGCCCCATTCATCATATTGAATACTTACTTTCAAGTCAAGGTACCTACCAGCCTGCTGATTGTTTTTCAAAGGGATCAGCTCGACTTTTGCTGCTTTGCTGCTTAGCCATTTTTGCGCGATACGTGTTTTAATTTGTTTATACTCTGCAACAGCAATATTTCGTTTCTCGGGAAAAATAATCGTTTGACGCAAAATCTTTTGCGTAAGCATCCATTCATAATCAGTGAAAAGATTTTTTACTTTCTGCATCGCTTCAGAAGGCAAATTTTTCTCGCCATCTTTCCATTTTTGCCATTGTTCTGGGCTGATCAGCAAGTATTCATCTAAAAAGTTTTTTTCAGTTTCAAACTGTTCCAATAATACACTCATAATAAGATCAATATATACTTGATGCACGTTTATCCCCTCCTTTTAACTATTCTACTTAAGTTTTAGTCAAAAAGCACCTGTTAAATCGCTGCTTTCATTTTTTTTAATGTTTCAAGTCCTCTCCCCTTCATTCTTCGTGATTTTTGTTATAATAATAGACAGAAAAGAATCTCAATCCAACTATGAAGGAGCGTTTTCAGATGAAAAAATATCAATGGGGAATCGTTGGTCTAGGTACCATCGCACATGAGTTTGCCGAAAGCTTCAATCAAGAGACAAGTGAACTAACAGCGGTTGCTTCCAGAACTTCAGAAAAAGCGGAAAACTTCGCACACCGTTACAATATTCCAAAAGCTTACGGAAGCTATCAAGAAATGTTAGACGATGCTGAAATCGACATCATATACATTGCTGTACCAAATAAACAGCATATCGACCATATCTTGGCAGCATTGGAAGCAGGCAAACACGTCTTATGCGAAAAAGCCATCACGATGAACAAAAAAGAACTGGCTGATGCTATGCGTTTAGCAGAAGAAAAGAATCTGATTTTAGCAGAAGCCATGACCATCTTCAACATGCCGCTTTATCAGCAATTACACTCAATAATGGATACAGGAAAACTAGGGGCTTTAAAAATGATCCAAGCACCTTTCGGCAGTTATAAGGAACCAGATCCAGAAAACCGATTCTTCAATCCTGAATTAGCTGGTGGAGCTCTGTTGGATATCGGTACGTATGCGGTATCTTTTGCTCGTTTCTTTTTGAGTTCTCAGCCTGAAGTAGTTGCCTCTACAATGATCCCTTTTGAAACAGGCGTAGACGAGCAATCAGTCACTATTTTGCGCAACAAAGAAAATGAACTTGCTGCTGTCAGCTTGACTTTTCAGGCAAAAATGCCAAAAGTCGGTATCGTTGCCTTTGAAAACGGCTATGTGACGATTGCTGATTATCCTCGTGCTGATCGTGCGGAGATCCTATTTACAGACGGTACGAAGGAATTCATCGAAAGCGGGAGTACTTCTGAAGCCATGAATTACGAAATAAACAATATGGTACACATGATCGAAGGTGACTTGCCCAATCGTTCTCTCTTCTTGACAAAAGATGTCATCGACATCTTGGATCAAATGCAAGTTTTATGGAAAAATATGTAATTTTAAAAGGTCGTGAAAAAGCTGGTCTGCATCAAGTAATAAGAACAGCCAAACAAAAATAGCTCCTCCTATTTTTCGTTTGGCTGGACTTATTCCCGCAGATGCAAGCTTTTGAACACCGTTTAAAGAAGAGGTTGTGAAAAAGCCGCTTAGTTTCGAGTATTAAGAAAAATTTTGTGAAAATGGCTTTCCACATTTTTGCATAAATTTGGCTTAATACCGAGAAACTGGCTTTTGAACACCGTTTATACCAAGAGGTCGTGAGCCTGCCGTTCAGCTCCGAGTCGCAAGGAGCAATTTCAAAAAACAGCTTCTCATGTTTGTTGAATATTGTGACTTGTGACCGAGGAGTTGGCAGGAGAACACCGTTTAAGGAAGAGGTTGTGAAATCAGCTTTTTGACCTGAGTATTAGCTGAATTCAAAACCTCTAATTTTTGATTTTTTGTTGGGAGAATTCTGCCTTGATTTCAATAAAACTTTTAAAAGACTGCAAAAACTGGAACAATTCTGCTCGGTCCTCGAATTCAGGGCGGCTAGTCGGCAGAGGCATTTGCCGATACAATACATAAACTTCTTCAATACGTGCTAAGATTTGTCTGCCATCATTTGACTCTGAAAATGTTTCTGCCGTATAAATCAATAAACCGTAGATATGTTTTCCATAATAAGCGGGTTGTTGGATCCGCTCTAGATTTTCCAACATGTCTTTAATCACATTGACCTGTGCTCGTCTCATAGAGAAGTAAGTTTCATAGTATAGCGGCTGTCTGAGCCAGTAGTTTTCTTGATGTTCTCTGGCATCTTCTTGGCTTTCGCGAATGAATGTCAGCAAATGTTCGCATTTGATCTGCACATCTCCTTTATTTTCCGATAAAAGAAATTCTGCCATTTGTCTCAAGATATTCCGAAATTCTTTTTCGATCTGTATTTGGTTTTCCTTCAGCTGCTTCGTACGATCTGGCATATAGACATTCGCAAGCAAAGCAAATACTAATCCAATCGCCATTAATCCCGCTTCATTGCCGATCAGCTGCCAAGACATGTTTTCCTCCACTAAATAATGAGTAACCAAAACCGAATTTACGACGATTCCTTCAGTTAATTTGAAGCGAGAGGCAAGCGGGATGAACAGGAATAAAAAAAGACTGAAGCCAAAAATAGTATACCCAACAGCAAAAAAACTGAACAGCGCTGTTGCCGTAGCTAATATAAAGGCTGCGATTCGATTCATCCCTGTACGCAATGTAGAGCGTTTTGTATTTCCCACACTCAATAATGCAATGATTCCTGCAGCTGGCCAATACAATAGCGATAAGCTACCCGCTGTGACCATTGAAAAGAAGACACTGATCACCGTTTTGATTGTTCGCATTCCTATACGCATTTACTCCCCCCTTTTTCTGTTTTAATTATACTTGAATAATGAAAAACTAGCTATCAGACAAAAGTTTAGGTATGATGGTAAAAAGAACAAAAAGGAGAATCTCTATGCAATTTGGCCGTTTTCGACTAGGTATGCGTACGATCAAAAGTGCCTTAGCTGTTTTTTTATGTATCTTGTTTTTTCATTTGACTCAACGAGGAATCCCAATGATTGCTGCATTATCTGCTGTTTTTTCTTTGCGTCAGGACTTGACTACAACCGTTTCTTTTGGAAAATCTAGGATCATTGGCAACACATTAGGTGGTACACTAGCTATCATTTATTTTTTTGTCAAAAGCTATTTTCACAATGATTTTTTGGTAGAATTGATCCTGCTTCCTATTCTAGTAATTATTGTGATTGTCGTGTCAGACGGCATCAACAATAATTCCGGCATCATTTCCGCAATCGCTACGTTATTGCTGATCGCATTGAGTATCCCTCAAGGTGAATCTGCTTTGTACGCGATCCAACGAGTACTAGATACTTTTATAGGAACATTCATTGCAATCGGTATCAATTTCTTTCTTCGTCCGCCTGAAACAGAAAAGAAGGAAGAACTATCAGAAGATTTAGTCGAACTCCAAAAGAAAGAACAATTGCTGCGAACAAGTTTACAAGAGATAGAAGCTAAGATCCAAAAACAAAAGAAAAATAGCGAGGACTGATTTTCTTTTGAAATAACATAAAAAAATGGAGAGAAGAACTTGAAAAGTCTTCCTCCATTTTTTATTGATCGGTGAAGTATACTACTTTATTCTTCCTTCATCGAGTGTTGTTCTGCCTCTTTTGGTGCTTCATACATATTTACTTGGCTAGTAGTCCCACGTGTCGACAAATTCTCTACGATTTCCTTCAAGTCAAGTCCTGTTGTCGCTTTTAATGTTTCTTGAGTAGTAGAAAGCAAGTTTGTGGCATAATTTGTCACTCGGTTCGCTCCACTGGTTTCTCCTGAGCTGCTTCCTGTATCGACAACAGAGATTTTTTCGATATTTCCTAGCGGCTGTGCTGCTTCGCGCATCAATTGCGGTAGCATATCGATAACCATACTCAAGACAGCTGCTTCGCCATATTCCTTGAAGGCATTGGCAATTTTTTGTTTTGCTTCGGCTTCTGCTTTTCCTTTTGCTAATGCTGCTTCTGCTTCTGCCTGTCCAGCTAACCTTGTCTTATTGGCTTCCGCTTCTGCTAGTGCTTCCACACGGAAACGTTCGGCTTCTGCTTCGGTCACTTCTTTGACTTTTTGAGCTTGTGCTTCTTGTTCTTTAGCGTAACGATCGGCATCTGCTTTTTTCTTCACTTCCGAATCGTATTGCTTTTCTCGACGTGTAATTTCTTTTTCTTCCAATTCGATTTGTTTTTGACGCTCTATGATTTTGATTTGCATTTCTTGCTCGATTACTTGTTGTTGTGCTCTGGCGCTTTCCAAGTTGTAGGCCTGGTCTGCTTTCGCTTTAGCAACATCTTGTTCTTGTTTGTAGGTTGCTAGTTTCAATTCTTTTTCTTTCAATGATTCTGCGATTTCTGTTTGTCGTTGTAATTCAGCTGCTTGTGATTCTTTTTCTGCTTGAGCTTTTTTGATACGCGTTTCTTTTAAAGCTTCTGCTTCTGCTATATCTGCATCTCTTTTGACTTGGGCGATTCTTGGTTTCCCTAAAGAGTCAAGATAACCATTTTTGTCTCTGACCTCTTTGATAGTGAAAGAAACAATGATCAATCCCATTTTTGCAAGGTCTACAGAAGCGACTTCCTGTACGCTTTGACTGAACTTATCACGATTTTGGTAGATTTCTTCTACAGTCATAGAACCTAGAATCGAGCGTAAGTGACCTTCCAATACTTCTCTTGCTTCATTCTCCAATTCTTCTCTAGTCTTACCTAAAAACTGTTCTGCTGCTGTAGCAATCTCTTCTACAGAAGAACCAATTTTAATGATCGAAGTACCGTCACACATCACCGGTACGCCTTGTTCTGTATACACTTCTGGAGTAGAAACGTCCAATTTGCTGGATAATAGACTGATTCGATTCGAACGTTGGAAAACCGGCAAGACGAACGCTCCGCCTCCTCGCACGATTTTGATTTTGTTGTTACTTTCATCTTTGTGTACATTTTTGCTTCCTAAATAACTTCCACTGATGATCAACGCTTCATCTGGTTTTGCTGTTTGGTACTTCGCTACAAAGACGATCAGCAGCATCAGCAAAATCAACGCTGCGATTGCGATCGCGATAAAAACAACTGGTATTCCCATTTAACACACGCTCCTTTAAGCTTTTATCATGCTTTCATAAGGCATGACATAACAGATTCTTTCCTTGATCTCAATGATCAATACTTTCGTTCCCCGCTCCGCTATCTGTTCTTGGGGGCTGTAAAAACAAGCTGGACGACTAATGGAACCAGTAACACTTTTTAATTGGATTTCTCCCATGCCCCGTACAGGGATTGGTGTGATCACAACAGCTACTTGCCCTTCCAAAGTCTTTTCAGAAGACGACATCGTTGATTCGGCATGTTTCATCGGCATCAATAGATAGAAATTAAGCAAAAATACCAAAACTGTCGATATGGCTCCACTGGCAATAAATAAAAATAAAGAGGATTGATCCGTTAGACGCTCACCAAGAAAACCAAACAAACTTGTAAAAGTTAGCCAAGGGATAACAAGCATTGGATCAAGTGGGCCATCAAAGTCGAAGACATCTCCAAAAATAATCAAAAGAACTGCCAACCCCGCACAAATCAGCAATGTATACCAATAAATCGTCTCAAGTGCGATTCCCCCTATCATATACACGCCTCCTTCCATTTCTACGTCTATCATACCAATGTTTGAAAATTCTGTATAGCTTCTTTCACCGATTCAAAGGTATTTATTCATAGAAAGCTTCTATTTATCAATGCCAATTTGTTAATTTTCGTTTTTCATGTTAGAATTTTCACAATAAATTCTTTCGAGGTAGCCTATGTTTCCTTTCCTTAAGAAAAAACCATTAAAGCTCCAAAATACGATCATTCTTGTCGTTTGTTTCTCCACATTCGTTTCTTTGATTGTTTCTGCCATATTGATTAGGAATTTTATTCTTTCGATGAACCGATCTAGTGTGTCAGATAGAATCTCTAGCATCGCTAAAATCGTTGCCAGCGATAAACTCATCCAAAAAAAGCTTCAGACTGGTGATCCGACACATGTGATTCAAGGAATCACGAATGAAATCATGGTGGCATCGAATTTAGATTTTATTGTTGTCATGGACCCTGAAGGCATTCGGTATTCTCACGCAGATCCAAGTTACATCGGTCTTCCTTTCTCAAGTCATGAAGATGTGAAAAAAGTGATTGGAGGACAAGAATTTTTCTCTGAAAAAGAAGGAATGTTAGGGTTCGGCTTCCGCTATTTCGTCCCTATTTATTATGATCAAGAGATTATTGGTGCAGTTTGTGTTGGCTTGACGAACAACACGATCGACAATCAGGTCAAAGATGGACAAAAAATGATTGTTTTTTCATTAATCATCGGACTTAGCGTAGGCATCATAGGCGCCGTTTTTCTTGCCCAAAAAATGAAAAAAGTACTGCTTGGACTTGAACCACAAGAAATAGCGGAACAGTTAAGTGAAAAAACGATTATCGAAAATGAAGTAGATGAAGGAATACTGGCCATCTCTTCTGATAAAACTATCCTCTTGATCAATACACCTGCAAAAAATATTTTCTATCAAACAAAACGGCTGTCGGATTTCGAAGTAGGAAAAAAAATCAGCGATAATCTATATGACGTATTGTTTAAAGAGACAATCGAGCATCAAACGACTGTTCGGACTCAATCCATGTATTTAAATGGGATAGAAACTATTTCTAGCGTTACACCTCTTTTTAGCAATGACCGTTTTTTAGGAGCAGTCGCAACTTTACGAAATCGATCAGAAGTAATGAAATTAATGGAGGAGCTCGGAGGGACGAAACAATATATAAACTCTATGAGAGCTCAAACTCATGAATTTATGAATAAACTTCACGTCATTTCTGGCTTGATTGACTTGAAGAAGTATGAAGAAGTCACCCATTTTATCCAACAGCTAAATCAAAATTATAAAAAAGAGATTGGTCAAGTCTCAAATCTGATCAAAGTCCCTGCGATTGCCGGTTTTTTATTAGGCAAAATAAACGAAGCCAAAGAACAATCTGTTGAAATGTTGTTAGAAAGTGATTCTTTTATCCCTAAAATGGAGATGGACGACTCCATCCATTCACTTTTGCAAGTGTTAGGGAACTTACTTGATAATGCTAAAGAAGCCGTACTTCAAATGCCTGAAAGAAACGGACAGGTTCGGCTCCATTTAAACTATGACACAGAAGCGGAAGTATTCATCGTGACCGTCTGCGATGACGGTGTCGGAATATCAGAAGAAATCTCAGAAAAAATATTTACGCTAGGTTTTTCGACGAAAGGAATCAATCGTGGATATGGGTTGAATATCATCCATTCAATTGTCAAACGTCACGGTGGGATCTTAGAATTTTCCAAACAAACAAATGGCGGTACAATCGTCTATCTAGAATTACCAAAAAAGGAAGATCAAAATGATGACAAATGTCCTAATAATTGAAGATGATCCAATGGTTGCAGAATTGAATCGTACGTTTGTGGAAAGTATACCTAATATGAACGTAATCGAAAGTTTCAGAAATGTAGAAGAAGGAAAAAAATATTTCAGACAAAAAAACGCAGATCTGCTGTTGCTTGATGTATATATGCCTGGCGAAAGTGGTATCCATTTTTTATCTTGGCTGAGACAGCAAGGAAACGATATCCCAGTGATCTTGATAACCGCTGCAGATGATATCGAAACCATAAAAAATGTGATCCGATATGGTGCCTTAGATTATTTGATCAAACCCTTCACTTTGCAACGTTTCCAGTTGGCGATTGAAAAATACCTTGCTTTCTCTCAGACGATCCAAACGACTGAAAAAGCAGATCAGAAATTGATCGATCAAGTATTCAACCATACTACTCCCATTCATGAAGCACCTTCATTCATTGATTTGCCTAAAGGTCTGTCAAAACTGACTTTAAAAAAAATCAGTGCATCTATCCTAAAAGAAGAGACTATTTTTTCAACAAAAGAACTGGCTCAAAAAAGTGCACTTTCACGTATCTCCGTCAAGAAATATTTAAATTTTTTGGTGGAACAAGATATACTGAAGGAAAGAATCAGATATTTGGAGATTGGTCGACCACTAACCTGTTATGAATTGACAAAGAATGGGCGAAAAAAACTCACAGATTATTGTTAAGTCATCGAGTTATCTAATACTAAATAAAGGCTGTGACAAAAGTCTTGTCTACAGTCTGAAAGTAGAAAAGTATACCAGTATACTTTTCTACTTTTTTAATTAATTTTAAAAGAAGTGTGTTAACAAATTACTTTTATACTCCTTGATTTTAGGAAGTAATTGCTGAATGCTATGTCTAAAAGATTTATCTTCCTTTTTTCATATATCTTTTTAAGCCTAGAGACAACCAGGCGATCTGCATTTTCTATTCTGGCCATTTTAAAGGAGTATTATTGGCCCAAAAAGCCGGCCGATATAATGTCTGTTTGTTTTTTTACAAAAAAATCTAGGACCGACAGAAAATTCTATCAGTCCTAGAAATTATAGAGTCAGTATAACTCATTTGTTTAAAAAATATACCCGTGATACGAGGTTATATTACTAATGTTATATATCTTTATTCTACCTCAATTTCCCATGGTGGTAGAACGTCATATGGTAAAAACATCTAAATAATCCCCCTTTCAATTGTTTTATTTAGATATAGTATAATTTCTACCAACGTTATATAATAAAACGTGTACAAAAATGCGTCTAAGAAGGTGAAAGAACATGAATCAAGCTAATTTATTTAAAAAACTAAGGATAGAACGAGGATATACACAACAAAAACTATCCGAAGGTGTTAGTTCAAGAACTACTCTTTCTTCATTTGAGAACCGAGGTACAGAGTTGTCTAGTAATACCCTATTTCTATATTTGGACAAGATGAATATTAGACTAGAAGAATTTCAAATAATGTTAAACGATGGAGAGTTTACTAAAAAACGACAGTTGGCTTACCGCTTTTCAAAACAATATTATAAAGATGTCATAGATAATAATTTAATTGCTGAAATTGAAGAAATATACCAAGAAACACAAGATATTTACTATTATGTTCTATGGTTTGAAGCATTGACTATGTTAGATTTCAAAAAAGATAATTTTTCACCTAATAAATATAAAAAAGAAATCTCTATTATTTGTGACTACTTATTTAAAATTGAAAAATGGCAACATTTTGAACTAACAACTTTTATGAATTTAATGTTCGCATTTTCTGATGAAATGATTATTGCATTGTTTAATAGCTCCAAAGATATTATTTTAGCCAATTCCTCTAATCCTTATTACCAGTCCTTGATGACAAACTTCTTTTTAAATGGTACGGTACTTGGTTTTGAAAGACAGAACAAAGATATTATCAACTTATTTTTTAACGGATTAAAAAAAATTGCTGAGTTTCCCCAATGTATTTATGGAAGAATCATGGTTTTGTACTTTGAAAATCTCTTAGAAACTATTGAAGGGCATATTGATGTAAATTTTGATGATTTTTATTCACTTTTAAAGATATTGAAAATGGAAAAAAAGATTATCGAACTAAAAGAATTTCAACTTAAGATTCTACATAAGTACTAGTTTTTTCAGTTATGCCATTTAATTGTGGAAAGATAGAAATATTGTAACTCTATAATAAAAAAAACAAAAAGATAATAGTAGCCTGAATATGTGATGGTTTCAAACTGGAAGCTTCTGAAGTTGAAACTGTAATTGCTAAATAAAAAAGTTATAGTTTTAATATTTAGAAAATACATTAACTCTAAACTAGACTTAATATGCCTAGTTTTTTTGCTATATATACCCGTTTAATTAGAATAGATATTTATTATATTACATAATTAGAATACCCGTGACGCATTTTTGTTCATTTAATCCAACACATTTTCTTAGATAGTAAACTTAGTTTAACAAAATAAATGAAAGGAGTTATGAAAATGTAACCTTATACATGGTAAGTTAATCTGTTAGTGTAGCATTGTTGTAGCAAAATATAAAAAATATGGAGGAACAATAAAATGACAAAAATTTTTGAACTGAAAAAAGTTGTTAAAATAATGCTGGTTACTATTTTACTGGCATTAGCACTACCTGTAGCAAGTAATATTGTAAATGCTGAGGCGGTTAAACCAACAGAAGGAGTAGCAAGTAATGGTTCTAAAAAATTAAATACTTCTTTTGATAAAATGCAAAGTATCGCTAATCGTTCACAAGAAGTTACTGATCCAGCAATTGTTACAGCGACAAGAAATCTAGCAATGAATAAAATCAATAGCAAAAAAATAATTATTAATGGTGAAAATACTACTCTAGCTTGGAACGACTCAAAAGTGTTATCAATTGAGAAAGATGGTATGATATTCAAATCTATTTCTGTTCCAGTAGAAGGAGAAAAATATAGTTATTTTAGTAATTTAACAATAGTATTCGATAAGAATGAAAATGTAGTAACTTATTCTGAATCTTTAATCACAAAGAGCAAAAACAATAAGTTTGTTATTAGTTCTTATATCGAAGGTAATAAAACAAGTACCCAGCAAACAGACCTAGATTATGTAGATAATTCTGCGTTAGAAGAAGGTCTAGTTAGCCTTAAAGAAAATGTAAGAGAAAGTAGAGAAGTAAATGATAGAGGTATTGGAGCAATTGCTGGGTGCATAGCTGCAATTGCTGGTATAAATGCAACAGTTGCTTACTTAATTGCTGGAACTTGTATAGCTGCTTGTCCTGCTGTAGCACCTATTTGTGCTGCTTGTATTGCTGGTGTTTGTACGATAGGTGCTGCAGATATTGCTGGTGTTATAGCTTGTTTTAACTTATAAAAGGGAGTACGTTTATGATAGTGAAAAAAAAAAGTATTATTTTTATACTAACACTTACTATTTTAATAAGTAGTATACTATTTTTCTATTGTAATCAAAAAAATTTCGGACCTTTAGTTAACACAAACAATGAACAAATTCAAAAGTTAATTGATAATAAAGGCAGTGGCTATGTATATGTAGGTAGACCTTCATGTGAAGAATGTCAAAAGTTTCTTCCAAATTTAAAATCAGTGTTAAATAGTAGGAAAGAAACAATACTTTATTATGACACTGATAAAGCACGAAAAGAAGATCAAGATAAACTAGTGGAGGAATTAAATAATTTAGATATAAAAGTAGTACCAGCAATTCTTTATGTTGAAAAAGGAAAAGTTAGTAAAAAACAAGAAGGCACAATTAGTAAAAGCCAGATAGAAAAATTTTTATCTAATGGTTGAAATTGAAACTTTATTATATGGAGGCACTAGTTATGAAGAAAAAAGCATTTGGAGTGGGAATAGTCAATTTTTTATTAGCACTATTTATTTTAATCTCTAAATTTAATCACATGCACCCATTATATATTTTTATTATTGGATGGCTTCTTGTAAATACTATTTTTCTCTTTACTATTTCTGATAAAAGGAAATTCGAAAAAGACTAGTTATAGCCCGTTCCAAAGTTAGATTTTTAGCGTAACTTTGGGGCGGACTATATTTTTTTAGTTTCTACATTTTAGTTCGTTATATTACTACGATTCTATAATACTGTACATGTTATATACTTTAACTCATATTGCTGAATTATGTTCATTCTAAGTGACTCCATTTATATTCCTGGTAAAATTCGATATGACGTATTTCGTCGTAGTGAACTTTGTTTTTTCCAACATAGATCCCTAACTCATCACTACCTAATATCTTTCCAATAATATCACTTGGATAGTATCCTTCAGCATTTCGTTCTTCTTTTTGAATACATACAGACCTATTTTTTGTAACAGCAGCGTTTAGAATTTCCGCAACCTCTTCAGTTGTCATTTTCCTGGATCATTTGAGCCAGCTTCTTTCTCCGTTGACTTCTTGTTCCTTCAATCGTAAAAAGATTCAGTGATCGAGTCACTTTTAGGATCGATTCATCGATCGAGTAAATCAATAAATCTTCGTCTGCTACATATTTTCTAAAGATATTGTTTACCTGCATGTTTCGCTTAATATAGAGATTCATGCGTGGTGAGACGACATGTAACGTTTTAGGAAATGGCTGCGGTAGATCTCTTGGTCTACTGACATTAGAAATACCATATTTTTTCTTTGCAGCTGGTGAAGAAGCTAAAATCAACCCTGATCCTGTATTATCCGCTCGACTCATAACAACAAGTTCTGTTGTCAATGGATCTAAATTTCTCTCTACACACTCAACGCTTGAGTAAAAAGCTTTTCATATCGATTAAAAAGTAATCATTTACTGGCTCTTTTGAATAATCCATCATAAATAACACTCCATTCTTCTATATTATACAAACGTATATTCGCTTTTGTAAAGAAAAAGAAGAAAGATGTGTAAAAAAAGAAACAAGGTAGCTCTGCTACATTATTTCTTTTGCCTTGGATTATTCATCATAAAAAGTTCTTTGACTTCTCTATCAGTTGTTTTTCTTTTACGACAAATCTAGTTCCATATTTCTTTAAAATTATTCGTTGTTCCAACGTACATCGAATAATTCGTACTAGATACTTATTTCGTTTACGTCGTGCTAATATTTGTACTTCGAATGTACCTTTTACTTTTGAGTGGGTACAAAAATATATCTGTCCAATCTCAATATCCCAGTTGGTCCAAACTTCTTCAACTACAGGTTCTTCTGGTACGACTTCCTCCACTACCTCGGTGAGTAAGCTACCACGTGCTAAAATTTTAAAATCACTTTCTTTCAAAATTTTAGCCTGTTCTGCCGTACAATCTATTACTTCGACAAGAAAACCGCTGTACTTCATTCTCTCAATCACTTTAACGGTAAATACACCATTTATACCAGGTTGTTTATAGGAGTAAATATCTCCAACTTCAATAGTCTTCAACAAAACTCCCCACTTTCTTTATTCAGTAAATGAATGATTGTGTTGTAAAACTATTACAATTCTAGCACAATTAATGATCAATTTTGATAATTTTTATATTTTATGCTTGAAACTGGCAATACTTATTTTAATTTGCTGAATACAGTAACGAGAAAACTTGTAAAAGAACTTGTTCAACTAATCATGCACAAAACAAAGTTTAAACGCCTTAGAATCATTCTTAACTATCAGTTAGAATATATAAACTTTTGCCAGGGCGGATCATTACACCAAATTTACGTTTTTGTGCATCGACATATTCTAGAGTAACATTACTTATATCTAAAGATTCTAGATTTTTTAGGAGCAAACCTTTAAGTTGCTCTTTCCCCTATTCAAAACTCCCCACTGCTTTTTGACCCATCACAGACCAATTCTTATCTTCGACAACAAAAAATTGGTTCGCTTTTTCTTTTTTGCCTGTTAGTTGTTCCATGCCCAAAGAAAAACACAATAAAAAAATGCCTAGAGAAGTGCTAGACATTTCGAATAGACTAAATTTTTATATACTATAAGAAAGTGAATACAATAAAAAAGGGGATACTAAAAATTAAGGGGTATAAAAAATAATTTCGTTCATAGCTTCTAGATCCTGTTGATTGATTCGCACGCATTCTATCTCCCGAAACAGCCGTTCCAGATAACCCTATTCCAAACAATAAAGCTCCAATCCAAATATATTGCAATATATTTTTTTCTAGAAATATATTAAAAACAATTGCAATTATGCTCGCTATTAAGAAAGTCATCATATACTTTTTCAACTAGTATCCCACCTTTTTTTCTAGAATGGTGACACTGTAACGCTTACGTTATCAGAACTGCCATCCATAGTGTATGTTGCATATGTCGTTACTCCTAATGCTCCATAAATTGCCGATACTCTTTCTGCATCACTAATCCAACTTGGCTGATATGAAATCCATTGATAATTTGTTGCACCTGGATATTGATCCCTAGCTAAATTTACTGACCCTGACAACGGGTTCTGTCCTTGTTGACCATAATGAATTCTTCTACCACTCGTAGAGGCAAATTGTGAAGGATAGTATCTTCCTTCAGCAAAATTAATTCCATAATAGGTAACCCCACTGCTTCCAATTGTGTTATATTCATACGTTACTCTTGCGTCAACAACTCCTTTTGCCGTACCTGAACTATCTTCTAAAGAACCAGTTCCTCGTAGAAAATAATCATTTCTCTTTTTCATTACTTCATTTACAGACATAGAATATACAGCTGCGCTTTTTTCTTTTGTTACTTCTTTTGTATTTTTTAAAGCGTTGTTTTTTAATGAAGGTGTAGTTTTCTCTAACGAAATTAAAGTTTTTTGCTCACCATGTTCATCAACAACTGATTCAATCTTACTATTTTCAGAGTAAAAAATTTCGTTTGCTTTATTTTTAAAATTCGAATTTTCATTTACTTTATCAGCATTTACAGTACTTCCCATCCCGATTAAAGACCCTGATACTAAACCTACAGACAATAAACCATAAATAAATTTTGATTTCAAAATAATCCCTCCACCATAATTTTTTAAAACAAGAAAACGTTTTCTTTTAACAATGTAACATTTTTTTATTGTTATTTTTAAATTATTCACGTTATCTAATTTAACTCGTTTAAATTATTATCTAAAATTAAGGAATTCGGGATATATAACTTTTTTATATATAACTTAAAACTTTTACTACTAAGAATGCTTAAAATAATCATTCTAAGTAACTCCATTTTTTCTCCTGATCAAATTCAATATGACGTATTTGTGGACACTGGAATATCCGTACAGAAAATAGCAGTAAGAAAAATAAATTAGATTCTAAATACACATTTCTAAAACCTACTGCTATTTTCTGTTTAGTTGTTTCATATACCTCTAGCACCACGTAGCTGATATATAGCGTACAAAGGACATATAAACGAAAAGTTGCGATAAGACCTTTACTGAGCAGACAATTTTTCTTCTTTTTCCTATTTTTTGATTCTTTTTAGTGTAGACAGTGAAATATTGGTTTTCTTTTCTACTTCTCTCATGCTGTTTGTCTCCATTAATTCTAATGCATGTTTGTATCGATCATTTAAAACCCTTCTTAGACGTCCTTCTCGATAATTTTTATATTAATATAAATCTCCGTTTTTGTTTTTTTGTGACTTATGTTTTTTGTTAAAATAATAGCACACCACTCAAACCCTATGAATCTTTTCCAATATTCTTTTTGACAAAAAAGGCATGCAATTGCATGTCAGACTGTAGACAAAAGTCTTGTCACAGCCTTTTTTTCCGAATAAACGGTGTTCCAGAAGTAGCTTCTTCGAAAAATAAGCCGAAATTTCACAAAAATTTGAGAAGCAATTTTCGTAAATTCCTTCTTATTTCTTGAAGCTGACCACTTCTGTCACAACCTCTATTTTTAAACATATTAGTGATGAGTGCCCATGTTTCTTTACTTTAATTGACGCGCTTTAGGAAGAGATACCTCATTTTTCGTTTTTCCAGTTTCGATTATTTCGCGGAAGTTCTCGAAGCTTGTCGAAATCATATTTGACAATGCCTCATCTGTATTTGAACCTACATGAGGGGTTATAAGAACTCTAGGGTACAATTCTACTAGTTGCTGGATAGCAGGATCTGGAATCGTCTCCCATGGCTTGAAAGATCGGAAAAAGACATCTGTTTCATTTGCAAAAACATCGGTTGCAAAACCAGCTAAATGATTGCTTTTCAAAGCTCTTAAAATAGCTTCATTATCTTGAAGCTCTCCACGAGCCGTATTGATCAAGATACTGCCTCTTTTCATTTGAGCCAAAAATCCTTCATTGATCATTTGATCGTTTTCACCTGGGATATGAGGTACATGGATACTGACGATATCGCTTTTTGCTAACAATTCTTCGAGTGAGTGAAACGTCAATACTTTTTTAGCAGCTTCTGTCTGATGGATATCATAACCGATCACTTTGGCTCCTAGCCCCTTAAACAAAACCGCTTCCGTCAATCCTATTCTGCCTGTTCCTATGATACCTACTGTGCAATTTCTGATTTCACGGCTAAACATTTGTTCATCCACTCGAAAATCTTTGAAAGATGTTCGGATCGTCGTATACGCTGTATTTCTCAAAAGCATCATGGCAAAAGTCAAAGATAATTCTGCTATAGCATTTGGCGAATATGATGGTACACGGGCTACTGTCATACCAAAATCAGCTGCCGCTTGTAGATTGATATGATTGACTCCCACAGTCCGGGTAAAAACATAGCGAATCCCATATTTCTGCATTTTTGCAAGATTGATCTCATCTGCTATACAATTTCCTCTCAGCAGGACAGCATCATGGGCCTTAGCTGATTCAATATTGTCATGCGTCAGTAGTTCTTCATAAAGACTCAGTTCATAATGGTAAATATTCAATTGCTCAAAAAAATCGATCTCATTCGGACGAACACCATAACATGCGATTCTCATACTTTCCTCCTCCATTTCCTATCAAAACAAACCTATGCTGTGAATCATTTGCAATACAACGATCCATACAGGTGTCAGTACTACAGCAAAAATAGTTGACAGTAAGGATGCATTAGAGGCTAAAAGTGCCTCCCTATCAAAACTGATAGCATAGGCTGCTGCCACAGTTGCGGCTGGTGTAGCCATCATGATAACAATCGTTGCCAGTGCTTCAAAATTGACCGGTAGAATATTTGTTGCCGTCAAAACTGCTAAAATCACGATATTCAACGCAGGCACAAATACCACTTTGACTAAACTGTAATACCATGATGTTTTTTCAGAAGCAGCTTTTTTGAAACTTACTTCACCTAATGTTGCGCCGATTGCTAGCCATGCCAATGGCGAACTTAAACCAGCTAAATAATCCATTAGCTGAAATAGCCAAGGTGCTGTCTGGTCAATTCGCAAAAACGCTACTTGGCTTATCTCTCCTTCTGCACCTGTAACTGACACTTGTGGAAGATATCCTTGGAACAGCCAAATGAAAAGGCCGGCAAAAGTAGCGATGATGATTGGATTAACGAACATCGCTTTGATATTTTTGGCTTCCATCTTCAAGCCACTCATTTTTATGTATCCATAAGAATACAAAAAGATCCGATAACCAATGTTGAAAATCGAGGAATACATCACGCCGACCGGTCCATAAATCGCACTGACGATCGGTGTCCCGAAAAAGGTCGTAGAACCAAAGATTGTCAGGACACGCAACGTTGATTGCTTATCCCCTTTATAACTTAAGAAAAAAGGTCTTGAAACTAGAATAAGAATAATATAAATAACTAACCCCCAAATCAAGACATTGATTCCTTGCATCAATAGTTCTGTATTGATATCTTGCATGAAAGCTCGAAATGCAAGTGCTGGCAGAGCAACTGTTAAGACAACTTTCGATAGGATTTTTCCAACAGATTCAGAAAAAATTTCCTTTTTTCTACAAATAAACCCTAATAATATAATAAAAACTGTTGAAGTGATTGCACTAACAATCGACATATCTGTCAAAGTCGATCGGAAAATATCAAATAAATTCATCTTTTCCCTCCTATTAATGTTCATTTATTCACAATAAAAAATACTTTTATTTAGCTAATACGTATTAACATTTTTTATTTTATCTTTATATTGTTAACTATTGAACAATAAGGAATTAAAGAAACTTTTGAAACTTATGTAAAGTAATATTCGTTAGAACACAAAAAAACCTTAAAACCAAACTTGAGAAGTTTCGTTTTAAGGTTATCTTGGATTATATTATGCGTGGAAACGTTCCACTCCATCTAGATAAGTTGCTTCCAATGTCATATCAGGGTTCAATACGATAAAGTCTGCGTCGCGTCCTTGAGCGATTTTTCCACATGTGTCATCGATTTTACAGCTGATTGCTGGAATCAGACTAGCCATCATGACTGCTTGTTCTGGTGTTGCTAGTCCCCAATCCACGACATTCTTAATTGCTTCTTTCAATTTCAAGATACTTCCAGCTAAGTTGCCAGATTCCAAACGTGCCGTTCCTTCTTTTACTACTACCGGAAATTCACCTAAATTGTAATTTCCATCAGGCATCCCACCGGCCATCATACAGTCTGTAATTAAAGCGACATGCTCATGTCCTGCTTTTTCCATTAGGATTCCTGCCGCATTTGGATGTACATGATGTCCGTCACAAATCAATTCAGAAAAGACATGTTCTAAAGATAATAACGCACCCACCATACCTGGTTCGCGATGATTCAATCCGCGCATCCCATTGAAAGCATGGACAAACACGCTGGCACCTGCTTCAACAGCTTTTTGCGCTTCTTCTAGCGTAGCGTTACTGTGCCCTAGAGAAACAACTACTCCTTCTTCAGTCACTTGTTTGACAAACTCTTCTACGCCTTGACGTTCCGGTGCTAAAGCAATTTTTTTGATCAAACCGCCTGAAGCTTCTTGCCATTCATGGAAAGTATCCAAATCAGGATCACCGAAATAACTTGGGTTTTGTGCCCCTTTGTGTTCTTCTGTGAAGAAAGGACCTTCAAAATAGATTCCTTTGATTTTAGCTCCTGGTGCTTCCTGATACATTTTGCCGATTGTCTCAGCTACATCTTTTAAACGTTCTTTGCTTGACGTCAATGTTGTTGGTAAAAATGAAGTCACTCCACAAGATAATAGACCTTCAGACATCACTTTGATACCTTCTGCATCGTTGTCCATTACATCATGATTCATATAGCCGTGAATATGTGTATCTACCAAACCAGGAGCAATCCATTTGCCGCTTTGGTCAATGATGTTGACTTCTCCCTCAGGTAGTTCTTTGGTGTATTCACCAAAAAGTCCATCGGTAATTTCAAGATAGCCTGCATTTTTGACGCCTGACGCTAAAAAGAATTTGTCAGCATAGATAAAAGTTCTCATTCTATTCTCTCCCTTTGTTTTTCTACCTCTAAAGTACTCTTATTTAGAGAAGAAGTCAAGAATGGTCTACACCATTTATAGATTTTTTGAAATTTGTTTCACAGCTTGTGCCAATCCTTCATAAAACGCTGCTCTTTCTGGTTCTTCTTTACGCTTATATATCAAGCTCTTAAGCACAAATAAATCATTGAGATAATAGTAACTATTTTTCTCTTGAGCCCAATAGATTCCTTGGTTCACCTGCTCTAGTGCTTCGTCAATTTCATTTTGATGGAATAAGAAATTTCCATAATTATAAAAAATTTGCGAAAATTCACTTTTTGATCGTTCATCAGCTGATTGATGCAGCAGTTGGATGCTTCGACTCAAATAGTAGCGGGCTTCAGCAGTTTTTCCTGCCACACCATATATTTTTCCGATACAACTAATCAGTTGTATTTCTGTGTCAGAGACATGGATTCTTTCTTTTTGGCTAGAGTAGCTTAATGCTTCTTTTAAATAATAAAGAGACTGAGAAATATTTTGACGCAACGTGAATTCACAAACACCGAGATAATAATAATATCGTTGAAAGTCAGCTGCTTGATACAGATTCTCAGAAATATCAGAAGATTTTAGTACTTGTTCTAACTTGCGATAATCACGTTTTTGGAAACAACTATCCAACAGTTCAAATAATTTATCGTTTGTCCGAGTAGTTTTTCGAGAGAGATTCATCACATGATCAATCGTTACTCCTAGCCGTTGACAAATCTGCATCATCACCAATACATTCGGCAGTTCCTCATTATTTTCGATCCGGCTTAGTACACTTTGTGAACAAATATCTTGCGAAAGCATCTTTTGCGTCATTTTTTGTTCTTTTCGAATCTCTTTAATGATCGTGCCAAAGGACTCGATTAACGTTTCCATAAGTATCCTCCCCAAAATATGCGTATTCGCATTCTATCCGTATTTTACTTTAGGAAGTCGCAAACTTCAAGAAAAGACTTGCAACTAAATAATATGACTTTAGTTATTTAAGAGATCCCCATTAGAAAGAGAGCCTCAGTATATTTGTCTGTGGCTCTCTTGCTGGAAAATTTGCTTTTTTTAAAGTCACTTTTGTCGATATGTCGCTAAAAATTCTCTCATTTTCTTAGCCGTTTGTTTCAAATCATCCATTTTAGGAAGATAGACGATCCGAAAATGATCTGGCTGGTTCCAATTGAATCCGCCACCGTGTACGAGCAGAATATGATGTTCATGTAAAAAATCCAAGACGAATTTTTCATCATCCAAAATATTGAATCGTTTTGTATCGATTTTAGGGAATATATAAAAAGCAGCTTTTGGTTTTACAGCTGAAAGACCAGGAATATCATTGATTGCATTATAGATATATTCTCTTTGCTCATAGATCCTTCCGCCTGGCAGGAGCAGCTCATCAACACTTTGATAACCGCCTAGCGCCGTTTGGATGATTTGCTGAGACAAGACGTTGGAACACAAACGCATGGAAGACAACATATTCAGCCCTTCTATATAGCCTTTGACGTGTGATTTATCTCCGCTTAGGACCATCCAGCCGACTCGAAAGCCTGCCACACGATGAGACTTGGATAGACCGTTCAGCGTAACAACGAACAAATCAGGCGCTAATGTAGCAATCGGAATATGTTCTAGGCCATCCATCACTAAGCGGTCATAGATTTCATCAGAATAAATAATCAGGTTGTTTTGTCGGGCTACTTCAACGATTTCTTCTAATAATTCTTTTGGATAAAGTGCCCCAGTAGGATTATTAGGATTGATGATGACGATCGCTTTTGTCCGACTCGTTATTTTTGATTTGATATCATCAATATCAGGATACCATTCTGCCTCTTCATCGCAAATATAATGAACAGGTGTACCTCCAGCTAAAGAAATCGAGGCAGTCCACAACGGATAGTCCGGCATTGGAACCAGTACTTCATCTCCATTGTCTAGCAACCCTTGCATACACATCGTGATCAGTTCGCTGACTCCGTTTCCGGTATAGATATCATTGATCGTCACATTCGGAAAATGTTTCAGTTGGCAATATTGCTCAATTGCTTTTCTAGCAGAAAAAATTCCCTTGGAGTCTGAGTAGCCTTCCGAATCACGAGCATTCATGATCAAATCACGAATGACTTCGTTTGGTGCCTCGAATCCAAAAGGTGCGGGATTTCCTGTATTCAATTTTAAAATACTGATGCCCTCTTCTTGCATCCGCTCTGCTTCTTCTAGAACCGGACCGCGAACGTCGTAACTAACACCTTCTAATTTGTTGGATTTTTCAAATTCTCTCATCACTTAGCCAATCCCTCATTTCAAAAAGTTAGAACTTTCCAAATTTTTTGTTATTTACTATTTCAATATCATACTCCATCCTAGAAAAATTTGCCACTTATTTAGGAAAAACATAAGTATCAGAAAAACGCTGAGAAGCGCTGAGAACTTACTGGTCATGATAGTCATTCCATAGATTTGCTGCCCAATCCATTGCAATCCCACAAATAATTCCCAGCATCAACCCAAATAGAAAACGACCAAATGCAAGGCCAATCAATATGCCTAGGATCATCCCCAGTCCTGAAAATTCTCCGTCATATTTCTCCATCTTCATAAGACCTCCCACTTTTTGAGCTTGACAACTATGTAAAACCTCGCTATCATTATTGTGTTATTATTTATGCAGACGTGATGGAACGGCAGACATGCAAGATTGAGGGTCTTGTGAGCGTACGCTCGTGTGGGTTCAAATCCCATCGTCTGCATTTTTCTTTCAAAACAAGCGGCTAGGACATTTTTGTCTCAGCCGCTTTTCTTTTTCTCGTTCATTCTTTCATCTTATTGAACCTTTTTTCTTGGGTATAGACTTTTCTCATATTCTACCACAATTTTTGGTTTTCCTAACACATGATAAGATCTCACAACGAATTGTTTTCTATTATTGTAATATCCTGTAACAACTAGTTTCATCCCTTCGTCTACTTCAGCTAGGAAGTTCAAACTATGGGAAGCAATTAAACAATTGACCTCATTTAAGCTAAAACGAATCAGTGGTCTGGCGCTGATCTGCAACGTACGGATCTTATCTACTGTTCCATATTTTTTCTCCATTGCCTTCACCTCATTACTATTATACGAACATACATTCCCTTTTGTAAAGAGGAAACACTCTTTATCTTGCGATTTTTTATCCAACTATTTTTCTTAAAGAACATATAACTTTTCTTACAACGATGAAGGACCACTTATTAACAAAAAAGCGGCAACAGCATAAATTGCTGTCGCCGCATTGCTGATCAAGGGTTACTTATCGTAAAAGATTATTTACTCAAATGTTCTTCAACGATTTGTTGAGATTTATCAGCTGTATCTTCCACTTCGCCTTTTGCTTTTTCTAACTTTTGAATATATTGTTTCAAACTTGTGTTTTCAGCAGTTGCTTCGTCTAATTTTTTTTGCGTATCTGCTAACTGAGTTTCTAAATTTGCTTTTTCTTGTGTCAGTGTTGCGATTTGTTGGTTCAAACCATTTACAGTATTTTGTAATTCTGAAAGTTTTGCTTGTGCTTCTTGTAGTCTTGCAGTCCAATCTGCATTCAAACGATTGATTTCATCATTTTTTTGGTTGATTTCGTCTAGTTTCGCATTGATTTCATTTTGTTTGCTTTGTAGTTGTGCATCCTTGCTGACTAATTGACTTTCTAAGTTTTGTTTTTCTGCTGCCGATTGATTTTTTTGGTTTTCTAATTCATTTACTTTTGTTTGGTATTCTTGGACATCTGTCTTTGAATCTTGCAATGTCTGTTCTTTTTGTGCTAGTTGAGCGGTAAGATCTGTAATCGTTTGCTCTTTATCTGTCAACGTATGGTCAAGCTGTGTCAGATTCTCATTGATTATATCGATATCTGTCTCTCCACCCCACAAAATAATTTCATTTGCGTAACGCGTGCCTGTATAGCCAATTAGACATAGAAATGCAACCACGATCCCACCAGCAATAATTTTCTTTTTCATTATGTAGCTCCTTCATTTAATATTTTTACACACTAAAAGTAAGTGATTTCACATGCAATGTCAAGCACTTTTAAATTACAATTGTAATTTTAATAGAAACGCTATTAAATTCTCATTTAATCTTCCTTTTTTATGTATCTGAAAAAACTTTTCATAGAGAAAAATATACCTTAACACTTTCTTAAATATAGATGTATGGTAAAAATAAATGAAAAAAACTAGTTTTTCTTAAACGTAATCCTTTTCATTTCATAAATTACTGTGTTTATTACAAAAAACGTGGATTTGTCATAAATTGTCATGCTTCTTTTACCTATGAAATATTTTCACGTGTTAAAGTATTCCTCGTTGAACACAACAAATAAAACTTTTTAACGAATAAAGGAGATTTTTCATGACATCACTTAAAACTTTACTTTTTGGAACAACTTTGGCTGCCGGTGCTGCATTCTTCATGGGAACGACTGCTCATGCGGACGAAGCTTATACCGTTCAATCAGGTGATACTCTATCAACGATTTCTCAAAAATACGTTGGTGACAACTCCTTGGTCAATGCCATTGCAGAATCAAATTCAATTTCTGACATTAACCTGATCTACTCAGGACAACAATTAACGATTCCAACAGAAGGCTCTGCACAAGCAGCTGCTGAACCTCAAGCAGCCGTTCTAGAAGCACCAGTCCAAGCTGAACCTGTTCAAGCTGAACAACCTGTTGTACAAGAAACGGTTCAAACGGAAACACAAGCAGCACCTGTTGCTGAAACACAACCTGCTCCTGCTGCAACAGAAACAGCTGCGGCTCCAGCAAGCACAAGTTCTGCAAAAGAATGGATCGCACAAAAAGAATCAAGCGGTTCTTACACAGCAACGAACGGACGCTACATCGGACGTTACCAACTAGATTCTTCTTACTTAAATGGTGACTACTCTGCTGCGAACCAAGAAAAAGTGGCAGAACAATATGTTACTTCACGTTATGGTTCTTGGGAAGCTGCGAAAGCATTCTGGGAAGCAAACGGTTGGTACTAAGATTCATTTATTAATCGAACGGTTTACTTTTATACAAAGAAAGCCAAAAAGAGGTGCGACACTAGTTGTGTCACACCTCTTTTTTATTTACCTAATCTAATGAAACGTTCCAAGTTTTGATAAGTATTTTTCTTAACTTCTTCAACTGATAGCTCTTTGATTTCAGCGATTGTCTTTAACTGTTCTTCAAGCAGTGAGACATAATCTTTTTCTGAAAAACGATCCCCTAATGCCCACTCTGCTGCATGTAGTCCATCCGTTTCAATAAGTAGGTGGTCGATTGGGACTGTTTTAGCTAGTTGCCAGACTGCTGGGTTCTTTTTCAAATCAAGACCAATGCTGAAATAACAGCCTAAATCAATATAGTCTTGTTGATAGTCCAAAGAAGAATACCAATGAATCAAATAGTGATTAGGGTAAGCTTGGATATAGCTTAAGATCTCTTTTTCGCATCCTTTTGTATGCAGTACAACAGGTTTCTTATTTATGGCTGCAAAAGCAAGCTGTTGCTCAAACACCCTTTTTTGTGTAGGCAGCGGCACATTCGTCCAGATATTGTCTAACCCTATTTCACCGATGATCCTTGCTTTTTTCAAAAAAAGCTCAACTTGTGCAAACGTATAGCTATCCGCTTTCCAAGGATGGATACCGTAACTTAAGACTTGATTCTTGCTTGTTGCAAGCCGTCTGTTTTCCTCCCATTCTTCTGGCGAATCACAATTAATGATCGTCAAAATCGTGTGTTCCTGCTGAAGGAGCGCTAAACTCTGACTCCCATCTAAATGGCAATGAGCATCACTTAACATCTAATTCACCTGCCAATAACTGATAAATCGTTTGCTTCAACTTTGATTGCTGCAGTAGCCATTCACGTGACCGTCGTTTTTCAGGCACTTGAATCTCAGCAATCACATGTGCCGGACGGGCGGAAAGCACAAGAATCCTGTCTGATAAATAAATTGCTTCTTCAATATCATGTGTCACGAGCAAAGTAGTCCGCTTTGCTTTTTTAGGCAGTTTCAGCATCCAGTCTTGCATCTGCCCTCTAGTCATAGCATCTAACGCTCCAAATGGTTCATCAAGAAGCAAGTAAGAAGAAGGATTCATGATTGTTCGTAACAAGGCCGTTCGCTGCTTCATCCCGCCAGATAATTGTTCCGGCAAAAAATGTTCATAGCCGTTTAACCCAAAGATATCCAAATAATCCCTTACTTGTTCTTCATTGATTGCTAGATGATTGATTTTTTGATATAACGTAACGTTTTGATAGACGCTCAGCCAAGGAAGTAACATATCTTCTTGCGGCATATAACTAAATGCTGTATGGAGACCAGTTACTTTTTGATCGTCTACTTTGATCGTTCCAGAAGTCATAGGCTGGACTCCTGTTAAAGTTTTCAGCAATGTTGACTTACCGGCTCCGCTTGGCGCGACAATCGATGTAAAGGTATCTTTAGGGATAGTGAAATGGATGTCTTCTAATATTTTCAGGTTTTCAATGACTACATTCAAGTGGCTGATTTGGATTGACATATCTATCACTCCTATTTTATAAACTGATTAGTGAATAGTTCTTGCAAAGGTACATCTTGCTTGATCAATCCGTTTTCCTGCATAAAAGCTGTATAATTGCGCCAAACTTTTTCTTCCATCAATCCCCAATTCTCAGGATCATCCGTATAATTTTTTGACAAGAATGCTTGTGATTCTTCTAAAAATGTCCAATCATTTTCTTTTGCATATTTTTGCAACAGTTTAGCACTGTCATTTGGATCCTTAATAGCTTCCTGATAGCCTTTTTTCGTAGCATCCATAAAAGACTGTACCAATCCTGGATCATTTTTGATCAGTTGATCATTCGTAATAATTACCGGAGTATAGTAATCTAACCGTTCATCTAATTCTTTCAATGGGATATAGTTTAGTTCAATACCGGCTTCTTTTGCTTTGATCATATCCCAACCTTCAAAGTACCATTGGATATCTGAGGATTTTCCTAAGCTTTCTGGCCCTTCTCCATTGCTTCCTACCATTGTCAGTTTTGAAAAGTCACCGCCGTCTTTTTCCATCACAGCTTTTAAGACAGCTTCTTCACTTGGACTTTGCCAACCTGCATATGTTTTTCCTTCAAAATCTTTTGGTGAATGGATGTTACTGTCTGATAGGGTGGCGAATCCAGAAGTATTATGTTTGATCACTGTAGCAATTGCTTTGACTGGTATATTCTGTCCATCTGCGTGAGCATAAGTGACATCTTCTTGATAACTTACACCAAATTGTGCTTTGTCCGCACCTACTAGACCAATACTTGTCGAATTATCTCCTGGTTCGATGATTTGGACATTTAAACCAGCCTCTTTATAATAGCCTTTTTCTTTTGCTAGGTAGATGCCAGTATGATTAGTATTCGGTACATAATCCAAAACAAGTGTCACTTTTTTCAAATCCTTCGTTTCTTGTTTGCTACTTGTTTCCTTTGCAGTGCCACAAGCGGATAAAAGCAACAGTAGCGGTAATAAAAGCCATATTTTTTTCATTTGATCCCCTTCTCTTAAAAAATATAAAGCATACGATAATACCCTTTTTTCAATAATGAACAAGCGCCATTCAGCAATAAACTCAATAGAATGACACAAATGATCGCAGCAAAAACTTTATCGATCTGGTAGCTGTTTTTTACGCGTATCATGTAATACCCTAAGCCTGCTTGAGCGCTTAGCCATTCTCCAACGACTGCTCCGCTGACACAATAAGTAGCAGCCACTTTTAAACCGGAAAAGAAGCCGGATAAACCCGCTGGTATTTTATATATTCGATAAATCTTCCCTGTATCTGCCCCCATCGTTTTCAAAAAGATGATTTGCTCTTTTGATACTTTCCTCAATGTATCCGAAAAAGAAACTACGATCGGAAAATAGCTTATCAAGACAACAAGGATCACTTTTGGAAGCATACCGAAACCAAACCATAGGGTAAGTAATGGCCCTAACACCATGATTGGCAACATTTGAGAAATCACTAATAATGGATAAAAAGACATTTCTAAGAACTTCCAATAATCCATTGCCAAAGCAGTAATAAAAGAAAGAACGCTAGCTATTGCCAAACCAATCACTGCTTCATTTAATGTTGTGACAGAATGGGAAAGCAATACGTGTGCATCTGCTGCTAACGCAGAAAATACAGCAGCAGGTCCGGGTAAAATAAAAGCGGGTATTTTCCAAACTAAGACAACGATCTGCCAAATAATTAAAATGAATGCCATACTGACTGCTGGATAAAGATTTTTCTTCATTTAGACGCCTCCTTTCTTCTAATATGGATAACAAAAAACGCTTGAAATGGGCACGACATAGTAACCCGCTTCAAGCGTCTGCTATGTTTCTCCCTTCACCAGTATTAACTGACAGGTTCAATGGGTCTAAGTTCACAACTTACTCTCATGTCGTCTACGACATCCCCAGAAACAGGTATTCATTTTTTAAAGTGTAGCACAAGAAGGAAAAAGCAACAAGCGCTTTAGTTATCATGCTGATTATTTCAATAAATAGGAGAGATCACTTGCCAATGTCGGATACCCCATGATATAGCTATCCAACTCTTTTTTAGTCAATTTTTGATTGATGACTAGTGTCAAATCATCGATCAATTCGTCTGCTTGCTCGCTAATCACTGCAGCACCAATCAAATAATTTTGCTGGTCAAAGGTCAATTCAGCCTTAGCAACTGGTTCATTGACACGATGATAGGTGAACCAACTAGTAAGATCCATCTCCACCACTTGATCTGACGAAGAGACGTGACTTTTTGTAACTCCTACTTCAGCAAGTTTAGGACTAGCGTAGACGATCGTGGGTATAATCGGATATTTGATAGGGTCGCTTGTTGCATCCGTTATCCGCTTAGCTACATAATTTCCTTCAAAAGTGGCTACTGGTGTCAATTTGGGTGTTTTCCTTGAAACAATATCTCCACACGCAAAAATTTTTGGATTGCTCGTTTGCAAATAATCATTGACCTCAATCCCGTGTTTATCAAAGACGACATTCGCTTGTTCAAGTGCTAAAGATTCTGTATTCGGCTGTCTCCCAGTCGCACAAAAAATCATATCTGCTACTAATTCCGTCTCTTTTCCGACTAAACGATATCGAGTTCCTTCCGAGATGATCTTTTGGGTTTCAACATCAAAAGCAAACTGAATGCCAGATGCTTCCATTTGATGGACGGCTTCCTCTACCAAAGACGCCTCAAATTCTTTTAATGGTCGTTGATTATGATGGACAATGGTTACTTTACTCCCTACAGCATTGGCAATCGTAGCCAGTTCAAAAGCAATATATCCGCCGCCGATAAAAATAATTTCTTTAGGCAGTACAGGCAATGATAAAAAATCTGCACTAGTCTTCAAGTATTCCTTTACTTCCACTGGTAAGATCGTGGGTCTTTGTCCTGTTGCCAGAACAAAGTAATCTCCATGAAAAACTTCTTCATTGACTTCAATAGATGAGTCGTCTAAGAAACGAGCGGTCCCTGAAAGATGATCGATTCCAGCTTCTGCCAATTGTTTTTTCCGATTTTCTGGAACTGGATCTGTGAATGTGCGTTTGAATTTTTGGAGTTCTTCCCAATTAGCGGTTGGGATCTCGTTAAATCCTTTTCCATTCAATTGTTTTATCCGATTACGGGCTTCTACTGCACTCAACAAGACTTTTTTAGGATCACATCCACGGTTAGGACAAGTCCCGCCCCATAGATCTTCTTCGACCACTAGTACTGTTTTACCTGCTTCTTTCAATCCATAAGCAGCACTTAAGCCGCTCACACCTGAACCGATGACGATTGCCTCATATGTTTTCATTTTCTTCCTCCTCTCTACTTAAAAAAGTAAAGACTTCTTTACTTGTCAGTGAACCAATATTTTTTCCTTTTTCTACTATCACAATGTTTGGGTACACTGAAAGAAGTGAATACACTTCTTTCAGAGGCGTATCAAGGCAAACTTGTTGATGACTGTTTTTTGGTACTTCTTTTAAAAAATATCCATTGACGACTAAATCTTCGACTCGCCATTCTTTCGTCTGTTTCGGTTCATCAAAGAAATGCCGTACATATTCATTTTTAGGATTCATCAATAACTGTTCTGGTGTGTCGCATTGGATAATTTCTCCATCTTTCATAAACGCAATACGATCTCCTAGCTTGATTGCTTCTTCCATATTATGCGTAACGAAAACGATGGTCGTTCCCAGTTCTTCATGTAAAGATAAAACTAATTCTTGTAATGAATTTCTTGAAATAGGATCTAATGCGCTAAATGGCTCGTCCATCAAAATCACATCTGGGCTTGCAGCAATAGCTCGGATGATTCCGATTCGTTGCTGTTCTCCTCCAGACAACTCTCTAGGCATACGATCTCGATAAATATCAGGAGATAAGCCAACTTTTTGAAGAAGTTCATCTACACGGTCTGCTCTTTTCTGCTTTTCCCAACCTAACATTTCGGGGATGACTTCAATGTTTTGCTTGACTGTCATGGTCGGGAACAAAGCGATTTGCTGCAGCACATACCCCATATCCCACCGCATTTTCTGCAGATTATATTCATTTAACGATTTTCCTTTGAAGTAGATGTCTCCTGCTGATGGTTTAGATAATCCATTGATCATTTTCAAAGTAGTTGTTTTTCCACTACCAGAAGGCCCAACCAAAACAAAGATTTCTCCTTCGTTGATTGCAAGAGTTAGGTCATCAATGACATATTTTCCATCGTACTTTTTTTGCACATGTTTGAATTCGATTAATTTAGTCACTGATCTCCCTCCTTTAATAATCCTTCGTTTTCCAGGAAGGTTCGTGCTACTTCTGCCGGTTTTTTCTTTTCGACATTGACTTGATAGTTCATATCGATCATTTGATTTTCTGTTATTTTTCCGCTTAATTTATTCAGCGCTTCAACGATTTCAGGATGGTCCTTGGCGAAATCTGTTTTCATCAGTGGCGCGCCTTGATAAGCTGGGAATAGCCCTTGATCATCTTCTAGAGTGACTAGATCATACTCCTTGAGTTGGCTATCTGTGGAATAAGCATCCACAATATTGACATCTCCATTATTGATTGCTTGGTAACGCAAACTTGGTTCCATGCTTTGTACACTTGAAAAATTCAATCCATATGCTTTTTGAATTCCTTTATATCCATCGGAACGATCAATAAATTCCAGTGTGAATCCCGCTTTGATCTGATTAGAAACTGCTGCTAAATCGGAAATCTTTTTAAGTTGATGCTCGTCTGCAAAAGATTTCTTGACCGCCAAGGCATACGTATTTTGATAAGCCATTGGTTTCAATAATGTCATATCGAATTGTTTGTTCAATAATTCTTCTGCTTCGTCATATGTTTTTTCTTTTGTCAAATCAGCACTTTTCATTGCTTCAGGTACCTTCACCAAGCTTTCTAGGACAGTCCCTGTGAATTCAGGATAGATATCGATTTGCCCTTGATCCAAGGCATTGAACAAAAAACTAGTCTTGCCAAAATTCGGTTTTAATTCAACTTCTGTTTTTGTGTTGTCTTCAATCAATTCTTTGTACATTTGGATCAGGATTTCAGGTTCCGCTCCTAATTTTCCAGCAATCGTGATGGTTTCATTTTTAAACAAGGCAGACTGATATAAAGAAACGCCCCCAACTAAACACATCACGGCTGCTAAAGTAATGATAGAATATCGAGGTTTCTTATGCTGCAACCAGCGAATCAATCCGCTGAATATAATGGCAAGCAAGGCAGAACTGATTGCACCAATCAATGTCAAAACTGGTGTGTTGCGGTCGATACCTAATAAAATAAATGTTCCTAATCCACCTGCTCCGATCAATGCCGCCAAAGTAGCCGTACCGATGATCAAAACTAAGGCAGTTCGGATACCTGATATAATAACAGGCAATGCGATGGGAAGTTCTACTTTCAGCAAGCGTCTCATTCTGGACATACCAAATGCTACCGCCGCTTCTTCAATAGACGGGTCAATCTCAGCTAGACCAATATACGTGTTCTGGAAAATCGGAAGCAAAGCGTAAATAACAAGTGCAATCAATGCTGGAATAGTTCCGATCCCTACAAATGGGATAAGTAACCCTAATAAGGCAAGTGAAGGAATCGTTTGAAGCACACCCGTGATCTGCAATAAGACTTCTGCCATTTTTTTATGATTAGCTGCCCAAATCGCTAGAGGAATAGCAATCAGTGCTGCAATCAGCAAAGAAATGAGAGAAATAGACAGATGTTGAAATGCAGCTTCCAGCAACTCACCTTTTCTTTCACTTAATGTTTGTATAAAATTATTCATGCGACCTTCCTTTCTGTTATTCTTTAAGTATAAACATTTCTTTACATTTTCCCAACTAACTTGACTTGCCTTAACCCTACTAGGCGTCAGTAATTAATAGAAATATCACCTCTAAATATGCGGATAAAAAAAGAATCCGAGCAGCAAAATCGTATAGATTTATTGGTTTTCGTTTCTTCACAACGAAAATCCAATACATCTATACGAAATGATCACTCGGAATCAACCGTATCTTTTTTCATATACAACTTTTCTTTTAAATAAAAAGAAACAGCCAATAAAGTAGAAATCTCGTGGGGGAGAACACCTTTATTGGCCTGTTCAACAAGTATTATACTGCATCATGACACTTTTTTGCCAAAAATGTAAAAAACGGTTGTTTTGGCATCATAAACGTCTTGTTTTCTTATTTTTACTTATATCACCACTTTATTTTCTATCTCTTTCACTCCATAAAGCGGAATGAGTTCTTCTTTTGACTGATAATAAACAGCTTTTTCACGGTTCTTCATCAAAAAAAGAAAAATCTCTTTCATAGCAAGTGGTGCTTTGCCTTGTTCAAACACAAAGATGAATTGATACGATTCATTTATCTGGATTCTTGTCACAGGAATCAGTTTTTGGTCTTGAGCCAAAAAAACACCTTGATAATCTGTTTTTTTGGGTGATTTTGTAAGAATTGTCAATAAGTCTGCTGCTCGCATTTTTCCACTCCTTTTTGATAATTTGGAAGAAACAACCAAAAATAATTTTTTTTCATTTTCCTCTTGAAGAAAGAGTATAAGTCAGTATAATGAAGAGGTTGCTGAAAATTTTCAAAAGAAAAGAGGCTAGAAATGAAAAAATTAAATTTAATGACAGAATTGTGCGGAATCATTTTAGGCGCAGGGATCTATGGATTGGCTGTGACAGGCATCAATATTCCATCTAAACTGGCAGACGGTGGTGTTACTGGTATTGCTTTGCTCTTGCATAATCTTTTTGGATTCGCGCCTTCTATCACTTCGCTGCTTTTTAATTTACCTTTACTGCTTATCTCATTGTTTCTTTTTGGAAAACACGCTTTTCTTCGGACGATCGTCGGAACATTTGCGCTGGTTTTCTTTTTACATTTATGGGAAAGCCTTCATATACATTTTGCTGTAGATAGTCTACTGATCAATAGTTTGATGACCGGGATTCTTTCTGGCATTGGTTGCGGTCTCGTCTTTCGATTTGGCGGAAGCACAGGCGGAACAGATATCATTTATCAAGCCATTGAAAAATATTTTCATATTAAGATTGGCAAAAGTCTTTTCTTGATCACTTTTGGTATTTTAGTTGTCTCCTTGCTTTATTTGGATCTCACACATTTTCTGTATACATTGCTTAGCTGTTCTATTCTATCTTATACATTGAATAAAGTGAAGTATCTGGAAATTGGACCTGTTTTGCCCCAATTGGAAGCAAAACAGACCACAGAAACATTTGAACCACTTGATCCTCTTGAACAGTTAGAGCACTGATTCTTATTTTTACTATTTTATTCACTTTACTGAAAAATCATTATGTAAACCACAACGTATATTCTTTCAATAAAATTTTTTATAAAAATATGAAAACAGACTATTTTTGCAGACAATCTGTGAAAATAGTTTGTTTTTTACTCTTCACCCTTTCTCCTCTTGCTCACGGCAGAAAACATCAGCTAAGGAAAAAAAAGATTAGATTACGATATAATCTTTCGAGTAGAGTATAAAAAAAGAAACGCCGCAGCGTTTCCTTCCTCACTATAACATAATACAAGGTTGTCTTTGTCTTATTTAAAATAGCTATTCTCTCCTAAAGAATTTCCCTGATCGTCAATCAGCCCTTGCAGTGAACGTTCTAAGATACCATGGCTTTTTTTCGATTTTTTTTCTTCTGACTGCTTTGTTTCTTCTAATGTTTTTGTTCGATTGAACGTGCGTACAGACGGCTCATCATTTCTTTTTTCTTGATAAGGCGTTGGTTCTGTATCAAACAACAGATAAGAGTCATCTGTTTTTTTCATTGATTCAATCAAATGCTCTTCAGAAATTTTACTTTCTCTAGGGTCTGGAATAATGGATGCAGGTACATATTTAGGAACAAAATAAGAACGTTCCCGTACCTTTGTGTCCACAGATGAATTTCTCATAGTATTTCGAGACTCTGTCCTCGTTTCACTTTGCCTGACAGGACGAGAAGACTCACCAAAAAGTTTTTTCCGTCCAGTCGACGTGAGTTCTGATTGATGATGTCCAGTATAATCCGGTAATTTTTCTTTATGCTTTTCCAAATTTTCCTTACGCGGAGCTGACTTCAATCCATTTGTTGCACGGCGCTTGCGTCGGACCTGTTCAGTGTTTGTGTTCGTGAAATGGAATTCTTTCATTTGTTCAAACGGGTGCTGATTCTGTTCAGTCAAAAGATCTTCCTGTCCGTCAAATAATACCCGCTTCTTCTCGCTGGTTAATTTTACGCCTAACTCGTCATCGTACGCAGGAAAACGGAAATGTTTTCGTCTGATTTCTTTCATTCAAACCATCCTTCTCAAAAATGGAACTTTTCTCAATAATAGCACAGATTTTTTGTTTTCAGTAGCAATGCGCTGATTATTTTAAGAAAATAGCGATGAATTTCATAAATATATAAAAAGTAACGAGGCTTAATTTGTCGTTTCTCTGATGACTAGTTCAGGGAAAAAACGACGATAACCTTGACTTGCCCCTTTCTCTTCTATTTTTTTCAGCAACATTTCCCCGCATACTTCCCCCATACGGATAATATCTTGCTTGATCGTTGTCAATTTAGGCGAACTGATTTGGTCTAAAAACACACCATCAAAGCCGATCACACCAAATTCTTCCGGCAAGCGCCCACCAGCATTTACAATTCCTCTTACCGCTCCTAGTGCCAGTCGATCTGAGCTGCATACAAAACAAGTTTTATCGGTGAAACCTGCCCAGTTTTCTATCATATATCTTTCTACTTCTGTCGAATGATTTGGAAATCGCAAGATCTTACTTGGAAGATCAGCTTCCTTCATCACAGATAAGTAACCAGCTTCCCTTGAAAGCTCAAACGATTCGTCCACTTCGATCCCGATATAAATAATTGTTTGGTAATCTCTTTCTAAGGCATATTGCGTTGCTTTTGCTGTACCATATTCATTATCGCTGTCTACATAGTCATATCCTTCACAATTTTCTCCAAACAAAACAACTGGTTTTTCCAAGCGGTCAATCCAATCGAAGTCTTTTTTTCTGACACCTGTGATGATGTATCCATCACAAGAACCGACATCGAATGCGTCATTTGTAACTAGTTGGAGAGAATAATGCGCTTTTCCGATCCGTTTAGCGATCCCCATCAGCAAATTCATGTAATATGGCTCAGTGGTGTCGATTTCTTCCAGTATAAATAATTTGATGATCTGTGACCGATTCGTGACAAGTGCTTTTGCAGCAATATTTGGGCGGTAATCCAGTTCAGCCATTGCTGAGAAAACTAACTCTTTCAATTCATCCGTCACCTGTTCCGGATGATTGATGACTCGAGAAACCGTCATTTTTGAAACATTGGCACGTTTTGCAACATCTGCTAAAGTGGGCATGCTCTCTTCCTTTCTAACATGTTGTCGTTCTTACTACCAATTATACCAAATTTTCCTAACAGGGTTCATTATAGCCCAAAAGAAAAATCAGAAAATCTCCTATCCTCCTTAAGTGATTTTCCGATTCAGCTATTTCTATTTTTTTATCAAATTCTTTGCTAAAAAAGCGGAAGCTTCCTCCATCAGTGGTATTTGTACCATGTGTCGCTGTGTTTTGGAGGAACGAAAAACAATTTCTTTTCCGTAAGGCTCATGTCGGTTTTTTTCTACAAATATTTCCGTTTGTATATAAGGAATCTTTTCATCTGCTTGTCCATGCCAAAAGAACAGAGGGCGTCCAGCTAACTTTTCCGGCTGCAATGATAAATCATAACTCTTGACCCACGAGATCAAATCAAAATAGTCTTTTGGCAAGATATAATTGTATTCTGACGCTCTTCTTGCGATTTCTTTCCCATATTCCAGAGGTGCAGGAGAACCCATCAAACATACACCTGCTGCTATATGAGGATGCTTAGCTAGCAACGCGCATGTTGTCATTCCACCCATCGAAACCCCGCCAACTGCAAGCCGATCATGTAAAAGATCTCTTTTTTCTAAATGCTTGATAAGCGTGTCAAACTCAAACAAGTTCCCGTAGATACTATCCCAAAATGTATAGGATGGAATAGAAGAAATTGGCTGTTTGCGTTCCCCATGATTCATCGCATCTGGCAGGATCACACGAATACCTTGCTGTGCAATTTTCCTTCCTTGTGTCAAAACTAACTCCTTACTTGTCTGCCATCCGTGATAATAGATAACAACGGGAATCCGTTCTTCTCTTAATTCTTTCAGGACAACCTCTAACACTGGAATTTGATTGACAGAACGTTTCAATATAATTGGATTCAATGGTTACTCACCTATTTTCATTAAATTTCCTGATCGCCATAGCAACCATGATCCGACAGTCGTCTGGAACAGGTTCAGTATACCAAATAATATAAATGCAGGACTGAATGGCTCAGGAAATAAGAATAGGGAACAAAGCCCCACCACTCCTAATGCTAGCGAAAGGAGAGGATAAATAGAGAAATTCAAAAAACTGGCAACGCTACCGAAAATATTACCAATAAATAGTATCAAAAAGAAAAAAACGCTTAGAATCAAACCATCTGTCAGCGACATCTGAAAAACAATGTTCTCTACATCAATTGGCTGTTGAATCGCATAGACACCTAAGTATATACTGAGAAGGAGACTGAGCACGTGGCTGGCACAAAACACTCGATTGACCGTTTTCATTTTAATCACCTAACCTATCTTTATAATTCTATTATAATCATTTTATCATTTTTTGGTACCAATAAAGTTTCAATTTTTCTTCACTTACGATTTTTTTTGATATTGTTGTTATACAAATGAAAGGAGTTTTACAAATGATTGATCCTAAAATGTTGGGGATGATCTTCCTCATCAATTTTGCTTATATCACTTTGAACACGTTACGTTTTATGCTGACAATGAAAGGCTACCGGCTGATTGCTCCCCTTGTCAGTATGGTTGAGATCACGATCTATATCGTGGGGCTATCTCTTGTATTGGATCGTTTAGATAATCCGCTGAATTTGTTTGTCTATGCGTTAGGTTACGCAGTAGGTATCAGTGTTGGGATTTTGATTGAAGACAAGCTGGCATTAGGATACATCATGGTCACAACGATTTTGCCAGCAAATAGCGCGGAAGATAAAAGTTTGCCTGGTATACTGAGAGAACACGGTTACGGTGTGACACAAACTTCTGCAATGGGTCTAGAAGGCGAGCGACTGGTCCTGGAAATACTTTCTCCTAGAAAAAGCGAACGTGAACTGTATCGTCTGATCAAAGAAATTGAAGAGCGTGCTTTCATCATCTCATATGAACCAAAATATATTTCAGGTGGTTTTTGGACTAAAAAAGTAAGAAAAAGACAAGGAAAATAACTCACAAACTAAAAAACTGTCGAACATATAAATTAAATTTTAGATGTTCGACAGTTTTTATTTATAATTTTGATTAAAAAACATCGACATATACTCATTGATTTGTTATTATACTTTATATACTTATCAATTTAATTTGGAGATATTATGGAAATTCAACGTAAAACAACTAATTTTTTACATTTAGGCTCTTTTTTTGCAACTTTGACGATTTTATTTTTTCTATGTTATTCGTACGTTAAGACCTCACATGCGCCTTCTAGTGCATTAGGCTGGTTGCTTTTGGATCATTCTGATATTACAGAAACCGAAGAAAATCCGTTTTTTTTGATTCTATCTTCTCTATGCGGCTTGATGTTTTCTGTGTATTTCGGTGCCTATTTTTTTCATCGACATCCTGGTACGTTAAATGAAGCTTCAGGTGTATTGATTGCATTTAAAACGTTTTCTTTTTTAGCTATCCTTTTTTATTCGTTTAATCACAATACGCTTTTCTTCTTTATCATGAATGGTTTAGTCGTGATTTTATCTATTTTCACCTATTTTATTTTTTCACTAATTTTTAGCCAATTGAAATGTCCACTCTTCTTTCGATTAGTTCCTGTCACATGTTTTATCTACAGCTTGTTTTCCTTTTTTGTCCTTGCTTTGATACCATTGGCCAACCCTTCGACGATCCAAGTCGCAGGAAATCTGTTGGATATGCTCTTCATCGTCAGTCTAGGTGTATTTATGTGGCAAAGAAAAAAGAAACAAAATAAAAAGCATTTTGAAGCCTGACTATTACGACTTCATAAATGCTTTTTTAGTTTTAAACACTTCAATCTAAAAAAATACCCAAGATTGGATAGATGATTAATAATGACTTACCATTCGTTTCTGAGTGATTCTGGATCACCAAATGGACTTCCTAATCTAATCGGCTAGTTCTTCCCTTAGAATGCCATACTTGACTGAATCATAATATTGATTATTTAAAAACCTAACTTTTCTTATGACTCCTTCCTTTGTCATTCCACATTTCTCACCAATTTTTTGCATTCCTTTGTTTCCAGACCATGTAGTGAATCCAATATGTGGTAGATAGGCAAAATACTCAAATAATTCTTTTAACCATAAAGAAAGAGAAATACTTCCGATTCCCTTGCCCCAAATGCTAGAATCATATATCGAGATCCCAACTTCTAACCATTGTTTTAAATTAGAATCAGCCCAATAGGAAGTAACCAATCCTACTATCTTATGATCAAACATTATAGCCTTGCTCATTGGACTATTGATAAGTGATCGCCCATATCCTGTAGAAAATTCTGTCCATGTTTGTACTGGGTCTTTAAAATAGGGGCCGTTGAACTTCATCCATTCCAAATCTGCTTTTGGTCCAAAACTGATTTCCCAAATATCTCTCAAATCTTCTTCTGAAATTGTTTTTAAAGATACACTCTCTCGCATGTTATTCTCCTAAATTTATAGTTAGTCTACTGATCAATCAGAGGTCTCAATTGATCAACAATTATCTTTTTTTAACTTTTTTGCTTGTCGCTATAAGAACCTCTTTCAAAAAACTGTCAATTCTCATGTATTATAACACTTGTTATGATAACTGAAAAACATTTCCCGAATTTAAATAATAAAATAACCCTTATCACTTTTTCTGTGTAGAAATAGTAGCCTTCACCAATAACTCACATAAAAAATCAATTTGTTTGAATCAAAGTTAATTTCTTTTTTCACTTAAAAATATAACAAAATATAATTCATCTATACGAAAAACAATTTAAGTTGTATAGTAAGAAATAGTTATTCTAGAAACAAACATGTTCATCTATCACTTGGAGGGAAAATAATGAAAAAAGTAATCATAACTGGAGCAGCTGGTGGAATCGGCCAAGCACTTACGAATCGTTTGTTAAAGGCTGGTTATCAAGTTATTGCTGTTGATAATAATAAAGATAAGCTAGGGAATTTTTCTTCCCATCCAAATCTTACACTCGCTTGCGTTGATGTGACTGATTATCAAGCTGTAGAAAGTTTTTTTACAAACATTTCGGCTCAATCACTTTACGGCTTAGTTAATAATGCAGGTGTATACAATGCATTAAGTTTATTGGACTACGATGAATCTGCGATCGATCGAGTTTTACAAATAAATATTAAAGGTGCTACGATATTCTCAAAATTTTTCATTCAGCATCTTATAGATAAAGAAACTCAAGGGAGAATAATTAACATTTCTTCTATCTCTGGCCAAGAAGGTAGTTCAGATGCCTTATATGGTTTATCCAAAGCAGCTTTGCTTGGTTTGACTAAAAGCTTGGCTTTACGCTTTTCTCCACAAGTTTTAGTAAATGCTGTTGCTCCCACAATGGTAGATACAGAAATGATGGCTACCATTCCAGAATGGCGAAAGAAAGAATACCAGCAGCACCATCTAATCAAAGATCCAGTTTTACCGTCAGATGTTGCTGATACTGTCCATTTTTTACTTTCAGAGGAAAGTTCTCATTATACCGGTGCTACTTTCGACTTAAATAATGGCGGTTATTTACGTTAAAATAGTTGGTCTACTATAAGTCTATCTCAATGTACAGAACATGAAACGATCATACTGTTATCATTTGATCATTCATTTTACAGCAATAGTTGATGCTCTAGAAAATATTGTCTTAACCTGACTAAAAAGAGGTTGTGACCGAAGTGGTCAGCTTTAAGAAATAAGAAGGGACTGTGACAAGTCTTTTGTCACAGCCCCCTCTTATATGCTTACCTGTCATTTTCTTTTTAAATGGCCGATTTTTTATCTTTATATGGTAATAAAGTAATTTTTGTTAAGTAACTAGAAAATAATATTTGTTAACTAGAAATTGTTTGATTAATTAATCGTAAAAGTTCTTGGCTAGCTTCTTTAATCTTATTTTTAGCTAATATAGCTGAAACAACCGCAAATCCTTGGATGGGAAAGTCTTTAAAATACGGAATTGTTTGCTGGTTTATTCCACCAATTAATACAATAGGAATAGAAACTTTTTGACAAATCTTTTTTAGTTCATCATTTGTTACTTGAATCGCGTCTTCTTTAGTAGTTGTAGGAAACATTGCACCAATCCCTAGATAATCTGCACCGCCGTTTTCTGCTTCAATTGCTTCTTGAAGGGTTTGGACAGAAACACCGATTATTTTATCTTTTCCAATTAGTTTTCGAACGATTTCAATGGGCAAATCAGATTGACCAATATGAATCCCATCAGCGTCACACGCTAAAGCGATATCTACACGATCATTGATAATTAAAGGAATATTCTGGCTTTTTGTTAGTTGTTTGATTTCTAGAGCTTCCTCATAAAATGGGCCGGAATCCAATTCTTTTTCTCGAAGTTGTACTAAAGTAACACCACCTTCTATTGCTTGTTCAATTGCTTCAGTCAATGTATTGGTGCTGAATAAGTGTGGATCAGTTACTAAATACAAACGATAATCAATGTTTAGTTTCAAAATATTTACCTCGCTGTACTAGTTTCTGGTCGCTCATTTTACTGATTTCATCAATAAGATTCATTCGAAAGCTACTTGTTCCTAATTCTTTTGATTTTTCATAGGATAATTCACCTGCTATGCCCATTGCAATCACTGCACTTGTCGTTGATTCAAAAAGAGAATTAGGACAGCTACCGCAGAAACTCGCAATCAAAGAAGTCAACATGCAGCCAGTTCCTGTAATACGGCTCATTTCAGAACAACCATTTTTAACTTGAATGGTTTGAATACCATCAGAGACAATATCTGTTTTACCTGTAATGGCTGTAATACATTGATGAGAAGAAGCAAGTGATAAAGCAAGTTCCTCAACTTCGTTTTCTTTTCCTATATCCTCAAGTGAAGCATCCACACCTTTAGTGTTACTTTTCAATCCAGCTAAAAAACACATTTCAGATATATTTCCTCGAATAACTGAAAAATGAATATCATTTAATAGTTTTTTTACTGTTTCATTTCGAAATCGAGATGCTCCCGCTCCAACAGGGTCAAGTATGACTGGAATACCAAATTCATTCGCTTTTTTTCCTGCAAGAAGCATAGAGACAATTGTACGTTCATTTAATGTACCGATATTTAGAACTAATGCATTTGACATCGTAGTTATTTCAAGCACTTCCTGTGCATCATCTGCCATGATAGGAAAAGCACCAATTGCTAAGGTGATGTTAGCACAATCATTGACCGTTACATAGTTTGTTATGTGATGAATCAAAGGAGCGTTTAATCGAACTTTCTGGATGGCAGTTTGCATAAATGTATTCATTTGCTCATTCCTCCTTCAGACCGTTTTTATATAGTGAATAAAAATGATTGGTTGGGCCGTGACCTTGGCCAATTTCTAAGGAATGCTGAATTGCAGTCGTGATATATTTTTTTGCTTGTTGTATAGCTTGGTCCAACGATTTTCCCAAAGCTAGTTGAGCGGCGATAGCGGAAGAAAAGGTACAGCCTGTACCATGAGTATTTTTAGTATTGATTCGTTCAGACGTGTAGTAATAGTACTGTTTCCCATCAAAAAGAACATCAGTTGCTTCTCCTATTTTATGTCCGCCTTTAATAAGAACAGAAGTACCACAAGTTTCGTAAATGATCCGTCCAACTGATTCCATATCAGTTACTGATGAAATTGAGTACCTAGCTATTTTTTCAGCTTCTAGAATATTCGGTGTGATTAGGGTAGCTGAAGGAAGAACTGATTCAATCAGCGTATTAATTGCCTTTGGTTCCATTAGAGCATCCCCATTTTTAGCATACATCACTGGATCAACCACAATATTATGAGGGTGCCATTTTCTTAATCCGGCTGTAACAGCAAGCATTGTTTCCTCACAAGAGAGCATGCCAATTTTTACAGCTTCTGGGAAAATATCTTCAAAAACAGCATCCATTTGTTCATTAATAATTTGCGGTGAAATGTTTTGATAGGAAATGACTCTAGCCGTATTTTCAGCAACTACAGAAGTGATAACAGACATACCATAAATACCATGCGCCGAAAATGTTTTTAAATCGGCTTGTATACCAGCTCCCCCACTACAATCTGATCCTGCAATACTAAGTACTTTTTTCACTACTTTTCCCTCCTTAAAAAGTAAAAAGGCATTCTTCAAGTAAGAAGAATGCCTTTTGTATCAACAAAAAAGACATTTGCTCCCTACGCTGGTATCAACCAACAGGTTCAAAGGGTCAGGTTTTACCTTCTCAACGCCATAGCGTCCCCCTGCAAATCAAACATATTTAATTCTTATATCATTGTAGATGAAAAGGGTATCATTTTCAATAGGTTGATCAACTTAAAATGTATTTTATAAGTATAAACACCTGATTTTTGCTTACTGCTCTCTTAGATTCTACTCACCAAAGCTGTTCTATATTATTCTATATTGCTCCATATTCTTTGATATAAGAAAATGCATGCAGCATAAATTTCTTGCTCAGCTCAGAAAAGATTTGTCGTTTAAGAAAGGCCGTTTCCTCCATTGTCAATGAAGGATCCAATGTTGGAAATTCGATCTCAAGATTGTTTTTTTCGACAATAGGCAATACTAGTGTAAATGATTCTTCTTCCTTTATGGTATCCGTCACAAGTAGTGACTGATGGAAAATACTAGGCCGACGATTTTTATATTTATTTTTACGTATCCTGTCAACGATAACTTCTATTTGATCAAAAAAGTACGCTTCATTTACATCTCCAATAAGTTCGGCTAATTCTTTGAATGCCTTCGTTACAGGAAGCTGATTCTTTTGTATAAAAAAATAATTAGCCAACGTAAGCGGAAAGTGTTCTTTAGAGGAAAGTGTAATAAAACGGTACTTCTGATTTCCAGCAGTCGTTCTCAGCAATTCTGTCTCTCGGCTGTTTCTTACTCCATAAAAATACGCTTCTTTTCGTTCATCTTCAAAACAATACGCCCAAATAACTTCTCCCATCGCTAATTTTTGTTCAGCAACAGAGAGTCTCTTCAATTGGTCGGCTATGGTTTCAGCAGCCGAAGTGGCTTGTTGCAAGTAATCGTTGGGATCAAATATTGGAAAGTTCAAATGATATCTTCGTTCTTCTCTCTTGATTAATCCTGCATCGATCAATAAATCAAGAAAATGAGAAAATTTGTTTTGCGGAAATTCTTTTTTCAATTCTCTTAGAATCGTTTCTTTTTCTCGATGTTCATATAGATAATCGGTCAATAAAGAAAAAAGCGGATCACCGGTCAGTTTTTGATAAAAATTTTCCTTATTTTTTGAATAATAATAGTTCATATATGTTCTCTTTTCTATCCATTTTATTTTACTTAAAAGGCTTTTACATAAAAAGGAGGAAGAACAAGAGTCATGTTTGACTGTTATTCTCCTCCATTTCTTAGACTTTTAGTATGTTCTGTGTTTCTTTTTATTCAATCGCTTATCCCATTCACTTTGAATGCTTCATCCTACCATTTGATTAGCTGAATACAGCCGTCAACTGAGGTACGACTTGTTTTTTACGTGAAACGACACCTTTAAGCAAAGCTCGGTTATTGGTCAAAGTTGTTTGGAAAGCTTCTTCTACTTTTTCTTTACCTTTACCAGCAACAAGTAATTCTGAATCGCTGTCTAAGATATTTGTGACAACTAATACGAATAAATCGTAGCCATTTGCTTTCATTTCTTCTTCCATCGCTGCTTCTAGTTCTGCTTGTCGATCCATCACTTCATTCAGGTCCACTGTATTGACTTGAGCGATACGCACATTGGAACTGCCCATTGGGAAACTTTTTGCATCCAAATCAAGAAGGACCGCAGCTGATTTATCACTTAGATTCGTTCCGGCTTTCAACATTTCAAGACCATAGGCAGTTAGATCTACTTCAGCGATTGCTGCAAGTTCCTTTGCAGCTGCTTCGTCTTCAGGCGTACATGTTGGCGATTTGAATAACAATGTATCTGAAATGATAGCTGAAAGCATGATCCCAGCAATTTCTTTAGGGATCGTTACTTGGTTTTCTTTATATAGTTTTAAAATGATCGTACTTGTACATCCAACTGGTTCTGCACGATAGTACAATGGATTAGCTGTTTCAAAGTTTGCAATACGATGGTGGTCTACTACAGCCAAAATATTTACTTCGCTGATATCTGAAATACTTTGTTGGAATTCATTATGATCCACAAGCATGACATCGGCATTTTCTGCTTTAGCTGACTCTACTACTCGTGGTGCAGATAGTTGAAAGTGGTCTAATGCGTATTGTGTTTCTTCGTTAGGTGTACCTAAAGCAACTGCTTCTGTTTCGTTACCTAATTCATTTTGCAAGTGTGAAAAGGCAATGGCTGCCCCAATTGCATCTGTATCTGGATTTTGGTGACCAAAAACTAAAATTTTTGACATGTCATTCGCTCCTTTGTGATTTCTCCTATTTAATAATAGCAAAAAAACGGAAAGAAGCAATACTTAACTTCTTTCCGATGCGTTCTATCGCGTTAAATATTTTGTATACTCTTCTGTATGAAGCAATCGTTTAGCATTTTCGACACGTTCTTTTGTAGGTGGTTCGATCCCTTCTAATGGATATTTCAAACCAAGTGTTTCCCACTTGTATTTTCCCATCGTATGGTAAGGAAGGATCTCTACCCTGTCTACATTTGACAAGGTTTGGATAAAGTTGTCTAGTCGGATCAAATATTCATCATAATCACTTCGCTCAGGGACTAGTACATGGCGAATCCAAACCGGTTTGTTGATTTTTGACAAATATTGCGCCATTTCTAAAATATTTTCATTGTCCCAATGCGTTAGTTTTTTATGCTCTTCATTATCGATGTGTTTGATATCAAATAACAGTAAGTCTGTATACTTCATCAATTCTTGAAAACGAGAGAAGAAGGGTTCTTCATACGTAAAAGGTTTTCCGCATGTATCCAATGTAGTATGCATTTCCCGCTCTTTTGCTTTTTTAAACAGTTCGATCAAAAAATCGATCTGCAATAGAGGCTCTCCGCCACTAACAGTAATACCACCTTTATCTCCCCAGTAAGGTCTGAAGCGTTCCGCTTTATCTAAAAGTTCATCTGCTGAGTACTCTTTCCCTCCGCCAATATTCCAAGTATCAGGATTGTGACAGAATTGGCAACGCATGCGGCATCCTTGCATAAACACGACAAAGCGCAGTCCAGGGCCGTCTACTGAACCGAAAGTTTCGATAGAATGAACATAGCCGATTGTTTTTTCTTCCATTTAAATTCACATCTTTTCTTTGATTTCATTTTAAGTACAAGTTAGCTGTCGAAGCGAAGCTTTTTGAACAAAATTTTTCGCAATCACCGCTTCGTTATGTGTAAAATTTACAGGGACGGAACATACATGTCCTGCCCCTGTAAATCGTGTCTTTCAAATAAGCATACTGATCATTCGATTATGATGCGAAGGATATCTAACGATCTTTCGGCACTGAGTCGAAAGGCTGTTTCACAAACTTTTTACATTCTGTCGTGTGAAGTTCTCATCAAGACATCTAGTTGTTGTTCTCTTGTCAAGTCACGGAATTTAACTGCATAACCAGATACCCGGATCGTCAAGTTCGGATATTTCATTGGATTTTCCATTGCATCACGTAATAGATCATTACTGAATACATTGACATTCAAATGATAAGCGCCTTTTGAGAAGTATCCGTCTAAGACATTACGCAAGTTTTCGATTCTTGTATCTTGTTCTTTTCCAAGACCAGAAGGATTGATTGTTTGGGTATTTGAAATTCCATCCAATGCACAACCGTAATTCATTTTAGCTGTTGAGTTCAGGCTGGCTAATAACCCACTTTGTTCTGCATTGTAACTTGGGTTTGCTCCTGGCGCAAGTGGTTTTCCAGCTTCACGGCCATCAGGAGTATTTCCTGTATTTTTACCGTAAACAACATTTGAAGTAATCGTCAATAATGAAGTTGTTGGTTTTGAGTTGCGGTAAGTTTTATGACGTTTGATTTGTCCCATGAAGTATTCCAAGATCCATGAAACTAATTCATCTGCACGGTCATCATCATTTCCGTATTTAGGAAAGTCGCCATCTACTTCAAAATCAACTGCTATTCCTTTTTCATTACGGATTGCTTTTACTTTTGCATATTTGATGGCTGACAAGCTGTCTGCCGCATGAGAGATTCCAGCAATACCTGTAGCAAATGTGCGTTGCAAGTCAGAATCCATCAAGGCAAGCTGAGCTGCTTCATAAGAATACTTATCATGCATGTAATGAATGATGTTCAACGTATTGACATATAGTTCTGCTAACCAATCCATCATGTTCATGAAGTTATGTTTCACTTCTTCAAAATCTAGTACTTCTGATGTGATTGGACGATATTCTGGTCCAACTTGGGCGCCAGTCACTTCATCGACCCCACCATTGATAGCATATAATAGTGTTTTAGCCAAGTTAGCACGAGCACCAAAGAACTGCATGTCTTTTCCAACAACTGTTCCTGATACACAGCAAGCAATCGCACAATCATCAGAACCCCATTGTTCACGAAGCTGATTGTCATTCTCGAACTGAATCGAAGAACTTTCGATAGCGATTCGGCTCGCATATGTTCTGAATCCTTCTGGAAGGTGTTCAGAGTACAAAACAGTCAAGTTTGGTTCTGGTGAAGGTCCCATATTTGTCAATGTGTGAAGCAGACGGAAATCATTCTTCGTCACTAATGAACGACCATCTAAGCCCATACCAGCAATGGATAAAGTAGCCCAGATAGGGAATCCTGAGAATAATTGGTTGTATTCAGGTGTACGCGCGAATTTGACCATACGTAATTTCATTACTAAGTGATCGATCAATTCTTGCGCTTCTTTTTCTGTGATTACTCCATTATCCAAATCACGTTGGATATAGATATCAAGGAATGCTGAGATACGTCCGATTGACATCGCAGCGCCGTTTTGTGATTTGATTGCTGCTAAATAACCGAAGTATAACCATTGGACAGCTTCTTTTGCATTTGCAGCTGGTTTAGAGATATCATAGCCATATTTTGCAGCCATTTCTTTCATTTGTGCTAATGCACGATATTGTTCAGTGATTTCTTCACGTAAACGAATCACTTCTTCACTCATCGTATGATAACCAGTCATATCATGATCTTTTTTCTTTTGTTCCATCAAATAGTCGATTCCATACAATGCCACACGACGATAGTCGCCGATGATACGTCCGCGACCGTAAGCGTCTGGAAGCCCTGTAATGATTTTGTTTTTACGAGCTGCACGCATTTCAGCAGTATAAGCATCAAACACCCCTTGATTATGTGTTTTGCGCCAGTCAGTGAAAACATGTGTTAATTCATCGTTTGGTGTATAGCCATTGCTTTTCAGCGCATTGTTAGCCATATTGATTCCACCGAACGGCATGAATGCTTGTTTCAAAGGTTTGTCTGTCTGTAGACCGACGATTTTTTCCAAATCTTTATCCAAATAGCCTGCATCGTGGGAAGTAATGGTTGAAACGATTTCTGTGTCCATATCATAAACACCGTTACGTTCGAATTGGATATCATTCAGCTTTTGCAATTCATCCCATAATTTTTCTGTTGCTTCTGTTGGGCCTTCCAAAAAGCTGTCATCACCGCGATATTCAGTGTAGTTGTTTTGAATAAAGTCTCTAGTGTCTACGCCTTCTTTCCATTTGGTACCTTTAAATCCATTCCATTGCTCCATTGTATGGACCTCCTAAATTTCTGTTTTATGTAACAGTTTTTACGTGATTAGTATAACACAGCACCTTATCTTTGCAAGGGTTTTCTTGTTTTTTATTTAACAATTTTTATGTTTTATCTATGTATATTTCAAGTAACGTTGATATACCAATATTTAAGCATTGTGAACACTTTCATCTTTTTTTACAAACTGATGAAGTTTTATTAAAAAGGAATGAAAAAGAGGCACCATCTGTATTAATACAGATGGTGCCTCTTCACTAAAATACCATAACAGTTATGATTCGATGAAAATCTCAGGAGCATCGATAACTTCGATGACTTCTCCACCTTTTTTCTCGTCCATAGCAAATGAACCATTCGATGTTCGATCACCTATAGGAAAATCCGTTGGATCAATCGTTATTTGTTGTCCTTTTTGATTCATCAAGGTTATTTCTTTTGATCTTCCTTCCGACATATAGATAATACGGTGCGGATTTTTTTTCAGCTCACGCATGACCGTCACTCCCCGCTTCGCACGTGAAGTTTGACTGATTTCTTGAGCAAGCATGCGTTTCACGGCTCCTCGCTGAGTAACGATTACGATCGGCGTATCTCCCTCTGCTAACACAAGCAGCCCATTGACAATCCTATCTCCATCTTTCAAATTCATAGACTTCACTCCAGCTGCCTTTGCTCCAACAACGGGAACATCTGTTAAAGGATAGCGCAAGCCCATTCCTTGATGCGTTACTAAGAACACATCTAAGCCTGGCTGATCTTCTTTCAGATATACAGCAATAAGTTCATCTTCTTCCGCCTTTAGCTTCATACAGCTAAGCGGACGGCTCTTGTAGGTGCGCCATGGCTCGAACTCTGTCATTCGTGTTTGCTTGATCAATCCATTCTTGCTGATGAATACAAATGTTTTCTCTGCTTGGATTTTTTGATATGGGAAAACAGCTAAGATCGATTCATCTACAGACAGATTGGAGATTGTTTGAGAAATGTGTTCGCCAGCATCTTTCCATTTCAAATCGGGTAGTTCATGAACAGGACGGTAGATCACATTTGCTTTATTCGTAATCAGAAGAACATGGTCCAATGTGCTCAATTCACCTGAGTACAGCAAGTAGTCGCCTTCTCGCATCCCGATTTCTTCTGGTTTGGAAGCACTATAAGAACGAAGGCTTGTTCGCTTCACATAGCCTTCTCGCGTCACACTGACGATTACGTCTTCTTGCGCCACTAAAACTTGCGTATCGATTTTGATTTCTTCGATTTCGTCTTCGATTGTCGTCAGACGAGCGGAAGAGTAATTTTTTTTCACTTCCCGCAATTCTTTTTTCATAACAGAGAAAAGCTCTTTGTCGTTTGAAAGGATTTTATTCAACTCTGTGATTTGTGCAATCAAGCTTTCAGATTCCTTTTGAAGCTCTGTGATATCTGTGTTCGTCAAACGATATAGTTGCAATGTGACGATTGCTTCTGCTTGTTCTTCTGTAAATTGGAAGACGTCGACTAAATTCTTTTTGGCGTCTTTTTTGTCTTTACTTTCACGAATCGTTGCGATTACTTCATCCAGAATCGATAAAGCTTTCATCAGGCCTTCTACGATATGCTGTCTTTTTTGAGCTTTGGCTAAATCGAATTGGCTGCGTTTTGTTATGACTTGCTTTCGATGCTCGATATAACTTCTTAAAATGTCTTTCAGTCCAACTTGATGCGGAGTCATATGATCGATAGCGACCATATTGAAATTGTAATTGATCTGTAGCTCAGTGTTTTTGAACAAATAATTCAAAATTCCTTGAGCATTGGCGTCTTTTTTCAATTCAACGACAATTTGCAGACCAGTTCTATCACTTTCATCTCGTACTTCAGCTATTCCATCGATTTTCTTATTCAAACGGATCTCATCCATTTTTTTCACCAATGTCGCTTTATTTACTTCATATGGGATTTCAGTGATCACGATTTGCTGTTTATTGCCCTTCATTGCTTCTATCTTTGTTTTCGAACGAAGAATAACTTTTCCTCGCCCTGTTTCATAAGCTTTTTTGATTTCATCTTTTCCTTGCAAGATCCCTCCTGTTGGAAAGTCAGGTCCAGGAATATATTCCATCAATTTTTCAAGGCTCGCTTGTGGATGATCGATCATATAGATTGTGCCGTCGATCACTTCAGCTAAGTTATGAGTCGGGATTTCTGTCGCATATCCAGCAGATATACCTGTCGATCCATTGACTAGAAGGTTTGGGTATCGAGCTGGAAGGACTGTTGGTTCTTTTTCTGTATCATCAAAATTCCACACGAGATCGACTGTTTCTTTTTCGATATCTGCTAGCATCTCTCCACTTAACTTGGATAATCTGGCTTCAGTATAACGCATCGCAGCAGGTGGATCACCGTCCATACTCCCGTTATTCCCGTGCATTTCGATCAGTACTTCCCGCAACTTCCAATCTTGGCTCATTCGGACCATCGCTTCATAAATACTGCTGTCACCATGAGGATGATAATTCCCCATGATATTTCCGACAGATTTTGCTGATTTACGGAATCCTTTGTCATACGTATTGCCATCTTTGTTCATGGCAAATAATATCCGGCGTTGCACTGGTTTCAATCCATCACGGATATCAGGCAGTGCACGTTCTTGGATAATATATTTGGAATAACGTCCGAAGCGGTCACCCATCACTTCTTCTAAAGTTAATTCTTGTACTTCTTGTCGATTTTCCATCAGGTGACCTCCTATTCTACTTCAAATAACTGATTGTCTTCGTTTTTATCTGCTCGTTCTTCATCTAATAATTCATTAGAAACTGAAGGAGAGATTTCAGCATCCTCTTTTTTATCTAAGATACTGCCATCTTCTTCCAACGTAAATTGTACGTGATTTTCGATCCATTTTCTTCGAGGTTCTACTTTGTCACCCATTAGTGTGGTTACTCGACGCTCAGCTTGCGCAGCATCGTCGATACGAACGCGGATCAACGTACGGGAAGTTGGATCCATCGTTGTTTCCCACAATTGTTCTGCATTCATCTCTCCAAGTCCTTTATATCGCTGTAGCATATATCCTTTGCCGACTTTTTTAATCATTGATGCCAATTCGTCATCTGTCCACGCATATTCAATGACTTGCTTCTTCCCTTGTCCTTTGGATACTTTATATAAAGGCGGTAACGCGATATATACTTTCCCAGCTTCAATCAGCGGTTTCATATAACGATAAAAGAAAGTAAGCAGTAATACTTGAATATGGGCGCCGTCTGTATCCGCATCGGTCATGATGATTACTTTGTCGTAATTACAGTCTTCGATAGAAAATTCAGGGCCGACTCCTGCACCAATCGTATAGATCATCGTATTGATTTCTTCATTTTTCAAGATATCTTGCATTTTAGCTTTTTCGGTATTGATGACTTTTCCTCGTAAAGGTAGAATTGCTTGGAACTTTCTGTCTCTTCCTTGTTTAGCAGATCCGCCGGCAGAATCCCCTTCGACTAAATACAATTCATTTTTCTTAGGGTTTCGGGATTGTGCGGGTGTCAATTTTCCTGAAAGAAGAGATTCGCCTTTTTTACGCTTCTTCCCATTTCGGCTTTCTTCTCTGGCTTTACGTGCTGCTTCTCTCGCTTCTCTCGCTTTGATTGCTTTACGGACCAACATCTGGCTCATTTCGCTATTTTCCTGCAAATAAAAGCCCATTTGTTCACTGATGACGTTATCTACTACGGTACGAGCAACTGGCGTACCAAGTTTTTCTTTCGTTTGGCCTTCAAATTGCAGAAGATTTTCAGGTACACGGATAGAGAGAACAGCAGCTAATCCTTCTCTGAAATCACTACCTTCCAGATTCTTGTCCCGTTCTTTCAGCAAGCCGACTTTTCTCGCATATTCGTTATAAGATTTCGTCATTGCCGCTTTCATTCCAGCTTCATGGGTTCCACCATCTTTTGTTCGAACATTATTGACAAAAGATAAGACATTTTCTGAATACCCGTCATTGTATTGATAAGCGACCTCTACTTCGATACCTTCTTTTTCTCCTGAAAAATAAACGACCGGTGTCAATGTATCTTTTTCTTCATTCAGGTAATCAACAAATTCTTTGATTCCTTCTTCATAATGGAAAACTTCCTTGACTGGTTCTTCTCCCCGAAGATCAGAAAGTGAGATTTTAACGCCTTTTAGAAGAAAGGCAGATTCTCTTAACCGTTCGGCTAAAATTTCATATGAAAATTTCGTTGTACTGAATATCGTATCATCTGGTAAAAAATGGACAATCGTCCCGTTTGCTTTTTTTGTTTTTCCTATCTTTTTCAACGTACCGTCAGGTTTACCGCCGTTTTTAAATTTCTGCTGATACTCTACGCCATCTCTAACGATTGTTACAGTCAGCCATTTCGATAAGGCATTTACCACACTGGCTCCTACACCGTGAAGTCCACCAGAAGTTTTGTACCCTCCTTGGCCAAACTTTCCGCCAGCATGCAGCACAGTAAAAATCACTTCAACTGTAGGGATTCCGGAAGCATGCATCCCTACAGGCATCCCGCGTCCGCTATCTGCAACAGTTATACTATTGTCTTCATGGATGGTCACATCAATCTCACTGCCATATCCTGATAATGCTTCATCAACTGCATTATCGACGATTTCATAGACTAAATGATGCAAGCCTCGGCTGTCAGTGGATCCAATGTACATCCCTGGTCTTTTTCTAACTGCCTCTAATCCTTCCAATACTTGGATGGACGAGTCATTATATTCGTTGTTTACTTTTTTTGCCAAGGCAAACGCTCCTTCAATAATACTTTGCGGCAAAACCGCACCACGATTATCATACTAGAAAAGGTCGTGAAAAAAAAGAGGTTAGATGAGAAATCAATTTTAATTATCTCCTAACCGCTTTTTCGACATTCCTCTCTATCGATCATCTCTTCTTTGTGGTCATTTTTATTTTTGGTTTTCTTTCAACTTACCAAGTTCAATCTTGATACAACGATCCATTACGATGTCTGTGCGTCCTGCTTTTCTTAGCATCTCATCTGCTTCTTCGTTTTCGATCCCTAGTTGTGCCCAAAACACTTTAGCATCGGTTTTCAAAAAATCAGCTGCTACTTCAGGTAAAAATTCGCTCCGTCTAAATACATCTACGATATCGATTGGATCATCGATTTCTGTTAAATTTGCATAGACTTTCTCTCCTAGAATTTCTTCACCAGCCAATAATGGATTTACTGGTATGATTTTATATCCATTGTCTTGCAATACCTGTGCAACCATGTAACTTGTTCGCTCTGGTTTATTGCTCAAGCCTACGACGGCAATATTTTTTGCTTCTTTCAAATAGTTAAAAATCGTTTCTTGTGTTGGATTTTTTATAGACATTTCTGTCACCCCTTGCTTTTCTTTTTATTTCATCTATTATACTTCTATCTTTCATTTTTTCAATTGTTCCTGTTACCTATTCATGCTAAAATAAAGGATAGTTTTCAACTTGAGAGAGGGTAAAAAATGAAATTGATCTTATTACTTATTTTAGCATATCTTTTAGGTTCTATTCCTTCCGGTGTCTGGATCGGCAAATTGTTTTTCAAAAAAGATATCCGGCAACATGGGAGCGGTAATACTGGAACCACCAATACATTTCGAGTATTAGGCAAAACCGCCGGAATCGTTGTCCTTCTTATGGATATTTTAAAGGGTACATTGGCTACTTGTCTGCCGATGATTTTTCACCTTTCTGGGATTAACCCTCTTTGGTTTGGGGTATGTGCGATTCTTGGTCATACATTTCCGATATTTGCTGGGTTTAAAGGAGGAAAAGCTGTTGCGACAAGTGCAGGAATGCTTTTAGGATTTAATCCTGTATTTTTTGTTTATTCCTGTATCATTTTTATCGTTAGTCTATTTTGTACAAGTATGGTGAGTTTGAGCAGTATGATCAGTGCAGCGTTGATCACTTTATCCACGATCGTCCTTCCTTATGTAGCTCCTGTGATTTTGGCTAAGCCCAATTGGTTGCTGACGATCATTGCCTTTTTAGTCTCTTCCTTTATCTTCTATCGTCATAAAGACAATATCAAGCGTATCAGAAACCATACGGAAAGTCGAATCCCATTTGGTTTGAACAGTAGCAAGAAAAAATCCTGACACTTTTTCAGTCCAAAGAGATAAAACAGGAGTGTGACAAATCCATGTCACACTCCCTTTTTTCGAACAAACGGTGTTCCAGAAGCTGACCACTTCTGTCACAACCTCTTATTACTTGATGTAGAATAGCTTTTTTACACCCTCTTACTTCACTGTGATCGAATATTTTGTCTTGAAGATTTCATGGGCACCTAGTTGATTGATTCCTACTTTTTCCATCAAGTTTCCACTGCTATTCACCGTGTCAGCAATTCCACACCATGGTTCGATACACACGAAAGGGGCTTCTTTTGGATAAGGAGACCAGATTCCTACATAAGGCATATCTTTATAGCTTAAAGTTATGCTATGGTAAGATTTTTCACTCCGAATGGCGTACGCATTTAGTCCTCTTGTTTCAAAGACCAATGCATCTTGATCAAAAAGTTCACGATTCAAAGCCAGATTCGTATTTGTCTGTCCTAACGTCTTTTGATCCATATCAATGAATGGGCCTTTCAAAGGCAGGCGTAATCTTGATTTCAATGGAGAAAATGCTAGATAAAAGTCTTCGAATGACAATCCTTCTTCTAGAGGTACATTGAAAGCAGGATGTCCACCGATAGAAAAGAACATTTCTTCTTCACCTGTATTTGCTACTTGGTAATGGACCGTGATACCGTCTCCTCCTAATTCATAACTAATCACTAATTCAAAATCAAAAGGATATTTTTCTAATGTCTCCGGTGTACTCCGCAAGATGAAACTAGCCATTTCTTGTCCATGTTCAATGACTTCAAAATCCATATCTCGGGCAAATCCATGTTGTCCCATTTGATATGTTTTCCCTTGGTAAACATACTGGTCATCTTTTAAACGTCCAACAAAAGGGAATAAAACTGGTGCATGTCTGCCCCAATACGCTGGATCACCTTGCCAGATATACTCTAAACCGTGTTCTTTTGATTTTAAACTGATCAATTCCGCACCGTGTTCAGCGATTTCAGCGATCAGCTGGTCATTTTGAATAATAACAGTCATTGCCATTCCTCCAACTTCGACTTACTTTTTAAAATGGGAAGGCTGGAGCAAACATCTGTATCCGCCCCAGTCCCCTTGTTTCTAATAACTATGTTTTGCCAATTCGTCTTTAAAACGGGAATTCAATACTTTTAAATAAGTTCCCTTCATACCTAACGAGCGAGATTCAATGATTCCAGCTGATTCCAATTTTCGTAAAGCATTGACGATCACAGAACGAGTGATTCCGATGCTATCGGCGATATTAGAAGCAGTCAAACGTCCTTCATCTCCATCCAATGCTTCAAAAATGGCTTGTACAGCCTTTAACTCGCTGTAAGACAATGTGTTGATTGCCATTTGAACAGCCGTTGCACTCCGTACATCAGCTTCGATACTTCGAGACTTCTGATAAAGGATCTGCATACCGACAACCGTAGCTCCATATTCTGCTAAGACAAGATCGTCATCTGCAAACGATTGTTCCATGCGAGATAAAATAATCGTCCCCAGACGTTCGCCAGCTCCAAAGATTGGAACGACAGTCGTCAAACCAAATGGGTATTTTTCTCTTGACTCTACCGGAAACGCAGTAATATCACTTGTAATCGGGATATTAGCTTCAGTTTTCATCAGCTGTGCCACTGTATCAGTGTAAGATTCAGGGAATTGTTTCTCAACAAACATTGTTTTGATTCGTTCATTATTCACATCGTGGCGTTCATTATAACCTAGTAATACTCCGTCACTTCCTATGATATAGGTGTTGCTGTCAAGAATACCACCTAATGTGACAGCCATTTTATCGTAAGGCAAATCTGCTTGCATGTCAAAAGTATTCTTTTGCTGCAAAAGTGTGTTTATCTTGCGGGTTTTCGTTAGCAAGTCTGTCATTGTCGTCCTCCGATTTTATAAAATATAGCGACTTAAATCTTCATTTGCCGCAATTGAGCCAAGTTTGTCATCAACGTATGCTTCTGTAATCGTTATTTCACCCATTTGCATATCTGGTGCTTCAAATAATAGGTCTTCTAATAGTTTTTCCAAAATAGTATGCAGTCTACGTGCACCGATATTATCTGTGTCACGATTGACATCGAAAGCAATTTGAGCGATCCGTTCAATTGCTTCTTTTGTAAATGTAACTGACACATTTTCTGTACCAATCAATGCTACATATTGTTTTATTAAAGCATTATTCGGTTCAGTCAGAATTTTCACAAAATCTTCAGCTGTCAAATCATCTAATTCTACCCGTATTGGGAAGCGTCCTTGAAGTTCTGGAATTAGATCACTTGGTTTAGACAAATGGAAAGCTCCTGAAGCAATGAATAGGACGTGATCTGTTTGGATGATCCCGTATTTTGTGTTTACTTGTGAACCTTCGACAATTGGCAATATGTCTCTTTGGACGCCTTCTCTGGATACTTCTCCAGATTGCTGTGATTTAGAAGTAATCTTATCGATTTCATCGATAAAGATAATCCCGCTGTCTTCCGCTAATTTGATTGCCTCACTATGGATATCAGCATCCTTGACTAGTTTTGCTGATTCTTCTTTGATTAATAACTCTAAAGCTTCTTTGACTGTTACCGTCCGTTCCACTTTTTTCTTCGGTGTTAGAGCACCTAACGTTTCATTTAGGTCGATCCCCATTTGCTCCAATCCATTGTTCATCATTGGTGCAGGTTTCTTTTGATCTTCGACTTCAATGGTTACTTCACGATTGTCCAGTAATCCCTTTTGTAGTTGTTCCAAAACTGTACGGCGGTTGATCCGAATATCTTCTGTCACTTCTTCTTGTGGTTCAACGTTGTTTTGCTGACTAGCATTAAAAAGATTCATCATTTGTTCAAATTGATTAGTGGATTGTTTTTGTTCTTTTTTTATACCAGGCACTAAGATTTTTACCAAACGTTTTTCAGCATTTTTTTTAGCACTTGTGTATACACGGCTGTATTGCTCTTTTTCTACGATTTGGATCGCATTTTCTACTAAATCCCGGACCATTGATTCTACATCTCTTCCAACATAACCGACTTCAGTAAATTTTGTTGCTTCGACTTTGACAAATGGTGCATTGACGATTTTGGCCAAACGTCGCGCGATTTCTGTTTTACCGACCCCTGTAGGTCCGATCATCAGCATATTTTTAGGTGTAATATCTTGTTGCATTTTTTCATCTAACTGCAAACGGCGGTAGCGGTTACGCAAAGCGACGGCAACAGATTTTTTTGCTGCATGCTGTCCTACGATGTACTCGTCTAATTCACTTACGATTTGTCTTGGTGTTTGTTTCAATTCATACATATTTACTCACCTCTTACAGTTCTTCTACGATAATATTATGATTAGTAAAGATACAGATGTCTGCGGCAATATTTAACGCATTTTCTGCAATTTCTTTCGCGCTCATGTCATTTTGAGCATAATTTTTCATTGCTCGGGCTGCGGCCAACGCAAAATTCCCGCCTGATCCGATAGCTAAGATGCCATCATCTGGCGTAATCACTTCTCCTGTACCTGAAACAAGAAGCATTTCTTTATCATTCATTACGATCAGCATCGCTTCAAGTTTTTGCATAGATTGCTGTGTCCGCCATTCTTGAGCTAATTCAACAGCTGCACGTTGCAGATTTCCATTGTATTCGTTCAGTTTGCCTTCAAATTTTTCTTCTAAAGTAAACGCATCTGCGACACTTCCGGCGAAACCTACAACGACCTCTCTATTGTAGATACGTCGTACTTTCTTTGCTGTACCTTTCATGACAACAGATTCACCCATTGTTACTTGGCCATCTCCAGCCATGGCAAATTTTCCGTCTTTTTCGACAGCACAGATTGTGGTTGAATGAAATGGTGATTCGACCATGTTTGTTTCCTCCTAAATTTGTTCTTTTCCTTATTTTACGCTCTTGGATGGAATGAACGATAGTTTTTTTGTAAACTTTCTTTTGTTACATGGGCATAGATCTGGGTAGTTGATAAATTGGCATGTCCTAACAATTCTTGGACTGTCCGCAAATCTGCCCCATTATTTAATAAATGAGTGGCGAATGTATGGCGCAGCATGTGGGGATGGATATCGCTATCCAAGCTACTTTTTTTGATCATCTGATTCAAGACATATTCAATACCAGTAGGCGTGATTGGTTTTCCATGATGATTCACAAAAACAATATCATGCTCTTCGTGATATTTTGTCATCAATACCTGACGGCCTTCTGTGAAATATTCTTGTAGAGCATCTTGGGCAAAAGAACCTAGAGGCGCGTATCTCTCCTTGTTTCCTTTACCATGAATCAACATGACCTCTGAATCAAAATCAATGTCTGATACCAACAGATTACTACACTCGCTTAAACGGATACCAGATCCGTAAAGGACTTCCAGCAAAGCGCGGTTCCTCAAATCTAGAGGACTGTCTCCTGCTACGCTGTCAAAAAGTGCTTGCATTTCATTTTCATAAAAAAAGCGTGGCAATCTCAAATTTTTCTTTTTGAGATGAACGTAAGAAAATGGATTTTCTTTTATCACTTCTTCTTTGAGAAGGTACTGATAAAACGAACGTAGGCTAGCTATCTTGCGACTGATAGAATTTCTGCTATAGCTGGGGCGATGATCAGCTAATGCACTCAAATAGACACGAACCGTAAAGTATTCCGCCTTCAGCAGATCAGCGTCTCCAGATTCCTCCAAGAAATGTTTAAAATGGAGAATATCTTCTTCATATGCTTCTTTCGTTTTTTCTGAATATCCTCTTTCGACAATCAAATAACGCAAAAATTTTTGTTCCCACGTGGCTTCCGTCATTTTCTCACCTTCCTTTTGTCCCAGAGAATAATTTAGCACAGCGTCTACAAAAAGACAAATAAATTGTCAGAATTTAACCAATATTTCTAAGTTTGTTCACAATTAATGCAATTCCTCACATTTTGTTTGAGAAATCCTTAAGAAAAACGCAAGAAAAAGAGCGAGACTATCCGTCTCACCCTCTTCATCGAGTTTGCTCACTCATTTGGGACTGCTGTTTTTTCTAATTCTTTTTTTATTGTCTCATTCGCTTTTAAAGCGCGTTGGGCAATTGCTTCATATCTTGCTTTTTTGTCTCGTATGCGTTCTGGCAATTCAGGAAACAGACCGTAGTTGGCATTCATTGGCTGGAAATGTTTTCCTTCCGCATGAGTAATGTAGTAAGCCATGCTCCCAATAGCTGTTTCTTGTGGAAACTCGACTGGTTCCATTTCTTTTGCTAAGCGTGCGGCATTGATTCCAGCAAGTAATCCGCTTGCTGCACTTTCAACATAGCCTTCTACACCAGTCATCTGACCTGCAAAGAACAAATCTTCGCGTTTCGTTGATTGATACGTCGGTTTCAGTAATTCTGGCGAATTCATAAAGCTATTTCGGTGCATAACACCATAGCGAACGAATTCAGCATTTTCCAATCCAGGAATCATCCGAAAAACACGTTTTTGCTCGCCCCATTTCAAGTGAGTTTGGAAGCCCACGATGTTGTATAAAGAAGCTGCAGCATTGTCTTGACGTAGCTGGATAACAGCATAAGGACGTTTGCCAGTTTTAGGATCTTCCAATCCAACTGGTTTCATAGGACCAAAAAGCATTGTTTTGAATCCACGCTGTGCCATTACTTCGATTGGCATACATCCTTCAAAATATTTTTCTTTTTCAAAAGATTTAAGTTCTGCCACTTCGGCATTGATTAGTGCCTCATGGAAAGCTTTGAATTCCTCTTCTGTCATCGGACAGTTCAAGTAAGCTGCTTCTCCTTTGTCATAGCGGGACTTCAAATATACTTTATCCATATCGATCGTAGCTTTGTCTACGATCGGTGCAGCTGCGTCATAGAAATAAAAACCATCTGAACCATTGAATGCTTTGATGCTTTCTGCCAATGGATGAGAAGTCAACGGTCCTGTTGCTACTACGGTGATTCCTTCTGGTATTTCAGTAATTTCTTCGTTTATCACTGTTACTAATGGATGCTCTTTGACTTTTCGGGTAATCGTTTCAGAAAAAGAATCTCGGTCAACAGCTAAAGCACCACCAGCTGGCACTGCTGTTTCATCTGCTGAAGTGATTACTACTGAATTCAATCGGCGCATTTCTTCTTTCAATAATCCTACTGCGTTAGCCAAACTGTTTCCTCTTAGTGAATTGGAACATACTAGTTCAGCAAAATTACTTGTGTGATGCGCCTCAGTCGATTTGACTGGACGCATTTCATATAAACGGACAGGTACTCCTGCTTGTGCGATCTGCCAAGCAGCTTCACTTCCGGCAAGTCCTGCTCCAACAACATTTACCATTTTCAATGAAAGAACCTCTTTTCTATTATTTTTGGATGTCTTCTTCGTAGTCTCCATTTACACAGACTACTTGTTTGCCACCTTTGACTTTCTTCTCAACCAGATATCCGTCACATTTTGGACAATTTCTGCCCACTGGTTTATCCCAAGAAGTGAATTCACATTCTGGGAAACGAGAACAACCGTAGAACAGTCTGTTTTTCTTAGATTTTCGTTCGATGACTTGCCCTTCATGACATACTGGACAAGTCACACCGATTTCTTTTACGATCGGTTTGGTATTCCGACAATCAGGAAAATTGCTACAAGCATAAAACTTCCCGTATTTCCCTAACTTTATCACCATCGGATGTCCACAGACATCACAATCGAATCCTGCTGGTTCATCTTTGATTTGGATTTTTTCGATTTTTTCTTCCGCATTCGTCAGTTCTTTTTCAAACGGTTTATAGAAACGATCGACTACTTTGACCCACGCTTCCGTGCCTTCTTCGATTTTATCCAAATCTCCTTCCATTTCTGCTGTGAAATGGATATCGACGATTTGAGGGAAGAATTCACAGATCAGCGAATTGACAATCTCTCCTAATTCTGTCGGCTCAAATCTTTTTTGTGTCAATTTTACATAGTAGCGTCTTTGGATCGTATCAAGTGTTGGTGCATAAGTGGAAGGTCGCCCTACCCCGTTTTCTTCTAGCGCACGAATCAACGTAGCCTCACTGAAACGTGCAGGTGGTTGAGTAAAATGCTGTTTTGGTTCAATATCAACAGATTGGACGACATCGCCTTCTTCAAGTTCTGGAAGAATATTTTCTTTCTCTTCTTTGCCGTCATCTCTACCTTCCACATACACTTGCATGAATCCTTTGAATTTGATTTTTGAACCGTTCGCAATGAAGATCACACCATTTTGTTCTAATGTTACTTTCATCGTATCTAAAATAGCCGGTGTCATCTGACTAGCCACAAAACGTGACCAGATCAATGTATAAAGTTTCAATTGATCTTTATCTAAATATTGTTTGAGTTCATCTGGTGTACGAAGCACACTCGTTGGTCGCACAGCTTCATGGGCATCTTGTGCGCCTTGAGCATTTTTGATCTTTCGGTGATCATGTCTAGAAAATTCTTTTCCATACGTATCTTCAATAAATGCTGCGGCCTCTGCTTTTGCTGTATCGGCAATCCGGGTAGAATCAGTACGCATGTATGTAATCAAGCCGACTGTTCCTTGTTTACCCAAAGTGATTCCTTCATATAACTGTTGTGCTACCATCATGGTTTTTCTTGTTCGAAAGTTTAATTTACGGGCAGCTTCCTGTTGCAGGCTACTTGTAGTGAAAGGATTCGCAGGGTTTCTTTTGCGCTCTTTCTTTTCTACTTTTTTAACTTCGAAGTCTGTTCCATCAATTCTAGCAGTGACTTCTTTTACACTTTGTGCATCTGGTAATTTCTTTTTCTTACCGTCGATTCCCCAGAAATTTGCTTTGAATTTCTTGCGAGCTTTTTTAAAATTACCGTCGATGCTCCAATATTCTTCTGGAACAAATTCTCGGATCTCTTTTTCACGGTCAATAATAATTTTTAAAGCGACAGATTGGACACGTCCTGCACTTAACCCTTTCTTGACTTTGCGCCAAAGAATAGGGCTGATCGAATAACCAACGATTCTGTCTAAGGTACGACGAGCTTGCTGTGCATCTACTAAATCTACATCGATTGTTCTTGGTTCCTTAAAGGCTGCTTTGACTGCATCTTTTGTGATTTCATTGAAGACCACCCGATTTTTTTCTTTCAGATCCAACCCAAGTAGGTACGCTAAATGCCAAGCAATCGCTTCTCCTTCTCTATCCGGGTCACTTGCCAAGTAAACTTTTTGAGCTTTTTTTGCTGCGGCTTTCAGGCTTTTGATGACATCGCCTTTTCCGCGTATAGAAATATAATGGGGTTCATAATTGTTTTCAAAATCGATACCCATTTTACTTTTCGGTAAATCTCTTATATGACCAACACTGGCCATTACTTTATAGTTTCGTCCAAGATATTTCTCAATCGTCTTGGCTTTTGCAGGTGATTCTACAATCACTAAATATTTATACGCCATTACTGAATGGACTCCTTTCCATTGTCGTGTTCCTACTATTTAAAAGAGGATTCATACAAATCGTAGCTAATCATATCCATTCAGAAAACGTTTGTCAAGAAAAGCAAATGAAAAGTATGATGTTATTCTTTAAATTCTGCCAAGATATCTTCACCCGAAACCGCGCAAACTGCACCGTCTTGGATCAAATGATGACATCCGGTAGAATGTTCTGTTAAAATATTTCCTGGAACAGAAAAAACTGTTCTTCCAAGATCCAATGCTTGCTGTGCTGTTATCAGAGAGCCGCTTTTTTTCTTGGCTTCAAAGACACATGTTCCTTTAGACAAAGCTGCGATAATACGATTTCTCATTGGAAAACGATGCTTTTTCGGGCCGGATTGAGGAGGATATTCACTCAAAAGAAGATGATCATTTGCAATCACCTCTTGCAAGTCACGATTTTCAGCAGGATAGACTTGCTCTATCCCTGTTCCAATGACCGCGATTGTCCGTCCACCATGAGAGATTGCTGCTCGGTGACTGTATGTATCTATCCCTTTCGCGCAGCCGCTGACGATCACATATCCAGCTTCTACCACTGGCCTTAGTAAATAATACACTGTTTTTTTGGCTAAAGCAGAAGTACGTCTTCCACCAACAACGCTTAACATATTACAAGAAAGTAAAGATAGGTCACCACTGTAAAACAGGACAATTGGCGGATAGGTCAAGTGAAGCAACTGAGGGGGATAGTTGGGATCAAAGCAAGTAATAAACGACTGTTTCGATTGGATTTTGCCCCAATTATTGTGGATTTCTTGCCAACTTGTGCGGAACAGCTCCCGATGTGCGGTGATTTTTCCTATCTTAACGATGTCTTCAAATCCGATTTCTTTGTAAGGATACTGCATTATCCAGTTAGCAAGTGCCCATTTCCCTTGGCTACTGATTCCTTTTGCGTAAGCAAGTTTCAATAAATTCTCTTCTATTTGATACATCATAAAACCGCCTTTCGTCTCTCTTTTTAATAAGATACGTAAAAGCGGCTGTTTTTTATTGTAAATATTTTTTTACAGGTGCAAAACTTTTGCGATGGATTGGCGTAATCCCTTGTCTTTCAAGTCCTTCTAAGTGTTCCTTTGTTCCATAGCCTGCATTATGCGAGAAACCATACCCAGGATAAAGCATGTCATATTCTTTCATCAATTGATCCCGATATACTTTAGCAATGATACTTGCAGCCGCAATCGACACAGATCGTGCATCCCCTTTGATTATTTTTTCCTGCTGTATAGGCAAATCCAAGGTCATCGCATCGATCAACAAGTAGCTTGGTGCAATAGACAAGTTTTCTACTGCTTGGATCATCGCCAATTTACTTGCTTCATAAATATTCACTTCATCGATTGTCTGCTGATCAATGATTCCGATCCCGATGGCCAAAGCTTTTTCTTGAATTTGTTGAGAAAGAAGTTCTCGTTTTTTCTCTGATAACTGTTTTGAATCATTCAGCCCTAATATGATCTCATTTTTCGGCAAGATAACTGCAGCTGCCACGACAGGTCCAGCTAACGGTCCTCTTCCTACTTCATCAATGCCGGCAATCCATTGGTGACCTTGTGCGTACCCTTGTTTTTCAAAGCAAAACATTTCTTCATATTTTTCCTTGATCAATGCCTCTTTTTTCAATCGTCGTTCAAAAGAAACTAGCGCTTGCTGTACGCCTTTGCGTGGATCGTTTCTCAATGATTCTAGTGTAGGATCATCTGTTTTCTGTATGCTTTTCAATCGTTCTTTGATACTTTGGATGGATTCAGTCATCGCTTTTTTGCTCCATTTCTTCGCAACGATCCAATGTGTATCGACCAAGTTTTCCTTGACGGATATCATGCACGACTAATTCGCTGCCGCGATCATAGTCTTCTTTATACCCACGTTTTGCTGTGATATCCATCAGCAATTCCGGTGCCAATTTTTCTTCTTGCTCGATTGGCAAACCATAACGATCGCTGATTCTTCCTGAATAATATCGGGCAAAAAAATCCAATCCGTAAATCGCCAAATCATCTAAATGGACAAGTTGGTCTTTGATGGCGCCTGTCAGCGCTAGTTTTTTGCCGATTTCTTCATCTTCAAATTTGGGCCATAAAATCCCTGGTGTGTCTAACAATTCCAACTCGTTACCCAAACGAAGCCACTGCTGACCTTTTGTTACACCTGGTTTATTTCCTGTCTGAGCAATTTTTTTGCCTACTAGTCGATTCATCAACGTAGACTTTCCAACATTCGGAATACCCAACACCATTGCCCGAATAGCGCGAGGCTTGATCCCGCGAGCAGCGTCTCTTGCTCGTTTTTCTTTCAACGCTTCTTTAGCTGCAGGTACTAGCCCTTTGATTCCTTTACTTTCTTGTGCCGTGATAGCTAACGCAAGGTGGCCTTGCTTACGAAAATATTCTTGCCACAGCTTTGTCTGTTGTGGATCTGCCAGATCCGCTTTATTCAACAAAACAAGCCGAGGCTTTTGCTGAATGATCTGATCTAGCATTGGATTACGAGAAGATAAAGGTAAACGTGCATCTACCAATTCAAATACGATGTCCACATATTTCATTTTTTCAGAAACTTCTCGTCGGGCTTTTGCCATGTGTCCTGGAAACCATTGGATGGTCATTGTTCTCTCCATTCCTTTCATATCGGAATATTCTCCGACTTTACTTGTTTTTTATTTTTCAATATATATTCACTTTTTTCTATTATAAAAAAATCCTATCTATTAGTTAAGTGAAAGTGAACCAGTCCTCATTCTATCACATCTTCTCTTTTTTGATGATGTAAATTTTTTATTTTGATCTCTGTATACGAGCCTAATTTTTTGACAGCGTTTCCTAAATAAGAGATGATAGACGGACAAAGCAGAAAGGAGACGAAACAAATGAATAGTATGGTTTTTGTTAATTTTCCTGTTGCCGATGTCAATCGTTCCGTTGCTTTTTATGAAAAGCTTGGGTTTAAAAAAAATGAAGAATTCTCTACTGAAGAAGCTAGTTCAATGGTGTGGGATGACACTTTTTGGGTGATGCTCCTCTCTCATGATTTTTATAAAAAATTTATAAAAGATAAAGAAATAGCCGATAATAAAAAAACAAGTGGCGCTTTGATTTCGTTTAGTATGGACAACGCGGATAAAGTAAAAAAATTCGCTCAAACTGCAAAAGAAAATGGTGGTACTTTCCACGAAGTCGATATGGGAATACCTGAAGAAGAAATGTTTTCATTAGAAGTCCAAGATTTGGATGGAAACACATTAGAACCCGTATGGATGAAGATGTAAGCAGATAAAGAAACTGACATTTTTATAACAAAAAAATAGAGATGGATGATACGATAAGTATTCTCCACCTCTATTTTTTTCGATCGTACAATTGCCTTTTTTACAGTTTATAAAAGCAGTCTTCTTCTCCTTTTATTAGTCGTTGGATGGTCATTTTTGTAAATTACAAAGGTGTCATGACACATCAGCGATTTTATGGTATCCTTTTCTTATTAACTGACAAAGGAGAGAATATTTTGAACACTTTGATTGCAAAAGACGTTTTTAGATTGCCCGAAATGAATGCAAGATTGTTATCGACTTCTGCCCTTTTATTAGCCCTTGATGTCATCTTATACAAGATAGCGATTGGTCCTGCTTATTTTCAAGTCACATTCGGATTTTTAAGTATGGCGCTTATGGGTTATCTATATGGGCCGATTTGGGCTGGTTTGCTTGAAATGTTGTCGAACACTTTGAATTTCACAATATTTGGTTCAGGTACATTTCAAGCTGCTTTTCTTATCACAGCATTCCTTGGTGGGTTTATCAATGGCTTATTTTTATATCATAAAAAGATAAATCTGCTTTCCGTCATCGCCGCCCAACTATTGATTATGATTCCAGTGAGCCTCTTTATCAATTCTTGGCTGATGTCTGTTTTGTTTGGTGCAGATTTCAAAGTGATTTTTCTAGGTAGGGTTATCAGGAATATGATCCAGATTCCTATTCAAATAACGGTTGTTTATTCATTTATCAAAGCTTTAGAGGCTAGAAAAGTGTTTAAACGAGCTGTTTGATTTTATGTACTAAGGCAATAAGCTGATTTTGGACCAAACAATAAAGAGGTTGTGACAAAAGAATGGTCACAACCTCTTTATTGTTTCTCACTGGATCCATTTTATTTCATCAAGCGGATAATAAACGAATCTTGCTTTACCTAAAATATCCGTTTTATTGATCGTACCAAATGAGCGGCTATCTTTTGAAACTCTTCGATTATCTCCAAGTACAAAATAACTATCTTCGGGAAGCTTCGATTGTCCCGTCAGTTCTTGTAGTGTGAAGTCCGTCGTATAGGATGCATTTGCATGATCTGACTTCATGTTTTTAGTTAGATAAGGCTCCTTCACTACTTTTCCATTGATCTTCAATTGATCATTTTGGTAGCTGACGTTTTCTCCTGGAAGCCCAATCACTCGTTTGATATAAATCGTCCCATCTGCTAATTGAAAAACAACAATATCAAATCGTCTGATCTCCGAAAATTTTTCCATCACAACCATGTCGCCTTGTTTCAAGACATTTTCCATTGAATTGCCTTCTACTGGTACAGGGATGAACAAAAATCCCCGCAACATAAACGCAATGAATACAGAAACAAGTAAGTATTTGAATATAAGCCAGAAGCGATCAATATAGCGTTGTTTTTTTGTCAATCTCTATCAATCCATCCCTCGTTTTTTCATTCTTTCTTTATTATAAGAAAAATATCAAAAAAATGCGACTAGATAGCTGAAATAAAAATAATTCTTTCTATCAAGCTGTTGGACAAAAAACGCTTGGATCATAAATGGAAAGTCAATTTTTATAAGTCATGATTGTTCTCTAAATATTTTTCCCAGGCTTCGTCAAAAATATCCATGGATGGCAAATAGTCGACATTCAATTCTAGATAACTAGAAATTTCTTCGTAGCTAGAGCTATGCTTAGGGAATTGGATATCTTTACCGGCTTCTGTAGCAAAAATAGATAAAGTATCGTGTACACCACCGCCTCGCAGTGTCATTAAATAGTGAAAAAAGCTTCGATTCACCCTTCGTTCCTCCAATTTTCTTCAATAAAGGCAGCCCGGCGTGCATGGTTTCTTTTAAAATTTTCAGGATGCTTTTTATAATACTCTTGATGGTCTTCTTCTGCTAGATAAAATGGTTGGGCTGGTTCGATTTTCGTAACGATTGGCTGTTCGAAACGTCCACTTTCAGCTAACTGTTTCTTACTTTTTTCAGCAATGATCCGTTGTTCTTCTGTCAAATAAAAGATGACCGGACGGTAATTGTCGCCGCGATCCTCAAATTGTCCGAAAGCATCAGTCGGATCCGTTTGCTGCCAGTAAAGTTCTACTAACTGTTCATATGAAATCAATGTTGGATCATAGATAATCTCCACGGCTTCTGTATGTCCAGTCGTTTGGCTTTTTACTTGTTCATAAGTTGGATCTGGTACATGTCCTCCAGTATATCCTGACATCACTGTATGAATACCAGGAAGCGTATCGAAAGGTTGGATCATACACCAGAAGCAGCCTCCTGCAAATATTGCTCGTTCCATTATTATTCCTCCTCTAATACTATTCATTTGATGTTTTTTTGTTCTCTTTTGTCTTGCTTTCAGTACTGCTGTTGCTAGTTTTGTTTGTATTTGAGTTATTTGAAGCATCAGAGGTATCTTTTGGCAAATATAGACTAAATCGGATGTCATCATTTACTAAGTCGATTTTATCTGCTTTAATATACATCCCGTTTTGCATTCGGAATTGATCCAATCTAAGCATGATAGTCAAATCATCTGTATTAACTTCGATCCAATCTGGCAATTTATAGTTTCTCTTGATCATATTCATCACATCTTTAATTGGCAAACTTAATGTTCCAATAGAAAGACTTCTAGCTTTTAGTTGGACATTTCCATTTTCCATCACATAAGGATCAAAATATAAATAGAAATTGATAGGAAACCCTAATACTTCGAAAGTACCATTGAGCAGTGCTTCATTTTCCAAATAGAATTTATATTCGATATCACTATCTTTTTGATACTCACTAAGGAAAAAGCTAATGATTTGATTGACTTTTTCTTTATTTGAATTGATCGTGAGGACAGGATCGCCTTGCCTTTCCGTGAGGGCAGGTATTTCTGGGAGTTCTGGTTCCCGATTAGCAAAAATACGGCTACCTAAAAATACTGTCGAACCGAGTACTACCCCAAGAAGGATAAGAAAGGCGACTTTCCAGTAATTCGTTTTCTTTGCTTTGTTTGAAGTTGCTCCAGATCTTGTTTTCATGTTTTTTTAATCGTCCTCCTTCTCTAGCCATTGGTTTTGTGTCTCGATCAGCTGATCTCTCACTGCATTTGCCATCAATTGATAACCTAAATTATTCGGATGGAAATGATCTTCTTCGTAAAGCACATTGTTTTTGATGCCATTTAGATTTTCTGTCGTGCTAGTTGTTTGATCTGTGCCTTCTTCTGTGACACCTACTTCTTGATTCAATCCTTGATAAAGCAAGTCGTTGATTGGGATAAAGTAGCAGTTCGGCATTTTTTTCGTCACCGTTTCTGTTCCTTTGTTCCAATTATTAACGATGGTCTGCATGTCAGTGATTTCAGGAAAGTTCAAATAAAATGGATTGTAGATGCCTAAAATATAAATTGGCGCGGTTTTATTGAGGGATCGAAATTCTTCCAATAGTTCTGTGACATTTTCCTGATAGTTTTTCAGCGGTTTTTTAAAGGAATTGACCGTTAACCCGAATAAATTATTTTGGATAACTTTCATCAAATCATTTCCGCCAACAGTCAGCGTGATAAAATCAGCTGTTTTGATATTGTTTCGAATTTCTTCTTTTGTTTTTACTCGCTTTAAGATCTGGTCACTTCGTTCACCATTTACACCATAGTTTTCTGTTTCAACCGCAGTCAAATTATAACGGTCTTTTAGATCATTTGCGACAAGGGGAACGAAGCCTCCTTGTTTGGTTTGATCTCCTACTCCTTCAGTCAGCGAATCCCCGATAGCTATGTAGTGAAGTTTTTCTTTTTTATTTGGATCTTCTCTCACAGTAGTTACTGGTTTCATTAGAGGGCCAGCTTTCGGTATGGAAGCAGCTAGACCTGCATAGATGATGATCGCAATTAATAATGGGAACAAAACGAGGATCAAATGTCGTTTCGTTAATTTCATCTTTTCACCTCTTGTATTCGATTGGTCTAATGTTATCAAAAATTTTATCAAAAAGGTAGTCTTTATGAAAAAAGAAAATAATTATTTTCCTATTTTTACAAAGAAAAAGAGAATAAGCTAAAAGCCTTGCAGGCTGAGGGCTTATCCTCTCTTTGACTAGTCTACGTAATACATGATTGCAAACGCGTCTTTACCAGTATGCGTAGCGATAACCGGATTCGTATGCAGTACAGAGATATGCATATCAGGAAACAATTCTTGCAGACCTTCTTTGAATTCTTGTGCCAGTTCTTTTGCATCCGCATGTGAGATGCCGATTTGCCGCACATTTGGCAATTCTTTCAGTTCGTTTTTCAAATTATTGAACCATTTGTCGAACGTTTTCTTTCCTCGCCCCTTCGTTACAGGGATCAATTCAGAGTGGGCGAAATTCATCACCACGCGTATGTTCAAAACACTAGACAATAAACCAGTCGTCCGGCTGATTCTTCCACCTTTTACCAAGTTGTCTAGTGTGGAAATTCCGATGTATAATTTTGTATTATCTTGTACTTTTTTGACTTCTTCAAGGATTTCCTCTACTGATTTACCTTCTTTTGCTAATTCAGCTGCTCGAATTACCTGAAACGATAAACCTTGGTCAGTGGTATCACTGTCGATAACCGTTACTTTTGTTTTTGTTAAATTACTAGCTTGTCTTGCTGCTTCTACTGTTCCACTCAAGCCTTTTGTCATGTGGATCGAAATCACTTCACTGCCGTCTTCTCCTAACTCATCATACATTGAGATGAATTCTCCAATCGGTGGTTGGCTGGTTTTTGGCAGATTTTTTGCTTTCGCCATCATTTCCATAAATCTTTCACCGTCTAATTGGTCATCATCCGCATATACTGTTCCGTCAATCATGATGGATAGCGGCATGACACGAATGCCTAAAGCGTCGCGTATGTTTTTTTCCATCGTACATGAAGAATCTGTTACGATTTTTACGTTTGTCATTATTTTCTCTCTCTCTTTCTTTAACAAGATGCCTTATTCATGTTAAACTACATGTAAGACAAATTCTATTTTTAGTATAACAGACAAATAATGATTTTTCATTAATTACACCTAGTAAAGGAGCCGTTTTCATGGAAAAAACGAAATTTAATCGAACGTATGAAATATTAAATGAAGTGTTTAATGCAGTTACCCATGGAATTGGGACTGGATTGAGTATCGCAGGACTAGTGATTCTTTTGGTAAAGGGTGTCCACTTACATTCCTCTCTCCATATTGTCTCTTATGCTATCTATGGATCGATGATGATTCTTTTATTTTTAACGTCTACTTTGTTTCATTCATTGATTTTTACAAAAGCAAAAAAGGTGTTCCAAGTATTTGATCATAGTTCGATTTTTCTTTTGATTGCAGGAAGTTATACTCCTTTTTGTTTGCTGAGTATCCGAGGATGGCTAGGTTGGACTTTATTTGTATTGATCTGGTTGTTTGCGATTCTTGGCATTATATATAAAGCGTTGACGTTGCATAAACGGGAGAGAGTATCAAAAATATCTACGATCATCTATATTTTTATGGGGTGGCTCTGTGTCGTAGCTGCTGTTCCTCTTTATCACTCTCTTGGAATGACTGGTGTTATTTTGATGGTGGCAGGCGGCCTTTCTTACACGATAGGCGCATTCTTTTATAGTTTGAATTCTATCCGCTATATGCATGTTGTTTGGCATTTGTTTGTTATGTTAGGTGCAGGTTTTATGTACTTCTCTGTTTTATTCTTTACTTAATAAAAAAAGCTATTGATGGGTCAGCTCTAAATAAAAGCTGTTCCATCAATAGTTTTTTTATCGTCTATTCGCCTGTCCCTTTTTTTAAAGGATTCTCATTACGCTGATACGTTTCAAATTGATGCGGGTAACGATTTTTTTCGTCTATTTCTCCTTGACTCGTATTGATCAGTGACCAATCAGACCAGTCAACAGGTGGAAAATAAGCATCTCCATCAAATACATGATGGATGACTGTCCGGTATAATATCGTACAAAATGGTAGAAATTCTTGATAAACAGCTGAACCTCCCGCGATGAAAAAAATACCGTCTGTTTCTTTTTCCAAGGCAAGCACTTCTTCTACACTATGCATAACATGCACGCCTTCTGCCGTATAGGAAGGATCTCTAGTCAAAACAATCGTTTGACGATTCGGCAACGGACGGCTGCCCATCCCTTCGAAAGTTTTACGTCCCATCACTAATGTATTTGCTTCTGTCATTTGTTTAAAGAATTTCAGATCATTTGGCAAACGCCAAGGAAGACGGTCTTCTTTTCCAATCAATCCGTTTTCGTCCTGTGCCCAAATTGCAGCTAACATTTTCTCATCCTTTCTGATTTTAAACAGCGATAGGCGCTTTGATCGTTGGATGGGGGTCATATCCTTCTAACTGGATATCTTCCATCTCAAAATCAAATACTGACTGCTTTTCCTGATTCAAAGCTAAAGTTGGAAATGCGCGTACTTCTCGGCTTAATTGTTCTTTCATTTGTTCGATATGGTTGATATAAAGATGAGCATCTCCTAACGTGTGAACAAATTCTCCCACCTCTAAACCTGTTTCATGTGCAATCAAGTGAGTCAACAACGCATAACTTGCAATATTGAACGGAACACCTAGAAAGACATCCCCGCTACGTTGATACAATTGGCAGCTTAACCGTCCCTCTTGCACATAAAATTGAAACATCGTATGGCAAGGAGGCAAAGCCATGCTAGGAACATCTTCTGGATTCCATGCAGAGACAATCAATCTTCTAGAATCAGGTGTCTTTTTGATTGCTTCGATCACTTCTTTGATTTGATCGATAAAACCGCCGTCTTTTGTCTCCCAGTGCCGCCATTGATAACCGTAGATGTGACCAAGATCACCGTATTTCTCAGCAAAGGAATCATCTGTTAGGATCTTTTCACAAAAAAGTTTGCTCTGCTTTTTGTATTCTTCATTGAATTCAGGATCTGTCAAACTTCTATGTCCAAAATCAGTCATATTTGGTCCGTTATAATCTGTACTTTTGATATAGCGTTCAAATGCCCACTCATCCCAAATATGGTTTTTATTTTGTAATAGATAGCGGATGTTCGTATCTCCTTTTAAAAACCAAAGCAGTTCGCTTTTGATCAAGCCAAAAGGTACTCGTTTCGTTGTTAACAAAGGAAACCCTTTTTGCAGATCAAACCGCATTTGGTACCCGAATAAACTTAACGTGCCCGTGCCTGTTCTGTCTTCTTTACGATGTCCTTCTTCCAACAATTTTCTTCCTAAGTCAAGATACGCTTGTTCCATCCCTTTTCCTCCTAATCTTCTGCCCATTCACTCAAATATTCCCAACGTGCCATTTTTTCTTCAAGTTGTGCTTCTGTCTCAGATACATCGTTTTGCAATTCCTGTAACCGAGTGAAATCATCTCCTTGATGATTCATCTCTTCTTGGAGCAATGAGATTTTTTCTTCAAGTTCTGCAATATCCTCTTCAATCGTTTCCCATTCTTTTTGCTCCATATAAGACAATTTTTTCTTTCCAGCAGGTTCCTTGCTCTGTGTTTTTGGCTTCACTTTTTCCGCAGGCTGCTGGAGTTCTTTTTGCTTCAGCAAATAACTGGACATGTTTCCATAATAAAGTTCTTGTTTTCCGTTTCCTTGGAATACCAATAGCTTATCTGCTACCTTATCCAAGAAATAACGGTCATGGGAAACAGTGATCACAGCACCTGGGAAACTTCTGAAATAGTCTTCCAAAATCGTCAATGTTGCTATGTCCAAATCATTGGTCGGTTCATCCAATAATAACACATTGGGTTGTTGGATCAGCAGTTTCAACAAAAACAATCGCCGTCTTTCTCCGCCCGAAAGTTTGCCAATCAGTGTCCCATGCATAAATCTCGGAAATAAAAATCGTTCAAGTAATTCTGCTACCCCGATTTGACTGCCATCAGCCGTTTTTGCTTCTTCAGCGGCTTCTTGCAAGTAAGCAATCATCCGTTTATCTGGTGCCATTTCTTCATTTTCTTGTGTATAATACGCAAGCCGAACCGTTTCACCGATAGAAATTGTACCGCTATCCAGAGGAATTCTGCCAGCTAGAATATTAAGCAATGTCGATTTCCCTGCCCCATTTTTACCAGTAATTCCTAGCCTTTCCCGAGATTGAATCAGCAAATCTAAATGTTCTAGCAGTGTTTGGTCATTTACACGGTAACTGCCATCTTTGATTTCCAGTACTTTTTTTCCTAAACGTTGTGTCGCTAGATTCAATTCTAAGTCATCTTCTTGATTTACTTGATATAAATTCTCCTTTAGATCTTCGAAACGGTTGATTCGTGCTTGCTGCTTGGTACCGCGAGCCTGCACTCCTGCCCTCATCCATGCTAGTTCTTGCTTATAAAGTCGCTTGCGCTTTTCTTCTTGTTCTACTTCTACACGATCACGTTCTGCTTTTTCTAAGACGTAAGCTTCATAATTTCCTTTGTACTCGTATAATTTTCCAAATGAAAGTTCGAAGATTCGGTTTGCTACTCGATCTAGAAAATAACGATCGTGGGTAACCATCAATAGGGCGCCACGGTATTGTTTCAAATAGTTTTCCAACCACTCGATTGCTTGATAATCCAAATGGTTTGTTGGCTCATCTAGTAATAGTAAATCGGGTTCATCAATCAGCACTTGAGCTAAACTAACGCGTTTTTTCTGACCACCCGATAGCGTATTGATTTTTTTATCTAGTTCACTGATTCCTAATTTTTTCAAAATAATCTTCGCATTGGTATCTGTGGTCCAAGCATCTTCTTTATTCATTTGTTCTTCTGCTTTAGCATAACGTTTTTGCACATTAGGGTCTTCTCCATTTTCCCCTAATTCGATCAATGCTTCCTCATATGCTCGAACAGTTTGGATCAAGGGACTGTTTCCCTGAAAGACTGCTTGGAGAACAGTTAGTTCATCGGAAAATTGAGCTGCTTGAGAAAGATAACCTATACGGTAATCAGTTGGATAAAACACTGTTTGCCGATCGCCATCGCCGCTATCGATACCAGCAATAATATTTAAGAGACTTGTTTTACCCGTCCCGTTCGTCCCAATCAACCCGATACGGTCTTTTTCGTGGATCAAAAAAGAAATCTGGTCAAACAAATCTTTTTCACCATAAGTTTTTTTGAGGTCAGTTACTTTTAATTCTTTCAACGTGTTCCCTCCTTATCTTGGATATTGTATCATAAAAATAGTGAACTTCAGGAAAAATTTTTTCGAATTTGTTCTTTTTGTGTTCCAAAAAAAGAACAGGACCGATCCGATCCTGTTCTGACATGTTTTGTTTTTATCGTTCTTGAAAATCTATTTTTTTATTTCGTTGTGCTCGATTTTTTTGACTTTGCTCGAAACGCAAATCGGAAAGAAAAGTTATCTGACGGTTTGTTCATCGTATAAGATTCTAACAAATTGATATTCCTACGGTAGCTATTCGCAGAAAACGTCGTGATTTTCTCAGCAACTTCGTATTCATCAATGATTTTTCTTTCAAGATAATAACCTCTCAGCATTTTTTTCGTAAACAGGCTATCTTGCTGGATCATCCACGAAGAAATCAAATTCCCCGAGCTCATTTTTATTCCCTCAAGTTTGCGTTGCTGGATAAAAAATTGAAGCATCGTTTCATCATAAATATCAGTCAAGTTATCTAAACTTTCAATAATCAATTGGGTATTTTTTTGATATGTCTCCCTGATTTCTTGGATATCTTCATCACTAATAAATGTCTGACGATCCGCATACCTTCTTTGCCAAAACATTTTTGGATGGAGAACGATTCGCATCAACCTACGGACAACAATGAACCAAAAGCCGATAAAAGATAAAAATTGACTGGTGATCGAATGTTCGAACCGGGAAAGAAAACGGGAATAAAAGCGATAACCATTAGAAGAAAGTTTACCCGAACGATAACTTTCATCTAATCCGTCGCGTTCGATCGACAAAATCAGCGCTTGTATTTCTTGTACTTCTTGCTTTTCATCATCGGTTAAATCTTCCAAGTACAGATCACGTATCCGTTCCTGGTAATTTTCTATCACTGCTTCAGTGGCTAAAAATTCTTTTGTATCACGATCAATTTCCTTTATTTCTTTTCGCAAAACTTCAACGACCTCTTCTAAGATCATCAAAGCATTCAAATCCGTGCTTTTCGCTTCCTCTGTTTCCGTCAGCATAGGCAAGACAATGATCCCTATGACCAAAGTCACTAAGATGACACCGGCTGTCAGAAACAAAAGTAAAGATCGCTGGTAAAACATCATATTATTGATTGAAAAGGGCAAAATAAAGATCGTAGCCAAACTGACTGTTCCCTTTACACCTCCAAATGTCAAAATCAAGATCTCGTTCAACTGTTTTTTGAACTTTTTACTGCCATCTTTGAATACATAAAAAAGACTGATGGAAATGAATCTAATCACAAAAAGCATAATAGAGATCAATACGATAATCGCTAACAAAAGACCGTTTGGATATAAACCGTCTCCCCATACCGGCGAGAATACTTGTGTCAGTTCGATTCCTAAAAATATAAACACTAATGCATTCAGTGTAAAAGCAATAGTTGTCCATGTACTGTGGGACAAACTCGACAACTCTGCATCAAACACGGTGATTTTCCTAAAACCAGAAGCTTGGAGAATACCTGCTGCCACTGCAGCAATGATCCCAGATACATCAAATGCCTCTGCCAATACATAGGCTAGAAAAGGAAGCAAAAGTTCGATCAGCAGATACCCTGTGACATCTTGTGCCGATGCTTTTTCAATCAAATTGATTATTTTTTGTTTGAACCAGACAAGCAAAAAACCGATCAAAGCTCCACCAATACTGGAGACCACTAAACTCATCCCAGCATTTACTGCGGAAAAAGAACCGGTGATCAGCGCACCAAGAGCAAACTGGAAGGCAGTAACACCAGATGCATCATTCAACAGGCCTTCTCCTTCTAAAATATGCATTGCTTTCTTAGGGATATTCACCCGTCCAGAAAGCGAACTGACTGCTACCGCATCTGTCGGACCTAACGCTGCCCCAAAAGCAAAGCAGGCAGCAAGAGGGACACTTGGCAACAGGAATGACAACGTCGCACCTACGCCGACAAGGGTCAAAATGACTCCGCCAAATGCCAAGAACAGAATCGTCCCGAAATTTTTGAGAATCGAAGAAATATCTGCTTTTTCTCCTTCTCTAAATAATAATGGTGCAATGATCATAACCAAGAACAATTCAGGTTCAAAATCAACTGATTGTCCCCACTCTGTCAGACCTAATACCACTCCAAGGAAAATTTGAATCAGTGGAGCTGGGATCATTGGCAAAATGCGGCTAGCTATGTTCGATAAGGTGATCGTTACTGCAAATACAATAACTAACTCAGCAAATTCCATCGTCCATCCCCTTTATTTTTTATTTTGTGTAAGCATTTTTAAAAATTGTTCTTTTTTCTTTAAAATTTTGGTTTCAACTACTTCAACTTGTGTTTGATTTCCCTCTAATTCACACTGTACACGTTTTGACTCCAAACGAAGCAGATCATGTTTCAGACGTTCCAACTGACGATACATCAATATATTTCTTTTACGCAACTTACAAAGTATTTGACGGCGGTCATCCATCGAAAGGGCGCCATAGCGATCATGCAACAGTTTTTTTTGTTGTTCAAAACTTTCTCTCATTTTCTAGATCTCCTATACACAAACTTCCATCATTATAGCAAAGTTCTCTTTGAATGAAAAATATTTCATTGTTTCATCGGTTATTGCTAGTTAGAAATTTCCATAAATTTTTCAACGCCTCATTCTATTCCAAATAGTCTCAGATATCAAGTAAAACTTAAGAAAGATAAAAGTTTCTAACAAAAATAATGTTTGTTTTTTATCATATCCTCCTTGTTCCTTTGTCACAACAAAAAAAAGACTGTGACAAAAGTCTTGTCACAGCCCCTTATTCTGAATAAATGGTGTTCTAGAGACAGCCTATCAGCCATAAGGCACGATTTTGTAAAATATGGGAAGCTATTTTTCAACATCACTTCTTATCGCTCTTGCCGTTACTCGTCGCAATTTTTTTGTTAGAGTTCTCATCATCACTCAAGGCTGAATGTCTCTTTCACAACCTCATTTTTGCGTAAAATCAATTTATTCGAAAAATTCTCCGTATACATCTTCTACACGTTGATCTGGGTTGATCACGATGTACAAATTACCTGTTTTTTCGCTGATTTTTGTAGATTGGTATTGATTGTCTAATCCTTCTGTTCCTTTATCTAGATATGGGAAGTATACAAGATCAGGTGTTCCATTGCGGTAAAGGATTTCCATTCGTTCGATATCTTCGTATTTCAATGCACGATTAAACATGCCCATTTCCAGTCCACCTAAGTTGATATCATGTGTCGCAACTGCATCCCCTTCATGGAAGATTTCGATTTTAAATCCGGCACATGGATGGATTTCAACAAATTCACTGCCATTGATCCGTCCAAAACTTGTTGTGATTTGTTTGATCCAAAGATCGCCGATGTGACGGCGGTTAATCGTCCATGTTTCTCCATTTCTAAAATAAAATTTTAGCGCTGTCATTTCTTTACTCATTAAAAAGACTCCTTTATGATGTAATTTATTCTTGTACTTCCTCAGTTTAGCACAAATTTATGTAAGTGGTCACATTTTATGTTTTTTCTTCTAATGACGTATCTGCCCAGTTTAAGTAGCTAGCCAAGCTGAGCAGATACAGTCTAGCGTTTTTTAAATCAATTTTTCTTTCGATAAAAAATCCAAAACCTGTTTTTTATCATTTTCTATTCTTTGTTCTACGACAGCTTTTTCAGCTGATTGCAAAGCTTCACTAACCCACTTACCAGGTTTTTTTCCACTTTCTTCCAGCAAGATTTTACCATCTACAGCTAATTCGCTTAATGACTTGATAGGTAAACGATCATAGGATTCTTCTACGACATCCATCTGTGGTGTTTCATCAAAATAAGTCATTAATTCTTCTACTTGCAATGCATGGTCTTTGCCTAAGAAATATAATTCGAACGGTTCTAAAACTCCAGTTTTTCGTTGACGCAGTCCTTGAACAAGTGCTTGGACATCCTTGATCATTTGATTGGAACACTTCCACGATTTCAAAAAGGAGCGGATTTCATTTTCTTTTAGATCCAGTTGACTGATTAATAATGTCCATGCTTGACTCTCTTCTTTCAATGGAACGGAAGGTAATTCAGCAAAACGTAAAAGTGCTTCACCTTCTTCTCTCAAACCAGGGCAGCAAATATAACATTCTGTTTCAATGAATGCATGGATTCCTGCAGACCGTTCATTTCCCAAAAGCATCTTGATGAATTCCACATTTATGCGTTCTACAGATATTTTGCCTAATAGCTCGTGGTTTTCTTTGATGGCGTAGAAGGTTTCTTCCTCTAATTTGAATCCTAATTGACTGACAAAACGCAACCCGCGCATCATTCGCAAGGCATCTTCATGGAACCGCTCATGAGGATTGCCTACAGCTCGCAAGATTTGTTCTTCTAAATCTTGCAGACCATCGAACAAATCGATGATTTCGCCGTCTTCTTTCAAAGCAAAGGCATTGATTGTAAAATCTCTTCGTTTTAAGTCTTCTTCCAACGAACGAACGAATTCTACATAATCTGGTCTACGGTAGTCCTGATAAGTTGACTCCGTCCGAAATGTGGTGATTTCATATTGTTCATTGTTTTCTAATACCAATACAGTCCCGTGTTCGATCCCGATATCTATCGTTTTTGGAAAAAGCTGTTTGATTTCTTCTGGAAATGCGCTTGTTGCGATATCCACATCATGGATCGGCTGGTTCAGCAAGATATCACGAACACTTCCACCTACAAAATAAGCTTCATATCCTGCATTTTCTAATTTTTTCAGAACTGGAATTGCCTTTTGGTATTCCAGAGGTAATTGTTTTAATTTCATTTTTCCAACCTTTCCTGTGTGTTTCTTGTACTGAGATAAGTACTCAGTTGCATGATGCCTGATTGATACGTCCGTTTTAGCGGCTTCAAAGCACAAACCACTTCATCTTTTTTACTTGTCCTTCCGTTCAAAGCGGTTATGGTCTCTGTGATTGAATTTTTCCATATTTTTTTCAAAAACATCAGTTAAGTCGATATTCAATGAATTAGCCATGATCATCGTAACGAATAAAACATCTCCAAGTTCTTCTGCTACCGAGTTATCTGGTTCCGAAGCTTTTTTGCTTTTTTCTCCATAAGTGTGGTTGACTTCTCTGGCCAATTCACCTACTTCTTCCGTTAATCGAGCCAGCTGAGCTAATGGAGAGAAATACCCGACCTTGAATTGTTGGATATACTCATCTACTTCCTGCTGCATACTGTATAAAGAACGTTTTTCATCCATCTTTTTCCCTCCAAAACTATCTTACCAAAACTTTAACGCAAATCCTAGATAAGAGCAATTGAGAAAATCGAATTTCCATGCTACATTTAGGAAGGAATTTCTAAATGGAGATTCTGTGAAAATACATAATTGAAAGCTGGGATTCATATGGCCACACGGAAAACAGTAAAAGAAGTACTTTTTATTATTATAGGAACGAGTATTTACGCATTTGGACTTGTTTATTTGAACATCGCTAATCACTTAGCAGAAGGGGGCGTCTCAGGGATCACCTTGATCTTGAGAGCTTTATTCGGAATTGATCCAGCTTATACGACTTTATTAATCAATATCCCGTTGATTTTACTAGGGGGAAAGATTCTGGGAAAACGTTCTTTAGCCTATACTGTTCTAGGTACACTCTCTTTGTCATTCTTTTTATGGATCTGGCAACGGGTTCCGCTAGAAATCAATTTACAGCATGATCTACTGATCGTTTCTCTACTTGCGGGTTTGGTTGCAGGGGTAGGAAGCGGGATCGTCTATCGGATGGGTGGAACAACAGGCGGAAGCGATATCATCGCTCGGATTTTAGAACAAAATTACGGCATCTCCATGGGGCGTTCCCTATTGGCATTCGATATCATCGTCTTGCTTGCTTCCTTAACCTATATCGACTTGAAACGCATGATGTATACGTTGATCGTTTCCTATGTTTTCAGTCGCGTAATTGATTCAATCTTGGATGGTGGGTATTCTGCAAAAGGTCTGCTTGTCGTCTCCAACAAAAGTGAAGAAATTGCACCGCTGCTGATGACCGGTCTGCAAAGAGGTGTCACCTTCCTCTCTGGCGAAGGCGCATTCTCTGGAAATTCAAAAAAGATCATCTACATGGTCGTTAGTTCTAGTGAATTAACGGAAGCCAAGAGAATCGTCCACGAGATTGACGAAAAAGCTTTTCTGTCGATCATTAATGTGCATGAAGTTGAAGGGCAAGGGTTTACCTATTTGAAGCCACAAACAAGATTACTGAAAAAACGATAAAAAAGACAAGGGGTAGCTGTGAGGAAAGATTCCAAATCCAGCTATCCCTTGTCTTTTTTGGTATGATTCATTTTTAGCTAATTATTATGTTCACTTACTCGATTATTTTTCTTTTGCGTCTGCAAAAGGATTTTTCGGTTGACTTCATCAGACAATTTCAAAAATGCATCCCTGTCTCCATCTTCTAGCGCTTGATCGATTTGAGCATAAAGCATATTTAGTTTTGCTGCTTCTTCTTTTTCTTGAAAATATCGCTCGATCAATTCAGTATCTTCTTCACTGACAGAAGCATCCCAAGAAGAAAATGGATTATCTTCTAAGATCGATAGATATTCTCTTGTCTGCCAAGCATTCTCAAATAGACATTCCACATATAAAGGTTTCTTCCAATTCAATCGGATCTCATGAAAAATCTGATCTGTATCCGTAAATTCTTTTCCCTGCAAAAACAATTTCATTGGTTCCCCTTCAACAGATAGATCACTGATTTGCAGACCTCGATCCGCAAAATTTGCCCCTTCTACAAAGTGGACATTACTTAAAATTGCTTCATGATTGGCAAGATAATTCAAGATCCAAAAAACTTCTCTTCGGCTAAAAGATACATGATTGACCATCCACGTTAAAAAATTCTTCTTTTCCCGTACATCAATTAGCATTTTTCTCACCTCTCTGTTAGATCATCTAATAATGACAGTGCCTCCGTATCTCCTGGTTCAAGTTTTAAATAATGAATCAATAATTCTTGTGCTCTTTTTAGCTGTCCTTCTTCTCTTAAGAAAAAGGCATATTCTTTCAAGAAATCTGGTTCATGAGATAGTTCATGATAAGCTTGTTCATAGTGTACAGCTGCAACGGTGAAGTCTTCTAATTCATTATAAGCATGCGCTAGATTCCATTCCGCATACGGATTAGCAGTTTCTTCCATCTGATTGATCACTTGTATCACATCTTCATATCTTTCATCATCCAAGTAAAGATTGCTTAAAGTAAGTAATGTTTCATCTTGTTTGTCTCCTACTTCTAAAGCTTTCAGCAAGTGTTCCTCTGCTCGCTGTTTGTCGTGCAGACGAAAAGCATTTTCAGAGGCTAGATGATAAAGTTCAACTTGGTAAGGATTTTCTTTGATTCCTTCTTCTAACACTGTTTGCGCTTCTTCAACCATTTCTTCTTCTTGAAGAGCTTGTCCTAGATATAGATATAATGATTGATAATGTGGATTAACTTCTCGAAGCTCTTCCAGATAGTTGATTGCTTGCTGATTTTCTTTTAATTGGAGATTCGTAAAAGCTAGCTGGAACAGTCGATCATCTGTCTTTTCTTCTTTCAATGCTTCTTCTAAAGGTGCGATAGCTGCTTCAAATTCACCTTGCATGCTTAAGGATTGCCCTAAACGTTCTTGCATCGAGATTCCTGACATCTCGTTTATCCCACTTGCCAACAATGTTTCATAAATCACTGCTGCCTCTTTGAAACGATCGACTGAAAAATACAATTCAGCTAGTGCAAACTGGATCAATGGTTCATCCGGTAGCAACCCTGCCGCTTCTTTCAATTTTGCTTCACTCACTTCAGGAATCCCGATGACTTGGTACAAATCAGCTATCGCCAATAAACTTTGCGGATAGTAATCACTTTCCTTATCCACTTTTTCCAAGTATTCAAAAGCTAGGTCGATCTCATTGTCTTCGATTGCAATTTCTGCTAGCGGGATGTTTAGTCCGTCATTTTCTGGATATTGGTTGATCAATTGTTCAAAAATCTGTTTTGCCTCGATCAAAAAGCCAATAGCTAGCAATTCTTCCCCTAGTTCAGCTAATATATCTGCTGGATCTTCTTTTAATGCTTTTTCTAAAAAGAGTTGTGCTTGTGCCAGATCTTCATCTGATAAAGCTTGCAACATTTTTTCGCTATTTGTATTCATTTCAATTCCCTCTTATCTCGCTGACGATTTGTTGAAATACCGTCATTGTTCTCAACAATTCTTTTTCGTTTGGTCGTTGGTATCCGTCTATTATACCTATTTTTTCTAAAACAAGTATTTTTTTGCTTTTTTCTGCCAAGAAAAGGACTTTTTCCAAATACTCCATCTTTGAAATCTGTTCCAACCATTGGATAGGATAGCCAAGCAAGTCTAGCCATACAAAAAAATTTTTTAGTTGGAAATCAAAAGGATAGGCTTGGAGATTCCACACGAAATGAAACATCATCCCTAAAAATTTTTTCATACTAGCAGAAAGCAAGTGCCCATTTTCAGTCAGATAAAAAGCTTGTTCAAACAGTTTACCATAATTTGACAGATTTTCTGCCTCTAATTGATAAAAATAAATCATTTCTTCGATCATCCCGGCAAATGGCCGGGTCGTTAATTGCTTTTTATTTGGATAGTTTTTATACAAGTTTTGTAAAAAACGGTGATCACAAATCATTCCGCAACAGATAAAAGTCAAAAAGTCAATCTGTTTTCCGTCCACTTGCCGCTCGCTGATCGTTTGATCATAAACGATGCGTTCTGGCATGTTGATGGTTTGCAGCACTACACGATTCGGTAGCTGCAAAATCGTTCGCTGTGGGGTTAATGCTCGGCTCAGCGAACGGATCGACACAGGAATCAGCCAAAGTGATGAATCAAGGATTGTATGTTTTTGAAAAAAACCTGCCAGATCCATGATCCCTTCATTTCCAAATCCGATAACAAACATGGATTGATTTTCGGGATAGCGTTTGGTGAAATCAAGCAAGTTCTTCAATTCTGTTAAATGATTGCATTGAGTATTGGCACAAATGTACCAGTCATTATTTGCCTGATTTGCAAATAATGGGTTGATCTTATCTGCAAACAAATCATAATAACGCTGATTCGTTAAAAACAAGATGGGTTGATCGATTGAAAGTGCTCTTAGTTGACTGACAAGCGTTTCTCCGTAGAACACTTTCGTCAATGCTTCTTCTACTTGATAATCAAGTTCCATGCGCATCCCTCCTCTTCTTATTTTTATTTTACCATTAGTAAGCAAAATCTAGAAAAGATAAGGGCAAAGTCCACCTCTTAACTTGGAAATAAATAAAAATTAAATAAAATACATGAGTTTTTTATGTATGACATGCGGATTCGAAATTTTTGTCTCTTAATTGACTTTTTCTGCTAGGAAATAAAAAGAAAAGTACTTGTAGCCCTAGAGCCACAAGCACTTTTTTACTGTCTTATTTAACAGCGTCTTTTAATGCTTTACCTGGTTTGAATGCAGGTACTTTGCTAGCTGGAATTTCGATTTCTTCACCAGTTTGTGGGTTGCGACCTTTGCGAGCTGCGCGTTCGCGAACTTCAAAGTTACCAAAACCGATTAATTGAACTTTTTCGCCGTTAGCTAAAGCATCTTGAATAGTTGAAAATACAGCATCTACTGCTGCAGTTGCATCTTTTTTAGTTAAATCAGTAGCTGAAGCAACTTTTTCGATTAATTCTGCTTTGTTTGCCATGGATAGATTCACCTCCTCCACAAGAGATATGATAGAAATATCATTTAGTTAAAACTTTCTGAGTGGTCCAGAAGTTTAAAAAGAAATATTGATTAACTTCAATATTCTGTTATCACGATATCATATGAACCGCTTAATAGCAAGGTTTTTACCAATTTTCATATGCTTTTTTTAGTCATAGAAACGTAACACTCAAAACTGTCTTTTTCTTTTGAAAAAAAAACGTTGATATGGTAAAATGCCTATTTTCTTCTACGAGGGATGATTCGAATGGATGTCCCTTCAAAAGTAAATGCTTTTCTGATTTGATTTTCTAAGAAACGCTCATAAGAAAAGTGCATCAATTCCTCTTCATTGACAAAAACAACAAATGTAGGCGGTTTGACAGCGACTTGTGTAGCATAAAAGATCTTCAGCCGTTTTCCTTTATCTGTCGGTGTTGGATTGATGGCTACAGCATCCATAATGATATCATTCAAAACAGCAGAAGAGATACGAAGATTCTGGTTCATACTTACTTGTTCGATCATTTCAGGAAGACGTTCCAACCGTTGTTTAGTCACTGCAGAAACAAAGACGATCGGTGCGTAATCTAAATATCGGAATTCATCACGGATCTCTTGTTCGAAATCACGCATCGTATTGGTTTCTTTCTTCACAAGGTCCCATTTATTCACAACGATAATGACCCCACGACCAGCTTCATGAGCGTAACCCGCTACTCGCTTGTCTTGTTCTCGAATCCCTTCTTCCGCGTTCAGTACCATCAAAACGATGTCAGAACGGTCGATCGCACGCATCGCACGCATCACGCTGTATTTCTCAGTATTTTCATATACTTTTCCGCGTTTACGCATGCCGGCTGTATCGATCATCAAGAATTTCTGTCCACTTTCAGAAACAAAGTGAGTATCGATTGCATCCCGTGTCGTTCCTTCAATATCTGAAACAATCACCCGTTCTTCTCCTAAAATAGCGTTGATCAAAGAAGATTTACCAACATTTGGGCGACCAATCAAACTAAACTTGATCGTATCGTCCTCCTCTTCTTCAGTCTCTTCAGAGAAATACTTCACTGCTTCATCTAAAATATCGCCAATTCCTAGTCCGTGGCTTCCTGAAACAGGATAAGGATCGCCTAGTCCTAAAGAATAAAATTCATAGATATCATTTCTCATTTCTGGATTATCTACTTTATTGACTGCTAAAATCACTGGTTTATTACTTCTGTATAAAATTTTCGCAACCATCTCATCTGCGTCTGTCACGCCTTCGCGTCCGCTGACTACACAGATGATCACATCTGCTTCTTCAATCGCGATTTCTGCTTGATGTTTGATCTGATCCATAAAAGGTTCATCACCAAGATCAATTCCGCCTGTGTCGATCACGCTAAATTCTCGACCTAACCATTCGCCTTTTGCATAAATACGATCACGAGTTACTCCAGGAGTATCTTCGACAATCGAGATACGCTCACCAGCGATGCGGTTAAAAATCGTAGACTTACCGACGTTCGGGCGGCCAACGATTGCAATTGTTGGATTTGCCATATTATTTCCTCCTCACAAGTTTCCAATCTCACTTAGTTTAACGAATGCAATGCCAACTTTCAAGCATAGATTGTCAATTAAACGAAGTATTTTTATTCCTTTGTGAAATACTCGCCGCTTTTCAAAAGAAAAACTGAGACAAAAGCAGCTGCTTTCATCTCAGTCACAGATACAAAATCAATTATTTTTCAGAATCATCGGTTGCTTTTTCTTCTACTTCTTCTTTCAACGCATCCCCTAAAATGTCTCCCATAGTGAATCCAGTATTTTCTTCTGGTAATTCATAAGACTCCACATTTTTTGGTTCTTCTTCTGAAGCTGGTTTTTCTTCTAAAGCTTTGATGCTCAATGCAATACGATGTTCTTCTGGATGGATCTCCAATACTTTCACTTTCACTTCGTCGCCTTCATGAAGTACTTCGTGAGGTGTGGCGATATGTTTATGTGAGATTTGAGAGATGTGGACTAGCCCTTCTACTCCAGGGAATACTTCAACAAAGGCACCGAAACTTGTTAGACGTTTAACAGTTCCGTCCAATACTGCTCCAACTGGGGCTTTTGTATCGATTTCTGACCAAGGTCCAGGCTGTGTATCTTTGATTGACAAGGAAACACGTTCTTGTTCAGGGTTGATAGACAACACTTTGACGTTTACTTCGTCATTAACAGCTAACACATCACTTGGTTTTGCTACATGACTATGAGAAATCTCTGAGACATGGACTAGACCGTCAATTCCGCCTAGGTCGACAAATGCCCCGAAATCAGTAAGACGTGCGACACGTCCGCTGAGAACATCTCCCTCATGAATCGTTGAAAGGATTTCTTTTTTCTTTTCTTCTCTTTCATTTTCAACTACCGCTTTGTGCGATAAGATCAAACGATTTTCTGATGGTTCGATTTCAATGATTTTAAAGCTCAATGTTTTGCCTTTATAATCTGAAAAGTCCGCAACAAAATGATCTTCCACCATTGATGCGGGGACAAAGCCACGCACACCGACGTCAACGACTAAACCGCCTTTGACAACATTTGTAACAGGTGCTTCAATTACCTTGCCGTCTTGGAAATCTCTTTCGATGTCTTCCCAAACTTTTTTAGCATCTAAACGGCGTTTTGAAAGTAGATAGCTGCCGTTTTCTTTATCTTTGCCGATCGTACTGATAACGACTAAGTCTAATACATCGCCGACTTTCACTACTTCGTTGATATCTTCTACTGGTAAAGTTGATAATTCTTTTGCCGGAACGACGCCTTCAACTCCGGCCCCTTCGATTCCGACAATTACTTGTTTGTCTTCGATAACCAAAACTTCGCCCTTAACAACATCGCCAACTTTTACTTCTTGGACGCTTTTCATTGCGTCTTCCATTGACTGGTTGTTCTCTTGATTTTGATCAAATTCTGTCATAACACTTGTCCTCCTAACCAACATTCTGCCGTAAGTACGGTACTGTTTTTAGTTTAATTGATTATTCAAAAAAAATAAAGCGATTTCGTTCGTTTTCCTTGAAAAAACAATTGTTTTTCAGTTTTTTTCTTCATTTAAAAAAGAAGATATCCCTTTTCCAAAACGACGGCTTTTATCGCTGCAACGACTTCTGGAATGGATTTGCCGGTAGTATCGATACGAACAGCGTCCTCTGCTTGCTGCAGCGGAGAAACTTCCCTTGTTGAATCATAATGGTCTCTTGCCTGTATCTCTTTTGTTAATGTTTCAAGATCAGTTGGGATCCCTTTTTCTTGGTTCTCTTTGAATCGTCTTTCTGCACGCTCACTTACGCTTGCTACTAAAAAGATTTTCACTTCTGCATTCGGCAATACAGCTGTCCCGATGTCTCTTCCGTCCATCACAACGCCACCGCGTTCGCCTATTTTCCGTTGGATAGCAACTAGTTCTTCTCTGACTTTCCCATGAGCAGAGACTTCAGAAACAGCTTTTGTGACATCAGGCTGACGGATTTCTAGTGTGACGTCTTTTGATGCTGTGAATACATGCTGCCCATCTTCTTGTTGTGAAAAAGAGATAGGATACTTTTTGATCAGTGAAACTAGTCCTTCCTCATCTGAAAAAGATACATTGTTCGTAATAGCTAGATAAGTCACTGCGCGATACATGGCACCGGTATCCGTATAAATATAATTCAATTCTTTTGCTAAGATTTTGGCAACGGTGCTTTTTCCTGATGAAGCAGGTCCGTCGATCGCAATACTGATTTGTGTCATGATATAACTCCTTTTTCTCAAAAAAAAAGCCGCAAAGCGCGGCTATTATTATTTAATTCTTAATTCTTGACCAGGGTAAAGCATAAAGTTGTTTGGATCTAAGCCATTCAATTCAAACAATTGGTCAGTGGTGATTCCTGCACGCTCAGCCACTTGTTTTGGACCTTCGCCTGCTTGAACAGTCGTTGTCGTACCGGCTACAGCTGAGGAAGAAGGTGTTGTTTCTGCTGCATTGCTGCTTGAATCCCCTGCTTGATAAGTTGTGTCACTTGAGGAAGAAGGTGTTGTCTCTGCTGCAATACTGCTTTCTGACGTTACCCCTGTATCTTGAGAAACAGTAGATTCTTCCGCCATTGTACTAGATTCTACTGTTGAAGTCTCAGTTGACTCCTCTTTTGTTGTACTTGTGGAACTTTCTACTACTGATGTCGAAGTTTCAGAAGAAGATGCTGCTGTTGCATTGTTGCTTGATCCGTTTCTGATCCAGAAATAAGCACCTGCTGGAATAGCGATACATAAGACTAGTAAAATCAAAAATAGCGAAAGAAATAATGTATTTCCTTTCTTTTGTTGTCTCTGAGAACTTCTTGATGAAACCTCATCATCTGTATCATAGATTGGTTGTTCCCATGGTTCTTGTGTTTCGTTATTTTCTGTAGATTGATGTCTATCTTTTCTGCTCACTGTTTTACCTCCTAAACTCTATCGTGTGTATTATACCATAGGAAAAAGTGTCTTGTCCTAAAAAATCAATGTTCCATGTTTTTTTTAAATAAATTTAGTAAAATCGATTCCCAATGAAGCGGTTCAGTCTTAGAAAAAGCCTTTTTCTTTGGTAGAAGTTCTACTTTTGCGCCATCAATATCACAACAATTCTGTGGCTTTTCGGAAAGTTCTTCCCCAAAATAAGCCAAGATGAATCTTCTGCGGCAGTCTTCTTCATGGATATAACGAAGCATCTGCTGCAGGCGGAATTCTTTTTCTTTTTCCTGACGTTTGAGCCGTTCCACCCAATTTTCTGGTTTTTCAGACTGCTGGATCAACTCCATCCATTTTTTTTGCAGCTCATCAAATGGCGCTTGCTCTGCTGCATATTCCAAATAAAGCTCAAAACTTTGTCGCTGTTCTCTAGAAAGTTGATTAAAGAAATAATGAATACGTTCATCTCCACTTTGATATAAAAGGATTGCTGCACTTTCTTCCTGATCTCTGCCTGCTCGACCGATTTCTTGTACATAGTTTTCCAGACTGTCTGGCAAATCGTAATGGATCACATAACGAATATCAGATTTATCGATCCCCATACCAAATGCGTTTGTAGCAATGAGAAACTGCAGCTGATTTTTTACAAACTGTTGCTGAAGCTGTCTTCTTTGAGCTGCATCAAGGCCACCGTGATAATATCCAACTGAAAAGCGCTCCCTGAATAAATGATACAAACGTTCGACTTCTTTTTTTGTTGCACAATAAATAATTGCCGCACCCTGTGCATTTTCCATGAATTGTTCAAGTTCTTGTTCTTTTTGCTGCGTTTTTCGAACAAAAAGCGAGATGTTTTGTCGATTGACTGATTGTCTAACCTCTTTTGGCTGTCGATCAAATAGCACCTGACGTATATCTTTCGCTACTAAATCTGTCGCTGTCGCGGTTAGAGCCAATGTGACCGGGTTTCCTAAATGCTCGCGGATTTTTCCTAACTGTTGATATTCTGGCCGAAAATCAACTCCCCATTGTGATACACAATGTGCCTCATCCACTACATATAGCGCTATATCCTGTTTTTTCAGCTGCTCTAAAAGAGAAGGGTTAGTCAACATTTCCGGACTCAAAAATAAAAATTTATATTGCGACAGATGACGGAGAACGTATCCTCTTTCAGCTCGCGAAAGCAAGCTATTGAAAGCAGCTACTCGTTTTTCCCCTCGTTTTTGCAGTTGTGTCACTTGATCTTCCATGAGAGAAAGTAGCGGTGACACGATGAGGACCATCCCATCCGTTAAATACCCTGTTAATTGATAGCACAGGCTTTTCCCCGTTCCTGTAGGCAAAATAGCGAGAGTATCTTCTCCATCAAGCAACGCCTGAATAATTTCTTCTTGGCCGGGTCGAAATGAATCGAATCCAAAATATTTTTTTAATTCATTTATTAACATTCTGTATCGCTTCCTTTCTCAATAGATAGATTTGATACAAACGAAATTCTCCATAATCTAATTGTCCATCTACATTCCATTCGCTGAAGCGCCACTCTCGCACGGAATCCTTATTTGGTTCCAATCGTTCGACCGTTTCTTGAGAGAGAATCCGCTCGTATGGAAAATCATCAAAAAACAAGGCCCACTCAATAAGATGATCTGTTACCGTCCCTTTTTTTAAATGACGGATTGCCATGATCTGGTCAATTGTCTGACCATTCATAAACATCTGCTTGGTGATCATCATGCTTTGATTGAAATTTTGCTGTAATAACGGATCAATCAACACATACCATAGCGAATCTGGCCGTTCTTCTATTTGTGCGAGCAAAAGATGGATGCATCTGCTTTGTTGTAAATAAACAGCTGACTCATCATTGGTTTTTGCTAGCTGATACGGCAGAAGTCCTGTTTGATCATTTCCAGAGAATTGGTTAGCTAAAAAATCGGCTGCTCCTTCTGGTATCTCCGAAAACAGCTGCGCTAAACTTTCATACGCGCTATCAATCAAAATTCCACGTGGCAATCTGCTTCCACTAAGCCATTTTTTCAGTTGGAAAGTATAAAAAGGACTTGTCTCTGCTGGAAGATAATCTTGGTTCCCAGATGCCAGATTAGAAATCACTTGAACAGCAAATTTGATGAGCCGCCAACTAGTTTCCCCAGTTCGTCCATATCGGTCAAAACGCAAACCAGTATATTCTGTGTGAAGTTCAGACAACCTATCTGCTCCTGCAGACGTTAATTTTGCTTCATTTTCATTTATTTCGATCCAGCCTTGCTGTGCAAGTTTTTGCATAATCTGATAAAACTTGTCCTGTTTCAATTCTGGAAAACTATTATGAGCAAATAAAAGTTCGTGAGTAAATCCGAAAATAAGTACTGAAGTCGTTCGTTTTCCCACAAGGAGCTGGTAAAGAGAGCTGACTCGCAGCTTGTTTCTTGATGAAAATAGCGATAAAATAAAAACAATCATATTATTCTCCTTAAGTTAGGATGGTTAGAAATGTCACTACTATGTAAACTTGTACCTGAACGCTGTATTGCATGCGGTCTTTGCCAAATCGAAGCGCCGGATATTTTCGATTATGATGAAGAAGGAATCGTTTTATTTGCCCAAGAACCAGAGGCTCATCAACAGTTCGTCATGCCGGAAGAAGAAGCGTATGTAAGAAAAGCGTATCAAAAATGTCCAGTTCGGGCGATTTTATTAGAAAACAAAATTTAAGTCAAACTAAGCTTTAAAAATGAACACTAGATTTTCTAAACTTGAAAATAAGCCGGGATCTGTTTCTCCCATTCCGTGAAATCCCGACTTATTTTGAAAGTTATATTTACTATCTATTTATTTGACTTGTTTTTTCATAGACTCTATAGGACCCATTTCGGTTATTTCAACTTTTTCAGCCAGTTTTCCAGTGTATTGACAATCACAGTTTGCTGTTCTGAGTTAGAAATTTCTGCCTCTCCATCTCCTTTTTGCTCACCATAGCTACCAAAGCCTCCATGGTTCCCGCCGTTGATTGATACATGCTCTGTTCTTTCCGGTAAGTACTGCTTGGCTTCTTCATAAGCTTTCTGATTCAATACTTTATCTTTAGTTGCTGTAATTGATAAAATTGGGACAGCTGATTCTTTCAATGTTCCTTTTTTATCGGGATAGCTTGCCATGAAGAATACCCCTTTTAAATGACTGTCTGAATGATTCTTATTCGCATATCGACTTGCCATGACACCGCCTAAAGAGTGACCACCGATCACATAATCGGAATCTGGAAAATCTTCTTTGATTTTATCCGCTTTGTTTCCACCTATCACTGCTAGATCAAGAGGCATTTTGACAATAGCAACTGAGTAGCCGTTTTTTGCTAAATCTTGCGCCCAAATACTATAACTTTCTGGGTCTACGAGAGCACCAGGATAAAAAATAAGTAATGGAGACTTTGCCTGATTCTTTTTCTCTCCTTCAAAAAACAAGTAATCTTCTTTGTTTCTTCCTTCTTTTACCACCTTTTGTGCTTCTGACGATGGTTCGTACGTATTTTGCTGTATATAGTAATAACCGCCTCCGCCAAGTAATCCTAAAATAATGACTAAGCCAATTAGTATTCGTCTAAATATTTTCAATTTCTCCCACCTTTTCTATCTGAGTTTATACCTTCTTCTCAATCAAGTATGATTATACCTTAAAAAAAATAAGAGAAAAATGCAAACTTTCCAGCACCAAATAAAAAAGACGGAATATCCATTCGAATATCCGCCTTTTTTATATGATTATTTTTTATTTAGCGCACAAACGATACACTGCTTCTGCATAAATTTCCATTGCTTTATACATACTGCTTAATTCCCATCGTTCATTTGCCTGATGCATGAAGTCTGGAGTATCAGGGAACATCGCACCGAATGCCACACACTGGTTCATCGTACGGGCAAACGTAGCGCCACCTGATACAAATGGTTCAGTCATGTCTCCAGTAATCTCGCGATATGTTCCCAATAGGTTTTTCACTAATTCACTGTCCAATGGCACGTATAATGAATCTAGGAAGTCAAACTCTTCATAAGACAACTCATATTTTTCTACTGTTTTAGTTAATTTAGCTACTAAATCCTCTTTTTTGAATGTCACAGGAATTCTCATATCTACACCGATTTTTGTTTGTTCTGGTGTGATTTCCAAACTTGCAAAGTTCATCGTTAACTCACCAGATTGTTCATCTTCTGTCTTGCCCACGACTGCTTCACCAGTTGCATTTTCTTGAACTAATTTTCCTAAGAAATTGATTGGGCCAAAATCGAATACTTCTGAAAGAGCGATTGCCAGACGAGAAATAGCATTCACTCCTTGTGCGGCATCTTTCGCGTGGATACTTTTACCAAGAACGACGATTCCTTCGCCTTGTTCTTCGAAATCAAATCCGTGTTTTTTCAATACTTCTTTTACTTCAGAAATCTTTTCACCAGAATAAGGAGCTGCATCAGGAACAACATTCAGCGCTCCGCCAGCTTTTACAGAAAAATCGTTCGTTCCAGGGCCTGTCAAGTAAGCTTGTAGTAAGCCTTTTTCCGCATAAATTAAAGGGAATTCAGCGTCTGGCGCAAATCCTTGCGTAATGCCTTCTTCTTTCTCGTTATATTTTTCTAAACAACGCCACAAATTTTCTTCATCTGTACCAAAGATAAAACGAATACGTGTTTTGAATTCCACGCCAGCGTCTATCAAAGCTTTTACAGCATACATTGCTGCAATGGAAGGACCTTTGTCATCTTGAGAGCCGCGACCAACTAACCAGCCGTCTTTTACGGTTGGATCGAATGGTTTCGTTTCCCAATTGTTTTCGTCGCCTGCCGGAACAACGTCCATATGACACAAGATACCGAATAATTCATCTCCTGAGCCAATCTCTGAATAACCGTAATAGCCTTCTGGATCTTTAAATGTTCTAAATCCTAGCTTTTCACTGATTTCCAATACTTTGTCCAAAGCTTCAATCACTTTTTTACCGAAGGGGTGTCCTTGCCCTGAATCTGCTTCATCTAGTACGGAAGGGATTCGGATCAATTCGCTCAATGATTCTAATGCTTGTTCATGATGTTGTTCTGTCACAAATTGTTTCATGATTTTAACCTCCTAATATGTTAAAAAGGGTTATGTCAAATGCCTCCGACACAACCTCTTCTTCTCTAATAATGACGTTTTAAGCCTGCTCCATCAGCAAGCAGAATGTTCTTAACAAATGATGAAAGAAAAAACACTCACTGAATGGAGCAATCGACTTATCCACGTGCTTATCGATAGCCGTATATCGGTTTCTTCACTCTTATGATAGACCTTGTACCTGTATTTGTCTAGGTTTAGAACATTGCTGCTACACCTAGGATCACACAGATGGCTACAAATAATATCGCAATTAATTTACCAGTAAATTTCCACCATACTGAAACATCGAAACGAGCAATCGCTACAGCACCCATTACGATAGCAGATGTTGGCGTAATCAAGTTTACTAAGCCAGACGCAGATTGATAAGCAGTGATAACTAAATCCTTCCCTACACCGGCAAATTCACCCATAGGTCCCATGATTCCCATTGTTGCAGCAGCTAAGCCAGAAGTTGAAGGAATCAAGAATGACATAGGAATATAGAAAATAAATGTAATGATGATGAATACACTTGAAGATAGTGAACTTAATCCTTGTTCGCCCCAGTGTAAGATAGTGTCTGTAATCAGCCCGTTGTTCATAACCACTTGGATACCACGAGCAACAGCTACTACGATAGCTACACCAATCAAGTCAGAAGCACCAGCTAAAAATTCAGAGACGAATTCAGATTCTTTCATACCATACGTGATTGCTACGACGATTGACATGACTAAGAACAACATAGTAATTTCTGGGAAGTACCAGTCACCTAGCGGAAGCATGCTTTTACCTAAAACAGTTCCTAGTACCGGAAGATTGGTTAACCAGTTTGTCAATGATTCAAAAATTGTGAAATTCGCATTCAAGGTTGTCCAAGGAATCAAACTGATAATCATGATACCAAAAGTAATGAAGAACAATACATTTACATGTTTTTGTTTTTTCGTGATTACTTCTTGGCGACCGATTGCTTCGATATCGAAATGTTTCATATCTTCTTTACGTTGATTGTATACTAATGATTTTGTTGGATCTTTTTCGATTTTTGATGCATAGCGATACACATATACAATAGAAATAGCTAACAAAATAACGAACATCAAGAATCGAAGACCAATACCTTCACCCATCGAAATCCCAACAGCTTGTGAAGCTACGCCTGTTGCGAAAGGATTGACCGTTGAAGCTAAACAGCCTACTTGAGACCCTACTAATACGATGGCTACTGCTACCACTGTATCAAAGCCTACTGCCATCATAACTGGGATCAGTAAAGCATAGAACGGAATCGTTTCTTCCGCCATTCCGTAAGTAGATCCGCCTAATGCAAATAACAGCATCAATACTGGAATAAGCATTTTTTCTTTTCCTTTGAATTTCTTCACAACTGAAGCGATTCCGGCATCTAGTGCACCTGTTTTGTTGATAATACCTAAAAATCCACCAACAACTAAAATGAAGAAAGAGATTGGGATTGCAGCAGGTGTTTCTTTAGTTAGCTCCCCCGCTGGTACACCTAGCATCCCATTGATTGGCGCCATGAAAATATCCCACAGCCCTTGAGGATTTTGTTGTACTCGTTCATATGATCCAGCGACAATGTTGCCTGCATCGTCTACACTATAGTGCCCAGCTGGTATAAACCAAGTAAGTACAGCGATTACTGCAATAATAATGAATAAGACCGTATACGCTGAAGGCATTTGAAATTTTTTCTTCTTTGTTTGTTCCATCTTCTTCTTCCTTTCTTTTCCGTTAGAGACATCATTTTTGGCTCTAATGTTATTTTATCAAAAAGAGTATCAGAACAAAAATAATAACACGCATTTTATAAAACTTTTGTTCAAAAAGTTCGTTTTTTCCTATTTTCTCCTCCTTTTTTCAGGTTTTTAAAGCTTTCTTCATTTTCATTGTAGCGTTTCCTTTTTTATATAAACAAACATTTCCGTCTTTTGAAAGGAGAAGAATTTCACATTCTAAAAAATCTGATTGATTTTTATGCATAAATAAAAAAAATACTCAAAACAAACAAATAAAACGTTTACAATATTGCATGTATTGTATTTTTTTCCAAAAAAAAAGATCAAGAAATTTCTTGATCTTTTTGACATTTATTTAACTGCTGTATGACGTTGTTCCAACTGATGTTGTTTTCGACTTAACCATGGAAGAAGTTGCGCATGTAGCACTAAAAAGACAGCACTCACGATGAATCCTTTGATCAAGTTGAAAGGAACAATCCCAATCAATACATAATTTGCTAAAGACATCCCCAACATCTGTGTCGCGTTCAGTCCTAAAAACATTAAGTAAAGAGGCGTAATAACGAAATAATTCGCGATACTCATGAAAATAGTCAGAGCAATCGTTCCTGTAATCACACCTAAAAATTTATTTCTTCCTTTATGCTGTTTCTTTACACTAAAGAAGTAATAAATCGGAAAGGTAAAGATCGTTGTTGATAAGAAACTAGCTGTGTCTCCCACTAGGTTATCTGGAGAAAAACCTGTAGTCAGCAGATGTAATACTGAACGCAAGAACGCTGTAGCTACTCCGGCCGCTGGACCGAATAAGAACATACTGATCAATACCGGGATATCACTAAAATCAATCTTCAAAAAACTAAAAGCCGGCATGATCGGAAAAGCAAAATACTGTAAAACTAATGCGATCGCAGCAAACATCGCTACTGCAACCATTTTCTGTACACGGGTGTTCTTCATTTGAAATCCTCCTGTTAGGACTCCTCTTCAGCGAACTTTTTGACGTTTCTCTCCAAATGAAAAAACTCTATTTTCCAGGGAAAATAGAGTTAGAGTTATTTGATCAAGTGTGCGTCAAATAAGCCCTATCTTCTTTATCCAGACTGTACTGTCGGTATCGGAATTTCACCGATTCAGCTATTTTTTGCAAAATAGGTCGTGGACTATAACCACCGGTCGGGAATTTCACCCTGCCCCTGAAGACGAACCTTATATAATTTTTGTTTACATGTTCATTATACATATCTCTTCAAAAAACGCAACATTTAACACTTATAAAAAGTAAGTGTTTATTTTGAATGATTCAATAAGCTGCTGACTTCTTTTTTGTTCAGTTCACGATAATCCCCAGGGCGTAGACCTTGTAATGTCAAATCACCGTATTTTTCACGTTTCAACTTTTGCACAGGGAGCCCAACTGCTTGAAGCATATTTTTCACTTGATGATTCCGTCCTTCGTGGATCGTCAATTCCACGATACTGTGATTTGTCTTAGGATCCACTGATAAAATTTGGAATTTAGCTGGAGACGTTTTTCGTCCTTCGATCTTTATTCCTTTTGCCAAAGGTGCAAGCATCGATTTTGTCGCAATCCCTTTTACTTTTGCGACATAAACTTTATCCACTTCATGTTTTGGATGTGTCAGGCGCTGGGCAAAATCTCCATCATTTGTCAGCAGTAAGATGCCCGAAGTATCGTAATCCAGTCGACCCACGGGGTAAATTCGTTCTTTTACCATCGGCAGAAGGTCCGTAACGACTTTTCTTCCTTTGTCATCTGCTACAGCAGAAATGACTCCTTTAGGTTTATACAATAAATAATAACCGTATTCTTCTTGATAAATTGGCACTTCATCCACTTCCACAGTGTCATGTTTTCCAACTTTTATCCCTAATTCTCTTACAACTTGTCCGTTTACTTTTACACGTCCTGCAAGGATAAATTCTTCTGCTTTTCGACGGGAAGTGATGCCAGCGTGGGCAATTACTTTTTGTAATCTCTCCATTTACAATTGTTCTCCTTTATTCATTCCATCAAAGAATAGATCTGGTGACACATCTTCTTCAAGTGAAATTTCCATTTCTTGTGTATCAGGCAGTTCCTCTAATGATTTCAGCCCAAAATAATCCAAGAAGTAACCAGTTGTTCCATATAATATTGGTCGACCTGGTCCTTCTACTCTGCCTTTTTCTTCAATCAGTTTATGAGCAGCCAGACGCTGTACCGCTCCTGAAACCTGAACGCCTCGAATCTGCTCGATCTCAGCTCGTGTGATTGGTTGTTTATAGGCAATGATTGCTAAAGTCTCGACAGCGGCTTGAGATAACGTGTTCGATGTTCCTTGCGCATATCGCTTGAGCAATGGCGCTAGCTCTTTTTTAGTCGTTAATACATAATGGCTTTCCGTTTCAAAAATATGCAAAGCTGAATGCGGATTTTGAGCGTAAGAGTCTCTTAATTCTTTCACTAAATTTGCGACTTCTGCTTCACTGAGATTCAACAGTCCGCTTAATTCTTCATTACTGATTCCTTCCTCGCCAACAATAAAAAGAAGGGCTTCAAGTTCACTTAATTTCGTCATGTTCGGTATCTCCTACTGCTGGATAAAGCATAATTGATTCATAATTTTCTTTTTGTTGCGCAATAATCTGTCCTTTTTTCATCAACTCTAGCAAAGCCATAAAAGTAGTCACAACTTCACTTTTGGAAGGCGACTCAAAAAAAGAGTCGAAGGTACAGCCATGCGTATTTCTTTTTATACGCTCTTCGATAAAGATCATTCGTTCTTCGATCGTTGTATCATCGGGCGTGATCGTTTTTTCCATTTTTTTAGAAAATTTCTTACGTTCTAAAATTTTCTGCATGGCACGGATCAGATCGATTTTTTTGACTTGTCCTCGCTTCAACGGTTTTTCAACATCCGCCAATCCATCGATGTTCATAGGGTCTTTTGTGTAATAAAGACTTCGTTCCTCTGCTTTTTCTGTTAATTTTTCAGCCGCATACTTATACTTACGGTATTCTAAAAGCTGAGTGACCAATTCTTCTCGAGGATCTTCTTCCCATAGTTCTTCATCATCTGTAACAAACTCTTGGATAGGGAGCAACGTCTTACTTTTGATTGCCATCAATGTAGCAGCCATCACTAGGTATTCTCCTGCAACAGCTAGCTCTAGTGTTTTCATTGTATGGATATAATTCATATATTGCTCTGTGATCGTAGCGATTGGTATATCATATATATCGATTTCCATTTGCTGAATCAGATGAAGCAGCAGATCGAGAGGTCCCTCGAATACATCTAATTTAATATTGATCTCCGTCAACTCATTCACTCTTTCTTCTTTTTCTTTGCTAGCCACTTTCCAATATAAGGCTCTGTGATTTCAGTTGCACGGATGGAGACATCCGGATACTTTTCTTGTAATTCATCTAACATTTGAAAGCCCATATTCTCACCGCGATAAGATGGATTCAAAGAAATGTCATGGATGATCAGCTGATCGTTCGTTGCCCAATAAACACCAATGATCCCTTGAATGTTGGTCGAACCTTCCGGCGTAAAGAAAAAAAGTTCATAATCATCTTCAGATTCGTACGTATCTATCTCCTTCAACAAAGAAGACTTACCTGTCAGCTTCTTATGGAAACTCAACAGTCCCATAGCAATTTTACGGTTTTCTTTTCGGTAATGTGTTAACATCTTCTCACCTTCCTATGACTAAGCCCTTGGAAAATGCTGCTTATAAACATCTGTCATCCTTTTTTTCGTGATATGTGTATAAATCTGTGTCGTAGAGATATCCGCGTGACCTAACAATTCCTGTACTGTCCGCAAATCTGCTCCGTTTTCTAGCAAGTGGGTGGCGAAGCTGTGCCGCAGCGTATGCGGCGTTACTTCTTTGTAAATCCCAGCCTCTCTTACTAGCTGTTTCAGATTTTTCCAGATTCCTTGCCGGGAAAGACCTTTTCCATGATTATTGACAAATACATGCATTTCAGATGCGTCCTTTACAAGTAACGGACGTGCTTCGTCTAAGTAGCGTTCCAGCCATTGGATCGCATAATCACCTAAAGGAATAATCCGCTCTTTATCTCCTTTACCGACTGTCTGTACCAGTCCAAGAGAAAGATGAAGATCTCCCAATTTCAATCCAATCAATTCACTGACGCGCATCCCAGTAGCATACATGACTTCTAAGATTGCACGATCTCTTATTCCTAACGTTTTTGTCGTATCAGGTGCTTCAATCAGCTTTTCTACTTCTGCCAGCGTCAATGTACTTGGTAATTTCTGCGCTTTCTTTGGCGTATCGATATGCTGCATTGGATCATGATCCGTGATACGCTCTTGTCGTAAAAACTGATGGAATCTTCTGAGGCTTGAGATCATCCGCGTAACGGTTGCTGTCGCTTTTTTTTCTTCATGCAGTTTTTCCAGAAAACGGATGACTAAAAAACGATCGACATCTTGCCATGAAGCAACTTTCTGCTCTTCTAGAAAATGCAAGTATTGTTCCAAATCAAGTTCATAGCTTTGACGTGTATTGGCGGATAATCCCCGTTCAATATTCAAGTAGTGGAGATAATCGTTGATTTGCTCTTTCATAATAATCCCCCTCATGCCTCTCTATCATATCAGATACCGCTTCATTCTGATAGTCTTTTTCCATAATCTGAGCAAAGAAAAAGCCGTCTAGACACTCAGACGGACTGGTTTCTTTTTTCTTTTTCATAACATTCCTGACAGATTCCATGGAACGTCAGCCGATGATCTTTTACTAAAAAATGATAACGTTCTTCTACTACTTGCTCCACTTCAAGTAAAAGATCCTCTTCTACTTCCTCGATCGTGCCGCAGTTCAAGCATAGTAAATGATGATGGAAATGTTTGGCGCCTTCTTTTCTCAAATCATAACGGGCTAATCCATCATTAAAACTTACTTTATCGACAATTTTTAATTCTGTCAAGATTTCAAGGGTTCGATAAACAGTAGCAAGTCCAATTTCTGGACTCTTTTTTTTCACTAAAAAGAAGATCTCTTCTGCAGACAAATGCTCTTTCTCATTCTCCAAAAGCACAAGCAGGGTAGCTTCTCTTTGCGGTGTCAGCTTGAACCCCGATTCATGTAGCTGCTGTTTTGTTTTTTTCATCGCCGAAATAGCATTCATGACCATTTACTCAACCCCAACAATTTATAATAATTACAATTTAGAAAAACAATAACACTGTGTTAATTAAAATTATTATAAGCTAGTTAAGAAAAACATGCAAGGGATTCTCAATTAGATTTTTTGACTAATTTTGTCACACCGTTTTCTTGTTTAATCAGTCCTTGTTTCAAAAGATTGCCTAATGCTCGCTTAAAAGCACCTTTGCTGATGCCGAAAGCTTTCATGATGTCTTCTGGATCTGATTTATCTGTAAAGTTGATTTGCTGATCTGCAGAACGTTCTAAAATGGTTAAAATCATTTGTGCATCATCTGATATTGCTTCATACGCTCTTGGTTTCAATGAAAGATTCAGTACACCATCTGGTCGGACACCAATCACACGCCCTTTTACCTGCTCACCTAGTCGAGGTTCGTTATATCGTTCAGAAGGATGAATAAACCCAAGATAGAAATCTTCAGTCAAAACATACGTACCTGTTAATTTCAAACGGTAGGCTGTTCCTATCACATCTTTGTTTTTCATTTCTTCTGTTCCATACTTGCTTAAAGATTTGAATATTTTTTCGTCTGCTAAGCTACCCCAAACACGGTCCTTTGCATCAACTCTAAGGGAAATCATCAAACGATCTCCCTTTTTAGGCCACAGCTCTGTCATGGTCGGTAATTCATCAAGAGATACGACAAAGTCTTTATCTGGAAGACCGATATCGACAAATGCGCCTAAATCTTTTCGTGTTGCAGTAACGATCCCAAATGCATAGTGACCGATGCGACTTTTTGGAATTTGTGTAGTGATCCGGTTTTCATGTTTTTGATTTTGGTAGCCGAATCCTTCCACTACCTCACCGATTTTGTGCTCGCCTTCTGATTTGCTTAAGCCAAAGGTTTGCCCATTTTTTTGGACAAAGTAATTTTTTTCATTTTCATCAATAATAATACCTGTAAATATAGTTGCTAATAAATCGTTCATTTTTTTCTCCCTCTATAGTGAAAGGTTTTCTTAATACATTTCTTTGCTATCATAACATAATGTTATCTACTTGAATAGCTGAGCCTTGGTTTGGAAAGGTGAAAAAAGGAGTATGACAACAGTTGTGTCATACTCCCCTTTTTCGAATAAACGGTGTTAAACGGCAAGCTCACAACCTCTTTCGTTTAGCTAAAACTAATTGCTCCCATTTCCTCCGAACCACCCAGTTTTACAGTTGATCGTCACGATATAAAATGGCAAAGCACTTTCTCCAATGCCTTTCATCAATGCAGATTTTGTTGAAGTGGCATATAGATTGTAATAACCTTCCCCATTTTCGATTCTGGCTTTTTCTAATCTGTATCCTCCTTCAACGATATATCCACGTTGGATACATGTAGCAATCACTTTGCTTTGGACACCTGGTGCCCACGTCCATGCTGAATTAGATGCATCGGCAATATCACTTGCTCTGGCAGATTTGATTGGCTGATTCGCTGAGTTTGAAGAGGAAGGAGTCGAGGATGCCGCTTCTTGCTGTGCTGCTTGTGCGACCGCAGCTTGTTGAGCGGCTTGAGCGGCTTGTTTTGCTTGTTCTTCAGCTGCTTTTTTTGCTTCTTCTGCTTTTTTCTTTTCCTCTTCTGCTTTTTTCTCTTTATCAGTGAGCATCTTATCTACTTGTTTCAATTGTTCATTCAACTGAGCAGATAGATCTGTATTTTTCACCTTTTCTACTGCTTCTTTTGCCGTCTTGTATTGGTCGCGTGTCGCTGAACCCACTACTTTTCCGTCTTTAAAGACTATAGCTGTTTTTTCTTTAGCTGTTTGCAATTCAGCATATTGATTTTTAGCTTCTGTTTGTGCTTGTTGAATCAATTTTCCAAAATCTGTGTTATCCGTTTCGATTGTTTGTATCTCTTTATCTGCTTTCAACTTGATGTCATCTGCTAGATGATCATCGACGATCACAGGTGCTACGAACCATTCATTCACTTTCTGGATATCTTGGATCTTAGATTGGATATCTTGATAAGTTGTTTCTAACTCTGAATATCCTTTTTCATTCTTAAGACTTGATAAATCATTTTTTAGTTTCGATAGATCTTGATGAATCATATCTGCACGAATAAATTGATGGTGATCATCTGTATAAAAGGCAGCAAGTTTCCCATGAAGGTCTTCCATTTGTTGCTGTCTTTTTGCTTCTGCTGCTACTTCGGCTTCTACTTTTTGATGATGGTCATAATAAGCCCAGCCTCCCCCACCTAGTAGAAGAACTGCTGCTAAAGCGAGATAAGGCACTTTTTTTGATTTTTTCTTTTGTGTCTTATCTAGATCTTTTTTTTCTGGGTTTGATTCTTGAGGCGTTTTTTCAGTATTTGGCACGATTGTTATTGGTTCTGTTTCTGCTTCAATCAGCTCAGGCTGGTTCTCTTCTTTTTCTATTTTAGCTTCAAGAGCAGTGCTATCTTCACTTGCAGATTGACTTTCAGCATCGGCTTCATTATTTATTCCATCTGACTCTGTTGCCTTCTTATCTGCTTTTTCGAGCATTTCTTTTTTATCTGCTTCCGGCAATCCATTCGATTTCTCATTTTCTGATTGTTTTTCAGACAATGTTTCAGTTTTTTCCGGGATATCCGTTTTTAGATCATTCGTTTTTACTGATTCTTTACCTGTAGCGTTTACTCCAATAATGTCTTTTTCAGCTTCATGTTCTGGTTCTACTTTGTTTTCCTGTGCAATTTTTTCACTGATCATTTTGAGCAGCTCTTCCGCGTGCTCTTCCTTTGTATCTTCACGATGTGCTTTGATATAGGCGGATAGTATCGAATTTTCTTCCTCATTATCGACGATTTCTTTTAGTTCAGCTACTCTTCTTTTTTGTTTTGATTCAAGGGTTTCTTCTTGATTCTTTCCTGATTTTTCCGAAGTCTCACGAACAGTCGCTTTCTTCTGTTCCCTTTTTTCTTTATTGGCTACTTTATCGTGAGTAGATGATACATCGTCTTCTGGTTCTGTTTTTTCGAATAATTCCATCACGGATTCGAGAGGTAGGTCTTTCAATTCCGACCATTCGATTGGATCGTTTAATTCTGTATCAGGAAAGACTACGTCTTCAGTTGATTTATCCTGCATAGTTTCATCTGCATTTATTTCTTCGATTGTTTCTTTTGTTTGCTGATCTTCTGCAGTTAGTTGATGACCGCAGTCTGGACAGATATTGTTCTCATCCATTTTTTTCGATCCGCAATTTGGACATTTTTTTATCACTTAGCGATCGGCTCCTTTACTAGGTTTACGCTACCATTTAATCTATCATATTCTATACGTCACGCCAATAGCTTATTTTTAGGATTTACTTAAAAATAATGAATAAATTTTCTTCCTATAGAAAAAAAAGCTTGAGACCGCGTAGTCCCAAGCTTTTTTTCTTTTAAAATAAACCAAACCATTTTACTGATTTCTCTTCTGGTCAATAGTTCATGCTTATTCTAAGAAGTCTTTTAATTGTTTTGAACGAGAAGGATGGCGTAATTTTCTCAACGCTTTAGCCTCGATCTGACGAATACGTTCCCGAGTAACACCAAATACTTTTCCTACTTCTTCCAGTGTTCTCGTACGTCCATCGTCTAGACCAAAACGTAAGCGAAGGACATTCTCTTCCCGATCAGTCAATGTATCTAGTACATCTTCCAATTGTTCTTTTAGTAGTTCATATGCTGCGTGTTCTGCTGGACTTGTTGCTTCTTGGTCTTCGATGAAATCACCTAAATGAGAATCATCTTCTTCACCGATTGGCGTTTCAAGAGAAACAGGTTCCTGCGCGATTTTCAAGATTTCGCGGACTTTTTCTGTCGGAAGGTCCATTTCTGCACCGATTTCTTCCGGCGTAGGTTCTCTTCCAAGGTCTTGCAACAATTGACGCTGGATACGAATCAATTTATTGATTGTTTCTACCATGTGAACTGGAATACGGATCGTACGTGCTTGGTCGGCGATTGCACGAGTAATTGCTTGACGAATCCACCATGTAGCATAAGTAGAAAACTTGAATCCTTTGCGATAATCGAATTTTTCAACTGCCTTCATCAGCCCCATATTTCCTTCTTGGATCAAGTCAAGGAACTGCATGCCTCGCCCTACATAACGTTTAGCGATACTTACTACTAAACGAAGGTTTGCTTCTGCTAAACGCTGTTTTGCTTCTTGGTCGCCTTCTTCGATTTTCAATGCTAACGCTACTTCTTCTTCCGCAGTTAAAAGGGAGACACGGCCAATTTCTTTCAGATACATACGAACCGGGTCATTGATTTTTACACCGGTTGGCGCAGATAGATCTTCTGTTTTTGCCTGTTCAGCTTTTTTCTCAGCACTTTTCAAGCTGTGAATTGATGGATCACCATTTTCATCCACCACACTGATACCTGCGTCTTCAATCTTTTGGATCAATTTGTCCATTTCATCTGCATTCAAAGTGAATGGTGTAGCAAGCTGATTGGATAAATCATCATATACAACTTGTCGTTTGGGTTTGTTTTCTTTGATGAAAGCTGCTACTGCTGCTTCATACTTTTTTTTATCTGTTCCATTTGCCATAAAAGAAGGCCCCCCTTGAGTAGCTATTTGGCTTGTTTTAACTGTTTCGTTAAATTGATGATTTCGATCGTCAATTCAAGCTCAAGCTGTTTGTTCCCAGTACGTCTGGCTTCTTGCTGCATTTGTTTTTTTAATGTTATTTCATCAGCTAAGCCAGATTTGCTGATCACATCTAGCAAGTCTTGGATTTCCCGTGGCGAACTTTCTTCTGCCACCGGTAAATATTCGATTTCCACCACCAACCGCCTTAAATTTTCATCTTGCAAAAAGTCTAAAAACTCTGCAAGGTTGAATTCATAATGTTGTGAGACATATGCATCGAATAAAAAATAAACTTCTGCATATGCGTCGTGGATAAACTGAAATTCTCGTTCTTTTAAAATATTGCGGACAGAAACTTCTTTAAATGCGCGGTACAACAGAATCTGCTCTGCCTTTTCTACCTGCGTCAACGGTCTCTTCTTCCGTACAGTTTCTTGTCTCTTGGTCTGCGCATGTTGGTTTTCCTGAGGTTCTTGACGATTTTGCTGATTTGTTCTTCGGAGCTCACGCAATTGTTTTTGTATCGTCTCTCTGCTGACCTGAAACTCTGTGGACAGCTGCGATAAATACATATCTTGTTCAATTGGTGAAACGACTCGGCTAAGTTCAACTAATAAATCTTCAAGGTACTCGATTTTGTCTTTTTCATTCTCTAAATTTTTCCCTTGTTTCAAATAACGTGATTTAAAAGTAAAAACTGTTTCACGCCCGTGAGCCACTAATTCTTGAAAAGATGCTTCCCCATACTTACGGAGATATTCATCAGGATCAAGCTTTTCTGGAACGACTACGACCGAAAGTCCTAAGCGACTATTTTGCCGAAGCAATTCAATCCCTCGATTGGTTGCTTCAAAACCTGCGTTATCTCCGTCATAACAAAAAACCAGTTCTTTCGTCAGTTTTTCCATTTGCTGGATCTGTTGAGCTGTCAGACTTGTTCCCATGGAAGCTAATCCAGTTTTGATACCAGCCTGCCATGCAGCAATCACATCCATAAAACCTTCGAACAACAAGATTTCTCCATTTTTTCGGATATCGCTTCTTGCTTTATCAAGATTAAATAAAACTTGTCTTTTATTGAACAATTCTGTTTCCGGACTGTTCAAATATTTGGGCTGATCTTTTTCCTGCCCTTTTTCAGGTGCAAGCCAGCGTCCTGAAAACCCGATTGTCTGGCCTTGAGGATTACGAAGGGGAAACATCACCCTTTGGTAAAAACGGTCCGACATACGGCCATCATCATGTGTGACAAACAATCCAGAACGTTCTAATAATTCATTTGAGAATGATTCATTCTTGAAGACTTGCTGAAGGAATGAGCGTTCATTAGGTGCAAAACCGATATTGAATTCTTCAATCAATTCTAAAGACAACCCACGACTTTGCAAATATTCTAGGGCTGGCTGTCCCGCTTTTGTATGCAACAGCATGTGATGATAGATTTCCGCTGCTTTTTCATGAGCAGCAATCAATTTTCCTGTAGCAGATTCAGGATTTTGTACAGCTACCGTTCGCTGACGCCATTGATCTTCCAACGGAATCTGTTCGAAATCTGCTACTTTTATCACTGCTTCTGGAAAACTCAGTCCTTCTAGTTCTTGAAGAAAAGTAAACACGTTTCCGCCCTTACCGCAACCAAAGCAATGAAAGATCTGCTTGTCTTCTGCAACAGAGAAGGATGGTGTGCGTTCTTCATGAAAAGGACACAGCCCTAAGTAGTTTTTACCAGACTTTTTCAATTGGACATATTGTCCAATCACCTCAACGATATTCGTTTGACTGCGTACCGTTTCGATAACTTCTTGAGGAATCCGTTGAGCCATTTTTCCACCCCCTGCTTTATTGATATCTTTTCGTTTTAACAAAAGATATTTCAGGAGAATAACCGGTAAAAAATCGCACTAACTGAAATCAGTGCGATTTTAAAGGACACAATTATACATGTTTGATTGTATCATATTTCAATTCTTTTTCAAGTATAACACATTTCTATTTAATTAAGCATCAATTTGCTACTCTTTTCAGTAGCTGATTTTGAATATCGGCCTTCCAGTACAATAATCGAAGGACAATATTTATGATCATGAACATAACGAAGTATCCTATGGTTTCTCCTAAACCTAAGTTTACTTCCAAAATTCCGTGGAACAGCATCGCAGCTACATATATCCCTACGATTGTCGTTACTGCTAAGAATATTCGCAATGGGTTGAAAGGATAACAAGCTTTTACAACTGCCATGCAGCTGATTCCAATTAGCAAGTAATACATCAACGTAGTGGTTTCACTACTTCCCCACGCGAACGTTTTTCCAAGTAGATACACTGCTATGATATTCACTACTACAAGCAAGGCATTCGGCAAAGCGTTGATAAGTGCAGTAGGCAAGTAACGGTAAGTGATTTTGCGTTTATCTTGTTCAAATGATAAAAAGAAGGAAGGATACCCTTCAATCGCCAAATCAATCAGCGTGATCTGAATAGGGATAAATGGAAATCCAATAGCTGTAACGGCACAGATAATCGATAAAATAAAAGAATAAATCGTTTTGATGAAAAAGATACCTGAGACTTTCGTCACATTGTTGACTACTCGACGTCCTTCAAACAGGACTTCTGGCAATGTCGTAAAATCAGAGTCCAACAATACCAGATTAGCAATTTGACGTGTCGCTCCGTCACCTTCTGCCATGGCGATACTGCAATCTGCTTCTCTTAATGCCAAAACATCATTCACGCCGTCACCTGTCATCGCAACCGTTCTGCCGCTATCTTTCAATTCATTTACCAGTAATTTCTTTTGCTGAGGACTCACTCGACCGAAAACTGTATATTGATGTGCGGCTTCTCGCACGTCCGATTCTTCAGTAATCTGAGAAAGATCGATATACGCATCATAATTCGGTAATCCTGCACGTCTAGCAATATTGGAGACAGTAAATGGATTATCTCCAGAGATTACTTTCAGGTCAACGCCTTCCTCATGAAGATAAGCTAGTGTTTCTGGCGCATTTTTTCGGATTGGATCATCGATTTCAAACAGAGCAACTGGCTCAACAAACGCGGGGTTTTCTTCGTTTAATTGCTGATTTGGAGCAATCCCCAACATAAGGACGCGATAGCCATTCGCTTGAGCTGTTTTTAGACTATCTGGCAGCCGATCTTCTTCCACCAAGCGTTCAGGTGCTCCTACGTATACGACTCCTAATTCTGGAAACTCCATCGCACCCCATTTGCGATCAGAAGAAAATGCGACTTTGTTTGTTACATCATAACGATTAGAAAGCTCAAAATACTCTCTCATCGCCCGCATGGTGATGTTGTTATCACTGCTTTCTGCAAGATACGTTCCCATAATTTCTGGAATAGCTTTTTCATACAGCGGATGTAATGCTTCTACACGCTGGATACTCATTTTCCCTTCAGTAATGGTTCCTGTTTTATCCAAACATAATGTATCGACGTGAGCAAGTGTTTCAATGGAATACATGTCTTGAACAAGAATCCGTTTTTTTGCCAGTTTTGTTACACCTGTCGTTAACGCAATACTTATCAGCAATACTAATCCCTTTGGAAGCATCCCTAACAAAGCTGCTGCAGAGGCAATAACTGAAATCTTGATAGAAGCATCGCGAATGAACAGTGCCTCCAAAAATAGTACGATCCCTAAAGGAATAATCACGAAACTAGTGAACTTGGATACTTTACGAATCGAATCTACAAGTTCAGAATGAATAGCTTTGTGGGTTTTTGCCTCGCTAGTCAAGCGGACAGCATAATTATCTGCCCCTACTCGGATGACTTCAGCCATGACAGAACCACTTGTCAAAAAGCTCCCAGAAAGCAATTCAGCTCCAGCTTCTTTGACAATCAAGTCAGATTCACCTGTCAAAAGAGCTTCATTTGCTTCTGCCCGTCCTGATATGACCTGCAAATCGGCTGGTATCTGTTCTCCTGCTCCGATTTTTACCAAATCTCCTAATACCAGCTCTTTAGTAGAAATCGATTGTTCTTTACCGTCCCGAATCACTAGTACTTCTGATTGGGAAACAATCGATAATTTCCGTACAAGATTTCTTGCATGTATTTCTTGATAAATTCCAATAACGATATTTACGATAATAATTGCTAAATACGCCATGTTGGAATAAGCACCTACAAATAACAGGCAAATCCCGATACCGAAGTTCAGAAAATTGAATAACGTCAATATATTATCGCTGAATATTTGCTTTGTACTTTTTGATGCATCTTCCTGGTAGTCATTTTGCTGGCCAGAAGCCATTTTCTGAACTACTTCTTGCTGTGTAAGTCCATTCATTTTCTTTTTCTCCATTTTCCGCCAACTTTCAAAAATAATCACGTGTTTAAGTCTAGCGTGTTCCAAGATTAAAAACAACTTGTTTTTATAAAATTTATAGAAAAACACACGAATGATTCTTACGAAAAAGATGCTGACCTTTTTTGTATGAATCACCCGTGTGTTGTTTTTTTATTATCGAACTATCTTTACTTATATTGTTCTTCCAAACGGCTCATCCACCATCCTAGTGCTGTACCAGCTACAAAAAGAACAGGACAAGCTAGCACTCCAACGACTCCCAATCCCGCGTAATCAGTAGGGATGATCATAATCGTTGAAGCAAAAACGACGCCTAAAATAAAATGGAATAGCTTACTGTATGCTTTTGAGAAAATATAATCCATGATTTTTGACAAGCCAAGGACACAAAGAACCCCACCAATTCCGATCGGCAAGATGACTTCAAACCGAACTTCTTTAAATCCGTCAGCCATCGCTTTGTACAATCCCATATATACCAAAAAATTAGAAGGACTCAATCCTGGGACAATCATACCTAAACCAATCAATCCGCCGGCGATCAGCCAAGTCCCAAAATTCTGATCGACTTGTCCATCAAATAATCGAGCACCGTATAATAAAAACAAATAAGCCAGAACAAAAGTAACAACCATGATGATTACATCAGAAGTATCTCGTCCTTTTTTTCCTGCTTCTTTCCATAACGCAGGAACAGTTCCGACGATACACCCAACAAAAAACCACAATATTGTTGTTTCATACGCCCCTAATAAAAAACTGACTAAAAAAGAAAGTAAAAAGATGCCTGTCACTCCGCCTAGACCTAGAGGCAGGAAAAACAAAACGTTTTCTTTGAAATTTTTTGTGATATGGGCTAGAAAAGAAATCAGTCGCTCATACATGCCAAAAACAGCTGCTAAGGCACCACCGCTGACCCCCGGCAAGATAAATCCTGAACCGATAAACATTCCCTTCACAAACCGCAACATCCAATCTTTGGTTGTGTACCCCACTTTTTGATTTTCCATTTTTTGCCTTTTTTCCACTATTTGCGCACTCCTTCTTTCAACTCATTTTATTATGTTTGGATATTTCCTACTAATTTATTTAAAGACTTTTTCGTAAGTCTCTATTATTTTTTCATTCATTTTGACAATATCAGGATAAAACATGTTACCTCCATTATGATAGAGATAGCCGCCGTTGTAAAGCAAGGACTGGATTCGCCAATATCGGTACTGTTTTCCTTCTTCATTTCCTAAAAGTGGGCTTAACACATCTTTAGAATACGCTTCTGCTAGTTCTACTGTGTTTTCTCCGCCATGATTTTTTACATAGGCAATATAATCTTTCCCAAAATTATACGCTTGGACAGCGGTCCACAGATCACATCCTTGTTTTTTTGCTTCCATTATCATCTCCGCCAAATATTTGACCCCTTGATCAATACTGTCAGCTGGACTATCAATGACATCGGCTTCTCCATGCAAACTCTCTGAACTCTGCATGAGATCTGTGCCTTTTCCTTTTGATTCGGTCAAGATTATTGCCTTGATCAATTTTTCGTATGCTTCCATATGATAATTTTTTGCAGCTGTCGTTATTTCTATTTGATAGCTTTCCACCCGTTTTACCGAGCGATAAGTTCTTCCTCCTAAAAGCAACACCGCACCAATGACCGTTAGAAGGATCATGTAAAAAAGAATACGGATAATAGATAATCGTTTTCGCTTCATTTCATCACCTAGTTATTTTGACATCTTTTTTATCTTACTATTTCTTTATCTTCTTGGCTATTTCTTCCTTAAATTCTGTGTACACCTTAAGAAAAAATGAATTTTCCTGTGTTTTTTATCATCTTACGAAAATGATCGTTGTTTTTCAGTAAAAACAATTGCCCAATGACTGTTATAATCGTTATACTTTACACAGTAGGTGATTATGTGAAAAAAGAAAAGAAATATGCAAAAATGTCAGATGGGAGCGAAATTTATTATGAAAAGAGTGGTCAAGGCTTCCCACTCTTTTTACTGCATGGCAATGATGGCAGCGGCCGCTTTTTTTCAGAACAGGTTCCTGTACTTGAACGCTACTATACTGTTTATCTAGTAGACAGCCGAGGACATGGCCGTTCAACAAATGAAGCATCTATATTGAATTTTCATTTGATGGCTGAGGATCTGAATACGATTATGTTGCTAGAAAAAATCAATCAGGCAGATTTTCTTGGATTTAGTGATGGCGCAAATCTGGCATTGGTATTTGCCAGCAGCTTTCCTCAAAAAGTTCATCGACTGATTTTAAATTCTGGAAACACGCTAGTTAAAGGCGTTCGTTTTTCTGCCAGAGTCATCAGCAATTTTCATTATGCATGGGTATGGTTGCTCTCTTTATTTCGCCCAAGCCTTCGTAAAAATCTGCTAGTTATCAAACTATTGCTGCATGATATCGGCCTTACAGAAAATGATTTAAAAAAAATCAACTCCCCAACTTTGATTATTGTAGGAAAAAAAGATGTAATCAAACTGAAACATTCTCTGTATATAGCTAAAACTATACCAAAAGCTTCTTTTGTACTTGTAAAAGAACAAGGACATGAATTAGCTAGAAAAGATCCTGAACGCTTCAACCGAGAAGTTCTTCAATTTCTTTCTGAAACATAATTATTAGGAATAGAAGGTGATTTATTTGTTAAAAACTACCATACAATGGCTGAAAAACCATCTAGGACTGTTCAAAACAATCTTTTTGATTTCTGTCATTGTCATTATTGTCGGTGAATTGATGTCCATCGGTAAAACTCTATCTATCCAGCAATTAGGAGAAACGTTTGCCACTATACCTATTTGGAAAAGCGGACTTATGCTGTTGATTGGTCTTGTCTCTGTGTTACCTATGATTGGTTATGATATTATTTTGAATCGGATGCTTGAACAAAAGCAGAATCCTCGTTACTTGTTTGAGACAAGCTGGCTGATCAATACAATCAACAATATTGCCGGTTTCGGCGGGTTTGTTAGTGTGGGGCTTCGCTCTGAACTATATGGACAAAAAAAAGAGAGCAGAAACGTGATCCAAGCATTATCGAAAGTTTTCTTGTTTTTGATGGCTGGACTTTCTATTTACAGTCTGCTTTCTTTTTTACTTGTAGTCTTCACGCCAGTTGCTCCTTTCTTGAAGCAATATTGGATATGGCTGATTGGCGGCGGTCTGTATTTCCCTGTTGTCTTTTTATTCACTACTTTCAAAAAGAAAGGATTCCTTGGTGGTACCTCACTTAAAACGCAAGGACAGCTCTTGCTTGTTTCATTATTGGAATGGTCCGGTGTCCTGTTCAGTTTCCTTTCTGTTGGTTACCTAATGGAAATCCGAATCGATCTGTGGCAAACGATTCCGTTATTCATTGCTGCTTCAGTGATAGGGATCGTGTCTATGATTCCTGGCGAGATCGGTAGTTTCGATGTGATGATGATTATCGGATTATCTGCTATTGGTGTGCCAAGAGAAACAGTCGTTGTGTGGATCTTGCTTTATCGTCTGTTCTACTACATCATTCCGTTTTTGATTGGAATCGTCTTTTTCTTCAAAAATATCGGTTCCACTTTTGATCAGCGTTATTCAGGGATCCCTAAGCAGTTAGCAACAGAAATCGCGCATAAAATCGTGGTTGTCCTCTTATACTTTTCTGGAATCATGTTGGTACTTTCTGCCACTATTCCGCAAGCTTTTACAGAGTTTCGCTGGCTTCATAGTTTGAACCCATTGAAATTCCATTTTATTATCCAATTTCCTAGTATATTATTAGGATTTCTTTTGATTGTTATGGGGAGAGGGATCGCTGCACGCGTAAAACGAGCCTATCTGCCTACAATTTTCTTGATCGCACTCGCTTTGTTTTATGTTTTATTAAGCGATTTTAGCTTCACACCGGTGATTTTCTTGTCTATTCTGCTTATGATCATTCTTGCGTCCAAAAACGAACTGTTTCGGGAACAACTCATCTACTCATGGGAATGGCGTACGATCGACGGAATCATTATCGGTGCATTGACATTGCTTTATATTGTTATTGGTGTATACAATCTGCCTGATTTTCCACATCGGCGTCACCATTTTATTTCCTTTTTCTTATTCCCTTCTGAAAAGATTTGGTTTTCAGGGTTGTTGGCCATTATCGCCGTTAGTTTCATGATCGTTCTATTTGTCCATTTTCTTCAAGGAGAAAAGAAACAGATTGGCGAAGCCTTTAATGAAGAAAAGGCACTGAAGATCCTCACAACTTATGGAGGAAACTCCGACAGTCAATTGATCTTCTTAAAAGACAAGCGGATGTTTGCCTACGAAAAAGACGGTGAACCAACTGTGCTTCTCCAATTCGCTTGCTTCAATAATAAATGCATCGTAATGGGCGATCCTTCTGGTAAGAAAGAAGATTTTCCAGAAGCAATTGAAGCTTTCATCGAAGAGACAGACCGATTATGCTATTTACCTGTTTTCTACGAAACAAGCGAAGAAATCGTTATGATTTTGCATGAATTCGGCTATGACTTCATTAAAATGGGGGAAGAAGCTTATGTAGATCTGAATAGTTTTACAACATCAGGGAAAAAAATGAAGGGCACTCGGGCTGTCTTGAACCGGATTGAACGAGAAGGATTTACATTTGATGTCTTACAACCGCCGTTTTCTGCTGAGCAAATGAGTATTTTCAAAAATATTTCTGATAATTGGTTGGGTTCTCGAAAAGAAAAAGGTTTTTCTTTAGGCTTTTTCTCTGAAGATTATTTACAAAGAGCGCCTATTGCTGTAGTCAAAAATACTCAAGAAGAAATTGTCGCTTTTGCGACGATCATGCCTACTTACACGAACAACAAAGTAGGAACGATCGATTTGATGCGATATGATCCCGAAAAAGCCCCTTCCGGCAGTATGGATTTCTTGTTCCTGCATTTGTTTTCTTATATGAAAGAAGAACATATCCAATGGTTCAATTTAGGGATGGCACCTCTTTCAAATGTTGGAACTTCCAGAAAGAGTTTTTTACAGGAAAGAATTGCTTACTTGGTTTACGAGTTTGGCTCTCATTTTTATTCTTTCCATGGATTAAGAGAATACAAAAGCAAGTACGCTACGAACTGGGTCTCACGCTACACCCTATATTCGCGAGATAGTTGGATTGCATACGTTATGATTGCTTTGCTGATTATTGATAATGCGCCAGTTGAGCAGACACAAGGTAGAATAAGTGGTTTGAAAAAATGGATACGAAGAAAGTACTAAAAACTGTGCATTAGTAAGGAAACACTCACAGTATAAATAAAAGAGACTGAACCAAAGCGTGAGGTACGGCTCCTGCCATCTCTTATTGTACAATTGAAGAACAAAAAAAGCGGACAAAACAGGATTTCTGTTTTGTCCGCTTTTTCATTTTAAACATTTTTCATTACCAAAATATTCGAATCACGTTTCTTATGCTTCGATTTCTGTAACGATACCTGAACCTACTGTACGGCCACCTTCACGAATTGAGAAGGTCGTTCCGTTTTCAACAGCGATTGGGTGGATCAAGTCAACATCAATCGTCACATTGTCACCAGGCATGACCATTTCTGTATCTTCTGGTAACGTGATTGTTCCAGTAACGTCAGTTGTACGGAAGTAGAATTGTGGGCGGTAGTTGTTAAAGAATGGTGTATGACGTCCACCTTCTTCTTTTGTCAACACGTACACTTCAGCTTTGAATTTTGTATGTGGAGTAATGGAACCTGGTTTAGCAAGTACTTGTCCACGTTCGATATCGTCACGTTGGATACCACGTAACAGTACGCCTACGTTATCCCCAGCTTCCCCGTAATCTAACGTTTTACGGAACATTTCTACACCTGTGACAACTGCTTTTTGTGTTTCAGGTTTGATCCCTACGATCTCTACTTCATCACCGACACGAACAGCACCGCGGTCAATACGACCTGAGGCAACAGTTCCTCGTCCTGTAATGGAGAAAACATCTTCCACTGGTAATAGTAATGGTTTATCTGTATCACGTTCTGGTGTTGGGATATATTCATCCACTGTATCCATCAGTTCCATAATAGCAGCTTCAGCATCTGGATCGCCTTGCAATGCTTTTAATGCGGAACCTTTGATCACAGGAGTATCATCGCCTGGGAAACCATATTCGCTCAATAACTCGCGAACTTCCATTTCTACCAAATCGATCAATTCTTCATCATCGACTAAATCTACTTTGTTCAAGAAAACAATTAGGTATTTTACACCAACTTGACGTGACAACAAAATGTGTTCACGTGTTTGAGGCATCGGACCATCAGTGGCAGAAACGACTAAGATGGCACCATCCATTTGTGCTGCCCCTGTAATCATGTTTTTCACATAGTCCGCGTGTCCTGGTGCATCGATATGCGCATAGTGGCGTTTTTCCGTTTCATATTCTACGTGTGCGGTATTGATCGTAATCCCACGTTCACGTTCTTCTGGAGCTGCATCAATACTAGCATAGTCTTGAGGATTTGCTAGGCCTTTTTTGCCTAATACTGTAGTGATCGCAGCAGTTAAAGTAGTTTTCCCATGGTCAACGTGTCCAATTGTACCAATGTTAACGTGTGGTTTACTTCTGTCGTAATGTTCTTTTGCCATAATTTACAAACCTCCTAAATAATATAGATCACTGAAGGATTTCAGCTCTCACTTTTTTATTATAGTCTTTTTTTGAATAAATCAAAAAGAATACGTCCGGCTTACTTTTTGTAAGATTCGAACTAAGCTTATTATACGTCAAAATTGGTCAAAGTCAACTAAGAGCACTCGCCTATCTTATACACGAAAAAAGTACCTTTTATAAATAAAAAATTGTGTTTTTTGAGAAAGACTTCAAGCTAGTCCTTAACTTTCTTTTGAAGCAATAAGAACAAAATGAGGAAAAGTTTAAAATTCAGCTGTCGCCAACAACTTTCAATAGACGAAATCTTCTATTTCGTTAATAATAAGAAGAGAGGTGAAGTACATGAAAAAATTAATTGGCGTACTTGTCGTTTTAGGCATCTTTCTCGGTGGAAGTTTTGCAGCTTATCATTATTTTTACGGCGGCGAAGCCTATTATACAAAAATCACGACGAATGGCGAAATGTCAGCTTACCGAACAGATAATGGAGAAAAATTTACGACTTATACCTACAAGCAAGCGGCTTATAACAAAGATGGAGAAAAAAAACAAGTGACGCTTCGCGAAGAGAGAGAACATCCATTAAAGATGAATGCGTATCTCCAACTCAAAGTCAATCCTCGTAAAGGTGTATTAAGCTGGGAAGAAATAAAGGCTTCTGAAGTCCCTAAAAATGCGGCAGAAAAAATCGATCAATAATCAATGGTCTTAAAATTTTATTAGATAAAAAGAGGCTGGGACAGAAGCGTTTAACTCCAAGAGATAAGAAGAAATTCACGAAAATTGCTTTTCAAATTTTTGTGAATTTCAGCTTATTTCCGAAGTAGTTGCTTCTGCTTCCGCCGTTTATACGTGTTTAGAGCGTGAGACAAAAGTGTTCTTTACTTTTGTCCCACGCTCCTTTTTTGTTATATTCGTCTTTTCAGATCCTTCTCATGGACCATTCATTCAACTAAACATCGGTATTTGAACATCTAATGTTCCAGTCACTTTTATAAACGATTCAATACTTCATCCACATTTTTGATCATCACAGATATCGTACCATCCGGATTATTCACAAATTCAATCAAATCTGGGTTGCGATATACATCGACTGGTACAATCAGTTCGATTCCGTTTGATAGTTTAAATTTTTGTTTTCCAAATTTTTTCTCAGAAATTTCTTGTACTTCTTTTACAGGGGGTGCTTCTGGGACAAACCCTTGCTCCTGTACTTCTTCTTTAAAAGCCAGTTTTGCCGTAATGTTTTCCTTGAAGACTTTTTCTGCGATCATCTCATGATCCAACCGTCCTTTTTCTTCTATCGTATCATAGACAGCTTCTTTTAAATCAGCCATGATATCAAATTCTTCTGTCTCGAATTTTTTTCCGAGATGCTTGGCTACTTTTTGTATCACTTTTACATTTTCTTCTAAAGAAGGTGCAGGAACACTTTCGATCACTCTTCCAGAAAAATAAAGCTCTTTTTTACCAGAAAACTCATATTTTTTTTCAATCAATTCGTAGGTCCAATCGGACAAGTTCACTGCGAAGGCTTCATCTGCTTTTTGTGTTTTCGCGCCTAGTATTGCTCGGTTCAAAATCAAACGGTTGTCAATCCCTACTTCGTCTGCTTCAACAAAATGCGTATAAGCCTCACGATAATTGACTTTCAATAAAGATAGGTACATCACTGTATCTAATTCATACAAAACAACAAATACATCTGCACTTGGCGCCTCTTCACTTTCTTGGTAAATATCGAACCATCGCTGAACGATTGCTTCACTTGCTTCCACAAAATTTTCTTGAGCGATTTTAAGTGATTCAACGATCATGCTTTCTTCTGCCAATTGTCCAGTTTTCGTTTGGGCAGAAGAGATTTTTTGGATTTTCTTTTGAAGAAAATCACGAATATATTCTTTTGTCAGATCCAGCTCTTTTTGCGAAAAGACCGGCGAACCCGTTTCTCTGTCAATAATATGCAGAATTGCTTTTTTTAAATAGATATCCATTTCCTCATTCCCTTCTGTCCTAGTTTACGGAAAAAAAATCAAAAATGCCAGAATCAAAATCATTTTCTTTTAAACAAAAATTTCAATAGTAGAAACAAAATGGATTCTTTTTTTTGGAAAATGCGCTAAACTTATAGATGAACGAATAAAAAAGGAGCTGAAAGTATGAATTCATTAACAAGCACGTATCGTCTATCGAATGGTTACGAAATTCCAGTAGTAGGATTCGGCACATGGCAAACACCTGACGGGGATGTCGCTGTTTCCTCTGTTAAAGAAGCACTGGCTGCAGGTTATCGCCATATCGATACTGCCCAAGGATACAAGAATGAAGAAAGTGTCGGCCAAGCCATTAAAGAAAGTGGCATTCCTAGAGAAGAGATCTTCCTAACAACAAAGTTATGGAATGCCAATCACAGTTATGAACTTGTGATGTCTTCTTTTGAGGAATCATTAAAGAAACTACAAACAGATTATGTAGATCTGTTCTTGATTCACTGGCCAAATCCAGTTGCTTTTCGTGATAATTGGGAACAAGCAAACGCAGATACATGGCGGGCATTTGAAGAACTGTATGAAGCAGGTAAAATCAAAGCAATTGGTGTCAGCAATTTCTTGCCCCACCATCTAGATACACTTGCTAAAACAGCAAAAATCATGCCAATGGTCAATCAAGTTTTCCTTGCACCAGGTGAATTACAGCCAGCTGTAGTTGAGTATGCAAAAAAACATGAGATGATTCTTGAAGCATACAGCCCATTAGGCACTGGTAAAATCTTCGATGTCCCTGAAATGAAACAAATCGCTGAAGCGCATGACAAGACGATCGCACAAGTCGCTTTACGTTGGTCATTGCAGCACGGATTTCTTCCTCTTCCTAAGTCAGTCACACCAAGCAGAATCAAAGAAAATACTGAACTGTTTGATTTTGAATTGACAGAAGAAGAAATGAAACAAATTGATCAGTTAGATGGTGTAGTTGGCAAGGCAAAAGACCCAGATACTACCCAATTCTAAGTCGAAAGGTGATTTTATGGATCCAATCGAACGCTTGAATTCTCTCTCGGAAGACGTCATTCAGACTTTTCATTCCGATTTTGTCTTTTTGATCGATGCAGAGAAGATCCAACATTTTCCTGCAAGAAACTGGACACATGATCAAATTATCGAAGAACTGAAAAAACGGTTCGATCATTCACTAATGGTCACAACTTGGCACGAACATGAAGTCATTTATTCACCTGAGTTACCTGTTTTTGCCTTGATACCAAAAAAATAAAAAGATTGGAACAGGTTATGTGAATAGATAACCTGTTCCTTTTTTTTATTTTTCTTTCAAAAAATGGAAAAATAAGCAAATTTTTCTGTTGTAATTTGCGTATACGCAAGTTTTTTTGCATTACTCCTTTTCATTTGGCTTTTTTTTTCTTATAATCGAAAGGGTATGAGCGAAGGAGAGAACATATGAAGAAAAAACAGAAACAAAAATTATTAAATCAATTCCGTCCTTCATTGGATGGTGTAAGAGGACAGTTATTCCGTTCTCTAGAAGATGAAAGCTTGAGACGTTATGGTTTGCCATTACAAGTCATGCTTGATCCCAAAAACCGTCAAATCTTAACGATCGGATTAGCTGGAAAAACAAATGAAGATACACGAATCAACGTGCCTATCGATGATAATTTCAATACTGTATTAAAGCGGATCCGTTCGGGAGAAAACGGTATTTTCGAACGATTCCGTGACAATCTTCTTATTGAGATCGTATCTTACTGGAATGATCAACGATTGAAAAACGATGAACCAACTGCACAAGCCGTTGCAACACCAGTGACAGAAGAAACAGTCAGTGTGCCAGAAGAAAAAGTGGAAGAACCAAAAGCGGACACAACTGAAAATACACGCTCAACTGATACGAATGCCGCTTTAAGTTTTGCTGATTTTTCAAAAGCCGTTGCTGAGTATCCTAAATTTTACACAGAACAAAATGAACAAGAAGTAGTTATTTATGAAAAAAATGCTGATGAACCTCGTAAGTTAGCAACCATTTCTATGACTGTTGAAAATGAGTTTGTCATCGAAAAAGCACTTGAACGAAAATACAAAGTCAAATTGACTCTGATTCCTTTAATTGAACAATTTGCAGCGACAGCGATTGCCGATAGATAAAAATTCTATTTGTCACAAAAGGCTGGAATCTTTGATTCCAGCCTTTTTAGTCATATAATAAATAGTTAATATTAAAAGTATATATCCGAATATAACAATAGATTCGTGCTTTTTTCAATTTGTTTTTCTTGTCTATTGCATGTCCTCTCTGTGAATGACAAAGCGTTGTCTTTGCGCATGTTCCAAAGGACGTATACGTAAAGGACGATTATCTAAATATATGTCGTTTAGCACAGTTAAGACTCGTTGGCTCCGAACACTTTGTAGATAATAAACATCCCCATTTACATGCTCTTCCCTAGCTGGTATCAATCGCCATCTTGCCCGAGTCAAGAAACCACCGATCATCTCTACCTCACGAGATGAGATATCTTCTGCTAGAAGATATCTTGGATTTGCCAGACTTCTTAGGATATATGATCTTGTCTGTTCATCATATTCGAAAATCCATTTTTGATTTGAATGACCTCGGTTGCTAAATATGATCCCAGTATTGTTACTCTGATTCCAGTCTACTACTCTCCAAACATCTGCTTGACATTGAATAGAAGCGATATAGCCATGGTATTTACCTCTGCTTTCAGTATTTTTTAATAAACGATGATTGATGTCAATAATCGCATTGACGAGCTTCTCACTTGGGTAATCGCTAGGAACGATCCCTACGTGTCGTATATTTCTATGTAATATACGACGATAGGTAAAAGGATTGGTTACTGCTGCATACCCCTCTACGCCACTCCAGAATCCGTTGGCACTTAAAAAATTGATATATTTAACGCCATTCGTCCCTCTACTTTGATTTGCTCTATCAATTTGTTGCTCGACAGCCCATCGTTTATCATTTGGATTCACTGGATCCCAATAGTCTTGTATATTAAAACTTGACGGATAAGGGATTCCGACATTATTTCCCAAGAAATTACGAAAAATGACGATTTTTCCTCGTGTCTCGCTAAGAGTCGGATTAGCGTTTCCATAATAAAAGTAATCTCTCCAGCGACTATCTTGTAAATATCGTGTATTAAGAATATGGTTGAATGTATGGTCATTTACACTACTGTATTCTTGTTTCAATCTCATATAGACTACTTCTTCAGGATTGTCACGAAGAAAGGCCACTGTCTTATTAAGTACATCACCGAAATTTTGATTTAGGTAATACGCACCATGATGCATCGTAAAAACATCATCAATGGCACGTGCGCGTATATCTAAAAAACGAATCCCGTTGTCAAGTTGCTTGCGAATATCGATACTTTGTGTTCTCACATAACCACTGAATCCTCCTCTATAAGTTGCAGTCGCTGAATTGTGTGTCCCTGGAATAGACAATTCTGATAGACGTACATCATCTCTTAACTGACTCATCCAATCCCGATTATATGTACGAGCTGTCCAAGATCCGGTGTTCATATCGGCATAAGAGATTGGAACTTTATAACCTAGTAAAAATAACCCAAAACAGATGCTCAGTAGTGCGGTAATTTTTTTCTTATTCATAAGTTCTCCATTCTTTTTTATTTTGTGCGCACACTTAATTATAGCTTGAAAAACATTCTAACAATGAACACATTTTTCTCATAAAAGAAAAAAAGCAAGATCTGCAGTAACTAAAATAACTACAAATCTTGCTTTATTCCTCTAAAGATATTTTTTATTTTTCCCGGATTTTATCCAATAGCTGTATAGCTGTCTGCTGATTCATCTTTTCTGCTTCACGTAATTTTTGCGCAACTTGCTCGATTTCCTCACCAACTGCCCCAATTGAGATCGCTAATGAACGAGCTTGAAGCCCCATGTGTCCTTTTTGGATTCCTTCTGTAACTAATGCTCGCAAAGCAGCAAGATTTTGAGCTAACCCTACAGCAGCCATTACTTGTGCTAGTTCCTTGGCTGAATCAACATCTAGCATAGCTAAGGATACTTTAGCTTTTGGCAAGATATTAGAAGCTCCGCCTACTGTGGCCACAGCCAAAGGCACCGTTAACTTCCCAACTAGTTTATTTTCTTTAATCTGCCAGTCTGTTAATCCTTGGTATAATCCGTTTCTTGCCGCATAGGCATGGATCGAAGCACTTACCGCACGTGTATCATTTCCTGTAGCTGCTACTACAGCTTCTATACCATTCATGATTCCTTTATTATGCGTCGCTGCACGATACGGATCAAGCTTCGCATACTCCCCTGCTTGCTGTATTTTTTTAGCGATTTGTTCGCCAATTTCTTTACTTCTTCCTAAGCGTTCAAAGGGGATTTCACAACAGGCAGAAGCCAACGATTCTGTAGCAAAATTACTTAAAATACTGAATAGAATCTCTTCCTCAGGGAACCATTCCCGTAATTTGTTTGCTACGCTCTCAAGGATCGAGTTGATCATGTTGGCCCCCATTGCATCTTTTACATCCACTAAAAAATCAATAGATAGGTAGGCATGGAAACTTCCCATAAATTCCCGCGTAGAGATATCTTGAACACCACCCCCGCGTTTCACGATGGAAGGATAGCTTTCATTTGCACAAAGAATCAGTTCTTCTTTTCGATGATTCACTGCATCGATCACTGCTTGATACTCCGATTTTCCTGATAGAACGATTTGTCCGCGCATCAGCCGTTGAGGTGTTTCTGCACAGATATTTCCACAGATTTTTGCGCCATTGCTTGCAGCTGCAATAACAGATGGTTCTTCTGTTGCCATCGGGATCCATTTTTTCTTACCATTGATTTGGAAATTTTGCGCAATGCCCATTGGGATTTCCACTTCGCTCACTTGGTTTTCAATCATGTGATCTGAGCGCTCTTCAGAAAGTGTTTGTTCCTCAAAAATCAGTGCATTTTCCTGTGTCAATACACCTTTTTCGACTAATTGACTGCGCCGTTCAGATGGCGTGAGTTGATAGAACTTTTTTTTTTGCAAATCCTCACGTGTTTGCTCCGTATTCGCTTCTAGCAAGACTGCCAAGCCTAAACCTCCGCCAACACATAATGAAGCAATCCCGTATCTCTTCTGCTCACGAAGCAATCCGTGAGCTAACGTGGTCAAAATACGCGCACCGCTTGCCCCAATTGGATGTCCTAATGCGATTGCTCCTCCATAGATATTGATCTTTTCTTCATCTAACTGTAGTTCTCGATTGACCACGATAGAGGAGGCCGCAAATGCTTCATTGATTTCAAAAAGATCGATCGTTGGTAAAGCTATTCCTGCTTTATCTGTCAATTTTTGAATAGCTGTGATTGGAGAAATTCCCATGATGCTTGGATCAATACCAACTTCCGCTACTTCTTTGATGGTTGCCAAATAAGGCAGATTATTATTCTCTGCGTATTCTTTGGATGCAAGGATCACCACTGAGGCACCGTCATTCAATGGAGAAGCATTGCCTGCTGTTACTGTTCCTTCTTCCGAGAATACTGTACGTAATGTACCCAATTTTTCCAATGTACTATTTCCACGAACTGCTTCATCCTCAGATAACACGTCTTCAGCAGAAATCTTGACCGGAATGATCTCCTCAGAAAATACGCCAGCTTCACCAGCTTGAGCTGCTTTCAACTGAGATGCCAAGGCATAACGATCCTGCTCTTCTCTGCTCACAGAAAATTGAGTTGCCACATTCTCTGCGGTTAATCCCATATGTGCATTTGAAAATGCGTCAGTCAATCCGTCATTGACCATACTGGAAATTGGTTCGCCATATTCATTTGTTTCTGACTGATAGGGTTTCAGCATAGGTGCTTGAGACATACTCTCTGTTCCGCCGGCTACCACAAGCTCTGCTTCACCTAATTGGATCAGCTGGCGTGCTAAAATCACTGCTTTCATACCAGATCCACAAACTTCATTGATTGTCATTGCAGGGACATCCACTGGGATACCGCTGTTCAAAGCAATTTGTCTAGCAACATTTTGACCATTACCAGCCTGCAGGACATTCCCAAATATTACTTGATCTATTTTATCTTTTTTCAGTTTTGTTTTATCTAATAATTCTTTGGTCACAAGTGTGCCTAATTCAACTGCAGTAAATGAACTTAAACTTCCGCGATACTTTCCTATTGGCGTTCTTGCAGCATCTATCATTACGACTTCTTTCAAGTAAGCCACCTCCTACAAAAATATACCATTCTTTGCTATAAAAACAAATAGCTCTTGTTCCAGTTGTTTTTTTCTAAGATTAAATTTTAACAATCCTTAAATATTCGCTTTTTTATATTTCTTTTAATCTTTTTATGATACTTTAGTAAAGTAAGTTTTTTATCATGAGTAAAGAGGTGTTGAAATGAAAATAGGGATTGATCGTCTTTCCTTTTTTATTCCTAATTTATATTTAGATATGACAGAATTAGCAGAAAGCCGTGGAGATGACCCTGCAAAATATCATATCGGTATTGGTCAAGACCAAATGGCAGTCAATCGTGCGAATGAAGATATCATTACACTAGGGGCAAATGCTGCCAGCAAGATCGTGACAGAAAAAGACCGTGAGCAAATCGACATGGTGATCGTCGGAACAGAATCCGGGATTGACCATTCAAAAGCGAGTGCGGTAATTATCCACCATTTACTAAAAATCCAATCTTTTGCTCGTTCTTTTGAAGTAAAAGAAGCTTGCTACGGTGGCACCGCAGCTTTGCACATGGCAAAAGAATATGTCAAAAATCATCCAGAACGAAAAGTACTAGTCATAGCAAGTGATATTGCTCGTTACGGCTTGGCAAGCGGGGGTGAAGTGACGCAAGGTGTCGGTGCTGTTGCGATGATGATCACTCAAAATCCGCATATTTTATCGATTGAAGACGACAGCGTATTTCTGACAGAAGATATCTATGATTTCTGGCGTCCAGATTACAGTGAATTTCCTGTTGTCGATGGACCTTTATCTAATTCTACGTATATTGAATCGTTCCAAAAAGTTTGGAATCGACATAAAGAATTATGGGGTCGAGGACTCGAAGATTATCAAGCGATTGCTTTCCATATCCCATATACGAAGATGGGAAAAAAGGCATTGCAAAGCGTATTAGACCAAACAGATGAAGGAAATCAAGAACGGCTACTGGCTCGCTATGAAGAAAGCATTCGTTACAGCCGACGAATCGGTAATCTTTACACTGGTTCATTATACCTTGGACTAACTTCTCTACTGGAAAATTCGAAATCATTACAGCCAGGAGACCGCATTGGTTTATTCAGCTACGGTTCTGGTGCAGTAAGTGAATTTTTTACAGGTTATCTGGAGGAAAACTATCAAGAATATCTCTTCGCACAATCTCATCAAGAGATGCTGGATTCTCGAAAACGAATCTCTGTTGACGAATATGAAACGATTTTCAGCGAATCGCTTCCTGAACATGGAGAAAGCGCAGAATATACATCAGACGTACCTTTCTCGATTACAAAAATTGAAAATGATATTCGTTATTACAAAATATAATAAACGCATAAAAAAGATCCCTTCACGAAATGTGGGGGAATCTTTTTTTGTCCTTGGACCAGAGAAGCAGTCGATAGGTCAACCTAGTCGTACTGATGATTTCTTGTTTTTCACTGAATAGTTTGCGAATATATCTAGTCACAACAGGATCTTTCGCGTACTCTTCATAGTACATCTTCATCCACTCTTCAGTAATTGATTCCTGTGCAAAATAAGTAAAATCTTTTTTCTGTACTTTGAATCCTTTATCAATTAAATATGATTCAAATTGATCCATGATAAATGGGGTTGTATTAGGGTCTTCTTCTATCATTCCTAGCTGCTTTTCGATAGGATAAAAAACATCATCGATTGATTCCACTACTCTCATTATCACGCACCATTTGCTTGAATTTTTCATCAATTTTTCTAATTGATTGGGATGTGTCAAAGCTGGGTTCGCTGCTGTAAAAACCAATTCATATGTCTCACTGGATTGGATAAATTCTTCTAATGATCGTTTGATAAAGGAAACATTTGATAAGTCAATTTTTTCTGCTTCTTTTTTTGCATTTGCTAACATTCCTGAAGAAAAATCGATCAAATCGTAGTGATTAACTTCTTTTGCTAAAGAAAGAAATCTACCAGATCCTCCGGCAACATCTGCTACTATTTCAGCAGGCAGGACTTTCTCCGACTTCAGATATTCTCTTACATCTTCTGCAATAGTTGTTTGTGATTCTTGCTGGATTTCATAATATTCTTCCGCAAAATCATCCCATTCTTTTTCATTCATTTGAATCCCTCTTACTTTTTGATTTTTGTTAGATATTTTCACTTTTCGGAATAAATCATCCTCCTCTTTTGTCTATTATATCTCTTTTGATGAATAAAAAAATGTTTTGCTTTCCGTCTATTATAAATAAAAAGAGGCTGTGACAAAAGATGTGTCACAACCTCCTTGATTCGTTTTATTTATTTCCTTGTACTCGTACAATGATCAATTTCGTGATTTCCATCAAGATGATTGTCACAAGGGCGATTCCCATACATGTAAAGACTTCTGTCAATCCAAATGCTGATGGGATAGAGAAGACTTCTTTCAGTCCTGGGATCATTGTTAAGCAGTAAAGCGCGCTACATACAACTACAGCTAGTAAGACACTTCTGTTAGAGAAGAACCCTGCTTGGATAGCTGTTTGTGTATTTGAACGTGCTGGGAATGTTTGCAATGTCCGACACCAAATCAATGTTGAAAATGACATAGCTACACCGAATTCAGGTGAATGTTGCATGCCAAGCCATTGAGCGAAGATAACAGCAATCCCAATCAGCACACCACGATACGTTACAGAAATCAATGTTTTGTCCGTAAAGATTCCTGAATTTGGATCTCTTGGCGGACGGTTCATCGTAGCGGGTTCTGCTTTTTCTGTACCTAATGCAATCGCTGGCAGTGAGTCATTGACTAAATTGATGAACAGCAGTTGTAATGCTGTAAATGGATTGGACCAGTCAGCAACTAAGGCAAAGATGATCGCAATGATCGCACCTAAGTTTCCGGCAAATAGATAAGAAATAGCTTTCTTGATATTATCAAACACGTTACGTCCTACTTCTACTGCGCTGACAATAGAAGCAAAGTTGTCATCCGTCAATACCATCGCTGCTGCATCTTTTGCCACATCTGTACCAGTTCCCATAGCAATCCCGATGTCTGCTTGTTTCAATGCTGGTGCATCATTTACGCCATCACCTGTCATAGCGGAGATATGACCTTTATTTTGCCAAGCACGAACGATACGGATTTTATTTTCAGGAGAAACACGTGCATAAACCGTCACTTTTTCTAAAACTTCGTTTAGTTGATCTTCTGTTAATTCATCTAATTCCGTTCCAGTCAGAGCTAAGTTTCCTTCTTCAAAAATCCCGATTTGTTTTGCGATAGCAACAGCTGTTGTTTTGTGGTCACCAGTAATCATGATCGTTTTGATTCCTGCACTTCTTGCTTCTGTCACCGCTTGAGTGACTTCAGCACGTGGAGGATCGATCATAGCAAGCAAACCAACAAGGATCAAATCATCTTCATCTTCAAATGATAAATCAAAATTATCAAGTGGACGGTAAGCAAAAGCTAGTACACGTAATGCTCGTGTTGAAAAAGCTTCATTTTGCTCTTGGAATTTTTTCATCAATTCATCCGTCATCGGAACAACTTCGCCATTCAGTAATACTTTTTTACTGCGTTGGAAGACGATATCTGGTCCACCTTTGACAAATAAGTAATTTTCGTTATCGATCGTGTGTCCAGTAGACATCAATTTTCGATCTGAGTCAAAAGGAAGTTCTGCTTGTCTTGGGTAGTTGTTTCGAATTTCCTGATAAGGCTGGTTTAGTTTTTCACTAAAATCGATAAACGCTACTTCCGTAGGATCGCCCAATTTAGTACCGTCTTCACTGATCGATGCATCATTCGCTAAGACACTGATTTCAATCAAACGACGTTCGTCAGCTGTCCACTTCGAAGGATCGTTTGTGAAATCTCCAGTATCGCCATTCCCTAAAAAGTAGTCAACAACTGTCATTTTGTTTTGTGTCAATGTACCAGTTTTATCTGTACAGATGATACTTGTCGAGCCAAGTGTCTCAACTGCTGGAAGTTTTCGGATAATGGCATGACGTTTCGCCATTTTGTTCGTTCCCAAAGATAACACGATTGTTACGATAGACTGTAATGCTTCTGGAATAGCAGCTACGGCTACAGCTACGGCAAACATCACTGCGCTGACGATATCTGCAGTCATATCTCCTGTACCTTCTCCAAGATAAATACGGAACAATTGGATACCTAAAATCAGTAGAGATAATGCCAAAATAGCCAGACTTAGTTTTTTACTGAATTTATCCAGACCTCGTTGTAACGGAGTGACTTGCTCAGTTGTTGATTCCAAAAGACCAGCAACTTGTCCGATCTCCGTATTGTTCCCAGTTGAAGTCACTAAGAATTTACCGCGTCCGTAAGTTACGATCGTTCCGCTGAATACCATATTTGTACGATCACCGATTGGAACAGTACTTGTGATATCCATTACTTCTTTTTCTGCGGAAGTCGACTCTCCTGTCAGCATGCCTTCATCTACTTTTAATGAACCCGCATCTAGTAATCGTCCATCAGCAGGTACATAATCGCCTGCGTCTAACAACACGATATCCCCTACGACAAGTTCGTTTGCCGGAATCGTTTTTTCTTTACCGTCACGAATCACTCGAGCATCGGGTGCTGAAAGATTTTTCAATGCCTCTAAAGAACCTTCTGCTTTTTTTGTTTGGACAACACTGATGATAGAATTCAACATCAACACTGCAAAAATAACTAAGAATTCAATGTAGTCTCCCATGACCATCTGAATCAGTGCGACAATCAGCAATACGATAACCATTGCATCTTTGAAGGTTTCTAAGAACAATTTCCAAGTTGGCTTCTTCGGCTTTTCTTTTAGCTGGTTCAAGCCATTTCTTTCTAATTTTTCCTTCGCTTGCGTGGTGCTCAATCCATCGGTTGAGCTCTGCGTTTGCTGCATCAACGAGTCGATCGTTTCTTTATAGACCGCTTGTTGTGCTTGTTCCTTGTTTTCCAAATTTCATCCCCCATTTTTTGATCTCGGTCCTAGTCCTGTCTGAAAAAAAAGAGACCTAAGACAAATGCGCATTTGTCTTAGGTCTCACCATTTCATACAATACCAGAAAACCATTTGGTTAACTTACTGTTGATATTATCGCAACAAAATGTTGCCGGTTACTCCCCTAAGGAGATATTCAACTGTACTAATATCCTACCTTATTAAACTACAAAAAGCAACTATTTTAGCCCGATTTACCTACATTTTCATGAAAAGAGTGAAAAGTATATTCACCTTGGTAGGCTTCTTTCTTCTATCATGCTATACTAATGTTATTGTATGTAAGGAGGAACATTTTTGTGGTATCTAGTATTATAACCGCCCTTTATCTATTGAATGCACTTATTGCTTTAGTGGCTATCTTGATCAAACCCCGAGATGTAGCAGCTATTTGGGCATGGCTCTTAGTATTGTTTGCCCTTCCTGGGGTGGGTTTTGTATTATATTTGTTTTTCGGACGTGGATTAACGGATAAGAAAAAATTCTATCTCCGACAAAGTGACTTGAAAGAATTAGAAAACTTTCAGTCTTTTAGAGGAGATACCATTGAACATTACGATCCTGACATGGGCGACAAAGACAAACAACAATTTGTCGACTTCTTCTCTTCATTAAATCGTATGCCGCTGACAAGAATGAATTCTGTCACTCTTCTCACAGACGGACAAAAGAAATTAGATTCACTGCTTCAAGATCTAAAAAAAGCCAAACATTCGATCCATATCGAATATTACGCATTTGTGACAGATAATATCGGTCAGCAAGTCTTACGCGTTTTAGAAGAAAAAGCCGCAGAAGGCGTAGAAGTTCGTATATTATATGATGCATTTGGCTCCCACGGCACAAAAGCAAAAGATTTCAATCGTCTAATCAAAAATGGTGGACATGTCCATACATTTGTTACCTCGCAAAAAGCATTGCTTCGTTTCCGATTGAATTACCATGATCACCGAAAAATCGTTGTGATCGATGGAAAGATCAGTTACACCGGTGGCTTCAATATTGCTGATCAATATGTAAATACGACAAAAAAATTCGGTTATTGGCGTGATACGCATATACGGATTTTCGGTGCCGCTTCTTCTTTGCTTCAACTTCGTTTTTTAACAGACTGGAACGTTTCAGTGCCTGAACAAAAAAAGGTCGGCTATCATTTGAATTATTTCTTTAAAAAAGCAGATAGAGACGAATCCAAACTTGCTGATACGTCCATCCAGCTTGTCTCAAGCGGACCAAATAACGAACGAGAACAAATCAAGCTTTCGTTTATCAAATTGATTACTTCTGCTAAAAAACGTGTTTGGATACAGACACCTTACCTCGTTCCTGATGAAAGTGTCATTGCTGCTTTGAAAATCGCAACTGCTTCTGGTGTCGATGTGAAAATCATGATCCCCAATAAACCGGATCATCCTTTTATTTATCGAGCAACACAATATTATGCTCGTCAGCTCATCAAGGAAAACGTACAGATCCTTGTCTATGAGAATGGCTTCCTCCATGCAAAAACATTGATAATGGATGATGAAATCTGCATGGTAGGTTCAGCAAATCAAGATATTCGTAGCTACCGATTGAATTTTGAAACAAGTGCTGTCATTTACGATCCTGAATTTTTAGAAGAACTTGCTACTCAGTTCAAAGAAGATGAGACACATTGTTCACCAATGACAACTGAAACAGTGAAAGAAATGTCTAACTGGCTGTTATTCAAACAACAAATTTCTCGATTGTTTTCACCAATCCTATAATTTTTCCATTCAAGTAAAGAAAAGAGGCTGTGACAAAACGTGTCACAACCTCTTTTTCCGAATAAACGGTGTTCAATCAGCTGACCTTCGGTATTAGCTCAACAAACGGCAAAACATGAGGAACTATTTTTCCGTTTGTTTCTCTAATACTCAGGACAGGACGCTGATTTCACAACCTCTTTCTTTTACTCTAATTCACCGGCTGCCCAATGATTGATTGGTCCATATTTATGCCCTACGTTTATTTCTTCACGAATCGCACGGTTTACATAGTCTTTTGCCAATCGGATCGCTTGTTCTACTGTTTTTCCTTTAGCTAATTCGGCTGCAATACATGCAGATAACGAATCGCCGGTTCCATTGATCCGATCGGTAGAATAAAATGGCGCATTCAGCCAAAATGATTTTCCTGATTCAAGCAATACGTAGTCGTTGACTGTTTCTTGCTGCGCATCTTTTGCATGATGTCCTTTGATCATGACGTTTTTCGCACCCATCTCTTGCAGTTCTTTTGCTGCTTGCACAAAATCTTCTTCAGTTGCTAATGTCCATCCAGTCAGCTTTTCTGCTTCGTAAAAATTAGGTGTCAGTACTTCTGCCAAAGGGACAAGTTTTTCTTTCAAGCTTTGCAAAGCAGACTCTTCTAGTAAAAGATTTCCATGTTTCGTTACGATCACGGGATCCACGACTAATGGTCCAAAATCATATTTTTGGTAATTTTTTACAACTGTCTCAATCAAATTTGAATCTGCTAGCATACCTGTTTTAGCTGCACGTATTTGAAAGTCCTCTGCAATCAGTTCAAATTCTTTATCGATAAAATCGGTTGGCAAGGTCACACTTGCTCCGATTCCGTAAGAATTTCCTGCAACACATGCGGTCATGACAGAAACACCGTAAACACTTCTTGTAAAGAATGTATGCATATCTGCTTGCATCCCTGCGCTTCCATCGCTATCTGATCCTGCGATCGTCATTGCTTGTACATACTGCTCTTCCATCAAATCGATCCCTCCATTTTTATAAAAAATTTTTTTCATGATGCTGTTACTGTTTCTATTATATGTTTTTCAAAGTATCCCCCAGTAAATATACCACTACCTTTTCTTGGTAATCAAATTTATTTGAAAAAACATTAGTAATAAATCAGAAAATAGTTGTCATTTATTTCAACTAGTTATTCTAATAACAAATACCCGCTATTCGATTTATATATATTTAAGTATCCTTCTTGTTTTCATATAACCAATGGCGCTATGATTGCCATATGATAAAAAATAAAGTCAGGTGAAAAAATGAAACTTGAGGATAAAAAAGTTATTTTGAAGAAAATCAAATGTCTCCCAGACCAAATAGAAAACTATACGATCTGTTCTTTCAAAAAAGACAGGAGTATAAAAGCTTATACGCAAAACACAGAAAAAGGAATAATCTATTTCCTACATGAAGAAGGTTACGATACCCAAACCTTTATGTTTACTGAAAAAAAAGAATTTCATAAACAGATGAAAAAACTGATTGAAAAAGAATTTCCAAGAAGCCATAAACTCTATGTGAATCAGCAATTTTAACTTTTAACTATACGCTCTTAATTAAATAGGTTCTGTAATAAAATAAAACTTTATAACAACTATAACAAAACAGAATACAAAACAACGGTTCTATAAGTTATAATCATAGTTGTTAGATGATTCATCTAGTAAAAACACCAGATTTCAAATTTCACACAATTGAAACTAGATCAATCATCAACCTTCTTCAAATTGTTAGAACCCTTTCCCGAGGAGCTGCAGCATAAGCAAGAAAAACAAACAGGAAGCCAAATGGCTAAGACATTCCTTCTATTAGTCTAGTTGTTTCTCGTCGCAAATTTAAGACTTTAGAAAGTTATTTCTATTGATGTTTGGGTGGTTTCATGCTTATGCTCAGCTCCTTACCTATTATTTATCTCAACAGATCGAACAAATTAATGGAAAATTTAAGGAGTTTTGTTATGCTTACGATCTATTCTTCTCGTACACATAGTTACCATCTGATGGCAAATTGGCTGAAAGACCATCAAATGCCTTACAGAGAACGAATTTTCACACCTAAACAGCCTTTAACCAGAAAAGAAATCTTTTATTTATTATCATTAACAGAAAACGGATTTGACGATTTATTAGCCAAACGCTCGATTGATTATAAAAATTTGAAAGATCAAATCGACCAATGTACGACCTCAGAACTTGTCGATTTAATCGTCTCACATTTTACTTTGTTGCAACGTCCTATCATTACTGACGGAAAAAAATTATTAGTCGGGTTCAATGAAGATAGTATGCGTCTTTTTATCCCTGTTCAATGGCGCAGAAGCCAGCTCAAATCTGTCTATAACGATTTCACGTGGGTAAGCGATTTAGACAATTCTATGGAGTTAGATGATGAATTTTTAAATTATTATATATAAAAAAGACTGTGACAAAAAAGTGTCACAGTCCTTTTTTCCGAATAACTAGTGTTCCAGAAGTAGCTTCTACGAAAAATAAGCCGAAATTTCTTGAAGCTAATTCTTGAAGCTAACTACTTCTGTCACAACCTCTGATTCACGGTGTTCAAATTTGCGCACACTTACCACGAATAAGTGCTTTGAGTGAACTGACGATAAGAATGACGAACAAGACTGCCATAAATAATCAAAAAGACACCCGTTCCTACGGTAACAAAAAATCCAGAGGCACCGATACTACCATCCATATACCACAAAATCGAAGCAAAAAGTGGGAAAAGTGAAAAAATACATAATCCGATTCCTGCAATCAACGAGAAGCCAAAACTTCGCTGATACGCTTCTTCTTTTTCTTTTGCTTCTGCTAATACTTTTTCAGGTATTTTTCTATTATACAAAAAGTGATTTAAGCGTGTGATTTTCATACCAGAAGCGATGAAAAAACCGACAGCTAATGCTATACCGAAAATCAGACAAGAAACACCCATGAATGCATAGCCTGTTGAACAGAAGAACAGAAATCCTGCAAAGGATAAACAAGTGAATAGGACACCTGACGCTACTTGAAGACTTGCTGCTCTGTATTCTTTCCAGTAGTTTTCTGCTTCACTTAAATAAATCGAAGCTGAATTTGATTCTGTCTCGGAACTTGGATTTTCTTTTTTGACATCTAATTCTTCTAATAATTCGTCGATTGAACCAAATGTCGAGATGACTGTACCAATTGCCTCTTGTTCATTTTTCCCTTCTCCCATTAATTCATGATAATGATCTTCCATATTTGCCAACAGATCAGCTTTCAGCTTTTCTATCTCGGTACTTCGGGGTACTCCGATAAAAAGACTTTCTAAATAATTACGGATTGTATCCATTTACTTTCCCTCCAAAAATTGATCGACCACGTCTTTTGTCGTCAGCCACTCTTGCTTTTTTTCTTCTAAAAGATTACGTCCTATTTCAGTGATTTTATAATATGTCCGTTTTTTTCCATGGGTCACTTCACCAGGGTACGAAACAATCAATTGATTCTTTTCTAAACGGGCAAAAACGGAGTAAAGTGTCGTCTCTTTGATTACATAGGAATCATTTGTCCTCTCACGGATCGTTTTAGAAATTTCGTATCCATAAGAATCGTTTTTGTTAAGGATCGATAAAATAATCGCATCATTGTATCCGCGTATTCCATCACTTGAAATCATGTTCTCTCCTCCATATTACTCCATCTGTCGTTGTAATCAGCATAGCATGATTACTTCATCAGGTAAAGTAATTTTTTGCAAAAAATAAAAAGGAACAGAAAGCAAAAGAAGCGTTATGCTTTTTTGCTTTCTGTTCCCTTAATTTATTTATTTTACAACCATGACGTTACATGATGCGTGGTTGACTACATAGGAAGTAGTGGAACCTACTAGCGCACGTTCTACCGCATTCAAACCTGTCGCCCCCATGACAATCAGATCGATTGGTTCTTTCGATTCATGGAAATTAGCAATCAGTGTCTTTGGATAACCGTAAAGAACATATGTCTCGATATCTGTCAGGCCTTTTTCGATTGCCAAGTTTCGATGTTCTTTCATCTGGTTTTCCGCAACCTCATCCAATTCTTCCTGCAGGCTTGTTGTAACAAATGCAAAATCACCAAAGTAATTGCCTGTTACTTCATTGACATACAGGATGTGCAATGTTGCTTGATTTCGTTTGGCAATCGTGATTGCCTCAAGAAATGCTTTTTCTGCCTTTTCAGAACCATCAATTGCTACTAAAATATTACGATAAGTGTCTACCATTGTAAACGCCTCCTTCACTGTTAGTGTAGCACGATTACAGTGTTAGGACAAACATTTTGTGAACGTTTTATCAAAAAATATCAGGCATCAAATCCGTTTTTTTCGGAGACCGTTTTAAACCAGCGACCCGATTTTTTGATCGTGCGTTTGCCGTCTTGTGCCAAATCAACAGCGATAAAGCCATAGCGATTTTTGTAGGCATTTGTCCATGACCAGTTGTCCATACATGTCCACATGTGGTAACCCACACAATTCGTTCCTTCTTGGATTGCTTGATGGACATATTTCAAATGATCCGTCACAAATTCGATCCGATAATCATCTTCAATAATGCCTTCGCTGTTAACAAATCGTTCTTCTCCTTCGACCCCCATCCCATTTTCAGAAATATAGCATTTGATATTACCATAATTCTCTCTTGTATTCGTTAAAATATCATAGATGCCTTTTTCGTAAATTTCCCATCCACGATATGGATTCATTTTTTTATTGGGCATGTCGTAATTCTCAAAATAATCATCTGGCATGGGGCTATGTTCGTGATCGATTGGTGTTTCTTTTGCTTTGATCCGACGAGGCTGATAATAATTGATTCCTAACAGGTCAATCGTGTTTTCTCTGATGAGTTCTAAGTCTCCTTCATGAATGTCAGGCATTATACCCAATGTTTTGACAATCTCGATCAACTCTTGTGGAAACTCGCCTTTCACTGCAGGATCAAGGAACGATCTGTTGAAGAATGCATCCGCGATTTGCGCTGCTTTTACATCTTCTGGGTTCGTTTCATCTCTCGGATAACTTGGTGTCAGATTCAAGATGATTCCGATTTCACCATCATGACCGCCTTCGTGGTAGGCTTTGATTGCCTTTGCACTTGCTAAATTCTCATGATAGCCTACTTGGACCGCTTCTTTCATATTGATATGGTTTGGATAGTGGAATTGATACAAGTAGCCTCCTTCTACAGGTACGATTGGCTCGTTATGAGTAAACCATTTTTTGACTAGATCTCCAAACAATTCAAAACATGCGGCTGCATAAGAAACATAAGCGTCAACCGTTTCTCTTGATAACCATCCGCCTTTTTCTTGCAAGGACAGTGGCATATCAAAATGGTAAAGATTTACAAAAGGCTCGATACCATTGTTCAGCAATTCAGTAAAATAATCTCGATAAAAAGAAACAGCTTTTTGATTGATTTCACCTGTCCCTTCCGGAATCAAACGACTCCATTGGATAGATGTACGAAATGTGTTATGACCAGTTTCTTTCATTAACTGAACATCTTCTTTGTATTTTGTGTAAACTTGCGAAGTTTTTTCAGGTCCTACTTGATCAAAGAATTTTTCAGGCTCTAATGCATACCAATGATCCCAAATATTTTCTCCTTTCCCGTCATTACTTACTCTTCCTTCTGTTTGCGGTCCGCTAGCAGCAGAACCCCACCAAAAATTTTCTGGAAATGTATAGGTTTTCATTTTTTTACTTCCTCTCTTTTCTTCTTGATATCGTAATCATAACGAACCCATAAAAATAAATCAATACTTTTTATAAAAATGACTAGACATTTAAAATATTCGGCGTTATACTTTGTATGTAATCGATTGCAAATAAATTTGAGGTGAATAAAAATGAACGGTTTTATGGACAAGCTTTCTGAGAAAATCATGCCCTTAGCTAATTTATTAGGGCAAAATCGTTACCTTACAGTTTTACGGGATGCGTTTATGCTTTCCTTCCCTTTAACGATGTTCGGTTCGATCGTTGTCGTTATCAATAACTTGCCTTTTTTCAGTGACGCAACAAAGGGAACTTTATCGAACTTATTCGGTAATGGGCAAAATGCAACAATGAGCATCATGTCGGTTTTTGTTACTTTTGGTATCGGCTATTATTTATCAAAATCTTATGACGTTGAAGGTATTTTCGGTGGTGCCGTGTCTTTTGCCAGCTTCTTGATTCTTACGCCTTTTGCAATGAAAACCGTTGGTGGTGAAGATGTAACTGGTGTTCTTTCACTTGATCGTCTTGGCGCAAAAGGAATGTTCATTGGAATGATCGCTGCTTTCTTGGCTGGAGAAATTTACTGCAGAATCACGAAACGCGGCTGGCAGATCAAAATGCCTGATGGAGTTCCACCTGCAGTAACAAAATCATTTGCCGCTTTGATCCCTGCTGTAGTGACACTAACTGTTTTCTTAGTAATCAACGCTGTGATGACTGGTATTTTCAATGCTAACTTACATGATGTCGTTTATGAAGTGATCCAAAAACCATTAACTGGTTTGGGAAGTAGTTTACCTGCAACATTGATTGCTTTGTTCTTTGTCCAATTCTTATGGTTCTTCGGACTTCACGGACAAATCATCGTCAACTCTGTAATGGACCCGATCTGGAATACACTGATGCTTGATAACTTAGAAGCTTATCAACATGGAAAAGAATTACCACACATCATCACAAAACCATTCATGGAAACCTTCACTGTTGGTATTGGTGGCTCTGGAATGACTTTAGCTGTCGTTTTATTAATGGCCTTTGTTCTTAAAAAGAAACAGTATCGTGATGTTGGTCGATTAGCTTTAGCACCTGGTATTTTCAATGTAAATGAACCAGCGATCTTTGGTCTTCCAATCGTATTGAATGCAACAATCCTTATTCCTTGGGTCGTGGCACCTCTAATCGTAACCACGTTCAATTATTTGGTAATGGCTGCTGGACTTGTCCCTGCACCAACTGGCGTCTCTGTTCCATGGACTGTGCCAATCATTGCAAGCGGCGTCTTAGCAACAAATTCATGGCTTGGTGGTATGCTGCAAGTCATCGACTTTGTCATCGTTGCCTTTATCTGGTACCCGTTCTTGAAAGTCTTGGATAAACAACCAGATTTAGATATTGCTTAATGGATCATTAAGGGGATATGACAAGAAACTTGTCATATCCCCTTTTTTCGAATAAACAATGTTCCAGATGCTACTTCGAGTTGTCGGAAGCATGATCTTTCGTTATACTCTAGAAGAGGTGAATAACGTGCCAAAATACGAAGAAATCGCAAATATTTTAAGGGAACGAATCCGTTCAAAAGAGTATCCTCCTGATAGTTTTTTGCCTAATCAAGTGGACTTGGTAAAAGAATTTGGTGCGAGCCGGATGACAATCAAAAAAGCCATCAATATCTTAGCGATGGAAGGACTTGTCTATTCGCAGCGAGGATCAGGAACGAAAATCTTGAATCATCCATTCATGCAAAAAGACACATCGCCCGCTAACGAGTATGAAGGTTTGAGTCTCCAAATGAAACGCAGACATCGTTCTTTGAAGAGTCAAATCATTCATTTTGACGTTGAATTCCCTGATCAATATATCCAAGAACGATTGATGATCGATGCCGAGCAACCTGTCTACAATATTCACCGGTTAAGGATCTTAGATGGCGAGCCTTATGTTTTAGAGCATACCTTTATGCCAGTCCATCTTGTGCCGGGTTTAAAAAAAGAACATTTGTTAGCCTCTATCTATGATCATCTTCATCAAGAATTGAATGTCCATTTTGCAGGGGCTTATCGTGCTATTTCTGCAGATAAAAGTGATGAATATGATCAGCAATATTTGAACTGTGCAGAAAACGATCCTGTACTGGAAGTTCAGCAAGTCGTCTATCTCAAAGATGGACAGCCGATTGAATATTCTTCCAGCCGAAACCGATTTGATGTTCGGAACTATTCTGTTCTGGATGTGCGTTCAACTTAACCAAAGAGGTTATGAAAAAGCCGCTTAGTTTCGAGTCGATTGATTGTCACAGATACAATCTTTTGAATAACATTTACCAAGTACTTTCAGAAACTCGTTTCCATCTAATCATAAAAAGACTTATGACCACCCGTAATGATTCTAAAGTTAGCTTTTTAAAGCTAGTTTTTTTGAAATCAACACAGCTAGTCGTAAGTCTTTTTATTTTATTGATCCGTTCCTCCTCTTTTCCATTCTTGATTCCTTTCTAATACTTTAGAAGACAAATTAATTGCAAAATAGAGATGCACCCTCTATACTATGTCTAAATCAACTACTTACTTTTTGTAAGTTGACAGGAGGAAATTTATCATGGATACACAAATCAGAGGAATTCACCACGTCACAGCAATGACATCTAGCGCTACAAAAATCTACCGCTTTTTTACAGATATTTTAGGAATGCGCTTAATCAAAAAAACCGTTAACCAAGATGACATCGAAACTTACCATCTTTACTTTACAGATGATACTGGTGCGCCAGGAACAGATATGACTTTCTTTGATTTTCCAAATCAGCCAAAAGGAAAAAAAGGAACAGATACGATCTCTCGTGCTTCTTTCCGTGTACCAAGTGACGCTGCATTAGACTTTTGGTTGGAACGTTTTGAAAAATATGACGTTACTCATTCAGCAATCAATGAACGTTTCGGCAAAAAATATATCGAGTTTGAAGATTTCGACAATCAATATTATCAATTGATCTCTGACGAAAACAATCAAGGTGTAGCAGCTGGCATTCCTTGGAAAAACAGCAATGTACCGACAGAATTTGCGATCACAGGACTTGGACCTGTCTTTGTCCGTGTCAATCAATTAGAACATATCCGCTTGATTCTTGAAAAAATCTTAGGATTCAAAGAAACAGATCATTCAGGAGATTTCTACTTATTTGAAATCGGTGAAGGCGGAAATGGTGCAAGCATCATTATTGAACATCGGACAGACTTGCCAAAAGCAATCGAAGGATTTGGAAATATCCATCACTTAGCATTGCGTGTAGCAGACAAAGAAGCATTGGAATACTGGATTCAAGTAATCAATAAGATTGAATTACCAAATTCTGGTTTCGTCGATCGTTTCTATTTCCAATCTGAGTACTTCCTAGCCGCTCATCACGTACTGTTTGAATTAGCAACTGATGGTCCTGGATTCCTTGAAGATGAACCAGCAGAATCCGCTGGAGAAAAACTATCTCTTCCTCCATTCTTAGAAGAACGTCGTGAAGCCATTGAAGCCTATGTCCGTCCTTTCGATACAAGTGACGCAAATAAAAAACGTGAATAATCTCTTCATGCTACTTCATTTGCATCTATAGAAACAGAAAAGAGGGAACAAAATGTCCTACATTTTTGAAAAAGGAACAAGTGGCAAGCATTTGATCTTACTTCATGGCACAGGTGGCGACGAACATTCTTTACTGGATATCGCTCACTTTCTTGCACCAAACAGTACGTTGCTTTCTTTTCGTGGCACGGTCCAAGAAGATGGGATGAATCGTTTTTTCAAGCGTAATGGATTGAATCAATTCGACCTGGACAGTTTGGAAAAAGAAACAGATAAGCTCCATGAAAAAATCAAAGATATCAGCGAAACAGAACAGATACCGTTAAATGATTGGCTGCTTGTCGGCTATTCAAATGGCGCAAACATCGCTGCTCATTTATTATTGGAGCGTGAGACCAAGCTAAATAAAGGGTTGTTTTTCCATCCGATGTCTCTAGGTGTTCATCAAAGCCGTTCCATATTAGAGGATAAAACCGTCTGGCTTTCTTATGGTGATAACGATCCAATCGTTTCCCCTGCTTCCTTTAAAGAATTGTCCGATCAATTCGAAACGCGCCAAGCAAATGTGACTATTCAGCTAACTGTAACAGGTCATCAGTTGACGATGGACGAAATCGAGCAAGCGAGGGAATGGACAGAGCGTCTTCTAACTAAATAAAAGAAAAGAACTACGACTTACATGACACAACCTGAAGCAGATATCAATCTGGATCATCGTGTGTGAAAGTCGTAGTTTTTTTGTCAGATAGGTTAGTCTCCGCTAGCTGTAATAACAGATTTATTATAAATAGCCGTTTTATGTTTCAAATCTTCCAATCTGCCGATTTTCTCACCTTTCGAATAAAATCCATCAGTAATCCCTAGTGCTTGGAAAATCGTCTGTTTATAAGCGATTTCTGCATTCCATTCGACTGTATCAAGGATTTGCAGTGCTTTATGGATGGCTTCGATTCCTGATTCTCCACCTGTGTTGATCAATACGCCATGTGAATTGAGTAATAACATATGGGGCAATTCTAAATCATGTGTTTTTACGTAATCGCTTGTCAATTCAGCAAGTTCTTCAGAGCAATTAGGCTCAAAGTCCATGACAGGAATCTCTTTTACTTTAGCTGTGGCTTCAGTCAAATTAGGCATAGGCAAACCAGTGGTCGCCCAGAACATTGCATTAGGAGCATGAGCATGCAAAACAGCTTTGATAGATGGATTAGTCTCATACATCGCTTCATGCATATTGATCTCCCGAGTTAATTTTCCAACACCATCGATGATTTTTCGTGTTCCCGGTTCTACTACTAGAACTTGTGCAGGAGAAATCTCTCCAAGATAGGCTTCTGACATCATGGTCGGTGTCATGACGATGTAGTCTTTTCCTTGATCATCAGTGGTTTTAAAGGAAAAATTTCCTCCTGCGACATTTGTATTTTTCCTTTCGAAAATCACTCTTACGATACGTGCCATGTCCTGTCGTTCTCTCTCAAATAACATACGTCCATCTGACATAATGACCCCTCCATTACCTTTTTATAAAACTTTTTTCTCTCAATATTTCTTTGGTAGCTTCTTTTATTTTCATTGATTCTTCTATTTTCTGTTTTCTTTTTTCATCGTACTCTCTGAATAAAACGTGATTTCCATATTTATAGATCACTAGTGCGAAAAAAATGACCAATAGATTGATGATGATATTCTGAGTAAAGAGTCCATATAGAAATAGCAGAAGTGTACCACAAAGAGCTATCGTCCATTTTAATTTTTCTATCTCTTCCCTTTTCATAACTTTCCCACCATTCCGATGCTATTTTTGTAGTTCAGCATAACGTTTGCTCGGGACTTTCGCTTTTATCATATATTTATAAAGTAGAACAAACAGTCCTAGAAAAATTACGCATCCTACAATAGCGAGAATATTTCTATTAAATGCCTCCGCAAATAAAACCCTGAACTCCGGTCCTTCTATTGATGACCATGTGATCAACTGTCCTTTCTTGATTGCCTCGACTGCCCCGCTTGTTTCTGCTAAATCACTGAGTATTGGCGCAAGATAAGTGGCACCGTACAAATAAATGGGCATCGTGAGGATTCCTAGGATCAGCATACGAGCCAAGTTTCCTCCTGTTAGAAGCAATCCGCCGACCGCAATCGAATAGTTGATGATCCCTGCTAATGGTAATACTTGGTTTCCTGGCAAAATGATGGCATAACCGATAAACACAGGAACAAGTAAAATAGCAGTAACCCAAATCTCTGAACGACCAGCTAATATCGGCCAGTCCAATCCAATATATACTTCACGATCCTTAAATCGCTTTTTCATAAATTCTGACATCGCGTCTGCTAAAGGAGACAAAGATTGCATGAACATTTTAGAGATCATAGGAAACAAACTTAATGCTGTAGCTGTTTGGATCGCTAGATTAAGAGAACCTGAAACACCGTACGCAGCAGCAAAGCCAAGTCCCAAGCCAATAATGAACCCCATTACAGAGTTTTCAGAGAAAATCCCAATTTTCTTCTTCAATGCATTCGTATCCGCTCGTTTATTTAATGCAGGTATTTTATCCATGATCATATTGAAAGGGAGCAACAAGACAGCGGCAGATGTCATAAAATGAGTCACTGTTACTAATGGAATCCCTGTGAGATCTTGTATATGCTTCTGAAACATATCACCAAGCTTTAATTCCAATATGACTTGAACCATTGCTGTAAGAAACCCTGCAGCCAAACTACCAGAAACATAATAAACTAAATAAGCAGTTAAAGCTTTTCCCCAAACATTCCACATATCAACATTTAACGTCTTCGTCCAATTAAAAAGTAACAGTACAAAATTGACCCCAATCGTTACTGCAAAGAATATAAAAGCATAACTCCACGACCATGTGATGCTTGCTGCACCTGTCCACCCAAGATCAAGTGCAGGCAAACTGATTCCCGTATTTTTAGCCAATGCTTCTGATGCTGGACTTACTGCGTTAGACATATAGCCAATGACCATAGACATCCCGCTAAAAGCGATCCCTAAAGTCAATGCAGACATGAATGCTTTTTTAAATTTCATCCCTGCCAATAATCCAAGTATCAAAATAATCAGGGGAACAAAAATGGCTGATCCTAAGTTCAAAACATAATTGATAATGGTTTGGAAAACTTCCATAAATAAACCTTCTTTCTTTCGAAATATAGTAGATAAAACCATGAACCAACTTTTTTATCCGACAATCATTCTTTACTGTATTAACTCTTTGATACTGTCATAAATAGGTTCTACGCCCATTCCAGTTAAAAATGGAATTCCTGGAAATACTTCAATACCTAAATCTTTTGCTTGTTCCAGGACTTCATCATCCGGCTGTGCGACATACACATAGATTCCAGCAGTAGGAAGCTCATTTTGGATCGATTTGTAATCAACTGCTTCTACAGGAAATGTAATGCCATCATCTTCTAACATACTTTGGATCTTACTCGCGATCGTCTGACTCGTTGCTACTCCACTTCCACATGCGACAATTAACCGATTCTTCATTTTTCTTCCTCCTAAATATAATTTGTAATAAGTTCGTATATTTTTTGCGGTGTTTTTTGTTTCTTATAATTTTCCACGAATGTTTCATCCATGAATAAATTCATAAACGTTTGAAGTAATCCTACTTGTTCTTTTGGTTCTTTGATTCCTAAAAAAAATAGATTTTCTACAGTCATTTCCTGATTATCCCCCATTTGATAAAAATAAATTGGGTTCTTCAGCTGCATAACAAAAACGAATGGCTTTTCGACATATTCACATTCCGAATGTGGCAGTGCGATATTTAAATACTTAGTAATTAATCCTGTAGGAAATTCTCTTTCTCTTGCAATCAGTCCATTCAAATAATTCTCATTGACGTACCCCATTTTTTCTAATCGTTGGGCAGCTATTAAAAAAGCTTCTTCTTTATTTTTTACGTCTACCGCTAATTGAATCAGACTAGGAACAAACATCTCTTTATATTCCATTTCTCCACCCTCTTTTTGATTAAGTTTGTTAATTTTATGTTCTACTAAGTTCATCTTTGTTTACAAGAACATTATATTTCTGTTAGTTCGTTTTGTCAACGCTTTCAAAAGAAATTTATTTTGTTAAATTTGATCTACTTGAAAATAAAATCGTTTATCTATATAATTAAGAAGAACAAAGTCGAACAAAACTTGACTTTTATGTTAAAGGAGTAATTCATATGTTGAAAAAAGAAAGACAAGAACAAATCATTACGTTATTAGAGAAAGATTTTTATTTAACTAATTCAGAAATCGCTAACAAATTAGGCGTATCAGAAATGACCATACGCCGAGATGTCACTGAATTAGCAAAAAAAAATAAAGTAAAAAAGCTGTATGGTGGCGTTGAACGAAAGGAACCTTATAATCGAGAACTATCGACTCAAGAAAAGATTGATACGAATGTAGCCGAAAAAAAATATATTGGCCAAGTCATGAACAGTATAATTCCGGATCATTCTACTATTTATGTAGGCGCCGGTACAACGATCCTGTATGCACTCCCTTTCATTCAAAAGAAAAATCTATTTGTAATTACAAATAGTTTGATTGCTTTCAACTATTTGAAGAATCATACTAGTTATCGGATTTTACTTACTGGTGGCGAATTTTCTCCTATTACAGAAGAGTTCATTGGGGAAGTTGCAGAAAGATCTTTTGAAAGTTTGAATGTCGATATCTCTTTCGCTGCAACAAATGGAATATTTGAAAACAATGTCACAACTGCTCAATTTATTGAAGGAAATATTCAAAATGCAGCGCTCAATGCAGCAAAAATCAAATGTATTGTTGCAGATTATTCAAAATTAAATAAATCAGATGTCTATACTTTTAGAAAATTAACCGATTTTGATTATCTAATAACCGATAATCATTTATCAGAACAAGATTTCCATCATTATTCAAAATACTTAACCATATTAAAGGAGCCAAAAAATGATACTGACAATCACGATGAACCCATCCATTGATTCCATTTATTTTACAAAACACTTTGAATTAGGTACGATGACACGCTTTGCTTCTCCGGTACGCTATGTAGGCGGCAAGGGAATCAATTGCGGACGAGCTTCTGCTTTACTAGGTTCATCAGTTATTTTAACGGGGTTTTTGGGCGGTTATTTTGGCGGTATGATTCAAGATATGCTGCAAAATGAAAATCTGTTTGATTTGCATTTTTTACCTATTGCAGAAGAATCAAGAGGTGCCGTCACCATCATGCATGATGGCGAAACGCAGACAGAACTTGTGGAAGCTGGTCCTAAAATAGCAGATGCTACTATCAAAAAATTAATGAATGATATCAAACAAATCAGTAAAAATAATTACCTTTCAGTCATTACAATAAATGGTTCTGTCAACAATCAAGACCCCTTTTTGTATGCTAAATTATTACAATATATCAAAGAACAAATAGATCCTTCCACCTATATATTAATGGATATATCTGGACAACATCTCCGTGAAGTCTTAGCAAGTAAGTATAAACCGATGTTCATCAAACCTAATATCCATGAGTTTTCAGATATCATCCATCAAAAAATCACTCAAAAAAGCGACATAAAACACCATCTAAAAACAAATCCACTATTTAAAGATATCGATGTCATCATGGTTTCTTGCGGCTCGTATGGTGCAGTAGTCAAAGTAAAAGAAGAATTTTGGAATGTTGAAATCCCTAAGATCCCTATCACGAATACAACAGGCTCTGGGGATGCCACTGTTGGAGGTTTTGCTCATTCATTAGAACAGAATTATCCTTTAAAAGAATGTGTAAGGTATGCAATGGCTTGCGGCATGTCGAATGCACAGCAATCAGAAGTCGGGAAAGTTATCCCAGCTGATGTAAAAAATTTAGCAAAAAATATTAAAATCACAGAAATGAAATAAATAGTACAAAGTAAATAATTGTTTATATGAAATGAGACACAAAGAGACTGTGACAAAAAATGTACCGACCCCCAAAAGTTAGACCAAAAAATCTAACTTTTTGGGGTCACTACAGTGTCACAGTTCTTTTTTTCGAATAAACGGTGTTCTCCTGCCAACTCCTCGGTCACAAGTCACAATATTCAACAAACATGAGAAGCTGTTTTTTGAAATTGCTCCTTGTGACTCAGAGTGAAACGGCAGGCTTACGACCTCTTGATAAACGGTGTTCAAAAGCCAGTTTCTCGGTATTAAGCCAAATTTATGCAAAAATGTGGAAAGCCATTTTCACAAAATTTTTCTTAATACTCGAAACTAAGCGGCTTTTTCAAAACCTCTTTTGGTTACACAAGGTTCTCTTCAAAGAATGTTGCCATTTTTTCAAATGGAATGATATCTGTCTGGTCGTATAGATCTGTATGGGAAGCTCCTGGAATGATCATGAGTTCCTTGTTATCGCCTTTCAGCTCATTGAAAGCATCCTCCCCAAAGTAACGTGAGTGAGCTTTTTCCCCATGAATGACTAATACCGCATGACGGATTTCTGGAATATAATGCAATAGTTTCGCATTCATAAGTGATAACCCTGATGTCCTATTCCAACCGTCGTTAGAATTTAAAGAACGGACATGGTATCCGCGATCTGTTTTATAATACGCATGGTAATCTTTAACAAACTGAGGAGCATCTTTAGGCAATGGGTCAACCACTCCTCCAGCACGTGCGTAGTCCCCTTGTTTGAAATCAATGATACGTTGTGCATTTAATTCTTCACGCATTTTATATCGGGCATCTTCATCCATAGCATCGAAGTAGCCATTGGCTGTTACTCGAGTCATATCGTACATTGTTGAGACGACTGTTGCTTTGACCCGTGTATCGATCGCTGCCGCATTCAATGCCGTACCTCCCCATCCACAAATACCGATGATTCCGATTCTCTCAGGGTTTACATTTTTTTGTACAGATAAAAAGTCTACTGCCGCTTGAAAATCTTCCGTATTGATATCAGGCGAAGCAACATATCGTGGTACTCCTCCGCTTTCTCCTGTAAACGATGGGTCAAATGCAATCGTTAAAAAGCCTCTTTCAGCCATCGTCTGCGCATATAGACCAGACGATTGTTCCTTTACTGCGCCAAATGGTCCGCTCACAGCGATTGCTGGCAATTTCTCTTCACTTACTTCTTTTGGTTCATATAAATCAGCGACTAATGTGATACCGAAACGATTTTGGAAGGTCACCTTTCGATGATTGACTTGCTCGCTTTTTGGAAATACTTTGTCCCATTCTTGGGTGATATTTAATTCTTTACTCATATTCTAAACGCTCCTTTGATCAAAATTGACATTTGTTTTTGAATGTATTATCATGATAAAACTTAAACCTGACTTTAGGTCAAGGATAAAATTTTAATTTAGGAGGATTTTTTTATGTATTCCATTGGACAAGTGTCTGAAATGTTTGGACTTCCTGTTTCTACTTTACGTTATTACGACAAAGAGGGATTATTTCCTGATATCCAGCGTGTTTCCGGTATTAGAAAATTTTCAGAGAGTGAATTAGAGGCTTTGAGAGTCATTGATTGTTTGAAAAAATCTGGTTTAGAAATAAAAGACATCAAGCAATTCATGGAATGGAGCAAAGAAGGCAGTAAGACATTTGCGGTTCGTAAAGAACTATTTGAAAAGCAAAAAGAAGTCGTAGAAGAAGAAATAACAAAATTAGAAAGAGTACTCGCTATGCTAAATTACAAAAGCTGGTACTATGAAGAAGCAATAAAAACCGGCAATGAAGAAGCCGTATTGAAACTGATTCCTGATGATTTACCCCAACATGTAAAAGAAGCTTATGAACATTCTCACTGAACAAACGGATAACTCACTTTCCTTCTCTATGAACTTCATGAAAACATGAATAAACACCTCTAAATGATTGTTAGAAGTGTTTATTTTTTCACTCAAGTATCCTGCACTTACAGAAATATCCTTTTTACCGCCATCCTAATTCTGGAGCGATATCTTTTACGATTGTTTCAAGCAAGTGCATGTTGTATTCTACCCCTAAAGTATTAGGAATCGTGACAAGTACTGTGTCTGCTTCTTTGATTGCTTCATCTTCAGCTAGCTCCTTGATTAATTGATCAGGTTCACCAGCAAAAGTTTTTCCAAAAATCGTCGGGTTCCGGTGATAAGCAAGATAGCCGACAGCATCTTGTTGCGGACTACCGTCTTGTCCAAATAAACGTCGATCCAAATCAGTGGTGATTGGCTGGATCGATCGAGTGACCAATGTTCTTGGTTCAAAATCATGACCTGCCTGCTTCCACGCTTCTTTATACGCACGTAATTGGTTTGCTTGTTGGATATGGAACGGCTCATGGGATTCGTAATTGACTAATGTAGATGATTGCAGATTCATTCCATGTTGTGCTGCCCAGATTGCCGTTTGCTGCGAGCCAGCTCCCCACCAGATTCTTTGTCGTAATCCTTCTGAATAAGGTTCGATCCGTAATTTTCCTGATCCTTGTGGGAACATTGGTTGAGGATTTGGTTCTGCAAATGGTTTTCCTTCAAGTAGTTCCAAGAATTCAAGGGTGCGTTCCCGTGTCACCTCTTTGATTTCTTCTTCACTGTAATCATACCCAAAGTATTTCCAGCCATCTAGGACTTGTTCAGGTGAACCACGCCCCACTCCTAGTTGCACTCTTCCTTGCGTGATGATATCTGTCAATCCGGCATTTTCTGCCATATAATAAGGGTTTTCATATCGCATATCGATAAGTCCTGTACCGATTTCGATCTTACTTGTCTTTGCACCGATTGTAGCTAGCAAAGGAAACGGCGACCCAATCTGAGGGGCAAAATGATGTACGCGGAAAAACGCTCCGTCTACTCCAATTTTTTCTGCTTCCACTGCTAAATCGATGGATTGCAAATAAGCATCTTGAGCTGTTTTCACGAGTGATCCTTGCTCCATCCAATGTCCAAAGCTTAAAAAGCCGATTTTTTTCAAGGTAATGACCTCCTCCAACCCTACAAAAATGGAAGGTTTTTTATTTTTAATATGAACTGATTCTACTACTTTTTTTCTTAAAAGACGAATAATTGTTCTCGCGTCATATTCAAGAAATCTATCGGCTGACTATACCCCTACTTCCTTCATCATCTGCCATGTCTTAATCTCTTTTAATAGTCTTTCACATCGTTGTTTTTTGACTCAAAATGATTGTTTCTAACGTGTATTTATGGTAAAAAAGACAGGATGAGTTCTTTGTACACATCAATTTATACGCTGAACAACAAGAAACATATAAACTAAGAAACCCATTGTTTTTTTCGCTCCATCATATAGAGTTTTCTTTAGATAAACAGTTACATTTACTAATACATAACGGAGGAAATCAAATGAAAAAAATCTATTTTTTATGTACGGGCAATTCTTGCCGCAGTCAAATAGCAGAAGGCTACGCGCGTAAATATCTGCCTCCTTCAAAGTTTGAGATAAGAAGTGCGGGGATCGAGACACATGGTTTGAATCCAAGAGCTGTAAAAATCATGGCAGAAGACGGTATCGATATTTCCAAACAGACGTCTGATTTGATTGATAGAGATTACTTTGATCAGGCAGACTTGATCATTACACTTTGTGGTGATGCCAAAGACAAGTGCCCTGCCATTCCAAACAATCACGAACACCTTCACTGGGACCTAAAAGATCCTGCACAAGCTGTCGGGAGCGAAGAAGAAATATTAGCGGAATTCAGAAAAGTCAGAGAAGTAATCAAAACAAAGGTTTCTGACTTAAATCAATATGCCCCAAGTTTATAAAGGAATCCTCAAAAATGTTTTTACAATTAACTGATAGATAGAATTGTTCTCTAGCAAAAACTTCTTCTCTTCTTTTTACTAGATCAATCGTTCCTCCCGTTGACAAATGGATACTTCTCTGCTATTTTATTAGCAATCAATGAAACGCGATGACAAAGAAAGTAAAGTAATGTTAGACGCCAAAGAGAGTTCCTGCTTGGTGAAAAGGAATGCGTATCTGTTACTTGAAAATGGCTTTTGAGCGGATTTCCCGAATATTTAAGGAAATACGGATGTCTACCGTTAACTAGGCACAGTTTCCAAAAGATGATTTTTTTGGGTACTGATCGAGGTAAAGTCTGTGAGGATTTTATAACCAAAGGTGGTAACGCATATCTATGCCCTTAGCAATTTTTTGCTAGGGCATTTTTTTGTACCCACTTTTGAATCGACTATCGATACTAATAAAGTCCATCTACTACTTGACCTTGGATACCATCGAAAGGAAGTGAATTTTCGGAAAATTTCGAATCATCCGACAAAAATTTGACATGATGTGGTCAAAAATTGGAAACGCGCATTCATAAATAAACAATTGGGGGAAAATAGAATGAATAAAAAATTTACAGTAAAGCATATTGTAGCTATCGGTATCGGAGCAGCTGTCTTCTTTATCTTAAAACGTTTCGTCACGATTCCAACAGGTGTTCCAAATACGGATATCGCGACCGCTTACCCATTTCTAGCGTTGCTAGGAGTAGTTTACGGGCCAGTCGTTGCAGGATTAGCTGGTTTTATTGGCCATGCACTGGGTGACTTAACTACTTATGGTGCTTGGTGGTCATGGATCATTGCATCTGGGATTTTAGGTGTGTTTTTTGGTTTATTGACCAAACGTATCCCGATTGAAGAAGGCATATTTGGTAAAAAAGAAATCACGCTCTTCCTCGTGGGTGAAACGATTGCCAATTTAGTGACATGGGTGATTATTGCACCTGTGGGAGATATTTTGATTTATGCAGAGGCCCCAAGCAAAGTCTTCACGCAAGGAATCGTTGCTGGAATCACAAATGCTATTGTGACGGGGATTATCGGCATTATTTTATTGAAAGCTTATGCACAGACAAAAGTCAAAAAAGGAAGTTTGAACAAAGAAGCTTAGAACGTGAGGAACTAAAATGATCGAGTTTCGTAATTTTACATTTCAATATGACAGCCAAGCCGAAGCAACATTAAAAAATATCGATTTGATTATCCATCCTGGGGAAAAAATTTTGATCATAGGACCTAGCGGCTCAGGAAAATCAACTTTGGGAAAATGTTTGAATGGCATCATCCCACAAAATGAAAAAGGAAGTTTTACTGGTCAATTAACGATCAATGGTAAAAATTTCAGTGAATCTTCTATCTATGATCTTTCATTAGAAGTAGGCACCGTTTTACAAGATACTGACAGCCAATTTGTCGGATTAACAGTAGCCGAAGATATCGCTTTTTCTCTTGAAAATGAGATGATCGAACAAAAAGAAATGCAAGAAGCAGTCAATTTCTGGGCAGAAAAGACGAATTTACTGGCCCAATTAGACAAACGTCCGCAAGATCTATCTGGCGGACAAAAGCAGCGGGTAGCAATGGCTGGTGTTTTGATCGATGAAACACCTATTCTCTTGTTTGATGAGCCATTAGCTAATCTTGATCCACAGACAGGCTATGAAGCAATCCAGATGATTGACCGTCTCTATCAATCGCAAAAATTTACGACGATCATTATTGAACATCGTTTGGAGGAAGTGCTAGCTGCACCAGTCGATCGCATCATCTTGATTGATGAGGGAAAGATTATTGCGGATATAGCTCCTACTGAATTGCTGAAAAGTGATTTATTGTCGAAGTGCGGAATTCGTGAACCCTTATACATCACAGCATTAAAACGTTCTGGACTCTCATTGACAGAATTCCCAGATTTAACACAAGTCGATCAACTGGTTTCCCCAGAGATTGCTGCTGCTTTAGCAAAACAACAAGGGACTTTTTGTTCTCCTTCTAAAAAGAAAACGCCGCTATTGACATTGAAAAATGTATCCTTCCACTTCGGTAAGGAACCAATCATCAAAGGAATCGATTTAACTCTTCATCAAGGAGAGATGGTTAGTTTAGTCGGACATAATGGAGCAGGAAAATCCACATTGTCCAATCTCATCACCGGTTTCCAACCTTTCCAACAAGGAGAACTATTGTGGAAAGACCAATCAATCATATCTGAAAGCATCAAAGAGCGAGCGGACAAAATTGGCTATGTACTGCAAAACAGTAACCAAATGCTTTCTAAAAACATAGTTTTTGAAGAAGTTGCTTTAGCTTTAGAAAATCGCGGTGAAGATCCGATAAACATCCAAGAAAAAGTCTTGGAAACTTTGAAAATATGCGGATTGTATGAGTTTCGTAACTGGCCGATTTCAGCGCTGAGCTATGGACAAAAACGACGAGTAGCAGTTGCAGCTATATTAGTACTCGAACCAGAATTGCTGATTCTTGATGAACCGACTGCTGGACAAGATTACTATCACTACACTAAAATGATGGATTTTTTGAAAAAATTGAATCAGCAAGGCATCACGATTTTGATGATCACTCATGATATGCACTTGATGCTGGAATATACAGAACGGACGATTGTTTTGAAAGAAGGACAAATTATTGCAGATGAAAGACCTTCGAAGGTACTATCTTCAACCGATTTAGTTACCTCGGCAAGCTTGCGGAAAACTAGTTTGTATCATTTGGCAAAAAGTAATCAGCTGACAGATGCTAGCGGATTCGTTTCGGCTTTTATTCAGCATAAGGGGGACCCTTATGACAGAGAATAATCTCATCGGTTATGTACCGAAAAAAACAATCATCCATCAACTCAGCGGTTTTACCAAACTTTTTTGTTTTCTATTACTTTCGATTATTGGGATGGTCTCTTATGACACACGATTTTTGCTTTGTCTTGCTGTGTTTTCGGTTCTCATTTTTCGGATAGCCAGAATTAGTTATTCTGAGATCTCTTTTGTATTGAAGTTCATTGCTTTTTTCTCCATTTTGAATTTATTGACTGTTTATTTATTTGCCCCAGAATACGGAGTAGCTATCTATGGTACTCGCCATGTCATCTTTGATGGAATCGGTAGATATACGCTCACTCAAGAACAGATTTTTTATGAATTCAATTTACTGATTAAATATTTCGTTACCATTCCTCCAGGTTTGATTTTTATTTTAACGACGAATCCAAGTGAATTAGCTTCTAGTATCCATCGAATTGGTGGCTCTTATAAAATTGCTTATGCCTTTTCTTTAGCGCTACGCTACATTCCAGATATCCAAGAGGATTTTCGAACGATTTCCAAAGCCCAGCAAGCACGAGGAAATGAACTCTCTGGTAAAGCCTCTCTCATGAAACGGGTACGAGGAAATTTGACGATTGCGATCCCATTGATTTTTTCCAGTTTAGAACGTATTGAGACGATTTCTTCTGCCATGGAACTTCGGCGTTTTGGAAAGAAAAAAGGACGGACATGGCTGTCGGCAAAACCATTGCAACGGAATGATTATCTTGCACTATTTCTCGTTGTCCTCTTTTGTTCAATAGGGATTTTATTAGTTATCCTAAATGACGGACGATTCTATAATCCATTTCATTAAATAGAGGTTGTGGAGAAGCTGTTCTGCATCAAGTAATAAGTCCAGCCAAACAAAAACAGCGTTTCATGTTTTTGAATTGGCTGGACTTATTACCGCAGGTGCAAGCTTTTGAACACCGTTTAAAGAAGAGGTTGTGAAAAAGCCGCTTAGTTTCGAGTATGAAGAAAAATTTTGTGAAAATGGCTTTCCACATTTTTGCATAAATTTGGCTTAATACCGAGAAACTGGCTTTTGAACACCGTTTATACCAAGAGGTCGTGAGCCTGCCGTTTCACTCTGAGTCACAAGGAGCAATTTCAAAAAACAGCTTCTCAAGTTTGTTGGATATTGTGACTTGTGACCGAGGAGTTGGCATGAGAACACCGTTTAAGGAAGAGGTTGCGAAATCAGTGCCTTGACCTGAGTATTAGAGAAATAAACGGCAAAATAGTTCCTCATATTTTGCCGTTTTTTGAGCGAATACCGAGGGTCAGTTGATTGAACACCATTTATTCGCAAGAAGGAACTGTAACAAGACTTTTGTTATAGTCCCTTTGTATTTAGTTTTCTACTTCTAAATAAATAGATAGAATTATTATAGATATAAAGGCAGTTTTTTAATATCTGCTTATTCATAACTAGACAACAAGGTTAAAATCTCTAGTGGATGATTGGATTGCATCAACTGTGCCATTTGTTCTGGTTGCTTTTCTAAATAGTGAATAACAGAAAAAATTTTTTTGAACTCTGCATGTTTCAAATCCTTTCTCTTTATTGCTAACAGCAGTACGATACGTATCTGTTCCCCATGCCATAGGATTGGTTCTTTCATTGTTGCAATAGAAATCATCGAATGTTTTACATACAGCGGATTACCGTGAGGAATCGTTACAAATGGTGCCACTCTAGTACTGGCGTGACGGTCTCGTTCCAAGACAGAATCGACGAATTCCGACTCCACATAATGATGTTCTACTAAGACATTCCCCATAAAATTTAAAATATCTACTGGGTCAGTCCATTCAAGCTGAGGAAAGATCAAAAATGGATGAGTAAAGCTTGCTAGATCAAACGTTTTTTTCTTCTTGATAGGTACATGTTCCAGCATATATTTTGTCAAATAGGCCAGATCAGTTTCTGTGATCATTGGTGAAATCTCGATTACTGGAATATTTTCATGTTTAAACGGTAATGTAGCTAAAATAAAATCAACAGGTGGAAAGTCTTCCCTCTCTAGTCCTGGCTTATATTCAATTAAATCTATAATCGTTAATTCCGGAAGTTCTCTGTTCAGCCGCGCTTCAAGAAAAGTAGCCATAGCTTTTGAATATTCACTAACTAAAACGGCTTGGTATCTTCTACTTTTCTGATGTTTGTGTCTCTCGATCGCCGCTTGAAAATGGATCGTTAAATAAGCTGTCTCATCTTGCGGAACATAAAAATTTTCTTTCTCAAAATAATCTTCTAGAATCAACTGTAAAACTAAAAAAAGTTGTGTGTACGTACTAAATACGTTTTTCGTCAATGGATTAGAAATCTGCAATCCATAATGGAGTCGAAAATAGGTCGAAGATAAATGAGACCTTAAGTTTTGTTTCAGTAACTGATCTTCTTTCAATGAATAACCTAAAAACTGCTCCACTTGTACAATCAAATGATCAGTAAGTGTACTAGATTCCTTTTGAAATCGTGTGGCTGCTTGTGAGTTTGTAAAAAGATTGGCGATACGCAAAGCCAGATAATTGATTTCATCAGGAGAAAATTCAATTGGGTAAATAGTGGCTAATTTTGCTAAGATCTGACTACTTAACTGCTGTGCTTGGGTGTGCTCAACGACTTCATTTTCGTCTTTACTTAATTTCACTTTCTGGTACTGTTTCATTCGCTCAAGCATAAAATAGATATGAATCTCCACACTAGCCAGTCCTCCTGGTTGTTCTAGATGATTTTCATAGAAAACTTCTTTTAATGTATGTTGGATAACTTTTAATGTATCTTTGGCAAAAAATTCTTTCAACGACGGACTTTGTGGATTTTCTTTCTGCATATTGCGTAGCGTCTTAACAAGCAGCTGTCTTTTTTCTTGTTCATCGCCTTTGAGAAAAGTGCCAAGTTTTGTTTTGGATACTAGCTGTAAATGATGGTACTCAAAAAAGCTTTTCAGCTCTGTCAATTCTTTACGAATCGTACGTTTTCCAACATATAGTTTTTCTGAAAGCTCTTCAAGACTAAATCCGTCTTTTGCTACTAGCAGATGGAAAATCAATAATTGACGAAGCTGGTTTTTATCCATTTCTGTTTGTGCCTCTTCATTAAGCGCTTGTTTCAATTGTTCCTTTTCGTGAGGCAGACCATTCAACAAAATCCCTGTCCCCTTTTTTCTTTCAATCATCAAAGGCAGCTGTTTGTCTCTGAACCAAGTTTCAATGACATTCAAATCGCTATGAACCGTTCTTTCCGACACATGGAAATGCTCTGCTAGCTTTTTTATTGTGATATAATTATTTGTTTCAATTAATTGGTAAATCAAAGATTGCTGACGCTGATTCATAATAAGCAGAAACTCCCTTCCAAATAAAAAATCGATCATGATAACACATCTATTATGTCTCATCACGGTCGATTTTTCATCTTATGTTATTACATTTCACTTAATAATTGGTGAACCGCTGCTTTATCTGGCGCATCCATCAATGCTTGACGGAAATCATCATCCATCAATTTACGTGAAAGACGTTGCAGTATTTTCAAGTGCATATCTCCTTGGCTGTTTTCAGGTACAGCAATCATAAAGATCATATGTGCAAGTTTTCCATCTAAAGAATGCCACTCTACTCCATCTTGACTTCTGGCAAAAGCCACTGTTGGTTTACGAACATAAGCTGATTTTCCGTGTGGAATAGCGATTCCCATGCCGATTCCCGTCGTACTTTCCTTTTCTCTATCATAGATGACTTCTTTAAACCCGTTTTTATCTGTGATCGCCGCTGTCTTTTCTAAACGTTGGACTAAATCTTCGATTACTCCGTCTTTTGTTGTTGCTGTTTCTCCTAGAACGATTGCTTCATCTGACATAATATCCGTGATAGAATCAAAAGTTTCAGTTTTCGTATAAACATCACTTGTTTCAGATTCTGATAAATCCGCTACCGCTACCCCATTTGCTGCAGCAACTGCAGTATGTTGTAATGTTGGTTTCAAGATTCTTAACATTAACACGGTGACAGCAATACCTGCAACCACTGCTACAAAAAACATGGCTACATGATCGACTGCTCCTAAAACTGCTACGATTGGACCGCCATGAGCGACATGATCTGTCACTCCTGAAAGCATCGCGATGACACTTCCTGTCATCGCTCCGACTACAATGCTTGGAATCACTCGTAATGGATCTGTTGAAGCAAATGGAATCGCACCTTCTGTGATCCCGAACAGCCCCATTGCTAAGGATGCCTTACCAGCTTCTCGTTCTGTTTTTGTAAATTTGGTTTTCAATATCAATGATGCCAATCCTAATGCTAACGGAGGGATACAGATAGCTACAGCAATTGGACCTATGATGGAATAATTTCCTTCTGCAATCAAGCCAGATCCAAACAGAAAGGCTACTTTATTGAACGGTCCACCCATATCAAAAGCAATCATTGCTCCTAAGATCATAGCTAAAACAATTTCACTTCCTCCTTGCATCCCTGCTAAAAAGTGAGTCAGCGAACTAAATAAAAGAGCTACTGGTTCTCCAATAACGTAGATAAACACAAAACCAACTGCCAATGATCCTAAAATTGGGATAACAATGATTGGCATAATCGATTGTAAAGCTTTCGGTACTCGTACTTTCTTGATTCCTAAAGCAATGAAACCTGCTAAAAATCCAGTGATGATTCCGCCTAAGAACCCCGCATTCGCATCACTACCATATAATGCGCCATTTGCTGCTAACATCCCACCAACAAATCCAGGAACAAGTCCTGGACGATCTGCAATGCTTTGCGCAATAAATGCAGATAAGATTGGAACCATCAACCCCATAGCAATACTTCCGATACTATTCATCGTTGCCCAAATCGTTCCTTCTGGTATCTTGATTCCTTCAGGTGTCGCTGTTCCGCCCAATGTTAATGAAATTGCGATCAATAATCCTCCTGTAACTACGAATGGTACCATATATGAAACACCATTCATCAAACTCTTATAGATTTTCTTACCTAAATTTTCTGATTCACTTTTATTTTCGGCAGAAATAGTTGTCTCTGTACTTTTATAGATTGGCGCTTTTCCTGCTAAAATCTCTCCTACCAATTCATCTGCATGATGGATTCCTTCTTGCACGCCTACGGTTATCAATGGTTTGCCGCCAAATCGTGATTTATCTATTTTAGTATCCGCTGCGATGATTACACCAGCTGCTTCTTCGATATCTTTTGCAGTCAATTCATTTTCGATACCGATAGAACCATGTGTTTCGACTTTTACCTCGGCGCCAACAGCTTTTCCCGCTTTCTCTAAGTTTTCTGCTGCCATGTATGTATGGGCAATGCCAACTGGACAGGATGTGATTGCAATAATTTTTTTCATTTTCCTACCGCCTTTCTTTCTACACTTACAGTATATAAAAACGGTTTCTTTTTATTAAGCACAAAATGATTCCGTAATAACTGAAATTTTTGGAATAAATAAAAACTTTGACAAGAAAACGATTCTTTTGCTTGGAAAAATAAAAGTGCATTTCTTTTGTGAAAAAAATCACTACGTTATAAACTGATCATATCAAACATAAAGGAGGTTATTTATGAAAAAGAATCGTTTGTTATTGATTATGTTGGTTGGTGGGTTATTCAGTGGGTTATTCAGTGGATTAATAGGCGGAGGAGTTGCAGATGCTGTTACAGGTACTAGTAATTTAAATATTCAGCCTCGTTCCATCATAGGAACAGATGAACGCATTCAAATCACGGATACAAAAGCTGAACCTTATAATAGTATGGTCTTCGTAGCAGCAGACGGCAATGCGGGTAGCGGCGCAGTTATTGGAAAGAATACCGTATTGACCGCTGCACATGTTGTAAAGAAGATACTTGAAAATACGAATAAGGACAGTATTTATGTCATTCCTGGAAGAAATGGAGCTAAACTTCCGTACGGTAAATTCAAAATCAAGTCTGTGCATATTCCTCAAAGTTATATTGATCATGCTGGTGTTGATACAGACATAGCAGTAATCACTGTAGATAGTTTGAACAGTAAGAGCATCGGTGAAGTAGTTCCAGTATTGCCTCTTAAGCTATCTAATTCTGTTGAAAACGGAGTTAGTTTAGCTACTACTGGCTTTCCCGGTGACAAAACATGGGGAACGATGTGGACAGCACAAGGAAAAGTAACGGGGCAAACAAATACTAGGGTCTATTATGATATGGACACAAAGGGCGGACAATCCGGTTCCCCAGTCTATAATGAAAAAAATGAGATTATCGCTGTCCATACAACTGGCGGTAGTAAAAATAATTTTGGTACAAAAATAAATGATGAATATTATCAATTTATTTTAGATCATTTATCATAAAAATATGCTATTTATAATCGAAACAACAAAAATATCAGGCTCTTAACTTCTAAAGGAAAAAAGAGCCTGATATTTTTCTTTTGTTTCAAAAGATTTTCTCAAATACTAATTGCCTTTAAGACAAAAGAAGTTTTTTCTGATATAAGAAAAAGCGGGATTTCAATCTATCTTTAAATAACTGATGATCACTACCTTATTGGATCACTGAAGCAATATACTTTGCATAAGCTGTACGTCCGTTTTCATTCAAATGGGTTTCATCACCATAAAAAAACTCAGGATGGTTTTTGCTTTCACTATACCAATCGATCATCGTTATATTAGAATACTGATTTGGCAATTTAGCTAATGTGGCATTTATCGTATCTTGCCAGCCAGTTGGAGCTTTTATATTTACCCAGTATACTTTTTTATCTTTGAGCAAAGACATGGTTTGTTCTATAGCATCATCTGTTAACACACCATTGGTTCCTAACCCGATCACTATTTGTTGGTAAGAAACTAAATCTTTATGCTCCTTTAAGATTTCTGGTAACGCAGTGATTTGTCTTGACTCTTTTGCGTCTACCAATGCTTCTTTTTTAAATGTCTCTTTCAGTTCCTGATACGCCCCCAGCATAACAGAATCACCGATAAATAATATTTTCTTCTCTTGTGACAACAGATTTTCTCCTGCATTTGCTTTACTAGAGTTTTCTTTTAATAAACTTTGCAATTGATTTTGGTCAGCGGTCAGTCGATTTGCAGGAGCACGTAATACCAGTACAGAAACTCCGATTATCATTAGTGCCATAGCTGTCCAAATTTTGGGTGATCTCATCTTCTGCACTCCTTTTCTAAAGAAAGTAATCATGAGTAACGTACACAAAAACACAGTGAATAAACCTGCGATATCCAAATATTTCAAATGATAATGTTTGAATAGATTTGTCAGAGCAATCAATACTGGAAAATGCACCAAATAAAGTTCATAACTGATTTTTCCTACAAAAGAAAGTTTTGTACTAGCGATTTTGGTCTTTTTTGCAATATTCACATCATCGACACTGGCTAACAATAAAGCAAAACAAATACTAATCAGTAGTTCATTTAGTGTATAAGGAAAAATCGGGAACAGGATCAGACAAAGACTAGCTAGTAGTAAAAGCCAGATTTTACTAAAACTATTTTGTTCAAAGAAACGGCCAATAGTTATTCGATTAAAATACCCCCAAACTCCTAATAAAAATGGAAAAAGTTTAGCCACCGTATGATAATACGCCTTAGCTGAAGGTAAAAACAAACTAAAAAGAATAGAAACAAAAATCAATGTATAAATTAAGTAAAACACTTGTTTTCTCCTCATACGTTTAATGACAATAAACAAAAATGGCCAAATCAAATAAAATTGTAGCTCAACGGAAAGCGACCAATAATGTTTAAATAAAGAAGCATTAAAGTAAGAGTCGAAATAAGATACGCCTTGATTCAGCTGCCACCAATTGTTATAGCCAAAAATCAAACTAGGTAGCTCACTACGAATATTTCCTATCAATCGAATGTTGCTGATCCCTAGTATGAAAATGGATACGACCAAAGAAAACAGTAAAAATGGATAAATACGTTTGATACGCTTATAGTAAAAATGTAGAAAACTGAATTGTCTGTTTTTTTCATCTCTTATCGTATTTTTAGCCATTAAAAAACCAGAAACCACAAAAAAGATCGTTACTCCTTGCAATCCGCCTGGTAGCTTACTATTTGGCAAATGATAAAATATCACTGCTAAAACAGCTATGCCTCTAAAACAATCGATTTCCTTTGAATATATTTTTTTCATGTATCATCAACTTCCTTCTCTTCATGGCATTTTTTAATCAAACATATTCTTCCGTATCTATTTTTTCATTTTTCTATTCGTTTACCTTGTTTTGTAAATTAACAGTTAAAAGCATCTAAAATGTATCTTTTCCCTATCAATACTCGTTGAACACAAAAAACATGAACATAAAATATCCGATTAATTATTTGTGCGACAAAAAAAGGTGGTGACAAAGATATGTCACCACCTCAGACTGTAGACAAAAAATTTTCTTTGTTCTACAGTTTTTTTGTTTATTCTCACTTACCTAGCACCACGTATAACATACTATAGCAATCATTATCACACTTCTTTGTCTTTTGAAATACTACGTTATTTCTTTTTATTAACGAAAAATAAGAGCACTAAACAGACCAAAATAGTTATGATCCTCAACGCGGGAGTAAACAGCAAGGCTATCATTAAATTAGCAAGTTCTCTGACGATTGAGGAATTTGATTCATATAATGCGAATAAAGGTTCTGCAAATAAATTCACATGTCTATAAACAAATTCTGTAAATAAATATGCAGATAGCCCTAAACCAATTATGGTGATATTTTTTTAGACTTTGACATTTTTTCTCTCCTATCATAATTTATTCATTTCCTTTTTTATAAAAAATATAGATTGTTTTAAAGTAATAATATGCTATAATTTCAAGAAAATTTACAGGAAATTTGATAACTGATATTATTTACTTTTTGACCACTATATACATAACTTTTATTTTTGTTTCTTTTTTAGAATCCAATGTGATTAAATAAAAATTTTTACAATAATATGCACATATAAATTATAAGATGATATAATCAACAAGGAAAATGCGAATCTTTTCACTATATTTCATCACATGAAAACTCATTAAGAAAGTAGGCGTCGAAGTATCATGCACACACCAGAAGAAATTATGGAAATCAGTATTCATCTTGGAGCAAAAAAAATACAAAAACCTATCTTAGCTAAACTGATTCTAGGGTTTATCGGAGGAGCCATGATTTCTCTAGGTTATTTGGCATACGTACGGGTCTCTGCTTCTATCCCAGAATCTATGGCTAGCTTGACTAGTTTAGTTGGTGCCTCGGTTTTCCCTATCGGTCTGCTGGTCATCCTTCTTGGCGGTGGTGAATTGATCACCGGAAATATGATGGCTGTGGCGATCGCCTTTATGGATAAAAAAGTCACATTCTTACAGCTGGTTAAGAATTGGTCAGTGATTACTTTTGCAAATATTATTGGGGCAATTTTCGTAGCCTACTTCTTTGGACACTTTGTTGGTTTAACTCATTCAGGTGTCTATCTCGACCAAGTGATCCATATTGCTGATCATAAAATCGCTGTTTCTTGGTGGCAAGCATTAGGGTCTGGAATAGGTTGTAATTGGTTTGTTGGTTTAGCGTTATGGTTATCATATGGGGCAAAAGATGCGGCCGGCAAAGTATTAACGATTTGGTTTCCAGTCATGATTTTTGTGGCAATTGGTTTCCAACATAGTGTGGCCAACTGTTTTGTGATACCTGCTGCCATATTTGAAGGTCAAGCGACTTGGTTAGAATTTCTCTCGAATTTTATTCCTGTTTATATTGGAAATATCATCGGCGGAGCTATTTTTGTTTCAGGTTTTTATTACGTTAGTTATAAGCATCATTGAAATCCACATAAGATGTTATCCGAATGATTAAGAAGCTTATCCATTTTTATTATTAAAATCTTCTCTAAGCTAAAAAATAGTTTCTTGATCATTCAGATAATAATCCATACAGTATTTATTTATCTCCTCCCTTTTCCTCGCCACTAACTATTTCTTAGAAAAAGATACCAATAAAATTTCTATTCTAAAGTTTGCTTATGTGCTTTAACTCGCCAAGCACTTTCTATGTCTGCTATCCCACCCCCGATATAAACTGTATCAGTATCTGCTTCAGAAATATAAAATTCCCTTTTATCCGTTGTTCCATAAATGCTTATCTTTCCATTTTCATTTTCATAATTATAGATGCTATAAATTGTTTCCTCTTCCTTGTTTTCTGTCTTCTTCTTTTTTACTTTGATATGGTCACTTGTAATCTCGATATGGAATCTAGTATCTTCTTCATGATAAAACCAATGTCCTGACAGCCTATCTGCTCTATCTAATTGTTTTTGTGTAAGAGATATTTTTTTAGGTATGCTTGTTTGACCTTCTGTAGTAGCTGTACAGCCACTCAATATAGTGATACAACCAATTAACAGAACATAAAATATTTTTATCATTATTATAGAACCTACTCTCTTTTCTTAAGATAGAATCATGATTTTTAAAATGGTGATCGTCCTCTTCTGATATTACAGATACTGCTAATTTTTTTACTTAATAATATGTGAAAAAGAAAAGCAATAACCAAAATAAATAGTTATAGGCTTATTTTAATTTATTATATTTAACGATTAACTAATAATTTTTAAATGATATTATTTTACAAAGTACGTTTAGAGATAGCTTTTGTCTATTGATTATTCAAAACAAGTGATTCAATAAAGCAACAGATTCTATCCGTTTTTATTATATGTATTATTCAAATTAGTTATATCGAGTGAAAAAAACTTTTAAATTGATTCTTTTTATTTATCATAAAGATATAGATACATAATCATTTTCGCTTACATATATTTGAATATGAACTAAAAACAGCAAGAAAGAAGATGATCAAATGTATTATGTAGAAGTAAAAACAAAAGGTGTCAAAAATAAACAATATGTGAAAGGCATGAGTAATGAGTATCCTTTACTTGGTTCATGGAAAGAAGCAGCACCTTTTTCCAAACCATGTGCCATAAAAATAAAGAGCGAGCTGGAAAAAGAACTGACTTGCGGCAAAGCAGTTGTAACCATCATTGAAAAGTAACAGTGCAAAAACTAATGAATGACTTATTCCAACACTTTAAGCCGTATAGAAAGGAAGCAAAATATGAATTATACTGTTGAGTTTGACAGTGAACTATTGGAACAATTTCCTCAAGAGGTACATCTCGCATACAAAAAAACTATTTCTAAAAAAATCATAGAGCATTTAGACCATAATTTTTTTCGTATAAAACCAGTACGAACACGCTCGGCAAAGGGAATATACGAAATGAAAGTCAATATTGATAAAAAAAATTATCGTATAGCATTTACTTTAAAAAAAAATCATGTATTCATTTTTTATATTAGTCCTAATTTACAAAAAATAGTATTTGATAAAGAAGTAAATAAACAAATAAAATAGACGAGGATTGGAGGATAGATTGAATGATACTTGAATCTATCCTCCAATTTTTTCTTTTTACGTTATACATAGTATTTGTCATTACCAAAAAGTCCCTCTTATCTTCTAGTATCCTTTATATAAGAAACAGCATCCATTTCTTTTACTTGAACAAATCCTACTGATTCATAAAATTTTTTTGTTTTCTCAGTATCATCTGTCAATAATTCGATTTGGACTGGTCCATAACTGGTGATCTTATCCAAAGCTTCATTCAAAAGCGCTTTGCCTATTCCTTGGCGCTGATAGCTCGGATGAATGAGGATATCTTGAATAAATGCGATTGTCGCAAAATCAGTGATCCAACGAACGACTCCGACAACCTTTCCTTCCCCATTACGCTTTATTAGAGATTCAGATTGTTCAAATGCTCTAGCTAACCTTGTAGTGTCTTTTGTGTACTGCGTCCAACCAACGCTCTTATATAATTCAGAAATCTCATCAATCATAAGGGAATCAACATTCATTTTTTTCTTCCTTTCATATACAATTCTTCATCTAATAATACAATGCTTTCATTATTTAGCAAAACGTATCTTCCTTCTCTATTAAATAAAAAACAGCGATCACCATTATCAAGTTGTGATTGCTGTCTCTTTTACTTATTATTCTGTTTGTGTTTTTCTAAACCAAATCAATCCAAACAGACTTAGTATAATCATGAAGCTAGCACTGATTAGCCCGAAAAGCCAAAAAGAAGCCCTTCTTTTCGGATTCTCTTACAGATTCCGCGAATCGTTTCCATGCCCTTAATCGTGGCTGAAGCCGTTCGAAGACTTTGATAAAATTTATTCCAACGCTTAATTGGACGGTGATCTTGCTCAATTAAGTTGTTGAGATACTTCACTGTTCGATGCTCTGTCTTCTCATATAGATCCGCTTTTTGTAACTTATGGAAAGCACTACTAATAGAAGGCGCTTTAGAAATGCATATGCAGCTTGTGTATCACGCTTTTTACGTAACCAACGGCGACAATAATCCAGTAGCAATAAAAATAGATTCTATTATTGGTAGTACCATTGTTATTTTTTACGTTACTTATTAGCATTTTTATAGCATATCGTGAAAAAACAAAAATATTATATTGAGGTGATTGGATGAGTAATATAGATTGGATTAAAGACGCATTGGAGTCCAAAAGTGATTTAAAAGTAATTATGAAGGGATCCGTCGAGAAAGCTGATTCGAAAAAAATTGGAGTAACCAGTATAGTGTTTGTTTCTAAAGATAAAGAAAAAACACAGCAAGTTTATCAAAAGTTAATAGAAAAAGAACCAGATAACTTTTTCATGATTTATGCAGTTAACCTAAATGAGATGTTAGAAAATAAATCACACTACCCATCTATTGCCATTTATCCTGAAGATTTGCAGATTTAAACACTCTAACCACAAGTCGATGACAGAAAATAGACTTGTGGTTATTTTAAAATATATCTGTTTCCCGCAAAACTCAATATGACTTATTTCATTATAATATACTTTGTGTGTACCTATATAGATCCCCAACCTATCACTTCCTAAAATCTTACCGATAGATAATATCTTCTGGATAATAACCCTCAACGACTCGCTCTTCTTTTTGGATACATACTGATCTATTTTTTATGACTGCAGCGTTCAATACTTCCACAATCTCTTCAGTCGTCATTTGTTCTTTTGCTAAGTTTTGATTGGCTCGCTGTTCATTATCCGCATCAATTTCTTCCGTGTGATCTGATAAATAGAATCCTGCCCACTTTAAACGTCCACGATCATTGTAATCAATCATTTTTAATCCCCCATTTCCGCTCGCATGACCACCAACAAGTGTGCTTCTAGTAATGCTTCTAGCGCAGTTTCTAACATCGAAGAAGCATGTACAATCGACGTAAAACCATATTTTTGCCGAATCTTGTCAATAATTTTATCTAAATTTTCTCCGTCAATTTGCTTTTGTGGATCACTAAATAAATCCAGATGAAGAGAATCTGTATAAATTAGCTTGCTGTAGGTGATTCCGACGTGGCGGACCTCTTGCCCCTCATAGTATTTGTTAAATAAGAACAAACAATAGTCTTGCAGCTCTCTTGTATTATCTGTGATAGGTATCTTCATCTGGTGTGAGAATCCTGGTCTGGTCTCTAAGATCGACGTACCAATGTTTAAATGGACACATCCTGTTTTACAATTATGCTGTCTGATACGAATGGCTACTTGTTCCGCCATTTCTTTTACGACTAGTTCAATCTCATTTTTCCTGGTGTAATCCCTAGGCAAAACTTGTGAATTACCATATGATTTTTCTTTAGTTGGCTCTGGCGGTATCGCTATATCTGTTCGATCGATCCCGTTAGCATGGAAGTACAGCTGTAAGCCAATCACACCTAAACGGCTCTTAATAGTGTATGGATTCCAATTAGCTAAGTCTTTAATACTCATGATACCCATTTGGTTGAGTCTTTTTTTCATTCGAGAGCCAATGCCCCAAAAGTCTGTCATTACAGGAATATTCCATACTTTTTCAGGAACGTTTTCGTACGTCCATTCCGCAACAAATCCTTCATTATGCTTTGCTTCATTGTCTAAGGCTAGTTTAGCCAAAAGAGGATTATCGCCGACACCTACTGTAGCAATCAATCCTAGCTCTTCTTTAATATTCTCCTGGATCATTTGAGCCAGCTTCTTTCTCCGTTGACTTCGTGTTCCTTCAGTCGTAAAAAGGTTCAGTGATCTGGTCACTTTTAGGATCGATTCATCGATCGAGTAAATCAATAAATCCTCGTCTGCTACATATTTTCTAAAGATATTGTTTACCTGCATGTTTCGCTTAATATAGAGATTCATGCGTGGTGAGACGACATGTAACGTTTTAGAAAATGGCTACGGTAGATCTCTTGGTCTACTGACATTAGAAATACCATATTTTTCTTTGCAGCTGGTGAAGAAGCTAAAATGAGTCCTTCTCCTGTATTGTCTGCTCGACTCATGACGATTAACTCAGTTGTTAATGGATCTAAATTTCTCTCTATACATTCAACGCTGGAATAAAATTTCATATCGATCAAAAAGTAATCATTTACTGGGTCTTTTGAATAATCCATCATAAATAACACTCCATTCTTTTTTACATTATACAAACGTGGGTTCGCTTTTGGTTATACGATCATAAACAAGTTTTTTGACTTATATCTGTTATTTTAGTCTTGATCCATAATTTTTTAAAATTTAGCTTGCTCCAGTGCACATCTATTACTTCAATTAAAAAAGCCTCTATTATTTCAGTTACTTTAACGGTAAATGCTCCCTCTTACACCAGGTTATTTATAGGAATGAATATCTATAATTTCAATAGCCTTCAACTTTTGTATTTCATTATACTATACCTCTTTATTTAATCGATTAAAGATATTGTTTGTTATACTAACTACAAAAATATTATTATCACATTAATATTTAATTTAATTTATGTAGTCTACATATTGTAAACGTTTACAAAAATATTAAATAGTGAGGATAAGGCAATGAATTTACGTGAAAAAAAGTTTACCAATATTAGAAAAATTTTTTTTAGAATTTCTATTTGTCTTTTCAGTGCTCTATTCGTGAGCATTAGTACTCAAAGTATTGTATATGGTGATCAAGTAGAGCATTCTAATGAAATCAATCTTGATACGACAATAATAAATAGAAAAGATTTACCTTCAAACATTCCTATAGATCAGGCTATAACAAACTTAAATAACGAAAAGTATGCTAAACTTGATAATAATAGTTTGCCTAAAGGTTTTACCGTTGTTTCAGGATATATAATTAGAATGAGCGGAACTACCTGTCAATTATATATTGCTTGGTCAGGTACAGATTCAATTAATATATGGCGTGCGAACAATATCCGAGTAACGAATTTAAGTTGGCTAAATCCATATACTTACTTTAATGTGAATAATTTTTACCAAGGAACAACTGCGGCTGCCACTGGAACTTGCTATGTTGGTACGATGAGCATTCCTACAAACGAGACCAAGGCAGAAGTCTCTGCTTCGAATTTACAGGCTTATTATCTTGCGTTTGGCTGGAGATCTGCTTTAATAAACAATGGTACCGTAGTAATAAATTGATAGCATTTTAGGAGGAAAGGAATATTGTTAGATACGGATTTTCTTTTTGAAAAGTATAAAGAAAAAATACACTGCGTGAAAAAAAGAAAAAAACCTCTAACTACACTGAAAGAAATGGTAGATGTAAAAGAGGCCCCTATTTCCAACGTTTATAAAGATCATCTTGAGATGTTAAAAATCAACGTAGTTAACTCGATTTATGTTCGAAAAGAAAAAACAATAGAATTTCACCTATTTTATGTAGAAAATAATTTAAAAAGCAAAATATATTATCAGTCATACGAAAAAAAACCGACGACACTCCCTAGATTACGTAAAGATACAATTTATATTATATTTGAAGAATCACTTGGGATTATGGAAACAAATTGCAGTTTATTAGCTATTGACTTTAGAATACAACAAGGCATCGAACAAGAACATTTAGATAATAGAGATATTTATTTTTTAGATTATGTTTCAAACTTTGAAAATCGATATCTCTTTGAATAATTCAAAATTACCAAGCTAAGCCTTGGATAATAACAAAAGAAGCACAGGTAAAATGTACCTTGCTTCTTTTGTTGATTTATAGGAGTTTTTAGTTTATGATCATCGCTAGCTTTAGACGGTGACGATGATTATAAAAATTCATCAGTACTTTTTTCAATATTTTTAATTTTGTAGGTGGAAAGATTTATTTCAAAGTACCTATTATGGCAAAATTAAAAAATACAGTTTTTAAACTGGGTGTCTAAATAAGGTATACCCTGTTGGACTAAATAAATGTCAAATTCCGTTCTCAACTGTGCATATTCATTCTATGTTCCATGTACCCCATTATCCTCCTGAATACTCATTCCAATGTTAGTTAATTTTTCTAATTCTTCTACGCTTAAATAAGCGCCATATTTTACAATTTCCTCATCAATGACAATAATCGGTAAACTTTTCAAATCTTTTGTCTGCAATAAGTTAAGAATTTTAGGGTTGCTAATAAAAGGCAAGATAGAGTCACTTAAAAAATATAAATTTGTTTCTATCTGTTTATTCTTAATCCGATTATAAAACTCTTTTAGCATCGTATCCTCATGTAATGATTGAAAAACGAAGAGTCCTTCATCATCACTTCTATTTAAGACATAGTAAGAAATTATCATTTTCCTATTGTCAATCCTCCCGCAGTGCAAGAGACTGATCCTACACCAAATGTATTATAAACTTGCATAGCTAATTTTACACTGTAATATTGTCTTTTCCCAGTAAATGTAAAATACATTCCTCCACCATAACCATAAGAATTAGCTAGATTTACTGTTTGAGTATATGATTTTGCACTACCTAAACTCAAGCGTGTAGAAATACGATACATCGCCGAATTGGGACTTGTTATAATATATTCTGTCTGCCCCTGCGTATTAGTAATTTTTTTAGTAGATGCGGTTAACCTCAATACATTTGCAGAAAATCGTGTTTTCGGATCTTGAGGCTCTATCTTTTGAGTGTAAAAAGTATCTTTATCACTAAATCCTTTGGATTTGAAGTAACTTTGTTCTTCTGGTGTTAATTGACTAAAAGTTTTTGCCATTTCACTTGTTTGTTCAACCATCGTGCTAGCTTTAACTATATTTCCAGAAGACCCAATACCAATAAAACCAAATAACAGAATAAAAAGTGCGCTAAATAATTTTTTCATAATAATCACTTCCTAATCCATTAAATTTTGAGAAAAACGCTTTCTCAATCTCGATTATACATCTCCTTTTAAAAATGCATACCGTTTTTTTTGAATATTCAGACTTTTATTTGTTTTTGATACAGGTTAGAGTATATTTAACTGTTAGTTGTCATTTTTCTGTTTAAATGGCATAAATTTTTAATTTTATTTAACACAGACTATAAATATTTAAGAACTAAGAAAATTACTCAAAATAATTGAGTGATTTTTTTAGTTCTTTTTTCAAAATAAAGTGTTCATAAAATCACTAATTTTTTTACAAATCATTTGAATTCTCCTCTTTTTCATTATAAAAATTTATTTTACTCATTTCACATCATTGTTATTCAACAAAATAAGGTTATCGATGATTTATTGGACACCAAAAAAGAGCTGTCCTCATCAACAGCTCCTTTAAAATTCTCTTATTTTTTTTCTTGACCTTATCAGTTGAAAACTTCTATTGCCCATAGTATGCATGCTTTCCGTGTTTTCGAAAATAATGTTTATCTAGCAAATATTGTGGGATTTCACATATATTTGGGTTAATCAACTCGTTTTCTTTAGCCATCAAACAAATTTCATCTAAAATCAGGCTATTTTCTACTGCTTCTATAGGTGAGTGTCCCCAAGTGAATGGTCCATGTCCATAGACAAGTACTCCAGGAACTTCGTTTGGCTCTAATTTTCTTTCCTTAAACGTCTCGACAATCACATTCCCTGTATGAACTTCGTAAGCTTCTTTTACTTCTTCTTTCGTCAATTGGCGTGTACAAGGAATCTTTCCATAAAAAGCATCAGCATGGGTCGTGCCATAAGCTGGCAAATCTCGGCCTGCTTGCGCCCACATGACAGAGTGAGTAGAATGAGTATGAGTAACAGCAGTTACATCTTCAAAAGCTTTGTGTAAAACAACATGGGTAGGCAGATCTGAAGATGGTTTCAAGCTGTCTTCTTCTATCATATTCCCTGACAAATCTGTTACAACCATTTGGTCTGCTTGCATGCGTTCATATCGGACACCGCTTGGCTTAATAACAATGACTCCTAGCTCACGGTCCACTTCACTCACATTGCCCCAAGTCAATTTGACTAATCCGTATCGCGGCAATGCCAGATTTGCTTCAAAGACACGTTGTTTCATTGCTGCAATTCTTTCTTCACAAGACATCATAGCCAGCCTCCTTCAATTTAGAACTTAAGTAGTCTTTTGCCTGCTGGATTTCTCTTCGAAAGTCTTGACTTTTTTCACTCCACATTTCGATCAGGAATGTTCCATCATAATCTAGACGTTTCAAATGTCTCAATAATCCAAGAAAGTCAACGCATCCGTTACCAAAAGGAACATCACGAAACTGGCCTGAATATTCTTTTGTTACAGGATACGTGTCTTTTAAGTGGATAGCAGTGATATAATCGATCCCTTTCTCAAGTTCTCGAGCCGGATTATTTTCCGGCCATGCGGACAAATTGCCTAGGTCTGGATATACTTGTAGAAAAGGGGAATGAATCTGTTCTTTGATTTCTAAAAATTTTGAAATGGAGTTCATAAATGGATCATCCATGATTTCCACGGAAAGAATGATGCCATATTTAGAAGCTTCCTTTACGCTTTCTTTTATTCCTTCGATAAAGTCTTCTCTGGAATTCATTGATTTCTCTTCATAATAAACATCGTATCCAGCTATTTGGATTACTTTGACGCTTAGATTATGCGCCAAATGGATTGCTTTTTTCATTAGTTGTTTCGCTGCTTTTTTCTTTTCTGGATCAGCAGAACCAAACGGAAATCGCCGATGCGCACTTAAACAAATCGAATGGATACGTACTCCAGAGCTAAACATCTCTTCTCTCAGCTCAGCTATCTTTTCTTCAGACCAATCTAATCGTGCTAACCGCTCATCCGTCTCATCAATCGACATCTCGATAAAATCGAAGTCCATTTCTTTTACAAGGGAAAAACGTTCTTTCCATGAAATATCTTTGGGTAATGCTTTTTCATAAATCCCAATTTGAGCCATTTCCTTACCCCCAGATACGAATGATCTCATCTTTGAAACATTGTGCAGCCTTCATTGGATCTTCTGCTGCTGTAATTCCCCGACCCGCGATAAAGGTATACACGTCGATTCCTTCAAACAATTGTAATGTGTTTGGATTTAATCCACCAGTTACAGAAACATTGAAGCCTAGTTCAATCAGTTTGCTGACCTTCGACAAATCTTTTCCACCCCAAGCTTCACCAGATAAGAGCGCATCACGGCTTTGGTGGTAGATTACCTGTCGGATTCCGATGTTATACCAATCCTTGGCTTGCTCAAAAGTCCAATTGCCATAGAGTTCTACTTGTAATTCGCCTATCTCTTTTTGTGCTGCCTTCATCGTTGGCATTGTTGCACAGCAAATGACTGTCATCCAATCTGCTCCTGCATTAGCCACATTTCTTGCTACTGTTCCTCCAGCATCTGCACATTTTGTATCAGCGACCAGTTTTTTGTCTGGAAATATACTGTGAATACAGCGAATCGCTTTTTGTCCTTCCTGTAAGCAAAGGATCGTTCCCACTTCAATAATATCTACTACATCACCGACTTTCATAACATCGCCTAATGCATGTTCTAAATCATTGTGATCTAACGCAATTTGTAGATTCGGCCTGCTCATCTTGGTTCCTTCTTTCACTTGTTTTTTTGATACCATGTTGTTTCAGCAAATTTTTCACTGATTTCTTTGGCGGACATCACATTTTTGATACCGATAACTGTAACGCCTTTTTTCTCTGCCTGAGTAAACATATTCAAAAAATTGACTGGTGTAAAAACGACATCATATTGACTCGCTGAGCTTTTTCCCTCTGAAATAGCACAATGATGAATCTTGGTAATTGGTATATTTAGTTCTTTCATTGCTTTTTCTACACTTCTCATCATCATCAAGCTGGTTCCTGATCCATTTGCACACGATACTAAAATTCTCATCCTAATCCCTCCATTATGAGTGTTGTCTAATCAGATTTCTTTTATGCTTTCTGCTTTTCTGCATATTTTTCATAATCTTCTACAATCAAGAAATACCCTTCAGGATTTTTCCGATATTGTAACTGCGGAATAGCCAATAGACCAATGACGACTACGGCGATTCCAGCATAACCTAGGACTTTCATGACTACTGTAAATAATGGCCAAGCTGTCGCCCAATCGAACATCCCAATATAACCACCGTATGTTGACATCCCGATCCATGTAGCGAATAATGCTGAACCGCCTACTTGTATGATTCCAGAAAGAAATGGGAATAGACAGGCAGCTTTGAATCCACCTCGGTTATTGGCATAAACTGCTATAACAGCATTATCAAAGAACAATGGAATGAAACCGGCTATGACGATCGTTGGTGATTTCAATAAAATCAGTAAACCAATCATCAAAAACTGGCCCAAAGCACCAAACAAAAATCCAATCGTTACCGCATTTGGCGAACCAAAGCCAAAAGTAGCGGCTACATCGATTCCTGGAACAGCTCCTGGTAAAATCGTGTTTGAGATTCCTTGAAAAGATTGAGTTAGTTCATCGACGAAAGTCCGAACACCTAATTGCAAGATTGCCAGATATACCGCAAAATTCAAGGAAGTCGTCATAATGTAGAATAAGAAACTCTGCCCCTCTTGCATGAATTGTGCTTGAATCAAATAATCTTTGCCTAGTACAATCAGAATGATCCCAAAGAAAAATAGCATGAGCAACGAAGTAGCAACCATATTCTCATTAAATATCGACAGGAATCCTGGTAATTTGATATCTTCGATTTTCTTGTCTTGCTTGATCGATCGATTTTTCTTTTCATCCCGCTTTTTCATCCATTCAGCTAGTTTAGCAAAAATAAAGATTCCGAACATTTGCTGATGTGCCACCGCAAATCCGGCACCTTCTGTCAATTCCTGCGTGATCCCTACTGTTAAGTTAGAAGCTACTGCCCAATAACACCCTAAAATCAATCCCATAAATATCAATACTTGTATCCTGCCTAGATCAGGAAAGCAAAACAGTAAAATCCAAAAAGCGGTAGCTGCTTGCTGGACCTGAACATTTCCGGTAGTGAAAACGGATCGCAGTTTCGTATATTTCTGAAAACGGACTAATAAAATATTTAAAACAAATGCAATCAGTAATAAAATCATCACATCTCCAAAGGTACGGCCAAATGTCTCCATTAATCCAGCATCCACAGCATTTTGTCCAAAATAAGGATCTGTAACCATAGCATCCAAATTAAACCGTTCTTTCAGACCAACCAAGATTGGCCGAAAATTGTTGACCAAACCACCAGAGCCAACAGTCAAAATAAAGTAACCAACCGTTGCCTTTAAGAATCCAGCGATGCATTCATGAAGCGGGCGTTTCAGCAAAATATAGCCTAATAACACGATAAAACCAATCAGGTACGCTGGCTGCGTCAAGATATTTGTTACAAAATACGTCCAAATGCTTAACAAAAATTCCCCCATCTTTTTTCTCCTCTATCAATTAATTATATTCCGCCATCACAACTTGGTAATCATCGATGGAGTTCGTAGAGATGAGACGCTCAACCAATCCATCTGTCATTAATAATTCGGATAATTTTTGGATATTTTCTAGGTGTTCTTCTGGATTTTTTGCTGCGAGTGAAAAAAACAAACTGGCCGTTTTCTCCTCATTCTCATCTTCACTTTCAAAACGGACTGGCTGCTTCAACTTGGTAAATGAAATAGCCGTTCCAAAAACTCCCTCACTTTTTTCTGAAGAATGTGGCATGGCTACTTGAGGTGCAATCACAATATAAGGTCCATATTTTTCTACACAATGAATGATTTCTTCAACATACGTTTGATCAATGATTTTCTTATCAATCAATACACGACAGCTTTCGGCGATAGCTTCACGCCAATCCGTGATTTCTTTATCTGGGTAATGAATCAATTGATGGTCAAAAAAGTATTTCAGCAAGAAACTTCCCTTCTTTCTTATAAAAACGACGGAAACGGTGTATCATTTTCAATCGAGAAGACATCTTCAAATCCGCGATAAAAATTAAACTCAAGATCATCTTTGTTTGTCGGATAGATGAATTTCCCACCTACTTGCCAGATATAAGGTTTAAACCCATACTGTAAGCGATCCTTTTTGAATTTCCAAATTTCAGTAATCTCTTTAGGATCAGCCATAAAATTAGACCAAATATCGTAGTGGACAGGAATCACTACTTTTGCGTTCAATGACTCCGCCATGCGAAGCATATCAACAGAAGTAACTTTGTCTGTTATCCCTCGTGGGTTTTCACCGTAGGCTCCTAAGCAGACATCGATTTTGTGGTCATTGCCATGTTTGGCAAATAAATTGGAATAATGTGAATCTCCTGCGTGATAAAGATTACCTCCTGATGTTTCGAATAAATAATTTACTGCTATTTGATCCATCTCCTGAGGCATTTTTCCTTTCAATACTTCTTCCGGATCTTCACAAGTAACCAACGCTGTCCGATCAAACGCTTCTAAAGCTACTACATTGATATCTTTGATTTTGACCGCATCACCTGGTTTCACGATAATCGTTTTTTCTTCAGGGATCCCCCATTTTTGCCACGTGCGAACCACTTCTTTTGGTCCAATGAATATTGCTTCAGGACAATTTTGATGAACGGCTGCAGCTGTGTGGATATCTAGATGATCGGAATGGATGTGTGTGACGATTAAAGCGTCTACATTTTTTATTTCAAAAGGATCGATTACGAAAGGCTGAGTCCGTAAGTTAGGCTGCATATTTTGAACACCGCTCATACGCATCATCTGATGCCCTTTTTTCATCATGCCATTTCCATGACTGCGTTTTCCCGTTCCACACCATAGATCACATAAGATATTCGTTCCTTCATGACTTTTCAGCCAAATGCCCGTACAGCCTAGCCACCACATAGCAAAAGTGCCAGGATGCACTACTTCTGATTCGATTTCCTCGTTCAAATACGTACCCCATTCTGGAAATGTTTCTAATAGCCACTTTTCTTTTGTCACTTCATTCACCGTTTTGCTCATTTGCTTGCTCCCCCCATATCATTCTTACGACTTACAAGTAAATCTTAATGCGTAACCGCATGCGTGAAAACCCTTTTATATGACTGTTTGTCTTTTATATGATTTTCTTTTAAAGATTAATGATCGTTTCAGTATAATAAAGACAGATATGAATATTTAAATGAACAACTAATCAAATAAATCCATGGATCAAGATGTCCTTCAGGAGGCAACAGTCATGAAAAACTCACTTGTCAATATTGAAAAACGGCAAAAAGATATTTTGGAACTACTTCAGCAAACCGAACAATTGTCAACTTTTGAATTAGCTGAATCTCTGGATGTATCTATTAGTACGATACGCAGAGATTTAAATTTATTAGAAGAAAAAAACGAGATCATCCGCAATTACGGTTATTGTTCTTATAATTACAAAAACCAGACTGATTTTGATCAATCTGGTCCTGAAAGGATTAAACAAGCGATTGCCAGAGAAGCTAGTAAATACATTAGCGATTATGATACATTGTTTATTAATTCTAGCTCGACTGCATTAAAAACACTGGATTTTCTTCAATCTAACCATTTGACAGTCGTTACAAACAACGTAAAAATCAACTATTCTCCTCACAAAGATAATTGCAGTTATATTTTAACTGGCGGAGAGATGCGCTTTCCAAAAGAAGCGCTGGTGGGCGATATCGCATTAAATACGATTTCTTCGATCAATGCAGATATTTGTATCATTGGTTGCAGCGGAGTCGATGTCGCACATGGGGTCACAACGAAAATATTGAATGAATCAACAATCAACGAAATGATGATCAACCAGACAATCAAATGTAAGATTCTAGTTGCTGATCATCGAAAAATCGGACTGACATCAAAGTTCAAGATTGCTGATATTTCAGTCTTTGATTATTTGATCACTGATAAATTTTGCTCTGAAAAAGTATTAGACGAAATCAAGAATACGGGGACAAAAATCATCCAAGTAGATTCATTTTAAGAATTATGTTTGTTTGCGTAAAAAACTCTGCTACATTCAAAATTACCATTTGAACATAGCAGAGACTTCTTAAAACGCTAAAATGGAGGAACAATCAAAATTTGATTTAATCATCCATTTTACTAACTATTTTCTCCACATCCAAAGTTCCATATTCTTCCTTAGATATTACGAAAACAGGGGTTTCAGGGAACTGACTTTCTATTTTATCTTTTGCGTATCCAAGTAAAGGAGTGAGCAATAAGATGTCTGCTCTCTTTGCTTCTTTGTCTATTTGGCTAGAATCATAGACTTTGACTGACACATTTTTTTGCTCTTTTTGAAAGAAATGTGTCAATTTTCTTTCTAAACGTTGCGTTTGCAAAAGTCCATCAGAAGAAATCAAACTGAATGTCATATCGAAAAGAAAGATCTTCTTTGGACTTTGTTCAGCAATCTTGGGCTTGTTAAGATTCATTGGTTACCTTCCTCTCTTTTGTCTTTAGATCATCCCAGTATTTTAACTAACTTTTATTATATATACATTTTTATGAAAGCGCTATATAATAAGTTAGATTATTATCTAAACTCAACAGAGATATTTGTTTACGAATGCCATTTTTGTTAAATATTGAAAGGAGTACCGTCCATGTTAAGCAATAGTTTGATTGCTTTACTAGAAAAGAAGCGTTCCTCGTTAAGTAAAATCGAAAATGAAATATTGGATTATATATTCCTCCATTTATCCGATATTGGAACGAAAACGATTTATGAAGTATCTGATGATTTATTTGTCTCAACTGCTACTATCTCCCGAACGGCTAAACATTTAGGCTATCAAGGTTTTAAAGAGTTGAAATACGCCATTGATCAATCCATTCATGTAGAGGAACAGGAAGGAAATAGCCAAAGCTTTCAAACAATCACGAACCAGATCACTTCAAATGTCACAGAAACGTTCCATCAAATGAGCGAAGAAAAGGCCAAACAAATGATGACATTGATCCATCAATCGAATACTATTGAAGTTTTTGGATTAGGAGGAAGCTTCCCTATTTGTACAGATTTTGCTCGAAAACTGACTTTTTTAGGAAAAAAAGCATTTGCTCGTTCAGATTGGGATGAACAAGAAGCAGCTGTAAGTAATTTAAATCATGAAGACTTAGCTATTTTCGTCAGTTTCACAGGAGAAACAAAAGGTATCCTCTCCTATGCCCAGATTGCTCAAAGACAACAAGTCCCTATCATCAGCATTATTTCAACCAAGGGAAGTAACTTGGAAAAATTATCGACGATTTCCTTATATGCAAAGGGAACGACTCGCTATCACCACAGTGTCGATTTAAGTTCAAGAATTTCTGTCATTTGTTTATTTGATACAGTACTCTTGATGTATGCAGACCAAATGAAAAACAATTAGCTATAATTTGTTGCTATTTCTAGTGAAACTGCTTACTCAATCATGTATGAGGATACAGAATATCTGTCTCCTCTTTTTTATTTCCTTTAGTTAGCTATAATAAACCTGTCAATGAAAACGCAATCATTTTTTTGAAGATCTTAAAACTACTAAGAGATGGAGGAAGAAAAATGGATACAAAGAAAAAGAAATCAACCTTTTGGGAGTTCTTTCAAGGGTTGGGAAAGACTTTTATGTTGCCAGTTGCTTTGTTGGCTTTCATGGGTATTCTTTTAGGGTTAGGTAGTTCATTTTCCAGTGAATCAATGATTCAGACTTTACCGTTTTTAGGATATCCAGCAGTCAAAGCAGTGTTCCAATTCATGTCTGCTATTGGCGGTTTTGCCTTTACCTACTTACCAGTCATGTTTGCCATGGCCATTCCATTAGGATTAGTTCGTAAGGAAAAAGGTGTGGCCGCTTTCTCTGGATTCGTCGGTTACACTGTCATGAATTTAGCCATCAACTTTTACTTAGTCCTGACAAATCGTTTAGTTGATGCCGACCACTTGCGAGAAGCTGGACAAGGAATGGTTTTTGGTATCCAGACGATCGAAATGGGTGTTCTTGGAGGGATCATTGCTGGAATCATCGTTTATAAGTTGCATAACAGGTTTTATACTGTTCAGTTACCAGATAGTTTCGCCTTCTTCTCAGGGGCTCGTTTTGTACCGATTATCACTTCTCTAGTTTTAGGGTTTGTTGGTTTGATCATCCCCTTGATTTGGCCTTTATTCGCTATGGTCATTATGGCTATCGGCCAGCTAATCCAACGTTCAGGAATATTTGGTCCCTTCTTATTCGGCTCAGGGGAACGACTGCTTCTTCCATTCGGGCTTCATCATATTCTAGTTTCGATGATACGCTTTACTGAAGCTGGTGGTTCGGCGATCATTGATGGGAAAGAAGTATTTGGTGCACTGAATATCTTTTATGCAGAATTGCAAAACAATTTGCCTATTTCGCCAAGTGCAACTGCCTTTTTATCACAGGGAAAAATGCCTACATTTATTTTTGGACTGCCTGCAGCAGCATTAGCTATGTATCGTACCGCAGCACCACAAAATCGACATAAAATCAAAGGATTATTGATTTCAGGTGTGATTGCGACAGCTGTGACCGGAATCACAGAACCAATCGAATTTTTATTTTTATTCATTAGTCCGCTATTATGGCTCTTCCATGTCGTCATGACTGGTCTAGGTTTTATGGTCATGGCATTATTAGGTGTAGTAATCGGGAATACAGATGGTGGAATCTTAGATTTTGTGATTTTTGGTCTACTCCAAGGTAATGACACAAAATGGTGGTGGGTATTAATAATCGGTGCTTTGTGGTTCGGTATTTACTATATTGTCTTCAAAACAGTAATCATAAAATTGGATTTAAAAACACCTGGGCGTGACAAGACAGTGGATGAAACAGAATATACCGATCAAGAAGTGAACTTTCATAAAACAGGCGGATACGATGCAAAAGGAATTTTAGCAGCACTTGGCGGTCAAGAAAACATCCAATCTTTAGATAATTGTATTACACGTTTACGTTTAGTTTTAGCAGATGCAGATATCGTAGATGATGAAAAGTTAAAACAACTAGGAGCATTAGGTGTGGTCCATCTCGATCATCAAAACGTCCAAGTGATTATCGGAACAAAAGTCACAACTGTTCGCAATCAGCTTGATACGATTTTAGGATAAAAAGATAGAAGGTGAAATTTGTGACATTTGATACCGCTATAAATAGAAAAGGAACGTACTGTACACAGTGGGACTACGTTGAAGACCGATTTGGAGAAGCTGATTTACTCCCTTTTACGATTTCTGATACAGATTTTATGGTCCCCGAAGAAGTACTTGACACTTTGAAAGAAAGAATGAACCATCCAGTATTTGGCTATACCCGCTGGAATCATCATGAATTAAAAGAAGCAATTAAACAGTGGTATCAATCCCGTTTTGACACACTACTGGAAGAAGAATGGATCATGTACACGCCAACAGTTATCTATGCAGTATCTACCCTTATTCAAATGCTTACTAAAAAAGGGGAAGGAGTGGTTTTACAAACGCCAGCTTATGATGCTTTTTTTAAAGTCATCCAAGACAATGACCGACTTCTAGTCGAGAATCCTTTGATCTATGAAGAAAGTCAATACCGGATCGATTTTACGGATTTAGAAGAGAAATTAGCCATGCCAGAAAACAAAGTACTACTTCTCTGCTCTCCCCACAATCCAACCGGAAGAGTATGGAAACAATGGGAATTAGAAAAAATCGTGGCTTTGTGCCGTCAATATTCTATATTTTTATTATCTGATGAGATACACATGGACATTTTAGGACGAGGACAAAGGCATATACCTATCACACGCTTCAATTATGAACAAGTGGCGATTGTCACCAGCGGTACAAAAACATTTAACTTCCCTGGATTGACATTTGCCTATGCGTTGATACCGAATCTTGGATTACGTGAGCATTTTCAAAGGAAGTTAAAAAATGCGGATGGCTTATCTTCTACCAATATTTTCGGTATGTTAGCGACAATGAGTGCCTATCGGTATTGCAGTCATTGGGTAGATGAACTGAATCATTATCTTGAAAGCAATCAGCGGTATGTAAAAGCATTTATCCAGGAAAAACTGCCAGATGTAAAAGTCGTCGATCTTGAAGCAACCTATTTGATGTGGCTGGATATATCCAAAGCTGTATCAGATATCCCTCTTTTAAGAGAGAAGCTGATTTCTGTAGGTAAAGTGGCGATTATGGATGGATCGATTTATGGCGGAAACGGTCATCAATTTTTACGATTGAATATCGGCTGTCCGAAATCGAAATTAGTAGATGGACTAGATCGTATGTTGAAAAGTTTTGAAGCGGCGGCTGCAATCGAAATTAAGCCATAATAAAAGAGAGGTGACAAAAGTTTTTGTCACCTCTCTTTTTTTTTCGAATCAACGGTGTTCTTAAAGTTATACACTTCTGTCATGACCTCTTTATTTAAGGTCGTTTTCGATCACTTTCACCGCGTGATCATTCCCGTTGAAACATGCTACTTTTTTGGCATCCATATATCTTTCTAAATAATCGTCTTCTCCTAGTTGCTTATGGCAAAAAGCAATTTCATAAAGCAAGTATTCCAATGAATGGGTCGATTTATGTTTCTTATTGTATTCAATCCCCTTCTCGCACAACTGGATTGCTTTTTCATAGTTCTCGATTTTGCTGTAATAGGTGGCGATATTATAATATACGGCACAGACCATCAGATTATCAAAATCAGTATCATTCAAGATTTTAAGCGTACGTTCCACATACACTTTTGCAAAGTCTAATTCTCCTTTTGCCAAATAGATCATTGCCACATTTGCAGCTGCTTGTAAGTGATGGATATCTGTTTCGGTCGTTTGTTCCAACACTTGATTGAAATAAAACAATGCTGCATCTTCTTTTTTTGCATAAAGATGATCAAGCAGTCCTTGATAAAACAAGATTTGGTTTAAAAGATCAGAATTGCTTACTTTTTTCTGATCAATCTTTTGTAAAATTTCATAAGATTCTTTGTACTTCGATACAGCATTCAACGATTGAATCTCACTTAATTTTTTTCGGATCTTGTCTTCTTCTGTTTCCACTAATATATCGGAGATCTCGACATTCAACTTTTTGCAAAGCGCACTTAGGATGTTGATACCTGGTGACATATTCTTGTTTTCGATATTGCTGACAGTTGCCTGTTCGCAAATACCTTCTGCTAATTGTACTTGTGTTAACCCCTTTTTCTTTCGGTATTCTTTCAGTAATGCTCCATCTACTTTTATCAAAACAATTTCCTTCCCTTTAAAAAATTATTTCTCCTTTATATCATACACAAAAAAAAGTTCTAAACAACCATAATTGTTTAGAACAGAATAAAAATTTTAATTTTTATCACCAATTATTTCTTGATAAAAAATCAACTGACTACCTGCAGATCAATCTCCTGAAGTATTTTCTCTATCATTTCTTGTTGACTTAATTCGGCAGTCAGTATCTTCTCATTAGGCAATCCAAGTATGTCATGCTCCAACCACCAATCCGCCATTTGTTCTGCACCAAATTCTTTTGACACCTTTCTCTGGCTGTGACGTCTCAGCGTTTCTTCAAAAGAAAGATCGTAATAATAAGCAAATACATTTCCTTGAAAGCTCTCATACAGGTCCATAAGTATCGCTTTGTAGATTTTTGTGCTCATGATCCCCTCAACAAGGACTAAATCAAATCTGTCTTTTCCAAATTCTGCCAACTGACGGATCAAATCTGGTGTAGGATTTCCTACTTTATCTTTGACATTCAACATTCCTCTTCTCACTTCATCTTGAGAGATTCGCATCACCTTCCCCATAGGAAAATGATTTTGAATAGCTTTAGCTGTCGTTGTTTTCCCACTTGCTGAATTTCCTCTTAATATGACTAGCTTCCCCATGACACTGCATCTCCTTGTATACCGATAATCATTCATCCAACATCATTAAACCTTCTGTTAATTGAAAATAAAAAGAGAATCTGTTTGTATAAAATCATTCTGATCTGTGGTAAGCATATGGAATGAGATCCGTAATTTTAATTTTTTTAGCCCCCTCTTCTGTTGAGACAATGATCTCACAATCAGGTGCATACTCCAATATAAACTGTCGGCAATTCCCACATGGAGAATAGATCATGTCAGAATGATCTCCACCCACAGCTACGATACACTCAAAATCACGTTCACCACGACTGATTGCTGTCCCTAACGCAATAATTTCTGCACATGCCCCATGATTCGAATAAACATTCACACCAGTATACACATTACCGTTTGTGCAACGTACTGCAGCTCCTACTGTATGATTGAAAGACACCAAATCAATATTTGATTTAATGACTTCGGTTGCAGCATCCACTAATTCTAAATCCATTGTTGATAAATCGCTCATTTTTATCTCCTTCTTTCTGCCAAATCGGTTAAAGCAATCATAATCTTTATATAAAAAAACATCAATGGCAGAACGGAAAGAAAAGAAACGACTCAGTTAGTATGGAGTATGTTCTATTGTTCTTGATACAATGGTAAAAAAGCAAGCTTGCATTTACAAGCCTGCTTTTGGAACATTTAAAGCTTCGATTAAAGCTTCGATGTGACAAACCACCTATGCTGCTCGATCATAAAATTGATAGCAAAAATTCCACAAAGTATATATGTACCCCATGATAATAAAACATTCATCTGCGGTAAAATGATCTTTGGAAGAATCACAATCAAAAATGATGCCAGTGCCCAAACCCACCGATTGATGTGAACGTGACGCATAGCCAGCATATTCAACATAAGTTGGCTTATCGTTAATAAAAAGATAAAAACAAAAAATAAAATCAGCCAATACATTGTTTTCCACCTCTGAAATCAGACTTAAGCAGTTTGTATTTCGTTATCTCCACTATTATTTTGTTCATCTGACAACATCTTTTTATCATAAGCTTTTACAAATGGATAATAGATGATAAATGCTATCAGCGTGTTGATCACGATCAAAACAACCACACGCCAGTCATTTCCTGCTGAGAGATAGCCGCCGATTGGTGCTGGTAATGTCCATGTTGGCAGCACAGTAAATCCATTGACCATTTCTAATTTGACTGCAAAATAGCTGACAATAGTCAAAACTAAAGGAACTAAGTTGAATGGAATGAACATGTAAGGATTCAACATCATAGGAGCTCCAAAAATCATAGGCTCATTGATATTGAAGATACCAGGAATAATGGAAAAACGACCAACTTCTTTTAAGAATTTTGATTTACAAAAGAATAAAAACAAAACTGATACCACAATCGTGGCTCCTGCACCGCCAATCGTAACTGTCCATTGATAAAACTGTTCAGGAGCGATATAAGGCAATTTGGTAGCAACTGTACCATCTGCTAACGCCTTCGCATTCTCATCCAACATAATCAGCCACATTGGACGAACAACAGCTCCTACGATACTCATGCCATGAATCCCAAATGACCACAACAAATGGATCAAAAACATTGGTAATAAAACACCAAGCAGATTATTCCCTAAAATATTGGTTAAAGGCTCGAATAACGATAATAAGGCAGCGTTTACATCAAAGCCCGCGACGCTTCGAATCAACCAAGTCGTTGTTAAAATCACTGCACCAGGAATCAATGCCTCAAAACTACGGGCAACAGCAGGTGGTACTTGTTCTGGCATTTTGATAGTAATATTACGCTTTTTAAAGAAACGATACACTTCCACTGCAAAAATCATGGATAGGATTCCGGCAAACATCCCAGATGCTCCTAAAGAACTCATCGGTAAGACCCAGCCAAGAGGTGCCTCTTCAGGAGTTAAAACGTTTACAGGAACTTGTAACATAAAGAACGTCCCTAGTGATAATATACCACCTGTCACACTATCCAACCCATATGATTTAGCTAGATCCGAACCCATAACAAAAGTTGCGTAAATAGCCATTAATCCCATCGTAATCCTGAAAGGTAAAACGATCGTTGCCGAATAAGGGGCAATAAATTCATTCCACCCAGGAAACGGTAAATTGATGAAAACCATAAAAAATGTACCAATCAAAATCAATGACAGTGTTGAAACAACCCCATTACGAATTGCCAATAAATGTCGCTGTGTACCAATTTTTGCCATTGGTGGGACAAGTTTTTCCTCAACCCATTTCATCAGCTTTTCCACTAAAACCACTCCTTTTCAATAAAATAGAAACCATTCACTGCATGATGAAGCAAAGAATGTTCATAATCAATTATATAATTATGAAATTTTATTTCAATATATTTTAGTAGAAAATATTATTATTTTTTAATACAGGTTCTTTTTTCTATACAAAAAAATTTTTCAAACCTAATAAACTTTACTGTTCCTATACTGATCTATGGGTTTATAAAATAGTATTTAAATAAAATAAAAAACCTTGAAATTTAATTTCAAGGTTTTTCGTAATACCGGCGGCCGGGGTCGAACCGGCACGTCCTCAACGGACACTGGATTTTGAGTCCAGCGCGTCTGCCAATTCCGCCACGCCGGCAAATTAAAAGAATAACTGGGGTAGCTGGATTCGAACCAACGCATGAGGGAGTCAAAGTCCCTTGCCTTACCGCTTGGCTATACCCCAAGAATAAAGGGCGAATGATGGGAATCGAACCCACGAATGCCGGAGCCACAAT
>NZ_JBIOLR010000001.1:1945000-2212500 GCF_051710965.1 Enterococcus sp. DIV1283b
ATGATGATTTGACGTCATCCCCACCTTCCTCCGGTTTGTCACCGGCAGTCTTGCTAGAGTGCCCAACTGAATGATGGCAACTAACAATAAGGGTTGCGCTCGTTGCGGGACTTAACCCAACATCTCACGACACGAGCTGACGACAACCATGCACCACCTGTCACTTTGCCCCCGAAGGGGAAGCTCTATCTCTAGAGTGGTCAAAGGATGTCAAGACCTGGTAAGGTTCTTCGCGTTGCTTCGAATTAAACCACATGCTCCACCGCTTGTGCGGGCCCCCGTCAATTCCTTTGAGTTTCAACCTTGCGGTCGTACTCCCCAGGCGGAGTGCTTAATGCGTTAGCTACAGCACTGAAGGGCGGAAACCCTCCAACACTTAGCACTCATCGTTTACGGCGTGGACTACCAGGGTATCTAATCCTGTTTGCTCCCCACGCTTTCGAGCCTCAGCGTCAGTTACAGACCAGAGAGCCGCCTTCGCCACTGGTGTTCCTCCATATATCTACGCATTTCACCGCTACACATGGAATTCCACTCTCCTCTTCTGCACTCAAGTCTCCCAGTTTCCAATGACCCTCCCCGGTTGAGCCGGGGGCTTTCACATCAGACTTAAGAAACCGCCTGCGCTCGCTTTACGCCCAATAAATCCGGACAACGCTTGCCACCTACGTATTACCGCGGCTGCTGGCACGTAGTTAGCCGTGGCTTTCTGGTTAGATACCGTCAAGGGATGAACAGTTACTCTCATCCTTGTTCTTCTCTAACAACAGAGTTTTACGATCCGAAAACCTTCTTCACTCACGCGGCGTTGCTCGGTCAGACTTTCGTCCATTGCCGAAGATTCCCTACTGCTGCCTCCCGTAGGAGTTTGGGCCGTGTCTCAGTCCCAATGTGGCCGATCACCCTCTCAGGTCGGCTATGCATCGTGGCCTTGGTGAGCCGTTACCTCACCAACTAGCTAATGCACCGCGGGTCCATCCATCAGCGACACCCGAAAGCGCCTTTCAAATCAAAACCATGCGGTTTCGATTGTTATACGGTATTAGCACCTGTTTCCAAGTGTTATCCCCTTCTGATGGGCAGGTTACCCACGTGTTACTCACCCGTTCGCCACTCTTCTTTTCCCGGTGGAGCAAGCTCCGGTGGAAAAAGAAGCGTACGACTTGCATGTATTAGGCACGCCGCCAGCGTTCGTCCTGAGCCAGGATCAAACTCTCATAAAAAGTTCGAACAATCTTACGATTGTTAAGCTCAATTTGTTTGCTAGCATATTGCTTGCTTGTTAAAAATGTTTGTTGTCTTGAATTGAATCAAGACGCCCTACACATTTGGTTTGTCTTACTTTGTTCAGTTTTCAAAGGTCTAATCTTTTTGTTTCAACAACTCTTTAATCTTATCAGATTCAGAAGAGAATGTCAACAATTTCTTTGTTTATTTTTTCTAAATGTCTTTATCGCTCATTAGCAGCGACTTGATTATCATACCATTTCGATCGTTATTTGTCAATAACTTTTTTGAAGTTTTTTTCGATAAAATCAAGCTTTATAAGCTTTCTCACCTAAGCGACTTCGTTATTATAACATGATATCAAAAGTGCGTCAACACTATTTTTTATAATTTTTAGCGACACCTTAAAGGAATCATTTAGAACAAATAATAATATAGCAATCTCTTTATAAAATTGCAATAGAAAATTTCCTATTTTTCTTTATTATTTTTAAAGACGAATATTAAAGTGTTTTTATTGTTTTTTGTTCACCTAAAAGCTATTTACGATTTATCAACGAATGTTATTCTATTTTATTGTTCGCTAAATTTCTTATCTGCTTGTATTTGGCTTCTTCTTTCTTAATGTATAATATAAAAAAACAAGCAAAGCACATGCTTTACTTGTCTTCTGTTTTTGCGATAGGAATAAAAATTCTAAAGATAGTCCCTTGCCCAACTACGCTTTCTGCTAAGATACGACCCTTATAGTTTTCAACCAATTGTTTTGCGATAGACAATCCCAGACCATTTCCGCCCTTCGTTCTAGCCCTCGCTTTATCCACACGATAAAAACGATTGAAGATCTTATTAAGGTCTTCTTTGGGTATTCCTTCACCAAAGTCCTGTATAGCAATCTCAAATTCATTCAGAGTAGAAGAAATAGAGATATGGACTTCTTTTCGTGTAGTTGAATATTTTACTGCGTTATCCAATATAATAATGATTAATTGCTCAAAGTGATTACGATAAATTTGCAGGGTCACTTCTTTTGTCAAATCATCATCTAAAGTAATCACATAGTCTGGGTATAATATCTTGAAATTATTATAAACTTGATAGGTGACTTCTTTTCCTTTAGTTGTTTCATTTGCATAATGGACATCTACTTGTTCTGCTCTTGATAAGTCTAGCATCTCTTGAACTAAGCTTTTCATGCGGCTGATTTCTTGCATGCTGGCGCTTAACGATTCTTCCAATATCTCAGGATCATCTTTCCCCCAACGATTTAGCAAACTAAGATGCCCTTCAATGATTGCTACAGGAGTTCTTAATTCATGAGAGACGTCTTCCACGAACTGCTCTTGTTGTTCGATATACAAACGCATGCGGTCAAGCATCTCATTGAATATTTCAGCTAAATCTGCCAATTCATCATTCGTGTCGATTTCAGGCATGTGGATATCTGATTGCGGATCTTTACGTATAGTATCCATTGTATCTCTGAGTACCTTTAGTGGTTTCAAGAAGTAAGAAGATAAAAAGAAACCTAAAATACTACTTAAAATCAAAGAAACGACTTCTAAAACAATAAGAGTCAATAATAGCTTATTTCGGATATCATAGAAAGAAGATAATTCATAGAAGCTTTGCGCATAACCGATCTTTTCTCTTGTACCTTTAGAATATATAGGCTGTATAGATAAAAAACCAGTTTTCCCTTCTAGTGTAACAATCGTTGGCACTTTACGTGTTGTTTGGATCAAGTTTCGACTGTTTTCGTGAGTTTTGAAAATCAAGTTCTCATCTAAATCATACACATAAAGATCCATCGAAGGCTGCCCTAGCTCAGCTATAAAGGAATCAATCTTCATTAAATTTCCTTCGACCAGTGAAGTATGATCTATGACCTCATCTCCGTCATTTGTTGCTTTCGTCAGATTACGATACGTATTCACTAATGTCAGTTCTTCATCCGAGTTAGCCAAACGAGAGGCTACTTCTGAAATCGTACGTTCTACATTGTTTCTTTCTTTTGCAACAATCAGGTTGATAGATGATTTATAGGTAATGACCGCAAAAATTGTAAATACGACGAATATGAAGAAAGAACTCGCAAAGGCCCACTTGATTGTCAAGGAGGGCCCTTTCAGTTCTCTTTTTTCCGATTTTTTCGGCTTTATCACGAGCGCATCACATAACCTGTTCCGCGGACAGTTTGGATATAGCTTTCCTCCCCTGGAACGTCAATTTTATTGCGAAGATAACGAATATATACATCCACTACGTTTGTTTCAACTTCCGTTTCGTATCCCCATACTTTATTTAGCAAAACATCACGTGCTAATACCACGTTCACGTTTTCCATTAAAGTAAGTAGCAATTCGTATTCTCTTTTTGTTAGTTCAATTACTTCGTTTCCGCGACGTACGACACGGTTTTCTTTTTCGATAGTCAAATCACGATAAGTAATAGTGGTTTGTTTTGCCACATTTTTGTCACCTTCAATATCGATTCGACGCAACAATGCTCGAAGGCGTGCTAATAGTTCTTCGATAGCAAATGGTTTGACGATGTAGTCATCTGCTCCATGGTCAAGTCCTGATACACGATCGATTACAGAATCTCTTGCAGTCATCATAATAATTGGTGTATTTTTGACTTGGCGTACGCGTCTGCAGACTTCTAAACCGTTCAATTCTGGAAGCATCAGGTCCAATAATATGGCATCCCACTCATTATTTAATGCCGCATCTAAACCAGTACGACCGTTGTAATGGACTTCTGCGTTATACCCTTCATGCTTCAACTCTAGCTCGACAAATCGAGCTAAGTTCTTTTCATCTTCAATGATTAGAATATTACTCATTTATTATTTTATCCTTTCTATCTACTGGCTTTTTAAAAACTCTATCATTATACCGATAATCTGCTTAAAAATCTATAGTCATTTTATCATGAATAGCAGTTTTAAAAAAGAGCTGAAGTCTACTCATAACAATTGACTTCAGCTCTTTCGTCCTCTTTTTATTTTCTCATTTCCTAACAGCCGAAAGACTATTATTCTTCATGGTACCATGAGTAATGGAAGATTCCTTCTTTGTCGACACGTTCATATGTGTGTGCGCCAAAGTAATCGCGTTGGGCTTGGATTATATTTGCAGGCAGACGTTCTGCTCTGTATGAATCGAAGTAAGCGATGGCTGATGAGAAAGTTGGTACAGGTACGCCAGCTTGGACAGCCAAGGCAACGACGTCTCGGACTGATTGCTGATATTTTTTCGTGATTTCAACGAAATAATCATCTAGCAATAAATTTTCGATCTCAGGATTTTTGTCATAAGCATCCGTGATTTTTTGCAAGAATCGAGCTCGGATGATACATCCAGCACGCCAGATTTTTGCGATTTCGCCAAATGGCAAATCCCAATCAAATTCTTTTGAAGCGACACGTAATTGAGCAAATCCTTGAGCATAACTCATGATTTTACTGAAATACAACGCTTCTCGGATTTTTTCGACCAATTCTTTTTTGTCTCCTGTGAACTCAAAATCGTTCGTACGAGACAAAATTTTACTTGCTTGTACGCGTTCTTCTTTATAAGCAGAAATGTAACGGGCAAATACAGATTCAGTAATCAATGGAAGTGGCACGCCTAAGTCAAGCGCACTTTGGCTTGTCCATTTACCTGTTCCTTTATTTCCAGCTGCATCAAGGATCACATCTACGACTGGTTTACCTGTTCCTTCATCGTCTTTTCGAGTCAGGATGTCAGCTGTGATTTCGATCAGGTAGCTGTCTAATTCGCCTTGATTCCATTCTTTAAAGATATCAGCCATTTCTTCTACTGAAAGGTCTAAAATATTCTTCATCAAGTCATAAGATTCAGCAATCAGCTGCATATCTCCATACTCAATACCGTTGTGTACCATTTTCACATAGTGTCCGGCTCCGTTTGGGCCAATATAGGTAACACATGGTGCTCCGTCTTCTGCTTTTGCAGAAATTTGCTCTAAGATTGGTGCAACTAGCTCATACGCTTCTTTTTGTCCACCAGGCATGATTGAAGGTCCTTTTAAAGCTCCTTCTTCACCACCGGAAACGCCTGTACCGATAAAGTTAATACCAGAGTTGGCTAATTCTTCATTACGACGCATCGTATCTTTAAAGAATGTATTTCCTCCGTCAATCAGAATATCGCCTTTATCAAGGTGAGGAAGCAACTCTTGGATTGTTGCATCTGTTGCCGGTCCTGCTTTGACCATCAGAAGAATCCGACGTGGTTTTTCGATTGATTCTACAAATTCTTCGATTGTGTACGTTGCTTTGAAATTTTTATCTGGGTGTTCTTCTACTACAGCGGTTGTTTTAGCCCCTGTACGGTTGAATAAGGCCACTGAATAGCCGCGGCTTTCTATATTCAAGGCTAGATTTTTACCCATAACGGCCATACCGACAACGCCGATTTGTTGTTTTGACATATGAACTCCTCCTACATACGGGATTTCTCCCTAATCTCTTACATTATAGCTTAACACGGCTACATTGCAAACTAAAGAACAACATATTTTTTATTTATCGCTTATAAAAAAATAAACCTCAAGGCTCCATGGTTAGCCTTGAGGTTTTACATTTTCTAATTAAAATGTATTAAGCTTCTTTTGACATTACGTCCTTACCATCATAGTAACCACAATTTGCACATACGTGATGGCTTTTTTTCATTTCACCACAGTTTGGACATTCGTTTAATCCTTTGATTGTCAACTTGTAGTGTGTACGACGTTTTGCTTTTTTAGCTTTTGATGTTCTTCTAGCTGGTACTGCCATTTTGCTACACCTCCTTGTAAAGTCTTGCACCTATAATAGATACAATATATTCCAATCTTACTTGTTATCTGAACTTTTTGATTCAGAATCAAAAAGTTCAGATAGTTTTGCAAGACGAGGATCAATTTTATTCTCGGCTTCTTCCATTTTTCTGCGTTGGTATTCTTCTTCGGAAACAACTTCCCAATCATTGCCTTTTGGAAGTTCTGTTGCTGCTTCCTCTTCTTTTGTCAATACCCGCATCGGAATCGCCAATAAGATGTTGTCTTCAATTGACTCTGCTAAATTCAATAACGGACCTTCAATCAGCAAAATCTCATCTGCAGACATTTGCTCATTTCTGCTTTGGAATTGTTCTTCTGTCATGAATACTTCGTCTACAGAAAAGTCCATCGGCAGTTCAACAGGTTCTAGCGAACGTGTTGAAGGAACTGTCAAAGTCGTCTGCACAGTGTAATGAACGATATAGCCTTTCTTATCAACTGAGACCAAACCTTCGACTTCCACTGGCGCAACATCAAGTATTAAATTGTCTCGCTTCATGAGAGCGGCTTTCAAGTCGAGCGTCTCATGAAAAGTTAACGGTGTCTCCTGGTATTTTCTCAATTCCAATAAAGACCATTTCATTTTTCATCACTCCTAAGCAACAAAAGCAATTATACAGGGCAAAAACCATGTTGTCAATGAAATTTTCTTGACACCTTGCAGTTCATAAAAAAACAGAAATATCTTTAACAGAAAGCCTCTGTTTGCTATCATCTTCAGAATCATTTACAATAATCATTATTCTATCAAAGGAGCGGATGATCTTTATGAACACGAAAGATATTGAATACTATGTCCAAATCGTCAAACAAAAAAACTTTACGAAAGTTGCTAATTATTTCCGTGTGAGCCAACCTACTATTACATATGCATTACAACGTCTTGAAAAAGAGTTTGACGCCATACTTATCACAAGAGATCGTTCGCATCACGAATTAATCGTCACACCTTCTGGAAAGCAGCTGTTTCTCCATGCACAAACTATTCTCCAAGAGATTTCTACTGCAAGGGCTGAAATCACTCAGTTACAAAAGAAAAAGCTGCGTTTTGGCATGCCGCCTATTATCGGCAATGAGTACTTTCCAAAACTGTCAGGTTACTTTATCAAGCATGAATTGATGAATCAGATTGAAATCACCGATGGAGGCTCTCGGGACTTATATGGAATGATCCGTCAAGGGAGGATCGATTTAGCCGTATTAGGCTCAACACAGCCAATCGTAGATCAATATTTAGAAACAGAATTACTTTTGGATAAACGTTTCATGATCGTCGTTCCGCCTACTCACCCTCTTGCCCAGCAGAAGGCGGTCTCTTTCAAAGATATATCAGATGAACAGTTTGTGTTATTGAACGAACATTATGTCCACCCAGCAGCATTCACTAAACTTTCTAAACAAACACATACTCAACCAAAAGTTGTTTATCAAAGCAATGATTTGACGATTTTAAAGAGTATGATCCGTGAAAATGTTGGTATCGGTTTTTTGGCAGAGATTGCTGTCCATCCTGAAGATCATTTAGTTTGCCTCCCACTTTCAGACGAAGTTCAGCCTCGCTTCTTGATTTCATTGGCAAAACGAACACAACAGCTTGTCACACCGCTTCAAGAACAAGTAGTCCAGGTCATCCATGAATTCGTTTCAGCACAAAAAAACAGCTCTTCATAAATGAAGAGCTGTTTTTATTTTGTATTAAGCTTAAATTAGATAGCTGTTGTTTCGCCACGGTAAACGATGCCGCGACGTGAATCAACAGTAATCAATTCGCCATCAGTAATTGTTGTTGTTGCGCCTTTAGCACCAACGATTACAGGAATATCTTGTGCAATTCCTACAACTGCAGCGTGAGAAGTCAATCCGCCTTCTTCAACGATAACAGCAGCTGCTTTTTCGATTGCAGGCATGTATTCTTTGTCAGTTGATGGTACAACTAGAACCATTCCGTCTTTTGCTTTTTTTACAGCTTCTTCAGCAGATGAAGCAATAACTGCATTTGCAACGACAGATTTTTGTCCAACGCCTTGAGCTTCTAATAATTTAGAACCAATCATTTGAATTTTCATCACGTTAGTTGTTCCGCGTTCGCCAACTGGTACACCAGCAGTGATCAAGATTAAATCGCCTTCTGATGCGAAACCTAATTCAACAGCTTTTTTAGCTGCTAGTTCAAACATTTCATCAGTTGTTGATGGTTTTTCAGCAACTGTTGGGTAAACACCCCAGTTTAACATCAAACCGCGTTTTGTGCGTTCGTCAAAAGTAACAGCCAAGATATCTGCATCTGGGCGATATTTTGAAATCATTTTTGCAGTGTAGCCTGATTCAGTTGCAGCAACGATTGTTTTGACGCCTAGATTTTTTGCAGCACGAGCTACAGATAAACCGATTGTTTCAGTTACATCTGTTTTATCGAATTCGTTCAATTGGAATGTACCTAATTCTGATAATGCATTTTCAGCTTCTTGGTCGATACGTGCCATTGTTGAAACAGCTTCAACTGGGTAGTCTCCGTTTGCAGATTCACCAGATAACATTGTTGCATCTGTTCCGTCAAATACAGCATTGGCAACGTCAGAAGCTTCCGCACGTGTTGGACGTGGGTTTTCTTGCATTGATTCTAACATTTGTGTAGCAGTGATAACTGGGATACCAGCAGCGTTACATTTTTTGATGATACGTTTTTGAACCATTGGTACTAGTTCAGCTGGGATTTCCACACCCATATCTCCACGGGCAATCATAACACCATCAGAAACTTTGATGATTTCGTCAATGTTGTCGATACCTTCTTGAGATTCGATTTTAGGGAAGATTTGAACATGAGTCATGTCTTTTTCTTCTAAAATTTCGCGAATATCTAGAACGTCTTGTGCTTTACGTACAAAACTTGCAGCGATAAAGTCGATATCGTTGTCTAAACCAAAACGAATATCGTCAGCATCTTTTGGAGTAATACCTGGCAAACTGATAGAAACGCCTGGTGCATTTACCCCTTTACGTGATCCTAGCATACCTGCATTTTTAACTTCTACGACTAATTCACGGTTTGCTTCGTCTTTTTCAATGATTTCCATGTCGATCAAGCCATCATCGAATAAAACGTGTCCGCCTACGTGAACATCGTCAAATAATCCTGGGTAAGTAACCGCGATTTTTTCTTTTGAACCTACATGTTCAGGATCCATAGAGATGCGTGTTTGATCTCCTACTTCAAATTTGATGTATCCTGCACGACCAAAATCAGCTTCTGTTGTGCCTTGAACAGTTGTACGGATTTCAGCTCCTTTTGTATCTAAAAGAATACCGACATCTTTTCCTGTCTTTTTAACTGCTTCACGGACCATAGTCATACGTGATAATTGTTCTTCATGGTCACCATGAGAAAAGTTAAAGCGGAAGACATTTGCCCCAGATTCAATCAATTGAGAAATAATTTCTACTGAGTTACTTGCTGGTCCTAATGTACTAACGATTTTGGTTTTTTTCATTTAAAAAACTCTCCCATTCAATTTTGTTTATTTAAAGCTGTACACAGCTTAAATAGCTTGGTTTCTTTCACTCTTAAAATGAAAGTGAATTATTTAGATCATATAATGATAAGTCTGGTTTATGCTTGTTGTTTTCTAGTGTATCAATGATGTCAGCTGCAACGATTTCGTTGTCATGGATACCGACACATAATCCACCTTTTCCTTCTTGAAGCAATTCGACAGCGTAAGCACCGAATTTACTTGCTAAGACGCGGTCGCGTGCGCTTGGTGCTCCACCACGGACAACGTGTCCCAAGATAGATACACGTGTATGATAGTCGCCAAATTCTGAAAGTTTTTCAGCGAATTCATTTCCGCCCATTACACCTTCAGCCAAGATGATCAAGCAATGTTTCTTCCCACGATCACGGCCTTCTTGGATTTTTTTAGCAACTGAAGCCATATCAAAATCATGTTCTGGGATGATGATTTCATCTGCTCCGCCAGCTACACCTGACCATAAAGCGATGTCACCTGCATTGCGTCCCATTACTTCGATAACGAATGTACGAACATGAGAAGTCGCTGTGTCACGAATACGGTCAATTGATTCTAGCACTGTATTGATTGCTGTATCAAAACCGATCGTGAAGTCAGTACCAGGAATATCATTATCGATTGTTCCAGGAATACCTACTGCTGGGAATCCACGTTTTGTCAAAGCCATTGCGCCATGATAAGAACCGTCTCCTCCGATAACCACTAGACCTTCGATCCCGAATTTTTTCAATTGTTCGATTCCTTTTAATTGACCTTCTTCAGTTGCAAATTCTGGATAACGTGCAGAATACAAGAATGTACCACCACGTTGGATCTTGTCACCTACATCTGCCACATCAAGACGACGAATATCTCCAGCAACTAAACCGGCAAACCCATAATTGATCCCGTATACTTCCAGTCCTTCGTAAATACCTTTACGAACAACGGCACGAACAGCTGCATTCATTCCAGGTGCGTCTCCGCCACTGGTCAAAATTCCGATGCGTTTCATAATAAACATTCACCTCATTAAAATACTTTATCCTAAGTATAACTTAGGTTTACAACCATTTTTGCGTTAACCACGACTAACATTCTAACATTATTTTTCTCGCTTGTCTTGATTTACGGATAAAAAAATGAAAAAAAATGAAAGCAAGTAGTATTTTTTACCGTAAGTTATTTGAAAACCACATTATCTTCGCCAAGTAGAGAAACAAGTTGCCCCTTTATACTCTTGCTGTCATCCACCCAATAAGCATCTGACAGAACAACTTTTCGTTGTGTTTTTTCGTGGTACATAATTACTGGAATATATCCTGGGTGTTTCTGAAAAATCCCTTGTAATTGTTTCATTATCTCAGGGTCTTCCCGTTCTTCTGTAATACGCAAATAGCACGTTTGTGAAGGATACTGTGTTTCTAACTGACGAGGATCAGCAAAGCTTTCTCCAATCAATTGTAGTTCCTGGTTATATTTGCTGATTTCGCTACGCCCTTGAACAAAGATCACTTGATCAACTGCAAACAGGTTACGATATTTTCGATAAAGAGTTGGAAAAACCGTGACAGAAATTTCTCCGCTACTATCGGTTCCTTCCACGAAGGCCATCAGTTCGCCTTTTTTTGTCCGAATCTCTCTAACTTCCTTTATCATCAATAGTAAATTGACTGGTTGATTAGGAACGATATCTGTAATCAGCTGAACCTGTTTAGCTAAACGAAGCCGGTCAAACCCTTCTGCAGGATGCCCTGACAAATAAACACCTAAGTATTCCTCTTCCAGCTTCAGTCGTTCTTCTAGTGTATAGTCAGCAACTTCTTCTTCTTTTAATGCCATGATTCCTAGCAAATCTAGACTGCCACCACTGTAAACGATATTTTGGATTTTTCCTTCGAGATCAAGCATCAATTGTTTCCTGTTAGGAGATAATTCATCAAAAACGCCTACTGCTGTCAGTGATTGCAGTAACTCTAATTTCAGCCACCGCTTATCGATCCGTATGAGGAATTGATCTACTGACTTGAACGGGCCATTTTGTTTTCTTTCATTCAATACATCTTCTACAAAATCACGTCGGATGCTTTTTATCGCTGTCAGCCCGAATCTGATTTCTTCCTTATTGACCAACTCAAAACTATAATTGCTTTGATTGATGGATGGTGAAGAAAGTTTGAGTTTATTTTTACGTGCTTCTGCAATATATTCTTTCAATTTCGTTGTGTTATGCCGAACAGAATTCATTAGACTAGTGAAGAAAGCCCCTGGATGATGAGCCTTTAGATATGCCATTTGGAATCCCACGAAGGAATAAGCAAATGCATGCGACCGATTGAATCCATAGTTTGCAAATTTTTCAATATATTCATATACAGTCACTGCTGTTTTTTCCGAATATCCTTGTTGTAATGCTCCTGATACAAAATGCGACTTTTCTTCATCTAATACGTCTTTTTTCTTTTTACTAACTGCCCGCCTCAAAATATCTGACTGTCCTAATGTAAATCCAGCCATAGTCGAGGCGATCTGCATGATTTGTTCCTGATAGACAATCACCCCGTATGTGTTTTTCAAAATCGGGATCAGTGAATCATCGGGGTAGCGAATGGCTTCTTTTCCTTTTTTTCTGGCAATGAAGGTATCGATATTTTGCATAGGACCTGGACGATACAACGCATTGACCGCGGCAATATCTTCGATGTTTTCTGGTTCTAATCTTCGTAAAACGTTTCGAATACCAGCAGATTCAAATTGAAATACTCCTGAAGTTTCGCCTCGTTGAAATAAGAGTAGCGTTTTTGCATCATTTAATGGAATCTCTTTTAATCGGATTTCCTGCCCTTCTACTCGCTTAACAGCCTTTAAAGTAAAATCAATAATCGATAAATTGCGTAGTCCTAGAAAGTCCATTTTCAAAAGACCGATGGCTTCTACCTCATTCATCGTATACTGGGTCAGAAAAGCTTCATCAGAACCGCGTTGGAGCGGTACCAATTCAAGTAGATTCCTATCGCTGATAACTACCCCTGCTGCGTGAGTCGAAACGTGTCTTGGCAATCCTTCTAAAATCACTGCGGTTTTGAATAAAAGTTGGTTTTTTTCGCTTGCCTGAACTAATTCTACTAGTTGACGCGATGTTTTGTAGGCTTGGGTCAATGTGATTTTCAGCTGGTTTGGTATTGCTTTTGACCAGCGGTTTGCTTCACTTTGTGACAGACCAAACACTCTAGCCGCATCTCTAAGAACCATTTTTGCAGCCATTGTACCAAATGTCGCGATTTGCGCCATGTGATATTGTCCATACTTTTCTCGAACATAATTCAATACTTCCTCACGTCGGTTGTCAGGAATATCCAAATCAATATCCGGCATCGTAAAACGTTCAGGATTTAAAAATCGTTCGAATAGCAAGTCATACTCTAATGGATCCACATCTGTGATTTCTAACACATAGGCTACTAATGAACCAGCAGCAGAACCACGGCCTGCACCGGTAACGATTTTATTTCTATGAGCAAAAGCCATTACATCCCATACGATCAGGAAATAATCATCGAATCCCATTTGATGGATGACAGATAACTCATAGTCCAAACGTTCTCGGTACTCCTTTGTATAATCAACGATCCGATGTTCCACTTGCGAGTAGCATAGCTCTCTTAAATATTCTCCAGCTTGTTTTCCTTGAGGGACGGGATAATGCGGGAGTAATTTCTGATGAAACTGAAATTCAAATGAAATCGATTCGGCCAAGCGCTGAGCACCTATTACAGCTTGGGAAAGACCCGCTTCTTCGAATCGTTTGATCATTTCTTGTTCTGAAAGCAGGTAACCATTTGCCGGTGGTAAAGGTGCAGATAAACTTTCTAAAGGCATCTGACTTCCCTCTTTGATATGCTTCATCACTTCAAGCGCAAAAAGGTCTTCTTGCTGTAAACTAGCGATCGGATGCAATGCACAAAGCGGATAATTTTCTTTTGTCACATACTGATACCATTCAGGCAATTGATCAGGCGTGTTTTCTGACAAGCCGATATAAAAATCTTTAGTAAAAACATTTTCAAGCAAAAACTGCCAATGACTGAAAAAATGTTCCTCTTTATTGAAAGCCTCAGAAACAGAATGATTTGCCGGAACGACAAACACTAGATGGTCGGTTTCTATCATATCATCAAGTGCCATTTTTTCTTGGATCATTTTTCGACTGGAAAGTTTCATCAGCTGCTGATAACCTGTCTCATCTTTTGCGTACGCAAGCAAACCATAATTTTTTTCTTCATAAGTATAACTAAGATGTAATCCAATGATTGGCTGTATTCCTTCTTCTACACAAATACGATAGAATTCAGGTGCACCGTATAAGACATCTTTATCCGTTATGGCTAATGAAGTGTAGCCTTGTTTTTTTGCTTCTTGTACATATTCTCGAATACGGATCGTACTTTGTAAAAGAGAATAAGAAGTAATTGTATAAAGTTGTGGGAAAAACATCTTGCATTCCGCCTTTTTTTTCGTTAAAATTCACTAGCGTTAAAAGGTCTGATCCTTTTACTTTCATTAAATAACAAGTGCTGAAGTTCATTGTTCTACTTCATTTGCTTGCTTCTAGTCTGTAGGAATGAGTTCTTTCACAAGCACTCGAATTTTATTGAGATTTAGTCTCGTTTCTTTACATTCAAAGAAAATCTGGTAAAATTAAGATAGAAAAGAGGTGTTCTTTATGCGATATATCGTTACATTATTCTGGGCTGTCGTTCTAGGTCAAGTAGTCGGTTATATTGGTGCTGCATTAACAAGCGGAACATATGATTTTACTTTGACAACAATCATTTCATTAATTGCGGGTGTCATTATCCTTTTGATTGGTGCAGTTGCGCCAAGAAAAGAAACCTCTGCCCATTCGTAAAAAACCAGCCAAGAGCTTGAGATATCTCAAGCTCTTTTTTGTTTCCAATTATCACCACTATTATAATCTACTGCGAAGAACTTTACGAAAATTGAATAGAGAAAGAAGAATATTTGACAGGACGAATAAACTTGTCACAATAAAAACAGCACTGTAATTATAAGCATGCGCAACTGTCGACCCCAGCATGGGTCCTAGAACCTGTCCAAAGTTACTGAACATCTGATTATAGCTATAGATTCGGCTGACCCCTTCTTGTGGCGTGATCTTACTGATCAGTGTATTGACAGAAGGCATCAAAGCACCAGTTGAAAAGCCTAAAATAAAACGAAGTATACCTAATTGGAGTGGTGTCGTGACAAACGCCATGGGCAAATAACAGCAAAATGATAAGATGAGTCCTCCAATTAAAACTTTTTGATTCCCAATCTTATCCCCTAGTTTTCCTAGTTTTGGTGAAGAAAAGACTGCGGAAACACCAGCTATCGACACAATCAAGCCGCTGACAAACAGGATATTTTCTGTACTTCCGCTCAATTCACGAATATATAAGGTCAAAATAGGGCTGATCGTAGTGATCCCTATCTGTAAAATCAAGGTCGTGATGAAGAGACCAATCAAAATAGAGAGATGATCCATTTTTGAAAAAATTTCTTTGGTGCTTATCAGATCTTTTTTCTCGATTGGATGGAAATCTTCTTTGACTAAGAAGATGGTCAGCACCGTTGTGATCATCAACAAAGCCCCTGTGATCAAGAATACATTTTCCATACCAAACCACTGAGCCAATGCACCGCCCATTGAAGGTCCGATCAGATTCCCCGCAATCGCTCCGGTGGATAATGTTCCTAATGCCCATCCGCTCTTTTCTCTAGGCGCTTGTGAAGCGATCATTGCTGTTGCATTTGGAATATACCCAGACAAAATCCCGTTCCAAAAACGCATGATCAAAAGCCAATACGCGTTCGGCACAAAAGCTAAAGAACCCATCGTCAACGTCATCCCAGCTGCTGCACGGATCATCATGAGTTTTCGGCCTTTTCGATCAGCTAGATTTCCCCAGATTGGTGCAACCACGGCAGATGCAAAAGCAGTAACAGAGATTGCTAATCCCGAAAACAATTCGATTTGATCTTTTGGTGTTCCTAATTGCTCAACATAAACTGGTATGAATGGCATAACTAAACTAATACTTGCACCAGTGAAAAAACAGCCAATCCACGCAATCACTAAATTTTTTCTCCAATTAATCTCCATCTATCATCCCTCTTTCGTCTCTTTTATCATACCTATTTTCGAATAAACAAGCAACGATCTCGCTAGTAAAAAGAGAAAAATCCCGCAAAGATCATTTTATATGTAACGTTCTTTTTATGTAAAACAAAAAGAGACCAGAACAAATGCTGTTCCAATCCCTTCTCTTTATTTAAATCGTTGCTAGAATGATGAAGTTGATGATGAATAAAATATCAACAATCCACAAAGCAACAGAAACTTCATTGAATTTTCCTTTGATTACTTTGACAATTGTATAGAAAATAAATCCTGCTGCAATCCCATAGGAAATGCTATAGCACAATCCCATAAAGATCGATGCAAAGAAGGCTGGTAAAGCTTCTTCCATATCTAGCCATTTGATGTCTGCAAAAGAAGCCATCATCATTACTCCGACCAAAATCAGTGCTGGCGCAGTTGCTTGATTTGGTACAATGGCGATCAGCGGGGAGAACAGACTACTTAATGCGAATAGCACTGCCACTACTACTGAAGTCAAACCAGTACGTCCACCGGCTCCGATTCCAGCTGCAGATTCGACATAAGTTGTTGTATTTGATGTACCAAAGATAGCACCTACGGAAGTAGCGATTGCATCGGCAAATAGCGCTTTATCCATTTTTGTTTTGAACCCGCGACCATCTTCCAATGCGATCTCGTCCTCTTTTGAGAAAATACCTGTGCGGCGTCCTGTACCGATAAATGTTCCAATCGTATCAAATGTATCAGATAAACTGAATGCGATGATCGTCATCAATACTTGAGGGATCTTGGAAGAATCACTGAATAAAGATTGCATTCCTTCAGAACCAAATGCTGCACCGAACGTTGTTCCTAATTCTTTAAATGAATTGCCTAACGAATTCGTTTGCCAATCAATGGAACTTAAATCAACAACACCCATAAAAATCCCAAGGACTGTGGTCGCTACGATACCGATAAGAATAGCACCACGGACGTTTTTTACAACTAAAATGGCTGTCAGTACCAGACCAATCACGGCTAACAAGATAGGTGCGTTGTCAAAGTTGGCTAACGCGGGAACGATTCCGCCATTTATCGTAACATTTGTTGCTTTTCCACCTTCAACGACAGAACTCGAAATAGCAGATTGGTCTGCTGAAAAAGATAAGAATCCTGCATTTTTGATCCCAACATACGCAACGAAAATACCGATCCCGCCACCAATCGCATGTTGAAGACTTTCAGGAATCGCCCGAATGATCATCTTTCGGATATTTGTAACAGTAATAAAAATATTGATTAATCCGCAAATAAAAACCATTGCCAAGGCTTGTTGCCAAGAATAGCCAAGCCCGAAAACGACCGTAAAAGTGAAAAATGCGTTCAATCCCATACCAGGTGCCTGAGCATATGGGACATTCGCGAACAATCCCATGACTAGCGTACCAATGATTGATGCAATGATTGTGGCTAGAAATACTGCTTGGAACGGCATACCTGATGCTGATAAAATCGTCGGATTTACGAATAAGATATAACTCATGGCAAAGAATGTCGTTACTCCCGCCATTATTTCAGTTGATACATTTGTATTGTTTTTCTTTAAACCGAAAAACTTTTCCATAAAAAGTTCCACTCCCTGAATTTTTTTCTGATGGAAAACTATAATAATAAAAAATATGCAAAATATGGCAAATCCATCGAACAATTTCAAATTATATAGGCGTTTCATTCGTTTTTCAACGTTTTTTTAACAAAAAAACCGAAAACAATACTTAATGTTCGTGTTTAGCTCGTATTCGTTCATTTACATAGCCATAACTGTATTTTTTGTTAGGAATAACTGATTGCTCTTGTTAATTACCTAAAATATGCTAGACTAAAACAAATGCTAGTTGAGGAAGGAAGGACCTTTATTGAATAAAAAATTAATTGCCATCGATCTGGACGGAACGACCCTCAATCAAGATTCGATGATTACCTCTAAAACAAAAGAGACCCTGAAAAAAGCAATCAATGCTGGTCATCATGTCAGTATCGCTACTGGACGCCCATTTCGAATGAGCCATCAATTTTACCAACAATTAGAGTTAACAACACCAATGGTTAATTTTAACGGCGCATTGGTGCATATCCCTAATCAACATTGGGATGGCGAAAGAGAAACGTTGATTAATCGTGAAATTGCTTTTGAAATCTTATCGCAAAAAAAACAGTTGAATCTAGACTTTATCGCTGCTGAAAATCGGGATACTTTTTTTATCGACAGCTTTGACTTCTTTGATGAAAAAATTTTTGCTTCTTCACGTCCTGGAGAAAAAAACTTGCTTTCTCCTAAAAATCTGACGACAAATCCTACATCTTTGCTTGTCCGAACAGACAAGCGTTTTGCAGAAGCTGTATCTGCTGAATTAACACGTCAATTTGGCAGTTATGTGGATGTTCGTACATGGGGCGGTCCCACGGCGATCTTAGAGATTGTTTCAAAAGGAATCCAAAAAGCAAAAGGTGTGCAAGAGATTGCTAACTACCTATCGATCGATCAACAAGACGTGATTGCTTTTGGTGATGAGCATAACGATTTGGAACTGCTGGATTATGCAGGCTGGGGAGTGGCTATGGCTAATGGTACTGATCAGCTCAAAGGCATCGCAAATGATGTCACTCCTTTGAGTAATCAAGAAGACGGTTTAGCTGTTTATCTGGAAAAATTACTTAAACTACAATAGAGAATTAGATTCCACAAAAAAAGGTTGTGACAATTTTTGTCACAACCTTTTTTGCTGAGTAAACGGTGCTCAATCAGCTGTCCTTCGGTATTAGCTCAAAAACGGCAAAATATGAGAAGCTATTTTTCCGTTTTGTTTCTCTAATACTCAGGTCAGGGCGCTGATTTCACAACCTCTTCCTTAAACGGTGCTCACAAGCCAGTTTCTCGGTATGAAGCCAAATTTAAGCAAAAATGTGAGAAGCTATTTTCACAAAATTTTTCTTCATACTCGAAACTAAGCAGCTTTTTCACGACCTCTTTTTTATTTTGCCATGAACATATCATAATACGCGTCCATTATTTCTTTAGCAATCGTCAAGTTCATGTGGTCTTGTTCATCTAATAAGTTCGGCAAGACGACACTGATCGCGATTTCCGGATTGTCTGTTGGTCCGTATGCCACGATATTACTATTGACTGTCGTAATATCTGGGTGACCTTCCGCAACCGTTTCTGCAGTCCCTGTTTTTGCAGAAAGGTCCATTTTCGCACTGGCTAATGGTTTGGCTGTTGTGTAAGGGTCGGTACCATGAACAACCTGATGGAACCCTTCACGGAGGATTGCCATATTTTCTGCAGATATATTGACCGTATTTTCTACTGTCGTGCCCATTTCTTTTTTCACTTCACCCAAATTCCCATTTTCGTCATTGCCATAGATTGCTTTGACTAGGTGAGGCTGTACTCGTTTCCCGCCATTAGCGACTGTTGAAGCATATTGAGCTAATTGGATCGGTGTATATGTGTCAAACTGTCCAAATGCTAAATCGGTAAAGTTACCTGGAGTATACCATTCTTTGCCATTATCCGCATTGAACTTCTTCATATACTCAACAGAGCGTGAGATCCCAGGAGATTCATTCGGCAAATCGATCCCAGTCGTTGTACCAAGACCAAACTCTTTGAAAGAGTCTCTCAATTGTTGATAAGCTTTAGCTTCTTCATCTAAACTAGGTAGTCCCATTCCAGGAGTATAGTCTAGCCCTAGCATCTTTAATGCCACTTTGATCATATACGTATTGGAAGACAATTCCAATGCTTTGACTGCATCAAGAGCAACTTGTCCGTTTCGGTTAAAGACAGAGCTTTTTTCTGAAGCACCTTGTAGACGAATCGGTTCATCAATCAACACTTGATTCCCGCTGATCGCGTTACTTGCCCAACCTGCTGTCAAAGTACCAGCCTTGACTACAGACCCTGGAGCAAAGGCGCTAGTGATCGTGCCCAAAGCATTCTCGGTGATTTCCTTGGAACCTTGCTCATGACTGAAACCAGTCATTGCTAACACTTCTCCTGTCTGAGGATTCATGGCTACTGCATAAGCACCAGGCGAGTACTGTGCTTTACCGTTGTTGATCAATGTTTGATAATTTCTTTTTAGGATTTCTTCTACTTTTGATTGGAATTCTGCATTCATCGATAACATTAAATTAGAACCTTTTTCCCCAGAGAAGATTTCTTTTTGATTCGAAACATTTCCTTCATTGTCAAGGGAGACTTCATATTGGGTTTTGGTTCCTTGCAGGACATCTTCATATTGTTTTTCCAAATAACTTTGTCCCACACGGTCATTCCGAGAATACCCTTTTGCTAAATACTTCTCTGCTTCATCTGCTGGAAGACCTTGTTTTTCAGTCGTCACACTGCCAAGAATACTTTTTAGTGAACTTGCTGCGTTATATTCGCGTGTCCAGTCTGTGCCTGTCGAAACTCCTGGAAGCTCAGAAGCGCGTTCCGCCACAACAGCTAATTCTTGGTCAGTAACACCAGAGTTCTTGATATAGACCGTGTTTAATTCATAGGCACTGTTCATCCGTTTAAAGATGGTAGCGATCTTTAATTGCTCCTCGTTCAAGTTGATCTCATCATCTGTTACTTTATTGACCATCGCACTGTATTGTTCGCTGTTTCCTAATTGCTTTTCTTTTGCCGAAAGTCTTTTTGTGGCTTCCTTCAAATGTTCCGGATCAGCCAGCCAAAAATCTTTTTTATCTCTATCTGTCAGATTTTCATCTGCCGGCACATCAATCAGCGAGTTCAGCTTCGTTGCGATTTCAAGTAGGTCTTTAGCCGTCACTTGTGTGCCCCTCGTATAAGTGATTGCCTGATTCGCTTTATTTGTGACTAACGCTTTTCCTGTGGAATCGTAGATCATTCCGCGAGGGGTACTTTCTTGGACTGTAATCGTAGAAGTAGATTTCACTCGCGCTTCCATCTCTTCACCATTCACGATCTGCAAATAGCCCAATCTAGCAATCAACGCAACAAATAACGTAAATATAATGAAAAAAAGAAAATTTAAGCGAAAAGGAACATGCGACCGACGAAACGTTTTGTTTTTAGGCTCTTGTGCCCCTTTTCTTATTTTTTCTATCCAAGAAGTATTTACTATTTTTTTCATAAAATCTTTCATCATTTCCTATCCTTCCGCCTATTTACATTCATGCTTCATTGTACCCAAAAACTTCTTAATAAAAAAGAAAAAATGAGCGGAGCAAGAAATTCTTTACCTAATTTCAAGATAAAATCAACTTTTTGTTTCACAGCAATCATCTGAAGTTGCATATCCAACTATTTTTTTCATTAAAAACTAAACTTATTTTTGAAAATTATGCTTTCTAAAGTCGTGAAACACTTCAATAGAACATTTCTTTGTGGAAAACTATAAGTTGTTATTCTAAAAAAACTTGTATCAAAAACAGTAAGGTAAGTTTAGTTTTTTATTTTGAATCCATAAAATAGTCTTGGATTGCTTCTCTTGTTTTTTTCACTTTTTCACTAAGTGATTCGTTTTTAGCCATATAAAAATAAAAAATGATATCAATCGTAGCGAATTGGGCCAAAAGTGAATTGGTTGCCGCACTTCGATTGGTGATTTCTTTTGGTCTTGATGTTTGTACGAGTACATCGGCTATCTTGCTAAGTGGGTTATTTCCAAATTGCGTCAACGCAATGATTTCGATATTCATATTTTTTGCTAGCTCAGCTAATGCAACTACATCTGCGCTTCTCCCTGAGTTCGAAACAAGCCAAAGTACTTTCTTCTTCTCATTGCTGACAAGTTGTGGGAGCAAGACATGGATATCTCTTTCAAAAATGATTGGCTTACCGACACGAGACCATTTTTGCAGAATGTCTTCTACCACTAAAGAAGAGGCACCAACACCATATAAAAAAACAGACTCAGCCGATTCCAAACATTCTACGACTTTTTGGATCGTTTCTTCTTCCAGAATATCTACTGTTTCTTTTATCGCTACTTGCGCATTATTTCCAAGTTTGTTTTTGATAGAATAAAAGGACTCATTTGCTTCGATATCGCTAAATCCTTCATCGATTCCAGTCTGTAGTTCTGTTGAAATCGTGATTTTGAAGTCCGTTAAACTTTGAAACCCGATTTTTTTTGAAAAACGTACAACTGTCGGCGCACTCAAACCTGAAGCTTCCGCTAATTCATTAGCTGTCATTGTGGGAACCTTCTCAATATTTCCAATAATGTAGTTGGCCAACTTTTTTTCTGCTGAAGAATAATCTTCCATCATACTTTCAATACGACTAATTACGCTCATAAGTTCCTCCATCCTTTTAATAATCGTCTATGTAAGTATACCATATCAGTCCCTTGTTAACGGTCGTGTACTGGATAAAAAAACAAAAAAACAATCCGCACAATAGGATATCTTACTCCATCAATCCCACAAATTCTATTGACCATCTGTGGGATTGTGGAATATCTGTTCTCTATTGTTTGGATTGTTTTTTATTTAGTGCTTTTTTATAGGCAGCTTATCTATTTGTTTTCTCTGCTGTAATTTTTGACTTCTGCTTCCATAGCATCAATAAAGATATTCAAATCTTCTACAGCTGTTTCTTTACTTCCGTAACGACGTACATTCACTGTTGCATCTTCCAATTCTTTGTCACCGACAACTAATTGGTAAGGAATTTTTTGTGTTTGAGAGGCACGAATCTTATAGCCCATTTTTTCATTGCGGTCATCGACTTCTACACGTAAACCTTTCATTTGCAAGCGTTCTTTGATTTCATAAGCATAATCGCCATGTGCATCAACAGAAACAGGGATGATTGTCGCTTGTATTGGTGCTAGCCATGTTGGAAAAGCACCTTTGTATACTTCTGTCAAATAGGCGACAAAACGTTCCATCGTAGAAACGATTCCGCGGTGGATAACTACTGGACGATGCGTATTTTCCCCATCTTCTCCAACATATGTCAAATCAAAGCGTTCCGGCAATAAGAAGTCTAATTGTATAGTTGACAATGTTTCTTCTGTCCCAAGAGCTGTTTTGACTTGGACATCTAATTTTGGTCCGTAAAAGGCTGCTTCACCTTCTGCTTCAAAGTAATCTAGCTCTAATTCATCCATAGCAGCTTTCAGCATTGCTTGGGCTTTTTCCCACATTGCATCATCATCAAAATATTTATCTGTATTGTTTGGATCGCGGTAGCTTAAGCGGAAACGATAATCTGTAATATTGAAGTCAGCATATACCGCGACCATCAATTCAAGCGTACGTTTAAATTCATCTTTGATTTGGTCAGGACGAACAAATGTATGACCATCGTTCAACGTCATTTCTCGTACACGTTGTAAACCTGACAAAGCACCTGATTTTTCATAGCGGTGCATCATTCCTAATTCAGCGATACGAATTGGTAATTCACGGTAAGAATGGATGGCGTTTTTGTAGACCATCATGTGATGAGGGCAGTTCATTGGACGAAGAACAAGCATTTCGCCATCTCCCATATCCATTGGCGGGAACATGTCTTCTTGATAATGATCCCAGTGTCCAGATGTTTTGTACAACTCAACATCTCCCATGATCGGTGTATACACATGTTGGTAACCTAGACTAACTTCTTTGTCTACGATATAACGTTCGATCGTGCGTCGGATTGTTGCCCCTTTTGGAAGCCAGAATGGCAAACCAGAACCAACTTCTGGAGAAACCATAAACAAGTCAAGTTCTTTTCCTAGTTTACGATGGTCTCTTTCTTTTGCTTCTTCACGCAGACGGATATATTCTTTCAAAGCTTTTTTATCAAAAAAGGCTGTTCCGTAAACTCGTTGCATCATTTGATTGTTTGAGTTTCCACGCCAGTAAGCACCTGCCACTGATAATAATTTGAATACTTGTATACGACCAGTAGACGGAACATGTGGTCCACGGCACAAATCGATGAATTCACCTTGTTGATAGGCAGTAATCACTTCTTCTTCTGGCAATTCACTAATCAGTTCTACTTTGTATGGGTCACTTGCAAAAATTTCTAATGCTTCTTGTTTTGAAAGAACACGGCGTTCGATTGGCAGATTTTCTTTGACGATTTTCATCATCTCTGCTTCGATTGCGGGAAGATCTTCTGCAGTTACTTGATTTTGTCCATTGTCTGTATCATAGTAAAATCCTGAATCAATAGCTGGTCCAACACCAAAGTGGATATTTGGATAGAGACGGCGCATTGCTTGAGCCATCAAATGAGCTGCTGAATGTCGGACTAATCCAAGTGCATCTTCATGGTCTGGTGTGATGATCTCAATACTTGCATCTTCCTCGATTGGACGAGTCAAATCAACAAGTTTGCCGTTCACTTTACCAGCTAAAGCTTTTTTTGCTAAGCTTTTTGAAATACTTTCAGCGATTGCCAATGTTGTTGTACCAGCCTCAAATTCTTTGACTGCACCATCTGGAAAAGTAATTTTTATCATAATAGTTTCCTCCTTGAAATGTTTTGATTGATCAGATCATCAAGCTGAAAAACAAAAAATCCTAGCATCTCTTGAAAAGAGATACTAGGACGAAAAGTTCGTGGTTCCACCTAATGTTCAAACGCACATGCGTTCCTCAAACGTTGTAACGGTCCGACCGCCCTTGCTTCAACAAGGGTTTCGAAAGTGGTCATCCTTTGGTTTTCTCCTGGAAAAGTTTCAGCCTAGCTTTTCCTCTCTTATCGAAGACTCTCAAATTCAGTTGGCTTTCTCATCAATCAATTATGTGTTTATTTAACCACTAATAAATAGAAAAATCAAGTGTGAAACCAAACTTATTTTTTCCATTCCCCATTTACACCGTATGTTCCTTTTTTCATCTCGTTGATGATGACATGGATGTGTTCTTTTGGTGCTTGCGTGTTTTTATGAACAGCTTCCGTGATATCTTTCATCATATTTTCTAACTGTTCCGGACTGCGACCTTCTACTAATTCGACATGTACGAATGGCATAATGTTTTCTCCTCTTTCTGATCGTTCTTTTTTCAACTCGATTCTATCATACTATGTTTGTCTTGGGTACTGAATCCGGAAAAATGACTGGGTCTTTTTTTGCTCTCAGCGCACTCAGGATAGAGACCGTGTCCACGACTTCTTGCAAAACAGCTCCGAATAACGCAGGAATCAGACCCGTACTTGCTATTAACATCAAAAAAATACAAATAAAGATGCCAATCAGTACAGATTGTTTCGCTATTCTCATCGTATCTTTTGAGATCACTACTGCTTTTGCTACACGCAAAAGATCATCTTTCAAGATGACCGCATCTGCACTTTCACTAGCAGCTGTAGAACCATGAGCGCCCATTGCAATGCCGATATCTGCAGCAGCAAGTGCTGGTGCATCATTCACACCGTCTCCTATCATCGCCACAGGTCGTTGATCTTTAGGGATACGTTCTAAAATAGTCAATTTGTCTTGAGGCAAGCAATGAGCATGTACAGAATCTAATTTGACTTCCTCTGCAATCGCTTGAGCAATGGCTGATCCATCTCCGGTAATCATCATCAAATTTTTCACACCAAGATTTCTTAGCTCTTTGATTGTCTTTGCTGCTTCTGAGCGAATCTGATCCGAAAATAGGATGGTTCCTGCAAAGGATTGATCAATGGCTACATAGATTGCTGTTTCAGAAGTTTCGATTTCTTCCACTGAAACAAAAGAAGCACGTCCAATCTTTACGTCATGATTATTGACTATTGCTTGGATTCCTTGACCTGTCACTTCTTTCAGCTGACTAACAGGATACAGTTGGCTGTTTTTCACGTTGTTCACCAACGAACGAGCTAAGATATGGCTAGATTCCTGTTCTGCACTTGCTGCATACATAAGTAGCTCTTCTTTTTTCATTCCATTGACTGGTTGAATCGCCTCTACTTCTAATATTCCTTTGGTAAGCGTTCCTGTTTTATCAAAAGCAATCGTTTTTGTACGTGCGAGCTTTTCAATTGTTGTTCCAGTTTTAACAACAATCCCGTTTTTACTTGAACGGCTCATCCCGGCAACTAAAGCGATTGGCGCAGCTAAAATCAATGGACAAGGCGATGCTACGACCAATACTTCTGCAAAACGCAAAGGATCTTTTGAGAACCACCAAGAAATACCGCCAATCAAATATGCGATCAATGTAAAGGGAACCGCATAACGATCAGCTAAACGGACGAATCGGGCAGGTTTTTCTTTTGATTCTTCGACTAATTTAATGATCATTTGATATTGGCTGTCTGCGGCACGTTTTTCAGCAATCATTTGGATTGATCCGTCTCCATTTAAAGACCCAGACATGATCTGATCTCCAGGTTTCTTTGTTTCTGGACGAGACTCTCCTGTCAAAGAAGATTCATCGACTGATGATTCTCCTTTGATCACTCGACCGTCAGCAGGTACAAGCTCGCCAGACTTGACTAGCAGCTGATCCTCCACATTTATTTCATCAATTACTATATCCTGCCATCTTCCCTCTTTGAAACGATGGGCGATTCTTGGGGTGTTGTCTAATAAAGATTGCAATTCTTTACCTGCTCGTTTATTCGCGTAATCTTCTAGACTATCTCCACCCGTAAGCATGATCAATATCATCAAACTAGCCCAATATTCTTTGACGGCTAATGTTGCAAGGATTGCGGTAATCGCTAATATATCTACACCATATCTTCCTGAACGCAATGTTTTGATCATTTCCAAAAACATCAAGAAGGCGAGAATCCCTCCAGTAAATGCAACAATCATAAAAGCAAGTCCCGGCTGATGGAAAACAAATTCACTTAACAAAGCTACTCCGCCAATAAATAAAGTAAGTAAAAATTTTTTAAAATGTGTCATAGTTTCTTCTCCTCTTTTTTGTGACTTAGAGGTTAGTCATCCATCTTCAATTGCCTCTCTTTCTCTTAAGCATAGTCCTTGCTTAACACTTTTTAAAACAATAGGCCTTAATTGAAAACAACTATCACTATCAGCGTTTCCAATAGTCGCCAGTCCTACAAACGAATCTATCGAATAAAGAGGACTTTTTTCGATTCATCCGTTAAAAAGTACCTTTTTTCGAAAAACTGTGCTATACTTTTAATTCGTTATTTACGGCGGAAGGAGCAAACATGTGATGAATGAGAAACAACTAGAACAAACGCACGTGGATGAAACGATCGAACTAATCCAGATCGAACAAAATATGCTGGATACAAAACAACGAGAATTGACTCAGGAAATGAATCATTCGACAAAAGACACAGCTAATCACAAGATTCGAGCTGGTTCCAATGAAGCTTTTTATGAATCTGCTGTTGAATATCGCCAACATGAGCAAGAATTGCTTTTAAAATATCATACTCTTGAGGCGCAGCAAAAACGCCTACAAACGTTGTCTGTTATGAAAGACAGTCCTTACTTTGCCCGTATCGATTTTAAAGAAGACCGTGAAACAGAAACATTGTATCTAGGTATCGCTTCTTTAAGAGATCTAGCAGAAGAAACAATCGTTATTGACTGGCGCGCACCAATTGCCAACCTTTATTATGAAGGTGAGATTGGTCCCGCATTTTATGAAACTGAAACAGATAGAATAAATGTCGATCTGCAGTTGAAACGACAATTTAAAATCCAAGAAGGACGTATTTTATCTATGGTAGATACGTCGGAAGTAATCAACGATGACTTTTTGCTAGAGATATTGGATGAAGCATCAAGCAACCATATGAAAAATATTGTCTCTACGATACAAAAAGCACAAAATGCAATCATTCGGGACACAACAAGTAAAGTGATGCTGATTGAAGGAATCGCCGGAAGCGGAAAAACGTCTGCTCTGCTTCAACGTATTGCTTTTCTGTTGTATCATAATCGCAAATGGCTAGAGGCAGAAAACGTGCTTCTATTTTCACCAAACCATTTGTTTTCTGATTATATCTCGACTGTATTGCCTTCATTAGGTGAAAGCGGTGTGCCTACACAAACATTCAAAAATTATATTTCACAGCTGTTGCCAGAGTTTTCTTTATTAGACGAACAGCAACAGGAAAGTGGTTTTTTGCTAGGCGAAAAAGATCCGATACAAGTGATGAAAAGCGGATTGACCTTAGTGGATCAGATTGATCGCTATATCCAAAGCATCACAAGCTACGGTCCCTTGTTCCGTGATATGAAAATAAATGGCCGTACGATCCTATCGAAGGAATCGATTCGCCAATGGTATAAAGAAACAAATGAACAACTTCCCTTGCACCACAGACTCTCTCTGTTACAAACGAAACTACTGAAAAAATTAGGCGGTCTGCAAAAAGATGAAACACGTCAGCAATGGGTCAAAGATCTCGCGGAAGAGCAGCTCCAAGAACTATACGCAACAGATCCTAATCTTGAATATACAGAACAAAAGGAGCGTTCCTTACGTAGAAAACTGGCTAACCAAATCGTACGTAAACGATTCCGTCGAATTCATCGAGGAATCATGAATTATCAATTTGTCAATATAACGAAACAATATCTTCACTTTTTACAAACTGTGCCACTTTCTCTTCTGACACGACATAAAATCAGCGAGACCAGATGGCAAGAACATTTAGCAACTATTCGTACACATTTGCGTCAAAGAGAGTTGCCTCAAGAGGATGCTGTCCTATTCTTTTTACTGATGCGCCGAACGTATCCGGTGACAGTCACACACAAAGCTCGCTATATCTTTATTGATGAAATGCAGGATTTCGCACCATCACAAGTGGCATTGTTGCAAGCCTTGTTCCCAAAAGCAAATTTGACTTTCTGTGGAGATTTAAATCAAAATGTCTTTGGAAATGAAACGATCGTGGGATCATTGGAAAAACTTTTCGTGGACCGTGAAGTTACCCGTTTCCAATTAACAACAAGCTATCGCTCCACAAAAGAAATCACTGATTTTGCTAATCATTTTATTGCAAAAGAACATCAAGTAGAGACTACAGCAAGAAAAGGCGATTTGCCTTTACTCATCCAAGGGACAACTGATGATGTCAAACTGAATTGGTTAGCAGATACCATTCGAACGACTCAGGGAAAAGCCCGGTATTGGCGTACAGCAATCATTGCTAAAACCCAAGAAGAATACGAGGCTCTTTATGCTCAACTGCCAGATGAGTTGAAACAACAAGTCCAGCTGATTTTAAATGAGAGTGACTTTATGAAGCGTTCTATTATTTTACTTCCGGCCTTTTTAGCAAAAGGTCTGGAGTTTGACCGAGTTTTCTTGTGGGATGTAGATGCAGATCATTTTTCTTCTCAGCAAGACAAATTGATCCTTTACACCATGTGTACACGTGCGATGCATGAATTGACACTTTTTACCTCCAATAATCAAAGTCCTTTGTTAAACAATATGGATATTTCATCTTATGAGAAAAAAGTATTGTAACTAAAAAGACAACTGCTATCGTTAATGTTAGCAGTTGTCTTTTTAGTTACAGTAATAATTGCAGAAAAAGTAATTTCATCATTTAAGGTCATTTATTCTATATATAAATCCAAATCTGTTTCAGGATATTTTAATTTGACAAGCGAAATAATCATTTTCAGTTCTTCCATGTTTTCTGGATATTCTGGGTCAAATACCTTGCTATGACGTCCAATACCGCCATTGTCGATCAATCGGTAAATTCGGTTCCATTCAATGAACTGATCGATTGATTGGAAATTGCTGATTGGATAACCCCCACAATCCAAAATCTCTGATACACGAAATGCTAGGTATGCACTATCGACCACTTTATTTTTTTTCGTATCTATCTTCTCATTTCTTTCGATGAGAATTTTTTCAGGATGATGCTTTAAGCTCCACTCCAATAGTAGAAAGAAAGCCTCCATCCGATACTCTTCTTCAAATAACCGAAAGGCTGAATCAGAACGACGAAAAAGCAGCGGAATCAAATATTTTTGTCTATAAATCAGCATTGGTGCGCGGTCCACCATACACTCTAAATAACGGTTCAGATACCCTGTACCGACATAGTTTCCTAATCGATAGCCTTCAACGCCGAATCTTGCGTATTTTTGCGCTAATTTTGAACAATCAGTTACGTTCACTGCTAACTCTTCTACTTTGCGGTAACCGCTTAAGATACGTTCAAAAGGTTCTAAAGTGATTTTTGCTTCCATATTCTTCCCCGTCCATCTTCCACATACTTCATATCATTTCATATGATACTTATGCTCTCATCATACCACAGGTTGAATTAGAATAGAAAATAAATCACACAAAAAAACAAGACAATCTATTAGTGAGATTGTCCTGCTTTTTGAAAAAGACTGAATGCTTTTCGTTAAAACTGATTGCTTAGTCTTCTAATGCCACATTATGGAACACATGCTGTACATCTTCTAGATCTTCTAGCGCATCAATCATTTTTTCAAATGTTTCTTGGTCTTCTGAAGATAATGTAACTTCGGTTTGAGGAATCATTTGGATCTCAGCAATTGAAAAATCAGTGATTCCTTTTTCTTTTAATGCTTCTTGGATACTATGGAAATCCGCTACTTCACCGTAAACGATGATTTGTCCATCTTCTTCCATCACATCACGAACGTCGATGTCTTTTTCCATTAGATATTCAAGGATCTCATCAGCGTCTTCTCCTGCAAATGCAAAGATTGCTGTATTATCAAACATATAAGAAACCGCTCCAGAAACACCCATGTTCCCGCCATTTTTCCCAAATGCTGCTCGTACGTCTGCTGCTGTTCGATTCACATTGTTTGTCAATGTATCAACAATCACCATTGAGCCGCTTGGTCCAAATCCTTCATAACGTAATTCAGAGTATGTTTCATCTCCTGCACCTTTTGCTTTTTCGATTGCTCGGTCAATAATATGTTTTGGTACATTATAAGTTTTAGCGCGATCAATGACGAAACGTAGTTTTTGGTTTGCATGCGGATCAGGATCACCTGATTTTGCTGCCGCGTAGATTTCAATCCCAAATTTTGCATAAATCCGGCTATTATTAGCATCTTTAGCAGTTTTCTTTGCTACGATATTTGCCCATTTACGTCCCATATTTTCACTTCGCTTTCTGATTTGATAGTTTCATAACGCAAAAACGTCCTGTTCCATTATACTTGTGAATCACGATTCTGTGAAGCTTTTTTTCTTTCTTCCTTCATTCTTCTCATTTTCAGTCAAAGGTCTATACTTGGATTGGGATTTGTCCGAAATTCTGTTCTGGAATATTGCCTCCCAATTGATAGATTTGATCACTTCTAACTAACAGTTCCGCTTCTTGTGCCTCTTTTTTTCCGATTCGGGAATAAATAGAAATCTCTTTTTTTTCTTTTAAGAATCTTCTTCCAACATCGGTAAATCCAAGTAGTCGAAGATAGTTTTTATTTTGTTGGCTAGGAATCTCTTGCTTTTTGATATTCAGCAAGACATAACAAGATAATCGTTGGATCCGCGTCCATGTATATCTCTTTGTTTTTACTTTTGACACAAAATCTGCAAAACCGTTAGCTGTTGCTGCTGCTGTCTTCATGCGAGTTTCTATTCCTTCGGTCATCTGATAGATATCTGTCAATTCCATCAAAGTAGAAGATAACAACCGATAACGCAAATACGGCCAATAGGATTCCCAAGTCTGTAACGAACAAGTGGAAAGATCTTCTTCTGTCTGAAATGGCACAAGTCCAGCGATCCTTTTTCCTTCTTCTAACGCATGACGAATGGCTGTTGCACTGGCTATTGTTTGATCTGTGATTCTTTTTTCATGATAGCCTGCACTTTTACGCTGGATCGGATGTAACTCCATAGGGTGGATATACTTAGCATTTTCTTTTGCATAACTTAATCCTAAAATATGATTGGGTGAAGAAAAATCAAGCGCAATATCGGGATACAGACTGCGAAAAACTGCAGTCATTTTTTGCGGATAATTATACGTTTGATCAGACAGTTCTTGAAAAGACTCTTCTATCTTATCTTGATTCTGTTGAACAAATCGGCCGAAACTACTATAGTCAAACAAGGTCTCTTCTTCTGTTCCAAAACACAAACTGTCACAGTCCAATGCTTGCAAGATTTTCACTGCACCTTTAGCGAAATAATCAGCTGACTGAACCGCCCATTCGACAGGAAGCTCTACTACTAAATCCACACCATTTTGCAAAGCTTCATTCGCACGATGCCATTTATCGATGATAGCTGGTTCGCCTCGTTGCAAAAAATTCCCACTCATTACAGCAATGACGACCTCTGCTCCTGTTGTTTTTCGTGCCATTTCAGCATGATAGCGATGTCCATTGTGAAATGGATTGTACTCTACGATAATCCCGCAGCTTTTCATGTACGTCCTCCTTCATAGTTTATCGATAAAAAAACACTAGAGACAAGTAAGGAAAAGTCAAAAATCAGAAAAAATACCCGAACTATATAAACTATTCTCGCAAACACAATACTTCTGCGACGAAAAGCTGCACCGCAAGAGCAATGCCTATATCGTTCGGATATATAATTTATGTTGAAGATTTATTCTTTTCTTGTTAACTCGAGCAGGCAAAATTGCTAGTCTTTGTATGCTACGAAGAACCAGCGCTTTGATTTCTCTGATGCTGCTTCGTCTGTAAAATCAGAAAATGCTTCGACTTTCGAAAACCCACTGTTTTCTAGCATTCTTAAATAACTTTCCAATGGATAGGTACGCTCTTCATGTAGTTCATCTTCACGGATAAATCGCCCAGATCCTTCTGGTTCCTCAACAAAAAAAGTCAGAAAATGTTCGATGCTGTATTTCTCACTTCCTGGATAGCTATCCCACAAAAAAGCAAAATTATCCCCTTGATAATGATAGCTATATTCTGGAAAAACCTCGTCTACTTGATAGGTGGAGTGCACGTCAAATAAAAATCGGCCATTTTCTTCTAACGTTTGATAGACTTCATCAAAAACTTGCTGTACCTCTTGTCTATTTTTCATGTAGCACAACGAATCAGAAAAACAAGTAATTGCTTGATATTGACCGATTTCTGATAAATCGAGCATATTGCCTTCTACAAATTGAATCGATGCGTCTTCTTCATATGCTCGCTGGCTTGCGATCATCAACATCTCTTCTGAAAGGTCTAACCCTGTCACTTCATATCCATCTTTTGCAAAGGCAACCGCTAATGCTCCAGTACCGCACGCCAGTTCCAAAATATTTTTTGTGTCTTCTTGCAAATGACGTTTCGAAAAAGCTAACCACTGCTGGTAAAGCGTTTCGTCCATCACTTCATCGTAAATGAAAGCAAATGTTTCATAAGCCATGTTAATCCAACCATTCATTAAGATCAACTAACGGCGCATCTGACCATAGTTTTTCCAAATTATAGAAGCTTCGTTCTGGCGCATGGAAAACATGTACGATCAAATCTCCAAGGTCGATCAATACCCATTTTCCGCCTTCTTTTCCTTCAATACGTTTTACTTCATATTTGTTTTCTTCTTCTTTATCAATGATTTCTTCTGTAATTGCGTTGATTTGACGTTCACTATTTGCTGAACAGATCATGAAATAATCTGCTAACAAGGAAACATTTCGAACGTCTAAAGCGATAATGTCTTCTGCCCGTTTTGAATCTGCTGCTTTAACCGCAATTTTTAATTGTTCTTTACTATCTATGATGATTTCCTCCTAATATTGAGTGGCTTATTTTTTTGCTACCCAGTAATTATATGTTTCGATTGTTTTTGGATAAATCTGTTGTTCTTGTGCAAGTAAATGGGATAGCGTATGTTTTGTTTCAAATGCTACTGCTTCATCTAGATCAACCCATGCAATTGTCCGTGCATCTTGCACCCCAGGAAAATCCCGACCTGGTTCAATATAGTCTGCTACATAAATGATTTTGTCCAGGAGACTCATTTTAGCAGCGCCAGTCGTATGCACTCGAATCGCGTGAAGAATCTCTGAATCAGTGATTCCTAATTCCCGCTCTACAAACGAAGCACCAACAAGACCATGCCAGATAGCATTATTATAATTCAATAATTCTGGATCAAAACCGTCTCTTACGATCACCATTTTGAACTCCTCATCTGGTCGCTCTTTCGCATAATCGTGTGTCAATGCAGCGATACTAGCTTTTTCAGGAGAAGCACCGTATTTTTTGGCAAGAGCAACAGCTGTTTCTTCTACTCCAAGCACGTGCTTGAAGCGTTGTTCGCTCATTCTCATCTGTATTTTTTGCATCAGGTTTTCTCTAGAATAAGCAGTATATTCATTACTATAGTCCATCTTCATACAACCCTTCATTTTGGATATAATCAATTACTTTATCTGGAACAAGATAGCGGATAGAACAGCCTTCTTTGATCTTTTGACGTATTTTTGTGGAACTGATGTCGATTTCAGGTACATCTACCCAAATCACAGGATATGGCGTATCTGTTGTGTAACCTGGTCGACGTATGCCCACAAAATTGACCATCGAAGTCAACTCATCAATTTTATACCATTTTGGCAAATATTCTACCATATCCCCGCCAATAATAAAGTAATAATCTGTATCCGGATTGTTTTGTGTCAATTCCTTCATCGTATCATAGGTGTAGCTTTTCCCACCACGAGCTAATTCAATCGTTTCAATCTGCAAAAAAGGGTTGTCTTCCACCGCTAATTCCAACATGTTGAGTCGGTGTTTTGCATCAATCGTCTCTTTCTCATCAACATGAGGCGGCTGATAAGAAGGCATTAAAAATACGCGGTCAAGACCTAAATTCCGACCAGCTTGTTCAGCCATCACTAAATGAGCAAGGTGAACGGGATTGAACGTTCCGCCTAGGATCCCTACTTGCTTTTTCTTCTCTAAGAATTGAGGCATTTCTTTAGGAAATAGTTGTGAATGAACAAATGTCTTAGCTTGCGTATTCATCATGGTCACTCCTTATATTGCTTTTACTTCATTTGATAACCTTTGATACTTTTCTTTTGTAGAAGGTTTGTATAATACGATCACTCGTCCAATGATTTGGACGATTTCACAGTCGATTTCTTTTTCTAATACTTGAGCTGCTTCTTCTGCAACCTCATCTGTATTTTGAAGTAGAGATACTTTGATCAGTTCTCTTTTTTCTAAAGCTTCTTCAATTTGAACGATCATTGCTGAATTAATTCCACCTTTACCGATTTGAAAAATCGGCTGAAGATGATGCGCTTTGCTACGTAAAAAACGCTTTTGTTTTCCTCTTAAACTCATAATTTTCCTTCTTCCTTAAATCAATGCTTTGCGTTTCAATACATCTACACCCTTTGGCGCCCAGCCCGCAATTACTGCTGGCGCTGTTACAGTGATCCAGCCTAGACCGGCAAAAACGATGTCTGTTTTTTCTTTCACAGAAAACTCAAAACGAACAAGCTCCGGAAATGCCTCGACTTCATCAGGACGAGGAGGCTGTAATAATCCACCTACATGTTTTTGATAAAATTCGTCTGCTTTTTCCAGTTTCGTTCGATGAATATTTACATCATTTGACACATAAGCAATAAATGAAGCACGATTGCCGCTGATAAAATCAAATCTTGCAAGTCCGCCCAAGAAAAGTGTTTGCCCTTCATTCAGCTGATAAACTTTAGGTTTGATTTCTTTTAACGGGGCAATGATCCGCAAATCTTTTTTACCTAAGTAGTGCGCCATTTGATGACGATGGATGATCCCCGGTGTATCAATCAAAAAATGTCCATCATCTAAAGGAATCTCGATTTTATCCAAGGTCGTTCCGGGAAACTGTGAGGTTGTGATCACATCTTGTACTCCCGCTGTATTTTTGATGATTTGATTGATAAGCGTTGATTTCCCTACGTTTGTTACTCCGACGATATAGACATCCCGTCCATCGCGGTATTCTTCAATTTTTTCTAATAGTTCCGCCATCTCATGAGATTTCTTAGCACTAGTTAGTAATACATCTACTGGACGAATCCCTGCTTCGTGAGCACGTTCCTTCATCCATTGTGTTAGTTTAGGTTTTTTCAATGATTTCGGTAATATATCCACTTTGTTTCCCACTAAAAGTACTGGATTATCACCGACAAAACGGTGTAGTCCTGGAATCAGTGAACCATTGAAGTCAAAAATATCCACCACATTGACAATCAATGCATCTTTTTGCCCTAATTCATTCAGTAAGCGTAAAAAGTCGTCATCCGTCAATGAGACATCTTGGATCTCATTATAATGGCGTAATCTGAAACAACGCTGACAATAGACTTCTCCGGAAGCTAACCCTTTTTCCAAAGCCGTTTGCGGCGTGTATCCTAATTCACCGGGTTTGCTTGTTTGTATAACGGCACCGCAGCCGATACATTGTAATTCTTCTGTCATTCGATTCCACCTCGCCAGCCCATATCAGGGTATTTTGCTAATAGATAGGCCATAATTCTTTTTTCCCAAAAACGATTAAATTGTGTCTTCCAACTATCTGTTGCGATAATGGGTTTTACAAGGATGCTACGTATCCCTGCACGATTGGCTCCACGTATATCAGTCATGATCTGATCGCCTACCATTACTATCTCATCATCTGCTAAATCCAATTGTTTCTTTGCTATGTTGATCCCTCTTGCTAAAGGTTTCATTGCTCGTGCAACATACAAAAGATCAAATTTTTCAATCGCTCGCGCGACACGTTTTGAATTATTGTTTGAAACAACAACAACAGGGATTCCTGCATTTTTCATTTCTAAAATCCAAGTAAGCAACTCTTCTGTTCCATCTGGATTATTCCATGCAATCAACGTATTGTCTAAATCTGTCAATACTGCTTTGATGCCTAGATTCTTTAATTGGGCAGGTGTAATCTGATAGATGGCTTCTACCATCCATGTTGGTTTGTAATTTGAAAACATGTTGTCTCCTCATCTGCAAAAAATGAAGGAGCACATAAAGTACTCCTCAACCCCGTATTATACTGCATATCAGCAAAAAAAACTACCTCTATACTCGTTCCTCTTTCAGAAAAAGCATTTCTTTACAAAATGACCAAAAATAAAGATTGATCACAGAAAAATTTAGAAACAAAAAACAACTAAGCGAGCAAGAATCATTCTTTACTCTTTGCTTAGTTGTTAAACACCTAATATTGTCGGAACCTCTTGTATCGTTTTTCCAGTAGTTCATGCTGGTCGAATCGAACAAGTTCCGTCAATTTTTCAATCAACGCTTTTTTCATGATGTGAGCGACTTTTTGCCGTGGCAACTGCTCGCCGTTGAACGTTTCAGGAATCACTCGATCCACGATCCCTAGCTCACGTAGTTCTGGTGCAGTAATTTTCATCAACTCGGCTGCTTCTGCAGCGCGACTGCCGTCTTTCCACAAAATCGAAGCAAACCCTTCTGGGGAAAGCACAGCATAGATCGTTTCTTCTAACATCCAGACTTCATCCGCTAAACCTAGAGCAAGGGCACCGCCACTTCCACCTTCACCAATGATAACGGCGATGATTGGTACTTTTAAATCAGACATTTCGAGCAGATTTTTGGCAATTGCTTCTCCCTCGCCACGCTCTTCTGCTCCTATACCGCAATAGGCACCTGCTGTATTGATCAATGTAATCACCGGTCTATTAAACTTTTCAGCTTGCTTCATCAGTCGTAAAGCTTTGCGATAGCCTTCAGGATGAGGAGAACCAAAATTTCTGCGGATATTTTCCTGCAGATCCCTTCCTTTTTGAATACCTATCACTGTTACCGGTTTGCCATCTAATCGAGCGATGCCACCAACAATCGCTTCGTCATCTGCAAATAAACGGTCACCATGGCATTCCTCAAAAGAATCGAAGATCTCTTCAAAAAAGTCCAAGCTAGTCCATCGTTCTTTAGCTCTTGCTAACTGAACGACATCATGTGCTGTTTTATCCACGATCTATCCATCCTTTCTGTGTATGCAATTCAAGAAGCGTATGGATTTTCTGCTTCAATTCCATGCGGGGAACAATCTGATCGACGAAACCATGAGACAATAAGAATTCGGCCTTTTGGAAATCTTCTGGAAGTTCCTGCTTGATCGTCTGTTCGATGACACGTCTTCCAGCAAAACCAATCAAGCTTTGGGGTTCTGCTAAAATGATATCACCTTCCATTGCAAAACTGGCAGTTACTCCTCCGGTCGTCGGGTCTGTCAAAACAGTTAGATAAAAAAGACCTTCATTACTGTGCCGTTTGACAGCAGCAGAGATTTTCGCCATCTGCATCAGAGAAAAGATGCCTTCTTGCATCCGAGCGCCTCCTGAAGCCGTGAACAAAACGACTGGAAGTTTTTCCTTTGTTGCTCGTTCGAATAACCTAGTGATTTTTTCTCCAACAATCGTGCCCATACTTCCCATGATAAAATTGGGATCCATCACTCCAATAATGAAGGGGATTCCCTGAATGGTTGCTTTACCAGTGAGGACTGCTTCATGAAGCCCCGTTTTATCTTGCATTTTTTTTATTTTTTCCGTATATTCGGGAAATGCTAGCGGATCTTCGGTTACAAGATCCGTATCCCATTCTTCAAAACTTTTTTCATCAATGATCAAAGCTAGACGCTGCCATGCACCGATACGAAAAGCGTATCCGCAATGGGGGCATACTTTTTCTTCACCGATGTCTTTCGTATAAAGGATATGTTTGCAATTTGGACACTTCGCCCACATGTTATCGGGAACAGATGGCGAGTTAGCAGGTTTGCTCTCTCTATTAGGATTGATCCGAATATATTTCTTTTTCTTAAACAGAGCCATCTATGCGCCTCCTATCTCCGTTTCTGGTGTCCAATTCGGTAAAAATTCTTCTTGTAAAAATGCTGTGCTGTAATCACCTGCTATTACTGCTGGATGACTAATCAAATCCATCTGAAATTCTGCGTTCGTAATGATCCCTTCTGTGATAAATTCACTTAAGGCTCGCTGCATCTTCATCAATGCTTCAAAACGTGTATTTCCATGGACAATAATTTTCGCAATCATTGAATCATAATATGGCGGGATCGTATAGCCTGGATAAACCGCACTGTCTACCCGCAACCCCATCCCACCTGCTGGAAGTAGCAAGTTTTGGATTTTCCCTGGTGAAGGAGCAAAATGAAAAGCGGGATTTTCTGCATTGATTCGGCACTCAATGGCGTGTCCTTGGAATACTACTTCTTCTTGACGCACATTCAAAGGCTCACCGGCTGCTATCTCCACCTGTTTTTTTACTAAATCGATCCCTGTGACCATTTCTGTTACGGGATGTTCCACTTGGATTCGAGTATTCATCTCCATGAAATAAAAATCGCCTTCTTCATCCATCAGAAACTCGATTGTTCCGGCATTTTCATAATTGACTGCTTTAGCTGCTCGAACAGCAGCGTCTCCTAGTGCTTCTCTTTTTGATTGTGAAATCACTACAGAAGGAGATTCTTCCAGTACTTTTTGATTATTACGTTGCAAAGAACAATCTCGTTCTCCTAAATGAATGACATTGCCAAAATGATCACCTAAAATCTGAACTTCTATATGGCGAGCAGGATAAATGATTTTTTCCAAATACATATCATCATTTCCAAATGCCGCTGCTGCTTCTTGCTGAGCTGAAGAAAAATGCTGTGGAAGTTCTTCTTTTGATTGAACTTTTCGAATGCCTTTCCCGCCACCGCCTGCAGCTGCTTTCAGCATCACTGGATAGCCGATCCTGTCTGCTATTTCCAATGCTTCTTCTACAGTAGATAATACACCAGTACTTCCTGGGATGACCGGGACATTTGCTTCTTGCATCAATTGACGCGCATTGATTTTATTCCCCATTGCATCAATTGTTGCGCTTTTAGGACCAATAAATGTGATATTGCACTCTTCACACATGGAGGCAAACCGGCTATTTTCAGATAAAAATCCAAAACCTGGATGAATTGCTTCAGCTTTTGTTACGATTGCAGCGCTCAGTACTTCTTGAACATTCAGATATGAATCAACCGCTTTTGCCGGACCAATACAGATTGCTTCATCTGCTAGCTGTGTATGAAGTGCTTCGGCATCTGCCTCTGAATATATCGCTACGGTTTGGATCCCTAATTCGCGGCATGCACGAATGATACGTACAGCGATTTCGCCACGGTTAGCTATCAAGACTTTAGAAAACATATTTCACCTATCCAATCATAAAGGTTAATTCCGCTTCGGCTACTTTTTTACCGTCAACCTTAGCGATTCCTTTGCCTATTCCGGCTGAGGCTTTCACTTTCAATATCTCAACTTCAAGATATAAGGTATCGCCCGGTGTAACTTTCTTACGGAATTTTGCTTTGTCCAATCCGCCGAAGTAAGCCGTTTTACCCTTGAACTGTTCAAGAGAAAGTAATGCGACTGCTCCTGCTTGCGCCATTGCTTCAACAATCAGTACCCCTGGCATAACAGGCTCTTCTGGAAAATGTCCTTGAAAAAAGGGCTCGTTGATCGTTACATTTTTCTTAGCAATGATCCGTTCTCCTTCAACCATCTCTTCCACTCGATCAATCAAAAGCATTGGATAACGATGCGGAATAATTTCTTTGATTTCTTGTATGTTCATTTATTTCCCTCTTTCCTGCTTTGCTTATTTTGGCTGGATCCTAAAGAGTGGCTGCCCATATTCAACAACTGACTCGTTCTCTACAAGGATTTCTGTGATTACTCCGTCGGCCTCACTAGTTATCTCATTCATTAGTTTCATCGCTTCAATAATGCAGATAACTTCTCCTTTGGCAACTTGATCACCTACTTTTTTGAAAGCTGGTTTGTCTGGTGCCGGTTGCAAATAAACGATTCCCACGATTGGCGAAACAACCTCGATTCCATCAAATACTACCGATTCTTTTTCCTTCGTTGGTTCTGGAACAGTTGTTGCTTGTTCAGGCATGGCGTTAACCGGCTCCGAAACTGGCACCGTTTCGTTTGTTTGAACCATATTCATGCCTCGGCTTGTTTTATTTTTATTCATGTACAATTCAAATTGACCTTCACGCAAGTCAAATTCCGTTAGCGAAGATTGATCAAATTGACTAACTAATTCTCTAATTTCATTGATATCCAAAATTATTCCTCCCAGCGTTTCATACAAAGAACCGCATTATGTCCGCCAAACCCTAATGAATTGCTCATTGCATAAGTAAAGCTTGCAGGTTTGCTTTCGTTTTTGACAACTGTCAAATCAATCTCAGGATCTTGTTTTTCTACATTGATCGTAGGTGGGATAAATTGATGTTCCAATGCCATCAGAGTGGCCAATGCTTCGATCCCGCCGGCTGCTCCCAATAAATGTCCAGTCATTGATTTCGTACTGCTGACATAAGTATCTCTGAAATTTTCACCTAGTGCGAGTTGGATTGCTTTTGCTTCTGCCTGGTCATTAGCTGGCGTACTCGTTCCGTGCGCATTGATATATCCAACTTGCTCCGGCTGTATACCAGCTTCTTCCATCGCAAGCTTCATTGCTTTAGACGCACCAGAACCATCTGGAGTAGGGGCTGTCATATGGTAAGCATCACAATTTGCACCGTATCCAACGATTTCTCCATAGATTTTGGCACCGCGAGCTTGTGCATGCTCTAAAGATTCAAGAACTAGAACACCTGCTCCTTCACCCATCACAAAACCATTTCGATTTTCATCAAACGGGATCGAACCACGATTAGGATCAGTTGATTCCGAAAGTGCAGTTAAAGCTGCAAATCCAGCAATCCCCATCTCACAGATTGTTGCTTCTGTTCCTCCAGCAAGAATGACATCTGAATAGCCATGTTTGATGTTACGGAATGCTTCACCGATTGAATTCGTTCCGCTAGCACAAGCTGTTACGATAGCTGTACAGATACCTTTTGCGCCTACTCGCAAAGCAATATTTCCAGCTGCCATGTTGGCAATCGCCATTGGCACGAACATTGGAGAAACTCGTTTTGCGCCTTTTTCATGCAGACGGATAACTTGATTTTCGATTGTCGGAAGACCACCGATTCCTGATCCGATAATGACACCAAATCGGTCTTGATTCATTTTTTCTTTATCTAAACCGCTTATCTCCATTGCTTCTAAAGCAGCGTAGATCCCATAGATCGAAAACATATCCATTCGTTTGCTATCTTTTTTAATAAAATATTTATCGTAAGGGAAATCTTTGACTTCACCCGCTAAGGTGATCCCTGTTTCTGAAGCATCAAATTTAGTGATCGGTGCGATGCCATTCGTACCTTCTTTCAAGCTATTCAAAAAGCTGTCTGCGTCATTTCCAATAGGTGAAGTGACTCCATAGCCAGTAATTACCACTCGATTCATTTATTTGCTCTCCTTTTCTTATCCGTGCATGACCAATCCGCCATCGACATTGATGACTTGGCCGGTGATATATGGATTTTGTGCTAAGAAAACTGCTGTTTGTGCAACATCTTCTACTTGTCCGAAACGTTGCATTGGAATTTGCTTTTCCGCTTGCTCCTTGACTTTATCTGCTAAAACTTCCGTCATATCAGTTGTGATGAATCCTGGTGCAATGGCGTTGCATGTGATACCTCTAGTCGCAGCTTCTCGTGCAACCGATTTTGTCAATCCTACGACACCAGCTTTGCTAGCTGCATAATTTGCTTGTCCGATATTTCCAATCAATCCAGATACACTAGAGAGATTGATGATGGCCCCTTCTCGCTGCTTCATCATTTTTTTCAAAACGTGTTGCGTCATATTGAAGGTACCGATCAAATTGATATCCAGACATTTTTTGAAATCTTCTGCATCCATCCGCATCACAAGTTTGTCATTTGTGATTCCGGCATTGTTTACTAAGATATGGATCGATCCAAGCTTTTCTTCTGCTTCTTTGATCATTTGTCCTGCTTTCTCATAATCAGAGATATCGCCGGAAACTCCTACGCATTTTACACCGAATGCTTCAATTTCTTCTATCTTTTCTTTTGGAATCTCTCCGCGCCCATTCAAAATAATATTTGCTCCAGCTTTTGCAAAAGCTAATGCCATCGCTTTGCCAATTCCTCTTGTACTACCTGTAATAAATACATTTTTCCCTTTTACATCCATAACCTTCCTCCTTATAATTTTGCTATTGTTTCATCAAATGTCTGCTTATTCTCAACACGCAGAACTGGTATCGTTTTATCAATTTTTTTCATAAATCCGCTTAATACTTTTCCGGGACCGACTTCAATGACTCGCTCGATGCCGATTGTTTTTAATTTATGGATACTCTCGTAGAAACGAACAGGTTGCATGACTTGCTGTTCAAGTAGTCCCGCTATCGTCTCTTTCTTCATTATTTCCGTTGTTGTGTTGCTGATGACTGGAAAAGAAGGGTCAGAAAATTGAATATGACTTAGATCCTTCGCCAGTTTTTTTGATGCTGGTGCTAAAATAGCTGTATGGAAAGGTCCACTGACATTTAGTGGGATCATCCTTTTGATTCCTTTTTCTTTTAAGAGCAAAACAGCTTCATCTACGGCTTTTTCTTCGCCACCGATCACGATCTGCTGAGGTGTATTGTAATTAGCAGGAGACACGATGCCGTACTTGCTTGCTTCATGACAGCTTTCCTCAATCGTCTCAATCGGTGCATTCATTACTGCGACCATTTTTCCGCTTCCAGCTGGGGCAGCTTCCGTCATATAAGCGCCTCTCTTCGCTACTAGTGCAACGGCTTCAGTGAAGGATAACGCATCACTGGCTACTAATGCCGAATATTCTCCTAAACTCAGTCCTAAAGCTGCAGCTGGGACGATTCCATGCTCCTTCAATAAGCGATAATACGCAATGCTGACTGTTAGAATAGCTGGCTGTGTATATTGTGTCTGATCCAAACGTTCATTTTCTGAAAAGCAGAGGTCGGCCATATCGTAGCCGAGAATCTCACTTGCTTCATCAAATGTCTGCTTTACAATGGTTTCTTCATATAAATCTTTTCCCATACCTTGATATTGTGCACCTTGGCCACTAAATAAGAATGCTGTTTTCATGTTTTTCTCCAATATATCCAGAATATATGTTTGATTCTTCTTATTCAAAAAGGCCGAGACATCCCTATTTCAGGAAATGTCCCAGCCCCCAACCTAATTTTAATGATTATGCAGTTTGTTTTTCTACGTAAGTCACTAAATCTTGAACCGTTTTGATTCCGTCTTCTGTTTCGATTTTTACATCAAATTCATCTTCAATTTCATTGATGATTTGGAATAAATCCAAGCTGTCAGCTTCTAAGTCTTCTTGGATGTCAGTAGTCAATTTGATTTCTTCAGTTTCTTTTCCTAATTCTTCTGCAATGATTTCTTGAATTTTTTCGAATACCATAATAATATATTCCTCCGATATTGTTTGCTTTTTTATTTTTATAATTTAACAGTTTACAGCTCCATGAGAATACTTCCCCACGTTAAACCTCCGCCATAGCCTGTAAATATTACTTTCTGTTGTTTTCCCAAGGTGATCTTTCCGCTAGAAACTGCTTCATCCAATAAAATAGGGATACTTGCAGCAGAGGTATTCCCGTACTTATCCATATTGGTCAGGAATTTTTCTTGCGGCATCTTTACTTTTCGGGCGATTTTCTCAATGATCCTGAGATTTGCCTGATGCAAAAGCAGATAATCAACTGGCATGTCTTTCATGACTTCTTGGATATTGTTTGCAACATCTCGAACGGCGAAATCAAAAATATCTCTGCCGGTCATTCGCAAATAATACGAACCTTCTGAATCTTCTGAATAGAACGGGTTTTTATTTTGCTGGTAGCCAGCAGTCAGTGAGGTACTTCTGGTACCATCAGTTGCTAATTTTTCTTTCAGCAATTTTTTTTGTGGGTTTGCTTCTAAGAGAACCCCACCTGCTCCATCACCAAATAATACAGCAGTCGTGCGATCAGACCAATCGATTAGTTTAGACAGTGTTTCACCGCCAATTACCAATCCTTTAGTCGAACCGCAGCGGATCATTTTGTCAGCCATGCTTAACGCATAAACAAATCCTGAACATGCCGCGCTGATATCGAAAGCAATAGCATTAGCTGCTCCCAATTTCCCTTGTACTTGTGCTGCTACAGATGGTGTCGTGTAATCGGGCGACATTGTTGCTACTAAGATAAAATCCAAATCTTCAGGGTTCAGATTTTTTTGTTTCATCAATTTTTCCGCCACTAAGAGGCATAAATCAGATGTCTCCTGATTTGTTACACATCTTCGTTCACGAATACCCGTTCTTGACGAAATCCATTCATCCGAGGTGTCCATCATCTTGGAAAGATCATTATTCGTAATGATCTTTTCAGGAAGGACGCTGGCTGTTGCAGTAATCATTCCAAATTGTTCCATTAAATATCCTCACTTATAGTCTTGCAAGAAGTCATGCAAGTTTTTCAGTGCATCCAGCAAGGCATGCTGTTCTTCCGTAGCCATTCCTTCTAAGATGTTCTTGACCATTTCACGATGAAAATGCTGATGGACCCGAAACAGTAACTTTCCTTTTTTCGTTAGTCCCAACTTTACAACACGACGGTCATCTTCACTGCGGATACGTTCGACATAGCCTTTTTTTACTAACTTGTTAATAGCAGTGGTCAAGGTCCCAACAGTAATTGATAGTTCTTTGGCTACTTCTGAAGTTGTTTTTTTCTTGTACATCCCGATTGCCTCGATCGTGTGCATCTCTGTGATTGACAGATCTTTGAATTGAGATTTTTTCAACTCAGACTCTTCGATTGTCAAAATATCATTGAAGACACTAACAAGATAATCATTTACTGTTTTTAAATCTGGTTCCATGTTCCACCGTCCACTAATTAGTTTGATTATCAAATCTTTTGATGTTCAAACTATATCTTAACTTTTTTCAAAATGCAACCGTAAAAGTTCATTTTTTTGCTATATGAGTTTATTTTAAGATTTTACTCATTTAAAAAAACTGATAAATCAGCATTTTTTATTTATTTTATTAGAAAAACTATTGCACTGACATATTTTGATTATCAAAGTATTTCTTGTTGATAGAATGATCCAATTCCCTAAAACTTGTCCATTATTTCAAAATTTGTTATAGTCTTTTTATTCAAAGCGTGAAAGGAGACCCTATGTTAAAAGAAAAAATAAAAAATCTCCCCATGCTGCCGGGTGTCTATCTTATGAAAAACCAAGAAGGGATGGTCATCTATGTTGGTAAAGCAAAACGGCTCAAAAATAGAGTAAGCAGCTATTTTCATCAGAATAAGCAGCATTCAAAAAAAGTATTACGTATGATTCATCATATAACAGATTTTGATTTCGTCGTAGTAGATACAGAATTAGATGCTTTGTTGCTTGAGTGTCAACTAATCCAACATTACCGTCCTTTTTATAACCGACAAATGAATTATTTCAGTAACTACAATTATGTACATATTTCCAATAAGGGATTTGTATTAACAGATACTCCTACGGCTCGAACATACGGTCCGTTTCGTCTCTATAAAAAAATGCCGTCTATTTTGCGTATAATGGAAGAAACGTATCAAATGCCTTGGCTGTCTGAAATCAGCTTATTAGCTTTGCGAGTCCAGCTTCCTGACTTACAGGAAATGACTTTTGAACAGAAAAAGAAGGAGATCCAAGGATTGTTTCAGGGACGCAATAAAAAGCTACTGACTTACTTGAAAAAGAGACAACAACATTTCATCTATCAACTGAATTTCGAAAAAGCTGGAATGCTTCAAAAAGATATCGAATTAGTTACTTATTTCATCAGACGGATCCAAGAACAAAAGCAGTTTTTAAGAACACCATCCCTCACATTCAGTATGCCACTGGCAGCGGATGAAAGTCAGAAAAAGCACTACCTTATTTGTTACGGACAGCTTGCAGAAACAATAATTGCTTCTGGGGACAATCCACCTGACTTTTATTATGAAAAAAAAGAAGCTCATTTATCTTTGAAACGCCAATTATCAAAAGAAGAAATCGATCCTGTACAAATTCTGATTAGTTACCGCAAAAAATTAGAAAAGGAACAGATCGAAATGGAACAATTAAACAAAAAAGAAGCTGAAAAGCAACTAAATTAGCTGCTTCTCGGCTTCTTTTAGGCATCTTCAACTTCAAATGTCAATTATCCTAAAATTTATTGGATTAAGTCATAGATTTCCATCGCTACGATATCGATATTATCGAATTCGTATTGCTGATGAGTATCTGTTTCAGTTAATTCAAACGTATCGGTCGCTTTATCATAAGTTACTGTACACTTTTCTACGCCTTCTTTTTCAAAACGGCGAACTTGCAGTTCATTATCTGCTGACTCGACCATAGCCTCCAGTCGTTTTATGATTGCGACTAATTGTGAATGTGTCATCGGAGGTCCTCCTTTTCTTATTTCTGTTATATTGTATCAAAAGCATAGCCTACTTGCATTGATTTTCTCTAAAAAAACTCGTTTTTTATGATTTTTTTTCTGGTATTTTCCCTTCAGGCCACCAAAGTTTGATCAAAGCTTGTGTTCCGTCATTCTCAAAACCTTTATCTGCCAACTCTTCGTATAGTTTCAACGCTTGGATGGTTGCTGGCAAGACAAGGTTCATTTTTTCTGCTTCTTCTAATGCAATCTTTAAATCTTTGATAAAATGTTTGACAAAAAAACCAGGCGTGTAATCTTCTTTCAAGATACGTGGGGAATAATTACTTAAAGACCAGTTAGCTGCACTTCCTCCTGAAAGTGTCTCAATCACTTTCTCTAAATCGAGACCGTTTTTTTGTGCGTAGACAAGCATTTCCGTCATTCCTGTCATCGTGCCTGCAATCATGATTTGATTGGCCATTTTCGTATGCTGACCTTTCCCAGCAGAGCCATGCAATGTAAATGTCGTACCAAATTCCTTGAATAAAGGAAGTACTTGATCATAGACCGATTCTTCTCCGCCCACCATGATCGTCAGTGTGCCATTCTTTGCTCCTAAGTCACCGCCTGACACCGGTGCATCTAATGCATCTGCACCTTTTTCTTTTGCTGTTTTTGCAATTTTTTCTGCCAGAGTTGGTGTACTTGTAGTCAAATCAACTAAAATACGTCCTGAGACATCTGCAGAAAAAATCCCCGATCCTCCATAGTAGATTTCTTCTACATCTTTAGGATAACCTACCATTGTAAACAGAATATTGCTTTGTTCTGCTACAGCCTTTGGTGTATCCGCCCAGACAGCTCCTTCTGTTACTAAAGAATCAGCTTTTGCTTTTGTCCGATTATAAACAGCGACTTCGTGACCTGCTTCTAGTAGATGGCGTACAACAGCACTTCCCATGACGCCTGTTCCGATAAAACCCAGTTTCATTCTTTCGACCTCCTAAAAATCAAAAATCCTTGCTTCTATGCTAGTATACGCTAGAAACAAGGATTTTTTTATAAAAAATGTTTGAATTTTATCTTTTAAATGAATTTAATTTGATTTTGATTCGTTCAATCGAATCTTCTTCTTCTTTTCTTCGCATCTCTTCTTCATGGTAAACAACCATATCTTGATAAAATTCGATCATGGCTTCGCCGAAATGAGTAGACGAAATATCATAAAGTTTGGCTTCTAAAACCTTTGGATCTCTAGGGACTTCACTGGAAATATAATCAATAAGTGCGGGTGCAAAGTCTTCGTCGGTTTCAAAAGTTTTCCCTAATGAAGGATGATCGAACAATCGGTTCAAATAAGCATTTCCTTCTACGACACAAGGCGTGCCAGCTGCCATCGCTTCGGTATAAGTAAGCCCTTGTGTCTCTGAAGTAGAAGCACTGACAAAATAATCTGCCGCTTTATAATAAAGGGCTACATCATTATTATCCACTTCTCCTGTAAACTGCACAAATTCTTCTAACTGCAGTTCGGAAATCAATTCCTCTAACTCTTCTACATAAGGACCTTTTCCTACAATAACTAATCTGGCATTAGGGTAAGCCGAGATAACCTGAGGAAATCCGTTAACCAATGCTTGGATATTTTTCTCATAAGAAATCCTGCTTAAAGAAAGAATCATCAGATGATTTTCCTGAAGTCCTAATGACTCCCTTAACTTGTTGATATCCTCCTGAGTGATATCAGAACGTTTGAATTTCTCAATGTCGATACCAGTAGGAATCACACGAAGCGGTGCTACTACGCCATAGCTACGTAATGTATCAATAACACGTTCACTTGGACAGACTACACCTGTCGTATGATTGGCAAATAATCTGGATAAGTATTTTACATGGGATTGCCTGATCACTTTTCCTTTACCGATATAATGAAGGTAATCCTCATACATCGTATGGTAAGTATGGATCAGGGGTATTTTCAACTTCTTAGCTACCATCTTCCCTAGTATTCCTGCTCCGAATTCTGTATGGGTATGGATCAGATCTAATTCTAGTTCTTTGGCAACCAAATAAGCATACCACATGCCTCTAACAACAACTCTTCGATCCTTGAAAGAAATAAACGGTACACTTGGCATTCGAATCACATCTTTTTCCAACTTGTCCGCATTAGGATCGGTTGTCGTAAAGATATAGACTTCATGCCCATGTTTTTCTAATTCTTGTTTTAATGTTTTGATCGATGTAGCCACTCCGCTGACTTGCGGAAAGTAGGTATCGGTAAAAAAGCCGATTTTCATGTTTTTCGCCTCCAAACTAGTCCTTTGTCTGATGTACTTTTTTTAATTTGCTAGAGACTTTTTCATTCAGCACACTTTCATATACGTTTTTAAGTTCTTCACCGATTTTATTGATACTTCGTTCTTTTGCTGTTTGATAACCGGCTTGTGTCAAACTCGGTAGCTCTTCATTGGTAATCTGTTGAATCAGTTGGATAAACGCTTCGTTTGTCTTCCCCATATAGCAGTTCTTGCTATCTTCTAACCAGCCATTATACACTGGAATATCTCGAACAAGTACATTTTGCTTGCTTGCTAAAGCTTCTAAAACAACGATTCCTTCCGTCTCTTCATAAGAAGGAAAAAAGAATAGATCTGCACCTGAATATGCTCCTTCGATGATTTCCCCTCGTATATATCCAGGAAACAGAACATTCTCAGGATGGTCTTCTTTTACAATTTTCCGGATGTTTCGAGGAATCGAGTACATCGGAACATGACCAAACCAAATGAATGTATAGTCGGGCATCTTCTTAGCAATTTCTACGAAATCAATGATTCCTTTACGTTCGAAAAACAAACCGACACAAATGATTACTTTTTGATCCGGAGATAGTTTGAAATACTCTCTGAACTTTTGTTCTTTCATTGGATCAGGGCGATATTTCTCTAGGTCGATCCCATTGGAAATAGCTTGAATCGGTACACGGATACCATAGCTTTCCAACAACTGTTTTGAATAAGGTGTTGGTGTGATCAAATAGTCCGCTTTTTGGTACAATCCTACCAGATATTTTTTTACAATAGGAGAAAGCTGGTTCGATCCGATAAAGGAATTTCGGAAATCTTCCTCTGTTGAATGCGCATGATAGACAACTTTTTTACCTTCTCTTCTGGCTTTATTGACCATATTATGACTATTGATTCCGTATGTATTGATGTGCAGGATGTCATAATCATCTTTGTCGTCTAGTGTATAAGAGATACCGACTTCCGTCAGAGCACGTTTTTGATGATCAAGCGCACGTCCGATTCCAGATTTTGCAAGCATCTTTTCACTTTCAAAATATAATAATACCTTCACCTTACGTCCCCCTTCATTTATATAGTATAACATAGCCTCCAAACTGTCACTCAAACTTAAGCCCTATTTTTGTCTAATCTTGCTGACAAAAACGTTTTCTTAAAAAAGAACAGAAAACAAAAAAGCTGGCGTAGCTCTTTTACAAGCTACACCAGTTTTTGATACGTTGTTTATTTTACATATTCATGAACAAGTTCAACGACTTCTTCCATCGTATCGCATTCTTTCAATGCACGATCAGCAAGTTCAGCCATTTTCGCTGTGTCCAAGCGTTTCATTAAACTACGTGTTTTAAGAATAGATGTCGCGCTCATTGAGAACTCATCTAGACCCATACCTACTAGCAACGGAACAGCGGTTTGATCTCCAGCCATTTCTCCACACATACCTGCCCATTTTCCTTCAGCGTGTGCTGCATCAATTACATTTTTGATTAAACGTAAGATTGATGGGTTATATGGTTGGTACAAGTAAGAAACACGTTCATTCATACGGTCTGCTGCCATTGTGTATTGAATCAAATCGTTCGTACCTACGGAGAAGAAATCCACTTCTTTTGCAAACTTGTCTGCTAAGACTGCTGCTGCTGGAATCTCAATCATGATGCCGACTTGGATTGTATCAGATACTTCCTTGCCTTCACTAATCAATTTTTGTTTTTCTTCTTCAAAGATCGCTTTTGCTGCGCGGAATTCTTTGAGCGTAGCTACCATAGGGAACATGATACGTAAGTTACCATGAACAGATGCACGAAGTAATGCACGCATTTGTGTGCGGAACATTTCGTCGCCTTGTTCAGATAGACTGATACGTAATGCACGATATCCTAAGAATGGATTCATTTCATGAGGTAATTGCAGATATGGTAGTTCTTTATCCCCGCCGATGTCCATTGTACGAACAACAACTGGTTTTCCTTCCATACCTTCTAATACAGCTTTGTAAGCTTCGTATTGGTCATCTTCTGTTGGGAAGTCCGGAGAATCCATATATAGGAATTCAGTACGGTACAGACCAACTGCTTCTCCACCATTGTTATGAACACCAACTAGATCTTTTGGTGTTCCGATGTTTGCAGCTAATTCAAAATGCTTGCCGTCAGCTGTGACAGTTTCTGCATTTTTTAGTTTTTCCCATTCTGCTTTTTGTGCTGCGTAATCCGCACCTGCTTTTTCAAATTCAGCTTTTTGTTCCTCTGTAGGATCGATGATCACATCGCCTTCGATCCCGTTAACAGCCAACATATCGCCTTCTTTGACTTTAGCAGTGATTTCTTTTGTCCCAACGATCGCTGGGATTTCTAAAGAACGTGCCATGATAGCAGAATGTGAAGTACGTCCACCAATGTCTGTTACAAACGCTTTTACAAAATTGCGATCTAATTGTGCTGTATCACTTGGAGTCAAGTCATGTGCAACAACGACCACTTCTTCGTTGATCATTGATGGATTTGGTAAAGTAACGCCTAATAAGTGTGCTAAAATACGTTTAGCAACGTCACGAATATCTGCAGCACGCTCTTGCATGTAAGCATTGTCTTCCATTGCTTCGAACATACCGATATACATATCCGTTACTTCTTTTAGCGCTGATTCAGCATTTACGCTGTTGTCTTTAATATTTTGCTTGATTTGACCTACCATTTCTGGATCTGAAAGAACCATCAAATGGGCATCAAATACTTGCGCTTCTGCTTCACCTAAGCTTTGCGCTGCTTTTTCACGAATTTGCTGCAATTCTTCAGTAGATTTAGCTAATGCAGCATCCAAACGAGCTTCTTCAGCCGCAGTATCTTCTACTGTTGCCTTACTGAATGTTAAATCCGGTTGAACTAGCAGGTAAGCTTTTGCAACGGCTACACCGTCACTAGCGGCAATCCCTTTTAGCATTTCAACCATTATTCAGATAAGCCTTCTTTCTTCATTGTTTCAACGATTGCTGCCATTGCGTCAGCTTCGTCAGCACCTTCTGCAGTGATAGTAACATCAGAACCTTGACCTACACCTAAAGACATAACGCCCATGATTGATTTCAAGTTTACTGATTTACCTTTATACTCTAAGTTTACATCAGAGTTAAATTTGCTTGCTGTTTGTACTAATAATGTAGCTGGACGTGCGTGGATCCCAGTTTCTGCTACTACGTGAAATTCTTTCTTTTCCATATTAATCGGTCTCCTTTAAGTGAGTGTTGTTTTTATGTGAGGGTTTTCTTTTTTAGTAATTCAGAGAATCCTAACAAGTGTCACCCTTTCATCTGTAAAGATTAACATTTTTTTTCGTTAGATACAACAGTTTTCATTCAATTTCAGATAAAAGTATTCAAATTATTCCGGATTCTTTTTCATCCTTTTCTTCACATTTTATAACAAACGTGTTTATTTTCTCTTTCTTGTCGCTATCTCTTCTCCTAACGTTTATCATTCTTTCCTTTGACCTTGTTTGTTTTTATATGAAACGAATTACTTGCTTCCCTTTCGATTTTTAGTATAATAAGAATCAAAGGTCAGTAATGGTCAATAGACATTTTACCTTTACTACCTCATAAATCCCTAAAAAATAGGGGTTATTCTTTTACCTCATGAAAAACGAGATGTAAAATATGGATGTACCCATTTTTGTGAAAGGACGTGAATGATTCATGCTTTGTCAAAACTGCGGCAAGAATGAGGCAACGATTCACTTATATGCCACTGTCAATGGTCAGCGGACACAACTTGATTATTGTCAGAGCTGTTATCAAAAAATCAAAAATCAGCAAAATGGAGGTCTAACTAATATGGCCCAAAACGATCCATTTGGATTTGGCAGTTTGGACGATCTTTTCCGTTCCATGTCTCGCCAAATGCAACAGCAAGGAAACTATGAGCAAACACCGCCAACACAATTTGGTGGAAACAACAACTTCAATGGTGGACAACCACCTCAAGGAAATACGGAAGGTTTACTAGGAGAATACGGAATCAACATCACTGAACAAGCTCGACAAGGGGATATCGACCCTGTGATCGGTCGTGATGATGAAATCAAACGTGTCATCGAAATTTTAAATCGCCGAACTAAGAATAACCCTGTCTTGATTGGTGAACCTGGTGTTGGTAAAACAGCAGTTGTTGAAGGGTTAGCACAAAAAATCGTAGATGGCGATGTCCCACAAAAATTAATGGACAAAGAAGTCATTCGTTTAGATGTCGTATCCTTAGTCCAAGGTACTGGTATACGAGGTCAATTCGAAGAACGTATGCAAAAATTGATTGAAGAAATTCGTCAAGCAGAAAATGTGATCCTGTTTATAGATGAAGTGCATGAAATCGTCGGCGCTGGTTCCGCAGGCGATGGAAACATGGATGCTGGTAATATTTTAAAACCTGCTTTAGCTCGAGGAGAATTGCAGATGGTTGGTGCTACTACCTTAAACGAGTACCGCATCATCGAAAAAGATGCTGCCTTAGAGCGTCGTATGCAACCTGTACGAGTAGATGAACCAACTGTCGAAGAAACAATCAGTATCTTGAAAGGACTGCAAAAACGTTATGAAGACTATCATCATGTAAAATATACTGATGAAGCCATCGAAGCAGCCGCAACTTTATCCAATCGTTACGTCCAAGATCGCTTCTTGCCGGATAAAGCCATCGATTTGCTAGATGAAACAGGTTCTAAGAAAAACTTAACGATCCAAATCGTTGATCCTAAAACGATCGAGAAAAAACTGCAAGAAGCGGAAGAACAAAAAGTTCTTGCTTCTCGAGAAGAAGATTTCGAAAAAGCGGCTTATTACCGTGATCAGATCAACAAACTTCAAAAAATGAAAGAACGCCAGCTCACAGAAGAAGAAACACCTGTCATCACCGAAAAAGATATGGAAAAAATCGTTGAACAACGAACAGGTATTCCAGTGGGCGAATTAAAAGAAAAAGAACAGACACAATTGAAAAACTTAGCAGATGACTTGAAGGCTCATGTCATTGGTCAAGATAACGCTGTAGACCGTGTAGCGAAAGCGATTCGCCGAAATCGTGTTGGTTTGAACAAACAGAATCGTCCAATTGGCTCCTTCTTATTTGTCGGACCAACCGGTGTAGGTAAAACAGAACTTGCCAAACAGCTTGCCTATGAATTATTCGGTTCACAAGATTCAATGATTCGTTTCGATATGTCTGAATATATGGAAAAACACAGTGTCTCTAAATTGATTGGTTCTCCTCCAGGTTATGTTGGATACGAAGAAGCTGGTCAATTAACAGAAAAAGTTCGAAGAAATCCTTACAGTCTTGTCTTATTAGATGAAGTCGAAAAAGCTCATCCAGATGTTTTGCACATGTTCTTGCAAATCTTAGATGATGGCCGATTGACGGACGCACAAGGAAGAACCGTCAGCTTTAAAGATACGATCATCATTATGACAAGTAATGCCGGTACTGGTAAAGTAGAAGCAAATGTTGGCTTTGGTGCGGCACGTGAAGGTGTTACTCGTTCGGTATTGAATCAATTGAATAATTACTTTACACCAGAGTTTCTAAATCGTTTTGACGGAATCATCGAATTCAGTGCTTTGTCAAAAGAAAACTTGATGACCATCGTTACACTGATGCTAGACGATGTCAATCAAATGCTTGCAGCACAGCAACTTCATATCGAAGTTCCTACGAATGTCAAAGAAAAATTAGTTGACTTAGGTTATGATCCATCCATGGGTGCTCGCCCCCTTCGACGAACAATCCAAGAACAAATCGAAGATGGCATCGCTGAATTTTACCTTGACCACCCTTCTATTCATGAGCTGAAAGCAAAATTGGATAAGGATGGAAAAATCATCGTGACTTCTAAACCAGAACGTTTAGCAAAAGAAACAACCGAAGAAACGGCTGAGTAAACCTAGTATGTATATAGAGGCTGGGACAGAAGCGTTTAACTCCAAGAAATAAGAAGGAATTCACGAAAATTGCTTTTCAAATTTTTGTGAATTTCAGCTTATTTCCGAAGGAGTTGCTTCTGCTTCCGCCGTTTATACGTGTTTAGAGCGTGAGACAAAAGTGTTCTTTACTTTTGTCCCACGCTCTCTTTTTTCAGAAAAGTCAAAATACTGTTCATTTTATAAAAAAGAAATTATAATAAGAGAAACAAGCAATTAAAAATACATAAAAGAGGTGAGCGCCATGAAATTGGTAAATGTAACAAACAGCCATTCCCGTCTTGTATTGAACCAGCTTGAAAACACTGATGCCCATCTGGTCAAAGTCTACACAGCCGGAAATACCACTATTGTCTACACTGAAGCCCCTGAACATAATGAAATTCTGTTAATCAATGATAAACGTAAAATCCAGCCGAAAGAAATCGAAGAAGCTAAAAATTATTTCTTGGATAAAATCAAAGATGCTGTTTACCACGAGGATGAAATCAAAGTAATCGAATTGGCCGGGCTTGTTGAAATCTCTATTCCAAAACATGAATTAGGCGCGACGTTAGCCGTTTAATCAACTTTTGAACATAATTAAAGAAGCAAATGAGACGATTCACGCCTCATTTGCTTCTTTTGCTTTCTGGATCTTTATTTTTTTTACGCTTCTTTTGTGTCTTTCTCTTTTCATTTTTGGAACTACTCGTATCTTTATTTTTTACTTTTTCTTCTTTCTGGATGATTGATCTCACTTCTTGTGCGATCTGCTCGTTTTTGTCCCAGTCTTTTACATCCAACAATCGACATAATCGCAACATTTCTGCTTTTTTCTGTTTTTTTCTTTGACGCCTTTGCCATTCTGTTTCCATTTCACAAACTCTCCTCTCTTTAATAGTATGTACGCAAAGTAATTTTTATATTTTTTTAGATTAGACATTTTTTATAGTTTTAAATGATAAAAAGAACCGTAACGGAAAATCCGTCACGGCTATCAACAAAGTATAAGAATGTATTTTCAAAATTTTTATTTGCACTTGAAACTGAGTGGCAGACTTATGGTTTCTTGGTAAACGGTATTCAACCAAATCAAAAACAGGAGAAACTGTTTTTGTTTGGCTTTTTTTATTACTTGATACAGCGTATTTTTTTACAGCCTCTTTACATCAAACTTTTTAATTTTACATTAGGATATTTATCCGCAAACCACCGTTCTGCAAATTGGTTTTCAAATAAGAACAACGGCTGATCAAAACGATCACGCGCTAAGATATTACGGCTTGAACTCATCTTCTCATCCAAATCTTCCGGATCAATCCAGCGAGCAATTTTGTGTCCCATCGGAGACATGATGACTTCTGCATTGTACTCATTTAACATACGATATTGGAATACTTCGAATTGCAGCTGACCAACAGCCCCAATGATATATTCTTCCGTTAGATATGTTTTATAAAGCTGAATTGCTCCTTCTTGAACCAATTGATAGATTCCTTTATGGAAGGATTTTTGTTTCATAACATTTTTAGCAGTCACTTTCATGAACAGCTCTGGAGTAAATGAAGGAAGTTCTTCATAAGCAACTTTTAGTTTACCTTCGAACAACGTATCCCCAATCTGATAATTACCAGTATCATATACACCGATAATATCACCTGCTACTGCCTTTTCGACATTCTCTCTCGAATCTGCCATAAATTGCGTAACATTGCTTAATTTCAATTTTTTATTTGTACGTTCTAACCAGACATCCATTCCTCGCTCGAATGTTCCAGAACAGATTCGGACAAAAGCGATTCGGTCACGATGGGCTGGGTTCATATTTGCTTGTATCTTGAATACGAAACCTGAAAATTCTTCTTCATAAGGACTTACCATCTGATCATCTTGTGTTTTATGCCCATAAGGAGCTGGTGCTAATTCAACGAAAGTTTCTAAAAAAGTCTGTACACCGAAATTAGTTAATGCAGAACCAAAAAATACTGGTGTTTGATCGCCACGAGCAATTTTTTCTTGATTAAATGCATCTCCAGCTTCTTTGAGTAGTTCTACTTCTTCTAAGACTTGTTCATACAAGAAATTTTCAGTTAAAGGATGATTATCAGGAAGCAGACCATCTTCATCCAATTCTACTAAACGTTCTCCTTGATAATTTTCCGGACGATAAAACTCTACACGATTATGGTAAATATCATAAAGACCTTCTAAACCTTTTCCCATACCAATTGGCCAATTCATCGGATAAGACTCGATGTCTAATAACTCTTCTAATTCTTCTAACAGTTCTAATGGTTCGCGACCATCACGATCTAGTTTGTTGATAAAAGTAAAAATCGGGATGCCACGTTTTTTAACCACTTGAAACAATTTCTTTGTCTGTGCTTCGATCCCTTTGGCACTGTCGATTACCATGACCGCACTATCCACGGCCATCAAAGTACGGTAAGTATCTTCAGAAAAATCTTCATGTCCTGGAGTGTCCAAGATATTTACTCGTTTTCCTTGATAATCAAACTGCATAACAGAACTAGTGACAGATATTCCACGCTGTTTCTCGATTTCCATCCAATCCGATTTGGCAAAATTACCTGTTTTCTTTCCTTTTACAGTTCCGGCTTGACGGATAGCTCCACCAAACAATAGTAGTTGTTCTGTAATCGTTGTTTTCCCCGCATCCGGATGGGAAATGATCGCAAACGTTCTGCGATTGTCCACTTGCTGCTTTAATTCTGGATTATTCATAACCTAACTCCATTTCTTCCATTCAATTATTTATATTTTTCTAGACAAATTGTCTATTCTCTTAAGGAAAGACAATTTCATATAGGGCTGTGACAAAAGCCGTGTCGCCGTCCCTTTTCCGAGTAAACAGTGTTTAAAAGCTTGCATCTGTGGTCACAAGCCCCACCAAACCAAAAACAGGAAAAGCTGTTTTTGCTTGGCAGTTCTTATTACTTGATACAGGACAGCTTTTTCACAACCTCTGTTAACTACTACAACTGAATCAGTATAGCATGGATTCTGCGAATGAAAAAGCCACCAAATCATAAGAGTCAAATATTTTTGTCAGCTGACTAAAGAAAAGACGAGAGTGGGACAATAATCAGAAAAAAATCTGACTGTCGCCCCACTCTATTATAAAAATAATATATCTCTTCTTACAACTCAAAGTCCTGACCAAGCCTTAGGCGTTTTTATGATTGCCATTAATTTTAGCAGAACTTCAGGAACACGAAAATGATTTCTTCTAGAAAACCCACTGACATATCGCGATAATTCTCTCTTATAATCATAAAAAACTTTGCCTTTTAAAGCTTCTTTTTTTATCTCAATCAACAAATAAGTTAGCTGTTGATCACTTCTAATCTCAGCATCATTCAACGCCAAATCAGTCAGTTTAAGAATAGTATTCACTTCATCACTTTTTTTAGACATAATAACTCCTAACTACAAAAAATTATGCACCTGCCAAACCAGAAGCCCAACCACTAATCACAATTCCAGCGATTTGTTGATTTGCTTCATTCCAGTTCACCCAGCATTTATCATCATTACAATAAACACCATTACCATATGAACGTGTAGCTGCATCAACTTTTGTACCAAAACCTGTCACTACTAACCCAAACATTCCGATAAGAGCTAAACTAAATAATTTTCTTTTCATAAATTAATGCCTCCTCTTTCTGAAACAACTATACATAATTTTCAGAAAAATTTGATAATTATATCATAAAAAGTTAATTTGAGAGCATAATTGCAGTCTATTAAATAAATTGATGAGAGTTTTGCCCCCACTTATTGTATTCAAAATATAAAAGAAAATTTATTACCTATATTCTAGAGAATTCATTACGTTATGAACAAATTTCTATAACTAGACTAACCATTTTACACACAAACTCTTCTGAAAAAGATAAATATATAGTTTTGTTTAAAGCGTACTCTTAATATATCTTACAGAAATGCTTAAGCAGCTGCCTACTAAAAAATAGTGAAAGTATCTGTAGTATCTCTATGTAGCAAAAAAATATCCAGAATTTCACTTCCTCAAAATTGATAGAAATTGCAGTTTTAATTTTTAAACAAAAATGAGAGTGGGCCAATAGTCAGAAAAAAATCTGATTATTGCCCTACTATTTTTGATTTCAAGGTACACAAAAAGCACTCATCCCTGTAAGATTAAAGTGACCAAATCCAACAGATACAAAAAACTTTAAAACCGTTTTTAGACAGCTTTTTGGAACAACACAACGAATTACCCGAGTATATTGTAGCGGATGCCGGCTATGGAAGTGAAGAAAATTATATGTATAACAACGATATCTTGCATAAAACGCCATTAATTATCTATGCTAGTTATCATAAAGAAAATAAAAAGACCTATAGAGGCTGCCCTGTTCGTAGTCAATGTACGAAAGCAAAAAGTGAGTGAAACCGACAAATTTTAGTGAATAATACATGGCGTTATTTCAAAGCAGAATGTAAAAAGAAGCTTTTAGAGGAAAAAACAGGTTCGATCTATCGGAAACGGAAAATCGATGTCGAACCAGTGTTTGGACATCTAAAGGATTATTTGGCGTTCCAACGTTTCCACTTACGAGGGAAACAAGGAGCCAAGATTGACATTGGCTTGGCACTCATGGCATTAAATTTAAGAAAATTAGGGAAATACATGGAAAGGAAGAGACGCAAAGAAGAAAAAACAAGTCCGATTTTGAAATTAACCATCAAAATCGGACTTGTTTTCTTTTGGAGAAAGGACTATTGTCCCACTCTCGTCTTCTCTTTTATAACCAAGTTTCTAATTATCTTCTTGGTTCGTCATCTTCGAATTCTTTTCTGAAGTATCTGCGTTCTTCTTCAGGTTCTGCTTCTGTTTCTTCCGGATCATGAAAAATGACACGGATTTTAAGGATTCGAGAACCTTCCATTTCTTCAGAAACCAGCGTAATATTATCGACATCAAACGATAACTTTTCGCCTTCATCCGGAATCATGCCTAACGCTGTAATCAAATAACCAGCCATCGTGTCTACATCACTCATATGCAAATCACTGTCAAAAGCTTCATTGAATTCATCAATCAGCATTCGTCCTTGGATAATATATTCGTGTTCATCGATTTTTTCATAAAGATTCTCAACTTCATCTGATTCATCATCGATTTCTCCGACGATTTCTTCTAAAAGATCTTCTAATGTTGCTAAACCAACGACACCGCCATATTCATCCAATAAAATAGCCATTTGATTCTGTGTCTTTTTCATTTCATATAATAGATCATCAATAAAGACCGTTTCAGGAACGAATAAAGGCTCCTGCATGATTTTTTTGATATCTAAATGATCAAAGCCAAATTTATGGGCTGCTTTTAGTAAATTCTTTGTATGAAGGATTCCAACTACCTTATCTTTGTCTTCATTATAGACAGGAATTCTTGAATAGTTTTCAGATAAAACTTCATTCACATTTTCTTCCACAGTGTCATTGATATCAATCATAAATGCATCCGTTCGTGGGACCATTACTTCTCGGGCAACTTTCGTATCAAGAGAAAAAACCCCTTGGAGCATTTCCAATTCTTCGTTGTTCAATACACCTTCGTTTTCAAGCATATAACGCATTTCATCTCTGGTCATTTTTGAATCTTCATCATCAAAGGTCATCGGTGTGATACGTGCCAACAAACTTGTGGAAGCAGAAAGCAACCAGACAAAGGGCTTAGCTACTACGCCGATCAAGCGTATCAGCCCTGAAGTGAACTTTGCGACTTCTTCTGATTTATTTAAAGCAATACGTTTAGGGTACAATTCTCCAAAAACAATCGATACATAGGTCAAAATAGCCAGCACAATGATATTTGCAATATTTTTTGCCGCTGTACCGCCACCTAATACCGGAGCTAACCGTTCCGATAAAGTATTCGCTAGTGACGCACCAGACAAAATGTTGACCAAAGTGATTCCTACTTGGATTGTCGATAGGAAATTATTTGGATTCTGCAATATTTTTAAAAGCTTTTGAGATTTCACATCTCCTTCATCAGCTTTTTGCTCGATTCGATTCTTATTGATCGAAACAACAGCAATTTCGGAAGCTGCTAAAAAAGCATTGATCAATGTCAAAACGATCAATAATAAAATCTGCGCTAACAGCGACTGACTCTCAGGGTCAGCATTCATAATCGCATTCTCTCCTTATAAAATTAATTTTTAGTTTACGATAGAAAAAAACGTGGCACTATAGCCACGTTAAAATGGTATCACAAAGCAATTTTCTTTGCAATAAAAACAAGTGTACTAAAACTATCTACGAGGTCGTAGCAATTTTTTTCTTGTTTTCATTTTGTTTATCTTCCTTGATGATTTTGATTATATAGGAAATGATCGTCTTGCAAATTGCGTAAAAAGGAACACCTAAGAAGATACCAAGCAATCCGGCAATGTTTCCTGCTACTAGAAGGACGATAATGATCGTTAGTGGATGGATCTTCAGTGATTTCCCAATTACATTCGGATAAATGATGTTTCCATCTAACTGTTGGACGATTAGTACAACTAAACAACAAAGCAATGCTTTTATCGGATCGTTGAAGATCGTCACTAAAAATGCAGGTGCTAGCCCTAGATAAGGTCCTAAATATGGTATCAGGTTCGTCAACCCTGCAATGACCCCAAACAAGAAAGCATAATCTACACCGATGATCATATATCCTAAAAATGTAAAAGTGCCGACGAATAGACATTCAATTGCTTGTCCACTAATATAATTAGCTAATGTTTTATTCAGCTGTCCCAATAATTCCACAATTTGATTTCTTCTTTTCTCCGGGAAAAACTGTTGGATGTTTGGCACTAGTTTTTCACCATCTTTCAACATATAGAACAAGATGAAGGGTGCCGTAATAATCACTACGGTTGCCGAAGCAATCGTTCCAACGATCGAACCTAAACTGTTGGAAACGCCACTAAGGAATTGTTGAATGATCGTCCCGTAAGAAATATCTAATTGTTCAAAATATTTATTGATATCAACTTCCTTGAACACAGGCAATTCGGCTACCTCTTTTAACCAACTTTCGACCTGTTTGATAAAATCAGGCATATTGGATGCCAATGAGGAAATTTGCTGTACTAGACTTGGAATGACACTGAGTAAAATCCAAATAATTGCTGCAACTAAAAGGAGCAGCACAATTGCGACAGCCCATATTCTTTTGATTTTTGCTTTCATCAGCAGCTTGACGATAGGATTCAGCAAATAGTAAAGAAAGCCTGCAATCAGTACAGGTGCAAATAACGTGGAAAAAAATGTCCCGATCGGTTCAAAAATAAAATTTATTTCTGATGAAATCATGATCAGTGCAGCTATGATCAATAATTCAAGCGACCAAAACATTAGTTTAGACTGTCTAAGTTTTTCAAACAATAGATTTCCTCCTTTCTTTCTTCCTAGTATATATTATATTCGCTAAAAATTCTTTTATTCTTTTTTATTTTTGAAAACTTTCCATACTTTTTATTTATTTTATTTTCCAGTATACTATACGAAAGGAAGGTGGCTAGACCATGAAAGTTGTACAAACAAAAGATACAATGAGCAATATTTACTTAGATTCTGTAAGAATCAGACATCAAGTCTTTGTAGTCGAACAAGGTGTCCCTCTGGCTCGAGAAATAGATAAAGATGAAGCACATTGCATCCATTTCGTCTTGTACTCAGAAAAAAAAGAACCGCAAGGAACTGTACGTCTTTTGCCTTTAGAAAACGGAAAAATGAAATTACAGCGAATGGCGATTCTTTCTGAATACAGACACCAAGGCTTAGGTAAACTATTGATTGAAGAAGCAGAAACCTTTGCTAAGAATCAAGGCTATAATACGATTTTATTAGGAGCGCAGTCTACAGCGGAAGCTTTTTACGAAAAGCTTGGTTACATAGCTTACGGTGAGCCTTTTGAAGACGCTGGCATGCCTCACATTTATATGAAAAAGACTTTATAAAAAATTTTTCGAAAAAAAAAAACAAAAAAACAGCAAGCTTTTGAGAAAGATTTCTCACTGGCTTACTGTTCTTTTTTGCGTTTACTTACGCGACAATTGCTTGTAACGGTCATACCAAATATCAATATAGCCTTCTGAGAACGGGCCATCTCCATTATTGATCCAGTCAACCAGAATCTTCACATTTTCTTTTAGGATGAAGTCAATATCGTTCGGGTAATTCATCATTTTGCTGTGCATCTCGTACTCATCGACATCCAATAGTCGTTTCTCGCCGTCAGGAAACACCTTGATATCCAAGTCATAGTCGATATATTTCAAGGCCTCATCGTCCAGCAAAAAAGGTGAAGCTAGATTACAATAATAGGAAACCCCCTTTTCTCTGATCATTGCTATTACATTGAACCAGTATTTTTTATGAAAATACACAATCGCTGGTTCGCGCGTTACCCATCGGCGTCCGTCAGATTCAGTGACTAATGTGTGATCATTCACGCCGATCATAGAGTGTTCGCTTGTTTTCAATACCATGGTATCTCGCCACGTTCGATGCAATCTGCCGTCGTGCTTGTAACTTTGGATCGTCACAAACTCTCCTTCTTTTGGAACTCCCATAGCAACCCTTCCTTAAGCAGCATTTTGTGCTTTGTGTTTGGGTGTTCATTACACCGACATCATAATTATTATATCAATAAAAATGAGCTTTGCCTAGAAAGGATTCCTATTGTTTCGATTTTTCTCCAACTGTTCCACTAGTTTCATTTGTACCTTAGGAAAAACGACCGAATCAAATGCAGTAGGCTTCAACCACTTCGAAGTTTTGTTCTCGGTAAATTCCTGTTCTGCTTCCTCGGTTGCCCGTCCGTAAAAAAGGAGGACATGCCATTTCAGATGACTAAAGACATGAGTAACTTCTCCTAAATGACGTGTCTGCCAAATAAAAAGTTCCTGCTTTTCGAAGGGAAGCTCTTTTCCGTCTTCTGCTACTAGATCATCAAACAGATCGACTTCCTGTTTTGCTTCCCATCCTTTTTTCAATCGCTCGTACTCCTCTTGTGTCACTTCCATCATTGGAAATGTCCACATATTTGCTAGCAGTTTTTGGCTATCTCTTTCTTCAAAATAATACGCTCCAGAATGATTTTGAAGAGCCGCACTGATATAATAAACGTCTTTTGGCTTTGCTTTTTTTGTTTTTACAGGAAAGCTCGTTTGGATTCCTCGTTTGTTGGCTAAACAAAAGGCTTGGATCGGACAAGCTTCACACTTTGGAGAAGTTGGTGTACAGATAGCTGAGCCTAGATCCATCATTGCTTGGTTGAATTCACCTGGATAAGTTTCATCAATGATTTTCCGCATCGCTTCATCAAAGATTTTCCTGCTGGAAGCTTTGGCGATATCTGCTTCAATGCAAAACAATCTGCTGACTACTCGCATCACGTTACCGTCAACTGCAGGTTCTGGAAGTCCAAATGCTATACTTGCTATCGCTCCTGTCGTATAGGGGCCTATTCCTTTCAATGAGCTGATTTCTTCAGGCGTTTGCGGCATTTTTCCGTCAAATTCAGACATGATCTGTTTAGCAGCTGCTTGGATGTTTCGGGCTCTTGAGTAATAGCCAAGCCCCTCCCAAGCTTTTAAAAGCTTTTCTTCTGGAGCAGTTGCCAATTCTTCAATTGTAGGAAACCATTCCATGAAGCGATAAAAATAATCGATCACTGTATCTACTCTGGTCTGCTGGAGCATGATCTCAGAGATCCAGATACGATAAGGATCCCGGTTGTAGCGCCATGGCAGGTTTCTTTTTTCTTGTTCATACCATCGAATGAACTGATCTTGAAATTCTTTTGTTTCTTCGTCTGTCCATTTTTCCCATTCTTTATTCACTTTCCTCTTCCTTTTCCGTAATGAATCGCTGGATCATATCCAAATCAAATCCTTTTTGATATAAGCTTTGTTTTACTTTTAGGTTTCTTTTTTTAGGTTCAAATCTTGAATTTCTTCGCCATAGTTTATCCCCTTGTTTGACTAAATAATCATATTCTGTTTCCTGGTCTACTTCTTGCGGAAGATCAGCCATCGCTTGTTGGATCACTTCTTGAGAAAAACCTTTTGTCATCAGAGTTTGTTGGATTTTCCGCAATAATTCTTTTTGGCTTTTCCCATGATTTTTTCCAAATGTTTTTTCAGCCGTTTGACGTGCATTTTGAACTTGGTCTTCAACTGTATACTGGGCGAGCGCCTGTTCAATAATCTCTGGTTTTAATCCTTTTTGCTGCATTTGCTGTGACAATTTTTTTGGACCTTTGTCACTTAAGCGCATATTCGTGCGCACATAACTTTCCCCATAGACCAAATCATTGACAAGATCCAATTCTTTTAAGCGGGCTACGATTTTATTTCGATCTTCTTGAAGGATTTCCTTTTCTTTTAAGTATGTTCGGATTTCTTTTTCCGACCGTAATTGATAGCTTAAGTAATTCATTGCTAGCTGAAATCCGAAATCAGCTCCACTGCTCTTCTTGATCTCTTGGATAGTTTCTTCGTCTAATTCCCGTCCTTTTAACAAACGATAGCGTACTAATACATCTTCAGATACTTGTAAAGCTTTTCCTTCAGATAAATCTACGCGATAGAAAGGGCCTTTGCCTTTACTGATTCTCGTAACGGTTAACATAAACATCCTCCTCGAACATATATTCTCTATCATACCATAGAAAATCCCCGTAATCAGGTATTATATGTTAGAATAAACCACAGAAAAAAGAAAAAGGGAGATACTTATGGCAGAAACAATTGTCAAAAATGGACAAACGGTTCCTTTGAAAATCAAGCGTTTAGGCATAAATGGCGAAGGAATTGGTTATTTCAAACGATTGATTATATTTGTTCCGTATGCACTACCAAAAGAAGAAGTACTAGTCAAAATCACGAAAGCAACTCCTCGTTATGCAGAAGGAGAATTAATAAAAGTCAAAAAGCCAAGCAAAGATCGCGTAGTGGCGCCATGTCCTGTTTATTATGAATGCGGTGGCTGTCAATTACAACACTTAGCCTATCAAGCACAATTGGATTTTAAAAAGGATCTACTCTTGCAAGCATTGGAAAAATTCAAACCAGCAGGCTTTCGATCCTACCAGTTGTTACCGACGATTGGGATGGATGATCCATGGCATTATAGAAACAAAGCACAATTTCAATTACGAAAAAATAAACAAACGCAAAAGGCCGAAGCGGGTTTATATGAAGCAAACTCGCATCAGTTAGTTCCTATAACAGACTGTTTGGTACAAGAACCCCGAACACAAAAAGTGATGAATACTGTTGTTCAACTATTGAATAAATTTGATGCACCCATCTATGATGAACGGACAAACAGTGGTATTTTCCGCACGATCATGGTCAGAATCGGTGTCAAAACTGGAGAGCTGCAAGTCGTTTTTATTACTCGCAGTAAAAAATTCCCACAAAAAAACGCAATGATTCGTGAGATCAATGAACGCTTGCCCGAAGTTGTTTCGATCATGCAAAATGTCCAAGCACAAAAAACATCTCTCGTGATGGGGGATGAAACGATCCACGTATGGGGAAAAGAAGCCATTGAAGAACAAATCAATGAAGTGACTTTCGATCTTTCTCCTCGCGCCTTCTTTCAGTTGAATCCTCAGCAGACCGAACTGCTTTATGGTGAAGGAATCAAAGCATTAGATGCCCAGCCTGATGAAACAATCGTAGATGCTTATTGCGGTGTTGGTACGATTGGTTTAAGTGTAGCAAAAAAGGTCAAAGAAGTCCGAGGAATGGATACCGTTCCTCAAGCAATCGCTGATGCAAAAAGAAATGCGGAAAGATTAGGGTATCACAATACTCGATATGAAGTCGGTACAGCCGAACAAGTTCTACCTAAATGGTTGAATGAAGGTTTTCAGCCAGATGGTATCATCGTAGATCCGCCACGTACGGGTTTGGATAACGCATTGATTCAATCGTTACTGAAATTTCCGCCAAAAAAACTTGTTTATATCTCCTGTAACGTTTCTACACTTGCCAGAGATCTGGTCCATTTAAGTAAAAAGTTCAATGTTGAATATTTACAGTCTGTTGATATGTTTCCTCAGACTGCACGTTGTGAAGTCGTCGTGAAGATGACGAGACTTGCTGATTAAATGAGAGAAGGCGTGAGCCTGCCATTAGTTCCGAGTCATAAGGAACAATTTCAAAAAACAGCTTCTCATGTTTGATGACTATTGTCACTTGTGACCGAGGAGTTGGCAGGCGAACACTGCTTATTCAAAAAAAGGGTTGTGACACGTTTTTTGTCACAGCCCTTTTGATTATTATTGGATATTCACGTCAATCACTTGATAGAATGCATTTGTCGTATCACTGATATTCCATACTGCTAAAATCACATTGTATCCTTTGCGGTCTTGAGGAAGTGTAATTGTTTGGTTGACTGTTTTTGGTGGTACGGTTGCTTTGTCGTCTATTTTTGTGATCAATTCAAAATCGCTAAATTTCAAAGGTTGATCAGGGTTCCAATTTGGCTTGGTAATGTAGTAATCCCAAGTACTTGTCCGATGTTGTGCTGTTAAATTCCAAGTAATATTCAATGTTCCTGGATTGACCATATTTTTATGCCATCTGTTAGATGTTTGTTCGTCTAAAGGTTCAAATCCGCTGACTCCTGCACTGGCGATTTTTCCATCAATGAATGTATTTTTGGTAGCTTCGATACTTTGCGGTTCCCATTGTGCTCTTCCGACATTTTGGTTTAGATTCCCTGCTGCTGATGTTCCTAGGTATGCACGGCTTCCAGGAGAAGTAATATAACCGTGTGCGAAACCTGGAATGCTGAAACCGAACAACCCTAAACTAACTAACCCGATAAACAATAACGTACTAATCTTTTTCATGTAGAAACCTCCTTCATTTGATAAACATATTGTAAACGCTTTATTATATTAGCGCAAACATTATGCTTTTATAATTTTATATTAAAATAAAAAGAAACAGGAGCTAAATAAAACTCCTGTTTACATTTTTTATTTTATTTTTCATATATATCTATGAATCAAGAAATCTGTCTCCAAGGTCCCCATTCTCCAGATTCACTTGGATTATTGTTTTGAGTCCAGTACTTAGCTTCATAGATGATGCCTTCGTATACAACACGATCGCCAGCCGCATAAACTTTTTCAGGATCCCATACTGGATATTCACTTTCATTGTCCGCTAATGTTGTAAACGTCAATGTTGTTTTATCCGAAATATTACCAGAACGGTCTTCTGCTGTAAGTTCCACTGTATAAGTTGTATTCGCTTTTAAATCCTCAAAAGTATAATTGATATCTATTGTGCTTCTTTCAACTATTTCTTCGTTTCCAATCAATCGAAGGTTATACTTTCCAATAGAATCATTATCTGTCGCAGGTGACCAACTTAGCGCAGCACGCCTAGATGTCACCAATTCTGCTTTAAAATTCTCTGGAATAGTTGGTTTTTCTTTGTCCTCTGGAAGAGGTGTGTCATCTGTAAAACGTTGTGCCACATTTAAAAATTCATACCGGTTATTGACTTGTCCTTGTCCTCCATCGACCTTTGAATCTCGATTCATTGACCAGTAGGAAACCATCCCAATATTTCGTTCTTTTGCATGCTGAACGACTCGATTCAACATCGTTGCTGTAAAGTATGGATGAGCTTCACTTTCAAATCCGATTGATGGAGTGGTTCCTAATTTAGCATATGCTTGTTCTGTCGTCAAAGTCGTTCCCATAAATCTTTGATAATACTCTTTTAACTGCACCATTGTATTATCCACAGCATCAAGCGATCCTTGGGCATAATCTGGTACACTGCTTCCGTAGCACATCGTCATTAGATTGATATTTGCCAAATCTACGCCTGCCTCCAGATAAGCTTGTAACACTGCTAATCCGGTCGAAATCAGGCCAGTATCCATGACTGGCAAGGTCAACGCTACTTCTACACCAGTTGCTTCTTGAACTTTCTTTACCGCTTTTGCATTTGCCAAATTCGCTTCATATCCCATCGCAGCGGCTTCGACATCATAGTCTACACGTGTCAATCCATAGCCTTGAATAACTTCCATATAGGCATCATATAAAAGTTCTTGATTTTGAGTGACCTCCCAAAATGCTCCTGAATTCAGTCCGCCAAACGAAACAGCTACATCTCCGCCATTTTGACGTAATTCCCGGATAGATTTTTTGATTCCTTCATACTGCCATTCGTCATTATCAATCTCACTTAGACCATTAAAACCACCCCAAGCCCAATCAATTCGACCATTTCTAATACCTCTCGCCTGTAAAAAACCTAATTTAAAAAATTTCTGTCCTGTTTGTTGAGCAACAGCTGCTAAGTTCAATGCACCATTATTAGATAGTTCTTCATCAGAAGAATAAGCAGTTATATCCACATAAGGAGCAACTACTTGTTTTGGCCACTCAATTCCTTGTCCTACTCCAAAATCGGGATTAGTCGCTACTGCTTGTTCGATTGCAGATGATTCTTGTACTTGGATCAGCAATGCAGGAGAAAAAAGCATCGTGCTGAGTGCCGCCCCAGTAAGTATTTTACGTAAACCTCTTTTCATATTTATCAACCTTCCTATGTATAATTTTTTACTTCTAACAAGCTTTTATGTAATCGATTACAATGTAGATTGTAACAGAAAAACACAAGGAAATAACGAATTTTAAAAAAACATGAGAATTATTTAATACGATCTTTTTCAAATTCATGATTCATATAAACAAATTTTTAACTTTTTTAAATAACAATATTACTCCATTATTCTTACTTCACAAACTAAATAGAGGTATTGCTGTGATTCTTCATGTAAAATATTATTATAGAAAGGAGTTAATAGAATGAAGATGATAAAAGATATTCGTTTTTGGGTTTGTGTTATAGGAATTGTCATATTAGGCTTTTTATCAGGATTGCTTAGCGGAAATCCTGGAGAATATTACTATTCTTTACAACTTCCGCCATTTGCACCACCTAGTTGGATATTTGGACCAATGTGGACCTTGTTGTATATTTTGATGGGGATTTCTCTTTATTTGTTGCTTAATCACAACAACAAAAAACAGCGAAACAACCTTGTAGGTCTTTTTGTGATTCAGTTCATTTTTAATTTCATATGGACTGCTCTATTTTTTAATTTAAGAAATATCTTCGTTGCAGCAATCGATATTACACTTTTGGTTATTTTCTTGTCAGTGCTTATGTATCAATTATGGTTGCATCATCGCCTAGTCATGTGGCTCATGATTCCATATTATTTATGGGTTCTATTCGCAACTCTACTGAATTATTCGATTTATTTTTTAAACTAAGTGCTAATAAGTGAAAACTTGTTAAAAAGTATATTTAACACATAGAAAGAGTGCCACCTAAGTTAGATTGTTTTGTCTAATTTAGGTGGCACTCTTTATTAACCAAACTATTTTTTTCTAGTACCCACTTGTTGTTCCATACTCATTATTCTGGTCATAACCATAACCATTTTGTTCCTGTCCAGCATAAGGATCATAACTTTGAGTATCTTGACTTGGTGTATAGTACTGACTTGTATCTTCTGTTTGCTGATAATAGGTATTCGGATCTTGGTACTGATCATAGGTGTTTTCTGAATAGGAAGAATAATCAGTGTATCCTTCACTATTCGATCCATCACCGGTTGTCGAATCGGCATCTTCCGAATCATCAAAGAACATCATTGAAGCATTCTCATTTTTCAAATTAGGTAATGTGTCGCTTGTTTTGATATTTAATTGTTTCTTCAGTTCATTTTGAATCGAAAGAAGATCGTTTTGTCCTAAAATCTGATAGTAGACTTCATTGATCATTTGACCTTCACCTTGCAACTGGTCTTGTTTGATCGTTTCGAATGCTGCCGTGTAATTTGTTGCTACATCAAGCATGTCATCCCAATCCAAATCCGTTGTCACATTGTTTTCGACTGCTTTTAAAATTTTTCTATAATTGCTTACGCCATCTAAACTTAAAACTTTATTGACGATTTTCGTCACTACTTCCCGCTGACGACGTTGCCGCCCGATATCTCCTTCTGGATCTTCGTGCCGCATTCGGGAATAGGCTAATCCTTTTTCTCCATCCAATGTTTGTTCACCTACTGGTACATGGACACCATCCAACGTAAAGTCGATTTTATTATTCACTTTGATGCCGCCGACCGCATTGATCAAATCTTCCATACCGTCCAAATTGATGGTTACATAATGATCAATAGGAATATCAAGCAGTTGTTCAATTGAATCCATGGCCATTTCGACGCCACCAAATGCATAGGCATGATTTAATTTATCTACCGTTCCATACCCTACGATATTCGTATAAATATCTCGGTCCAAACTGATAATCGTTGATTTTTTTTGTTTCGGATTAACTGTTACTACCATCATCGTATCAGAACGCCCTTGTTCTGTTCTTCCTAATCCACCGGTATCTAAACCTAATAGCAAAACCGAAAACGGTTCTTTGTCATCAATACTTACTTTCTCAGAACGTTTGGAAGATATTCGATTAGAGTTTTTAGATATTTTGTTTACTGTTTGGCTCGCTTCTCCCATAAATCTGATACCGTATGCTGATAATCCGGCTATCAGCAAAACGAGTATACCTAATAAGGTTAATAGAACTTTTTGCCATCGCTTCATAGTACACCTCTGTCTCACATTTTCTAAAATATTGTCTCATACAACTGTTCAATCAGCAAATTCACTTTTTAATCATAAGAAAACTTTAAAAAATAATTCTTGTATAATAACCGTTCTTTTAAAAATTTTCTCAAAATTCTTAACTATCATACCACACCACGAAAAAGTTCGAAAGCCCGAATATACGCAGTTTACAACCGTTTTATCTTTTTTTATGCATTTTTTGCTAGAAAAATTGAACAACCAAGTATTTCACAAAAATAGGAGTGTGACATCGACCTGCCACACTCCTTTCCCGTAATTTTAACGATTCCTCTCCACTCTGTTCAGACTAACATGGCGTTTCCCTAATACCTTCTATAAAGTCTGACTTTTCATATTATGCTTGTTTCCGATCTGACGCACATATTTGCCGATTTCATGAAAATCACTTCCAGTAACTGATCCTTTTGCTAAAACTAAACTGTCTTCTATTAGTTTTGTTTCCAGATCAGTGCATAATTCCTGAAGTGAATCGAACCATTGAAGCCGATCGTCTGTTTTCTGTCCTTCTTCAAAAAGCAATTTAAAATGTTCCCCATAACCATAAATATGCGTGGCAGCCGATTGGTTTAACTCCTCTTGTACAAAGCGGTGGATCTGTTTTGTTGAATCGCCTAAATCAGCGATTTGTCCAAGTATCAAGACTTTATTTCCTTTATAAAATGGTTGTATCCCATCAAAGTAATTGATTGCATTTTTCATGGAAGGCAATGAAGCGTTATGCGTATCATCAATAAAGGTGAAGTCTGTCCCTGTTTCTGATGTATAAATCGTACGTTCCAATATCTTAGGTAGTGGTTTGAATGTCTCAAATTTTTTTATATATGGAGAAATATCTTTTTTCAGTTCTTTTGCTACAATCAACGCAGCCAATGAATTAGCGATCATCCCTTCTGAAGAAACTGCAAGTTTCAATAAAATATCATCTCCGAAAAAAGAAACTAGGACTTCGCAATATTCTCTTTTTTGTGAGATTTGTTTCACAAAAACATCTCTTGAAGCATCATGTAATGAATAGACCACTATTTTGCTGGTTCTTTTCTCAGCAGCGCTTACTAAAATTGAAAATTCTTCTTTTCCTATATCTCCATTGATGATGGCGATTCCATCTTGTTTCAGGCCTTCGAAAATTTTTGCTTTATGCACTGCTACTCCTTTTGTATCTTTTAAAGAACTAAGATGTGCTTCTCCAATTGAAGTCACAATAGCAATATCTGGTTGTATCAAATTAGACATCGACCCTGTATCATATGAATTCAAAGCATTGACAGAAACTTCAAGATTCAAGACATCAGGATTAGAAAGTAATTTACTCATGTATAAAGGAACAGCAAACCGAACGTTGTGGTTTCCCCTGTTTTCCAAAACTTTATCTTCTTGAAGCAAATGAGTGATCATCATTCGCGTAGAAGTCTTCCCTGCTGACCCGGTAATCGCAACAACCGGATTTACAAAACAGGACCGCAATTTCGCGGATAATTCCAATAAAAATTTCCAACTATCTTCTACGATGAACTGTGGTGTCGTCACTGACGGATCCATGATTGGTTTTTCAGTGACGATCACACCAAACCAATTTTCTTTTCCGATGATTTGTTCATTTCCATCTCGCCATCTCACGACCTTTCGATTGACGTAACTCCTTCTTTCTGGCGAAACACAAACAAACATCGTATCAGAATAATCCACGTTTCGTTTTAAGTGGCCTGAGAAATATTCAACATCTTGGATATTTCTATCTAAATCTCCATATTTCTTTAAATAATGGCCATCCATATCAACTAATAATGAATGTATAGAAGTCATAACTCTCCTCCTGTTTTTCTTGTTTTTTCTATATGGCTTACCACCTGCCTCTTCTTGGCCTTGCTTGGTTTACATATCTGGAGGCATTCGTTTCGATCCTTTTCGGAGAATCATCTTGATCCACTTCCCAAGGATACAACCCTTCTTCATTTTTCTTATATTGACTTAAATCTGATTCTTTCAGATTATTTTTTTGATCATTTTTCCGACGTATTTTAAGACCTAAATAGAAAACACCAAATGCAGCTAATGCAGCAAAGCGAATGAATCCAACCATTCTTCTCACTCCTTCTTTTGATCATACATTCGATAGTTAATCAATCCTGATAAAAAGTGCTCTGCATCATCGATCCTCATACGAAAACGATCATGACGTGCAAAAAAGCCATATTTTATTGTTTCTGGTTCTTTGAAGAATTGAGCAAATTCAGGGAACATGACCCCTGTAGTGATTTCATGTCTCACCCTTTTTTTCATTACTGTATTTATTCTTTCTTTTACCTTATAGAAGTCAGTTTCTTCAGCAAAGATCGTTTTTCTCCACGTGCTGAACTCCAATTTTCTCATCATTTTTGAAGCAGCGACAAGCAATTCCAGCATCGTAGGATAAGCAGTATCTCTTTTATCAATAAAGTCGATATTATCTAACGCATTTTTTATACCGAAGCGATAATATTCTTCTGTCTGGCTATGTTTCAGCATTTCATTGGTCGCATAACTTAACCAATGATCATGATATTTTTGATAGTCGTTCGCTACGAACTGGTCCATCAAACCTTGACATATAGCAAAAACTTCTTTATTGCCTAAAATCTCATATGCTCGAAGCAAAGAGAATAAAATTTCACCATCATAATAAATGATCCGAAATTTTTCTTTCGTTTCTAGTTGTGCATTAAGTACATGAATCGTTCGATGCTCATTTGTTAAAAATTTAGCGGAAACAGTTTCTATCAGACGATTTAGGATTGGAACGTATTGTTCATCACCTGTTTGTTCGATGTATTTTGAAAAAGCTAAGATTGCTGTAGCCTGTGCTCCTAGCTTATATTCAATCTCTGTGTTTAAATAATCCTTGATTAAAAAATAACCGTCAGTCTCCGAAGTCAGATTTTCAATCCCCCAATCTAAACCCTTTTCAACCTCTGAGAGCATTTTTTCATCTGAAAAGTATTCTGCTGCTTCGGCTAGCGCATATAAAGACGAAAAGTGTCTCACGGAATTGTAACCTTTAAGCAGTTGATTATAACAAGGATAATATCCGTAAATAAATTTTCCTGTAGCAGTTAGCTGGTTTTGTAGATATATACTTCCTTTTTCGATCACTAGATCTGTTATTTCTGATAAATTTTCATATGAAACTTCCCGTAAGCAATTTCCATTACCGTAATCTTGCAAAGGATAAATATGACCGTCTTCAAAATAAAAAGATTTTGTTTTAAAGTAATAGAACGCAGAACGCTCCAAGTAACTGAGATCTGTCTCTTCACGACCATACTTGCGTTTCACATAACTGCGGTAATTTTGAGCGTCGATTCTTAAATCAGGAAGATTCTTCCCAACTTTATGTGTTTTACTAGGTTTGATGATCGCATTTGCTACCAGTTCTTCTTTTAAGAAACTTCTTTTTCTTAGCCCATCAATTCTTACATTGAAATCAATGTAATTATTTCTTCTGATTTTTTTTAAGTGCTGTATAAACTGCTCATAGTTGGTTTTTTCTTCTTCAATAGCAATGTCGATTCTTAAATAAGTCGCCTGATCCAGCTTATTGACATGGTAAGCTGTCAAAAAATTCCGCCAAATCATATCAAAATTACTGCCGTAGAATTCAAAGATCTTTCCTCTATTCGTAAAATCTCCTGTAGAGACGATCATCAATTGTTTTGATACATTTGTTTCAATTGGTTCTATCATTTCTTTGATTGCTGGCAAATAGCTTTCTTTTGTCTTAACTAGCACTCAATCACCTCATATTAAAAAGAAGTTGCGGCAAACAAAATCTGAACATCCGTTTTTATCAAAAAATCATAGATACGGAACTGCTTGCCGCAACGGCTTCTTTCTTAATTATTCATTGTTATCTGTTTTTTTATTTTTTTTGATTTTCCAAATTCCTAAACCAGATAGTGTAGACAGAGCTGCTCCTAACCAAGAAAGTGAACTATGAAGTGTCTCAGCAGTTTTTGGCAAGGATTTCGGTGTAGAACCACCTGTAGTACTTGGTTTTGGTGTATTTGAATGACCATGTCTTATTGGCATCTGCCCTGGATCTTGATCATGAGAATGCATGTCTCCCATTGGATGATTATCATCGGCATCGGCATCTGCGTCTGCGTCGGCATCAGCGTCAGCATCAGCATCAGCATCCGCGTCAGCATCGGCGTCAGCGTCAGCATCGGCGTCGGCATCGGCATCGGCATCGGCATCGGCGTCGGCATCAGCGTCAGCATCTGCGTCAGCATCTGCATCGGCGTCGGCATCAGCATCGGCATCCGCATCCGCGTCGGCATCAGCATCAGCATCAGCGTCGGCATCAGCGTCGGCGTCGGCATCCGCGTCGGCATCAGCATCCGCGTCGGCATCAGCATCCGCGTCGGCGTCGGCATCAGCGTCAGCATCCGCGTCGGCATCGGCATCGGCGTCCGCATCTGCATCGGCATCGGCATCAGCGTCAGCATCGGCGTCGGCATCAGCGTCAGCGTCGGCATCGGCATCGGCATCCGCATCAGCGTCCGCGTCCGCATCTGCATCGGCGTCGGCGTCAGCGTCGGCATCGGCGTCCGCATCTGCATCGGCATCCGCATCTGCATCCGCATCCGCATCTGCATCTGCATCCGCATCGGCGTCAGCATCCGCGTCAGCGTCGGCATCCGCATCGGCGTCGGCGTCCGCATCGGCATCGGCATCTGCATCGGCGTCGGCATCTGCATCTGCATCAGCGTCAGCATCCGCATCCGCATCCGCGTCAGCATCGGCGTCAGCGTCAGCATCGGCGTCGGCGTCAGCATCAGCATCTGCATCGGCGTCAGCATCCGCATCTGCATCAGCATCTGCGTCGGCATCCGCGTCAGCATCCGCGTCGGCATCCGCGTCAGCATCAGCATCAGCATCCGCGTCGGCATCAGCGTCGGCATCCGCATCCGCGTCGGCATCTGCGTCAGCATCCGCATCCGCGTCGGCATCCGCATCGGCGTCAGCATCGGCATCAGCATCAGCATCAGCATCTGCGTCCGCATCGGCATCTGCATCGGCATCTGCATCAGCGTCCGCATCGGCGTCGGCATCCGCATCGGCATCGGCGTCGGCATCCGCATCTGCGTCGGCATCCGCGTCAGCATCTGCGTCGGCATCAGCATCTGCGTCGGCATCCGCGTCAGCATCAGCATCGGCGTCAGCATCGGCATCGGCGTCAGCGTCAGCGTCGGCGTCGGCATCCGCATCAGCATCAGCATCCGCGTCAGCATCGGCATCCGCGTCAGCATCAGCGTCGGCATCCGCATCGGCGTCGGCGTCGGCATCGGCATCTGCGTCAGCGTCAGCATCCCCTTCATCATCATCTGGAATAATTGCTGCTGTTGGCGCACTTGCTACACCATTTTCATCATAAGCAATCAATTGGATCTGTTCTAAAGGCACAACGTCTTCTGCCGAGACTGGAATAGCAAAATTGCCATTTTCATCTGCTTGTCCCTCTGCAATCATATTTCCTTCGTCATCATAAATACGAACTGTGGCATTTGGATCTGCCATCCCAGTCACCTCATAACCATCAGTAGAATTACCTGTAACTTCTACGTTATAAGGAGCAGTGACTTCTTCAGCTGCATAAAACACTGGAGAATAGCCATCAACATTCGAAGCAATAGAGATCGATAGAATGTCTGATTTAAGAATGGTACCGATAAATCCTGCTTCATAAGGAACAGTCATGTCGACACCTGCATTTGTTAAGTCTGCATAAGTAGGATCTTGGATCGTTGTCGGTATAGTAACAGTCGTTTCACCCAAAATACTTGCATCAGCAAGATTACCAAGGAAAGAAGAACCGACATTCACCAATGCCAAAGCGGTATTAAACGTAAGATTGAACGCTGGTTTGACTGTAACTGCTAAAGCAGTATTGATTGTTCCGGCCGCTACATCTCCAAGCAGCCCTCCGGTTGAAGTTGCCTCGATTGCTTGAACTGCATTATTGATTCCGTTCAATATATTACTTAAATTTTCTCGTATCACGGTTTCCAATGCACCGTCTAGCTCTCCGTAGATGTATTCATCCCCTTGCATTTGAAGCTGCAATTCTACTTCAGCAGAAGTCAGTGTACTTAGATTATTCAATAAAGCAAGTTGTTCATAAACTTCCGAAAGATTCACTGTAGCTAAAGGATTCAAATTAATCAAACCTTCTACTGCTCCTACCAAAGTAGTCACCGCTCCATCTACAATATTTAATAGAGGTGCTAAACTATTTCCTGGAAGCAAGATATCTGTGTAGAAAGTACCAGTTCCATTCGGAGTGACCAATCCTTGCATTTCTTCTGGAATAGCTAAGACAGCACGACGCGTTCCATTAATCACGCTAACATCAAGACCACTATTCGCTGATATAACAAAATCAACATCCCGACTCGCCCCCTGAAGAGGAAATGGGGCAGCAGCTGTAGTCTCACTGGTATTTTCCGTACTTAGATTGTTAAACAGTTGCCCACTGATTACATCTGCATGTACTTGTTGGGAACCAATAGTAAATAATGGCGTAGCCATTGAGATTGGTGTGATCCCTAACATCACACCAGCTGCAATGGATGTACCGGCAAGCAAGATTTTTTTCGATCTACTTTTTGCCCGTGCCTTCTGGTTCATACTTTTTTTATAATCCTTTTTCATTTTGTCCTCCTGTCACCCTTCTATCGTTCATCCCCAAATTTTTGATCGTTATAAAAAAGAAAAGATTACAACACCCCTTAGCTATCATTTTTTAATCAAAAAGATATCTTTTTGTGCAGATTTTGTTTTCAACTTAAGTCAGAGGAAGTTTAACAACATCTCAATGATAAATCTATTATTAAGTTTTAATCTTTTTTTAAATAACCATCCAGTTTTCACGAAAATAAAGTACAAAATAATCGATTTTCTATTTTTAGTATAAAATTATGCTTTTTTTATGAGATGAATTATAATGAAATTAAGCAAAAAAGAATAAAAAATATTTTTATCTTTTTTTGAAGTAAATTTATTCAAAAATAAATAAAATAACGCGAAAATTAATCTTTTGTTTATCAAACTAAAGGTATAGCTTTTCATATAACAAATTTTTTTTATTATAAATTGTTTTTTCTGCATACATTTTTTGATAAAAATAACATTATTTTTTAATATCAAGATAACTTAAATACTAATTATTGATTGGAGGAACTAAAATTCATGGATTTTTATTCATTATTGGAAAAGACCACACGTTTACAGATTACTATTCTTGATACCATCTATCATTCCAATAAAATTTGGTCTATCGAACAATTAGCTGAATTCACTGCTTGTGACAAACGTTCTGTACAAAATTATTGTGAACAAGTACGCACCCTCTCCATTAGCGATCAGTTCAGAAAGGAAGGGCGTAATTATTTATTTTTAGGTACCAATTCGGATTTTCAAGAATTGATTCTGTCCATTTTGAAGCGCTCGCCTATTTTTCATCTATTGAAAAATTTATGCCTTGACTCGAAAGTAACGATTGCGGAATTCTCTGAGGATAATAACATCAGTGAATCCATCCTTCGACGGCACATTACTCGCATCAATCAGATACTAAAAAAATATCAACTGCAGATCAAAACAAAAAAAGGCGAGATGTATTTCAAAGGAAGTGAGATACAAATTCGTTATTTGATTTATTTGATACTATGGCCATCCTATCGCAGTGTTGAATGGCCTTTTGCTTCAATAGAGTTCCATCAATTATTTTCAGAAGTAGAGGATTCTTTTGCTATCGTTCATCAAAAACCAAATAAGATAAAAATGATCGAATGGTCCTTTATACTAGCTGTTACTTATCTTCGTTCTCAACAAGGACACGTTATCCCCACAAAAGAATTGCCTGATTTTTCACTTGACCTTTGGAATGGCTTTGAAAAAATGGCTGAAGACTTAACAACGAATTATAAACGTATGCGTTTCAATCTGACAGATAGCATGTTCTTGTTTCTTTGGATGCAATCTCGGGCTGCTTTTTATTTGAAAGAGGACTATCTGCAAACTGCTTTACGTATCCATACAAAAATTGCGACCCCTGTAAAACAACTGCAGACTAGTTTTTATTCTTATATTTACTCCAATCGATTCAAGTCTGCCCAAATCCATTCAAAAAAGTCGCTGTTGAACAGTACACTGCTCGCAAATGGGATGCATGGATTGCTATTTCCTCAATTTTCGATCGTCAAACATGAAATTACCTCTTTTATCGAGATGAGTTATCCGGCATTCCACCGAGAAATCAATCGATTAACGGAACAATTAAAAAACGAATCTGAGGAACTGGATTGGTTGCATTCTTGGAATTTAGCAGAAGCGTTCATGTTGATCATTTCTCCTACTTACTTTAATAAAGAAATCAAAATCAAATTTGAGAGTGACCTTCCGATTGGTTTGGAGTTAGCATATATGGAAATTCTTCAAGAACAGCTGAGTATGTATTTAAATGTTGTGTTTACTAATGACCTTTTATTCAAGCCGGAATTGATCATCCGAACAACTGATACTTCTTTAAAAACCGTTACTTATGAAGAAGATGTACCTTGCTTGACAATTAGTTATGAAATGTCTAGTGAACAAATCTATTTACTTAGTCAAGAAATCAAAAAACTACTTGAATAGACAAAAAGACACGACTCCCTAAGAAGTCGTGTCTTTATCCAACAAATTATTATAATTTAGTCACTTCAGCAGCTTGAGGACCGCGCGCACCTTCAACAATCGTAAATTCTACTTCTTGGCCTTCTTCTAGGCTCTTGAAGCCGTCTCCTTGAATTGCTGAGAAATGAACAAATACGTCATCTCCGCCATCTACTGTAATAAACCCAAATCCTTTTTCATTGTTGAACCATTTAACTGTTCCGTGTTCCATAAATGTATAGCCTCCAAAAAAGTTCTTGCAAGTAACCTTGCAAGAACATTATACCCAATTTAGAAAACGCTCGCAAGCTTTCGCTCGTTTATTTTCCAAATTATTTTTAAGACTGATATGATGGAGAAAATAGTTATTTTGCTGCTTCGAAACGTTTGTTTACTTCGTCCCAATTAATAACATTCCAGAATGCTGCAATGTAGTCTGGACGTACATTTTTATATTTCAAATAGTAAGCATGTTCCCAAACATCTAAACCTAGAATTGGTGTCTTACCTTCCATCAATGGAGAATCTTGATTTGCAGTAGAGGTAATAGCTAATTTCCCATTTTCCAGTACAAGCCAAGCCCAACCAGAACCAAAACGTCCAGCTGCTGCTTTTTTGAATTCTTCTTTAAAAGAAGAAAAATCGCCAAAAGCTTCATTAATTGCTTCTTTTATTGCCCCAGTAGGTTCGCCACCCGCATTCGGTGCCATGATTTCCCAGAAAAATGAGTGGTTAGCATGTCCACCACCATTGTTGCGTACAGCTGTTTTGATATCTGTTGGAACAGCATCCATATCAGATAATAATTCTTCTACTGTTTTTTCGCCTAATTCTGGATATTTTTCGATTGCTGCATTTAAATTCGTTACGTAAGTATTGTGATGCTTGTCATGATGCAGGTGCATCGTTTCTTCATCAATGTAAGGTTCCAATGCGTCATATGCATAAGGTAAATCTGGTAATGTGTAAGTCATAAAAAAATTCCTCCTCAATGTTTTCTTTATAATGTCTACATTACAAAGAGTAACAAAGAGAAGGAAATTCTTCAATAGTTATGCCTAGTCGTCTTTTTCTCCTTGGCCTACTTCTTCTTCAAAAACCTCAGTTTCTTTGAAAATGAACAACTTGCTGAAAATGTAATTAGCTAGGATAACAATAATTTGAGTGATAATTTTTGCCACATATTCATTGCTGTTCATGACATTGATTAATAACACCATTGCTCCCATGTCCAACCCGTAAGAAAGGATGCGGTAAAAGAAGAACTTACCACATTCAATAAGTGCATGTGTAAAATTCGGTGATTTTGAATGGAATACCCAAAGTTTGTTCGTCACAAAAGCAAACAATACAGAACAAAACCATGAAATAGAATTGGACAGAGCCATACTTAAATCAAAATATTGGCGTGCGAGGGCAAAACTAACAAAGTTCACAATCGTAGCCAAACCACCAAAAAAGAGATAAACCAGTATCTCCCAATATCCCTTTGCTTCTAAATATCCTTTTATTTGTCGATACTGCTTCATGAGCCAACCTACCTTATTAGAAATTCTTATTTATCATACTCTATTTTTCAGTAACTTTCATCTTTATTTAAAAAAATTAATTTTTTTTGGTCTTTTACATGTGTCTCTGCTTGGATCGTTACATGTGTAATCCCATACTTTAATTTTAATAAAGAAGTTATACGCGGATATGCCTTTTCAATCTCGCTTAGCAGCTGATCTTCAAAATCAATATGTCCGTCGAAAATAATAATCTTTTCGCTATACTGCCAAATATGGACATGATGAACATCTTTTACCCCTTCGATTGCTTTGATTTCTTGCTCCATTTTTTCATAGTCGATTGTAGGCGCACTTTGTATCAAAATAGCCGCAGCTTTTTTAATCACTATTATCGCTTCTAACAATATATATATCGAAATGACCAATGTAATAACTGGATCAATCCAATAGATACCGAAAAATCGAATCAAAACTGCTCCGATAATCACACTTATCGAAGACAGTGTATCGCTTAACAAATGCAGATAACTAGATTTTATATTCAAACTTTCGTCTGCTTCTTGTCTCAACAATAACGTCGAAAACAAATTCGCGAGCAATCCGATAACTGCTACTATCAGCATCAAATGACTATTTATCTTTTCAGGGGAATTGAACCGTTTGAATGCTTCAGCAGCTAAAAACAAGGATAATATGATCAGTATGAATGAGTTGATGAAAGCACTCAATATTTCTAAACGCTGGTAGCCATACGTATGCTTTTCATTTGCTTCTTTTTGTGCCATTTTTTGTGCTCCATAAGAAAAAATGATTGCTAATGTATCACTAAGGTTATGAAAAGCATCTGAAACAAGAGACAAACTTCCCGACGCAATCCCTCCAATAAATTCTGATAAAGTGATCACCGCATTCAGCACCACTACCCCAAATAGCTTTTTTGATGATCTCTGTGGCTGTGTATGCACGATTCGTTCCTCCATTTTATTTGTATTGGATAATCTTAAATCAAGAATAACATTTTTTTGATATTTCACCAATCATTCAGATGTTTCCTTAAAGCACTTGTATTTCACTTGATACTTCGCTAGAATTGCAAGTGATGACACTACTAGATGAGGAGTACTTATGACAACAAAACAATTAATTATCAGTTCCTTTATACGATTCAAAGACCTTAAGGAGGCGAGAAACGTTCCATTTTGGAAAGCTATTGTCTATCTTCTGGTTTTGAGTGTAATTATGGCTCTGCCAATCTCTTTTCAAGTTTTTCAAGTCTTAAATAACATTCAATTGGACGGACAAAAGATTGCTACCCGCATTCCTGATTTTACAATCCAAAGCGGACAGCTTCAAACAAAAGAAAAAGAAGGTTTCATTTACCAAACAAACTCCATTATCTTTACATTTGATCCAGAGGGAAAACGTACAGAACAAGACATCTCTACTGATTTGATGGGAAATTTCGTTAGTGTCGGGATGTTAAAAGACAAACTTGTCATTGCTCTTCCCAATACAGGCACTACCTCTGCTTTATTGAACAATAATCAGTTAGAACTTCCCTACACCAATGAATCTTTAAAAAATTTAACAGGTAAGCAGCTTCGATCCTTCTTAAGTGAAGCATCTATACCGATTTGGGTAAAAGCTCTGACCTTTCTATTTTCGATTTATCCTAGTTTCTTGAATCTGCTGATCACTTTACTATTTGCCAATATCGCTGCTTTTCTCTATGCACGCTTTCGACTAACAAAAGCTACTTTCCTTGATTGCTTGAAGACATTGATCTATTCAATCTCGTTGCCGACTATCATTGCAACATTCTTGATGATCTTTCTCCCTTCTTTTGACACTAGTGCATTTATTGCTTTTGCAGGTATCTTTATTTTTGCTCAAGCTGTCAAAGGATGGTCAAAAATATCGATCAGTTAGAAATACAGACAACTTATTATTTCAACTTCAATAAACTCTTTTAGAGATTGTGATAGAAGTGCTTAGCTTCAAAAAATTTCGGCTTATTTCCGAAGAAGCTACTTCTGGAACATCGTGAATCAGAGGTTGTGACACATCTTTTGTCACAACTCTTTTTTATTTATACAATATTAATTTCTAAAAAAGCATGGCACTTCAAAGTTCTTCTTATATGCGCTACACTTAAAGTAAAGAAAGGCGGGTAATTAACTATGTCAGAAAGAATCATTTACGCAGATCGTCCATTTCGTGACGAATTTATCGAAGAAATCCATACTATAGCGCCTGGTTATGTCTTCAAGACAGAATTACAACCAGAGGAGCTACCAAATGTAGAGATCAGTTTGGGTTGGAACTCAAACTATCAAGAAAAACTATTAGCCTCTTCTAATTTGAAATGGGTACAGTCTATCTCAGCGGGAGTTGATCAACTCCCCCTTGAAGCATTTTCAAAAAAACATATCTTACTTTCAAATGGAAGTGGTATCCACAGTGAATCGATTACCGAGCACGTATTAGGAATCATTCTAGGTTATTCTCGTGGTCTTTTCCAAGCGCAAAGGGCACAGAGTGAAATGAAATGGTTAGGTTCCTCAATCCATTACCAACCTATCCATGGGAAAAAAATATTGATCATTGGAACTGGCCATATTGGAAAAATGATTGCAAAGAAAGTCAAAGCATTGGATATGATCTGCTATGGAATCAATACATCCGGTCATCCAGCAGAAGGAATGGAAAAAACTTTTTCTTTAAAGCAACTTCAGGAAGTCCTTCCAGAAGTAGATTTCGTCGTCAATATCTTACCTCTAACGGAGGAAACAACTGGTCTCTTTGATCAACACCTATTTGAACACTTTGATTCAAAAGCTGTATTTATCAATGTCGGTCGTGGCGCTTCTGTTAAAACGCAAGATTTGATACAAGCATTAAACAAGCAGCAACTTTCCTTTGCGGCATTAGACGTTTTTGAGGAGGAGCCTCTCCCACAAGATCACCCTCTTTGGAAAATGGACAATGTACTGATCACGTCCCATATTGCAGGTTTGACACCTGATTTTCAAAAGAAATTAATGTCTATTTTTTTAACTAATCTAAAAAGCTACCTTGCTACTCATGACCTTCAAACCAATCAAGTCAAATTGTCTGCAGGATATTGATAGCTGAATCAGCCTGCTTTAAACAAGAGGGTGTGACAAGTTGTCACACCCTCTTGCTTCTATTGTTTTTTAAAGTGATAGGTTGGTTCTTCTAGTTTTGGATCATAATCTACAAGCAAATCATATCCTTTAAAAAACCATTCATCTGCATCCTCAATAAAAAACAGTGTCCCATCTATTTCCACTTTCTTGACAGGATGTTCAGGCTGTTCCACTGACATCCCAATCGAAAAACCATCATGAACTTCTGTTTTGCCGTAGACTTTTCCAAAAAAACGTATTCCGTAAGTTTCTGGCAGATCGATTTCTGATTCAAACCATTTTTGTGCTTTTGGCGTTACTGTTAATTCCATCCTAACAACCTGCTTTCTATTGATTCATCTTATCGTCTAAAATATCCACATCGCCTGTCTCACCAATCACTAGCAGATTATCGTTTTCACGAACATATTCATCTGCTGCAGGTGAAGCGATCACCGTTTGATCTACTCTGCGAATTGCAACTACTGTTAAGTCAAAACGTTGTCTGAAATTTAATTCAGATAATGTTTTATTGAAAAATTTAGGATTGGATACTCGTATTTCTGCTAAAGAATATTTATCTGACAACTCTAGGTAATCTAAAATATTCTTTGACACTAAATTATGCGCAATCCGTATTCCCATGTCTCGCTCAGGATGGACGACGCGATCAGCTCCGATCTTTTCAAGTACTCTGGCATGATACTCATTTTGGGCTTTTGCTAAAATATTTGGTACGCCCATTTCCTTTACCATCAGAGTAACTAAGATACTGGCTTGAATATCTTCCCCAATAGCGACAATTACATGATCGAAATTTCTTATGCCTAATGATCGAAGTGTCATTTCATCCTGTGCATTTGCCACAACAGCATGAGTGGCTATATTCATATATTCATTGACTCGGTCTTCATTACTATCAATAGCCAGTACTTCTTGACCAGCTTCGATCAGTGTTCGGCAGATACTTCCGCCAAATCGTCCAAGACCTACAATTGCAAAATTTTGTTTCACCGTTTTCCTCCTTTAGTATCTTCTTTTCTCAGTATAACAAAGCCTTTACAAAAACAAAAGCAAGCATTCTTTTGCGGAAAAAGAGGTTGTAAAAGAGACGTTCAACATTGAGCAACGACAAAATCGCGCCTTATTACCGATAGCAGTCTCTTGAATACTGTTTATTCGGAAAAAGGGACTGCGACACGACTTTTGTCACAGTCCCAAACTTTCCCCACTATCTTTCTTGTATAGTTTGTTTCACTATAAATTTTCGCCAGTCACACTCTCTACAATTCCTTTGGCGATCATATCGATATTATTTCGGATATTTGCTACATCATTTGTATTCGTTATGAAGCCTAACTCAGCTAAACGGTAAGGTATCCCTCTTGATTGTAATACATTCATGTTTAGTAAGTCAGCTCGCAGATTGATCCCTCCTGTGTTTTGTACCGATCCCCAAAGACCTACATAATTTCGTATGACATTGGCGATTGCATAATTTTGTGCAGTCAATGAGTTCCCATTACGATGAGCGATTACATGACCGCCAGTGCTAACCCCAATGACGCCACTGTCTAAATGAAATTCTGATACAGAAGAAAATGAACTGCTAATCGTATATGCGCCTTGCATACGTTGAGAATCTTGATACATATCTGCAGCTGTATTATAAAAAGTGATCCGATTCCTCGTTAAGCGAGCAGCCCATCTTTGTAAATGAGGCATCAATTCTCCTCTAGTAAAATCACGCTCATTGACACCATTATAAGAAGCACCAGGATCATTGACTCCATGTCCCATCACAAATAGATGGTTAATAGAAGTCTGGTAAGGATTCGTCGTTGGTCCAGGGGCTGCTGCACCTTTTTTGACAATTATGACCTGGATTGCTTCCATTGGTAAATTCAATCTAGATGTTCCAGCATATTGATCATTTTTTGCCCAATCTAACCAGCCAAGACGTGCTGAATGGACTCGGTAATAAATGTCATAGAAACGATTTAATTGTCCAGTCAAACGTATTCGAACTGCCTCTGTATGAAGAGCTCTTCCAGTTGTTCCCGAAATCTCGTTATTTCTACTATAATTTTGCCAACCTATATTTTGTACATGACTTGTATACTCCACTGCACCAGGAAGTGGCGTGTTTGCTACATTGATTCTTAAAGCTTCTATCCTAGCGCTTTGCCCTGTCAGCCCCGCATTGTTTCCATTACTTTGAACAGATTGCCAGCCAATATTTCGTAAATGTGCTTGGTAGTTTATGGTTGGATTTTGTAAAGTATTTTTATCGTAAAAAGCCGTTCCTGTACCCGGAGCTACTTGTCCTTTCGGTACTAATTGGACTTCAACAGCTTCAACTTGATAAACAAATCCCGCAGTTCCTGCATTCTCCCCATTTCTTGCCCATCCTAACCAGCCAAAATTCGCCGAGTGGACACGATAATAGACATTATAATATTGACTCAGCTGACCTGTTAATCGTACTCTCATCGCTTCAATTTGAGCATATCGATCCGTGGTTCCTGCAATCTCATTATTTTTGACATAATTTTGCCAGCCAATATTTTTAACATGCGCACTGTATTCAATATCTCCAGTTAGTGTTGTATCTGAAATTTGCATTCTCATTGCTTCGATCCATAAGTTCTGTCCAGTCGTTCCAGATGTTGCTCCATTCATTTGATTACCCTGCCAGCCTTGATCTTTAACAAAAGACTGGTAGGAAATTACGGGGTTATTTTTCCCTTTTTCAATAAATGCATTGCCTGTAACTGGTCCAGTAGCCTCTTTTCTGACAAGTTGCACTTGGATTGCTTCCATTTGATATACATATCCTGCTGTACCGGCATTTTCACCATTTTTTGCCCATCCTAACCAGCCAAAATTTGCTGAATGAACACGGTAATAAATATCATATGTCTGAGCTAGCTGTTCAGTTAACCGAATTTTTATTGCTTCCATTTGCAAGACTCTTCCAGTCGTTCCCGAAGTTTCTCCGTTTTTCACATAGTCTTGCCAACCTATATTTTTAATGTGACTACTATACTCGATATCTCCAGTAACACCTGTACCAGAAGTAGATAGTTTAATCGCTTCAATCCACAAATTTCTTCCCGTGGTTCCAGCAGTCGCTCCATTCGTTTGAGTTTCCTGCCAGCCAATATTTTTGACATGTGTTTGATAGGTGACCGTAGGAGTCGCAGCTAACGCACTTCGTCTATAAATTGGTGAACGATCTGTGGTTTCGTCAGAAGTTTGTGCTGTTTCTTTTGTCTGAGATTCATTTTTTTCAGCTTCTACAATGACCGTGAATTCACCGAGGACTTTTTCAGCGTTCTTCAACTCTACCTTGGCTTCCCCAGCTTCTTTTGCTGTTACTTTACCGTTCTCATCTACTTCTACTACTGATGGGTTAGAAGATTCCCATAACGGATCCGATATAATACTTCCATCGGGGACATTCGTGTACGCAAGTTGTTTTGTTTCTCCTTTCTTCAATACTATAGATGATGAATCAGGTACGATAGAATCAGCCTCTTTTTGTTCTGGTTCCATATATTCGATCATCACTTTTACTGTCAATGTTTTTTCTGCTGCCTCTTCTAATACTGCGTCGTCTGAAAAATCTACTTCATAAATATAGCTTAATGGAGTCTGTTCGCTTGAATAAAAGTGACTTCCATCATACTGCCATTTTTCTGTTTCTAAAATCGTTTGTTCTTTCTCTGGTTTCAGCGTGTCATCATTTATTTCCCATTTATTATCCATTTTATTTGCAATACTTGTAACCGTTTGATTTTCTCCCTTAAAATACGTTAATTCGCTATTTTGGGAAAGATCAATTTTTGAAAGTTGGTTAGATGAAACATCTAAATACGCTAATTTCTTTAACTCGTGTACATCTAACTCTTTCAGCTCATTGTTTTGTACTTCGATCTTCGTTAAATGTTTAAAGAAATTGACTCCCTCTAGTGTCTGTATCTGTAACCCTTCCAAGTTTAACTGTGTTACTTCCAATAATTCATTTGATAAGTAACCATCTTTATCTGTATCAATCATTTCCAACAACCAATTTCGAAAATGATCATCAGGAAAATTGCTTTTATTGATTTCTATTTTTTCTGTTATTTCATTATTTTCTGAATATTCTCCAGAATCTTCTTCCTTGGCTGAGTCCTGTGGCAAGGAGTCGTCTGTACTTTCATGGGTTGTCGACTCACTCATTGGTTGTGTGGAAGTCTCTGTTGTATGTTCCGTTTTTATCTCATCAGAAGTGCTGCTTTGAGTAACAGCATAAGCATTTGGCGCAATTGATCCTGTCAATAACAACAGGCTTAAGAATAGTCCTATCCACTTTTTCTTCATAATTTTCTCCCTCGTTCTTTCGCTTTTCGGATAAAGTTTTCTCCTATTACTATTAAACTATAAAAAAAGAAAAATGAACAGTTGGTGAACAGAAAAAGAGATTAAAAACAGGATGAATCCTTTATTTTATGTAAAAAAAGAGGGTAGATTAGCTAAATCTTTCCCTCAAAAAATCATTATTTCACCAAACCATGTTTGAATGCATAGATAGCGGCTTGTGTACGGTCTTCCACTTCTAGCTTAGCCAATATATTGGAAACATGTGTTTTTACTGTTTTCAGTGTAATAAACAATTCGTCCGCTATTTCCTGATTACTTTTCCCTTCAGAAATCAGCATTAAAATTTCATTTTCCCGATTCGTTAGTTCTTCATGTAATACAGGCTCATTTCGCCGACTCATTTTTTCCATCATTTTTGTTGTCACTTCTGGTTCTAGTACTCGCTCGCCGCGTTGCGTTGCCCTTATAGCATCAGCAATTTCATGTGCGGTAGAAGTCTTCAACAAATACCCTGCTGCGCCTGCTTCAATGGCAGGATAAACTTTTTCGTCATCAATAAAACTGGTTACGATAATGATTTTAGCTTCTGGCCAATCTTTTAAGATTGCTTTTGTTGATTCGATACCATCCATTTCTTCCATGACTAAGTCCATTAAAATGACGTCCGGTCGAAGTGTCATCGCCTTCTCATAGCCTTGTCGTCCATTTTCAGCTTCTCCAATTACTTCAATGTCTTCTTGGATAGATAAATAAGAAGAGACGCCTAAGCGCACCATTTCATGGTCATCTACTAATAAAACTTTTATCATCCTTATCTATGCCTCCTTCATCAAAGGGACCTTGATTTCTACACTTGTACCTTGCCCTTTAAAACTAATGATTTTTACTGTTCCACCAATACCAGCTACTCGTTCTTTGATATTGTTCAATCCATAACTTCCCGTTTTCGTTTCATTCATATTAAACCCTGTTCCGTCGTCAATAATACGTAATAAAAGATTATTGTCTATTTTATGCAAATATACCTCTAATTCATTGGCTTTGGCATGTCTTAATGTATTTGATAACAATTCTTGAACGATTCGGAACAAGTGATCCTCAATGGAACTAGATAGTTTTACATCTTCTACATCCCATTTCAGCGAAATCTGGATTTTATTTTGCAATTCCTTCAATAACTGCTCGATACCTTGCTTTAAACTTTTCTCTTCTAAATTGACTGGACGCAGATGAAGAAGCAGCGCACGCATCTCAGACTGGGAAGCGTTGATGATCTCTGCTACCATTTTCAACTGCTTGCGGAACATTTCTGGTGTCTCGCTTTTTTCTGCTTGCTCCGTCAATGCCGACATCATCATCATTGCTGCAAACAATTGTTGCGAAACTGAATCATGCAGCTCACGGGCTAATCGATGTCTTTCTAATTCTAAAATTTCTTCTTTGGTTTGTCCATCTACATATTGGGGTCGGCTAGTTACAATTTGTAATTCACTAGATACTTCAATCATTTTTTCTTTTATTTTAGTGATTTCCATATCAATATCTTTGATGTATAAATCGTCCGATGCACTTGGGATCGGAAGAAGCAACAATTTGGATTCATAATTGCCAGAAGAGAGTGCACGCAGCTTTTCTTCAATTTTTCCGTATTTTGTCTTTTGAATAAGTGATAATAATAGAAAGACGATTAATCCTACACCTAAGGAAATGGCTAACAAATGGAAGATAAGCGGAACATATAATAAACGTGCACGCAGTAATTCTCCCCACCAATGACTTTGATTACTGGCATAAAAATAAGTGAAAAGTGAAAATAGAATAATAAGGAAAGCCGCAATCCCCGAATAAACAGCTAGCATCGCTCTGGATATTTTACCCATCATATTCGTATCACCTCGACATCTCCAATCAAGGTATTGGTAATAATCTTCAATCTACGAGGGTTTTCATCATAATCACTGCTGTAGATTTTGATTTGTTCATTTTTCAAAGAAAATTGCTCTTCTTCAAACAAGACATTTCCTACTAATGTCGCATGCTCTAATCGGATGGCTACGCCCAAAGGTACTAAGATCCGTGTTCTGCCTATCCCTTTTCTTACAATCACAATATTATCATCTTTTGGCAAAAGCGTATTGCCCAAATCTATGATAGTATCACCAGAAATGACGGCGATGTTGATATCGTCCCATTCATAGACGTCGTTTCCAATACGTTGGTTACCGAATAATTGCTGTCTTTTCCGCTCATTATTATGTGTTTTTAATTGCTCTGTTTGGACCATCATGATCTGTTTCTTTCGCCAAAAAGCATTTTTGGTTAAATCTATCCCTGAAATCTCTACACCTTTTATTCCAATAAATAAAACGGCAAATACAGCCATCATCCATAAAGCAGGACTGTTGACTAAGCTAAAAAAAATGACCAAACTTCCTAATATCAATTGAAAATTTTGAAATTTAGTACGAGGATGTTTGCGCATAGCTAGATATATATTAAAAATACCGAATATCACTAAAAGCAAAAGTCCAGTATTGTTTACGATTTGCCAAACAGCAAATAACAGCAGTAGTGCTTCAACTACCACAAAAAAACGCCAAGAACTATTCATCGCTCTTTCTCCCTCCTGACACATTCTCATTTCATCATACCTATTTTTTTAACTGTTGGCTATAGGACTTTAGATGTAAGATCGTTTGTTGAAATCTGAAATATACAAAGAGAAAAAGATCTAGAGTGTATCATCAGTAAGATGAACTCTCTAGATCTTTCAGTCAGACTACGCTTGTTCTACTTTGACGATTTTAACTAACATATCGCCACCTGGAGTAGCAATAGTTACTTCATCATTTTTACGTTTGCCAATCAATGCTTGCGCAATAGGAGAATCATTGGAAATTTTGCCAGAAAACGGATCTGCTTCAGCACTTCCGACAATCGTGTACTCTTCTTCTTCTCCATCTGGTAGTTCGATAAATGTAACTGTTTTACCAATTGATACCTCATCTGCATCTACACCGTCGTTATCGATGATTTGAGCAAAACGAATCATATTTTCAATTGTTGTGATTCTTCCTTCAACAAATGCTTGTTCATCTTTCGCTGATTCATATTCAGAGTTTTCGGAAAGATCTCCGAAACCGCGGGCAATTTTGATTCGTTCAATGATTTCTCCGCGTTTAACTGTTTTTAGTTCTTCTAATTCTTTTTCTAATTTTTCTTTACCTTCTAGAGTCATTGGATAAACTTTCTCTACCATGTGTAACGTCTCCTTTTTTCGATAAAATACCGCAAAAGGTAATCTTTTGAGGAATATAGTCCAAAAAAGATTACCACGCTTTTCTTCAAATGTAAATGTTTTTCTAAAAATGATCAATGTCTAGAGCCTGTTTTTCTAAGAATTATTTACATATTTTTCCACTAATTCCATATGTTCTTCATATGTTTTAGCGAAATAAACATTTCCAGTGCTCGTATCTGCTACGAAATAATAATAGTCATTTTCTGCTGGTTCTAATACTGCCTTGATTGCCTCTTCGCTTGGATTGTCAAAAGGTCCAGGTCCATAGCCGGTATTGGTATACAAATTATATGGTGAATCTACAGCTGTATCTTCATATGTCACTAATTCTTTGTGTTCACCTAATGCGTATAAAACAGAGATATCTGACTGAAGTGGCATATTTGCCTTGATTCGGTTAAAGAAGACTTGTGCAATGTTTTTACGATCGTTTTCTTTTACGCCTTCTTTTTCAACTAGAGAAGCTAGAGTTAAAACTTCTTGTACAGTCAAATTTTTCTGCTTGATAGCTGAATAATAGTTTTGCATGACCGTATTCGTCTTGTTCACCATTTCAATCACTAGATCCTTAAGCGAAGTACTCGTGTAATAATCATATGTGGCTGGGAATAAGTAACCTTCCAAACGGTATTTTGTGTTCTCAGCTTTAGATGCACTTTCCAACAGTTCTGGGAATTTTTGGTGCAACTCGTTAAAGAAAGTCTCATCATTCACTAAATCTAAAAATTCTTTCTTGTCTTTACCAGTTACCTTCGCTACCCGTTCAGCAATCTGATCGATATCGTAACCTTCTGGAATGGCAATTTTCCCATCTGCAACTTTTGTTGGCTCAGAAGTGCCGCCTTCTTGCAGCTGTTTGCCAATCTCGTCAAGAGTCATATTAGGCGCTAACTGATAATAGCCAGCTTGAAAGCCAGTTAAATTTTTAAATTTTGTATAATAATTGAAAACAATCCCGCTTTTAATAATATTGTCCTTCTCCAAAATCTCACCAATCTGCTTGTTAGAAGAGCCACTCGGGATTTCCACTTGGACTAATTGGTCATCTGATTTATCTAAAGGCTTCAACCCGCTATCTACATAGCGATACACGGTAAATCCAAGAAATCCGCCAATAATCAATAATGTAAGAGCAATCACTAAAATGATCTTTCTCACAATCTTATCTTCTTTTTTACGCAGATTTCTCCGCTTGTCGATTATATCTGCTGTAGCTGCCTTACTGGCTTCTTTTTTATCTTTACTTGGGTGTTGTTTGTTTCCTGACAAAACAACTCCTCCTTACTATCATCTTCGTAACTCTGTTTATTATACATGAAATTTCTACTGCCGTGAATTATTTTACCAAATATTATGTCAAAATTGTAAGTGGCAAATACTCTTTTTGAGGATTACAATGAAAAATAGTTAAAAATGGATAGAAAGGAATTAACATGTCAAAAGGAAAACATCGAAAAAAACAAAAAATTTCTATTTCTTTTCTTGTAATTTTATTATTGTCTGTCAGCTTCTTTTCAACAGGCATCATTATAGGAGGTCAATTAACAAAAACACCTCAGTCCCAAACTTATGAAACGGAGCCAGCACAACTTACTTCCAATTTAACGCCCGATGAGCAGATGCTTGCTAGCAAAATTGATCAATTACTACAAAAATCAGATTATATCGGTTCGATTTATGTACGCAAAAATAATCGCGTACTATTAGAAAAAGGATATGGATACGCAAATCTGCGCGTAAAAGAACCGAATTCACCTTCCATTTACTATCAAATCGGTTCGATTCAAAAAGCAATGACTGCTTTACTGATACTAAAACAAATCCAAACTGGCAAGTTAACTTTTGACACAAAGTTAGCTGAATTTTATCCTCAGATTCCTGGGAGTCAGCAAATCACAATCAAAAATATGCTTTATATGCGCTCTGGTCTTCATCGAACTGCTTCTCCCGACAAACCTATGTCGGATAGTGAAATCATTCAGTTCGCCCTTCATCATTTGAAACTTACTGATTATGATACGTATCATTATGAACCATTGAATTATACATTGCTTACAGGGATATTGATCAAACTAACGAATCAGCCTTATGAAACTCTTCTAAAGAAAGAAATCATTCGTCCTCTCCATCTAGAACATACAGATTTTTATGACAATGTAAAAAATTCGCCTCAACATGCTGTATCTTACCAGATGTCTGCAACTGACGATTATTCAAAAGCATTGATCGAACCTGAAACCGACATCCGAAATGAATTAGGCACAGGAAACATAAGTATGTCTGTTTATGACTTGAACAAATTCTTTACCAGTGTTCTTTCTGGCGGTATCATACCAAAAGAACTACTTTTCTCCTTGTGGCAAAATAATGGTGATAAACATCCTTACAGCGGCGGTGTTTACAGTGGAAATGATTATATCCTTGCTCAGGGAAATATCAATCGATTCCATGCAGTAGTAGCGATGAAAAAAGACACTAAAGATGCAATCGTCATGGAAAGTAATATCCAATCGGATAAGAACATCAAATTGCCGGCCACTGATTTAAGAAATCAGATTTATGAACTGATGGAAGGTGTTAATTTAAAAAGCTAAGTCGAAACAAAAAAACCAGCATCTTGCTGGTTTTTGTTTTAGTTGATTTCTGACTTTAAATACCGTTCCATTCCGCTCAATATATCAAATTTAGGCTGATAGCCTAAAGAACGAATTTTTGAAATATCTGCTAAAGAATCACGAATATCCCCTGAACGCTCCGCTTCATATTTAAGCGCTAGCTCAGTTCCTAAGATTTGATCAATTGAATGAATCAATTCAAGTAGCGTAGTGCTTTTTCCTGTACCGACATTGAATTGCTGTCCTAAAGCTTTTTCTTCCTTGGCAACAAGTAAAAGTGCTTGTATAACATCTTCTATATAAACGAAGTCTCTAGATTGGCTCCCATCACCAAATAAAGTAAATTCTGCTTTTTCTCCTACCAATTGTTTTTTGTATCGGTCCACTAGAATCGAAATGACTCCGCTATATGGAGAGTTCGGATTTTGATTTGGACCATAAACGTTAAAAAATCGGACAGCACTTGTTGGAACATCATACAAATGATGATAATCTAAAAAATACTGCTCTGCTGCAAATTTATCGATAGCATATGGTGTTAAAGGACGGATGACTGATTCTTCTTTTTTTGGCAGTGTTGGTTCATCACCATAAACTGCAGCTGATGAACTAAATACTAATCGTTTTAAATCAGATTGATATTTCCGTGCTAATTCAAGCAATAAAAGCGCACTGTCAAAATTTACACGATGTGTTTCTACAGGCCGTTCTACAGAATCTGCCACACTAGCTACAGCAGCTAGATGAAAAATATAGGCAAACTGATATTCTTTCATGATTCTTTCCATCAATTGAGGATCTGATACATCCCCCTCAATGAAAGTCACTTGTTTATCCATATCCAAGTTTTCTTTTTTTCCCATTGATAAATCGTCGACTACTACGATTTTGTTTTCTTTTCCCAAATAATTCGCTAGCGTTGAACCGATAAAACCAGCTCCGCCAGTAATCAATATAGTATCCACAAGTTTCACTCCAATTATGCATTCTCATACTTAATACAGTTAGTTTATCATTTTTAGCCAAGAAAAACTATATAAAGAATACACAGTCTAAATAGACTGATAGCCGAATTCTACAAATTAATCGCTTCAAAAATATAAAAACAGCAGAGCAAATTCTAGCCGAACCTACTCTGCATTATTTTATATTTCAATATAGCTTAACGTTCTTTTAATAACAAGCGAAATTCGCCAAAGCTAGCAAGGAAGCTGCGATGTACATATAGCAAATAAATCACATAAATCAAGCTATAGATACCTAGACTAATAAAGTCACCGCCAAACCAGATGTTACTAAAAATAAAAGCAATCGTCAGAATCGTTTCTACCAACTGTCTGTATCCAACAGGTAATTTCATTCCACGACAAAGAAAATATTCTGCTAAATTACAGCGAAACGCTAGACTCAACAATATCAAGCCTACTGCTAAATTCAAGTTACCTATCACAAATATAATGACTAATGAAGCCACTAACGAAAAGGATAGCGTCATCACGTTGACCATTAATATCGTTTTTTCTTTACGCAAGGTCTTTAAATACGTATTGATAAGCAAAGACATTCTTCCTTCATAAATAACGATTGGAAACAAGATTCCCATAAAATTCAGACTTTCCGTATATTCAGGTAGCCACATGGTCAAAACTATTTTTGCTGGAACGTAAAATAACAACAAACCGTATGTTAATGGAACAAATAGATCACGTAAAACACGGAATAATTCAGGCAGCCTTTGCTGATTTGTCCTTCTTAGTAATGGAAACATAACAATTCCTACTGCATTAACAAATGTTAGGAACATATTTGAAATACTCAGCGTAAAGGACAGTTTACCGAAAGTTTCGATTGACCATCGTTGTTGAACAAAGAACCGAATAGTTCCAATAATGAGCATGCTAGCAATACTGCTCAACATTAACTTACTACCGATGTTGATATTATCAAAAATTTCAGGGACAAGTTCTTTTAGCCCCATCATATTGACTTGCAACATATCTTTGACTCGAGTCATTCCCCAAAGCGTCACGATCAATTTAGAAGCAATATCCATAATGATCAGCCAATAAAAATCTCTGCCGCCTAAAGCAAAGTAAACAGCAATAAATAAGACATAAAGATATCGATCATTCCGAGAAAGCTGCGCATATTCTTTTATTCGATTCGTCGATTGGAAAATATAAAGAATAAAAGTTTTGACAATCGTAATCACTGAAACGACAGCTGTCAATATTAAAATGAGTGATTGGGAACTGTTTGGCATAAAGAAATAAGCCCAAACAACTATAGCTATTGAAACAAAGAACTCAAAAATCGTTAGATACCAAAATTGCGAACCTAATGAACGCTTATCGATATCTTTATACTCTTCCCCGCCTATTTTTAAGTAAATACCGTCGATCCATCCAAAATGCAAAAATCCTACGTACGAAGAATAAAATACATATAGTTGCCAATAACTATATTCAGTTACTCCTAATAATTTTGGCACGAATAAATTTAATAGGATCGAGATACCTAATGTAGCAAAATTTGCGGCTACTGTATAATATAAATTTTTCACTACTGATTTTGCTTTTTCATTCATACTCATGACCTCTTACTTTTATTCAATTTTAAGACATGATATAAATCAGCAGCATAATTAAATTTATTTTTATAGCGAAATGCATTTGCGAAAACAGAACTCAATTTTTTCTTTGTTAAAATATTGATTCGCATTAGATTTTCTTTCTTCATCTTATCTATAATCATTTCTTTTTGTTCTATATTTTCAATAGATTCCTGCTTCTTCATAAACATTTTTGCTGAATCTAGACGAACATTGAATCTTTTTAATGTATTAATCCTACCATCATAGATTCCATTTTGTTTTCTTGCAGTAGATACTTCTTTTTGAAATGAACTATCCCCATGTCTTCTAAATTTAATTGTAGGTATGGGCAAATAGTATAATTGATCAAAAATCAAAGCTGCACCCCACATTGCTAAATCATGAGCTGATTTTTCGGCTATGGTATAGTATTCTTGTACTTTTGGAACAAATTCTTTTTTTACGGCAAATACACACCCTGGTCTTTTCAATAAAATATTTTCTGAGCGAAAGACTATTTTTGATGCACCATCTTCGTCGATAGTCTTAAGTTTTCTTAATTTAGCAGAACTACCTGTCTCTTCAATTATTTCAGTATAATCAGAAACTAAAACTGAGATATTTTTATTTTTCTCAAATGGTGCGCACATTTTTTCGATTTTATCGGGTAACCATATATCATCTTGATCACAAGTAAATATAATTTCCTTGGTAGCTGCAGAAAGAAGTTCCATGAAGTTATCTCGCCATCCGCGATTTTTCTCATTTACTTTGAATATCCAGTTGTCCAGCTTATTTTTTTCAATAAACTTCCGAATTAAATCTGCTGTTTTGTCTTGAGAACCATCATCATAAATCAAAATTTCATCAATTAATTTCGTCTGGTCACGAAGTGATTCTAATTGCTCTATGATGTACTTTTCACCATTATAAGTAGCCATTACCACAGAAGTTGTTAATTTTTCATTCATTATATAAACCTCGTATTCATCTTCTTAATCCTTAAAATAAAAATCGTATGGATGATGTGTGACTCTTTCTTCTTCAGGCGGTAATTTCATATAGTTATCATATCTAAGAGTCAAGAATTTATCTCTTTCTTTAATAGCCATAAAAGTATGTCCTTCAAATTCTACATCTTCATATTCTTTGAACCAGTCAGTTGGAAAAACACCCCAATAGATGTTGATGAATTCCATATATCCACAGAATTCTGCTTCTTCAAACGGATATTTTGTTACTAGAGATTCATATTTATTTTTCCAGTAGTTATAATCCCCTTGGCGAAGTAATTTACGATATTTTGGATAGTATAAAATTCTTTTAGCTTTAGCTTTCAGCCAAGAACGTGAAATAGCATAAGAGTGATTCAAAGAAAAAACCATATTCGCTCGATATAATTCGCAAAGTTCACCAAATTTTTTACGTTCATTCAAATCTGTTGGGAACCCATCAATAGGGAAAATATCGACATAAACGCCAAGATTTTCATCCTCACTATTATAATATTGCTTGCTTACCGCTTTTGTATGCTTATCAACTAATTTGGCAAACGCATAACGATAATTCTCAGTGTTTTCCGGACTTAAAAGAAGATAGTCTTCTTGTTTTTTGAGCAACTCAAGTAGTCGTTCATAGTTGGGCCTTGTTAAGACGATGTCTAAATCATCATCCCACGGAATATACCCCTTATGTCGTTCAACACCAATCAGACTCCCGTAAAAGATAGAATAATCAATATTGTGTTCTCTACATAATTTGTCAATATATACTAAGATATCTACGCTTATACGCTGGATATCTTCATTCGTTAGTTTTTTCATTTTATTATTCACTCACCTTTTACTTTAGTGTATTCAAATGCAGAAATTCCGCCTAAATACAACCAGAAAATAAAACTTCCTATTTTATTTACTAAAACGAGTTCTGTTAAAAACATAGCTGAAATCAAAATTGCAAGTACTGCCATGGTATTTAATACATACGAATCGTAGTCTTTTATAGTACGCATAAATAGTTGTCGCAATGTATTCCAAATCTTAATTCCAAGAAATACAAGTAGCGGTATAGTCCCTAACAGACCTGTTGTTGCTAATAAATAGAAGATAAAATTATGGGAAGTTTGTTTTTTTGTTGCAATGAACGTATTCGGTAATTCTTTTTGAGCATAATTAACCAAATTACGAGGTGAACTCCCGACAAGCGGACTACTTTGAAAAATCTCAAACGAACTTTTCCATAAAGCAAAACGATTATTAGACACATCGTCCTTATTTACAACATCATCCCGTTTTAAACTGATAGAATTCTGATTTTTATCCGGATTTTCAGACTTTCTAGGAACATATCTTGCTGTTATATTGATCAATTTAGGGGCAGCATATTTCCCTGCTTCAGCAATTCCTAAAACAGCTCCAGTTCCAATAATCCCACAGATTACTGCCAATAATAATTTAGAAGCAATCGTCTTCCCAAATCGGTTATAGACAATAAAGAAGATAGCAAAATAAGCACACAATACCAAAGCAATCTCTGCTGTTCTTGATCCAGACAAAATGATGTAAGCAAATTGAAGAAGGATCGTAACTATGCTATAAATTTTTGCCATTTTGTTTTTATTCGTCATTAATAGCTTTACAGCAAGAAAAATAACTGCTACAGAAGTTGCACCGGCAAAATTAGGGTCAGAAAAAACACCATACAAACGGTTCTCGACAAATCCTGCTCTAAACCCATTATAGAATTTATCTAACTCCTGTACGTAGGAATAATTTAACGCAAACATTCCTAAAGAGATAAGAGCTAAGAGATTCCAACAAGCAAGCAATATTTTTTCAAACATAGGAATGATTTGTTTGAAATGGTCCTCCCTACCTATTCGAAAAACGACAAAGAGATAAATAAACTGCCAAATTACTAACTTGATATTATCGACGATTCCGGATGGACCGTTTAAAAATGTGGATAATAGTATGGCTAGTATGAAAGCTAGAAGCAGGTAATCTGCTTTTTTCAAGCTAAAATTCTTAGTAAATATATCTACTGCAGTGATTAATGCTGCCCATACCGTAATCAGTGTAAACAGCAAGGTATCATATTTTGAGGGAATCAGACTGTAGTAATTGATGATACGAATAATCAGTGCTATCCCAAATATTAAAATAAACCCTTTTTTACTATATTCTGAGTATTTATGAAACTTAACAGAATCCATTTTTTACACACTCACCTAACTATTTTTACTTTTGTATTTCTCATCTTCCAAAATTGCAAGTTTCTTATACAATCTCACATTCAACTGCAATACAGTTGCAGCTATTTTTCTGTTTCTAGTGAAATATGGACTACGTAGTATAAAAGTATAGTTTTTCCTTAAAAAATTAACAATTTGTTTCGTAACAGTACTTTTTTTCTCAGCATGACTAATCATTATTTTATCTAAGACAATGAAATATGCCCAACAAACTCTAGTATGTGCAATATCTGAATATTCAGGATAATTCGTTGCAATATACTTCTCATTCATTTCCCAAGCTTCTATTGTACTCAGATCTTTTTCGGAATAAGGAGAAGTCGTAATACTATTCGTTCTATGGTAATAATAGTATTTAGGTGTCATATCTACGACAACTTTTTCTACATTTTCTAACAAATGGAACATTACTGCCCCATCTTCTGTAATTTTTCCAATTGGATATCTTATATGATTAAATAATTCTTTTTTATATAATTTATTTACCGGATGGACAGATATCACTTTTGCTTCCAATATCATTTTAACAGTTTCGTTTTTTGTTAATACGTAATGACCAGGTGTCTTTGCCTGAGGTTCTTTACCTTCATAAACATCGTAGATTCCGCAGATAGATAAATCCGCTTTTTCTTCAAGCAAGTTATTATATAGAAATTCATACATGTCAGATTCAATATAATCATCACTATCAACAAAACCGATAAATTTTCCTTGTGCATTTTCTAAACCAGTATTTCTGGCTGAGCTGACACCACTATTTGGTTGATGTATTACTTTTATGCGCTTGTCTCTTTGCTGATATTCATCGCATATTTCCCCCGAACGGTCAGAGGACCCGTCATCTACAAGAATTAACTCAAAGTCAGCAAATGTTTGTAACAAAACAGAATCAATTGCTTTAGCTAAATACTTTTCTACATTAAAAACCGTCATGATAATACTAATCTCACACATTTTGCTTCTCACCTTTAACTAATTCTACTGTGTGTATCAATGATTCTTTCAATTCAAATATTGGATACCAACCATTTTCTTTGATTTTCTTGTTATCAAGTATCGCTGTGCTAGCTTTTGAAAAACCTTTTTGTTCAATCTCATCCGGCAATTCAAAAATTACTTGTTTGCCGCTGATATCAGCTAGCTGTTGTGCTAATTCTTTTAGTCGTAAATCAAAGTTTTCTGAAGAAACATTGTACGCCTCTCCTTTTTCTCCTTCAAGCAGTAAATGAAGAATAGCAGAAACAGCATCTCCAACATAAACATACGAAAAATATTGATTTCCTTCACTTTTTAAAACAATATCCTTTTGTTCGACTGCATTTAAAATAAATTGTGAGGATGCTTTCGTATCAGATAAAAGCATTGTCGGACCAAACGTACGGCAGAGCCTTGGAATCACGATGTCGAGGTCGTGTTTTGCGATGTAGGCTTGGCATAATGATTCACTGACTCTTTTTCCTTCAGGGTAGCCTGCTCTCAGTGTATTACAATCGATATACCCGCAGTAATCTTCTGTGAATTTTTCTATATCGCCTCGATTTTCGCCATAGATTTCTACCGTTGATAAAAATAATACTCTCTCAGGCTGGGTTGCTACTGCATGTTTCAATACTTGCTCTGTACCTGCAAGATTAGTCATGATCGTACCGATTGGATCAGTTGCGTAAGCCTTAGGATGTGTGTTACTTGCACCGTGTATCAAATAGTCAGCTTGAATTTCTTTTGGTAAGGGTTCTGTGACGTCACCTTCAACAATTTCGAAAGTATCTAAGGAAAGATAACTGGCAAACCTTTTTTCAAGCTTCTGACGGTTTCTGCCCATAGCATATACTTTGATTTTGATGTCTAGTTGTTCATTAGCAGCCATCAACGTATCAATCAAAAAAGAGCCGATCATTCCCGAAGCGCCAATCATCAGAACGGATTTGCCATGTAGCTGTTTTATTTTTGGTGTATGATTGATCACTTTTGCCAAATCTTCTTGGTACATTGGTTGTTTAATCAACGTCATCATCTTTCTCCTAGTCTTTCATTTTTAAATATGCTTTGAACAATTCTAGATCATCTGTTGTTGTCAATTTGATATTTTTATCAGAACCAGCAGCAAAATATAAAGTTTCTCCTAAATCTACCATCATGGTATTCGTATAAGAAGAATCAGTCATACCAATGTCTTCTTTCACTGCTCGGTCATATGCTGCCCGTAGTTTTCCGTATTGATAAGCTTGTGGAGTTGAGACACGCCGCAATGTGTTACGATCGACATACTGTTCCGTCGTTTCTTCTGTTTTCTTGATAAAAATTTGTTCATTGTAAGGTAGAGAGGTTACGCCATTACCAAATTCTTTACATTTAACGATTACATCTGACAATACTAGTTCGTCTACTAGTGGACGGATACCATCATGGATGATGATCGTATCATCGTCTTCAGAGTAATCTTTCAAAAACTGGACACCATTATTGATCGACTCTTGTCCTTTTGATCCCCCTGTAATGACCCATTGGACCTTGCTAATGTTGAATTCTTTGATATACGCCCACATCGTTTCTTCCCAGCCAGATTTACAAACGACTAAAATCCGATCGACCTGTGGATGTTTTTGAAATGATTCTAACGTATAGATAATAATAGGTTTACCTTCAATTGTAATGAACTGTTTTGGGATATCTTGTCCCATACGTTTACCGACACCGCCGGCAATAATAATAGCTGTAATCATTTTTTTTCTGCTCCTTTAGTTAAATAATATTTTCCTTTGTACATTTTGTATGAATGTTCTGGGTCAATATAAACTGCTTCATGGTGAGAAACCTGATCTTTTTCAGGTGGAAGCTGCATATAGTCGCCAAAAACTTGACTTAAATAATGATCATAGCCAATTGGTACTGGCATCTCTGTATCTTCGAATGGTACCCACACAGCAGATTCAAAGTCTTTTGCAGGATAAACATTTCCCATATATCGTGGACCGACACAAAGTTCTGTAACGAAATTCGTCGGGTTATCATTGTATTTGGTCATCTGCTTTTCAGCATATCTCCATATTTTATACTTCGTTTTTGCGGGTACGCTATTTAACAATAACTTTCCAGCTAATTCCATTGCTTTCCCATGGTTTTGGGGTACTTGCTGACTTCGATAAATCGCATAGATCATTGCCCATATCTTTTGCTTTTTCCGTTCTGCTTGCTTTTCAGGTGCAGTATCTAACGGAAAAATATCTAATTGGATACCATGAGGGATATCTAAATCTTCCTGGTACGTTTTGATAAAGGTCGTTTGGACGTTACGGATAGTTGTAAAGGAGTTCCGATCGTGATTCGTCAGAGTTGGTCTTAATAAAACAAATTTATCTTTTTGTGGGCCGGTTTCCCATAATTCAGCTAAGCGATCATAATCCCTTCTAGGCATGAAAAAATCTAAATCATCATCCCAGGGGATAAAACCTTTATGTCGAATTGCTCCGATTGCGCCGCCACCACAAAAATAACACAACAAATCGTGACTTTTACAAAAATCTACAAAGTATTGTGCCATTTCGAGATTTACTTTTTGAATTTTTTTTAATTCAGGATCTGTACTGTACATTATAGTTGCCTCAACCATTCTTTTATTAATCTTCCCTATTTTCTCATAAATAGAGGCGGTTTTCAATCTTATGCAAGTGGTTCTTTCTTTACTGACTGAAAACGGATAGATAAACAGCTATTTTTTGTTTTTAAAAGGGTTGTGACAAAAGACAGTCACAACCCCTTATTCCGACTTTTTTAATAAACTCTCTTCAACAATGCCATGATGCTTGGCATTTTCACTTCCACAAAGCTGCCGGCTTTCACCGCAGATAATAAGAGAGGAGCTGGCAAATTATACAGCCATTTTGTTACTTTTTTCGCGCTGGAATCAGTCAATGCAACCTTTTTAGCTTCTTGGATGGCTGGATCATTCAAGATATGCATAGCTTCTTCTCTTTTTTCTTTGGCAGTTCGCTCAGAATTCTCATAAATAGAAAAAATGACAGAGGTTGTTCCTTTTAAAAGAAGAGAAGCCATACCTGGTTTGTCTTTATCACTTGTCACGACATTTGCTAATTCATAAAATTCTTTAAAGGTTTCAAATTTATTCGGTTTGTATTGGTTGGTTATCCCTTTTCCACCTTCAAAATGATAGATATACTCGATTCTTGGATTCAATATTACTTGCTGACAATGTTCATAATAGTTCAAATTGAAGATACGGTCTTCACAACTGCTGTAATTTTTGAATAGAATCTGTTTTTCCATCAAGAGTTCCCTCTTGTAACATTTGTTCCAAACCACATACATCAGTTGCTGATTCATCAGATGATACATATCATCCACGAACTGTTCATGATTTGTATATTGGTATTCTGGAACAAGATAGTCCTTTTCCGAAATGATTTCTTCCCCGCTTAGCGTGCGGAATGTAAAAGAACTGATAAGCAAATCTGCTTCAGGATACTGTTCAAACAACTGCTGATAATCTGCCAAAATTTCCTTGACTGGCTCATCGTCTGCATCGAAAAATAATACATATTTCCCTGTAGATTGCTTGATGCCTTCATTTCGAGCAAGTCCAGGTCCTTGATTTTCGGTTGTAAAAAGTTGAAAATGACTATCTCCTTGGATAGCTGACTGAATCAGCTGCTCTGTTTTGTCAGTTGACCCGTCATTGACCAAAATCACTTCATATTCTTCAAATGCCAGATTTTTTAAAACTTCTATTGTATGAACGATCGTGTCTTCGGCATTATAAACTGGAACAATTATACTAAATATCGGATGGCTCATTTCATTTCTTTCCTCCAGCTTAGCGATAAATTTTCTCTTGTGAAAAGTCGATTTCTGCTAATGAACTGATATTTTCATCTTCATCTAGTCCTTGTGAGGACATCTTATCAAATAAGATTTTGATTGTTTGAAGTAAAATCTTCAAATCTAATAGTAAGGAATACTTTTTGATATACAACAAATCAAAACGTAGTTTACTATTATAATCTGATACATATTTTCCGTATACTTGTGCATATCCGGTAATCCCTGCACGTACATTGTGTCTTAAATAATAATAAGGATTTTCTTCATTGAACTGATCAACGAAAAATGGTCTTTCTGGACGTGGTCCGACGATCGACATATCGCCTTTCAATACATTAAAGATTTGAGGTAATTCGTCAAAACGTACGGCACGGATAAATTTGCCTACTGGTGTCACACGGGCATCATTGCTCTTTGCCAAGACTGGTCCTGATTTTGCTTCAGCTGTTGCACTCATGGAACGAAATTTATAGATTGAAAATTCCTTTTGATTTTTCGTAATACGTACTTGTTTATAAATAATTGGTCCAGGTGAAGTTGTTTTTACCAAAATCGCTGTGATTAGCATAAAGGGTGAAGCGAGAATCAGTAAAATAAGCGAAACGATGATATCAAAGAGACGTTTGAATAATTCATATTCCGGCTGAATTTTGAAACCGGAAGCTTCAATGATACTTTCATCTTCGAAATTCATAATGTTCGGATTGATCATCGTTAAATTTTCAAAAGTTGTATTTAAAAACAGCTTCTTCTCTTTTTTAGTCACTAATTGATAAATATTGATTTTTTCATCTTCTGGGATTTTTGAAGCCAAGTAGACAATATCGATGTCATCAATCAATTTTTTCGTGTTTTCGTAATACTTGTCGATGACTACTGCTTCAACCTTATGTTTGTTGTTTTTCTTAGATTGAAAGTTTTGGATCGCTGGTGCGACATCTTTCTCCAAACCTACGATAAGTACTTTCTTATCACGACTGACTCTTAAGTATAGTTTGTAAACGACTATCCGATAAACGCTAAGTAATATCGTGCCAAGTATAAACGAGAGCACGATGACGCCACGCGGAAATGCAAACCAACGTCCAGCAAAAGTAACCACCATGATCCCCAATGCTATCAGCACCTGTCCAATAACAGTAATGAAGACGATATCACTGATCATTCGGTTATAGAATACATAAGCTCCTAACAAAATATTCAACGCAATAAAGATAATGGAAATAAAAACTGCTGAATGCTGAAAGGTCTCTAAGTTTCTTGCTGGGACTTCTCCTTGGAACTTCAGCAAAAAGCTAAGATAGATCGACACATTCAATACAAGTACATCCATGATGATAATGAATATCCTGCGTGCCGCATTCCACTCCCCATTTTTATTCATATATACACTCCTAACCATAAAATAATGCCTCTATCATCTTACCATAGCAAAGTTTAAAAACCTAGTGAATAACCAAATTGTAAAGGAAATTAAAAGAAACTAGAAAAGGCAACTATTGTAGGCTTATATGTGTATTTCTGCCTAACAGAGAGTTGTACAAAAACCGTATCCCACGCTTCCTACTGAATGGGTGTTCTTCCTATCATCTCTTCGGTCACAAGTTACAATATTCATATAATTAAATTAAAAGAACTGTATTTTCATCAATAAAAATGAAAATACAGTTCTTTGATCAATCAGGTCTCAACGAAAAATCGCCGATTCCTTCTTTAGTTAGATTATCGTTATAAAATGGGTCATGAGCAATATAAGAAGGCCACTTATCTTGCATTTTTTTGATTTCCCCAGCAAAACGTCTTTGTTTTTCTGGTGTATCTTCATAACCTCTTGATTTAGATTCGAAATGGTACAATTCTGCTTGATGTGCATAGACATTGTAACGACCCAGTTCATAAACTTTCAAGCACAAATCAACATCGTTGAATGCTACTTCTAATGTTTCATCAAATCCATTGACAGCATTGAAGTCAGCTGCCTTGACCATCATACAAGCTGCAGTGACTGCTAAGTAATTGACGTCAATGACCAATCGGCCGAAATAACCACAATGTGTTCGATCATAGTTATTCAATGCATGCCCTGCAACACCACCGATTCCTAATAATACTCCTGCATGCTGCGTTGTATCATCTGGATAAAACAGTTTTGCTCCTACACAGCCGATTCGATCAAACTGTGCATAAGAAACCATCGCCGTCATCCAATCTGGCTCAATCACTTCTGTATCGTTATTCAAGAATAAAAAGTATTTGCCGTTTGCTTTTTCTGCTGCTAAATTGTTGATTCGAGAATAATTGAATGGAATGTCAATCAATTCTACGATAAAGCGATCTTTCAGCTGATGCTTGTATTCTGCAAATAATTCTTGCATTTTTGGATCTGTACTTCCATTATCCGCAATAATGATTTCATAATTTGAATAAGACGTTTTTTCGATGATCGAATCCACACAAGTTTTTAAATCTTCATAGCCATTCTTCGTTGGAATGATCACACTGACCAAATCCTCTTGCAAGACGTCATAAGTAATCTCATAAAATCCAGAAATTCTGCCAGGACGTACGCTTCCTTTGATGTTCCTTCTAAACAGGGCATCTGTCAATGCTTTCACTCCGGAATCATAGATATAACTTTTGGCTTCGCCATTACTTGCAGTTGATCCTGGGATCGTCCGCCAATGATACAAGACTCGGTCAATGTGGTAAATATGATCTTCAGGGATTTGTTCTGTCACACGAAGGACCAAATCATAATCTTGAGAACCTTCATAGCCTTTACGGAAACCGCCAAGTTCTTTAACAATGCTTGTTCGATATACGCCTAAGTGAGAGATATAATTATTTCCCATCAATGTATCAGGAGACCAGTCTGCTTTGAAGTGCGGATCAAAGCGATTGCCATCTGCATCGATTTTATCTTCGTCACTGTAGATCAAATCCAGTTCTGGATGTACGTTTAGCACTTTTGCCACTTCATATAATGCAAATGGCGGTAATTCATCATCATTATCTAAGAGTGCTATAAACTCTCCTTCTGCCATTTCCAATGCAGAATTAGTTGCCAGACTGATGTGTCCATTTTCTTTTCGGAAAACGACTTTGATTCTATCATCTTTTGCTTGATAGGATTCCAGGCACTTTCGGATAGCTGGATCAGTAGAAGCATCATCACTGATACATAGTTCCCAATGATCATACGTTTGATCCAGTACCGAATCAATGCATTTTTCGAGCCATTTGATTTCAACGTTATAGACAGGCATAAGTATGGAAATCAATGGACGGTACGCAAATCCTTGTGCTTCTTTCCTTTGCTCTTTCAGATCTGGTTTCTCATGACGACTGATCCATTCTGCATAGTCGATCGATCCTGGCTTCAATTCCAGTTTGACTCGGCGGATCGCTTTTTTTACGCCATGAGTCCTTGCATAATTTATCCCTTTTTTCAGTAATCTTTTTTTTCTTTCCCATGAAGATTCAATGCCGTCATCATAAGGGTATTTACCGTTTAATTTCACAGCTATGCCATTTTGATGTCTCGCTGTTTGGAAGTCTAAGATTGCTTTTCCTCTCATTTTCCCCGATAAACGTACCTTAAAACCGCTTTGGGTCTTAACATCAAGATTATATAAATGATTGATATCCAATCTTACGACATGTGTTGCTTCAGCAATCACATTTTCTTTTTCTACCTTTATCGTAGGGATTTCTTTGGTCACTTCATCAATTGCCCAGCCCACAATAAGCAAATCGCCAGTGGCCCGTTCACGAGTGATTTGATCGATAAATACGGCAATTTCTTTTTTTTGCACGATTCGTTTACTCCTTATCTTTATAAGTTAATCATTATTTACATTTCAATGATCCATGATTGACCATTTTGAGCCACTGCTTCCACTAAGAATGAACGTTCTTGCTCGCAAAGGATTCGTAATTCAAATCCCGCTTCTGTTCCTTTTGCGAGCTGTTCTGCTTGATTGACTTCTTCTCGTGAAACAGGAATTGCTTCGAAAAATGGCGATTGGTCAGCTGATAACTTATAGGACAATGGCTGGCGATCCGAATTAGCGATTCCCCATCCGATAATTTTTAATATTTTTGTTTCTGCATCCCAGATTTTCTCGTCAATACATATAGAAAGCTCTTTTTCTTGGATTTTTTTCGATGTTTCTTTCTTACGTCGTCCTAGTCTATGTTTGATTGTCCATTCATCACTTTCCAACAATGTGCAATAGCGATTTGTGGTTGTTTTTAACGTATGGACTAGTCTTGTATTTTCCTCAAGAAGATGATGATTTTCTCTTTCTAATTCATCATTTTTCTCAGAAAGCTGCTTTGTGACTTCAGCCATGGGACGAATCGTTTCCAACAATTCTTTCATTGTTGGTGTCAATTCCCCGATAAAGCGATAGTGACAATGGATCGTCACTTCTTTTCCAGAAATATCCGTTAGAACGAACTCTGGTAATTCTTTCCCATCAAACAAATAACAATCATTTACTGTTTTGACTACAGCATTTGAATCAATAAATGTGAGTTTTTCTCCAGCAGCTTCTGCGCTGAATTCGATAAAGCTAGGTTGTTGCGCGAAGCGAAATACCATTCTTTCCGTTGTTTCTGATACGGGGAAACTTAGTGTCTCATTTTCCCCTGTGAAATTATTGAATGGTATTTGTTGGATTGTTTCATCTTGTTTCGTTTGCTGGGTTACTTCTAACACTTTTACATAATTAGAATTTTGTGGCTGTGCAATGGAACTTTGTGCTACTGGATGTTTCATCAATGAGAAAAAGTATTGGTAGACTTCACCAAATGGTCGCATTTTGAAATCATAGCGTACAGCTTCCGGCAATTCTTCATAAGTTGATTTTAATTCTGTATCACCTACAGCTAAGTACAAGTAATCTTCAATATTAATGAATAATCCCGCTTTTTCAAAAACTTTTTGGAAGCCATCATGAGTATAAAAAGAATTATGGGTTTCATCTAGAAGACCATAAGAAGCCCACGGCAATTGGTTATTGAACAAATCGATCATGACAGAATTATGCGCCAGGTTAGGGAATGTAATCAGGATCTCTCCTTCTTCATTCAAAAATTCTCTGACTTTCTTCAATGTTTTTCCAGGATCTACCAAATGTTCTAAAACATCCGCAAACAAGACATAATCAAATGTCTGTCCAGCATAATAGTTTGCCCACTCAAAACTTTCGATATCACCATAAAATCCATCTTGAGCAAATTCGCTGACAAAATCGAACAATTCCTTATCTAACTCAACAATGCTCACTTCACATTGTTTTGCTCCGATTAAATGTTTCGTTAATCGGCCGTTTCCGGGACCAAACTCTAAAACTTTACTTCCTGGTTTGATCTGTGCGGCAATTTTTCCCACACTGCTTTGTTCATCTAGGTCCATTTCAAAATCATATTTCATTGCTATGAGTCCCTTCTTCCCATTTATGGTCTAAGACCACGATGCCTTCTCCGATATAAGAACCGCTGACAAACAAGTTCATGTACTTTGTCTTATATACCAAAGGAACCGTTGCATTTTCTTCAAAGACCGCAACGTCAAAATAATATTCACCAGCTAACAAACCTAACTTTTCATACTCCAGATAAAAGATATTCTCTCCTTTTTTCCAAGGAATCTTGATACCATCTAGTAGAGTATTAAGTCCGCACACATAAAAATTGTCGACTGTTCGTAGCGCAATTCCTAAAACCGGATTTTTGATTGTATCATCTTTTACTTCATAAGTTACTTTAACGTATAGTTTTTCTCCTTGTTCCAGCATATCCACCGGATTTTTGTCTTTATCCAACAATTCCGCTTTCGTCACGTCGACGATATCTGGAGCGGCGAACCGTTCTACTTGGTTTTTATTCCGATCCACTGTTTTAACTGATTTTTTCTTTAAAAAGTTTTCATAATTCGTCGTTACTTCCATCGTATCGCCATATTCGACGACTTCTCCGTTTTTCAACCAATAGGAACGATCACAAAAACGGCGAATCGAACTGATATCATGAGAAACGAATAAAATCGTCTTTCCCGAGTTCTTGATTTCTGTAAATTTTTCCATACATTTTAGTTGAAATTCAAGGTCTCCTACTGCCAATGCTTCATCAACAATCAAAATATCAGGATTCACATTGATTGCTACAGCAAAAGCTAGACGAACGAACATCCCGCTTGAATAAGTTTTTACAGGTTGATAAATATGGTCGCCGATGTCAGCAAATTCAATGATATCATCGACCATTTCATCGACTTCTTCTCTTGAAAAGCCTAGTACCATTCCATTTAAATAGATATTTTCATAGCCAGAATACTCAGGATTGAATCCTGAACCTAGTTCTAGCAAAGCAGAGATTTTCCCTTCGATTTCCATCGTACCGGATGTTGGTGTCAGTACCCCTGTAATGATTTTCAACATCGTAGATTTTCCGGATCCATTTTCTCCAACGAAACCGATCATCTCACCTTTTTTTATTTCTACATTCACGTTTTTCAACGCATAAAACACATCATGATAGGATTTCTTAAAAGGATTAAGTGCTTCACGAAATCGATCCGACGGTTTTGCGTACATATTATAAGATTTTGTGATATCTTTTAGTCTAATTGCATATTCTGTCATAGCTATTCTCCTTACAGCACATCTGAAAAATGTGGTTTCAATCTACGGAACACTGCAGAGCCGATTACGAACATTACTAATGTGAACACCCAGAAATACAAAGTATATGTTCCATGCTCCCAGAACCAAGCTTCACTTAAAAACGACTCACGATAGCCTTGAACAACATAGTACAGCGGATTTAATTTCAATATGCTTACAAGACCTGAGTCAAACTGGTTCGGGCTCCATAATATCGGCAATGTCCACATAATCAACTGCAGGACGATCGTAATCAATTGCATGATGTCTGGTAAAAATGGTTGGATGGATGCTGTCAGCCAAGTCAATCCTGTCAAGAAAGCACACATGCAAAATAGATAGTAAATCAGCTGTAAAGACATGGCTGAAGGATATATACCATTTATAAGCGCAACAGCTATGCCAATCAGAATGAAGAATAAATGGGTGTACAGATTGGATAGGATTTTCGTCGTGGGCAAGATACGAATATTGAATACGACTTTCTTTACTAAATAAGTATATTCCCGAAAAACAACCGTAGTTGATGCAAAAGCATCAGAGAAGAAGAACCAAGGAATCATCCCGGTAACTAAATATACGATAAATGGGTATTTTGCATCGATCATTTGTGCTTTCAGTCCAACGCCAAATACTAACCAATAAATCAATACAGTAAATAACGGATTGATAAACGCCCATAAGATCCCTAAAAACGATCCTGCATATCTTGATTTGAAGTCATTGATCGAAAACTGTAGCAGTAATTTTCTGTTCTGATAAATGTCCTTCATAAATAAATACAAATCTTTAAACATTTGTGTTCCTCCAAGCGATTTCAGTGAATTACAGTCAAGTGCCATTTTACCATATTTTTGGTACCGAGCTGCGTTCTTATTTATTTCTTAATTTTCTATGATACAAGATTTTCTCTAACGTTTCTATTTTACAGAAGATGCTAGACAATTGCAATAAACCAAAAAAGGCTGCGACGGTTGTCACAGCCTCTCTCGTATTTTGCGCCTATCAATGATAGCGTTGGATCCTGGAAGAATGAGCGCTATCTGGTTGTTCCTCATAACTTGGATCCCCAGCATTCATGTCGTCATATGGCTCTTCTATGTCATAGTATTCTTCCACAACTTTCGTTTCGTCATAGCGATGAACGGACATAGCCAACAGGATATAAATAATCGGAACCCATGGGTATGAAGTCAATGTATCCTCCATAAATGACTGCATCATCACCGCAAAAAAGGCCCAGATAAAAGTCATCTGCCCGTTGGATAAATCTGCTTTCATCGTTAAGCGACCAATAAAAAGGATAAGCAGCAAAGCAGCAACTCCAAACCCTATTAACCCATAGATATTCAAAATAGAATTATAACTATTGTGATTTCCTAAAAATTGGTTTCCTCGTTGGAAGATGAATGTTTTCATCCCTAGTAAAACTTGCTCAGATTTTTCTCCTAGCGTCTGATAGAATTTATGCCAAATATCTTCTCGACCGGTAAACAAATTGACTTTTTCGGAAACAGCGGCTAGATAAGAAATCGGTAAAGCCAAAAGAATCGTAGCCGTATAGGCAATAAACGGTGCACGAATGACACGCATCAATGATTTAGGTAAAAGATCCAATATTGCAAAAACAATCAATGCAACTAATGCGCCTCTTGATTGGCAGACCCAAATACCTAAAAAGGCTGCAACGACTGCTATCGCACCGATGATTCGAACATACCATCGTTCAAAAGAACTGGCAAATCCGCTGATCAATAAAGCAAGAGTCATCAAAGAACTTCCGATTGTATTCGTATTGATCCAAATATCAGAAAGCGAATTTCCTGGAGCCCAGATGCTTTGTCCTTCTGGTACTTGGATCTCTGTAAATACACGATATAACGTGATTCCGAGGAAGACCGTAAAGACAAGCAGATAAATCCCGCGATCCCATTTTGTCCACTCAATCCATTTAATTACTAAACAAAATAAAATAATCAAAGGAAACAGTAAATCTCCAAATAAAGACTCATTTCTTAATTCCCGAAAGTAAGAAAAGAAAATGAAAAGTGCAAGCGCAACACCTAGATAAAGAAAATCGACGCCTTTTGCTTTATAAACATTTAAAATGAGCAAAATAGCCACACTAAAAGTGATAAGTAGCGAACTGTTGTTATATATAAACAAAGTGGCTGGGAAGCTTAAACCTGCTGTCCAAACAAAAAAGACCAGCGTCAGCAGCAAAAGCAAGAAACCAGCACTCATTTTGTTGACAAATTTTTGTACGATTGCTTGAATTATCTCCACTCTCCTTTCTAATAATACTTCAGGGTTATTCTCAGCTAGCCCATTACTGTAAGACTAGCTGATTTTCCTGAGTTTGTGTTTGTGGTACATCTGGATAATCCGGATATTCTACTTTAAAAATCATATAACCATCTTTATCCGGTCCATATAGTTGTGTGAATTGAGCTTCGTATAACTGATTGTAATCAGTTAACGGTCGTTTACTGATTACATAGTTGATCCCTAATTTTTCTGCGTCTTCAAAATTCAACGTGACTGAGAACATATCTGGACGATCTAAAATGAACTTTGTATCTTCCTTAGCGATAAAAGCTCTTGTGTGAGCATACCGATTATAATACTTCTCATATTCTTCTTTTGGATCGATTTTCTTCCATGCAGCCATATCTGGATAAAAGCGGACTGTATTGAAAGATTTTACACCCAAAGTTGGGGTGAAGTTATACAGTTCATCTTCAGTCAACCAGACTTTGCCAGGGTCTTGTTGATCGATTTTTCGGATTTCTTTTGCCAGTGTTTTTTCAAAAATCGCTCCAGTACCTTCTACGACTGGATTGACAAAGAAACCAGATGCGATGATCACGCCGGCAAAAGCAAGATAAAACAAGCGTCTCCAGCCAAATAATGCAAAAGCTAAAATCACTGTTCCCAACACAGCAACTGCGATGGTTTCGAAATCTGAAAAATAATTATCCATCTTCGAATGAGTAATTGCATAGAAATAAGACCATGCGTTTACTGCCAGTAAAATGAATTTATACCAAATAGGAATAACATCTTCTCTCCAAATATAAGCGATGAACCAAATTGATAATAGGCAAGCCGCAAAACTAAAAGTAAGGATGGCTCTTAAAGGAGGAACATAAGACAGCAGAGTAATTTCTGCTAGCCATTTTGGCAATCCAACGGTAATCCAAAAGATAGAAAACAGACAAAAAATCATCAAAATACGTCCCAATAACTTTTGTTCACTATCTTTTTTGCCAAATAACACAAATGGACTGGCTAGGAATACAGTTGGAAAGAAGTGATAGAACAAAGCCACTTCAGAGTTATTCGAATAGTTGATGTCTTCAAAAGGGATTTTCCAGTTTGTCAGGAAAGAAAAAAATTCGCCAATCGTCCACTTTCCACCGGTGCTGACTCGTTTTCCTGGATATAAGGTATCCAAAGAAGCTAACAATGCGTCTTTTGACGTCAGCCAGAAATGAACCATGACTCCGCCAATAAATAAAACTGCCCCTCCAATCAACACTACATCCAACAGATCCCAAGAAATTTTCTTGCTGTAATAAATAAGCAAGCCAACAAAATAAAAAATCAGCAAGTACGCCAGCATCACTTGATGGGCTGGGTAAATCACTAAAATAAACCCAATACCGAAAATAATCACCAAAAACATCATCAACGTTCGCAGCCATTTTTTATCATGATTGTAGAAATAATGATAAAAAGCAGTCATCAATCCCAAAGTAAAGAAAATCAAATCGCCCACATGCTGCATGAACCACCACTGGACTGCGGGAGAAAACGTCAGCGCAAATGCACCGATCAGCGATAGAGCTTTTTTTCTCTTCGTTAATATCATCAGTACTTCGAATCCAAGCAAGACCATGACGACTAATTTCATCGCCCAATAAAAGGAAAGGCCTCGATCTCTTCCGAGGAAAAAGAATCCCCAGTTGAATGGTTTTCCGATAACCGTAATATCCTTTACAGGAGAATTATACGCAATGATCATATTTTGTCCGTTCAATGAATAATCTTCGTTCACCAACGGAAAGTCCTCTTCAGCTTGTGAGAGGTAAAAAGGTGTCTGCACCAGCCATTCATCTGACCGCACTTCCCGATTCTGTCCAAAAATCACATCAGTTTTTTTCCCATCGTCTCTTTGCGACACATATTTATCCCAAACACCAAGTGAACTTCCGTTTAAATTAAAAGTAACAATGACCACGATGACTAAAACACCAATAAGGTATCGGAGTTTTAGAAACAGGTCAAGCACCAAATTCGAATCTGCCTGATTCGCTTTTGGTTTTTCTTTTCGTCGTGCACTTCTTGTTTGTTTTTCCATATCATGCTCCAAATTCTATTTGATAAAAAGGAAATTACTTATTCATTTTTTTGGCAGCTTCCAGCATTTGCGCAAGTGCTTCTTGCCAAGTTGGTATGGCAAATCCTAACGCTTCTGTCTTTTTCAGGCTCATGACTGAATACTGCGGACGCGTTGCTTTTTGTGGAAATTCTTCTGATGTAACAGGCGCTACTTCCACATCTGTATCTTTCAATATTTCTTTTGCAAATTCATACCAAGAACAGCTATTTTCGTTCGACAAATGATAAATACCGAATGGTGCTTTTTCTTCGATGACATATACCATAAATTCTGCCAAAGTACGTGTCCAAGTTGGCCGCCCGAACTGGTCATTTACTACAGTCAGTTTGTCGCGGGTTTCCGCTAGGCGTTGCATCGTGAAGACGAAATTGTGTCCATAAATCCCGAAAACCCAAGAAGTTCGTATGATATAATAGTCTTCTAAAATCTCTTCTACTGCTTTTTCACCTAATAATTTCGTACGACCATATTCATTTAGTGGATTCGTTTGGTCATCTACTTCGTACTCTACATTTTTGTTTTTTCCATCGAAGACATAGTCTGTACTGATATAGACGAATTGAGCATTCACAGCTTTTGCTGCAAGTGCTACATTTCTTGTGCCATCGACATTGATTTTCTCATCTAATTCTTTTGCTTCTTCTTCTGCTTTATCTACTGCTGTGTAAGCTGCGCAATGGAAAATCACATCCGGTTTTAATTCTGTAATATAAGCCATTGTTTTCTCAGCATCTGTGATATCCAAGTCTTTTGCATCTGTTGAAACATATGGCAGATTTTTTTCATCTAATAAATGGCGCAATTCTGTACCTAATTGTCCATTTCCTCCAGTTAATAAAAACATATGGTTATCCGCTCCTTGATTTTTATTTTAAAAAAGAGACAGGCGAGCGCCTGCCTCACATGTGTTTTTCCATTAATACAGTGAAATTTTCTCTGTATTATTGTCCATTTTTGGCATATGCTGCTTCAACGGCCTCTTTTTCTTTTTTCCACCAGTCTTCATGTTCTTCGTACCATTTGATCGTGTCAGCCAACCCATCACGGAAGTTCGTAAACTCAGGCTGCCAACCTAGCTCTTCTCGCAATTTTGTCGAATCGATTGCATAACGCAAATCGTGTCCTGCACGGTCGTTTACATGGTCGTATGCGTCTTTTGGTTGACCCATCATTTCTAAGATCAATTCCATCACGGTCTTATTATCTTCTTCGCCGTCCGCACCGATCAGATAGGTTTCGCCAATTCTGCCTTTTGTCAAGATCAACCACACTGCTGAAGAATGATCATTTGTATGGATCCAGTCACGAACATTTTTCCCTTCACCATATAATTTTGGACGAATACCGCTTAAAATATTCGTTACTTGGCGAGGTATAAATTTTTCAATATGCTGGTAAGGACCATAGTTGTTTGAACAATTTGAAATAGTTGCACGTAAGCCAAAAGAACGTACCCACGCTTTTACTAACAGATCTGAACCAGCTTTTGTAGAAGAATATGGGCTTGAAGGATTATATGGTGTTTCGGCAGTGAATTTTTCTCCTTCGCCTTCTCCATGTCCCGGTAGGTCTTCACGTAATGGAAGATCTCCGTAAACCTCGTCAGTAGATACGTGATGATAGCGTACATCATACTTGCGGCAAGCTTCTAAAAGTGTATACGTACCAATGATATTCGTTTGTACAAATGGGAAAGGATCTTTTAATGAATTATCGTTATGGGATTCTGCCGCGTAATGAACAACTGCGTCCGCTTCTTTTACTAGACGGTCCACTAATTCTGCATCTGCAACATCTCCTACGACCAATTCTACGCGATCGCTAGGAAGTCCAGCCAAGTTCTCTTTGTTTCCTGCATAAGTCAGTTTATCCAAAACAGTGACATGCACTTCTGGATGATTGTTTACCACGTAATGAACGAAATTAGAGCCGATGAATCCGGCACCTCCGGTAACAATGATGTTTTTCATAAGAAAATTTCTCCTTAATTCTTAGATTTCTCCGTAAACAAATGGATTTTCTGCTTCAAATTCTTTTAATGTCGGATGACGGTGATCTTTTTCAGACATAATCGCTCTTGATGGATCAATTGGCCAAGCAATCGCTAAATCTGGATCATCAAATGCGATGCCTCCATCTGCTTCTGCATTATAGTAATTATCACACTTGTAAAGGAAGTTCACGTTTGGTGTCAAAGTAACGAATCCATGTGCATATCCTTTAGGTACAAGCAACTGACGATGATTATGTTCAGATAAGATAAATCCGTCCCATTGACCATAAGTCGGGCTGCCTTTGCGGATGTCCACTACTACGTCTAAAACTGCTCCAGTAACCACACGAATCAATTTTGTCTGTGCAGCTTCTCCTTTTTGGAAATGGAGTCCCCGAAGAACACCAGCTTCAGCAGATAATGAATGATTGTCTTGAACAAAGTCATAATCTAATCCATGTTCTGCAAATTTTGCTTTTGAATAGCTTTCTGTAAAAAAACCGCGATGGTCGCCAAAGACATCCATTTCTACGATTTTTACATCTGTTAATTTTGTATCTGTTACTTTCATCTGTAGGAACTCCTTATTCAGCGGCCAAATTCAATAAATATTGACCGTATTGATTTTTTTTCAAAGGCTGTGCAAGGGCTAGCAGTTGTTCTTTATCAATGTAGCCCATACGGTAAGCAATTTCTTCCAAACAAGCCACTTTTAAGTTCTGACGTTTTTCAATCGTTTCGATAAAGGTAGATGCTTCAAGCAATGATTCATGTGTTCCTGTATCAAGCCAAGCAAATCCGCGTCCCATAAGTTCTACAGATAGTTTTCCTTTATCCAAATATGCTTTATTGACATCTGTGATTTCTAGTTCTCCACGTTCTGACGGTTTGATTCCTTTAGCAATAGAAATCACCTCATTGTCATAAAAATAAAGGCCAGTTACTGCGTAATTTGATTTTGGCTGAGCAGGCTTTTCTTCAATCGACAAAGCTTGCATATTCTCATCAAATTCTACTACACCAAAGCGTTCTGGATCATTGACATGATAGCCAAATACTGTCGCGCCTGCATCTTTTGAAGCTGCTCGTTGCAACATTTTAGACAGACCGCCACCATAGTAAATATTGTCCCCTAATACCAAGCAGACACTGTCATCTCCAATAAATTCTTCTCCAATGATAAACGCTTGTGCCAATCCATCTGGACTTTCTTGTACTGCATATTCAATCTGCAGTCCTAAATCATTTCCGTTTCCAAATAATTCCTTGAAACGTGGTGTATCTTGTGGCGTTGAAATAATCAGAATTTCTTTGATTCCCGCCAACATCAGAGTAGACATTGGATAATAAATCATTGGTTTGTCATAAATCGGCATCAATTGTTTCGATGTTGCCTTTGTTAAAGGGTACAGACGTGTTCCGCTGCCCCCAGCAAGAATGATTCCCTTCATGGATATATGCTCTCCTTTTTGATTTCAAATTTCACTTTGCTATTATCTCATCAATCGTTATATTTGTCATGGAAATATTAAGGATTTAAACATCTTTTATCAACGTTTAAACCATTTTCGTTTGATCAACGCCGTAATCAGATGAACACGCCAGGAAATTTTTTGGCGTAATCTAGAATGCGTTTCAATCTCACTCGCATTTAAATCATGTCTTCGATACAGTGTCAAAGGTTCTCTCAGAAACCCAGTCTTCCTTCCTCCCAACAAACCGATCCACATGTCATGCATAGGCACTTCTGAGGGAATCGGCAAAATATCGGTTTTCAACGAAGAGCGAAAAGCCATACCTGCACCAATATAATGACTTCGTATCACATTATTGACCCATCCTTCTTTGGAATTTCGGAATGAAAAATAGGAAGCATGGATCTCTTGCAGCTTACTGTTCACAATGATCAAATCTGAAACGACTACTAACTGATCCGGATGCTGTTCAAAATAGTCAGTGATTTTTTTCACTTTTGTCTCTAACCAAACATCATCTTGATCTGCCAAAAAGATTAGCTCTCCTTTCGTCTGCTGGATCGCATAGCCAAAATTAGCGATCAACCCTTGACGAGGTCCTGAAAAAAGCTTTATCCGTCTATCTTTTTCTGCGTATTCAGTCAATATATCCCATGTATCATCTACTGACCCATCATCAGAAATAATCACTTCATCTTCTGCTGAAAGCTGAGATAAAATACTATCCAACTGCTCTCTTAAATATCTGCCCCCATTAAAGGTAGCTATACAAACCGAACGCACGAATTCACACCTTCCAATTCTTAACATATGAGCGCAAAGTCATCCGCCAGATATGCCGGTTTTTGACGGTCAAAAACTGTTTAACTGTTCTTAACAATAATTGTTGTCGGTGACTGGATAAATGTCTTTGATCATATTCATGATAAAATCGATTTTCTGCTTGTAAAATAGAACGGTATCTATTGCTTGAAACTTTTTCATAGTCTAATACCGAAAGATCATGTTCCAGTCGTACTGGTAGTATCTCCACCGTTTTTTCCAACTGATTCACTTTCCAAAACAGCCAATGATCCAAAAAATCTAAAGAAAAAGCAGGATTAAACCCGCCAATCTTTTTTAGAAATTTGACAGACCATGCCACACCTGAATTGATTGCCATGATTCTTTCAGCTGTCGTACCGTCTACTTCTACTGCTTGTGCTGTACGATTGATATAATGATTTGAATAGACGGGAGAAACTTGCCGTCCCCCAGAAAAAATCATCGGAACTGCAGCAACACATTCATCTGTAAAAGCTACTTTACGCAAGATTTCAAAATAGTCGTCGACTAGCCTCGTATCCTGATCCAATGTAACGATACAACGTGTTCTTTCATTTGCTTGAGACAACGCATAATTATAAGCTGCCGCTAATCCAGGGTTTTGCGGATCATGATAGTAAATGGTATTTTCTTTTTCAAACAGCTCATTTTGCTGTCTTTGAGGACTATTATCGTAAATAACAAGCTGAATATGCTTTTCGCTAAGTGCTTTGCTTAATGGTTCATAAGTAGGAGATTGGCTGAATAGTTGCTGATAGAGCACGACGACTACTACTATTTCTGGTTTCATCAGAAAAAACGCCACCCCCACTTATTGAAAAATTTCATCATAGAAGTCAAAAACACACGAAAAAGTTTTGCATTTCGATGTGCACCCTTTCCATAAAAATGGACGACTGCATAAAAGGGTGTGTATAATAATTTGTAACCTGCTTTTTCAAAACTCAAACACAAGTCATTATCTTCAAAGTACATGAAGAAACGCTCATCAAATCCCCTTATCTCTTTAAATTTATCAATATCAGCTACCATAAAACTGCCCGAGATCATTCGCACATAACTATCAACATCAGTGGGCAAGTCACGGCATTCAAAGACAGCTAGCCGTTTATCAAACCTTTTTTTGACCCATTTGAAAGGCACAAAGCGCAAAACATAATCAAAAACAGCCAGCCGCTCACGGATGAGGTGCTGAGTGGTTCCATCTTCATTAAGAATCTTAGGTGCTAACATCGCGCATTCGGGATGTTCTTTCAGTAACAACACCAATGCTGTAACTGTTTCTTCATCCACTAAAATATCTGGATTACAAATAATACCATAGTGGAAATCACTGTTCAGCAGATTGTGATTATGTCCATAACCGAAACCGGAATTTTCATCATGAAAATAGATTTCGATATACGGATATGTCACATATTCTTTTAGTCTGCTTTTATATTCCGGAAGGGAGTTGTTGTCAAAAATCCGAATTTTTATCGCTGTTTCATCTTTTACAGTTGAAATAAAATTATCTAGTGTTCGAAAAATCTTATCACTGTTCGCCGTTACAATACTAATAAGAATTGGCTGGTTTAATTTGTTATTCATCTATATGACGGTTCCATTTCTTCAAATATTTCTGTTTTACTTGCGTACGATACTCTTTATTCCCTAAAAATCGCAATGTTTTTAAAATAAACTGATGTTTCTCGTTAATCAGACCAATCAATTCAAATAATAAAACTGCAGCAAATAGCATAGCAATAATCAATACAATCGTTCCGATTCTTCCAGTATAATTCATGACCATAGCTGTGAAAGAAAACATCAAAGCCATCGCATAAATCGTCAGGACGGCACCTTTATGAGTAAATCCTAAACTGATTAGTCGGTGATGAAGATGTTTTTTATCTGCTGTAGAAAAAGAAACACGGTTTGCTTTTCTTCTAATGATAGCAAAAAACGTATCTGTTACCGGAACGCCCATGACGATCAGCAGAGAAATTGACGAAACAAAAGTTACGTTCTTCAACCCTTGTAGTGAAAGGACGGCCATCATGAACCCTAAGAATAACGCTCCTGTATCGCCTAAATAAATCTTTGCCGGATAAAAATTGTACGGGAAAAATCCGATAATGCTTGCTACAAGACAGAAAATAACAACCGGGATGTACACTGTGGAAGCATGAAGGAAAAAATACCCAATGATGCCTATCGTGATTAAACCAATCAATGAAATCCCTGCCGCTAACCCATCTAAACCGTCAATCAGATTGATTGCGTTCGTGATACCGAAGATCCAAAAAATCGTTACAGGGAAACTAAGCCATCCTAATTGGATATAGCCAATAAAAGGAAGCGTAAAGGAATCAATACGTATATCTGCTACAAAATAAATAATAAGAGAGGCAAGCAAGATCCCTACACTCTTTTGTTTAGGCGTCAGCTCAAATTTATCATCGAGTACTCCTGTGACGATGATCACCAAAGAAGCGAGCAAGATCGGCACAATATACGATTGTGGAATGATTTTACGGAATAAGAATAAAGTCGATATAACAAATGAAATAAAAATGGGCAGTCCGCCTGCGGAAGGCATTGGGACTTTGTTTATCCTTCTTTCATTTGGTTTGTCGACCATACCCGTTTGTACTGAAATGATTTTAAATACAGGTGTTAATATCAGTGATAATAAAATTGTCAGAAAAAATCTTATAACCATACTAAAAGAAACAAGCATATGGGCACCTACTTTAATTAAGAGTCATAATTATTATAAATTACTGATATAAATTTACAATAAGAACTCTTATTTCTACTTTTTTTTATGAGAAAATTTAGCTTTCAATTTATTGAACCATTTTCGGCTTGGATCTCGACGTTTTTTGATTTGATGTCCCGTCACGTATTCTTGAACAACTGCATTGATGATTCCGCCCAAAATGATGATCGTAGCAGCAAAATTAAGCCAAAGCATGAGGACAATAAAACTTCCTATGATCTGATAACCGCTGATCCTCGTTGCAAAATATCTGGCATAGATACTAAACACTTGTGATAACAGCATCCAGCCGACAGTAGCGAAGATCGTACCTGGAATAATCGTCTTCAACTTCAACTGAGCATTAGGGACAATTAAATAAATCAAGAACATGATGACAAATAAAGCCACCAATGTGATTGGCCATTTCAACGTTTGGAACTGATCAATAAAGTTCACAGGTATTTGTACAATCGGTTGGATCGCATCTAAAATCAGCTGTCCTAAACCAAGAACGATAGTTACTCCACTAATGGCAATCATGAACAAGACGATCACAATCAGCGAGAAGAAGCGGACGATCAAAAAATTTTTTCTATTTTCTACGCCATACGCTTTATTCATCGCAATTTGTAAAGCGTTGATACTTTGACTGGCAGACCACAAGGCCGCCAAAGCAGAAACGGATAACAAACCGCCTGAACTTTGGGTCAAAAGGTCCTTGATTGCAGGGCCAATAAACTGGTAAACGGTCTCAGGAATCACTTCTCGTAAATAGGTCAGTACAGTCTCTTGATCGATGTGGAGAAACGGCAAAATATTACCAAAAGCAATAATCAATGGAAATAAAGACAAGAGTAAATAATAAGCAACGACAACCGAGGTCGTACTCATTTCTGAATCCGTGATGCGCTTTTGAGTCGTCTCAATAAAGCGCATCAGATTTTCATTTTGTTTTATTTTGTTCCAAACTTTCATGTACCTCTCCCGTACCTATTGATTGGCTGGTTCAATAGGTACCTTCTTCTCCTTGTGATGTCAAGATTCTAGGGCCATCTTTAGTAATAGCCAATGTATGTTCATATTGGCAAGATAGTCCGCCGTCTCTTGTATAAGCAGTCCAGCCATTAGGATCCATTTTCATTTTCCAAGTTCCGGTATTGACCATAGGCTCGATCGTGATGACCATACCTTCTTTCAATCGCAAACCTTTTCCAGCTTCTCCGTAATGAGGAACGGCTGGTTCTTCATGGATCGTAGGACCAACGCCATGACCTATAAAGTCACGGACGATTGCTAGATTTTCGCCTTCTACATACGTTTGAATAGCATGACCGATGTCGCCGATTCGATTTCCTACTTGTGCTTGCTCAATACCGATGTACAATGCTTTCTTCGTTACTTCCATCAATCGGTCGATCTCAGGTGTAGATTCTCCTACTACATAAGCCCAACAAGAATCGGAAATGCCGCCTTTCAAATCGATACACATATCGACTTTTACCAAATCGCCGCTTTTCAAAGGTTTTTTCCGAGGAAACCCATGACAAATTTCGTCATTGATACTGATACAAGTCGCATATTCATACCCTTCGAAGCCAATTTGCGCAGCGATTCCTCCATGACTCTCGATATAGTTTCTGACAAATACCTCAATATCCCAACTTGTTATGCCTGGTTTGATAAAATCACGCAGATTTTTATGTACATCTGCCAATAAAGCGCCAGATTCTGCCATCATTTCAATTTCACGTGCTGATTTTAAAGTAATCATATTTTCGTCTCCTTTTTACAAATCTCTCTCATTTTAACATAGCGGCATACATTTAGCCAAATGACATTTCCCATGTGTCTCTAGGTTTTATTTTCTTTTCAACGATGTTTTGGTATAATTCATAATTGTTAAATAATTTTAAACAAGGAGGCACATCATGGCTTTAGCAAAAATCGTATATGCTAGCATGACAGGAAATACTGAAGAAATCGCCGATATTGTTGCAGAAGCATTTGAAAATATGGATATCGAAGTCGAAATCAACGAATGTACCCAAGTAGATGCAGATGAATTCGAGGAGGCAGATATTTGCGTCGTAGCTACTTATACATACGATGATGGCGATCTTCCTGATGAGATTGTAGATTTTTATGAAGACTTGCAAGAGTTGGATCTATCAGGGAAAATCTACGGCGTCTGCGGATCTGGAGATACTTTTTACGATGAATTCTGTAAATCAGTGGATGACTTCGATGCTGCTTTTGGAAAAACAGGCGCATCAAAAGGCGCAGAAAATGTAAAAGTAGACTTAAATGCTGAGGAAGAAGATATCGAAAATCTAGAAGCTTTCGCTAAAGAATTAGTCGCAAAACTTTAATATGCTTGAGATATAAAAGAGCCATCCAGATTGAATCAATCTAGACGGCTCTTTTATTGTATTCATGGAAGAGTTCTTCGGGAGTTAAAAATGTATACGCTGTAAGAAAAACGAAATTTTCCTTATGTTGACACATCTCTTGTTATCTACTGATTGGGGAAACTCTTGAGTATATTCAATCGATTTCGATTGGTTCTTTGAGATTCAAGATTGCATCAATGCTGTCTTGGATCATTTTTTCAATCTGCTCATCAGTTGGATGGATGATACTTGAAGACATCAAAGCTGCAATCCCGGTAGCTATGATCCATGTACCGTTATGCAAGGATTCAATCTGCTCTTCTGAAAGATCCGCATAGGCTGTGTCCCGTTTCACTGTATTCACAAAGTAAGTATAAGAGAAATTTTGCATCTCTTTTCCTCCACCATATTCTTCTAAGTACAGTGAACGATACAACTTCTTCTCTCTTCTTGCAAAATGGATATAATTAAAAGCAAGATCGATAATCGTATTCCCTGTATGCTCAACTGGAAACACTTCGTATTGCAAATAATCATAGATTTGTTCAAAAAGTGCTTGTCTCAAGTCATCCATATTTTTGAACTCAAGATAGATCGGCTGCGTGGAACAATTCATTTTGTTCGCAATGTTTCTCGCAGTAAATCGTGTAAATCCCTCGGTGGCAGCTACTTCATAAGCAGCTGCCAAAATCTGTTCTTTAGTAATCGTCTTTTTTCTTGCCATATTTTTTTAATCTCCTCAATTTTTTTATAACGCTTCCACCATTGATTAATTTCATTGTAACATGTTTTTTTTGATATGCAAAATTAGTTTTCGATTTTCTTCACAAGCTAAAATAGCAAGTTGTGCCATAGAACGTGAAACGCAACCATAAAAAAATAACCTCCTTTTTTTATTTAAAGCTACATTGTTTGAATCATGATTAAATGGTATCATGCTAATAGTTACCAGAAAAAATGGTGAGGAGGAATTTTTATTATGTTATCCGATTTTAATGAACTTCTAAAAAAATATGCACGCTTAATTGCAGAAACTGGCGTGGCCACAGAAAAAGGTCACACAGTCGTTTTACAGATCAGTGTGGACCAAGCACCCCTTGCTCGCTTGATCACACAAGAAGCTTACAAATTAGGAGCTGCTGAAGTCATCGTTCAATGGACAGATGATCAGATTCAAAGAGAATTTCTTTTACATGCAGCAACAGATCGTATTGAGAATGTACCACAATCTAAAATCGATCAAGCGGATGAATGGCTTGAAAAAGGAGCAAGCAGGATTAGTGTCGTTTCTGCCGACCCTGATGCGTTTGCCGGTGTAGACAGCCACCGAGTAGCAACTTATCAAGCAGCCGCCGGTAAAGCACTAATGAATTTGCGCAAGGCAACTCAGGCAAATAAAATCAGTTGGACTGTTGTAGCTGCTGCTGGTAAACAATGGGCAGCAAAAGTTTTTCCAGATCTGCCAGAAGAAGAACAAGTGGATGCATTATGGGATCAGATTTTCAAAACAACTCGTGTCTACGAAGAAGACCCTGTTTTAGCATGGAAAAAACACGATGAGAAATTAGCAAAAAAAGCAGAAGAATTGAATCAAGAACAATTTTCTGCCCTGCACTACACTGCTCCTGGTACGGATATCATCATTGGATTGCCTAAAAACCATCTTTGGGAAGGTGCTGGAAGCTACAATGCTCGAGGGGAAAAATTCATGGCAAATATGCCAACAGAAGAAGTGTTCACCGCACCTGACAGTCATCGAGTAGATGGGTATATTTCAAGTACAAAACCACTGAGTTATGCTGGTACGATCATCTCTGGTATGAAATTTACTTTCAAAGATGGAAAAGTAGTTGATTTTTCTGCCGAACAAGGCGAAGATGTCTTAGCAAAACTGCTTGATACCGATGAAGGTGCGCGTCGTCTAGGAGAAGTGGCACTTGTTCCTGACCCTTCACCTATTTCTCAATCTGGTATCATTTTCTTCAATACATTATTTGATGAGAACGCATCGAACCATTTAGCCTTAGGATCTGCTTATGCCTTCAGTGTGAAAGGCGGTACAGAAATGTCCGACGAAGAATTGGCAGAAGCTGGTTTGAATAGAAGTCAAACCCACGTAGATTTCATGGTAGGATCTGACAAGATGGCTATCGATGGAATCCGCGAAGACGGTTCTACAGTACCGATTTTCCGTAATGGAAATTGGGCTTGAGTGAAATCTTGCTAAGCGCGTATAAAATAATACAAAATATAGATAAATGGATCTAAGTTAACAACTTAGATCCTGTTTTTTTGCAAACAAACTGTCTGCTTTAAATAAAATAACAACATAAATAAAAATTAATTTCATTGAAATGCTTTGCTATCGATTTCTTTGCGTGGTATCTTATTTCTCTGTCTCTTTTTACTAGGTCTGCTTTTTCATGTATTCATAGAAATTTTCTTTTAATCTAAAAAAACAATGTCCTTAAAATAAAGGACATTGTTTTTAGATATAAGTCAAAAAGATTGAACGTATTAGTGTACTTCCATTTTTATCTTTTAAACTTCTCCTTCAACTTGCACAATGAATCTTTGCTCACGATTCCAATCAAATGCAGAAGACATCAACGCCCGATCAAGAAGACCTCCTCTGGTCCAACTCATATAGGTCCCGTTTGACATATTTTCTATAAAAAATATATTTCCCAACGAGTTCTGTCCGGCTGAATACAACTTCCACAGAGTCCCTACATTCTCTTTGTTACTCGAGAAGTCCAAAAGGCCTCCTCCCATGCTATCCCTCCAAATATATTGCGGTCTAGGATTCACACTTCCCGGAATCTGCTCCCGGATATAATAACCACCGGCACTTGCATTGTACTCCATTACCCAACGTTGGGTTGAGTCAGATTGATTATAATTTTCCATTGAAATTTCAAAATATAGAATAGGATTATAAGGTATGCGTGACACAGTAAGCGTTGGGTCACTAGCAGCTCGAAGTGAAACAACTTTATTATTATATGTATTTCTAGCATGTTCGCTAGCATCCACCGTCCCAGTCCCTAAAAACCCACTACATAAAGATGTCAAGACGATCGTACTAAGCATTAATTTTGCTTTTTTCATTTTCTACTTCCTCCTTTTTTATCAAAGATTGAGAAAACCTTTGATTTCTCTTTTAAATGTTTTTTATATTTTTTATTAAGTGCTAAATAAGAAGATTCTTTATGTACTTATTCAAACTAACTAGGTATTTCAAATCGAACAAAAAACTACTGACTTTCCAATTATTCTAGCTGTGAAGTGCTGTTTGTATCAACTATACTTAGTACTCTCCCACTTTCGTGATTCTCTATGTAGTGCGCCTGTACATTATGTGTCCAGATTAGCATAAGAAGTTAAACATACTTATGTCCACTAGAAAGGCTCTAGCTCCATAGCTTTGGAAAAGCTACAAGCCTACCAGTAAAACCACTTTGTTCTATTACCCTTGCATCTGCGAAAGCCCTAAGTAAAATGATCAATGTAGCGCTAAGAATCCATTTTTTTAATTTTTCTCCTTCTTTCATTTTTATTTTTATTTTTTACTTTCCGTTTTAATGAAAATGTTTTTTATCACCTTCCCTCAATAACAATTATACCCTTACATCAATAAAAAATGAAGTTTTTTTAATTATAAAACATTTAATTTTTGTTGTTTTAAAATAAAAAAACCTGTATCACAAAGGATACAGGGGTTATTTGTACGTTCCTGACTGGAATTGAACCAGCGACCTATCGCTTAGGAGGCGATTGCTCTATCCTACTGAGCTACAGGAACAATTTCAATAAATCAATTGTAGCTTGTTTTTTTTTTACTTGCAAGCTTATCTGCTAAAAAATCAGCTTGTAAGTTAGGCAAAACGTTTCCACTAGCTCTTAACAGATGATAAACTAGGAGTAGAATGAAATAATACAGGGAGGTTCTTTCCAATGAATGATAAGCCAAAAGAAAAAGTATATGCCGAACGCTTAGATTCATCTAAAAAAAATCGGGAAAAGATTACGAAAGAAGCAATCCAAGACCACAAAAAAGAAAACCCTAAAACAAAAGAAAACAAAAAATTCAAATTTACAAAAAAAGAGGATTTACTTTAACATTTTCCTTCAAATGCCAAATGAAAAAACAAAAGGGTGGTGACAAAAATATTGTCATCACCCGTTTTTTATTAAAAATAGTCATTAAGGATTGGCTGTTGCTGTGGCAAGATCGAGCTTAACGTTTCTTCATATTCTTTTGCCACCTGTATCCTCTCTTGGAATACCAGCTCTTCAACTTTACGATATCCTAATAATAGCTGTGTGATATGTTGGATACTTCCGCGAACGATCGGTAATGCCGTTTGTTCTACTTTTGAGAGATGGTTTTTTCCATTTTCGATCGTTACTTCCACGATTCCTTCATTCCATTTTGCATACTGATCTTCTTCTATCTGAAGGGCAAAGGCAGCTTGTTTCTTTCTAAATGGATATTTTTCCAAAAACAAAGAAATATCTACGATCCTCGCCATCATATAAGGTGTGATCGTTACAGAAGCAAATGGATTTGCTAATAGATAATTTTGATCATTGCCACCGTAGCCACATGAATATTCAAATGTTTCAAAAGCACCGTTATGGGAACTTACAAAGCGGACAAGGCTGCAAAAGGCATCATGATTCAAAAATCCCCATTCCACAATAATAAAGGAAGACGCTGCAAGCTGGTAAACGACATAGCCCATTGCTTCCCCAGTATCATCAAAATACAAAGCAAACTGGTAATTACCTTTTTGCTTGAATTTATACGTATACCACCAGTCTTCGCGCTTCAGACCAGCTCGTTGGTTTTCAGGCATCTGTTCATAAATTCGTTTGATTGCAGCTTTTGCATCTTCGAAATTCATACGCTTCATCTTGCCAGATTTTTTTTTGGTAAACGGCACGTCACGACTGTTTAGTTGATAACTGATTTTATCAAACGATTGTTCATAGCCATAGCGCCGATAGAAGGGATAGGAGAATGGCGCCAGATAAGATAAGCTTACTTTACGATCACGGCAATCTTCAAGGATCTTTTCCATGATCTGATTGATTCCGCCTTGTCCCCTTGCTTCAGGATAAGAAGCAACATAGCCAATACCGGCCATTAAATACTCTTGTCCGTAAAAATTCACTGGAAAAGGAGTCGCCATGACTTGACTTGTTAGCCGATCCTCCTCATCAAAAAATCCGTAATTCCAGGAATTCTCCGCAAGTGTACGAAAACGTTCTCTCCTTTCAGGTGTATCTGCCCCATTAAATGCATATGTGGCTAAAGCAAACATTTCCTCAGTCGAAGATCCCCCTAGCTCTCTTACTTGTTTTGTCATTTTGCTGCCCCTTCCTACAAAAAAGCTAGTGAGGAATCTCAGGAAAGACTTCGCTTCCTCTGAAAAATCTCTTCTAGCTTACTTCATTTTTCAATAACTAAATAGTACCATTTTTTCACTGGTTTAATACGTTGCTTCGATCATCTCTAGCATTTTTTTGAAACGTCTCCGCTTAAAGTACATCAAGATCGTTCCTAAAAGCATATCATTCAACTTTTGAAGCATGCCATAAGACTCCATTTTTTCTGTGTAATGAACCTCACAGGTCGAATCGTCTACTGGTTTGATTTGATAATGAACAACGAATTCATTCTTCGTTGTCGATGTACGAAACTTATAAGACTGGTTTTCAATGACTTCTTCGATTTTTATACGAGCCCGGTTATTTTGCGAGAATTGTTTGACGTACTCCAAATTTTTCAGCTGTTTTCTGGTCACTGATTTGCCGGTCGCTTTACGTACATCGAAAAGAACAGAATCCATAACTTTATCGTAAAAAAACGACGCTGGAATATTTAATTTTTTTGTGATTTCCATTAGTTATTTTTCTCCTTTGCTTCTTCTCTTTTTTTCCCCTTCATGAAGAAGTAGATCCCTAATCCTGTTAGGAAAAGACCCGTGACCATACTATACAAATCATACCTTTGCGAATGTGGATTCAAACTATACAACACGATCAAAGAACCAATACTACATAAAAATAAACCGTTTTTTATCATATCAACCATCCTATCTTTTTGAACCATTTTCTTAAACAGCTGTTGACTGAAAATAAAGGACTGTTCCCCAAGGTTGTGCTTTGATTAGTTCCTTTGCTTTTTTAGCCGCAGCTTCCGGATCTTCTGCACTTGTTTCAAAGAACATTTTGATTCCTTGTTTTTCTTTAAACGTAAATGTCATTCCTTCTTCATTGTATCCTTCTAACAATTCTTTGATTGCATCTTGTTGCATTGCACTGGCAATTGAAATCATTTCAGTTCCTCCTCGAAAATTCATTATGAGGAACGAAACTTAAAGCGTCCCGCTCCTCAGATTCATCTTATTGTTGTTCGCCTGCAGCAGGGTCCATTTTGTTTGCAGAAATGACAAACGGTGCCCAAATCAAGAAAGTCACGACCATACATACCAACGTTACGATTGGTGCTCGCCAATCCGCTCCTGTTGCTAAGAATGACAATAAGAACGGCGGTACTACCCATGTAACTTGTTGCGATACTGGAGCGACTAGACCAAGATAAGTGGCTACCCAGCCAATTGCTGTTGCTATTACTGGAGCAACCAAGAATGGGATAAACATGATTGCATTCAATACGATCGGCAGACCAAACATCACTGGCTCGTTGATATTGAAAATACCAGGTCCAATGGATAATTTAGCTACTGTTAAATAATCCGCTCGTTTAGAGAAAATCAAGATAGCTATCAGTAAGACGATCGTTCCACCTGATCCGCCAAACCATGCAAAAGCATCGAACGATCCACGTACCCACATATAAGCTTTTCCATCTTCGATTGCGTCTAACACGGCTGGTGTACCAGTTTTTCCGTTATAACCTTTTTGGAAAATATCAATATTGATTAGTTGTGCTTGTCCCCAGATTCCCTCTAGCACTGGTGCCAATACATTTGGTCCATGAATACCAAAGAACCAGAATACTTGAACAAACACTGTGACGATCAATACTGCTCCCAACCCTTGGGATAATCCTAGGAATGGTTCTGCAATATATTTTTGCACCAAATCAATGATTAGTTGCCCATCAGCTACACGACCTACGATATAATTGATAATAGCAATGACGTATAAAGCAATCGTCGCTGGCAAAATGGCTGCAAATGCTTTAGATACTGCTGGTGGTACTGAATCAGGCATTTTGATCGTAATGTTAGCAAGCATCAATTTACAAAAAATAATGACTGAAATTGCTCCCATGATCATAACTGTAAAATAAGCGTTTCCATTCAAATGATCTAGTTTTAGCCACCCCCATAATCCAACTGACAGTGTGCCATCTGCAATCGTTGCACCAATCTCAGAACTATTGATTGCATCTGCGACATTTGAAGGGACATTCACATCTAATGCTGCTGATAATGCTGGACCAAAGGAAATACCTTGAATCAAGGTAGCTAGACCAACGATCCCCCCAGCTAGATCATTTACTCCATAAGCTCGGGCAAGATTATACCCCCAAGAAAAGGCAAAGATCAATCCGGCGATTGCTAGTGTACCGTTCCAGACAAAACCATTGATTCCGATGATGACATTCAATACGGCAAAGATTCCTTTGTCTGCTGCTAAACTGTCAGCGTAGGTACTGTTAAACTGTTGCGGTAAATCTCGAATAATTGCATTGATCATTACAGCGACTGATCCCGCCATTGTTGCGGGCAGTGTGCCGATAAAAGCATCGCGCAAAGCAACTAGATGTTTTTGCGCTCCGATTTTTGCGGCAACCGGCAGGATGTATTTCTCCATCCAACTTGTTAGTCCGTTCATTTTTTACTTCCTCCTATAAGTTTTTTATATAAAGAGAGTTCTCTTTATAACAAAATAAAAAATCCGTTCAAAAATTTTTCTTCTTCCGTTCAAAAAAGAAGTTGTATTTATTCGCTGTATACGCGACGATAAAGTTCGATGATTTCTTTCGCTAAATCAGTAAACGCAATAGACGTCATTAAATGATCTTGACTATGAACAGTCAATAACGTCACTTGCATATGATTTCCTTGTGCTTCTTGTGTCAACATGTCTGTTTGTGCATGATGTGCTTGTATAAGTGATTCTTCTGCATCAGCGATTTTTCTATCCGCTAACTCAAAATCACCGATTTTAGCAGCCGCAATCGCTTCCATTGCGTCGCTCTTTGCATTACCGCCAAACATGATTAGTCCCATGATGGCTTCTAGATTTTGTTGATCTTCCACGTTGTTATCCCCCAACTGCATACTTGATTTATTTCATTAGATTTTCTGCTTGTGCAAGTACTTTTTCTCCATTCATCATGCCATAGTCTTGCATATTGATGACATCTAACGGAATACCTTTAGGCGCAAGTTTTTGTTCGAATTGAGCTTTCATGAAACGTACTTGAGGACCTAATAATAAAACATCGACATTCTTAGATTCTAAATTATTATCTGCATCTGAGGCAGAGACAGCAAAAATATCGGCTTCCATTCCTTTTTCTTCTGCTGCTTTTTGCATTTTTGTGACCAATAAACTCGTACTCATCCCTGCTGAACAAACTAACATAATTGTTTTTTTTGCCATTTTTAACACTCCTTTTATTTTTTTTACACTTTTATATAATGCAAGAAGCATGCCAAAAAAAAAAGAACTAAAATAGCGTTTTCATGCTTTTTAGCTCTTTTATATAGTGCGCACACTGGTATTCAGTGTGTAAACAGTATGATTAGTGTGTTTATTTTTTTATTTTGTTTTCAAGAAACATTTGTGTAAGAAACGCGATATCATCTTCTGAAATTTTTACCTGATATTTTCGTTCCAGTGCCATCAAGTTTGCTCGAACGATATCCATTTCCAAACGGTAAATTTTTGAGAAAATAGATAGTTTCTCAAATTGCCGATGCGTTTCTTTTTTGATCAATCCGTCTAGCATGAAGGCTAAGTGGATGACGATCCCGGTATCTACTCCTGGTTCTACGATAATCGACAAATCTGTCTGGATCTGCTGAACTGTTTTTTGCAATGAGCGGATCAATTCATCAATAGAAAAGACATCACTTAATGATCCTGAAAGCGAATCAACAATTTTAGCTGTTGGAACCTCATCATCAGCTATACGCTTTAAAACATTCAATTTTTCATCATCAAAAACGTCATAGGCGGAAAAAAATGGGATATTTTGATAATCAACGTCAACCGTTCCTGCAATTGCTTTGATCTCATATTCTTCCAATAAGGCATCAATGTGTTTTTTGAATGATTCGCGTTCTAAAAACTGCATCTGGATCAGTTCTACTTTGTTTTGATTAATCACCGGCATAATCCGTTGATACAATTTGGCAGCTACTCCCTCACCAGTAAAACATGTCACGATGACGGCTTTTTTACGCTGTAAAGTTTCAGATTTTTCCGCTTTGAACTGATCACGTACGATTGATTCAAAGGAGAGCTGAATATTTTGATAGATGTCTTCTAAGCTTCTTCCAACACTTGCCATCCGTATCGCTTCTATCACAATCATCGTACTTGTCATTGTGATAGCTTTCGTCCGAATGCCAGTCTCTTCATAAATCAAATCACTGAAGGTGTTTAAAGATCCCATATCTGTTAACAAAAGCAGCCCATTCGTCAAATGCCCCTGATAATTTTTGACATATTGTAGGACCTCTTCATACATTGTTTGAACTTCCATAACCAGTGGCATATTAAAAGCTTTCCCTACTTTTGTTCCTAATAGTTCTTGCGCCATCTCCAACATACTTGAAGCGGTCTGTCTGCCGTGCATCAGTACGAGAACATCTACTTTGTTTTCTTTAACAGGCTCACTTTCTCCTAAGTTGATAGAAAGAAACATACTGATAAAGCCAATTTCATCAAAAGGAATCTCGACTTGTTCTTCTTCTTCAATGATTGTCGAAAGATCGATTGCTACCTGGAATTCCCTCTTAAAATTTTTTCGTACGTTATTCAAATCTGGATGGACAATCATATGTCCTTCTCTCACACGATCCAATGTACTTTGCAGATGCAAAGCAAAAGCAAAACGCGCTTTTTCATTATAAATACGGTCTAACCGTTTTTCAGCCACATCATACAATTGATTGGTTAACCGCCAGATTTCATCTGGCAAAAGATCTTTTGGGATTGAACTTTTAGTCAATTCTTTGACATATGTCTGAAAATAAGCATCCACATCTTTTGAAATGAGCGTCTCCAAATCGATGTTCTCCACACCGGTTTCAGAAAGAGAAGTAACTTTTTCCTCAATATCGTTGTAGACTTGCATGTTTCTTTCTGGATCTTGTGACCAGACAACATCAGCAAATCCTGGTTCAAATGTCAAATACTGGCTCTTGCTGTCCATGAATCGGTCGAGGCGTTCTGGTATTTCTTTGATTTTCAGTAGTCCTTTTTGTACTTGAAGGGAAAGTTCTTCTTTTCGAATGATCAGCTTTTTCTCATGATGCGTTCGGTAATGTAAAAAAGATTTTGCACAGACTAATTTCAGGTCTCGTTTCACTTGACCGATATTCCCTTCCGCATCATAAAGCATAAAGGCAAGAATCGCTTCTTTTTCGATATCGATACGTTGATTCAAACGGTTCGCTTCTTGTTTGATGAAAAGAGAGATGATCTCATAACGCTCATCCAATGATCGAGAAGCAAGGTTTGGCAAGGTGATAGCCATAGGGATCCGTCGGTTGAAGGTAGTCAAGAAGCTTTCTGAAGATTCAGTCGTTGCCCCAATGATCTGAACTGATGCTTCATGTACTTGTGCACTTTCTCCAAGTGGACGATAGATACCTTTATCGATGAAAGTAAACAGCATTTCCTGCCCTTCCGGTGGTAAACGGTGGATCTCATCTAAAAACAATATACCGCCGTCTGCTTTGGCGATTAGACCAGGACTATCTTGCGCTGCTCCAGTGTAAGCCCCTTTTTTGATCCCAAAGATGTGTCCAAAGAGCAGTTGCGGATTTTGAGCATAATCCGCACAATTGAAAGAAACAAATGGCGCATCGGCTGAAAGCATTTCAGATTCGATTGCAAAATGATACATACATTCCGCAAACATCGACTTCCCTGTACCAGTTTCTCCAAAAATAATGGTATGCAGCCCCCGCGGCGGATAAAGAATCGCTGCTTTTGCCTGCTGTATGCTGACTTTTAAAGAATCATTTTCTCCAACGAGCGTTTCAAAAGTCACTTGCGTAGAAGAGTCGACATGTACTTCATCAGATTTTGATTTTTCCGTTGGCAAGGAGTAAACGACTGGTCGGCCAGCGGTTTTTACAATATGATGAGCCTTATACAGTTCGCTTAAATATCGGCTTGCATTGCTTCGATCAATATTCAAACGCTCAGCTACATCGCTTGCTGTCAATCCTTGTTGGTTTTCTGTCAATAGATGCAAGATCTCTTCTTGACGTTCTTTCACATAATCCCTCCTCTGGCAACCAATTTTGTTCCCGTTTTCATAATCATAGCATAAAAAGGCGCTTATTTGCGCCTTGCTCCTTTATTTCTCTCTTTTTTTGATTTATTTTTAACTTTTTTTCTTGATTTGTTTTTGTTATGCTCTGGATTTTGTTCTTTCCCAGGAAAAGATTTCGTATACTTGTTATTCGCTGCAGTAGCTATATCTTCTTTGATTGGTTGATCCGTCTGTAACTTTCCTCCGTGCAGAAAAATCTCTTCAAGTGTTATGTTTGTCGGACGTAAAAGTCGTTTCAAATCTCTTAAATTGTTATCTTGTACGAGTGTGATCACTGTTCCTTCATTGCCCATTCGACCAGTTCTTCCAGAACGATGCAAGTAAGCTTCTTCACTTAACGGCACTTCTGCATTCACGACATAAGGAAGTCCTGTAATATCTAAACCTCTAGCCGCCACATCTGTGGTCAAAAGTGCGCTGATCTTTTTCTTTTTGAATTGTTCCAACGCCGCTTTTCGGAGCAGCTTGTTTTGATCAGAGGCCAGGCTTCCTACCGGTACCCCTCTATACAGCAATTTTTCTTCCATCACACCTAATTCAGTCAGTTGATTAAAGAAAATCAGACCTTGAAAATCTTCTATGTGAGTGAGACGTCTTAAATATTCATCTTTCTTTCGTATTGGCACTCGTAAAAAGTAATGTCTCAAGCCTTTTCGAGAATCATCTTCTGCTGTCACGTCGATCGTCTCAAACGTTTTCCCAGTGATTTTTTCAATGCTTTCAAGGGAACGATCTGCTGTTGCTGAAAAAAAGGCTAGCTGATATTCTGTCGGAGCTTGATGAAGAATCTGATCAATGATTTGGCTGTTACCCGCATCAAATAGCTGGTCTGCTTCATCAAATACCATTGTTTTCACTTGATGTGCTTTTATTTTTTTAGCTTTCATCAATTCCAATATTCTTCCTGGTGTACCAATCAAGATTTCTGGTTTTTTCTTCAGACCTTCAATTTGTCGTTTAACGTTTGCTCCGCCCACCAAAGATTGGACTTTCAATTCTTTGTCTTTTCCCCATTCACGTGCAACATCTGCTACTTGAATAGCTAGTTCTTGAGAAGATGCAAAGATAACCAACGCACTTGCTTCACCTGGTTCCACGTTTAGTAGTAACGGCCAAAGATAAGCCAGTGTTTTACCTGAACCTGTTGGAGAGATAGCTACTATGCTTTGTTTATTGCTTAATGGCTGAAAAACTGCCTGTTGAATAAGAGAAGGTGTAATAAATCCTTTATTCTCATAATTTTTCTGCCAATTTTCGGGAAATACTTGTACAAATTCGTTCATTAAAAATCTTCCTCATTATCTGCATCGAATTTGATGCCACCATTTTTTCTTAAATCATAAATCACTTGGTTCACATTTCTAGCCAGCTCGATCCACTCTTCATACAATAATCCCCAAGCTGGATCTTTCGGATGAGTCATGACATTGGCAAAGTCCTCTGCTTCATCTGCCATTGGATTTTCTGCAGCTGTTACTGCTAAGTCAATGATTTCTTCGTGTACCCGATCATGAAACTCTGCTTGTTCGATTGCATTGACGCCATTCATCACTAGCGTTCCTGAGTCAAAATAGATCTCTGAGGGCAGATAAGAATCACCGATTTTACCTGGTTGGATCGATACATCGAAAGTATCATAACGCAAGATTCCCCATCCAAGACCATCCACACCAGTAGAAATCTTTCTTGGGAAATAATGGACTTCTTTTGGCATTCCAAACCAAGCGATAGTTGCATATACAAGGTAAACACCTAAATCCATCAATGCACCACCTGAGAAATGAGTCGAGAAGATATTTGGTTCTTCTCCATCTAATACTTGGTCATAACGCGAAGAATATTTCATATAGCTGAAATTTGCACCGATTATCTCGTCTTTTAATGGTAAGTAATCGGCAATCTTTTTAAAACCTGATTCATGGATATTTCTTGCTGCTTCAAAAAAATACACATTGTGTTCATTTGCTAAATGGATGATTTCATCCATTTCTTTTGGCGTCGAAAAAGCTGGCTTTTCCACTATCACATTTTTACCTGCCAAAATTGCTTGCTTAGTCTGACTAAAATGAAGACTATTTGGAGAAGCGATATAAATAGTGTCCATATGAGCAATATTGAAAAAAGTCTTCAAATCTGTTGCAAATTCGATATCCCCTTCATAATGAGAACCAAATTCCTGTGCTTTTTCCAAATGTCTAGAATATACCGCTGTCAATTCATATTTTTTTGTGCTCAAAGCTGCTTGGACAAATTGATGAGTGATCCAATTTGTTCCAATAATACCTAAGTTGATCATTTTTTTACCTTCTTTCTATTGTATAGGATCTTCAAACGGGATAGCTACATCAAACGGGATAGCTTGCTTGACAGTTACCTCATCTGCCGTTACTTGACAATTATAGGCGAGGATTTGAACTCCACTTTGCTGCGCATGTCGAACCATATCAGCTAGCGCTGGTTGCATTTCTTCATGGATCGTTGCGAAATGAAGATGTTCGAATTGAGCAATAAACAAGACATAAGCGGCATAACCATCTTGTGCGGCATACGCTAATTCTCCAACATGTTTCAATCCTCTGAGTGTAGGCGCATCAGGAAAAGCACCAATTGCTTTATTTTCAAGCGTCATACCTTTGACTTCAACAAATGCTTTTTGTCCGGCCGCCGTCTCCAAATAAATATCAAATTTGGAGTGAAGATAAGTTACTTCACGCTTGTATGCTGTAAATGGACCAGTTAATCCTGGTAAAAGGATCGTGCCGTCTAAAATACCATCAGTTGCCAACTGATTAGGCAATTGACTATCGATATTGAACCAATCACCCTTCTTTTTTACAGCAATCAAATCATAGTCGGTTTTCCTTTTAGGTCCAGGAGCAAATACAATAGCCACTTCAGCGCCCGGTATCAGGACCTCTTTTCCTCTGCCTGTATTTTTGACATGCGCGATAATCATTTCTCCGTCTTTTTTCATACAATGTGCAATAAACCGATTCGGGCGGTCAATAAAAAAAGCTGTTTCAACTTGCTGATACTTCAAATTCTGTCACCTGTCTTCCTACTATGTATCCTATCATAATTTGTGGAAAAACAGTAAAAAAACCAGTCGAAAGTCTTAGAGAAATTTTAGTTTTTATTCGGTACAATGGAATAAAGAAGGAAGAATGTTTCTATACGATGATTTTCTCATAAAGGAGTGATTTGGTGATAAAAAAAATGATTTATTTTCTTGGTTCACTCGTTGCCGTTCTCTCAAGTTGGATTTACTTGAAAAAGAAAAAACAAGCGGAAAAATCTGAAAGACTCTCGAGGTATCAAGGTACATGGTTCTTCAGTGATAGCCAGCAAAAACAACAATTACAGATTACATCTGATTACACGTTTTTGATCAACGGTCAGTCACTTGGCACATCTGTGGTAGAAATAGATGAACAGCGTTTAGTCGTACGTGATCAATACGGTTTTTATCTTGTCTTTTCTTATCCCGAACAAACTCTTTATGATGAATCTGCAGATGTCTCGTATAAGTTGACATCTGAAAAATAGACACCTCCCAATATATATCTATAAACGAAAGTATGAGTCTTCTTTCTCATCTTTCGTTTTTTGTTGTAAAAACGTCCAAAAATCCTTTGTTTTTTATTTAGAAAAATAGTCAATTAACGTTTTTTTTGTTACACTTACTAATGATGGTTTTTACCATGAAAGGATGATCGAATATGACACCAAATCGAGAAGATTATTTGAAAATCATTTTAGAACTAGGCGGAGATACAACGAAAGTCAACAATAAACAAATCGTATCTAGCCTAGATGTCTCAGCTGCATCTGTCAGTGAAATGATTTCTAAACTTGTGAAAGAAGAGCTTGTAGAACATTCCCCTTATCAAGGTGTACAATTGACTGCAAGCGGACTGCAAAAAGCTAGCAGTTTGATTCGCAAACATCGTTTATGGGAAGTTTTTTTAGTTGAACATTTAGACTATAGCTGGAATGAAGTCCACGATGATGCTGAAGTATTGGAACATGTGACTTCGGAACATCTTGCAGATCATTTAGAAAACTATTTGAATCATCCTGAACATTGTCCTCATGGAGGATCGATTCCTAAAAAAGAGGAAGTCGTCCATGAAGAACGCCGGCAAACACTAGAATCCTATCCTGTCGGTACAAAAGTGCGTATTGCACGAGTGCTTGATGAAAAAGAATTGTTGGATTACTTAGTCACAATTGACCTGAATATCAACGAAGAGTATGAGATCGTTGATATCGCAGCTTATGAAGGACCAATCACTATCCAAAATGATAGAAAGAAAATACCCGTCAGCTTCAAGGCGGCCAGCACGATTTTTGTCGATAAAATATAAAGGAGTGTATCTACATGTCTAATGAAAAAAATGTATTGTTTACGATATTCGGCGGCACAGGTGACCTAGCCCAACGTAAATTGTACCCGTCTTTGTTCCGCCTTTACAGAAAAGGAAATTTAGGCGAGCATTTTGCCGTGATCGGGACCGCTCGCCGTCCTTGGAGCGATGAACACTACCGTGAAGTTGTCAAAGAAACGATCCGTGCATTGAATCCTTCTGATGAAGAAGCAACTACTTTTGCTAGTCATTTTTACTACCAATCCCATGATGTAAATGATTCAACACATTATCAAACATTAAAAGAATTGTCTGACCGATTAGATGGACACTATCAGTTAAACGGCAATCGCGTCTATTATTTGGCCATGGCACCTCAATTTTTTGGAACGATCGTTTCTCATTTAAAATCACAAAACATTATGACAAAAAATGGCTTCAATCGTTTGATTATAGAAAAACCATTTGGATCGGATTACCAATCTGCTTTCGAATTGAATCAGCAAATCAGAGAAGTATTCCCAGAGCAAGATATTTTCAGGATCGATCATTATTTAGGGAAAGAAATGATCCAAAATATATCAGCTATCCGTTTTGCCAATAATATTTTTGAGGCTCAATGGAATAATCGTTATATCGATAATATCCAAATCACTTTTGGTGAAAACCTTGGTGTAGAAGATCGCGGGGGCTACTACGATCATAGTGGCGCACTGAAAGACATGGTGCAAAATCACATTCTGCAAGTTGTAGCATTACTTGCAATGGAACCACCAGTAGCATTTTCCGAAAAAGAAATCCGTACAGAAAAGATCAAAGCATTGAAAGCAATCCGCATCTACAACGAAGAAGAAGTGTTAGAAAACTTCGTTCGTGGACAATATGCTCAAGGTGAATTAGATGGCGTACAATTCAAAGGTTATCGAGAAGAAGACAAAGTGGATGCTCAATCAGAGACCGAAACCTTCGTCGCAGGAAAATTCACTATCGACAACTTCCGTTGGTCTGGTGTTCCCTTCTATGTGCGTACAGGAAAACGTTTAACTGAAAAAGGTACTCGGATCAATATCGTGTTCAAACAGGTTCCTGTTAATGTATTCAAAACATCTGTCGATGAACCATGTGACGATACGACACTCCCACCGAATGTTCTAACGATCTATATCCAGCCAACTGAAGGATTTTCTTTATCCCTGAATGGAAAAGAAGTAGGTCAAGGGTTTGAAACGGAACCAATCAAATTAGAATTTCGAAATAGTGCAGAAATGGTTGAAAATAGCCCAGAAGCTTACGAAAAATTACTGCTAGATGCGTTGAATGGTGACGGAACCAATTTCTCTCATTGGGAAGAAGTCGCTCAATCTTGGCATATCGTGGATGTCATTCGCAAAGCTTGGGACCAAACACAACCGGACTTTCCAAACTACAAAGCCGGATCAATGGGGCCTAAAGCAGCTTTCGAACTACTTGAAAAAGACGGATTCGAATGGATCTGGCAACCAGATAACTGGTACCGCGAACGTGGAAAATTAATCGATTGATAACAAAAGGGGTTGTGACAAAAAACATGTCACAACCCCTTTTCTATTTTACTTTTCTTCGAATCCTTCAGCTACAGCTTCAGGATAGAAGTCTTCAACGATTTTTGCACAACGACCGCATAGATGAGGAAGTTTTTCATCTACTCCTACATCTTTACGAACTTGGCGACAGCGATCGCACGTTTCTCCGTCTGCTTTTTCCACTGTAATAGCAACATCGTCAAATACCACAGCATTATCTGGCACTTGTACATCTGCTTCCATTACTTCAAAGTAGTCTGGGGAAACAATCAGCAATTGTGCAATATCTGCATCCAAAGCTTTTAACATTTCACGAACTTGTTGTTTTGGATAAACAGTTAGTTTTGCTTCCAATGATTTACCAATCAATTTGCTGTTTCTTGCTTCTTCCAATGATTTTAAGACCTTGTCACGGAAATCCATGAAAGCAGCCCAAGTGTCCATCAATTCCTCTTGGTTCGCAAACTCTTCATAGCCAGGAAGCTCGCTTAACTGAACATATGCTTCTTCTTCTTTCAGGAATGACCAGATTTCTTCCGCCGTATGTGGAATGATAGGCGTCAATAGTTTCGTCAAAGCTACAGCTGTTTGATAGAAAACAGTTTGCATGCAACGACGTTGATAATCATCTTCTGCTTCAATATAAACCACATCTTTAGCAAAATCCAGGTAGAAGGACGATAGATCAACAGTCAAGAAGTTCATAACTGTACGGTAAATATGCATGAAATTATATTTGTCATATCCTTCTTCTCTGATTTCTTTGATTACTTGGTTCAATCGTACGGTCATGTATTTGTCTACAGAGCGTAAATCATTGTACGAAACAGTATCTTTTTTAGGATCGAAATCTTCTGTATTCGCTAATAAGAAACGCATCGTATTTCTGATCTTACGATATACCTCTGCCACTTGACTTAAGATATCCATAGATACACGAACATCTGCTTCATAATCGACACTAGATACCCACAAGCGAAGGATATCTGCACCAAATTGTTTGATCACTTTTTCTGGTGCAATGATATTTCCTAAAGATTTACTCATCTTACGGCCTTCGCCATCTAAAGCAAATCCTTGCGAAATAACTGATTTATATGGTGCTACGCCATTGATAGCCACACTTGTCGTGATACTTGAGTTGAACCAGCCACGATATTGGTCTGATCCTTCTAAGTACATATCTGCTGGGAATGATAATTCTGGTCGTTGACGTAAAACAGCTTCATGAGAAGAACCAGAATCAAACCAGACATCCATGATATCTTTTTCTTTTGTAAATTCGCCATTAGGAGAACCTGGGTGAGTAAATCCTTCAGGAAGAAGTTCTTTTGCTTCTTTTTCAAACCAGATGATTGATCCATGTTCAGCGAATAATTTTGCTACATGTTCGATTGTTTCTGGCGTGATGATTGCTTCACCATTTTCAGCATAGAAAATCGGAAGCGGCACTCCCCATGCACGTTGACGAGAAATGACCCAGTCGCCGCGATCACGGATCATATTATATAAACGTGTTTTTCCCCATGGAATAACCCAATCTACTTTTTCTACTTCATCCAAAATATTCTGACGGAATTTATCGATAGATGCAAACCATTGTGGAGTTGCACGATAAATCACAGGTTTTTTCGTCCGCCAATCGTGAGGATAACTATGGGTAAAGAAATCTAGTTTCAGCAAAGCTCCTTTTTCCTTTAACAAATCAGTAATCATAGGATTTGCTTTATCATAAAAGATTCCTTCAAATCCAGGAGCTTCTTCTGTAAACAACCCTTTTGAGTCTACAGGTGACACTACAGATAGTTTATATTTGCTACCGGCGATATAGTCATCTTCCCCGTGTCCTGGAGCAGTATGGACTAATCCAGTACCAGCGTCTAAAGTAACATGGTCACCTAAAATTACGAGCGATTCACGGTCATAGAATGGATGACTTGCAGTCATATATTCCATTTCTTGGCCAGCAAATTCTTTTAGAACCGTTACATTTTCCCAACCGATTTCTGTTTGAACTGTTTCTAGCAAATCTTTTGCTACAATAAACTTACGGCCATCAGCTTCGACCAGTACATACGTAAATTTGGGATTTACAGCAATACCTTGGTTTGCTGGCAATGTCCATGGTGTTGTCGTCCAAATGACGAAAGCTGTATCTTCATCAAGGATGCCTTTGCCGTCTTTGACATTGAAAGCTACAAAAATAGATGGGGATTTTACATCTTTATATTCAATTTCAGCTTCCGCTAAAGAAGACTCACTTGACGGAGACCAGTAAATGGGTTTCAATCCTTTGTAAATATAGCCTTTTTCAGCCATTTTACCAAATACGCGTACTTGTGCAGCTTCATACGAAGGGTCTAATGTGACATAGGGATGTTCCCAATCTCCTGCAACCCCTAGGCGTTTGAAATCTTCTCGTTGCTTATCTACTTGGGAAAGTGCATATTCACGACATTTTTCCAAATATTCTGCCATGGACATTTCTTTACGTTTCACGCCTTTATTAGCCAACACTTGTTCGATTGGCAATCCATGTGTATCCCAGCCTGGAACATATGGTGCGCGATAGCCAGACATTGATTTTGAACGAATGATAATGTCTTTACTGATTTTATTCAATGAGTGCCCTAAATGGATATTACCATTGGCATAAGGAGGTCCATCATGAAGAACAAAGCTAGGTTTTCCTTCGTTCAATTCTTGTCTTTTTTGGTAGATTTGATTTTCTTCCCATTCTTTTTGCCATTCGCCTTCTCGGTTTGGCAAATTACCACGCATAGGGAATTTTGTTTTTCCTAATTGCAAGGTTTCTTTCATTTTCATTCAACCATTCACTCCTTCGTTTATTTTCCGGACACAAAAAGGCATGTTCAGCCGCAAGGGACGAACATGCCGTGGTACCACCCAAATTTAGTTGCATCTATCTAATGCAAACTCTCTGTGACCAATAACGAGGTCAGCCGCTGCTTCTTACTCTAGTTTCAGAAAAGCAGTCTCAAGTAGAGGATCTTTCACGATGCAGTGTCTTACCGATCTTCCACTCTCATCGGCTCGCTTTAAGAATAACAAAGTGCTTTTCTGTTCTACTCGTTTTCATTTTCACCAGGTACGATTGAGATATCGATAGCCTGTGTATCAAATGCCGTCATAGGTGCTTCTATGACTCCTGTGTCTGAGTTTACATCAGTATCATTTTCGTTGTCAAGCTGTTTTGCTAAAACTTCTTTAATCACTTCATGGCTGTCAGTCACATAGCTAGAGAATGGTTGTAAAATTTCGTCCCATTCTGGACTTTTCACTTGTTCCAATTGAGATTCAAGCATCAAGCTGATACGTTGATGGAATACTCGTGTCTTTTTCTTAAGATCTTCTGTTTCTGTCGCAAGCTGTCTTGCTTTTTCTGTTGCATCTGTCAAGATTTTTCTTGCTTTTTCTTCTGCATCAGTTGTTAATTGGTGTGCACGTTTTTCAGCATTCGCAACTAACTCATCTGCTTTGTTTTGTGCAGAAGTAACGATCACTTCAGATTCTTTACTTGCACTTGTTTTTACTTTATCCGCTGTGTCTTGAGCTACGATGATCGATTGGTTCAATGCATCTTTCAATTCATTGAAATACTCAAGTTTTTCTTCTGAATGTTTGACTGCTTTTTCTAATTCACGATTTCTTTGAGTCAATTCTTCGTAGTCACGAACAACTAAATCTAAGAAATCATCTACTTCGTCTTGATTATATCCCCGCATTTTTGTTGGGAATGTCTTATTTTGGATATCTAATGGAGTTAAAGCCATGAGTAAACCACCTTTTTATTTTATTTACGTAATACACCGAACAACACCCTGTACTTTTCTTTTTTCGTCTTCCCCTCAAGTTCTTGGATCTGGACTCTGCCGTAACCCCTGACTGAAATAATATCTAATAGTTCAAGTACAAAATCAGGTCTTGTATTTTCTGTCCAATTCACTTTTACTTTACCAGCTTCAATCAGCTGCTTGGACCGCTGTCTGGAAATATTATAAATCTCAGAGATCACACTGTCCAGTCGCATGGAACTAACTGTTCCTCTTTCTTGTGTCCAGCTGTCTTTCGGCAAAATCATTTCTGTGTATTTGATTGGTTCCAAGCGTACAGCAACTTTTCCAATCTTTGTTACTTGTGCAGCAACAAAATGATCCACCTCATTTGCAATAAATACTTGCCAGCGATCGCCATCTGAGATGATATCGCCAAAGTAAGAGCGTTTGATACCCGTTCCCACTAAAGTCCCAAGGATTTTCCCATGACTTAGACTGGCAAATTTGCTAGGATAATGGATTTCATACAATGCTGTTTCAAAATCTTCCTCTACAGGTTCGTAATAATCGGGGAAAATCAAACATCTTTTTCTTTCTGCCTGTTCATATCCACCATAAAACATGAAACGCAAATCACTACTTTGCCGAATCAGTGTTTCTAAAATATAGGATTGTCTGGGGTCAAGAAATTCAGTCAGATATGGCGCATATTGTCCTTGAACTTGTTCAATCCAATCACCTACTGAGTCGATAAATGTACGTTCATCTGCCCGAAAGTGCTGGTATACATTTGCATCCAAAACTTTCCCCTCCTATCTATTCTGAGAATAAAGATTTTGTTGCTTGAATCAATAAACTAAATGGATAGTTATCCATATAACGATCTGTGCTAATCCTTGTACGGCTAAGTTCAAGATTAGAATGGCCCCTAAAATCGTGAAATCCAAAGGACCGATCCTTAAAGGCAGACGATCGAATAAACTGATATACGGTTCACAGATCTTAGCTAAAAACCGTCCTAACCCTGATTGATAACCGCCTGGAAACCAAGAGAGCAAAGCATATACCATCAAGATAATGCTATAGAAATAGGCTGCCCGTTGAATTAAATGAAGTAATAGCGCAATAATATAAATCGTAGTTCCTCCTCTTACAGATCAAACAAATTCGCATCTGCAAAAGATTGAGCGGTTGAACTGTCAATCTCCATCCCTGTCGGTGTACAAAGAAAAATCTCATCTCCAACGCGTTTGATATCTCCATCTAATGCATAAACTGTTCCTGTTAGAAAATCAACGATTCTTCTCGCTTGCTTTTCTTCCACTAAATGAAAATTCACTAAGGTTGCTTCACCAGCGATGATTCGTTTAGCAATCGCCATCGCTTCAGAATAAGCTCTTGGTTCCATCACAGTGATTTTTCCCGCAAGATTTGCTTTAGGTTGTGTAGCCGTTCTTGAAGCTGTTCTTTCTTTTGCTACAGTTTTTGTAGGTGATTGATGTAGTTCAATTACTTTTTTCTTTTCAGCCGGCTGAATACTTTCATGCGTTACAGGACGTGAAGTCGCCGTTTTTTGTTTCTCATGAGTATTCGCAGCAGATACAGAATGAGTTGGTTGATTCTGTGTTGTATTTTTTTTAGTTGGCTGTACAGCCTTTTTTGTTGTTTCAGGATAATCTTGGTATTCGTACTCTTCCTCATCAGCTAATCCGAAAAAATTAGCAATTGCTCCTCTGTTTAAAAGCGGCATTTTTGTTCCTCCTTTATTCGTCTTTGAATAGCGCTGTTCCTACACGGATAAATGTTGCACCTTCTTCAATCGCAATTTGAAAATCCTGACTCATCCCCATGCTTAATTCATTACATGGTGCATGGGCATAACCTTTTGCTTGAACAAGATCACGCAATTCTTTCAGCGTACCAAACACTTTATGGATTTGCTCATCAGAAGCTTCTTTAGGCGCCATAGTCATTAACCCAACAACCTTGATTTTTGTGCAGGCAGCTAAAGATTCCACAAACGGTAAAAGCTCATCTGGTGAAATTCCATGTTTTGATTCCTCACCAGAAACATTTACTTCAATAAAACAGGATAATTCTTTCTCTAACCGCTTCTGGATTTCTTCTGCTAATCTTAAACTGTCCAACGCATGAAAGTAATCAATTTCATTTACAATCAATTTTACCTTTCTGCGCTGTAAATTACCAATTAAATGCCACTTTATTTCGGGAAAATCAAATAAATCTTGTTTCTTTTGTAATAGTTTATCTACTCGGTTTTCTGCACAATTCATAACGCCAGCTCTGACCAATTCTTCAGCTTGAGCTGATTCAACAGATTTTGTTACAGCTACTAATGTAACTTCTTTCGGATCACGATGAACAAGAGCACACGAATCCTGAATTTCTTGCTTGATTTTCTGCAAGTTGTCAGCAATCATGTGCTCTTCCTCTCCTTTATTTTTTACGACGGAAAAACGGTGGCGTATTTAATTCATCATCGCCATGAGATTTTGTTTCTTCGCGGTTGAATGTATCAAATTCTTTTTTTTCGATATTGTCAAAATTGGAATCATCAACTCTAGGACGAACATTTTGTTCACGTCTGATATCCCAATCGCCAAAACTGTTTTCTTCTTCTGCAGAAGTTGGTTTAGCTTGATCCATATCTAATACAGTCTTTTGAGCAGGTGATTGCATTTGTGCTTGTCTAGCTGGACGGCTAGACTTGCGCTCCTTTTTTGATTCATCGATACCTGTTGCGATGACCGTCACGCGGATTTCATCGCCCATTTCTTCATTGATAGATGTACCTAGAATAATATTTACATCGCCAGTTGCTGCATTTGCTACGATATCTGAAGCATCTTGTGCTTCAAACAATGTCATATCCAAACCGCCTGTGATGTTAAGAAGTACTTGTTCCGCTCCATCAATAGATGTTTCAAGCAATGGGGAGGAGATTGCTTTTTTCGTTGCTTCTACTACGCGATCTTCTCCACTAGCTACACCGATCCCCATCAATGCTGTACCTTGGTTTTCCATCACTGTTTTCACGTCAGCAAAGTCAAGGTTAACGTAACCTGGTGCCGTAATCAAGTCAGAGATACCTTGTACACCTTGACGTAAAACGTTATCTGCTTCACGGAAAGCTTCAAGCATTGGTGTCTTTTTATCTACAACTTCTAGTAAACGGTTATTTGAGATAATCAATAATGTATCCACATTTTCTTTCAAACGAGCGATACCTTCTGCAGCAAAACGGCCACGTTTAGGTCCTTCAAAAGTGAACGGACGTGTAACGACACCAACAGTCAATGCGCCCAGTTCTCTAGCGATCCCTGCAACGATTGGTGCAGCACCTGTACCAGTTCCTCCACCCATTCCTGCAGTGATGAAAATCATATCTGCACCGTCTAAAGCTTCGCGTAAGGATTGTTCACTTTCTTCTGCCGCTTTTTGTCCAACTTCTGGTTGAGAACCAGCACCTAAACCACGAGTATATTTTGGTCCTAATTGGATAACTGTTTCAGCTTTTGAATTTTTTAATGCTTGCACGTCTGTGTTGGCTGTAATGAATTCAACACCTTTGACGTTTTCTTCAATCATTCGGTTCACAGCATTTCCACCGCCACCGCCGACTCCGATGACTTTGATTACTGCGCCGTCATTGATATTATTATCAATTGAGAATTCCATATCTTATTCCTCCCAGGATGAATTAATCAAAAATATTTGTAAAGAAACCCTTGATTTTATTTTTTACATTTTCTCCGGATTCTTTTGGTTCCGGCTCATCGTAGACTGTTTCTTCAGGTGCTTCATAGCTTTCATATGTGTTTGTTGTTTCTTGTTCAACTACCATTTGACGAGCTGCTGAGGTTTCACCTGTAACAGCAATTTTTGCCAATTGATACACTTCGCTCAAGTTTGCTGAATAATCAACGATACTTATTACATTTGTAAATACCGGGTTTCTCAGTCCCATGTGATTTGGAACATACAGTTTCACATTTACGCCGAAGATTTCTTGTGCCAAGTCCACAACACCTGGAAGACTAGCAGCTCCGCCTGTCAATACGACGCCACCTGGCAACTCTAATGCTTCGATTTGGTCCAATGCATCTTTTGCTTTGTTGAAAATCTGTTCCATACGAGCTGAAATAATTTCTGACAAATAGCGTTCATCGACTTTCACTGGTTCTGACTGACCAATTACATCTACTGGAAACTCTTCATCTGGTGATGTCCGTTCTGGATATGCATCCCCGTAATTTATTTTCAACGCTTCTGCATTGTTAAAAGACGTATTTAATACAATAGAGATATCTTTAGTGACAAATTCGCCACCTTCTTGGTCGAGACTGGTAAACTTCAATTGCTTATCGTGCATAACAGCCGTTGTTGTTTGGCCACCACCCATATCAATAACAATCGTACCAAAATCTTTTTCTCCGTCAGAAAGAATTGATTCTGTCAGCGCTAAAGGAGTAATCACCATTTCATTGACGATTAATCCGGCATTTTCCACGCATTTACGTATGTTATGGATGATCGTTTTTGGTCCGGTAAACAACAGACCGTACATTTCTAATCTTACGCCGATCATTCCACGAGGGTCTTTGATCCCCTCGAATCCATCGACAGTAAAATCTTGTGGCAAAATTGACACGATTTGACGTTCAGGAGGTATTGAACGAACAAGGGCAGCAGAAGCCACATTTCTGACATCTTCATCGGTGATTTCCTTTGAATCTCCGTTAACTGCAATCATTCCCTGGCAATTTTCTACTTCAAGCATGTTTGCTGGCAAACCGACACTTACGCCTTTGATCTGGATACCTGCTTTTTCTTCTGCTTGTCGTACTGCTCGTTGTATCGCTTGGACCGTTTTATCGATATCAACGATAATGCCTCGGTTAATCCCTTCTGATTTTGCGTTTCCTACTCCAATAATATTCATTTGGCTGTCGATATATTCAGCCACGACAACTTTAACAGATGTCGTTCCAATATCAAGGCCTACATACATTCCTGTTTTTGCCATGAATGGGATTCCCTCCTACTTACTATTCCATATACAAGCGAACAACTAGCGTCCGTTTTAAAATATACTTATTAATAGATATATTCACTGCTTTCAATTCTACCATAAATTACTGGTTTTTAGAAAGTACATTCTTACTTTTTAAAGTTGTTTTATCAATTTTCATTTAAACTTGACGGAGTTGTACTTGGATTGTCTTCTATTTGACTTGCTTCACTTGAATTATTTGAATCAGATGAGCCGTTTGTATCAGACGATTCAGGTGTATCTGCTGCTTGCGTTTCTGCCTCTTCACTTGACCCATTTGTTTGATCCGCGTTTTCTTCACTTCCAGTTGTTTCTTCCGCTTGGTCCGATTCTGCCGTTTCTTGAGTACTGCTGTAAGGATATGAGTAGATGCCAACTTCCATGTCGATCACACCTTTTTCATCCATGTCTTTAGCTACTTGCGAATAATATTTCATTTGGTTCGCAAGATTATTGATATTTACAATGACTTGATTGCCATCATTCATGTTCAATTGGATCAGGTTTTTATTACTTGCTCTTGGTGTATACTTGATTTCAGAGATTGCTTTTTGCAATTCTGATGATAACTGATTGTATTGCTTTGTTAATTCTTTGATTTTTGCTGAATCTTTGAACTCTTCCAAGATAGGGAGATTTTTTGTAGGATTTGCTACTTTTTCATCTAATACTGTTCCATTTTCAATTACTGGATAGTATTGATTATCTTTTGCAATCAAAGCGATTTCTTTATATTCTGTCACATCCAAATCGAACTCATTTATCCCTTTGAAGTGTATAGCTGCTTTTTCGATTCTCGGCTGTGCTTTTTTTAGCCGTTCGATATAAGTGGATCGATCGAAATACTGCCCCCAGACATTTTCTCCCAATGACAATTTGGTATCAGAGATGATTTCCTGACTGTTGACTACCTTATTACCTGACACTGCAACTGCTTGTAGCTTGCTATAAGGAGAAACATAATAGATTAAAAAAATCAGCGGTATGCCCAATACAGTAATAATCAATGCTAACCGACGAAACAGTACTTTGTGCCTTTGACTTTTTAAATTGGGGAGTCGATTCAAAAAAGAACCGTTATACGGGCCACCGTTTTTCTTTTGCTTGATCTCTTCAAAAAATTCGATTTTTTTCTCGGACTGGCTTTCTGACTGGCTTTTTTCTTGCTGTTCCTCTTGAACCGTTCTTTCTTCTTCAGAATCTGAAAGGGGTGTGTCTAATGGTGTGTCTTCTTTTTTTGGCTCTTGGTTTTTCATCCCTTGTTCTGCCAGATATTTTCGGTTAGCCTTTTGCCAAGGAGTCAAATTGTTTTCATCAGAAGACGAATGAGACAACTTTTTAGGTTCTTTTTTCTTACTCACTAAGACCACCGCCTTTATTTTTTGATTATTTGATTCACTACGTCATAAAGACGTTTTGAAGCATCAGGGATGCCTTGTTCTTTAGAAGCTCGGCACATTTGCTTTTGCAATTCTTCGTCATCCATGATTTCGTTAATTGTCTGACTTAGTGATTCACCCGTTAGCTCATTATCCGCAATCATTTTTGCTGCTCCTGCATGAACAAGACTCATTGCATTTTTAGTCTGATGATCATTCGTAACATATGGACTGGGAACTAACACTGCCGGAAGCCCCAAAGCTGTAAATTCTGCGATTGAAGTTGCACCAGCACGTCCCACCAGCAGATCGCTCGAAGCCATGACTTCTGCCATGTTTTTGATGTAAGGCTGGACACTAATGTTTTGTATTTCAGGATTTATTTTATTTAGGATTTCTTCATAATATCTTTCTCCTGTAGCATATAAGACTTGATAAGAGGAAGGAATATATTCACTTAAAAAAACCGATACCGCTTGATTGATTTTAAGTGCTCCTTGACTGCCGCCAAAAATCAAGACTGTTTTCTTTTCTGGATCCAACCCAAATGTTTTCAAAATATCTGATTTTTTAGTATCTGCTACTTCTTGTGCTCGAGGATTACCTACAAGGACTGATTTGTTTTCAGGAAAGAAAGGAGCCGCATCTTTGAATGAAAGAGCGATCCGATCCACATATCGGCTTAAAAATTTATTGGTAACACCTGGTACACTGTTTTGTTCATGGATAATAGTTGGAATTCCCATTTTTGCTGCAGCATACACTACCGCTCCGGAAACATATCCTCCAGTACCGATAACGATATCTGGTTGAAAATCACTGAGGATTTTTTTTGCTTGACGGATACTCTTAAGAAACAATCGGATTGTCTTGATATTATGCATGGAAATTTTTCGTTTAAAGCCTTGAATCTCCAAAGTATGGAAAGGCATTCCTGTATCAGGGACAATTTTATTTTCTAAACCACGTTTTGCTCCCACATACATGAATTCAGCATTCGGTTCTTGAGTCTTCACATAGTTGACAAAGGCAAGAGCTGGATAAATATGTCCTCCCGTTCCTCCGCCTGTAACCAAAATTTTCATTTTTTATCGCTCGCTTCTACTTTTTCTATTTTAATTGATTCACAGCTTCCATGAATCGGTTTCCTCTAGTTTCAAAATTAGGGTATTGATCCCAGCTGGCATTCGCTGGTGATAATAAAATCACATCACCATCTGTACTGTTTTCTAATGCTAAAGGAACTGCTTGTTCTACAGAATCGGCTGTTACTATCGTCTCGATGCCAGCTTTTTTTCCAGCATCAATCAATTTTTCTTTTGTTTGACCAAATACGATCATTGCTTTGATTCCTTTTATTGAAGAAACTAATTCATCAAATGTATTTCCTCTATCTAATCCGCCTGCCAATAACACGACCTTAGCCGTTTCAAATCCGCTTAGAGCCATTTTAGTCGCTAAAATATTGGTTGCTTTTGAATCATTATAAAATTTTCTGCCTTGGATCTCTCCTACATATTGCGTACGATGTGGCACGCCATGGAATAAATGCAACGTTTGTCGTATAGCTTCATTTGATATACCATACAATTTTGCTACAGTAATTGCAGCTAGCGCATTTTCTACATTATGCGTACCTGGTACGCCAAGTTCAGAGATTTCCATTATTTTTTCTTTTCTATAATAAATTGCGTGATCGTCAGCATACACACCGTCTTCCAACACTTCTTTTGTCGAAAAAGGCAGGACGCGTGCTTTTGTTCTTTGCGCTAATTCTTGTAGTTCTGACTGATTCCAGTTAAGAACCAGATAATCTTCAGCTGTCATATTTTTTTGAAGGTTCCATTTAGCTTTAACGTATTCTTTTCTTGTCCCATGATAATCAATATGTGCTTCATAAATATTGGTGATCACCGCTATATGAGGATGGAAATCTGTGATTCCCATGAGTTGAAAACTAGATAACTCCATCACGATTTTATCTTCTGGTGTCGCTTCTTGCGCGACACCACTTGCTGGATACCCAATGTTTCCTGCTAGACGTGCAACTCCTTTGTCTACGCCTGCATTCAGTAGTAGTCCAGTCATCGTTGTTGTCGTGGTTTTTCCATTCGTTCCTGTAATCCCAATAATTGGGCATTCCGCTACTTCGTAAGCTAGCTCCACTTCCGTAATTACCGGAATACCCATTTCTTGGGCTTTTGCTACTAAAGGATGGCTGTAGGGAATCCCAGGATTTTTGACCATCAACGAAAATTCTTCATCTAGCAATTCGATTGGATGACTACCTGTTATTACTTTTATCCCTAAAGAAAGCAATTCTTGTGCTTCCGGATTTTCATCAAAAGGTTTTCCGTCATTAACGGTGACAAGTGCGCCCAATTCATGTAATAATTTGGCCGCACTTACTCCGCTTTTTGCGAGTCCTAAGACAAGCACTTTTTTATTTTCATATGTTGATATTTTTTTCATTTCCCGTCATCTCCTACCAAACGATCCATAATGTGATCAATGAAGTCGCAATGCTGATCAACCAAAAAACTGTATCAATCTTCCACTCCGACCATCCGCACATTTCAAAATGATGGTGGATTGGAGACATTTTAAAAATTCGTTTTCCCGTAAGTTTAAAGGATGTAACTTGAAGCATCACACTTGCAGTTTCCATAACATAAATCAAGCCAATCAAAAGCAATGTCCACTCTTGGTTCAGCATCATAGAAATTGCCGCTAAAAGTCCGCCCAAAGCTAATGAACCGACATCTCCCATAAAAATCTTGGCAGGTTTCCGGTTATAGACGAAGAATCCAAGTAAACCACCTAAGACACTGAGACAAATGATTAATACATCATACTGATGCTGATGCCAAGCAATCAGACCGTAAGCTGCAAAAGAGATGCTGCCTAAGCCAGCAACTAATCCATCGATACCATCCGTCAGATTGACCGCATTTGAAAATCCAACAAGCCAGAAAATAGCGAAAATCCCATAAATGATTCCTAAAGGCAGATCCAGCCCAAAGAAATTCAATACACCTGGATAGCCTTCAGAACGGTAAACAAGATAAAAGATGATTCCCCCTAGAATCTGTCCAATCAGTTTCTGTTTCGAGTTCAGCCCCATGTTTCTTTTCTTGAAGATCTTTATAAAATCATCAAGAAACCCAATTACTCCATATAATGCTAATACAAAAAGCAAGATGAAAAGAGTAGGAGTCAGCTGTTTTTGCCAAGCTCCAACCCAAATCCCTGTCAAAATAGAGCCAATCAGAAACACTAAGCCGCCCATTGTAGGAGTTCCGGCTTTGATATTGTGCCACTTTGGTCCCTCCTCGCGAATCGCCTGACCTTGCTTTTTCATTTGAAAGTAACCAATAAATAGCGGCATTGCGGCAATCGTCATTGCACAACTGCTGACAATGGGAATCAATGCTTGTGTCCATTCCATGCTCTTTTCTCTCCTATTTCTCTTCTTATTCTTCTAAAGTAAAATTAAGTTTGTCTTTTGTGATTTTTTCATATGGAGCAAGTTCTTGTTTGACACAATAACCATCCCCATCAAAACTAACTTCGATACCAAGGATTTTCCCTAGCTTCATGATATCTGCTTTTGACCATCCCGTTACATCAGGCATCAGCTTGTCGCCACCAGTGTATAGAATCAGTTTTTCTCCAGAGATCAACTGATCACCGTTGGCAGTAGATTGTTTTTGTACTTTTTTCCCGTTACCGATAACGACAGGTTGCAGTCCGCTTTTTTGAGCATCCGCTGCTGCAACATCTGCTTCTAGATTACGATAATCGGCTACGGATACTTTTTCTGTTTTGGTTTCTGTATCCGCATCTTCTTCAGTTTCTTTAAAATCCATTGCCCGTTTCATCAATGGATTTGCGATTTTAGCCAAAGCCATTCGATCATATGTCTTAGGATGTTTCATTGTTAGATACAAGACATAGTCTGGATCTTCAGAAGGAACCATCTCCACAATCGAATACAGGTAGGCTGTATCTCCTGTTTGATATCCCCCTGTATCAGAAGCGATTTGGGCTGTTCCGGTTTTTGCCGATACATTGTATCCAGGTACACTATATACACCATAAGCACTACCGTAGTTTTCGCTTTCGACAACATCTCTCATATATTCACGGACTTTTTCTGTTGTTTCTTTTGAAAAAGGTTGACCTAGAACTTCTGTTTGAGTTGTTCGCTCTTCTCCAGTTTGAGGATCCACTACTTTGCTGATATATCGAGGTTGAATCATTGTACCGTTATTCGCAATAGAAGTGAAAGCTTTCATCATTTGGAAATTCGTCACACCTACCGCTTGTCCATAAGCACTCATTGCTCGGTCGACAATATTTGATGTAGGCAAAGCACCATTTACTTCGTCATCTAATCCAGAATGGGTACTTTGTCCAAATCCTAGTTTTTGTAAATAATTATACCATCGTCCGCCTAATCGCTGTTCCAGTATGACCATCCCGACGTTACTTGACCATGAAAGAGCTTGACGCATGGTCAGCACACCTTTTTCACCAAAGTCATGGTCATTGATCGTCGCATCTTCTACTTGGATTTTTCCAGATTGGAAGGTTTCATTCTCATTGAATTCTCCTTCTTCGATAGCGGCTGCAGTAGTGAAAACTTTCATGGTTGATCCTGGCTCATAACTATCTTGTACCAAGAAATTACGCCAGATAGCATCTTCTCCAGTCAAACCTTCCATTGTTTCGGGATTGAAAGTAGGACGCTGCCCCATCGCCAAAATCTCTCCAGTTTTTGCTTTCATCAAGACTGCTGTCAATTCTTCCGGTTGATATTCTTCATTTACTTGATCCATCAGTGTTTCCAAATAACTTTGTAGTCTACTGTCCAAAGTCGTGTAGATATCTTGTCCATCGACAGCTTTTTCTTCTTCTGCTACTGTACCTGGCAGAGGATTTTGAAAATTATCTTTTTGATAAATAATCTTACCATCTTTACCGCTCAAAATATCATTGTAAGCAGACTCCAAACCTAGTTTACCTACTAAGCCATTCTCATCTTTGTCTGGTACTGCGTATCCGATAAAATGAGAAGAAAAGACGCCATTTGGATACATCCGAGCCTGATGGTCGACAAAGTAAAGACCAGCGACACCTTCTTTTTTCATATCTGCTTCGATGTTTTGCTTGGTTTCTTGGGAGATATTTTTCCCATAGCTACCAAATTCAACTTGATACAGCTCTTTTTTTGCGCCGTCTTCTAAAATATTCAGTGCATCTTTTTTGTCTATAGAAAGATTCTTATGCAGGATTTCTGCTATTTTATCAAAATTCTTTTCTTCGACATACAGTTTTTTATCCCCAGAAGTATATGTTTTTGAGAGTATCGCTTTAATTGAATAAGAGGAGGCATCTTCTGCGAGCGCCACACCGTTACGATCATAAATCGTTCCTCTTTTTGCTTTTACTACTTCACTTCCTTGGTACAACTGTTTTGTTTTTTCAGCTAATGAGGTACCAGCAACATGACCTCCAATAACGATATACGAGAAACGGACGGCAAATAAAAAGAACAATCCAATACTCGTAGCAAATAAAATGATACCTACTTTTTTGCGATTGTTCATCGGATTTAGATTTTTCTTTTCCAAAAACCGCCGAATTTTATTTTTAAGACTCATTTACTTCACTTTCCTTAAATTGTCGTCGTTAATAGACAATCCTTTTTCTTCTGCGATTTGTTTAATCCGTTCAGTACGAGAAAGTTCATTTTTTTCTTGTTCTAAACTCGTTTTTTCTTGCTTTTTATCATTGATTTCTGTTTGTATTGACGTGATTTCTTTTTCAGCTCCGCTGATATTTGTACGCAACATGACTGTTAAAACACACAAAGCAACAATAGCAATCGCCACGCTTGCCACAGCAATTTTTTCCAAAGCAGAAATCTGCTTCAATCGTTTTGCTGGTGATTGTGGAAGAATGATTTCTTGATTCGAAGAAGAATCTGGCATTTGTTGTTCTGGCTGATCCACCAATTCAGGTAAATCATATTCGTACTCTTGCATTTTCTTTAATTCTGCCATCATTCTACTCCTCTTTCATTCTTATTTTTTCTGCAATACGTAACTTTGCACTGCGTGATCGATTGTTTTCTGCTAACTCTTCCTCTGAAGGAAGGATTGGTTTACGAGTAATGACTTTCAGTTCCGGTTGAAATTCGTCAGGTATGACAGGAAGTCCCGGTGGTAAATCTTGTACCGTACTATATTCTTTAAACATACTTTTGACAATTCTGTCTTCTAATGAGTGGAATGTAATCACACTGATTCTTCCATTGACTTTCAATAACCGGATTGCCTGTTCTAAAGAGGCCTCTTCGGCACCAAGTTCGTCATTTACTGCAATCCGCACAGCTTGAAAAATTCTTTTTGCAGGATGCCCGCCTTTTCTTCTTGCGGGAGCTGGGATGACTTGTTTAATGATTTCGACAAGCTCACCAGTTGTTTGGATTGGTTTTGTTTTTCGTACTCGTTCGATTTCACGAGCAATTTGTTTGGAAAATTTCTCCTCGCCATAGCGGAAGAAAATCTTTACTAATTCATGGTAGGAATATTCATTAATTACGTGATAAGCGGATAAAGGAGCTGACTGATCCATACGCATATCCAAGGGTGCATCTTGATGATAACTAAATCCACGTTCTGCTTCATCTAGTTGAGGAGAGGAAACCCCTAAGTCATACAAAATACCGTCTACCTTATCTACATACTCACTCAAGCGTTCTTCTAATTCTCTGAAATTCGCTTTGATAAATGTGACCATCCCTTGTTCGACATAAGAAGCCAAACGCAGCTTGGCGTGATCGATTGCTTTTTGATCTTGGTCAAACGCATACAGGTGCCCTTTAGAACTTAGTTGGCTCAATAAATATTCACTATGTCCGGCACCGCCGAGTGTACAGTCTACATAAACGCCATCCGGTTTGATGTTCAATCCATCTACCGTTTCTTTCAACATGACTGTATAGTGTTGAAATGTTTCAGTCATTAGTCAGCCTCTTCCTATTCTTATAGTCCGAAATCAATCATATTTTCAGCAATTTCGTCAAAATTCTCTTCTGCTTCTGCAGAAAAATCTTCCCATCGTGTCTCATCCCAAATTTCAATTCGGTTAGATACACCGATGATTACGCACCCTTTTGTCAAAGCTGCATAATTTCTTAACGTGCTTGGTATATTGATCCGTCCTTGTTTATCAAGTTCGCATTCAGTGGCAGCCGAATAGAAGAATCGCACAAATGTACGTGCGTCTTTTTTAGCCAACGGCATTTCGTTCAGCTTAGCTTCCAGATTTTCCCATTCGCTCATCGGATAGCCGAAAAGACAACCATCCAATCCGCGTGTCAGAACAAACTTTTCGCCAAGTTCTTCACGAAGTTTTGAGGGAACGATTAAACGTCCTTTTGCATCAATATTATGTTGGAATTCACCCATCAACATTGAAAGCCCCCCATTCCTCCACTAACTAAAATTAGTCTACCACAATCCCCCACTTTCTACCACCTTTTCTAGGAAATCCGGGAACAACTTTTTTTATTCATAAACATTTTTTTAAGAATCAAGCTGCAAAAAGCCTTTTAAAAGACTTTTTACAGCTTTTCTGCTTTTTTCATAGGTAAGAAAGTATATTCACAATGATCAAGACCGCGTACAAGACGATCGTCAGCAGAAAAACCAAACGCCAAGTCATCTTGAAATAACGCGGATAAATGATTTCTTCATAATAATATGCTTGAAAAACAGCAATACAGATGCCCATTAGTAAAACAGAAATAAAGAAAAACGGCAGGATAGAAATTGTCGCTGTGTTTCTAGACAACGCATGCATACCGCCCCACAAAAAAGGAATCGCCAAATCAGGGGCTTTTATTTTAAAACGACGATTTAACGAAAATAATTTTACAAGAAATTGGCAACCAAACAAAACGATTACCGGGTAAATATACCAAAACAAGATAAGTGGTGTGAATGTGCCCATGAACGTAAACTCCTTTTTTATCGTTGCTTCAAGTATACTGTATATACTTTACACAACTGTTTCATTTTATTTAAATTTATGCAGTTATATTCTATATCTTACAAACACATTCCATGTATTCCAATTCCCTATCCGTTATAATAAAAGAAACAGGCAACAGGAGGAAAATCATGATTAAATATTTTACATTAGATAATGAGAAACTGCGTAATACCGGAAAGGAAACTGACCAAACAATCTGGTATTGTGTAGAACGTCCCAATCAAGAAGAGATTCATCAGCTGACACATCAATTTGAAATTCCGTCAGATTACATCACTTCCATACTGGACGATGCAGAAAATTCCCGTACAGAAGAATTCAATCAATCAAAGTTGACAAAACCAGCGTTATTATTGTTGCAATATCCGTTTGCTAAAACAAGCCCTAGCGGTTATTTTCAAGTGGATACATACCCGCTCTCTATCATTTTGACGCCCAAAAAGAAGCTTATCACAATTACGAATCATGAACCACTATTTTTAAAGAAAGTCTTTAGTCAAACCTTTCCAAAAAGCGATGTTTCACCCAATCTCAATATCTTCTTTCAATTCATCTGGCAGGTTACACTGTCTTATAACAGTTATTTAGCTACGCTTCAATCTCAATGCGATACTTTGGAAGCCAAACTTCAAGTATCAACTGAAAACAAACAACTTTATCAAATCATGGATATCCAAAAAAGCCTTGTTTATTTCAGAGAAGCGACTTCTGCTAATTTAGATGCATTGAAAGAATTAGCGCAAAATAAACTTTTCCAAGAAAATCATGCGTTGAAAAACCATCTGCGTGATGTATTGGTAGAAACAGAGCAAGCAATGACTACTTCTCGCATTCAATTAAAACTAGTAGAACAAATGAATCAGACTTTTTCAGCAATCGTATCGAATAATTTGAATAATATTATGAAAATTTTAACTTCTTTAACGATTATATTAACTATACCAACAATCGTCGGAAGTATCTATGGGATGAACATCAAGCTACCCATTGCTGAAAGAGATGATGCGTTTATCTGGCTAGTTCTATTAACATTATTTATTTGTATCGTAACTACCTATTATTTAAAAAAAGGGAAGTTTTTATAAAAAAGACCTCTTGTAGAAAAGACAAAAAGATTGTACACTTGGATTAACTAATTAATTACGAGGTTGAAAACAATGCGTGAAAAAAAACAAACAAGTACTTTTGCTAAAGTAACAAAATTTGTCATTTGGACGATGCTGATTTTAACGATTGGGTCTGTTGTATTGACTGCTGTCATGAGTGTCATGTAAAAAATAAAATATAGCTATCAGCTGCTAAAAAGGACCTGAACCACTACAGTGGCTCAGGTCCTTTTTGCGAGTTGCAATAGTTCTTTTGCATGTTCGAGTGTCAGCTTTGTAATCTCACTCCCAGCTAGCATACGTGCAATTTCTTCTTCTCTTTCTTTTGTTTTCAATTCTGAAACAGATGTTTGCGTACGACCATCAATCACTGCTTTCACGATATAATATTGATAGTCGGCGACTGCGGCGACTTGCGGCAGATGAGTGATGCACAAAACTTGAGAGTATTTCGATATTTGAGAAATTTTATCCGCGATGGCTTGTGCAACTCTTCCACTTACACCTGTATCCACTTCATCAAAGATAATACTTGTCACACCTTGCTCAGAAGAAAAAATAGTTTTCAAAGCCAGTAACATCCGAGATAATTCGCCACCAGAAGCGACTTTCACTAAAGGCTTCAGCGGCTCTCCTGGATTGGTCGTAATGTAGAATTCGATTTGGTCAAACCCATCATGATTCAATTGTCTGTTTTCTTCTTTTAGGAAACGTACTTCAAACTCAGTGTTTTCCATATACAGACTTTTTAATTCATGCAGAATGGATTTTTCCAATTCTTTTGCGATTTTTTTACGCGCTTCATGAAGATCTGCGGCTTGTTGCTGAAGTAGAAGCTCTTTTTGCTCTAGTTCCTCTTTCATTTTGTCCAATTGACCTTCTGAAAAATCAGAAGAAGCTAGCTCTTCGGTGATTTCGTCATAGTAAGCCAATACCGACTCAATGGATTCGCCATATTTGCGTTTCAACTGTCGGATTAATTCTAAACGTTGCGTCACTTCTTCTAAACGACTCTCATCTAACTCCAACAAATCGATTTGACGACTCATGTCGCCGATTGCATCTTGTAGCAAATAGTAAGCACTTTGGATATTTTCATAAATTGCTTCATACTCCACATCTAGATGTGCGATGCCTTGCAATTCTGCAACGGCCAAGCCAACACCATCTACACTGTTTTGTTCATTATTCGTCAGTGCTCCGTAGCCTGCAGCTAATCCATCAGCAATTTTTTGATAATTGCTAAGTTTTTCTCTTTCTTCTTTTAATTTCTCTTCTTCTCCGACTTGCAAATCAGCAGCAGCTATTTCTTCTTGCTGGAAATGAAGCATATCTATTCTCTGAACATAGGATTTTTCATTTTGCTGCACTTTTCGTACCCTTTTTTCCAGCTCACGATAAGAGGTATATTCTTGCTGATAACTCTTTTTCTTCTGTTGGAAAGCTGCATCTCCAAAACGATCCAATAAAGCAAGATGTGATTCAGGCTGGAGCAGTTCCTGATGTTCGTTTTGCCCTTGGATATCCACTAAATAACTACCGATTTTTCTTAGATTGGCTAGCGTGATGATGTGACCATTCACTCGGCAAACATTTTTTCCAGTCAACGACATATCCCGTCGAACAATCAGATTGTCTTCATCCGTTTCGATACCTAATTCAACCATCAATTCAGAGAATCCTTCTTGTTTCGGAAGTTCAAACAATCCTTCAAGAATGCATTTTTCTGCGCCTTGACGTATATAATCGCTTGAACCTCTTCCTCCTGCTAACAAACCTAAAGCATCGATAATGATGGATTTACCCGCACCAGTCTCTCCGGTCAGCGCGGTCATTCCTTCGTGAAAAGAAAGCCGCAATTCCGGAATAATCGCAAAGTTAGTAATACTGATTTCTTGTAGCATCACATTCGCTCCTCAACTTAAAGGTAATGCAGGAAGTCTTTCTTTAGTAAAACTGCCTGGTCTTCAGTTCGTGTAATCATCAAAACATTATCGTCATCATTGATAATCGAAAATAATTCTTTCTTGTAGCGCTTATCGATCAAATTCGCTGCTGCCGAAGCATTCCCCGGCAAAGTTTTCAAAATAACAAATTTTTCCATTTGGTCAACTGCTACGAAAGCGTCTTTTAACAGTTTTTCCAATTTAGTATTTACATCTTCATTTGTTTCAGCTGGTATACTATAACGGTAGCCGCCATCTGAGGCCGGTACCTTAATCAGTTTCAGTTCCTTTATATCTCTGGAAATCGTAGCTTGAGTAACAGATATTCCTTTGCTTTTCAGGATTTCAACAAATTCTTCCTGCTTTCGGATATCTTGCTCACTCAACAATCGAGTAATCAAACGATGCCGATCTTTTTTTCTCATTACGTCTTCGCTCCTTAGCTTATTCTTCTTAACCAATGATAGCTTATTTCCTTGGTATAATAAAGAAGAATCCGAATACTTCTCACTTGATTTTCACAGTTACAATTTATTTATGGTCAAACTGTTCGTGTGCGTTTGAAACCACTTCTGCCATATTAATAGCTGGACTGATCGTGCCGCTTTCAGGTACTTTCCTCAAGTGAGCCAAGAACTCGATATTTCCTTCTCCCCCCGTGATCGGAGAATAACTTACTTCCAGCACATCATATCCACCTTGTGCCGCAAATGACAAAATGTCTTCTAAAACTTTTTGATGGGTCTGTGCGTCACGAACAATTCCGTTTTTCCCTACAGCTTCTCTGCCTGCTTCGAATTGGGGTTTGATTAAGGCAATCACTTCTCCCTCTTCTTTTAAAATAGCATGTAATGGAGGCAGCATCAGTTTTAGTGAAATAAAAGAAACATCGATAACAGCAACTTCTGGAATTCCTAAGGTAAAGTCTTCGGGTTTTGCATAACGAAAATTCACTCTTTCCATTACGACGACTCTAGGATCTTGTCTGATTTTCCAAGCTAGCTGATTGTAACCGACATCTAAAGCATAACTCATTTTTGCGCCATTTTGCAAAGCTGCATCAGTAAATCCGCCAGTGGAAGCACCGATATCTAACAATGTTTTTCCTTCAACAGATAGATCAAATGCTTTGAGCGCTTTTTCTAATTTTAATCCACCCCGAGAAACATAAGGAAGTTTTTTACCTTTGACTCTTAATTCACTACTTACTGGAATTTTTTCTCCCGGTTTATCAAACCGCTCGTTTTTTTCGTTGTAAATCAAACCAGCCATAACTGAACGTTTGGCTTGTTCTCTTGTTTCAAATAATCCTTGTTTGACCGCTAATACATCTACGCGTTCTTTTTCCATTCTTTCCCTCATTTCTCCACATCAAATTGCTTGAGCATCTGGCGCATCATCCCGCCATCAAAAGAAAAAACGTCCTCTTCTAATTTGTCTATGATCTTATTGGCGGATAACAACTCAATCTCCAATGCCTCACGTGTCTTTTCTAGGCCTAATAAACGCGGGTAAGTGTTTTTTTCCATACGTTCATCTTTACCAGCTGTTTTCCCTAATGTTTTCGTTGTACCAATCACATCAAGTAGATCATCTCTTATCTGGAAAGCCAACCCTAAATGTTCGGCTAATCGTTGAAGTAGCAATAAGATTTCTTCAGGTTGCTTCGCTAATATACCTCCAGCTAGCAAAGCATAACGAATCAAACGCCCTGTCTTCCTTTCATGAATAAATGCTAATTCCTCTAACGAAAGCTTTTTCGATTCGCCTTCGATATCTGCAGCTTGTCCAGCCACCATACCTTGTGATCCCGCACAAACAGCTAATTGCTGAAGCAACAGAAGCTTAGGAGAATGACCCAAGTGTGCCATACTGATCAGCTGGAATGCGCCTGTCAGTAAACCATCTCCAGCCAATATAGCTAACGCTTCGCCGAATACTTTGTGATTGGTAGGTTTTCCCCTTCGAAGATCATCATTGTCCATCGCAGGCAAATCATCGTGGATCAAGGAATACGTATGCACCATTTCTAAAGCAGCTGCTACTTGATAGACGGGAACATCGATAGGCTCATCAAAGGAAGCAACAGCCGTTAAAAGTAATAAGGGACGGATTCTTTTTCCACCTGCTTTCACTGAATAAGTCATCGCATCACAGAGTGCTCTATCCGTCGTATGTTCATCTAAAAAAGACAAGATTTCTTTTTCTACAGCAGGTAGATGAATAGCTGAAAAGTCAGTTAATCTCATCTCAGCTTTCCTCGTTTCCGTCAAAATCAACTTCTTCATTTGATTCTGTCATCATTTTCGTCAAGGTTTCTTCTGCTTTAGCTAAGGTATCTTGGCAATGTTTGCTTAATTCCATTCCTCGTTTAAACGAATCTAGAGCTGATTCTAATGGAACGTCTCCTTGTTCTAGCTGCATGACGATTTTTTCTAATTCTTGCAGTGACTCTTCAAAAGTTGGATTTTCCATATTTTTATTCTCCTTTGTCTATCTCTTGTACTTGTCCTTTAACGATTCCATCTTGATAATGGATCGTCAGCAAATCCCCTTGATGAATCTCGGAGACACTTTTTACTACTTGATCATTTAACGTCGTATAGCTGTAGCCTCTTCCCATGATTTTCAATGGACTCAACAAATCAAGAGATTGAACAGCTTGAGCAAAACGCTGCTGCTGTTGTTTCATATATTGTTGGATTTTCTCTTCTAAACGTTTTTCTAGATAAGCAGTTTCTTGGCGAGCTGCTTTGACTCGATAAAGCGGAGCCACTTGTTCCAATTGGTGGCTTAACGCGATCGTTTGCTTTTCTTTTGCATGATAAATCTGCTGTGTAGCTTGATATAATCGCTGTTTCAATTGATCTAATTTGATGGTCTGACCTTCATACAATCTTTCAGGCTGCCGAAAGACATAGGAACGTCGAGCACGCTCGAACCGTTCTTGTTTACGCTGGATCTGGCGTACAAACGCCTGCTGCAATCTAGCTTGCCGTTCTTGAATGCGCATCAACTCTTCTGACAAAACAGGAACAGCTAATTCTGCAGCTGCTGTTGGAGTAGCAGCCCGAACATCTGCTACTAAATCAGCGATCGTGGTATCTGTTTCATGTCCCACAGATGAAATCACCGGCGTATTGGCTTGATAAATCGCTCGGGCAACCCGTTCTTCATTAAACGGCCACAAATCCTCAATCGATCCGCCTCCACGACCAATGATCATTGTATCGAAATCACCTATCTCTTCTACTCGTCGGATATTCTTGACAACATTGTCCGCTGCTTGATTCCCTTGTACAACGGTTGGGAACAAAACCAATTGGACAATTGGATACCTTCTTTTCACCGTCGTGATGATATCGCGGATAACCGCTCCGCTTGGACTGGTAAGGATCGCGATTCGCTTTGGGAAACGTGGCAACATTTTTTTAGGACCTTGAAAAAGGCCTTCCTTCATCAGCTTTTCTTTTCGTTCTTCCAATTCTTGATATAAAGCACCTATTCCATCAGGCTCCATGTGCTCTACATAGATTTGATACGAACCTCCCGCTTCATAGAGTGAAATACGCCCAACAACAAGGACTTTCATTCCTTCTTTTGGCTGGAATCGTAATTTTTGGAATGCACCTTTGAACATAATAGCAGATATTTTTGCATGATCATCTTTTAAGCTGAAATATTGATGGGCATTGGCGCGTAAACGGAAATTCGATATTTCGCCTGTTAAATATACTCGTTCTAAATAAGGATCGGCATCAAATTTACGTTTCAAATACCTCGTTAATGTAGTGACAGTTAAATATTCTTGTGCCATTTATTCACCTGCTCCAAAAGCTTCGGCAGATTTTACGGTTTGATACATCAGCATCGTGATAGTCATTGGCCCTACACCCTTTGGCACAGGAGTGATCCAGCCTGCAATAGGCTCCACTTCATCAAATTTCACATCACCGATCAGCTTACCGTTAGCATCACGGTTCATCCCTACATCGATCACTACAGCACCTGGTTTTACAAATTCTTTTGTGACAAAATGTCCACGTCCTATTGCTACGACTAAAATATCTGCTTCTTGTGCCAGTTCAGCCAGATTTTCGGTTTTAGAATGAGCAACAGTAACAGTTGCATCTGCCATCAAGAGTAGCTGAGCCATCGGTTTACCGACGATATTGCTTCGTCCGATAACTACTGCTCGTTTACCCGCCGGATCGATAGAATAAGCTTCAAACATTTTCATGATGCCGTATGGAGTACAAGGAATCTTGTCCGGTTTACCCGCAAGGAGTCTGCCTAAATTCATTGGATGAAAGCCATCTACGTCTTTTTCAGGACGGATAGCTAACAGGATCTTTTCTTCATCTATATGCTTTGGCAATGGTAATTGGACCAATATACCATGAAATCTAGGATCTTGATTGTATTTTTCGATTTCTGCAAGTAGTTCGTCTTCAGAAATCGTCTCAGGATAACGCTCTACTGATGAATGGATTCCGATTTCTTTTGCTACGCGTTCTTTATTTCTTACATAGATTTGACTGGCTGGATTTTCCCCTACCAATAAAACAACTAATCCGGGATGGATACCATTATCTTTCAATTTTTGGATTTTTTCAGCAATCTCTGCCTGCATTTTTTCAGCTAATTCTTTTCCGTTAATCAATTCTGCCATCTAACCACTCCCAGATATTTTTTGTGTTTTCATTCTACCATAGAATTTTCCCGATTTATAACAGGTTTATGATGATTCACAGAAAAAAGCTAGGACTTACGCCCCAGCTTCTAATTCTTTTAATACATTGGATAAGACACCGTTGACGAATTTACGCGAACGGTCATCACTAAATGTTTTTGCCAACTCAATTGCTTCATTTAAAGCAACAGCCGCTGGTACATCTGTCACATAAGTCATTTCAAAAATCGCGATACGCAAGATCACCAAATCCATTTTTGAGATTCGATTGATATGCCAATTGTTTTTCAAATGTTTTTCGATCACTTTATCCAATTCATCTTTTTTTGCACAGACACCGCCAACTAGCGTATCAAGATAAACAGGAACAAACTCTGATTCATCTTCATTGATCATGTCGCGGTGGTCTAATTCGATTGCGTTGAAAATCGCATCTTCTTTTGTTAGGTCTGCATTGAAGTCTAACGGAAATAAAGCCTGCAATGCCATCTCCCGAATCTCGTGTCTTGATAGTTCTTTATTCATTCTCTTCCTCTTCGTCTTCAAAAAGTTCTTCGATTGTTGGTTGTTCTAATTTTTCAGGAACAACAGCTACTACATGGATATTGACTTCAGCTAGATCGATATCTGTCATGAAAAGGACTTGCTGGCTAACCCGTTCTTGCATTTCCATTGCAACTTTAGGAACTGAAACACCATATTCCAGGTAGCAGTAAAGATCTACTTTCAAGCCATCTTCCTCATTTGCCAAGTAAACACCTTTTCCGTGAGCTGCTCGTCCTAATAATTCAGTGACATTGCTGGCAAAAGTTCCGCGCATTCCGTATACGCCTTCTACTTTAGAAGCAGCAATCCCGATGATTACTTCGATGACTTCAGGAGCAATCACGATCTCTCCCAAATCTTGGTTTGCGTTTAAAATCAAATTTTTTTCATCTGCCATTTATTTATTCCTCCCTTTGCCTAAGCACGAGATACATCCGAATTCTCTATGATGCGGCTATAATGATCATTTGGTAAAAAAACTGCCGCCGATCAGCTGCAAATTGCTATGAATTGGAGAAAATATCCAACTTTATTATCTCTTACAGCTTAAAAGTTCTTCTATAGTGTATCATTAAATCAAGCGATTTTCTATAACAAAGTCTGTGAACACTGATTTTTACGCTTACTTCTTTTATGGACGAGACTATAAGATAATCAATTCTTTTGGTGAACGAGTCAATACACGATTGCCATCTTCTGTGATCAGCAAATCGTCCTCAATACGTACCCCACCGATTCCTGGTAAGTAGATCCCTGGCTCGTCAGTAATTACATTTCCTGGTACAAATTGCTTTTCCGCACGAGAAGAAACATTCGGTCCTTCGTGGATCTCTAGACCGATCCCATGTCCTGTAGAATGTCCAAATGCTTCACCGTAACCATGTTTTGAAATATAATCTCTAGCAACTGCGTCTAATTGGACACCAGTCATTCCTGGTTTCGCAGCATCAATAACCGCTAATTGCGCGTCTAGAACTACTTGATAAATTTCTTTTAATTTTTCTCCAGGATCACCAATAGCGAATGTACGTGTCATATCAGAAACATACCCTTCGTAATAGCAGCCAAAATCCAACGTGATCAAGTCACCTTGTTCGATGAGTTTCTTGCTTGCTACACCATGCGGCATAGCCGAACGCAATCCGCTAGCAACGATCGTATCAAAAGAAACACCTGAAGCGCCAAGAGAACGCATATAAAAGTCTAGTTGATTTGCGACTTCAATCTCAGTCATGCCCGGTTGGATCATTTTCAGGATGTGATTATAAGCCATATCCGCAATGTTACATGCTTTTTCGATAATGGCGATTTCTTCTTCATCTTTCACTTCTCTGAGTTCTTCAATCATCTGTGAAACAGGTACTAATTCCGCATCGATGATTTCTTCTAAAACCGAATATTCTAAAAATGAGACTGTTGTTTCCTCAAAAGCTAATGAGTGCAGTTCTTCTTTGCGTACTAAGTTTGCTACCTCATCAAAAATAGGTCCGACATTTTTAATAATTTCAAACCCTTGAGCCTGCGCTGCCGCCTGCTCGGTATAACGAAAATCAGTAATAAAAAATGCTTTTTCCAAAGTAATAACAGCTAATCCTGTCGTACCTGTAAAGTTCGTTAAGTAACGAAGATTGTACGGACTGGTAACCAAAAATGAATCCAAATTTTCTTCTTGCATTTTTTTTCGCAATTTTTCTACACGTAGCATCATAATGAAACTCCCTCTTTCTTTGCACGCTTTTTTCTATTATAGCAAACTTTTCTTCGTACACGACAGTTAAATAAAAATTTCCGGAAAACTTCTTTTTCTTTTAAAGAAAGAAAGCCAAAAAGGAGTCACGGTTTCGCCGCAACTCCTTTAGCTTTACTATTTTATAAAAACTTATGACCGTTTTCCAAAGAAAAACGAGACAACTGCTACCAAAATCACTGCGCCTAAAATAGATGGAATAAGTGCCATACCTGCAGCTTTTGGTCCCCATTCGCCGAAAATCGCTTGTCCAATACTTGAACCAACTAATCCAGCAATGATATTCGTGATACAGCCCATCGAATTTCCTTTGCTGGTGATTGCACCTGCAATCGCTCCGATCACAGCTCCAACAATCAATGTCCATAACCAACTCATAATATAACCTCCTTCTTTGCTAATCAATTTTAGCATAAGGGATTTAAAGGGGACAAATAATTGGTTCTGCTATTTCATGTTTTCTTCTGCAAAGTAAAAAAATAAAGAAAACCTCCCCTTAGAAGTTTTCTTTATTTTTTATTTGCGTTTAAACATGCTACGGATACCACGTTTCACTACATCAAAGAAACTCAATGATTGTACCATTCTATCTTCATCTACATATTCTCTGATCGCACGAAGTACTTTTTTAGGTTCTTTGGAAGAAAATGTGTATGTACCATTTTTTTTCGTTTGAATGGCATATCGAGGAATCCATTTTCCTTTTAGCATGACCGATGCTAGTACATAATCCACTTCTTCCCATGGAATTTGGATATATTTGCGTTTGTCTCGCGCATGGTAAAATTCAAAGCCATTATCGCCTATCATGATTTGTCCGTAATCTGTCAGCCCCGTAAATGAAGTAGCGTCAATTACTAAGTCTACTTTTGTATTGATTGATTGAACCATTTTCTCCCTCCAAATATCTGTTTATTCACAGTATACTATATAAAAAAAGCTCGGGACAACGCCCGAGCTATATTTTTATGGATTATAAAAGTCCGATGACGTGTCCTACAACACCGACTACGAATAAGCCAAGGATAATAACGATTGGAGAAACTTTTTTCTTAAGCAACCACATACAGAACAATGTTAATCCTAATGCAGCTAAACCAGGAATCAATTGGTCTAAGTTGTCTTGTAACGTTGTTACCTTTTCAGGAGAAAGGGCTAAGCCATTATTAACTTGTTCAAATGCACTCTTGATTCCTTCACCACCTGAAGGTAATTTATCCCATTCGATGTAAGCACCTTTATCTAATTTTACAGTTGATACAACTGGTAAGAATTTGATTGATACCCATCTTTGTACCAAGGCAGCTAATACGAACATCCCTAAAATAGAAGCACCTTTTGTTACGTCTTGTAATAATCCGCCAGAAAGGTCATCCGTAATTTTAGAACCAGCTCTGTAGCCGAATTCTTGTGTATACCACATGAATGCCCAACGAATAATGTTCCAACCTAAGAAGAAGATGATTGGTCCAAGGATATTTCCTCCCATAGCTAATGAAGCACCTAGTGCACCTAGCATTGGACGTACTGTAAACCAGAACACTGGGTCACCAACACCAGCTAAAGGACCCATCATACCTACTTTAACCCCTTGAATCGCTACATCATCCACAGGTGCGCCATTCGCACGTTCTTCTTCCAGTGCCAATGTAACCCCTAAAATTGGAGAAGCAATGTATGGGTGTGTATTAAAGAATTCCAAGTGACGTTTCAATGCTGCAGAACGTTCTTCTTTTGTTTTGTATAATTTTTTGATTGCTGGAATCATAGAAAATGCCCAGCCACCGTTTTGCATACGTTCGTAGTTCCATGAACCTTGAATGAAGGTAGAGCGCCATGCAACAGCTAAACGATCTTTTTTTGATAATTTGATTTTTTCTTCTGCCATTTTATTTTCCTCCTTCAAGATTAATAGTCATTCAAAATGTCGCCTAAAGGGTCACCAGAGTTGCTTCCGCCTCCATTATTTGATGAACCACCCATTTTAGAAAGGTTCAAGTAAATAAGAGCTAATGCAACACCTAAAGCACCTAGAGCAATCAATGTTAATTGAGAAATTGCAGCTACAACGAAACCGATAACGAAGAATGGCCATACTTCTTTTGTAGCCATCATGTTGATTACCAAAGCGTAACCTACAGCTACGACCATTCCCCCACCGATAGCCATACCATCTGTTAACCATGCTGGCATTGATTCAAGGAATGATTGCACAGTTTGTGCTGGGATAAATAGCAATGCTGCTGCTGGGACCGCGATACGAACCCCTTGTAAACATACAGCAATGATGTGCCACATTTCAACCTTACGGATGTTTCCTTCTTCAGCAGCCGCATCCATCAAATGAACGATTGGAACAGCGATTGTACGTACGATCATTGTTAAGAACAACCCTGCAACAGCCAAAGGAACGGCAATCGCGATCGCAGAAGGAACACCTTTAACACCTTGTCCACCTAAAACTAAAATAATTGCTGATGCTACTGATGCTAATGCAGCATCTGGTGCTACAGCGGCACCGATATTTGCCCAACCTAAAGCGATCATTTGAAGCGTACCGCCAAGTACGATACCAGCTTCGAGGTTACCGGTAACTAAACCGATCAATGTACATGCCACTAGTGGTTGATGAAATTGAAATTCATCAAGAATACCTTCCATACCAGCTAGAAAGGCAACTAATACGACTAAAATTATTGAAATAATAGACATGATAAGCCTCCTATAAATTTTAATATTATTTATTACGCTTTTGCTAATTCAGCTTTTGCTTTTTTCAAAATGTCATCCATGTTATCGCGTGAATCATTAGGTACTTTACGTACATCGAATTTCACACCTTTTTGTTCAAGCTTCTCAAACGCTTCAACATCTTCTTGTCCCATAGACAATACTTTACTTACAACGACTTTACCAACTGAATGCGCCATTGACCCAACATTTAATTCTTTGATGTCCACGCCACCTTCAACAGCTGTCAATACGTCTTCAGGATTTTCAAATAAAAGCAATGCTTTGGTATTTCCAAAACGAGGGTCTTTTGCGACTTCGATCATTTTGCTAATAGGAATAACATTTGCTTTTACACCTGGAGGAGCAGCTTGTTCGATTAGTCTCTTACGCAGATCATCCTTTGATACTGCATCTGAAACAACGATAATACGGTTTGGTTGCACTGCTTTTGTCCAAGCTGTCGCAACTTGTCCATGTAACAGACGTGAGTCAACACGAGCTAATACATATTTGATTTTCCCGTCTCCGACCACAGTTCCTTCTGGAAGTGCTCCTTTAGGTTGTGCGTCTTCAACTGCTGCTTTCGGTGCTTCTGCCGGTTCTAATTCTTCCGGTTTCACTTTTACACCATCTTTTGCTGTTTCAATGATATGCGCTGCAATTTCATGAGCAGATTCCATTGAAAATCGTGATGCATAGGCTTCAATCAACATTGGCAAATTCAAACCGCTGACGATTGCCCATTTATCTTTGTGCTCTTCGAATAATGTGTTTGATTGATTGAACGGTGTTCCGCCCCATAAATCAACTAAGAATAACACTTCGTCTTGATTATCAAAAGAAGCAACCGCTTCTTCCAATTTGGCTCTCAAGTCATCTGGACCTTCACTTGGTTTCAAAATCACGGCTTTGACGTTTTCTTGTTCGCCAAAGATCATTGAACCGGATTGTAAGATTCCTTCAGCAAATTGTCCATGACTTGCTAGGATAATCCCTACCATATTTATACCTCCTATTTACTTTTGTTGTAACAAATTCAAAAATATTAATAATTGCTAACCATTACAACAGAATTATTTGACCTTTTCCAACAACCATTTTTGTTACACCTTTTTGATTTTCGCTAGTAGTTCCATCAAAAGGATTTTCCTGTCAGCAGGTACTTTTCGAATCTCTAACTCCACTTCTTGACTGTTCAAGTAACGAAAGGAATCAATATCTTGTTGATTTACTGAAACAAAATTGGTAATCATTGATTTGCCTTCAGTAAAACTCATACCGCCGATATTCAACGACTTCAACTGTACACCGCAGCGGACAACCGCTTCAACATCTTGGGGATTGGTGAATAAAAGCATCACTTTCGCTCGTGATAATAGTCCACTATGATAGATTTGAATCATTTTCTGCACGGTTATTACATTTGCTGTGATTCCCGGCGGTGCAGCTTCTTTTAATAGAAACTTTCTCAATTTATCTTGAGCAACTACATCGCTGATCACAATGATACGTTCAACACCTGTTTGCTTCGACCAAACTGTTGCGACTTGCCCGTGGATTAAACGATCATCTATACGTGCCAATCGAATATCCATCTGCAAAACTCCTTCTTCCTCACTACTTCACAGAAACCCCTATCATTTCTGTGTGAACAACCACCTCCTAGCACACACTACTATAAGCAAAAAGCGTGCCAACTTTTTTGCGATACACTAATTGAATTTAAAGGATTCTTAACCAATACACAAAAACGATACACTATAAAAGTGTATCGTTTTTGTGTATTTACGGCATAGTGTATTCTTTTTTATCTAGCTGATTATGCACTAGACTTAGCAGATAATACATTTCTTCTATTGGCACTTTTACTTTTATCTTATCTTCTAGCAGGACAACCGAGGCTGTTAATTGATTATAAAGAGGATCACTCGTTGTGTTCGTCAATTCGTTTTCTTCCACCGTCAATGTTTCATTTCGAATAATCCGTTCGATCATTCCTGCTGTGTGCATCACCAAGTTGATCTTAAAGCCATATTCTTCATTGCCAATTCCCATCGTCTGAGAGATTTGTGTAGAAAATTGCCACATTGGATCGATTAGTTTACTACCATTGATAAAGATGAAGTTCTCAGAGATAAACTCAACACATGTTTTTTTAGCTGTCTCTTCATCTAGCGAGACGAATTCAGTTTCTTCCATTTCTGATTCCATAAGCAACTGATCCAAAATGACTTCGATATTTTGATCAATGAAGCGCTCTAAAGGAATAAATGGTGCTTGGATATTCAAATCAGTAATTCCAGTAGTTGCTATGATCTGATATTCTTTTTGGATGACTGGCAATTCTTCTTTCACTTCCACAATCGACAAAGCTAGAACTTCTAATTCTGTTTCTTGACGCTTATTTACCGCTCGTTCGATCAATTCTTTGATTCTTTGTGCTGTACCTTCGCCAGATGCACAAATAGCCAAAACAGCTTTTTTCTTATGGATAGGTTTTGTTTCCTGGACAGGTTCTACAGAAGATATTTCTGCGTAACCTCGAAAATTCTTCAACGATTCATGCAACATATCTAAATCTGTCCCTAATACAGAGACCTTTCGTACGGTTTCCAAAACTAGAGAAGTCGTTACCATGTCAACGGTACGTACAGGTATCCCAGTGTCTCGCTGAATTTGTGAATTAAATGAGGCGAGGGACCCCATATCCACTAATAGTATGACCCCGCTTCCTTCATCTACTTCTTGTACATTGCGTTCAATTCGGTCTAAAGCTGTTTTTGGATCCATATCCAACGGCATGTCTACTGCTCGTACGTTCTCTGCATCTAACAGCTGTTGGACAACCTGAACCATACTGCTTGCTGTACTGTTTCCGTGAGCCGCAACGACTACACCGATTCTGCCGCTTGCTTGGTTCGCCCGTAACGAGACGAGTAGAACAGTCAAGTAGTAGTCTTCACTTTCTGGAATATCCACTTGAAAATACGTTTCTATATAACTACGCACTTCTTTCGCAACAGCATATTCATCTGGAAAATCAAATGCCATCTCACGGATATTATCATTCGTATGCCGTTCTTCTCCTAAATTGATCTTTTTCAAAAACGAACTGATATGCAAGCTCATAGCATAAATAAAGTTTTGCTGAAACTCATATGGTAAAGATCTTTTGACCATTACATAAATCTGATTGGTCACTTCTATGATTTTTGGATCTACAAATTCTGCTAATTTGCTATCTGCATTAAAAGAAAACCCATGGTCTTTATAAAAAGACTTCAGGTGGATGTTGATATCTGTAGAAATAAAGTGATTGATTGCTTCTTGGTCCAACCCATCCGACTTCAGCAAAGCTGCTTTATCTCCGATGATATCATATAGATTATAAGGTAATTCATAGGAGTCTGATTGGATTTTCATGATCGTATCGTTTGGTGCTACAGTTATCTTTGGCTCCAATATTTTAGAAAGCTCTGCCATTGCACTGCGGTTGCTTGCTAATTGAATCAATCCACTACGAATCCCTTCTGTCAAATCATCAATCGTAATCGATATTTCGGGAGATTGCATATGATTTAGAAATCCTCGTGCGCATACTAATTGGATATTCGACTTCAATTGACCTATATTCCCATAAGTCACACTGCCAATCAGTGCTTTTGCTACATCTTCTGTCAAAGAGATCTTTCGTTGCGTGCGGTTCGCTTCGTGGGCAATCATAATTTTTACTAAATCGACTTTCTCATTTGCAGGACGTTTTTCAAAAGCCGGAAGTTTGATATTAATTGGGATACGCCGAACAAAAGTTTCCAATAGAGAAGAGCCTGGATCTTCTGTGGTCGCACCTACGATTCGTACATTTGCTTCATGGGATTTCGTTGTTTCTCCAAGTCGACTGTAAGTCCCGTGATCCATAAAGTAAAAGATCATTTCTTGACCTTCTGGAGGCAATCGGTGAATTTCATCCAGAAATAGCATACCACCATCCGCTTGATCGATAATTCCCATTTTTTCTTCATCTGCACCTGTAAAGGCTCCTTTTGCATACCCAAATAAATGGCTCATCAAAAGCTCAGGGTTATTCGCGTAATCAGCACAATTGAAAACAATCAGTTCCGTTTCCTCATCTATTACATGATGTGCTTTGGCAAAGTGATACATCGCGTGCGCAAAATAAGTCTTTCCTGATCCGGTAGGTCCTGTAATCAAGCAATTTAATCCTCTTGGCGGATACAAGATCGCAGCTTTTGCCTGTTCCACCGAGTTTTTCATGCTACCATTAGCTCCAATGATTTTTGCAAAGATATCCTTAGTATCTATCTGGAGCGTGTTTTTTTCTTCAGAGATCGGCGTTTCTTTGTAACTGACCACATGTTTTGTAGCTGGCTTTACGTGCGTAGCGAGTGTTTGATATATGTAACGTACTGGTCGTCCATCTGTCTTTATCAATTTTCCTTCGCGCACTAGCTGATTCAGATCCTTACTGCTATTCGTTCGTTGGATTCCTAACACTTCAGCAATTTCTTGTGTCGTTACTCCTTGGTCATATTCTGCCTTTGTTAAATGAGCGGTTTTTTCTTTGACATACATATAAATTCGGTCCATGCGTTTTGCCAATGGTATCGCTCCTTTTCTATAGACTGTTGTTCTTAGGCTTCAAAACATAATACTATGTATTTATTTCCGTTTCGTCAACTATTTACCTGATTTTGTTTTGTTGACAACAAGCGAAGGGACAAGCGTAATGAAGATAAAAGAACACAAAATATCAATTCCATTTTTATATCGGAAACAAGAAAAAGAACACTATTTATCCTACAATGATGCTCCTGATAGTAGACAATAACGCTTTCATCAATAAAAACAATAGTTATCAAAACATCCTGATTACAAGATGGCCAAAAAATATTAAGCGTAAAAAGACATGATAACCTTCGCATCCTTCATTACAACTTTTATTTTTATAAACAAAAAAGAGGCTGTGACAAAAGTCTTGTCACAACCTCTTTAATCGCAAGATTCAATTAAGCTTCTTGAGCTACTGGATAAACAGACACTTGTTTTTTGTTACGGCCTTTACGTTCGAAACGTACTACGCCATCAACTTTTGCAAATAAAGTGTCGTCTCCACCGATACCCACGTTTACACCTGGATAGATTTTTGTACCGCGTTGACGGTAAAGAATTGATCCACCTGTAACTGTTTGTCCATCAGCGCGTTTAGCACCTAGACGTTTTGATTCTGAGTCACGGCCGTTAGATGTAGAACCGCCACCTTTTTTGTGGGCAAATAATTGTAGATTCATAGATAACAACATGGTCTGCACCTCCTATTTATCATTGATTGTTTTAATTTGGATATATTCTGAGTTTTCAGCTTCTATTGATTGTAAACCTAATAAAAGATTTTCTAATAGAATCTCAGCAATATTGTTTTGTTCTTGTGTCATTCCTGAAGTGACTTCGGTATAAAGATAACCGCCTTCTTCTTCATTCATTTCAACAATCGGTTCAAAACCGGCTAATGAGGCAATCCCGTTGACAGTGTTGATTGCTAACGCAGAAACACCTGCACAAACAATATCACTTCCATAAGGACCAGCATCAGCATGCCCGGTCAAAGTGAATGAAACGATCTGACCTGCGTCATTTCGCTTAAATGTTCCTTTGATCATATATAGGCCTTCTTTCTCAAACGCTGATTAAGCGTTGATCGCGTCGACAACCACTTTTGTATATGGTTGACGATGACCTTGTTTGCGGTGTGAATGTTTTTTAGGTTTGTATTTGAAAGTAACGACTTTCTTTTGTTTGCCGTGTTTTTCAACAGTACCTTCAACAGTTGCACCTGCAACAGTTGGAGCGCCTACTTTTGTAGATTCGCCACCTACTAAGATAACTTCGTCAAAAACAACTTTTTCTCCTGCTTCAACGTCAAGTTTTTCAACATAGATTGCTTGTCCAACTTCAACTTTTACTTGTTTACCACCAGTTTTAATAATTGCGTACATGCTATAAAGCACCTCCTTCTGATATACTTAGACTCGCCATCCGAAGTGACAGCATCTGCTGTGCTTATTACTTGTTCTGAGCGGTTGTAGCTGTGGAGTCCACAATTACAACAGTACTAGCTTACCAGAATAGCCGCTGTTCGTCAACTAAATTTAAAGTCAAAAAATGAAATAAAGATTTAAACAATCGTGCTCCTGCTTTTCTTTCCTCTTCGTTTCTGCCAAATAAAATAGTCGCATTGCGTTTCTTTTCTTCTTATAATAAAAGAAAAAGGAGGAGCACAAATGGAATACCCAACAGAATTGATACAAGAGGCTTCTTTAAGGATGAACGGCCGTCCTGTAGAAGGGTTTGTCGCTGGGCAAGGACCTCTTCATCCTAAATTAATGCTTGTAGGAGAAGCCCCAGGGAAAACAGAGATTGATACACACATCCCTTTTAGCGGACAAGCTGGAAAAGAATTGATGCAGGCACTTTCTTCCACTGGTTTAACACGAGAAGAGGTTTATATCACCAGTGCTGTACGGAGTCGCCCGTATCGCGTGACTCATCGGATCAATAAACGGACACAACAGACAGAAACTGTTTATCCAAATCGGACACCTACTCGATCCGAAGTATTTGCACACGCACCGATACTGGATTACGAACTGATGGAAGTCCAGCCAAAATTAATTGCGACACTTGGAAATATTGGCCTGCAACGATTACTTGGTAAAGAATATACAGTTACCAAAAACCATGGTCAACTCTATACAGGTCCCGTCTTACAGCTAACAGAACAAAAAGATGCCTACGAATGGTCAGAAAAAAACTACCGTATCCTTCCACTTTTTCATCCAGCAGCTATTTTCTACAATCGTTCCCTTGTACCTGTTATCCATCAAGATTGGCAAGTACTAGCTTCACTTTTACAACAAGATTAAAAAGAACAGACAAGACGGTGAAATTTTTAGTTTACAGTCTTGTCTGTTCTTTTTCATTGTTTTAATGGCTCATTGCAGTATATTTTGCATGCAATGCTGTCAACGCATGAGCAACTGTTTGATGTTGATGTGTGGATGTATATTCCCATAAGTGAGAAAGCTGTTTTTCTACTTCCGGCTGCAAGGAAGTATAAATAATCGTTTGTCCTCTCTGTTCTGCTTTTTCTTGAAATTCATCAAAAACTGCACGTGCCGTCAAATCAATACTTGGTACCCCACGCATGGAGAAGATGACACCGTCGTGATGGTTTAGTTCTTCCAATTTATTTTTTAGTTTCTCTGAAGACATGAAAAACAGCGGACCGCTAATGTACACTACTGTCCAATTATTCAGCTTTTCCGTTTCTGGCAGCCCCATTCTTTGCCAATCGATTGTTTCTAATGAAATCGTGATAGCCGCACTTTTTACAACAAAAAATACACAACCGCCGATAATCCCAATTACAATAGCAATACTTAAATCAAAGATGACTGTACAAATCATTGTAAGAACAAACAATAGAATAGCTGACCAATATTTATGAACAAATAGCTCCTTAATCGTTGTCCATTCATTCATACGCCAAGCCGTCACGATCAAAACGCCTGCAAGTGCCGGCATCGGAATCTGTGACATCACTGGCGCAAAAACAAGCATGGAGAGCAACAAGACAACTGCATGGATCATGCCAGCTAATCTGGTTTGTGCGCCAGATTTGATGGCCACACTTGTACGAGCAATGGCTGCAGTAGCAGGAATCCCGCCAAAAAAAGGAAGCAATAGATTTCCAACCCCTTGTGCCACTAATTCTTGGTTACTGTCTAATGATTTATTTGCCATTCGACCAGCAGAAGCACCACATAATAAGCTCTCAATCATTCCTAACAGAGCAATGCTAATAGCCGGAACTGCTACTTGTTGCAAGGCAGAAAAGCTAAAATCTCCCAAGCCCAAGCGATTACTGCTGATCAATGTTTGTGGGATGTTACCAACAGTGGCTACTGGTAAATGACACAGTAGCGTAACTACTGTTGCTAAAATGATGGCCAACAGCGAACTAGGCATTCGTTTCGCCCATTTTTTCGGATAGATGAACATCCCTAAAATGACTAGTCCTCCCATAATCAAAGATGCTATGTTTATTGGAAAACCTAGTGTTTGATAGCTACTTAGCTTTTCAATAACATTTGTACCTTCCGAATGAACACCAAACAAATTATCGATCTGACCTAATGCAATAATAATAGCAATACCTGAAGTAAATCCTGTGATTACTGGTGCTGGGATAAAAGAAGTTAGTGTTCCTAATCGGAAAAGTCCTGCTGCAAGTAAAAATAGACCTGCCAAAAAAGTAGCAAGCAACACACCTTGCATTCCCTTTGTTGCCGCAATGGACATTAGAATAGCTGCCATTGCGCCTGTCGGACCTGATATTTGATAAAAACCGCCTGATAAACCGCCAATAACGATACCGGCAATGATAGCCGTAATCAAACCTGCGGACGCATCGGCTCCGCTTGATACCCCAAAAGCCAAGGCTAAAGGCAATGCTACAGCAGCTACTGTGATTCCAGCCAAAAGATCTTTCTGAAATCTTGAAAGATCATAACCTGAAAATTCTTTTTTTAGTGATAAAACATAATTTTTGAACACCTATCTAACTCCTTTTCATGAAATTTTCTAAAATACCATTCATTAGAATAGCATATTTCATGAGATAAAGTAATATTTTTCACAAAGTTTTCTGTCCAATAGATCCTTGTTTTTCTACATTTAGAAGAAAATAGAAAGCAAGGCCAACAGAGCTAACCCACCTTGTTTTAGTAAAATCCATCGATCGCTAGTCAGACTTCCATACAATGCAACAATAAAAATTGATAGCAACAGCATACTTGTAATTTCTTTAGGTGCGGAAGAAAGGTAAGCTCCGTAAAGTAGTCCAACCCCTAATAGTCCATTGTATACTCCTTGATTCTTAAATAATGTTTGAACAGATTTTCTGCTTAATTCTTCTTTATTCATTTTAAAAACTCTGCTTGTCGTATCGGAATCAGTTCTTACTGTTTCGATGTACATGATATAAAAAAATTCGATGGCCACTAGAGTGACTAAAATTTTTGATAATATTGACATATTTGCTCCCTCTTTCTGATGGATTTTATTTTTTACTTCCTATAATTGTACTAGATAAAGATGTTTTTTTTATTTTATTTGCCTTTGAAAACAAACAATATTGGCACAAACCAAAAGAAAAACCGCTAGAAACTGAGGTTTCTAACGGTTTTTTAGCGTCACAGGAGGGATTCGAACCCCCGACCGTCCGCTTAGAAGGCGGATGCTCTATCCAGCTGAGCTACTATGACAGGAATCAGCGGAACATCAATAATTATAGATAATTAAATTGCTTCTGTCAATACGAAATAGTTATTTAATTAGCAAATAGCCAATTATTTTAATTCAACTACCAAATCACTCCTTTGAAAAGAAACATTCACTTCCATCTATTCTAAGGTTATCAGTCGAAAACAGGAGCTGCATTGTCTTCATGCTTACTCCTGTTTATTTCAATCTATTCACTATTTTCTTCAGTTGTTTTACAAATCCAGTCTCTTTCACATCAAATTTAGATGGATTCCTTGATTTAATCAATCACTTACTGATTGTCATAATCATGTATCACCAATCGATTTCTTCTGCTTCTTTTGTCATTAAGATGACGCCATCGCCTAATGGCAAGATGGTCGATGTCAAATCAGGATGGTTCATCACGACACGAAGGAATTCATTTAATTTACGATGGATAGCTCGTTTGCCACGGGGAATCTCTTCATCAGGGAGCAAGATCGTCCCACCTTGGAAGATATCATCCACCATCAAAACGCCACCTTTTCGTAACAAACGCAAACATTCAGGTAAAAATTCAATATATTTTGATTTTGCACTATCCATAAAAATAAAGTCATATGGACCAGACAACTCAGGCAAAATATCTGCGGCTTGCCCTTCAAGCAAGGTTACTTTATCTGTCAATCCTAGACGTTCATAGTTTTTTTTCGCTTTCTCAATCATGACATCGAAACGATCAATGGTCGTAACATGAGCATTTTCTCCGATTGTTGTCGCCATGACACTTGATGAAAAACCGATAGCTGCACCGATCTCTAAGATTCGTTCAGGCTGAATCTGTCCAAGTAAAAATTTCAAAAATACAACTGTTTCGTGGGGAATAACCGGTACTTCTGCTACATGAGCTTCTTCTTCCAATTTGCCTAGCTCACCCGGTAATTTTTTTTGCTGGGTACGCATAAAGTCCAATAGTTCTTCTTTGACTACAGGACGATGCATCATTTCATTGCGCATACTACTCCTCCTCTTTACACATTATACGAACAACTAGCTAAATCTACAAGCTGTATGAGTGTTTTCCGTATCACTCGTTCAGAAGAGTAATTGTATCTCTTGAATATATTTGTCTTTTTCAACATTCTCACAAAAATTTCTGTGTTCGTCTCCGCTTCTTCTTCAACTCTACAAAAGTATTCCAAGCTGTGATTCCTGTTAAGCAAAAAGCAATCGTAAAGAATAATCCCTGGATCCATGCAAATGCTGTTTTGGAAAGGACCAGACCAATATATGGAATCTGGAAGATTGGACTACCGATAATATTTCTCTTTTTTACTACTCCAGGCTCGATATAAGTCCGTGTGTCAGCTTTTGTATAAAAGTCGTTGTAGTTGTTTTCAATGGCTATTACGCGACGTGTCGAGATTTTTTTCCCTGAATTTTCATAATATGTAATAATATCTCCGACTAAAATCTCATCTGTATTTTTTGGTCGTACATATATCAGATTTCCTTGTGCATAATATGGGTTCATTTCTCTATCCTCAATAATATAAGGAGTCAATCCAAAAATTCGGGGAACCAAGACGACGAGAAGAATAAGTATTAAAAATATAATCAGCGTTACAGAACTAACAAAAGTTATTTTTTTGTAATCAGGCATCGTTTTCAACTCCTTTCTTTCTTCAATCCTTCTTAATCATATAATAACGATAAATTTTTTTCAAATTATAACTGTAAAAACACATTTTTATGACAACGACGTTTTTTTGATTCTATTTCCTCATCTTTATCTCATTTTTTATTATAAATAATTGACGTTAGTTAAAAAAACGTTTACCCTAAAATTACAAGTTTTAGAAAGGAATACCTTTATGTCTTTTTTTAATAACATATATAATAAAAAAGAATCTTTCTATATGCGCATAAAATGGAGCATAATAATTATATTATCAGTGTTATTTTTAGCAGGAATTGCTTATTTCTTCTATTTTATCTTCTCTCCTGCTGATAGTAATCAAATGAAAGAAATAAAAGATTCATGGGTTTTCTATTCAAAAGATGATCCTGATTTTAAGTTTGACAGTAAGTACACTCGTATGATTCCTACCGTAGACAAAGACGAAACATTTATCATGGAAACGACACTTGAGAAACCGTTGAACGAAGCAAATTTACTAATCAAAGGAAATCATCAATGGATTACTGTGTATCTAAATGGAAACATTTTATACCAACGGGAAGATTACGACGCAGAAAGCAATCCTGGACTATCACTGGCTGTGATAGATTTACCATCAGATTACATCGGAAAAAAATTGATGATCTCTGTCTCATCTCCTTATCAGAACTACGCTGGGTTGCCGCCGAAAGTCTATATAGGTACAACTGGTCCGTTAATCGGTTTTATCTATTCTCAATCAGTACCGCAAGTATTAACGATGATCATTGCAGTTTTCATTGCTATTGGGACGTTTATCTATACCATCTACTTGATGTACAAACAAAAACGGCTTGAATACTCGCTGATTATCTTAAGCTGCTTTGCTTTGGCATTAGGATTTGAAGCTGTTTCAGAAGATATTTTAAGTGGCATCCTTTTTGAACCATTTGTTCACTCTTTTTTATCTCATTTATTTATTATCCTAACCTCGGCTTTCATTATCTGCTATTATTGGAACCGGATGATTTATTATAAAAAATGGTATGGGATTTTTTGTATAATCCAGCTTTCGATCTTTTCTGGTGTTCTGCTTTATGCAACTTTTACTTCTGCAGAACTTCCTGAATTGATGCCAATTGCTAATATAGCTAGTGTTATCAGTACTCTAGTCACTTCGCTTACCTGCATTGGTGAAGCCTATAAGAACAATCGTTTTTATGTAGTTTGTACACCTTGGATCGTCTTGGTTGCCATTATCCACTGCTTGATTTATATCCAAACAGCACTAGGGATTTATCAAACGACGATCAATTGGTCTACGATTTTATTCATTATTATTTTGATTGTTATTATCAGTTACAATCTGATTGACCACATTATGAACACAGATAAAGACCGAAGACAAGTAGATTTCTTAAAAATCAAAAACGATTTGCTGGAACAGCATTATGAGCAACTTCGACAGCATATCCAAGAAGTAAATACGCTTCGTTTAGAATTTGTTCAGGAAATGGAAAATCTGCAAGACTTAATGCATACGGATCAAGTAAAAGCAAAAAAATATGTGGAAACAATCTTGGAAGAAGCAAAAAATTTTGAAATGCTGTGTTCTTTTTGCAATCATCAGATGACAAATCTGATTTTCGCGCGCTATCAACAGTTAGCTGCTAAACGGAATATCCAGATCACCTTCCAAGCAGAACTTCCTGAGGAGCTTCCTATCAAAGATGATGATCTAGCCCAGCTTTTGATTCATGCCCTAGAACATTCCTTTAGAGAAACTCATGCCATCGAAAATCCGCTGTATCGAAAAATTCATTTGTCGATACACGAACAAGAGGATCATTTCGTCATTTGTTGCGAACATAGTGCACATTATGATACAAATATATTCAGTCGAGGTATAACAGAAGAATTAGATGATCAGGAACGCTTTGATTTGATGATGATGAAAGATGTGGCAGATCGTTACACTGGAACACTAACGCAGGAAAAAGATACATTGATTGATCGGATCACTGTTCAGCTTTCCCGAAATTACTCGAATTCTATATAAAAAAGCAGTGGGATCCAATACATAAGGATTCCGCTGCTTTTTGTTTTTAATAAAGTAAGGTAAGCAATTCTTCTGGTTCTATCGCACCAAAATATTTTTTCACATCAATTTGGTCAACTATTTTTGATAGAGATTCTTTATCATATTTCTGTCCCACCAATTTTTTTTCGACATCAGAGATATCTCCTAGTCCGAAGAAATCACCAAATATTTTTGCTTCTGTAATCATTCCTTCTGATACATTCAAGTGGACTTCGATCGAACCGATAGAGAAACGTTTTTGACGAGAGAAATTGAAATCTGGGGACTTTCCGTAATTCCAATCCCAATTTCGGTAATATTCTTCAGAGATTCGATTGATTTTTTTCCAATCTTCGTCGGTCAATTCGTACGTTTTTACTTCCTCTACTGATTCTACACCAAAAATTTTCAACAAGATTTCTTGACGAAATTCTTCCGTTGTCATGTTTTGTTTTTCTTCGGGAAGAAACGGTTTGATATTCGTCACACGAGAACGGATCGATTTGATTCCTTTTGATTCGATTTTGTCTTTTTTTACTTTTAATGCATTGACTACTTCATTGATATCAGAGTCGAACATGATCGTTCCATGAGCAAACATTCGGCCGTTGGTAGCATACATCGCATTACCGGAAAATTTCATACCATCAATGACTAAATCATTTCGGCCTTTCAGCTCAGCACCGGCAACACCCAATTCATGAAGTGCTTGGATGATTGGTTGTGTTACTTTCGCAAAATCACGGAAGGAATCACCATCATCAGGCATAATAAAACTAAAGTTCAAATTCCCAAAATCATGGTAGACAGCTCCGCCTCCACTTAGACGGCGAACCACATGAATACCATGTTCTTCCACATAATCTCGATTGATTTCTTCAATCGTGTTCTGATTCCTACCAATGATGATTGAAGGTTCATTGATATAAAAGAGCAAAATGGGTTCATCTAATGGCATTTCTTGCAACAAGTATTGTTCAATTGCTAAATTGATTCTTGGGTCGTGGTTTTCATTTGGTACAAAAATCATGTTCTTCCTCCTAAATGTCAAACACTTTGTCAACTGCAGCAAGTTCTACATCTATCCTTTTACCTGCTGCTTTTTGCGCTTCATTTTTCAATTGTTCTAAGTCGCCAAACTGAGGTAGATGGGTAAGTACAAGTTTCTTTGCGTTAGCTGATTTCGCCAGTTCTCCAGCTTCTTTTGAAGTGAAATGTGCATGATGCTGTTCATTTCCTTCAAATAGATAGGTATCTGCTAGAAACAAATCAGCCTCTTTCGCAAAATCAGCGAAACTTTCCAAATAACCTGAATCTCCTGTAAATACGAATACTTTCCCCGTTGCTTCTTCTACGATTCGCATGGCGTAACATACTACTGGATGGATTGTTTCCATAAAAGTAATCAGAAAAGGACCAATTTTTAATTCTTCGGCTTCAAAATAAGGATGTCCTTTTGAGACATTCGCCATCGTCAATTCTTCAAAGTGGACAGAATCTTTTGTGTGCCCGTAAATTGAAAGCAATGTCTCCGGATCTCTTTTGGGATGAAGTTGCCAGTAATACTGTAATACACCAAGGTCAGCAATATGATCATGATGATAATGGCTAAGGATCACAGCATCCAAATCAAGTGGATCAAGATGTTCTTGTAATTTGATCAGCGTAGCACTACCTGCATCAATCAACAAGTTGAAACCGTCAGATTGAAGTAAATAACCTGTTGTCCCTTGATTTTTATAAGGATACGCCCCTAAGCAGCCTAAAACAGTTAATTTCATCATACATTCCCCCTCAAAGATTTATCCTACCACAAAAGTTATTTTTCTAATGAATAAACTGCTTACAGATTAAGCAAAATAGGCTTCTGGACCACCTTTTTCAATCCGTGCTTGTTCATAAAATTCTGCAACTGATACATTCACATAAACGATGACCCACAAAAGACCGATGAATAAAGCGATTGCCCCTAACAAATACCAGCCGATAAAAGATAGTTGCAACAAAATATACGTACCGATTCTATCTTTCAATAAGAACCAGCCATATTTTAAGCATTGTACAACCGACAAATCAGGATAGTCGAACTTCGTCCACGCAGCAAATTGGAACAATCCGCCAACGATGCTCATGATAAGTGCTGAAACAAAAATCATCCCTACCATTGATAAAACAAAGCTGATATCAAGAAAATCTCCTGGCATGACATCCGTAGGTACCGTACTTGAACTGAAAAGCAACTGCGTATAAGCACTCACTCCGCTGATTAAAAACATGGGCAGAAAGATCAAACTGTTGAGCAACCAGTTGATGATTGAATTAATCAAATTGATGACAAGTATCGAACCAAAATATTTTTTTTGGAAAACTGAAAATAGAAGATTGCTTTTTGGTCTGCCACCTCGTACAACTACTAACGCAATATAAAACAATGCATAGTTGAATGCGAATAAAAGCAAATTATCGACTAGAAAACTCAATAGGTTTTGCTGCATGCTTTCTTCCGTAAAAGGACTGAAACCGTCAAAAAAATTCTGTATGACGCTCGTGAACAATATGGATAAGAAAACAAGCCAAGCATTGATTCCCCATTGATTCTCCAAAGAAGCTCGCGCTTTTTTTCGATATTCAGAAATAGGCATTTTATTATTCATTATTCATAACTCCGGATTTTTTCAACTGTTTCACTATCAAGTCGTTTCACTAACTCAGTAACTAGCTTCACTGTATTCAAATAATCATCTTCATGGATCACTGATGTGTGGGAATGCAAATAACGAACAGGAACAGTAATGGCTACAGAAGGAACGCCGTCTCTTGTCAAATGCATTTGTCCTGCATCCGTTCCACCACCAGAGATCACTGTATATTGGAATGGGATAGCCATTTCCTCTGCTACATCGATAACGAAATTCAATAATTTTTTGTGCGGAATCATCGATGCATCAAAAATCAAAATCTGTGGACCTTTTCCTAAAATCGAATCTGCTTCTTTTGGTGTCATTCCTGGAGTATCACCTGCTGTACCAGTATCTAAAGCAAAAGCAATATCCGGATTTACAAGGTGCGTGCTTGTTCGAGCGCCTCGCAAGCCCACTTCTTCTTGCACATCGCTTCCTGCAAATAAAACATTTGGATGTGCTTCTTTAGACAGATTCTCCAATACTCGCAACGAAACAGCTGTCCCTATCCGATTATCCCATGCTTTTGCCAGTAAATATTTACTGCCGTTCATTCGTTTGTATTCAATATATGGGGTGACCATATCTCCCGGACGTATGCCCCATTCTTTGGCTTCTTCTTGGTTTGATGCGCCGATATCAATAAACATATCTTTGATTTCATATGGTTTATTTCGTACCTGAGGTGTTAAAACATGCGGTGGTTTTGAACCAATTACCCCGTGAATGATTTTTCCTTCTCGTGTTTTGATTTCAACTTGCTGAGCAAGCATCACTTGTCCCCACCAGCCTCCAAGTGTTTGGAATTCCAAGAAGCCTTTTTCGGTTATTTTTGTTACCATAAAACCAACTTCATCCATATGACCAGAAATAAAGACTTTTGGTCCTCCGCCAGCGCCATGCTTAGCAATCACACTGCCTAATCCGTCATAAAAAATATCATCAGCGAATGGTTTAGCATATTCTCTGAATACTTCTCTTACCTCTTCTTCATTCCCAGGTACTCCTTTTGCAGAAGTCAAATCAATTAGTAGCTGTTCTTCTTTTGTATCCAAATGTTTTCCCCCATTTCTATATTCATATTGTGATTATACCATTGCTTTTGTTTTTTGTTCAGGCAAACTTGGTATTTTTACTGTTTTTTTCAGAATATTCTAAAATAAATAAAACAGGCAGATATTCTCCACCTGTTTTATTTATTTTAATCGTAGTTTATCTGGTACTTGCTGTTGCCAATCTTTGCTGAAAAAAGCATCATCGAGATGGTATCTACTAGGAAGCTGGTTTTCTTCTAAAAACGGTCTAATCTGTTGATCTGCGGCTAGCCAGCCTTTCCACCCTAAATGGATCGTATCTTCCATAAAATAATTGGTACCAGCTTGATTGACAAAATCAGCTATTCGATTGAATCCTTGGCTATTTAATTGAAATTTGATTTTTTTGGCAAATCCTTGTAACATTTCTTGAGATAGTCCGGTATAATCGCTCCATTTCTCGTTAACCGGTGGAATGATAAACAACACTTCATTATGATTTTTTGCTAATTGATCCAAGATTAGCTGAAAATCAGAAAATTCTGGTGAAAAACGATAATCCCAATTTTTTTGTGACTGTTTGAGTTCTGGCTCGTGGGATCGGATACGATGTGTATAAAAATCGTTTTTCAAACCAAATGGATTATTTGTCGTTTCTTGTTTTCCAATTTTATCTGCCAAAATGGATAATTCTGTTTCTTGATAGTAGTCTGGTAATCGTTTTGATTCATGATCGATTTTTTGCTGACGATCTTTCAAACCGATATCACTGAATATCTCATCCTCACGCTTCAACATGTTCCATTGGCTGTGCAACTGATCCAAAGATTCAGGTAAAGGTAACTTTCCTTCTTTAATCGTTTGTAGAATTCCTGTCAGCGTATCGTTCTCTTTTACTTTTGAAAAAGTTAATAGTCTTCTAGCTAAATAGCGATCAGCTGATGTAACTTTTTTCAATGAGAACAACCAATCATAGGTCTGAAGTTCAGAATAGTAAGTGTTGAAATAATCTGTTTTTACACCCTCTTTTACAAACCATTGAGGAGAGATGATAAACACCACTTTTTTGTTTTTCAAATCATCCCCTGCAGATCGCATCATCATATATTGACTTAATGATTGTGTTCCCGGCGCTCCTAGCAAGAAAGGACGATAACCTCTATCATATTTTTCAGCCAAAACAGACGGATGAAATGGACTGATCCTGCTTAATTCACTCGACCCAAAAAAGGGGATATATTGTTTTTCAGACAAAGCTTTGTTTTTTATTGCATCGCCCTTTAGTACATTTGCTGACATAGATGAAGACGCTCGCTTGATTACTTCCGGGTTATCAATATTTACTCGATAGGAAGAAGTGAAGAATAGGGCAAGCAGACCAAAAGCGAGAACAACAGGTCCAAAAATAGCAAAGAGTTTCTTTTTCATACTCAACCCTTCAATGCAGTTGCTTGTTGAATGATTTTATTCGGTGTGCGCCAATCCTCCCGCTCGAATTCAGAGACTGGGACTTGGATATCCAACTCTCCGTCTAGCTCGACTAATAATTGCACAGATGCTAAAGAATCAAGCAAACCTTCATCAAATAGATCAATATCACGATTTTTTCTTACTTCATCTGTTCCTGTTATTTCTTCTAAGATTGATAAAATTTGTTCTTCCATTTTCCTTTTCTCCTTTGTTATATAAATTAATATGTCTCTATTCGTTAGCTAAAAAAAAGTTTATCTAAAAATCCTGAAAAAATCAGGAAGCTGAAACATACCGCTTGAAATGTCAAAAATACGGCTACGCCATGCGTAAATTTGTTAGAAGGCAACTGATCTTTATGCTTCTTCTTAAATCGGATCCATGCATCTGTCAGACAGATCAGACAAGCATGATACAGACCGTATACGATGTAGTACCACGTCAATCCATGCCAGACACCCATTAGAAGAAATAAAGCGAAATACCCGATATTTGACATCACGATCTTGCTTTTAAAAATTTTTTTCTTCATCATGAAGAACATCAACCGCATATACACGTAATCGCGGAACCAAAAAGACAAGGTCATATGCCATCGATTCCAGAATTCTTTGATATTCCATGATAAAAATGGTTTATTGAAATTGATTGGCGTCTGATACCCCATCATGTAGCTTGTACCGACCGCAAACAAACTGTAACCTGCAAAATCAAAAAATAAATACATGCTATACACGTACATGTAACCCACTAACGCCCATGAAATCCCACCATGCTGTAATGCGATGCGCCCTACTACAGGGAGCAGTACTTGACCAAAATAATAACCGATAATGAACTTATATAAAAAACCGACAAAAATATTTTGGACGCCTTTTCCCAAGAGATCAACATATTTATCACGAACAGGTGGATGGAGCTGATCCTTTTCAAATCTCCTATAACGATCGATGGGTCCAGAAGATATCGTCGGGAAAAACAGCAGAAACTGGATATAACGAAATGGATTATATACTTTGATCATGCCATCTCTTATTTCCATGATCATTTGCACAGACTTAAAGGTTAAATAAGAGATTCCTAAAAAACCAAGTAGCGATGCTTTTCCATGTTCAAAAAAAGGAGTCACTTTCGTTAAAAACAGTGGAATTATTGCTAAAATAACGGCGGCGTAAAACCATCCTGTTTGATTTTTCCTTTGCCGGTGAACAAAATAGCCCCATACAAGGATTGTCTGCCAAAAAACATACCCAATCAGCGCCGCTCCCTGTTCCCAATAAGTACCTCCAAAGCTGACAAATAAAAAGAAAAGTGTCACCACTGATTGATAAATTGGTAATCTTTTTTTCCATATCAGTAAAGATAGAACGATTGGTATAAGCGCAATGGCTAAAAGAAAAAAATAAAACGGCTCTGCGTAAGGGATCATATGAGGAAACATCATTCAGGATTCACCTCAGCTGTTAATTTTTTTCGATCAATTTTTCCATTTACTGTCTGAGGCAGCAGATCGACATAATGGAACTTCTGAGGAATCATATACTCCATCACAACCTGCAGTAATTGTTCTTTGATCGATTTGGTCAGTTGAAAATCCGGTTGTTTCGTTGTGTTTTCTAATACGATGAAAGCAACAAGCTGCTGCACTTTTGTTCCTTGATATTTTGGTACGACAACGGCTTGTTTGATCCGGGAGTCTTGGAGCAGATAATGTTCGATATCCCCTAACTCGATCCGGTAACCATGCAATTTGACTTGCTGATCCATACGGCCTTCATAAAATAAAAGCCCATCTTCATCCAACCTTCCTGCATCCCCTGTATGGTAACTTGCTAAGTCATTTTGACAAAAGAACGCAGCTGCTGTTTTTTCTGGATTGTTCAGGTAACCTTTTGATACGCTTGGTCCTGCAATAATGATTTCACCAGTTTCTCCTTTTGGAACAAGTTTGTCTTCTTGGACAATAGAAACTTTGGTGTCTTTTTTTACATAGCCAATCGGTAGTCGGTCATATTTATCTAGTACGTGCTGATCAATCTGAATACTTGAAATAGCCACAGTTGCTTCTGTTGGACCGTAAGTATTATATATCCGTGCATTTGGGAATCGATCAAGTAGCGTTTCTGCAGTTTTTTTTGTCAATTCTTCTCCGCAAAATAAAAACATGTCCAATTCTGGCACATTTTCTCCATTGAAGGTAGGCTCCATCAAGCAAATATCCATAAAAGATGGAGTAGAAACCCAAATATTCAACTTCAAGTTAGGCAATGTCGCGAATAATTGACGAAAATCTTGAATAACTGCTTTATTTAACGGCTTCAGCATTCCACCAGAAACTAATGCAGGATAAATAGAAAATACCGATAAATCAAAAGAAAATGGCGCTTGGGCTAAGAAATGCATACCAGGCTTGATCCCAAAGTCTTCCATCGTCCATTGAACAAAGCTGACTAGATTATCATGACTGATTTGTACGCCTTTTGGTTCTCCAGTAGTACCAGAAGTAAAAATAATATAAAAATTTTCTGTACCTTTTACGCTATTTCTGGGATAAAAATCTACTGGTATCTTCTCGATTTCTTGAAATTCTTCTTTTGTTACGACAGGAACAGAAGGAATATCTTCTATCCAATTCCCAATACTGATGACCATAGATGGTTTAGCCACCCGAAAGATCGATAGGATACGTTCTTTGGGTGTATGTTCTTCAATTGGCAAATAGGCATGACCAGATTTGACAATTCCTAGAAATGCGACAATCATCTCAAATTCTAAATTACCAAAAACGACGATTGGTCCATCCCCTTCTACCTTTTCTTCTAAATAATAAGCAAGTGCGTCTGATGCTTGTTTCAATTCTCCAAAAGTATGCATCTCATCCGCCTGATAAGCAATTCGATCAGGTTCGCTTATTCCCCAATCATCGACTGCTTCAATAATCGTTTTGATTTCCATACTCTTCCTCCTAAAATTCGTTATAGATAAATGTTCCTCCTTGAATATTTTTATAGTGATACAGGTAGATAAGGAACAGCAGTACCGCACTATAAAAAATTGTTCGAATGATGAATTTTCCCCAATAATTCAATTTTGGATTAGACCACCATTTGTTCATTGGATTCCCTCCTCATATAACCTCACACAAAGTGTAACGAATTTTGACAAAAAGAAACATGTGTCTAGCTTACAGAAACCGTTTTTTTACTAACAGTTTTGTCACATAGCTTTTATAAAAATAGCACATCAAAACACTGCTTTTTTCTTTATAATTTCTAGTAATTTTAAAAAATATAAAAAATAAAGAGGTTGTGACAAAAACGTGTCACAACCTCTTATTCCAAATAAACGGTGTGTAAAAGCTTGCATCTGCGGTAATAAGTCCAGCCAAATCAAAAACATGGGAAACTATTTTCGCTTGGCTGTTTTTTATTACTTGATGCAGGACAGCTTTTTCACAACCTCTTCTTTAAACGGTGTTTAAAATTTAGTACTTTTTATTATCTTGTCTTATTCCGCCTGTCATTCCTCGATAATCCGACAATATAACTGACTCGTAATGACATAAAGCAAAAGATAGATAAGGATCAATAAGCCACTGACAAGATAAGCCAACCAATAATCGGCAGTTTTGATATACTGAGTGAAAACATTGATTGCAAATACTGCATGAGTGATTCCTAATATCATGGGTGGAAAAAAGGTAAGTGCGTTTTGCTCGAAAATCATCCTTCTAATTCTTCTTTGTGGTATCCCCAGTTTAGTTAATAGGTGATAATTTTCTTTTTCTTCCTCTGCTTCTGCTAATTGCCGAACGGTCAGAATACTGCCAGTAGCAATAATGACGATCATTCCGACAAACAGTGTGACAAAAATATTGATACCAATCCGCCGGTTGACTGCACGCAATTTTGAATAGCTGGAAGAGAAGTTCAACCGAGAACCTTCTTGACTAAATTGCGCTTCCTTCATTTTGTCATCTGGCAGTTTCTTTGTACTAATTTCTCCTTGCAGACGCCCATTTACGATATCATAAGAATAATAAATAGCATTGAGCCACTTTATCGACATTTCACTGCTCAGTCGTTCATCTATCTTTTCATTATTTCCACCTGACACATCCGCATTGACTACTTGATAATCTACACCTTTTGCTTTTTCAAAAACGTTATCATCCACGACTAGTACAGGACTTAGATATACCATCGTTTCATCACCTAATACACTTGGAAGCATTTGTTGAATCTTCAACTCTTGATTATCTGGCAATCCAATACTAGAACCATATAATGAAATATTTCGGAAAAGAGTTTGCATTTGATCAAGCAAAACAGTATGGTTAGGAGATTTCAAAGAAACGTTTGGCAAATCCGGATTAACTTTTCTGAAGGCTTGATATTCTGTTTCTGAGATCAGATTAGCAGTTTGAAACATAGGTTCTTCGAGATCTGGTCTGTAGATACTACCTATGACTTTATAATGCAAGGTGATTTCTTTAGTTATCTTCTGTCCTTCCTCTGCCAGAATAGGCTTGATTTTTTTCCCTGTCTCGACATCAAACTGATAGTCCATCGGGGAGGATACTTTCTCCTGATACGATAAAATAGTAGAAATACTAGCCGTACCGCCAATCGTCATTAAAGAAATTCCAAGAATGACTGTAATTAGAGAATTCGTACGCCAGCTTTTGAGCAGGTGCACTTGTGTATTACCTATTATTAAAAAATTGATCCCATAGTAATAGAGCTTCCATTTACTCAATATGATCAAAAAGAGCCGAAATGTATAGCAGAAAAACAAATAAGTACCAATCACACAAATGAAAAAGATCAGAAAAGGCAAAAAGAGAATGAATGTCTCAAGGTAATGATGACTGATCATCCATGAAGTGATTTCTCTAAAATGACTAGCCCCAAAATATCCGCTCGTTAAAAGCAATAACCCAATGACAGCGAGTAATCGATGCCTTGTTCTGAAACGCATCGTTGAACTATCTGCTTGTTCTTTTTCTCCAAAACTTCGAATCATCGGGTAGCGCCAGATTTTCCATATCGAATACACAGATACTGCTAAAAGGATGATGAAAAAAGCAAATAAAGTATCTGCGACTGATGGAATGGAGATAAAAAACGGACTATTAAGATCCATATCCATCATTCGAACCAAAATCATGGAAAAGAGTTTGGAGAAAATAATGCCGAGCAATATCCCAAAAATACAGGCAAATAACCCAATTATCATGATTTCCAACACATATATACCTGAAATTTGTAGTTTGTTCATACCAAAAAGTTGATAGATACCTATTTCTTTTTGTCTTCTATTCAAAAAAAATCGGTTGGCGCTGAATACGAAAAAAAGTAAAACGACAGTAATGATCAGTCCGCCAAAACTCAATCCGCCATCTATCGAAGTATCTGGACTTGCTCTTCTAACTAAAGATTGATCATAGGTCATTGCGCTGAATGAATAATAAATCATCACGGATAAAGTCAAACTGAAAAAATAAACAAGATACCCTCGGGACTGCCGAAAAAAGCTTTTGACGGCTAGTTTATACAGCATTCATTTTTCCTCCTCCACCAATCGTTGCCTGCATGTCGATTACTTTTTCAAAGAATTCTCTTCTTGTCCCTCTTCTCACAACTTCTGAAAAAATCACGCCGTCTTTAATAAATAAAATTCTGTCACAGTAGCTCGCTGTATATGGGTCATGGGTGACTAGCAAGATTGTCGCTTTTTCTTTTTGATTCATAGTCTGTAAATAATTCAACAATTCTGTGGCCGACTTCGAGTCTAGAGATCCAGTTGGTTCATCTGCAAAGATTACTTGTGGCTGAACAACAAGGGCTCTAGCGGCTGCAATTCGTTGTCGCTGACCGACAGAAAGCTCATCTGGATATCGTTTTAGCAGTTCTTCTATATTCAACAATTGAGCTACGTGTCTTACTCTCTTTTCCATCTCTTCCTTAGTCATCCGTTCAACTGCTAGGGGCAATAGGATATTGTCTTTTGCATTTAAAGTATCGATCAAATTGAATTCTTGAAAAATGAATCCTAGTTTTTTTCGGCGAAAGTCACTGAGCTCACTATTTTTCATTTTTGTGATTTCTTTTCCTTGAATCAAGACACTACCCATCGTAGGCAAATTAATCGTGGATAAAATATTCATCAACGTCGTCTTACCTGCACCACTTGGACCCATGATCCCAACAAATTCGCCTTCTTCTACTGTGAATGAGATATTATCTAAAGCTTTGACGGGAGAAAGTTTGCTACCGTAGCTTTTACTGAGATGTTTCACTTCGATCATCTTTTCCAATTCTTCTTCTCCTCTTTCATTTCTGTTTATTTGCATAGTAGCATATCTACGAACAATTTGCTCTTATGTTTTTGTCACTTTTTCTTAGCCCAAATAAAAAAATTTTATTCAATTATTTTATTCAGCTAAATTAAATATGCAAAAAATAAATCCATCAACTACAAGTTTTCACTTTTTTTCACAATAAAATATACACTACATATAGTATAGAAATCCAATTATGCAGCGGATTGAATACTATATATAGCCGATAATTAGTTGCTCCTTCCTAAATTTTGTTTTATGATAGACAAGAACAATTTAGCAGGAGTTGAAGATAATGAAAGTAAATTATGAAGAGAAAACAGTCGTTACTCAGCAACCAGAGGCACACCAGATGAAAGTTATCAAACGAGATGGCCGCCATGTTGATTTCGATGAACAAAAGATCAACGAAGCACTAATCAAAGCTGAAAAGAAAATTCACGGCTCATTATCCCCACTTACTTACGAAAAAATCCAAATGATTGCAGACTTGGTTGTCCAAGAAATCAAAAGCCGGTTTGCTGAAAATGTCAAGATCTATGAGATTCAAAACATCGTGGAACATATCTTATTAGAAAAAAACGAATATGAATTAGCAGAAGAGTATATCAATTACCGTACAAAACGGGATTTTGCTCGTAGTAAAGCGACAGATATCAACTTTTCGATTGAAAAACTAATCAACAAAGACCAGACTGTCGTGAATGAAAATGCCAATAAAGACAGTAATGTTTTCAATACACAGCGTGATCTAACAGCCGGCATCGTCGGAAAATCGATCGGACTGAAAATGTTGCCGCCACATATAGCAAATGCGCATCAAAAAGGTGATATCCATTACCATGATTTGGATTATCATCCTTACACACCGATGACAAATTGTTGCTTGATTGATTTCAAAGGTATGCTGAACAACGGTTTCAAAATTGGAAATGCGGAAGTGGAATCACCTAAATCTATCCAGACAGCGACAGCACAAATCTCACAGATCATTGCTAATGTTGCGTCAAGTCAATATGGTGGCTGTTCTGCCGACCGAACAGATGAATTGCTGGCTCCTTTTGCAGAATTGAACTATAAAAAACATCTAAAAGACGCGGAAGAATGGATCGATTCGCCAGAACGCCAAAAAGAATATGCAAAAGCAAAAACCAAAAAAGATATCTTCGATGCTATGCAAAGTTTGGAATATGAAATCAATACCTTATTTACTTCAAATGGGCAAACCCCTTTCACTTCATTAGGGTTTGGTTTGGGGGAAAACTGGTTTGAAAGAGAAATCCAAAAAGCGATTTTACAGATCCGAATCAATGGATTAGGGAGTGAAAAGCGAACAGCTATCTTCCCTAAACTGATCTTCACTTTGAAAAAAGGTGTAAACTTAAACCCTGAAGATCCTAATTATGACATCAAACAACTAGCATTGGAATGTGCAACGAAACGAATGTATCCTGATATTCTGAATTACGACAAAATCGTCGAATTAACTGGAAGTTTCAAAGTACCTATGGGCTGTCGTTCATTCTTGCAAGGATGGAAAGACGAAAATGGTCAAGAAGTAAATGTCGGACGAATGAATTTAGGTGTGGTTACATTGAATTTACCAAGAATCGCGATCGAATCAAAAGGAGATCAGAACAAATTCTGGCAGCTATTGTCTGACCGTTTGGAAATCATGAAAGATGCGCTTCTCTATCGTGTAGAACGTTGTAAAGAAGCCATTCCAGCAAATGCGCCAATCTTATATATGTATGGTGCTTTCGGAAAACGTCTTTCACGTACCGATTCTGTCAATGAATTATTCAAAAACCGTCGAGCTACTGTATCATTAGGTTACATTGGATTATATGAAGTTGCTTCAGCTTTCTTCGGTGGCGAATGGGAAACAAACCCAGAGGCAAAAGCTTTCACACTTGACATCGTCAAAGAATTAAAAACCAATGCGGATGCATGGGGTGATGAATACGGTTATCATTTCAGCGTCTATTCAACACCAAGTGAAAGTCTGACTGATCGTTTCTGTCGTTTAGATACAGAAAAATTTGGTATCATCGAAAACATCACAGATAAAGAATATTATACAAACAGTTTCCACTATGATGTGCGTAAAAACCCAACGCCATTTGAAAAATTGGAATTTGAGAAGGATTATCCAAAATATTGTTCAGGTGGATTCATCCACTACTGTGAATACCCTATGCTCCAACAAAATCCGAAAGCTTTAGAAGCTGTATGGGATTTTGCATATGATAAAATCGGGTATCTTGGTACGAATACGCCAATTGACCATTGCTACCAATGTGGTTTTGAAGGTGATTTCAAACCAACAGAACGAGGCTTCGAATGTCCAGAATGTGGAAATCATGACCCAAAAACATGTGATGTAGTCAAACGTACTTGTGGCTATTTAGGAAATCCACAAGCTCGTCCGATGGTACATGGTCGCCACAAAGAAATTTCCTCACGTGTGAAACACATGAAATGAGTTTGTGAAATCAGCGTCCTGTCCTGAGTATTAGAGAAGCAAAATGGAAAATAGCTCCTCCTATTTTTCGTTTAGTTGGGCTTATTACCGCAGATGCAAACTTTTGAACACCGTTTATTCAGAATAAGAGGCTGTGACAAGTCTTTTTTCACTACTCTCTTTCGATGCTTTGTGTCTTTGAACGCCCTCTATCAAAATAAGAACAAGCTTTCTTGAACAATGGATTTAGGTCAGTTTGTTCTTATTTATGTGGTCGAGAAGATTTTATCTTCAATAGCTATATCTTTGAACCTTAAATGAAAGAAGTTTTTTTATGAGAAATCCAAAACCAAAAGAATGGTTAGCAAAAGACTACAGTCAAAACTATATTGCTGACTACAAACCGTTTAATTTTGTCGATGGTGAAGGTGTCCGTAACAGTCTTTACGTTAGCGGCTGCTTATTCGCCTGCGAAGGTTGCTTCAACAAAGCTGCACAAAATTTTCGATATGGCAAACCATTCACACCTGAATTAGAAGAACAAATCATCGCTGACTTGCGCTACGATTACGTACAAGGACTGACTTTATTGGGCGGCGAGCCTTTTTTGAATACAGATGTTTGTTTGCAAGTCGTACGACGTATCCGAAAAGAGTTCGGTACGACAAAAGATATCTGGTCATGGACAGGCTATACCTTTGATGAATTGCTACAAGATTCAGAAGATAAATTAGAACTCCTTTCGCAAATCGATATCCTTGTTGACGGACGCTTTGAATTGAGCAAACGTGACCTAAAACTACAATTTCGCGGAAGCAGCAACCAGCGAATCATTGATGTCCAAAAATCTTTAGAATCCAACCAAGTTATGATTTGGGAAAAATGTACGGATGCAACAGAAACCTATGAACAAATCAAAAAACAAGACTTGATATAAAAACAGCTTTGAGAGAGAAAACGGATTTCCATTTTCAACTCTCAAAGCTGTTTTTATATTTCTTGATTTCCCCATAACGGAAGGACGATATTTTCATAGGTCATCGGGTCAAGATTCGTCAAGGTGATTCCTAACAATCGGATCCCTTTTTCTACTCCCAAGATTTCCTCCCATATAAGACTTGCTTGATAAAAGAGCGCTTCTTTTTTATAGATGTATTCTGGCAATGTCACTCTTTTGGTCACAGTAGAATAATCCGTGTACCTGACCTTCAAAACCACTGTTTTCCCATGTTTTTGGACTCTTCTCAGTGCTTCTTCTACTTTTTCAGCTAGTTGGCGCAACTGAGCCAGCACGGCTTCCTCCGTTTGCAATGGCTGTCCATACGTATGCTCTTTTCCCACAGATTTTCGCTCTCTTGTAACATTTACTGGAGAATCATGGATTCCTCTCACTTTACGATAAAGAGAATAGCCCATTTTTCCAAAATTTCGAATCAACATCATTTCTGTGCATTCATATAGATCTTTTCCAGTATAAATCCCTAACTCATGCATTCTAGGTACAGTTTTCTTCCCTACTCCATGAAATTTTTCAATTGGCAAAGCTTTTAAAAATGGCACAGCATCTTGAGGTGCAACTACTGTGATCCCTCTAGGTTTTTGATAGTCTGATGCTAATTTGGCCAAAAACTTATTGTAACTTACTCCCGCAGAACATGTTAGCTGGACTCTTTCCCAAATATCTGCCTGGATCATTCGAGCGATTTTGATGGCTGACTTGCAATTGATTTTGTTTTCAGTCACATCAAGATACGCTTCATCGATACTAACTGGTTCCACAATGTCTGTATAATGATAGAATACTTCCCGTACTTGTTTGGAAATCTCGCTGTATTTATGATGGTCGCCAGGCTTAAAGATGGCTTGCGGGCAAAGCTCATACGCTTTTTGTGCACTCATTGCTGAATGAATTCCGAATTTTCTTGCTTCATAATTTGCCGTAGTCACTACTCCACGCCCACCAGTGTCACTGGGATGTCTAGCAACTACTAATGGGTGCCCACGAAATTCAGGATGATCTCGTTCTTCAACAGAAGCGAAAAAAGCATCCATATCGATATGAATGATTTTTCTTGATGTATCATTATGTAAAGGAAATTGCAGCTCCATCATCCTCACCTCTTAGCCATTATACAGGAACGTTCGTTCGCATTCAAGAGATTTGAGAAGTTAGTAGCTGTTTTCCACATTGTCGCTTCATTGTATACTACTTATACTATTTCAGTCTAATTCGTGATATTGACGGTAAACTTCTTGTTTTTTCAGTCCATTTTTAAGCGCTACTGCTTTGATAGCAGCATTTGGCTTTTCGCCTGATGCAATCTTTGCTTCTACTTGTTCTTTTAAGGATCCCTGCTCTTCATCCACTTCTGTCCCTGTCGTTTCAAACAAATTTCCTTCTACAAGCAGACAACATTCCCCCTTTACTGGATGTTCTTCGATATATGCAAGTAGTTCTTCTGTACTTCCTCTAAGGTATTCTTCATGGATCTTTGTCAATTCTCGACACAAAACGACTTGGCGATTACCAAAAATGTCTAAGAAATTCGTCAACGTAGCTGTGATCCGATAAGGTGACTCATAGAAAATCAGCGTAGCTGTTTGTTCTTTTAGCTTTTCCAATGTTTCTTTCTGTTCTTTTTTCTTGCGTGGAAGGAAGCCATAAAATAAAAATGGTTGAGGCACTAGCCCTGAAGCAATCAAAGCCGTCATCCCAGCTGTAGGTCCTGGGATAGAGATCACAGAAATCCCTTCTTTTATGCAGGCTAAAACTAGCTCATGTCCAGGATCGCTGATGGAAGGCATTCCTGCGTCACTGACTTGAGCAATCGTTTTTCCTTCTTTTAACAAAGCAATCAATTGAGGGACACGTTCTTTATAATTATGTTCATGTAAACTTTTTTGGGGCGTATGAATCTCGAAGTGATTCAATAATTTTTGTGTATTACGCGTATCTTCGCTTGCTATAAGGTATGCTTCTTGTAGCATACGAACACTTCTGTAGCTCATATCTTCTAGATTTCCGATTGGAGTCGGTACAAGATATAAATTCCCGTATACTGTATTTCCTTTGAAACTTTTTTGATTATACATCTGTCACAATCTCCTTAATAAAAAAACTGGAGCAGTCTTTCTCCGCTCCAGTCTCCTCTTGTTATTGATCATCGACCGCTTTCGCGATAGATCACTTCTAGACAAAACGCACAAGGCTCGTCATTGTCCCGTCTTGACCCATATAAATCGTAGCAGACATGGAAGCCTTCTTCATAAATTTTTTCAAGATTCATACGAGACTTGGAAAGTTCTTGCTTCACATTTTCAGCTGGAGCTTGTGCAACTTGGTTCAATTCCCGAAGATGTTCTCGCAAGCGTTGATTTTCCATCTCCAAAGTCGTATTTTTTTCTACGATTTCATGCAAAGCATGCTTCATTTCAACAAGTTCTGTTAATGTATTTCTCAACTCTGATTCTAACTGATTCAATCCGTCGTATAATGATCTCTTATCCATTTATCTCACCTACTTGGATAAATTCTTTCAATTCATCCCATTCATATTCGACAGGATTTTCCCGTCCAGTCAGCCGAATACTAACGATACGGCTAAGCAGATTCAACCCTACGACTTTCCCTTTACCATCAGGTGTAACAATTACTTTTCCAAAGTCAGGGAGTTCTTTTTTTGCTGTCTCGTATTCTTCGCTCTCATATTGTAGACAGCACATCAAGCGTCCGCATAAACCGGAAATTTTTGTTGGGTTCAAAGATAAACTTTGATCTTTTGCCATTTTGATCGATACGGGCACGAAATCGCCTAAAAAAGAAGAACAGCATAATGGACGCCCACATGGACCAATTCCGCCTATTATCTTCGCTTCATCGCGTACACCAATTTGTCGAAGCTCAATACGAGTACGAAATACAGCGGCTAGATCCTTTACCAATTCTCTAAAGTCGATTCGCCCGTCCGCCGTAAAAGAAAAAATCAGTTTGTTTCGATCAAATGTATATTCAGCTTTGACTATTTTCATTTCCAGCTCACGCAACTGCACTTTTTCTTTTGCGATTTGCAATGCATCACGCGCATCTTCTTTATTTTTTTTGTCTTTTTCTAGTTCAGCTTTTGATGCTTTATGCAAGATTGGACGAATAGCTTCAGGAAGGTCATTGGGATCAATCTCTTTTTTAGGAAGGACAACAGTAGCAATATGTAAGGATTGCTGAGATTCGACTAATACCTTGTCATTATAAATATATTCAGAGTCTCCTGGTGCAAAATAATAGATATGACCTGCATCTCTATATCGGACACCTACTACTTCTACCATTTCCATCCTCCTTGATTATCGTCCTCTGCGGCAAGCTAAAAAATCGTCTGCAAAACGAACTGTTCCGCAACAGCTTGAAAACCGACATTGCTACGTAGTTTCTGCTCTGCGATCAATATTCGTTCAATTATCTGGTTTATCTGTTTCACTTTGCCATATTCGCATTTCGCTACTGCTTGACGCTGTGCTTCCTGATAATAAAACATCAGGACAGATAATCCTGTAAACTGCTGTGTTTTTTCTTTAAATGATTTCACTAATTTTTTTTGGACATAGATAAAGGCTTGAGTGTCTTGCTTTTGCAAGTAAACGAACCATTGATAAATCAAGTCCTTAGCATCATTAAACCATTCATCTTGAGAGATTTCAACTGCTTTTCCTAAACTGTTTGTTAAGAAAGCCAAAAGTTTTGATTTTTCTAATGGAATCTGCTCTTCTTGCAATCGATGGATCAATGCTTCTTTCGAAAGTTCTTGAAAATGCAGCACTTGACAACGGGATTGAATAGTAGGGAGAATCCTTCCTACTGCATCTGTCTCTAATACCGCTAAAAAATCTCCCGGTGGTTCTTCCAAAAATTTCAACAGACTGTTTGCCGCACTGCTATTCATTTTTTCAGCTTCTTTAATCAAAAAAACCTTTTTTCTTGATTCATATCCGCTGCGACTGAATTCCGTCTGCAAACGTCTGATCTGGTCAACTTTGATTGTTTGTCCGTCCGGTTCGATAACCAGAACATCTGGATGTTCTTTCTTTTCGATCCGCTGACAATTGTTGCATTTTCCGCAAGGCTGATTGTCTTCCATTTGGGTACAGAACAGATGCTGTGCGAGCCACACACCTACTTCATGTTTTCCTGTTCCTTTTTCTCCTTCAAAAAGATAAGCATGAGCGAGACGCCCATGCTCAAAACTCCGTTGAAGCTGCTGATACACGATCGGTTGCATTTGAGCCAAGTTTATTTCTTGATTCATAGCTCAGCTCCTCCTAAAATTGATGGAATCCTTCAACAGGTAAGACGAAGACTGTTGCACCGCCTACTTCTACTTCTACTGGATAAGGGACGCCCCCATCCATCGAAATATCCAATGTAACAGGTGTAGATACAAATTGTTTTCTTGATTCACACGTTTTTTTGATGATTTCCAATGCTTCTTCTACTCGATCATCTTCAATACCCACGATAAACGTGCTGTTTCCAGCCTTAAGGAAGCCGCCTGTCGATGATAATTTTGTGGCACGGATATTTGCATCAATCAATTCATTTGATAAACGGTTGCTGTCTTTGTCTTGGATAATCGCTAAAATAATTTTCATAAACGTTCACCTTCCTAGTTTTCAAAAAATTGCGGATATTGTTCAATAATTGTATGATAACTTGTTTGCAGCACTTCTTCAAAGCTTTTTCTTGCATCAACTTTGTGGATTCTTTCCGGATTCTCTTCTGCCAGCTTTAAGTAAGCATGTCGTACACGCTGGTGGAATTCCAAACCTTCCGAATCTAAACGGTCGATTTGGTTTTGTCTGTTTTTCTTGATTCTTCTTAATCCGGTGTCTGAATCTACGTCAAGATAAAGGGTAAAATCTGGCGTAGTACCTTCTGTAGCAAACTCATTCAACCGAGCAATCTCGGTAACGCCGATGCGTCGGCCTGCACCTTGATAAGCAAGAGAACTGTCGACAAATCTATCGCATAAAACGATTTTCCCTTTTGCCAGAGCAGGTAAGACCTTTTCGACTAGATGCTGTCTTCTTGCCGCCGCATAAAGTAGTGCTTCTGTGCGTTCATCCATCCGATCATTTTTTGGATCCAGGATTACCGCTCGAATCTCTTCAGCAATCGGGATGCCTCCCGGTTCTCTTGTTTGAATGATTTCTGTTTTTGCTACTTCTTTCAAAAGAGGGAAAAGTTCATTCAAGATGCTGGTTTTTCCTGCACCATCAGGCCCCTCGATTGTAATAAATAGTCCGTTCACATTGTTGCCCCCATCTCTTATGCTGCTTCTATATTGTATCTGAAAAAACATTTAATTAGAAATTTATAACTCGCGTCTTCCTTCGACAGCTTTCAATAACGTGACTTCATCTGCGTACTCGATATCAGAGCCTACAGACAACCCATGTGCTAAACGTGTTACTTTGATACCGGCTGGTTTAATTAGACGTGAGAGATACATTGCTGTTGCTTCTCCTTCTGTTGTCGCATTTGTTGCGATGATCACTTCTTTTACATCTGCATCATGCAGCCGCTGCAGCAGCGAAGAAATATTGATATCTTCTGGACCTGTCCCTTCCATCGGTGATAACACACCATGGAGTACATGATAAAGTCCGTGATATTCCCGCATTTTTTCCATCGCCATTACATCTTTGGGCTCTTCGACCACTAGGATAATGCTGCGATCACGTGAAGGGTTTCTACATATTTCGCAAGAATCTTCTTCTGTGATGTTTCCGCAGATACTGCAAAAGTGTAAATCTCGTTTTACACTTAACAAAGATTTAGCAAATTCATTCACTACTTCATCTTTCATATCGATTGTATAAAACGCGAGTCTTGTCGCTGTTTTCTGACCGATTCCTGGAAGTTTCATATAGCTGTCGATCAGTTTCGCAATTGGTTCTGGATATTGCATATTCATTACTCCTTCAGTTTAAAACTAAAATCCTGGTAAACCTTTTGCGTATTTCCCTAATTTTTTCTCAGTTTCCACATCAATTTGTGCGATTGCGTCATTGACTGCCATTACGACAAGATCTTGAAGCATCTCAATATCATCAGGATCAACGACTTCTTCATTGATTTGGATATCCTTCATACGGCGATCACCTGTAAATACGGCTTTGACCAATTCATTAGTGGCTTTACCTGTAAATTCTGTTTTATTTAGCAGCTCTTGTGCTTCCGCCATTTCTTTTTGCATTTTTTGTACTTGTTTCATCATGCCTTGCATATTGCCCATTCCACGCATCATAATTATCTACTCCTTTTTTCTTAATCATCTACTACTGTAACAGCCTCGGAACCAAAAAGTTCCTCTGCTTTTACTACAAGTGTTTCTTCTGGTACTTCCTGTTCTTGAGGGAGTAATTCGATTTCTCCTTCTGATTCTTCAGAAGCAAAAGAGTTTTCTGTTCCCTCTTCTTGTGCTTGCGTCAAATAATTTTTTCGAAGTTCCGGCCAACTTTCTCTTGTGATATAAACCGGATCAGGCGCATAGTCTTTGATCATTCGGCTTAAATTATTGTGTACCGAAAGCTGCAGTTCTTCGTCGTTTGCTGCTCTTTGGCAAACAATCTCATAATCAAATGCAATCACTAATCCTGTAGGGCCAGCTGCAACTGGTTCACTTGCTTTAAGCATTGCCCGCTGAGTGACAGAGAGGCTCATCAGCAAATCTTCCCATGCTTCTTTTACTTGGTTCAGATGCTGTCTTGTCGCTTCCCGCAGAACTTTATATACCCGTTCCGTCGGTACCCGATACGTACTTGTTTGTTTTTTGTGATTCGTCTGCTGTACTGGCTGTACTCTTGTATTCGTAGTTCCTGTGTTACTGCGAAGTTCTTTGATTTCGTTTCTCAGTTCCTTGATCTCTTGTTGCAACTGTTTTACTATCTGATCATCTGCTGATGCCATTTTTGCTGAAGGAACAGAAGCAGACGGTAGCTGTGCGAGTTTGACTGTAGCGACTTCCAAATAAATAGCGGCACTATTAGTAAATCGGATTTCATTTTGTGTATCGCTCAAAATCTTTATCATTGAAAATAGCTGATCCGCTGAAACAGTTTGTGCCAATTCTGTAAATGTACTTCTGATCGTACTTGATTGTTCTTCAACTAGATTGGGCGCTTGCTGATACATCAGCAGATCACGGCAGTATTGTAACATATCCTCTAGAAAACGACGTGATTCTTTGCCGGCTGCGAGAATTTGATTCAACGCTTCCAATGCTTCTGGTACTTCTTTTTTCACGCAAGCATTCAAGTAGCTGTCCATCATTTCGTCTGTCAAGCTGCCTGTTACTTGCATAGCATCATCTAAAGTAATCGTTCCTTCACTAAATGAGATTGCCTGATCAAGAATACTCAATGCATCCCGCATCCCGCCTTCTGCGGAACGGGCAATCACATTCAATGCAGCTGGTTCATAGCTGATAGTCGATTCTTTTAAGATAAATTCAAGATGTTCGACAATATCTGCCGTATTGATCCGTTTAAAATCAAATCGTTGGGTTCGTGAAATGATCGTAGCTGGTATTTTGTGAGGTTCGGTCGTTGCTAAGATGAATATGACACTTTCTTTTGGCTCTTCCAATGTTTTCAACAAGGCATTGAAAGCTCCTGTTGAAAGCATATGTACCTCATCAATAATGTACACTTTGTACGCTGCCTTTGTAGGCGCATAGTTTGCCCGATCACGGATAAATCGGATTTCTTCGACTCCGTTATTGCTGGCAGCATCGATTTCGATCACATCTTCTTGCGTACCAGCAGTGATTGATCGACACATTTCGCATTCGTTGCATGGTTCACCGTCTTTACTGTTCGGACAGTTGATTGCTTTTGCGAAAATCTTTGCTGCACTTGTCTTTCCAGTTCCTCTGGGTCCTGTAAACAAATAGGCATGTGAGGTTTTGTGGGAAACAATAGCATTTTTTAGTGTCTGTGTCACAGCTTTTTGTCCAACGATGTCTTCGAAACGCTGCGAACGCCAGACTCGATAAAGTGCTTGATATGCCATAAGGATCCCCCTTTTTTAAAAAATTCACTATCTCTTATTATACGTGATATTGGGCAAAAAAACTACTATCCTTCTCGGCTTTTTCAGGTATTTAATCAATACGCAAGTTTCCATTTCAATTCCGTCTCTAGTCCGAGAAGTTTCACTTCTTCCTATGGTATAATAAATAAACAATAATTGTTTGGCATTAGCTGAATCAGAGGAGGAATTTTTTATGGGTCTTATCAAAGCAGCAACAAGTATGGTCGGCGGCGGTCTGGCAGATCAATGGCTAGAAGTCATCGAACCAGACAATATGAGTGATACAACGGTTATGACGAAAGGTGTCAAAGTTCGCAAGGATGACAAACGTGGCTCAAATCGTAAAGGAACAGAAGATGTTTTGACAGACGGAACAGTCGTCCATGTCTACCCAAACATGATGATGCTTTTGGTCGATGGTGGAAAAATCATCGATTATACCGCTGAGGAAGGTTATTACACCATTAAAAATGACGCAGCTCCTTCCATGTTCAACGGAACACTGAAAGAAGCAATTGCTGAAACATTTGACCGATTTAAATTTGGTGGCGTTACACCGCAGAAACAACAAGTTTTTTATATCAACCTCCAAGAAATAAAGGGAATCAAATTCGGTACGAGTGCGCCATTGAACTACTTTGATAATTTCTATAACGCAGAATTATTCTTACGGGCACATGGCACTTATTCTATTCATGTCGTTGACCCGATTTTATTTTATACAAACGCAATTCCTAAAAACAAAACACAAGTAGAAATCAATGATATCAACGAGCAATACTTAGCTGAATTCCTAACAGCATTGCAATCAGCTATCAATCAGATGTCTGCGGATGGACAACGGATTTCTTATGTACCATCTAAGAGTCTGGAGTTAAGCAAATACATGGATACTGCACTGGATGATTCTTGGCGCGAGTTGCGAGGGATGGAGATCGTCTCTGTCGCTGTGGCCAGCATTTCTTACACCGATGATTCTGTTAAACTAATCAATATGCGTAACGAAGGAGCGATGCTAGGTGATCCTAGCGTGCGTGAAGGATACGTGCAAGGTTCCATTGCCCGTGGAATGGAAGCAGCCGGAAAAAATGAAGCAGGAGCAATGACTGGCTTTATGGGCGTAGGTATGGGAATGAATGCAAATGGCTCTTACCTTTCCCAAGCGGCTCAAAACAACCAAGAACAAATCAAGCAACAAGCTGAAAAACAAAATCAACAAGCCGCACAAGGGAATGCTGATACTTGGACGTGTCCAGTCTGTGGGACAGAAAATTCCGGAAAATTCTGTTCCAACTGTGGCGCTGCCAAACCAGTAGAAAACGCTCAGCCTAAGCTACAGATGCGTTGCAGCGAATGTAACGAAATTGTGGATCTTTCCAACGGCATCCCTAAATTCTGTCCAAACTGCGGCAAACCGTTTAAAGGAATCCCCGTTGATTAATTTATTGAGAAAGGTGTGCAGCTGATGGATGTTCTTACACATAAATGTCCTAATTGCGGCGGTCCGTTGACTTTTGATCCTAAAGACCAAAAATTTCATTGCGAATACTGCCTGAATATCTATACCGAAGAAGAAGTCAGCCAATATGAGCAGAAGCAAAAAGAAGCGCGTATGGCTGGCGAAGAGAACAAAGAAGAACCTTCGCCTACAGAAGATTTTACTTTTACAGCTCAAGAACAGCTTACCGACATGAGTGAAGCCGAGCGCAAAGCGTTTGACGAGGCAGGTGGTTTTTCAGATACAGCGGACGAAGTTGCAGGTAATACTGTAGCGATGGATCTTTTCCTTTGTCCCAACTGTGGTGCAGAGATTGTGACCGATGCGACCACTGCTGCGACTTATTGTTACTACTGCCATAATCCCGTCGTACTATCGGGACGTTTAAGCGGAGAATTCTTGCCAAACAAAGTACTCCCTTTTGCTGTCGAGAAAGAAGAAGCAATCAATAGATTTCTCGCTTGGACCAAGAAAAAATGGTTTGTTCCAAAAGCTTTTTTCAATAAAGACCAAATCGATAAGCTGACGGGTGTATATTTCCCTTATTGGGCTACAGATGCTGAAGTAGATGGGGCAATGCAGGCAAACGGCACAGTTATCCGCATTTGGCGAATAGGTGACATCGAATACACAGAAACGAAGCAATTTGCTGTTTCAAGAGCAGGCAAGCTTTCTTTTAAAGAACTAGTAAAAAATGCCTTATCAAAAAATACGCAACAAAAGATGGTCGAAGGCGTGCAACCTTTCCCGTTAGATAAAGCAATTGATTTTAAAAGCCAGTATTTAGCCGGGTTCCAAGCAGAAAAAAGAGATATCGAATACGAGGCAATCAAATCGCAAATTCAATCTGAATTAAAAGACTATTCAGAGAAGCTGTTAAAAGATACTGCCAATGGGTATACAACATTGACAGGTGTCCGAACCTCTGCTTCAATCACAAATGAAGTAAATAATTACGTATTGTTGCCGGTATGGCTCGTTACTTATCGAAGCAATGACTCAAGTAAAAAAGTCTACTACTATGCAATGAATGGGCAAACAGGAAAAGTCAGCGGTGTCCTGCCGATTAGCCAGAAAAAATTAGGACTGACTGCTCTTGGGATTTTCGCTGGACTAGCGATCCTCTTTCTGATCGGAGGTTACTTGATATGATGAAAAAATTCTTTTTGTTCTTTCTTTTGCTAGTAAGTGTTAGTTGGCCGGTGGCTACTCATGCGGATACAGCGACGGTAAATGACGAGGCTGGGTTGTTCACTACAGATCAAATCCAATCTTTGGAACAACAGGCAGAAAAACTGAATGAAAAAATCAAGGGACGAGTCTTAATCGTCACAACTACTTCTAATTCAGAAGAACCAAGAGACTTTGCCGATAATTACTTAAGAAAGGCAGTCGGAAATGATCAAAATGGCTCAGTTTTGCTATTGGATATGGGACAGCGTGAAATCTACATTTCGACTTCTGGTAATATGATCGATTATTTGACTGACAGTAGAATCGATTCGATCTTAGATGATGTTTATGATCAGATGACGAATGCTGCCTACTACGATGCTGCAAAAGCGTACTTGTCTAAATCAGCCACATATGTGGAAGACGGAGTTCCAGGAGGTCATTATCGTGTAGATGAAGAAACAGGCAAAATCACACGCTATAAAGTTTTGACGACAGTGGAAATCATCATTGCTGTTGTTTTGGCTCTTATCCTTAGTCTTGTCTTTTATTTTGTGACTGTTTCGCGTTATCAATTGAAATCAGGCATCTACAAATATCCGTTCCGAGAAAAATCCAGTATCAAATTAACTGAAAAAACCGATCGTCTGACAAATTCTTTTGTCACGACAAGAAGAATCCCCAAAAGCCCACCTCCTGGAAGCGGCGGTGGCGGAAGTACTACCCACTCTAGCGGTGGCGGGACTTTTGGCGGTGGCGGAAGAAGTTTCTAAAAATAGCTAAATGAATGTTCGCAAAAAGGGCTGTGACAAAAATCGTGTCACAGCCCTTTTGTTGCGAATAAACGGTGTTCAAAAGCTTGCATCCGCGGTAATAAGTCCAGCCAAGTTAAAAACATTAGGAGCTGTTTTTACTTGGCTCTTCTTATTACTTGATGCAGAACAGCTTTTTTACAACCTCTTGGTAAACGGTGTTCAATCAGCTGACCTTCGGTATTAGCTCAAAACGCTGATTTCACAACCTCTTATTCACGGTGTTCCAGAAGTAGCTTCTTCGAAAATAAGCCGAAATTTGTCAAAAATGTGAGTAACAATTTTCGTAAATTCCTTCTTATTTCTTAAAGCTTACCACTTCTGTCACAACCTCTTTGTTCATCAAAAGATAATATTGTCTTCTAACAAGTCCATATTCAAAATAACGATATGATGATCTTTCACTGTGATAATACCATCTTTTTTCAACTGCTTTAAAATTCTGTTCACACTGCTAGCAGTTGAAATACCACAAAATTTGGCGATTTCTTCATTTGTGATCGAAAAATCGATCAGCATCCCCTCTTCTGTTCGCACACCGAATAAATCATATAATTCGTAAAGTTGCGTACAAACAGCTCCCAGTTTTCCATTTAACAGCATTTGTTGCATTTTTTTCATCGAATAAAGCAAGCGATAGCGGTAATACTCTTTTACATAGTGTTGTAGCTTTGGATCTTGGTTGATATTTTGCCAAAATCGCACACGATTGATTCGATAAAACTCTGCATATTCTGATTCAACTCGAATATTATACGGCGAATCGATGAATTGTGAATATTCGTCTTTTAAAAGAGAGACGATTTCAAGATCTTTGATATAGCGAAGGTTAAATTCTCTCCCATCATTTGAAATAACACTTGCTTTTACCGTTCCCTCTTTCAAGATATACGTATGGGAATCTTCCATCCCTTCGAATGTCAAATATTTATGATATCCTTTGCGTATTATCGGAAAATCATTTTTATCCAAATATTCCTTTAAGACTCTACTATCCAATGATGCTCCCCCATCCAAACTTTCATCTAAAAAGATCATACAGTACTTTAAAACTTTTTAAAGTCCAAAGGTATTTTACTAATGATATTAACATTTGTTAAGTACCTTTTTCTATCACTTATGCGATTTTTTTCCTTTTTTTTATTCGTTATACTGCAGAAGTAAAATTTTTTAAGAATAGAGGGAAAAAACATGAATTACTGGATGAACACAATCATTAATCGATTAGAAACAGCATATCAAACAAGATTTGACATGAAAGCTTCTTTAGTCTTTTTAAATGATGCGTATCAAAACTCGATCGAATTGATCAAAGCAGTGGATGAGAATCCAACAAACGAATGCGAAGAATTTTTAAACCTGTTTATGTCTACACGGGATTTATTTATTCGCCAACTTGTTGATCGCTATCCATCCAATTATCACGATGTAGAAGTTCAAATACAAAAATTAAAAGCATATTCAGCTTAAGGGGAATGTATAACATACATGGAAAAGAAATTATTTAATAAATATTTTATCGGAATCACATTGATCAATTTTATCGTCTACCTGATTTATTATCTATTGATGGTCATCATGGCAGTCATTGCGCAAGACACATTACACGCCAGCTTGAGCCAAGCAGGTTTTGCTTCTGGGATCTATATCATCGGAACATTGCTGGCACGCTTATTCATGGGAAAACAGTTAGAACTATTTGGTCGGAAGTTTACCTTAAGAGGCGGCGCGATTTTCTATCTTCTTTCAACATTAGCTTATCTTTATACACCAACTATCGGGGCATTGTATTTAGTTCGATTCTTAAATGGATTTGGTTACGGTACAGTTTCTACAGCTACAAATGCTATCGTTACTGCATATATCCCTGCATCTAAAAAAGGGGAAGGCATCAATTATTACGGATTAAGTACTAGTTTAGCTGCCGCTGCTGGACCATTTTTAGGAATGATTTTGCTGAACATGACTGACTTTCGTTTCATTATTTGGTTTTCAATTGTACTGGTCTTCTTTGTTACGATTGCCTGCCTTGTCTTTCCTGTAAAAAATATTCCATTATCTGAAGAACAAAAAACATCTCTTCGTTCATGGAATATCAATAGTTTTATTGAAAAGAAAGCACTTTTCATTACAGGAATCGCCTTTTTGATGGGTCTTTCTTATTCAAGTGTTTTATCATTTTTATCTTCTTATACAAAAGTAATCCACTTAGTTGCTGCTGGGTCATTTTTCTTCGTCGTATATGCTTTGGTCATCACATTTACACGTCCATTGACTGGAAGGATTTTCGATGCCAAAGGAGAACAATACGTGATGTATCCTAGCTATTTATTCTTAACAGCAGGATTATTTTTACTGAGTGTAACGACAAATAGTGTGACATTGCTTATTTCTGGAGCATTAGTCGGCTTAGGTTATGGTACGTTCATGTCAAATGGACAAGCTGTCTGTTTGAAGATCGTAAAAGAACACCGGATCAGTATTGCTTTGTCTACCTACTTTATTGGTTTAGACCTAGGCTTAGGCGTTGGTCCTTATTTGATGGGGATGCTAAAATCTCTTACTTCATTTAGAGGATTGTATGTGATTGCCGGAGTCATTCCATTGATATGTACAGCGCTCTATCTTGCTAAGGGCCGAAAACATAGTCATGAAGCAGAGGGCGAATTGATTGAATCATTGAAAAATGAAATTTGATCTTGATGAATAGATAAAAAAACCGTTCAGATCTGAAAATGATCTGAGCGGTTTTTTGATAAAAACAACTGATGCTTTATTCCATTTTTCGTTCATCTGGTACGATTCCTTGACTTAATAACCACTTGTGGAAGAACCATTCTGCCACACCGATCAATAGAGCAGGAATCAAGACTTTCATCCAAATATCGACTGTATCATTCATAAAGTATAGATAGAGCCACAAGATGACTGCAGCTGAACCAGCATCTGCGATCGTCGCTGCGATGTTCCCTACTTTACGTAAGATCAACAGATCCCCTAGCACATAGATCATCACTACGATAATTACCCCAACAATCGTTGAATCCATAAAGCTAACACCGTATAAACCGGTCAGCACGACCCACAGAATTGCCCAGATCATGATTGCCTTCACTACCAACGCCTTCACATGTTTCATTTTCTGCACTCCTTTCTCCTGGATAAAAAAGTAAGATTATCTAACAAGATAACCTTTTCATTATTATACCATCGGCTAAGAGAAGCGAGCAAAGATAAGGCCCTATCTAAGAAAATGAAAAAATGGGAAAACACCTTAGAATATTCACGCAATAATTCATCCATACAGACATTCGATATGGTGTTCCTTTACTTTCTCATACTGTTCTTTTGCCAGTTCGTTACTTGTCACCAGATAATCGATTTCATGAAAAGCAATGGCTTGATGCATGAATTTATGCGCAATTTTTTGCTGTGTAACTAAAACGGCAAGCCGATCTGCTTGTTTTCTAAAAGCTTTTTTGACCATTGCCTCTCCTTCATGAGTTTCTGTTACTCCTTGGCTGAAATCTAGCCCGCGACAACTGATTACCGCTAAATCCGCATAATATGACAATGCATCATTATAAGCTTTTGAACCGTTGATTGTTGCTCGTTTCGGAACAATTGCCCCACCCAGTACAGATACTTTTGCCGTTGTGTATTCACTCAACATAGCAGCTGTGACTATGCCATTCGTAATAATCTGCAAACCATCAAATCTTGCTAAGTTTCTGACTAAATGTAAAGAGGTTGTACTGGAATCCAAGAACAAGACCATATCATCTCGAATCAAAGAAGAAGCTGTATCTGCAATCTTACGTTTTTCTGTTTCTTCTTCTAATTTGGTAATCTTCATCAGGTAAGGCACGTCAATTTTTCGATTGTCAACAAGCATGGCGCCACCGCGAACTCTACGGATCAATCCACTTTTTTCCAGAAAAACAAGGTCACGTTTAATCGTGGCTTCGCTATAATTTACTAACTCGATCAAATCGATGACTCTTGCAAATTGATTGTTTTTTAGATAATTCACAATCTCCTGCTGTCTATTCTCCACTTCATTCAACATAAAATCACCCCATTTACTTTATATAGTAACAGGAAAAAAGAGGTTGTGACAGAAGTGATTGGATTCAAGAAGTAAGAAGAAACTTTTCGAAAAAACTACTTCTGAACATCATGTATCCAAAAGAGGGTATGACAAGACTATTGTCACACCCTTTTGATTACACATTTTTATTTTTAGTATAAACTAGCCTTGCCTACTGTGTTCAAAATTTCCATTTTATGTTTGACTACTTCTTGTACCTTTTTATTAGCTGCTGGATAAATTGCATTCGGCTCGTACATCGATGGATGTTCACTCAATATTTCTCTCAAAGCATTGAAAAAGACACTTTTAAGATCTGAGCTCAAATTCACTTTGGCAACTCCGTATTTTACAGCTTCGCTGACTTCTGCGTCCGGATTACCTGAACCGCCATGCAAAACAAATGGAAGATCGATTTGTTGGTTCAATTCTTTCAGTAAGTCGATATTTAATTTTGGAGTTCTGTTTTTCGGATACAAGCCATGCGCTGTTCCAATTGCTACAGCAAGTGTATCGATTCCTGTTTCTTTCACAAAAATCTTCGCTTGATCAGGATCTGTATAAATGATTGTTTCAGCACCCCCTTCAGCAGAACCATTATTCCCAATCGTTCCAAGCTCAGCTTCCACTGAGACATTTACCGCATGAGCTAACGCAACCACTTTTTTCGTAATCTGTACATTGTCGTCGAATGATTTCAAAGACGCATCAATCATCACGGAAGAATAGCCGTTTCGAATCGCCCGTAAGACATCTTCTATCGTACCGCCATGATCCAAGTGGATAACAACCGGCAGTTTACTTGTATAAGCATAGGCTCTTACTGCCGCAACAAATTCATCACTCAAATAGGCGATTTCATCAGGATGAATTTCTAAGATTACTGGTGCTTCTAATCTCTCTGCTTCTTCGATGACTGCTTTCATCATATCATAGCTGCAAATATTGAAGGCTGGTACTGCAAATTGATTCTCTTTAGCCACTTTCAATAACTCTTTCATTGTATATAACATTACGCTTCCACCTCATTTGTTAGATTTTCATTTTTCGTCCACTTGTCTTGTTTTTTCTCTTTCACTGTTTTTTTCAATAGTCCAAGCATAAAGGCTGTAGTGACTGTACCTGCTGCAATTGCCAAGACATACATAGGTAAATTGTTCATGACATTTGGAATTAGCATCACCCAAATTCCTCCATGAGGTGCCATTGAAGTTACTCCTGCTGCCATGGAAATCCCTGCAGCAACTGCTGAACCTGTCATCAAACTAGGTATCACGCGGATCGGGTCAGATACCGCAAACGGTATAGCACCTTCTGTAATATACGAAGCGCCTAAAATCCAGCATGATTGACCTGAAGTCCGTTCTTCTTTAGTAAATTTACGTTTGAATAATAAAGTGGCTAAAGCAATACCTAGGGGAGGCGTCATTCCTGCAGCCATACAGGCAGCAATCGGTGCATTTACCCCAGCTGACATCAAACCGATTGAGAAAGTCGAAATCGATTTATTGATCGGCCCACCCATATCAGCTGCCATCATGATACCGATAAGTAATCCGAACAATAGCCCGGATGTATTTCCCAAGCTATTCAGCCAATTTGTCAAAGCATCCAACACCCATGTGATTGGTTGTTCAATCACAAATACCATTAACAGCCCAATTATTAAGATCGATAAAAGGGGAACGACAATCAGCTGATAAATAGCAGAAAATTCTTTTTTTACGCTGATTTTATTTGCCAGAAAATCACAGATATACCCTGCTATCACGCCGCCAATCATTCCGCCAAGAAAACCTGAACCACCTGTAGATGCCAGTAATCCGGCAACAATTCCTGGGGCAAAACCAGCTTTTCCAGCAATCGATGTAGCAATCCCCGCGCCTAACGCAGGAACCATCATGGCAAACGCTGTATCTCCTCCGATCCTTGAAAATGCAGCTGCTAACACATTATAGTCTGCTGAGTTAGGATCAGCCGCTGTAATCCCAAAGGCAAAACTCAGTGCGATGATGATTCCGCCTGCGATCACAAATGGAAGCATGTAATTCACACCATTCATGAAATGATTATAGATTGTCGGCTTTTTCTCATTTGCAACTTGTTCTTTTTCATTAGACACAACGAATACGCCAATATTTCTCAATGCTTCGTCTATCACTACTTGCGGTTCTTTGATTGCTCGGCTTGTAGAGACACGCTTTACTTTTTTCCCGGCAAATCGGTCCAATTCGATTTCTTTATCTACTGCAAGAATGATTGCATCTGCCTCTTTGATTTCTTGTTCAGATAACTGATTTTCTGTTTTTACACCTTGTGTTTCGAATTTTGCTTGATGGTTTAGATTTCTTGCTGTTACTTCTAATTTTTCTGCCGACATATAAGTATGAGCAATTCCAGTTGGACAAGCAGTTACACCAACGATTTTCATGGTTGTTTTCCTCCTTTTTCTTTACTATCGCTACTCGGACAAAGACTCTACTATTTTCATTCTTGACTAATCTGTCTGATGATATCTGCTGGCGTAGTGGCTTCTTTTATTCCCTTTCTAAAATCTGCATTCATCAATCGTCTGGAGAGTGTGCTGAGAATCTCTAGATGCATATCTGCTGATTTTTCAGGAACTACGATGGCAAAAATATATTCAATTGGCATTCCGTCTATCCCGCTATAGTCCGTTAATTTGGCTGTATGAAAAAAACACAGCACTGGTTTTGTCACATACTTGCTTTTTGCATGGGGAATCCCAAATCCATCTTCTATCCCTGTGGAGATCTCCTCCTCTCGTTTGAATAGTGCCTTAACGACTTTTTGAACATTTCTTACCTTATTTGTTTTTTCCAACACATCCCCTATTCGCTCAAATAATGATCCTTTTGAATCTATCGATGGATCGAAAACAATCAGTTCTTCTGCGATCAATTGATCAAACCTCATAAAAAACCTCTCCCCCACAAAAAATGTTAACGTTTTCTTGGAACTGAGGTCAGTATAGCATCGCTAGCTGTACCGTTCAATATTATGAATGAACAGAGGAAAAAGACCCATCATCCTAGTGTTTCAGTCATCAAAATGAACGATTCAGCTCATAAACAATCGCAATTCTATAACAAAACAAAAAGCCTTCCTTGAAAGGAAAGCTTAGCTTCTAATTTTAGGTAAATGGATTTTTACTTCGAAATACCCCCTCTTCATTTCGTTAATATAAGGTGTTTTTATCACTTGTCTTATAGCAAACTCTTGAATTTGCTCTCATTTATAATTATTCTAATTTCTTTGCTTTTTCGTTAACTCTATTCCCATCGCATTTGAAGTCGTTCTAGAATCTAGCTTACTGCGTATAACGAATATACGCTCATCATCTCTCTTATCCAATGTGTAGGTCCATTGATTATCTTCACAATATATCGTCAACCCATCATTTACTTTTATGCCTGTGAAAGCACCATTAAACTGGTGTTTATCATACGAAATGTCTATTGAATGTTTATCAATGTTGATTGTCCACATTGATTCATCTCCCGTATATACCTATTCTCCACAAAAAAAAGTTAGCTGCTCCCATTCTTCCTTTGATAATTCTAGTTCTTTTTTCTTCGGTTGACTAGCGGGAGAAGAACAAGCCGTACATAATAATATTGTTACTAAAATAAGAGAAGAAATTTTTTTATACTTCACTCCTAACACCCCTAATGCTATTTATAGATAATGCCAAGAAAATAATCCTGAATCTTGTTTGAATACCACCCCATGAGTACTAATCAAATGACTGGAAGGGTCCAGTAGATCATATCCATAGCTTGAATTACTCCATAGATTCCATACGGAAATCGTTTTATAAAAATCAAAGTTAGCGTACCCTCTAACAACAAACGCATGCCTATTCTTCCCTCTAGTTTGTTTTAGCGCAGATACCCAATATGGCCGATTCGCATTAATTTCAAGCATCGTTCCTTCTGCTGTAGCTGTCCCCCATCTATTTGAAATACTATGAAATCCATAAGAATTAGCGTAGCTAATACATTGGATATTTGAGGCAGATTCATCTGCTAAATTGGATGAACTTGGATACAAGGTTGTCATCATCTGTCGTGCAGTAGGAAAACTTTTCTTGGTTTGATAACGGATAATAGCTGTAGTAGCGTATGCTGCACACCATGAAGTTTTCCCTTGATTTTCAAGAAAATTCAAGTGTAGATACTTTTGTCCATACGCTTTGGATAACCTATCAATAGTTTGACTATCCGTAGATAAGCTAAAAATAAATTTGTTCGCGCACTCATTTGTCAATGTACGAAAATTGAAATTACTTAATTTTAATTCGCTAGGACTGACAAAGCATCCAGAGACAAACGAAACCGCTAACAAAAACACTCGCTTAGAATAATTCTCTAAGTAACGTAAATCCACCATTTTAATTATTTTCCCTAATTTTTTCCAAGATCAACTCAATATCTTTTCTTAATTGTGTTATTTGACGTCGCGTATCATCATTATTTTTTTGAAGTATTTTCAGAGCGTAAAGACAAAATACTAAAAATAAGCCTAGAAGTATCATGCTATATATAGGGATAAACAACTATGCATCCTCCTCAAAAATAGTTTTATTATTTTCTAAAAATTCAGAAATAGCTTTTTCAGTGTAAACACCATCTAATCTATCAACTAAAACACCTTTAGAAATGATTAATAATGAGGGTACTACAGTTAAATCAAGCTTTTTAGCTACTTCCTCTAAGCTCTTTTCATCTTCGTTTCGAGCTATATCAGTTCTATAGTAGCTGGCTTTTATTTCTACACTTTTTAATATTTTCCGAAGGGTAGGTTCGATTTCTTGGCATTGAATACAAGTCGGTCTACCTACATATAATAAGAAAGTATCAGAACCTTCAAGCTTTGATTTTAACACTTCTGTCTTTATCTCAGGTAGAATATTATTCATACTAAATATACCTGTTTGAAAAAACTCTTCATTAAATAAATCAGATTTCATCAATATGTGCTTACAGATTTTCTAATTAGTGGGATAATTAGCTATCAAAAAAATATCAAAGCTAATAATTTTTACTAACTTGGATCTTCACAGATAATCCTATTGGCCCGACTTGACAAAGATCCACGGTTGTTTACGTATAAAGAATGATTGAGAATTTATGATTCTTTTTTTAAACTATTGTATCTAACAAGAGAAAAACAACCTATCGTGATAACTAGTAAATATACAATACTTGATAAAGGTATATTGTTCAAATGACCTTTCCAGAGACTCACCAAAATTTTATTCATATGATAAAAAGGATTAATGTAGATAATAACCTTTAAAAATTCAGGAGCAGAACTAACCGGAAACATGAGTCCCGACCCAAATAGAACGTATTGGAATGTAATAATTGTAAATGGTAGTACCTGCTTAGTAGATTTAAATAAGTCATGCACAGATATGCTTATCAATAGCAGTAGAAAAATGATTAATAAATATCCTAGTAAAAAAGAAAAGAAGTATTTTGTCATTTCCATATCAAAAGCTAACTTAGCAATTAGACAAATCTCTACTAAACCAATAAAAGATAAAGTGATTCCTCTAATAAGATAAGCATACACAATGTGCTTTTTATTGATAGAAGAAAGTATCAGTCGTTTATGAACGCCATTTTCTTTCTCGGTCACAAACTGCATTCCCATATTAAAAAATAGGACTAAAAAAGAAATAAGGAGCCCATACGTAGGTATATAGATATCGAAGCCTTCCACAGAGCCTGCCTGCATTTTAAAAATTGACATAAATACATAAAAGAAAATCCCAGGAAGTAATAATATTGGCAAGGCAAAAAATGGTTCTCTGAAAAAAACAATAAAATCATATTTTACTAAGTTCCTAAATGATGCTGTTAACATGCAGAAACCTCCTTTAGAATTTTAAAATAGGCCTCTTTGAAAAATTTTGCATTATATTGTTGTTTAATATAATCAGGAGTATCATAACTGGCGATTTTTCCTTTATTTAAAACCATAACCCTATCAGAGTACATATCTACTTCTTCCATAGAGTGCGTAGAAAGAATGATAGTTGCACCTTCTCCTTTAGCAATTTTAATTGCTTTCCATAAATTCTCTGAAGCTTCTGGGTCCAACCCTGTTGTAGGCTCATCTAAAAAAAGTAATTCTGGTTTGTGTAAAAAAGCAATTGCTAACAGTACTCGTTGTTTCCAACCCCCAGATAAGGCTTGAAATTTGATAGATAGATGTGAAGTTAAATCAAATATTTGTATTACTTCATCTATTCTAGGTTTATCAATATTATAAAAACTTGCAAATAATGTTAAAATTTCTTCTGTCTTCAGATAAGAGTACATTCCTCCCTCTTGAAGAATTACACCAATTTTTTTTCTAATTTTATTTAGATTTCTATTTTCCACAATGTCATTCATTAAAATCATACTGCCACTATCAAAATTTCTAAGCGTCATCATTATTTCTAGTAATGTTGTTTTTCCCATACCATTTGGTCCAACAATAGCAATTATTTCATTGTCCTTAATTGTAAATGAGATATCATTAAGTACAGGTTTTCTTTTGTAACTTTTAGATATATTTTTAGCTTCTACTTTCATTACAATCTACTCCTTTATAAATTTTATAGGTTTCTAATGCTAAAGTATAAGTATTCATTTTGAACACAGAATTGATTGGTAATTGTGCATCCTCACCAATATATGCTAATGTATCTAGTATTAGGAAATAAATTATACGATTGATTAATCCTGCGCCTATATAAGCTGCTGTCTTCGATAATCGACCACAATAGGAAGGTAATTGTGCCTGATAGTCCTCATAAGAACAAGTTTCTTTCCCAATAATCAAGGGGCCAATTAATAGTTCATTCCAGTTAACAACCTATCCCCGATTTTCAATATTAAATATACACCACCCGTGTTTTTATTTTATCTACTATGTTATTATGATTAAAAATACGTATTATTTTCATTTTGTGATTAATTTGCGCATAACAATTATAAAAGAACGGAGCGGTGATATGGATAGCGGGGAATTGCTTAAGAAGTTGCGTGTAGAAAGAGGTATCTCTCAAAAAAAATTAGCTCATAATATAACAACAAGAAATACATTATCTAGTTATGAAACTGGAAAAAATAGCATAACTTTTGTTATTTTATTGAAATTTCTTGATAAATTGAATATAACCATGGATGAATTTGTCTTATATCTAGAACTTGATAGTATACGAAAGAAAAATAAAAAGATAAAAGATTTTATTAAAGCTACTAGAGAGAATAGAGGATCACGGAAGTATACTTTAGAAATCATTCGAAAAAAAGCAAATACTACACGAGACATTGTTGATATTCGCAACTATTTAATCATAAAAACTTTTGATTGGTATACTCTGCCCATAGAAAAACGTAAGCTGAATAAAAATGATAAAGAACACTTGGATCACTTTGCCAATTATCTAGAAACAGTAAATGAGTGGGGAAGATTTGAAATGATCAGTTTTAGCTCATTACTATTTCTTTTTGATACAAACTATATTTCCCAAAGGCTTACAGAAATTGAACGCAAAATTGAAAAATACAACGATTTTGAAATATTTCATCCGATATTATCCAGTCTTTATAATAATGCTTTTCTTTTAATGTTAGAACGCAAAAATATTCACTTCTCTAAACAATACTTACAAAAATTTGAAGCTACTCATCATAGATTATTGTTTGCAAAAGATACTCAGATATCCATTCAATTTTATAAGGCATTAATCTGTCATATAGAAGGAGATAGCATTAAAGGACGAAAACGAATAATGAAAATTTTACAAGGGCTAGAATTATTAGAGATGGATAGTTTAATCCATGAATTTAAATTTGATTTAATAAAATTCGAAAAAATTTACTGTATCCCACCCATTTTTGAGTAACGATATCATCTATTCATTATGGTCAAAAACGCAAAAAAAACAGACTATCCCTATCAGATAGTCTGCTAAACGTTGAGTTATCAGCGTTTTTATTATTCCGCAGCGTTTGCGTCTTTGAAACCGTATTTTTTGTTGAAACGGTCCACACGTCCGTCTGCTTGTGTGAATTTTTGACGTCCAGTGTAGAATGGATGTGAGTCAGAAGTTACTTCGACACGGATGACTGGGTATGTATTACCGTCTTCCCATTCAACTGTTTCTTGTGAAGTTTTTGTTGAACCTGACAAGAATTTGAAACCAGTTGTTGAATCCATGAATACTACTGGGTGGTAATCTGGATGGATGTTTTCTTTCATGATTTTTCGCTCCTTTGCCCTGCTCCATTTGCTGAACCAGAGTTGATTTGTCGATTTACAACATTAACATCTTAACATGTTTCAGTCAAGGTTGCAATTATCTTTTCAGATTTCTGGTCGGATTTTTTTTACCAAAGGAGACATCTTGAAATTCTTTGAAAAATTGCTGATTGTTTTTTGTTTTACGCAAAAAGCGGATCAGTTGTTCCGTATATTCTAATGAATCTCCAGTCATATTTTTTCGAAGTTTCCAAATTTCTTCTAGTTCTTCACTTGGCATCAATAATTCTTCTTTTCGGGTACCTGATTTTTTGATATCGATGGCTGGGAAGATCCGACGTTCGGATAACTCGCGTGAAAGTTGTAATTCTAGATTTCCAGTTCCTTTGAATTCTTCATAGATCACGTCATCCATGCGGCTTCCTGTATCGACTAAAGCGGTCGCTAAAATCGTCAAACTGCCACCTTCTTCGATGTTTCTTGCCGCCCCGAAAAATTTCTTAGGTTTATACAATGCGGCTGGGTCAATCCCGCCACTCAATGTACGCCCGCTAGGTGGAACGACTAAGTTATAGGCCCGAGCAAGTCTAGTAATACTATCCATCAAGATAACGACATCTCGTTTATCTTCGACTAAACGCATTGCGCGTTCCAATACTAATTCAGAAACTCGAGTATGGTTTTGCGGCTGCAGATCAAATGTAGAAGATACCACGTCGCCTTTCACGCTTCTTTCTAAGTCCGTTACTTCTTCCGGTCGTTCATCAATCAGTAGAACGATCAATTCTACTTCCGGATAGTTTTCGGTGATACCATTTGCGATTTCTTTTAATACAGAAGTTTTCCCTGCTTTTGGTGGTGCGACGATCAATCCACGCTGACCAAAACCGATTGGAGAGAAGATATCGATCATTCGGGTAGATAGTCTTTGCGGTGTTGTTTCCAGTTGAAGCTGTCTTTGCGGATAAAGAGGTGTTAAGGCTGGAAAATGCGGACGTTCTTTTGCTTCTTCCGGATCTTTTCCATTAACGCTTTCCACGTGCATCAAACCATAATAACGTTCCGATTCTTTAGGTGGACGGGCTTTTCCTGCCACTTTGTCCCCATTTCTCAAACTGAATCGTCTGATTTGTGAGGCAGAAATATAGATATCTTCTGCACTTGGTCCATAATTAATTGGCCGTAAAAAACCGTAACCATCTTGACCAACGATATCTAATATCCCTTCCATATAATAAAATCCTTGTTTCTCAGCTTGTGCACGAATCACAGCTAGAGATAATTCCTTTTTGTTCATCTTACTGTAATAAGGAATTTTAAATTCTTTGGCATAACTATAAACTTCTTTTAACGTTTTGTTCTCCAGTTCTGCCATTGTCAAATAATCGCTCATTCAGCTCCCACTTCCTCTATCATTTCGATTGATGCCCCTAAGGCTGTTAGTTTCTCGATAATATGATCATAACCGCGTAAGATATAATCTACGTTATAAATCGTCGTTGTTCCTTCTGCTAATAGTCCGGCAATCACTAAACAAGCACCTGCCCGAAGATCGGAAGCCACGACTTCTGTCCCGTGAAGTTTATTTGGACCATTCACGATGATCATATTTCCTTCCACGGTAATATCAGCGCCCATTCGTGCTAGTTCCGGCACATGGTTCACACGTTTCGCATAGATCGTATCGATGATTTCTGAAGTGCCTGTAGTCATCAATAGTAACGCGGTAAGTGGCTGCTGCAGATCTGTGGCAAATCCTGGATAAGGATAGGTCATGATGTTTGCGGGTTTTAATTCTTTCGAGGGGTAAACTTCGATTTCATCTTCGCTGATTTTCATATGGACGCCAATTTCCTGCAATTTTGCTATAAAGCTTTCCAAATGTTCAAAAATCACATTTTTCACTTTGATACCATTTCCTGCTGCAGCTGCTAATGCCAGATAGGTTCCTGCTTCGATACGGTCAGGAATCATGAAATGACGACAGCCATGTAATGCTTCGACTCCTTCGATACGGATCACATCTGTACCCGCTCCTCGAACTTTTGCCCCCATATTATTCAGTAAAGTTGCCACATCGATGATTTCCGGTTCTCGTGCAGCGTTTTCAATTACTGTCTGTCCCTTTGCTTTTACAGCAGCTAACATCACATTGATTGTAGCTCCGACTGAAACCACGTCCATAAAAATCCGATTGCCATGCAACCCTTCATTTTCTGTCCGTAAATACATGGCACCATGTTCATTTGTCACTTCAGCACCTAGAGCTTCAAATCCTTTGACGTGTAGATCAATCGGTCTAGGACCTAAATAACAGCCTCCTGGCAGGCCTACTACCGCTTCCCCAAATTTACCAAGCAGTGTTCCCATAAAATAATAAGACGCACGCAAACTATTGATTTTTCCGTGCGGCATCGGAACCGATACGATTTCTCGAGGGTCAATTTCTAGTATGTTGTTGGAAAAATGGACCGTTGCGCCCATGATCTCTAAAATTTCAATTAATGAATGAACATCTTGTATGTCCGGCACACCTTCCAAGATCACTGGGGAATCAGCTAAGATTGCAGCTGGAATCAATGCGACTGCACTATTTTTTGCACCGCTGATCGTTACTTCGCCAGCTAAAGGTCGGTTTCCTTTGATTACGATTTTTTTCATCTGTTTCCACCTTGTTTATTAATCTTTTTTCATGGATATGCTTGTATTTTATCATAGATAAAAAAAAGAAACGAGCATGGTCTGCCGTTTTAAGTAAAAAAGAATGGAGAACGACTTCAAAAGTCGTTCTCCATTCCTATATATCGTATCTGTTATGTGGATGCTTACGCTTTGTTAGCTGAACCAAACCAGTCGATATGAGATTTTGCATCTTCAACGATTGCTGCTTTACCTGGAGCTAATAATTTACGAGGGTCGAATCCTTTACCTTCTTTATCTTTACCAGCTTCGATATATTTACGAGTAGCTGCAGCAAATGATAATTGGAATTCAGTGTTAACATTTACTTTTGAGATACCCATTGAGATAGCTTTTTCGATTTGATCTTGAGGAATACCTGATCCGCCATGTAATACTAAAGGCATGTCTGGACCTACAGCATCTGCAATTGCTTGTAAGTGGTCAAATGCTAATCCATTCCAGTTTTCTGGATATTGACCGTGGATGTTACCGATACCGCAAGCTAAGTAGTCGATACCTGTAGCAACCATTTGTTTGCATTCTTCGATGTCAGCTAATTCGCCGTTACCGATGATTCCGTCTTCTTCTCCGCCGATTGAACCAACTTCACATTCAACTGAGATACCTTTTGCGTGTGCTTTTTCAACAACGTCTTTAGCTAATTTCAAGTTTTCTTCGAATGGTAGATGTGAACCATCGAACATTACTGAAGTATAGCCTAGTTCGATACATTCCAAAGCAGCTTCGTAGTCACCATGGTCTAAGTGGATAGCAACTGGAACAGTGATGTTCATTGCTTCAACTAAATCAGTGATCAAATCTTTACAGATTTTGTAACCACCCATGTATTTAGCTGCACCCATTGATGTTTGGATAAGTACTGGTGCTTGTTTTGCTTCAGCCGCTTCAAGAATTGCTTGAGTCCATTCCAAGTTGTTTGTGTTGAACCCGCCGACAGCGTAACCGCCTTTACGAGCAGCTTTTAAAAATTCAGCTCCTGATACTACTGGCATAATAAAATTCCTCCTAAGTTTTGTAAAACTAAATTTGTTAAGACAATTCTTAACCAACGACCCTATTTTACCAAACATTTCGGTAGTTTTCTACTAAAATCAATGAAAATGAAAATTTTCAAGAAGTTTTTTGCAAAAAATAAAATGCTTAATCGCTCTTTACTCAAAAAAAGTCTTTTACTTCCTATCTTTTTCCCTATAAATAATAACAAATCAGAAAAAGAGAAAAGTAACAAGAAAATTGCTTATCCCCTTCTCTTGCTGCTTTTCTCTTTCTATCAAGCTAAAAAATTATTTTGTTTCATGATCTGCTAATGATGCTCCGACAAATGCTTTGATTAATTTTTGCGGACGATTTGGACGAGAAATCAATTCTGGGTGGAATTGGCATCCCACGAAGAATTTCTTCTCTGGCAGTTCTACGATTTCTACTAAACGGTTGTCTGGTGAGACACCTGAAAAGACTAGTCCTTGTTCTTCAAACAATTGACGATATTTGTTATTGAACTCATAGCGGTGACGGTGACGTTCTTGCACGACATCGGCTCCATCATATGCTTCAGCCGTCTTCGTTCCTTTTTTGATTTTACATGGGTATAATCCAAGGCGTAAAGTTCCACCCAAATTCTCGATGTTTTCCTGGTCAGCCATTAAATCAATAATGTTGTTTGCTGTATCTGGATTCGTTTCAGCTGATGCCGCATCTTCCAATCCAACGACGTTACGTGCAAATTCGACACAAGCCATCTGCATACCAAGACAAATCCCTAAAAACGGAACGTCATTTTCGCGAGCATAACGAATCGCTTCGATTTTCCCTTCTACTCCGCGATCGCCGAAACCGCCAGGAACTAAGATTCCATCTGCATCTTTCAAACGTTCTTCTACATTTTCTCTCGTTAATTCTTGTGCTTTGATCCAATCGATCTCGATATCTGAATTATAGGCGAAACCAGAATGTTTCAATGCTTCAACTACTGAGATATATGCATCTGGTAACTCGACATATTTACCAACAAGTGCGATTCGTACTTTTTTCTTCAAGTTCAAGACACGTTCTTCTAATTCTTTCCATTCTGTCATGTCTGCTTCTGGTGTATCTAGTTTCAAATGGTCGCAAACGATTTGATCCATTCCTTGTGCTTGTAAAACTAACGGGATGGAGTAAAGTGTATCTACATCTGGCGACTCGATAACTGCTTCTGGTTCGACATCACAAAATTGTGCCAATTTATTTTTCACGCTTTGAGAAACAGGTTGCTCTGTACGTACCACCAAAATATTCGGTTGGATACCTAATCCACGTAGCTCTTTTACACTGTGCTGCGTTGGTTTAGTTTTCATTTCTCCAGCAGCTTTCAAGTAAGGGATCAATGTTGTATGGATATACATAACATTATCTGTACCGACATCTGCTTTCATTTGACGAAGTGCTTCAAGGAATGGCAAAGATTCTATATCCCCTACCGTTCCTCCTACTTCTGTAATGATCACATCTGAATCAGTCATTTTAGCTGCTCGCATGATTTTTTCTTTGATCTCATTTGTAATATGAGGAATAACTTGAACTGTTGCTCCCAAGTATTCGCCCTTACGTTCTTTACGCAAAACTTCAGAATAGATTTTTCCTGTCGTCACGTTGGAGTATTTGTTCAAATTGATGTCAATAAAGCGTTCGTAGTGGCCCAGATCCAAATCTGTTTCAGCACCATCATCTGTTACGAATACTTCTCCGTGCTGATATGGGCTCATCGTCCCTGGATCCACATTGATGTATGGATCAAATTTTTGGATAGTTACTTTTAAGCCGCGGTTTTTCAATAAGCGTCCTAAAGAAGCTGCAACAATCCCTTTTCCGATTGATGAAACGACACCGCCGGTCACAAAAATATATTTTGTCATAAGTTCAAAAACTCCTTTTTAATTTATGTGCAGGAAAAGTCTCAGAAAATAAACAAAGCTCCCTATTCTTCAATAAGAATAGGGAGCCGAAATTTCTGTAAACTTCTGACCCTTTAAAAGGGTGCCCAAGGTGTATAATACAAGCTGACTGAGGGAAAGTCAAGTACTCAAATAAAGACTATCCGCTTACAATTTTTTCTTTTTCGGTATCCTTTGAGAAATTATTTCTTAAGTCCTTTATGAGTGCAAAAAAATTTAACCCACATAATAGGCTTGAGATAAACATAGCTAACGTTAAACTTAAGCAAATCAGGAAATCTTTACTGAAAAATTTTAAGTGAAACAATAGATAAAAAAATAAGGAGGTGCGACAAAAGTCGTGTCCTCCTTATTTCCAAATAAACGTTATTCTCCTGCCAACTCCTCAGTCACAAGTCACAATATTCAACAAACATGAGCAGCTGTTTTTGAAATTATTCCTTGTGACTTAGAGTTAAACGGCAGGCTTACGACCTCTTGATAAACGGTATTCAAAAGTCAGTTTCTCGGTATTAAGCCAAATTTATGCAAAAATGTGAGGAACCATTTTCACAAATTTTTTCTCTAATACTCAGGTCAAAACGCTGATTTCACAACCTCTAATTCACGTTATTCCTGTTTTAATAAAGTTCTAGATATTGTTCTCTTTCCCACTCGGAAACAGTTTGTCTGAATGCCGCCCATTCGAGACGTTTTGCTTCAACAAAATTTGAGAAGATATGTTGTCCTAATGCGTCAATCATTACATTATCCTTACGTAATTCCTTGATAGCATTATGGATAGTTGAAGGTAAATCTTGGATATGTGCAGCTTCTCTTTCTTCCTCATCCATGACATAAATGTTACGGTCAACAGCGGCTGGCGGTGTGATCTGATTACGGATACCGTCTAGTCCTGCTTGCAACAATACTGCCATTGCCAAGTATGGGTTTGCAGATGGATCAACTGATCGCAATTCCAAACGTGTGGACAAACCGCGAGATTCTGGTACACGTACTAATGGCGAACGATTACGACCGCTCCATGCGACATAAACAGGCGCTTCATAACCTGGAACGAGACGTTTATAAGAATTGACTGTTGGATTGCAAACGGCTGTATAGGCACGAGCATGTTTCAGCAAACCGCCTAAGAAATGATACGCTGTTTCACTAAGTTCCAATTCACCGTCTTTATCATAGAAGACATTTCCTTCATCATTGAACAAAGACATATTGCAATGCATACCAGAACCATTGATTCCAAATAACGGTTTCGGCATGAAAGTTGCGTGAAGTCCGTGCTTGCGTGCAATCGTTTTGACAACGAGCTTGAAGGTTTGGATATTATCACAAGCATCTACTACATCCGCATATTTGAAGTCAATTTCATGCTGTCCTGGCGCTACTTCATGATGTGAAGCTTCCACTTCAAAGCCTAAGCTTTCTAATTCCAACACGATGTCACGGCGGCAATTTTCACCTAAATCTGTTGGTGCAAAATCAAAATAACCACCTTTATCATTCAAGGTCGTTGTGATCCCACCGTCTTCGTCTAATTTAAATAAGAAGAATTCTGGTTCAGGTCCCAAATTGAAAGAGGTAAAACCAAGGTCGCGCATGTCTTTCAATGCTCGTTTCAAATTTCCACGAGGATCACCGGCAAATGGTGTCCCATCTGGATTATAGATATCACAAATTAAACGAGCAACTTTTCCATGAGCACTTTCCCATGGGAAGATCATCCAAGTGGAGAGATCTGGATACAAATACATATCGCTTTCTTCAATTCGAACAAATCCTTCAATCGAAGAACCGTCAAACATCATTTTGTTTTCTAACACTTTGTCAATCTGGCTCACTGGAACTTCTACATTTTTAATCGTACCTAAGATGTCTGTGAACATCAATCGTAAAAATCGTACGTTTTCTTCCTCAATGATTCGTTTGATCTCTTCACCTGTTATCTGTTTCTTTACCATGGTATCCCTCTTCCTTTTTTAATTTATTCAGTCAAAGAATTGTCTTTGTAATCCTTGCGACTGATAATGACCTGTTTTGCTTAACCCACCTTGCGCCAAAATCTCATCACGAAAAATTTGTCGAACGTCATGATCTGTCAACGGCTTCTTGCTTTTTGCTTCTTGTTTTTTCGCCTGTGCCATTTCGTATACACGTTTAATCCCAGCCATGTTTAACCCGTCTGAAAGATAATCTTTGATCTCAAGCAGCATATCGATATCATTCAACGAATACATGCGGCGATTTCCTTCACTTCGTTCCGGATGAACTAAATCTTGTTCTTCATAGTAGCGAATTTGCCGAGCAGACAAATCAGTCAGCTTCATAACTGTACCAATTGGAAATACGGACATAGATCGGCGCAATTCCTTTTCTCCCATCAGACGTCCCCTTTCGTTTTATAAGTTGGCTAAAGTGTACCAATTAAAAAAAATATTGTCAACTGCATATGTTAGGTTTTCTAACATGAGACCTCTATTTTTTTATAAAATAACAAAAAATATGAACGCAAAAAAGGTATCTAGTTGATTTTCGTACCAGATACCTTTTACTTTTATTGTATTATGCTATTCTTTCCCAGTGATTTTCATTGAAAAAAAAAACAAAATTTTATTTGCTTTTTCTTAACCATTTTGAATCATTTTTTGCAAATCCTCTCACTTCATACTCGTTTGATTCTTCCATGTAGGCTTCGTCCAAAACCATCGTTTGTCTTCTCAACTCACTTAATTTCTGTCCTTCATTGCTTGGCACAGACAGTGTATACGGTGTCATCAGTTCCATCAGTTGACGTTTGATTGCTTCGATCAATGCCGTCTTCCCTTCTTTCGTTTGAGCAGAAATCAAGACATTAGGGAATAATGTGGGCGTAAACATCGCTGGATCAATCTGGTCTGCCTTATTGTAAACAGTCAGTATCGGCATTTCTTTCATATTCAATTCATCCATCAATTTTAGTACAGTCTGCTCCTGTAAAATGCGATCTGGAGAACTCGCATCGACTACATGCAACAAAAGATCCATATTCTGACTTTCTTCTAGTGTAGAATGGAAAGCATCGATCAGTTGCGTAGGCAGATCTTGGATGAACCCGACGGTATCTGTTACTGTAATCTCAAATCCTTCAGCAAAACGCCATCTTTTAGTCAATGGATCTAACGTTGCAAACAACTGATCTTTTGAATAAGTATCCGCTTGTGTCAATAAATTCAAGATGGTTGATTTCCCAGCATTCGTGTAGCCTATAAGACCAATCTGAAAAATCTCACTGTTTTTTCTTTTTTGACGGTTGCGCTCTCGATGAGCTTCTACTTCTTTCAATTCTTTCTTAACAGCAAAAATTTTATTCCGTATATGTCGGCGGTCTGTTTCTAACTTTGTTTCACCTGGTCCTCTTGTTCCAATCCCACCACCAAGACGAGACAATGTTTTCCCTTGCCCTACTAAACGAGGCAGAAGATATTCTAACTGAGCAAGTTCAACTTGTAGCTTTCCTTCTTTCGAACGAGCACGCATCGCAAAAATATCTAGGATCAGCTGTACTCGATCAATCACCGGAAGGCCAACAGCATCCGTAATCAGTTGACTCTGTCTCGGAGTCAGTTCATGATTAAAGATGATCAAATCCGCTTCATGCGCATCTGCTTGTTGAACTAATTCTTGTAATTTCCCTTTCCCGATAATCGTTTGCCGATCTACTTGTGGTCTTTTCTGTGTAATTGTGAATACGACTTCTCCTGATGCGGTGTTCGTCAGCTGAACTAGCTCTTCCATTGACTCTGTAAAGTAACGCTGGTTTGCTTCGGTTTCTACCCCTACGATGATTACTTTTTCTTCCATTTTATTCCGCCTCCAGCCATTTTTTGATTGTTTGCTCAATCTGACTTTTTTGATTTGGCTCACTTATAAGATCAAACCACTGTGCATCCAAACGGTTACGAAACCACGTTAACTGACGTTTCGCGTATCTTCTCGAATGTAGTTTGACTTGTTCTGTTGCTTCTTCCAATGTTTCTTTCCCTTCAAAATAAGGGAAAAATTCTTTATATCCAATCCCTTGACTGGCTTGGACTTCTCCAAGCTCATATACCTTACGTGCTTCTGCTACCAAGCCTTCTGCTAGCATCAAATCGACTCTGTGATTGATTCGATCATACAGGACATCACGCTTCGTATCTAACCCAATCATAAGGTAATCATATAATCGCTTTGGCTCTTCTTTAGGTGCCGTGATACTATGCCCTGTCGTCTCCAAAACTTCCAGAGCTCTTATCACTTTGCGTTGATTGTTCCAGTGGATTTTCTCAGCAGCTGCCGGGTCTTTTTCTTTCAACTGATTCCATAACGCTTGGGAACCAATTGTCTCGGCTAACGTTTCATACTTTTTTCTAATCTCAGGATTCGCTTCTTCTGTCGCCCCTAACTGATAATCATATAGAAGGGATTGGATATACAGACCCGTGCCACCAGCGATGATAGGTAGATGCTCTCGGTTCGCAATCTCAGTAATCAATTGTCGACCTGAACGCTGAAAATCAGCGGCTGAGTAATGTTGAGTAGGTTCGATCACATCAATCAAATGATGCGGAACATCATTCATCTCTTCTTCTTTGATTTTTGCTGTACCGATATCCAGATTTTTATAGATTTGCAATGAATCACCGCTGATGATCTCTCCTCCAAATAGTTGTGCGAGTTCCACACTTAGCGCTGTTTTACCGACTGCTGTCGGACCGACGATCACTAATACTTTTTCCATATTTTACCTACTTTTCGTTGATTGTTTCCACCGAAGAGCTTTCTCCGGAAAATCAGTTATTATTCCATCTATTTTGAGTTCTTGACATTTGGCCATTTCTTCTTCATCGTTGATCGTCCATGCACGAATTGCTTTTGGAAAATCAGCTGCCTGGCCTGGATGTTCGAACAACCAAGTATTTTTTGGATGTACTCCTTCTATATAAGGGGTTTCTGCTGCTAGTTGGATCTTTTTATCAGAAGTACTCATCAATAAGTCCAACTGTATCTCTGGTTCCAATAACGCGATTTTTTCCAAAGAAGCCAAATGAAAGCTGCAATATGCATGTTGAAAAGGCCAATCTCTGCTTTTTAATGTTTCGGCTAATTTTTCTTCGATACCGGGATATTCATACTGATCAGTTTTAATTTCGATCATCAGCACCCCTCGGTAATTTTTTTGGAGAAGCAGTCCTAAAACTTCTTTCAATTCAGGGACTTTAGCTGCTGGAAATTCTTTGCTGAATTTGCCTCCTGCATTCAATTTTTTGAGTTCTTCCAATGTTTTTTCTCGAATCAGCCCTTTACCGTTAGTCGTCCGATCCACTTCTTCGTCATGCATAACGATCAAATAACCATCTTTGCTTAGATGAACATCTAGTTCGATACCATCTGCACCTACTCGTACAGCTTCTGCAAATGCAGGAAGCGTATTTTCTGGGTGGGTACCGCTGCTTCCGCGATGAGCATAGATTTGTAACATCTTTCTTCACTCCGTTCAGTTCTATTGTATCATTAAGAAAAAAAGAAAGCATTACCACGCTCTCATGTGCAACGGCAATGCTTCAAAATATCAGCTCCAAACATCATCTTTCGAGAAGAAACCAATCGGCTGGCGCGTCATAGTCTTCAACTGTGCTTTTTTTTCATTGATCATTTCAGTCAAACTATCCGTAAAATTCTCTAAAATCACGCGTCCGCCTTTATAAGCATATCCACCAATCTTCATTGTTTCATCTGGAGATAAAATCACTTTTCGATGGGAGATGTTCTTAAACAGCTCATCTAAAATATAATTTGGCAGATAAAAACTATTCTGCGCTGAAAATGATTGGAGATACGCAAAATCGTCAATCGTGATATAACAATCATCGAATGCATCAAAGCTGACATATTCTTCCATCAGCGTCGTCCGTTTTTGCAAGATCTCGTTGATCTTTTTATTTAATTGGTTCAGCGTCTCGATTTCTTTGACTTTCAATTCCAATTCACGTCTACGCTGTTCTTTATTTTCCAAGTGACGCATTTGCAGTATCATGCCGATATAGACAACTACAGCACCCGTCAACACGCCGATAAGACCTGTAATACCAACTATCAATCTGTTGTTCCTCCTTGTTTTGCTTCTCTGCTTATCATACCATAAAGCAGGTTTATGCGACTAATTTGCCTAAGTTTTTTATTTGACCTTTTTTGACCAAAAATGTATACTACTTTTTAGGTATTAGAAACTAAATTATGGTACACTATTTCTAAACGAAACCAAGGAGGAACTCTATTATGAATTTAATTCCTACAGTCATTGAACAATCATCACGAGGCGAAAGAGCTTACGATATCTACTCACGTTTATTGAAAGACCGTATCATCATGTTAAGCGGCCAAGTAACTGATGATCTTGCTAATTCGATCATCGCCCAATTGCTTTTCTTAGATGCTCAAGATTCTGAAAAAGATATCTATCTTTATATCAATTCTCCTGGTGGTTCAGTTACAGCAGGTATGGCTATCTACGACACAATGAACTTTGTCAAAGCTGATGTCCAAACAATCGTTATGGGTATGGCTGCTTCAATGGGAAGCTTCTTGCTGACAGCTGGTACAAAAGGGAAACGATTTGCTTTACCAAATGCTGAGATCATGATCCATCAACCTCTTGGCGGCGCTCAAGGTCAAGCAACTGAAATCGAAATTGCGGCACGTCATATTTTACAAACACGCGAACGCTTAAACAAAATTTTAGCTGAACGCACTGGCCAACCGCTTGAAGTGATTGAAAAAGATACAGACCGTGACAACTATATGACAGCTGAACAAGCAAAAGCATATGGATTGATTGATGAAGTCATGGAAAACAGTTCTTCATTAAATTAATCTGTTTCAAAGGAAGCTTTTTAAGCCTTCTTATCTAAACCAAATAAAAAAGGATGGCCAGCTCAAACTGACCATCCTTTTTTTATTTTTATGGATGCTACTGCCTATCTTTGCTCCTTGAATTTTCCTTGCGCATGCATCCGACCTATTTCGACATAATGCTGGATGTTTTCTTTGTTTTTTTGTATTTCTTCTTTTGTCAAAGGTCGGATCACTTTAGCTGGACGACCAAAAGCCAAGACATTAGGAGGAATAACTTTTCCTTCTGTTACTAATGATCCAGCACCAATCAAACTATTCTCACCAATAACCGCATGATTCAATATCGTGGTTCCCATCCCGATCAGCGCCCCTTTTTCGATTGTACAGCCGTGTAGCATACACTGATGTCCTACCGTCACATTCTCCGCAATATCTACAGGTGCATCATGATCGACATGGACGATTGTACCATCTTGGATATTCGTTCTTTGTCCTACTTTTATCCAATTACTGTCCCCGCGTAAAACTGCTTGATACCAGATCGTCACATCTTCTGACAATGTCACGTCACCAATCACTGTAGCATTTGATGCTATAAACCGTTCCATCTCTATTTTCTCCTTTCGTTTTTTTGTAGAAACTAATCCTATTGAACAAATGTATCATAGCATATATTTATTTTATAAGAAAAAAACAGGTAAAACCTGCTCAGTCCAGATGCCTATTTGCGCTATCTGGTAAACTGACGTTTTACCTGTTTATTGTACCTCTATATTTTCTTCTATTACTTTCTTCAAAACTAATTCGTACACTTCGATTTGTGCTGCCAAGCGTTCGATTTGAAACTCATTTTCAAAAAAATCAGCTGAATCAAATGGTTTTGTCTGACAGACGTGCGTTAAACGATCAATTTCTCTTTTGGCTTCAGTGATTTTTTCATTTAAAAACTGTTCCATCTCCGTGCCCTCACTTTTTTTGATAACCTTACTTTACCATTATCAAGAAAGGAGAACAAAAAATAAGTTTCAAACTGTTTTATCCTGCTTCCTCAGCAAATTGGCTGTTATACAGTTTTTCATAAAATCCGCCTTGTGCCAATAAACTCTCATGTGTTCCTTTTTCAATGATCTGACCTTGGTCCATCACTAGAATCAGATCTGCATCGCGTATCGTCGATAAACGGTGAGCAATGACAAAACTTGTCCGCCCCTCCATCACGCGATCCATCGCTTTTTGAATCAACGCTTCTAAACGAGTGTCTACTGAACTTGTCGCTTCATCCAAAATCAAAATTTTAGGATCTGAAACCACTGCTCGGGCAATCGTCAGTAACTGTTTTTGTCCTAAAGACACATTGTCTCCCTCAGCATTTATGGCCATCTCATATCCATCTGGCATTGTCCGGATAAAATGGTCTACGTTTGCTGTTTTTGCAGCATCTACTACTTCATAATCTGTCGCATCAAGCTTTCCAAAACGGATATTATCGGCAATCGTTCCTTGATAGAGCCATGCATCTTGTAAGACCATACCAAACAAGAAACGGACATCACTGCGGTTCATTGATTTGGTATCAATCCCGTCGATCCTGATAGCTCCTTTGTCTACGTCGTAAAAACGCATCAATAGATTGATCAAGGTCGTCTTGCCGGCACCAGTCGGACCGACGACAGCCACGGTTTGACCTGCTTTCACTTCAAAGTTCAAATCTTGGATCAATGGTTTCTTCGGATCATACGCAAAATCGACATGATCGAATGTCACATCTCCTAAAATCGTTTCTGGCAGTGAAACATCTACTTTGTTTTCTTTTTCTTCTGGCTCATCTAAAATCTCGAATACACGTTTTGTTGCCGCTGATGCACTTTGCAAAACAGAAGACAATTGTGTCACGTTCCCCATCGGCTGGCTGATTTGCCAAATATATTGGATGAACGCCTGAAGTTGACCAACAACGATTGCTCCAGTAATAACATAGAAACTTCCTAGAACAGCCATACCAATATAAGTAGCATAGGCAGTTAGTTGGACTAATGGCATCATCAACCCAGAAATGAACGCTGCGCGGAACCCAAAGTATTTCAAGCTATGATTTACTTTTTTGAATCCTTCCAATGTTTCTTTTTCGCGTCCGTATACTTTCAATACACTGAAACCTGTCATATTTTCTTGAACGTAGCCGTTTAGCTCACCAAGCGAATTCTGCATGCTTTGAAAATATTTCTGCGAAGCATTGATCACTCGTTTGGAGATCCAGATCGATGTTGGAATCATGATCATAGAGATCAGCGCCATCATCGGCTGGATATAAAACATCATTGCTGCAGCCAACGTAATTCCCAATATCGCATTTACGATACCAATAAAAGCTTGTTGTAAAGCACCGCTGACTGCATCTACATCATTCGTCACACGAGACAAAATATTTCCTTGCTGGTTTTTATCGAAATAAGAAACCGGAAGACGATTGATTTTTTCTTCTATGTCTCTTCGCAAATCATGCATGGCACTTTGAACGACATTTGTCATCAAAACACCAGAAAGCAATTGTGAAATACAATACCCTATTCCGACCACTGTGATCCAAATAAGACATTTGAATATATAAGAAAAATTGATTGATTCGCCATTGGCAATATTACGGCTGATTTCTGTAGTAGGAAGTCCTGTAACATATGGCAAAGCCACGTTGAAAGCCACTGTCAGAACTGTAAATAGGATCACTAGAAGAAAAGTCCCACGATACGGTCTGATATATCGAGCTAAACGTTTTAAGGAAGAAAAGGTTTTTTTCATGCTAGTTCCTCCTTTGATAATTGAGAAGCGGCAATATCATAATAAATCGGGCATTTTTCCAACAACTCCCGATGTGTCCCCATACCGACGACTTCTCCTTCATTTAATACGATGATCTTATCTGCATGCATGATCGTTCCCACACGTTGTGCTACGATCAATACAGTAGATTCTGTTGTTTCTTTTTTCAGACGAGCACGTAACTTCGCATCCGTTTGATAATCTAATGCAGAAAAGCTGTCATCAAAAATATAGATTTCCGGACGACGTATGATGGCTCTGGCTATTGCCAATCGTTGTTTTTGTCCGCCTGAAAAATTGGAACCACCTTCTGATAAATGTTCGTCAAATCCATCTGGTTTTCGAGAAATGAATTCTGAAGCTTGAGCAATCTCAGCTGCACGTTCCATTTCTTCTTGTGTGGCATCTTCTTTCCCGTATCTCAAATTATCTGCAATCGTTCCAGTAAATAGCAGCGCTTTTTGCGGAATAAACCCAATCTTATCTCGCAACTTGCTTAACCGATAATCTCTCACGTCCACTCCGTCAATCAAGATCTTTCCTTCACTCACATCATAAAAGCGAGGAATCAATTGAATCAACGTAGATTTTCCGCTACCGGTACTTCCAATAAAAGCAACGGTTTCTCCTGGAGAGGCTGTAAAACTGACATTTCGAATCACTGGTTCTTGCGAATGGCCTGGATAAGCAAATGTTACATTTTGAAATTCGATATACCCTTTAGTCTTCGTATCCGATATACCATTTGGATCTTCTACAATCGAAGGTTTGGCATCTAGTGCCTCTTGGATACGTCCAGCTGAAACGGCTGCTCTTGGATACATCATGAACACACTGGCAAATAACATGAATGAGAATAAGGCATGGAATATATACTCGATAAATGCAATCAAATCTCCTACTCGAAGTTCACCAGCATCGATTTGCACTGCCCCGCTCCAAATGATCAATACCATCACGATATTAAATAAGAAATAAAAACCTGGTTGTGCAACAGCCATCAAACGGAACAAGCTTTTCGAACTAGCAGCATAATTCTCATTGACTACAGCAAAGCGTTTTTCTTCAAACTTTTCATTGACGAAGGCACGAATCACACGCAATCCTGAAAGGTTTTCCCGCAAGATACTATTGATTTTATCTAAGTTTTTTTGTTGTTTTTTAGATAACGGCTCAGACACCTTAGCAATCGCTACGACCGCCAATAATAGCAAAGGCAATGCGCCTACTACATACAAGCTGAGTGTCACACTTGTACGCATGACCATGTACAAACTGACAACGAACATCATCGGCGCCATGAAACCGATACGTAAAATATTTTGCAGGAACAACATGATCTGATAAGCATCATTTGTTGTACGAGTGATCAAGGAAGATACGCCTAAATTTTCGTACTCCTGATGCGAATAGCTTTGGATCTTTTCGAACAAGTCATCTCGAATATCTGCTACGATATTGGTCGTGATCCTCGAACCAAAATAACCTAACAAGATATTCAAAATAATACCGATTACGGTAATAACGATCATAAATATCCCTTGCTGTTTCACATAATCAAAATCATCATTGCGGATTCCTACATCAATCATACGTGCTAAAATCGTAGGAAGTCCTAATTCAATCAAAATAAAACCGAATACGCATATGAAATTGAAAAACAAGAATTTCTTATAACGCATGGTATAATGCCACATTAGTTTCACTTTCTCATCTCCTTTTAATCTTTTGTTACATTTTCATTACTAAAAATGATAGCACAACGAACCTATTAATAGAACACTTCTCTCATAAAAAAGTCATTATGATTATAGTAAAATGATAAACGTTGATTTTTTCTTTCAATCTAGTTGATTTCTATACTTATTTGCTGTTTTATGCTAGAATAACAATTAATTGTTGTATATTTTTTATACAGAAGGTACGGTTGAAAAAATATCCGAACAGATGAGCAAAAACGAGGCTTGTCTCTTTGACTCGAATCCAGTATTCTAGTCAAAGCATATGAAAAACTAGGTGGCTTGTCCCCTCGTTTTGTGTTGTCTAAAAAAATCAACTAGCTAAATCACTGCTTTACGCAGATAAAGGAGACAAAACAATGATCTATAAAGTTTATTATCAAGAAACAAAAGTACGTAACCCTAAACGGGAAGAAACAAAATCTCTTTACATTGAGGCAAAAAGCGATGTAGACGCTCGCCAACGTGTGGAAGAAAATACCCCATACAATATTGAATTCGTTCAACTTCTAGAAGGAAGTCATCTAGAATACGAAAAAGAAAATGCTGATTTCTCATTAGTGGAGTTTTAATATGAAACTTTCCATCAAAAATAATGAGACCGGCGTCTTTGCTATTGGTGGATTAGGTGAAATCGGGAAAAATACGTATGGGGTACAATTCCAAGATGAAATCATTTTGATTGATGCCGGGATCAAGTTCCCGGAAGACGATCTACTTGGAATTGACTATGTCATTCCCGACTACAGCTACATCATACAAAACTTGCACAAAGTAAAAGCCCTAGTGATTACTCACGGGCACGAAGACCACATCGGCGGAATACCCTACTTGCTAAAACAAGCAAATATTCCTATTTATGCTGGTCCTCTCGCATTAGCGTTGATCACGAACAAATTAGATGAGCATGGCTTGCTTCGAGAGGCAGAGCTTCATGAAATCAATGAAGATACGATCATTCGTTTTAGAAAAACTTCTGTCAGCTTTTTCAGAACGACTCATAGTATCCCAGACGCATTAGGGATCGTGGTGAAAACACCTTCTGGTAATATCGTAGCAACTGGAGACTTCAAGTTTGATTTCACTCCCGTTGGCGAACCAGCAAACTTGCATAAAATGGCTCGTATCGGGGAAGAAGGTGTCTTGTGCCTTTTATCTGATAGTACAAATGCTGAGATTCCAACATTTACTAAATCAGAAAAAACGATTGGTCATTCTATCTTGAAGATCTTTTCAAAAATCGAAGGTCGTATTATTTTTGCCAGCTTTGCTTCTAATATCTTCCGTTTGCAGCAAGCAGCAGATGCCGCTGTGGCGACTGGTCGTAAAATCGCTGTTTTCGGACGTAGTATGGAAAATGCCATTGTTAATGGTCAACGTTTAGGATATATCAAAGTTCCAGACGGCACATTTGTAGATGCACATGAAATCAATCGCTTGCCTGCTAACGAAACGATGATCCTATGTACAGGTTCTCAAGGGGAAGCGATGGCCGCTTTGAGCCGTATTGCAAATGGTACCCACCGCCAAATCCAAATCCAGCCAGACGATACAGTGATCTTTTCAAGTTCACCTATCCCTGGTAATACAACAAGTGTCAATCATTTAATCAACTTGCTGTCTGAAGCTGGCGCAGAAGTAATCCATGGAAAAATCAATAACATCCATACTTCCGGTCACGGTGGACAAGAAGAACAAAAATTGATGCTTCGCTTGATGAAACCAAAATATTTTATCCCTGTCCATGGAGAATTCCGCATGCTGAAAGTCCATGCTTCTCTAGCACAAGATGTAGGTGTTCCTGCAGAAAACTGCTTCATCATGGAAAATGGCGATGTTTTAGCGTTAACTAGCGATTCTGCACGTCCTGCTGGGCATTTTGTGGCTGGAGATGTGTATATCGATGGTAGCGGGATCGGCGATATCGGTAATGTCGTTTTACGTGACCGTCACCTGCTTTCAGAAGAAGGTCTTGTATTAGCTGTTGCAACAGTAGATATCAAGAAAAAAGAAATCTTGGCTGGTCCAGATATTCTCTCTCGTGGATTTGTTTACATGCGAGAATCAGGAGAAATGATCAATGAAGCTCAGCGAATCTTATTCCATGCTTTAAGAGAATGTTTAAATGGACCTGACTGTTCAGAATATAAATTGAAAGAAGCGATGACTGGCGCGCTTCAGCCATTCTTATTCGAACGTACAGAAAGACATCCAATGATTTTACCGATGGTCATGACACCAGATGAAGAATAAGTAAGAGGTTGTGAAATTAGTGCCCTGACCTGAGTATAAGAGAAACCAAACGGAAAACAGGACAAGTTGTTTTTATTTGGCTGTTCTTATTGCTTGATACAGGGCAGCTTTTTCACAACCTCTTAAAATTTATTTACTTTTTCATACAAAAAATACCTGCCACAAGAGAAATTTCCTCTTGTGGCAGGTATTTTTGTTACTCGCTTTGTTCTCTCGTAAAAATTGATGCCTACCATCAATTTGATTTACAGATAAAATTAAGCTTTTACAACGTTTGCAGCTTGTGGGCCACGGTCTGATTCTTCAACGTCGAAAGTCACTGCTTGACCTTCTTCTAATGTTTTGAATCCGTCACCTTGGATAGCAGAGAAGTGAACGAATACGTCGCTTCCATCTTCACGTGAGATAAATCCAAATCCTTTTTCAGCGTTGAACCATTTTACTGTTCCGTTTTCCATAATAATATCCTCCTCGTGCCAAAAGCACTTATTTAAATTGTAACATTGCTCGTGTACGATAGAGGTGCAACAGATGTTTCAACTTCTATTCCCAAACAAAATTACAATATAATTGTACACTTGCTTCATTTTTTTTGCAAGAAAGCAACTTACTTCTCTTCCATTAATCCTTCTTCTCTCAAACTAAAATATCGTTTACGTCCGATGATCAAATGATCCAGTACAGTGATGCCCATCATTTCTCCGCACTTTTGTATCCTTTTAGTAAAATTCATATCTTGTTGTGATGGAATAACATTACCAGAAGGATGATTATGTGCTAAAACGATTCTTGCCGCGCAGTAACGTACGGCATAATGGAATATTTCTCTAGGATGAGCGACTGACTGATTCAGCGAACCGATGAACACTGTCTTTTTTAAAATCACTTGATTCTTCGTGTCCAAATAAATACAAATCAAATGTTCCTGTTTGTGATCTTTCATTTCCAGAATCAATTGTTGTGCCAGTTCATAGCTAGTACGAATGGCCGGAGCTGCTCTTTCTTGGTCCGTCTGAATGCGGCGGCCTAACTCGATCAAGGCTTTGATTTCGATTGCTTTCACACGTCCTATCCCTCGAATCTCTTCTAACTCATGCAAAGTCGCCTGTCGTAAAGAAGCCAATCCACCAAACGTTTTTAACAGATTGCCAGCAATCGACATCACACTATGAGGGTGCTGACCAGTACGCAGTAAAATTGCTAAAAGCTCCTGATCCGATAAAGCTTCAGCTCCATAAATTTCCATACGTTCCCTTGGTAAAGAGCTAGTTGGTACTTCTTTGATCAATCGTTTTTCCAAAAAAACATCTCCTTTCTATCTTTTCTAAAATAAGATACGAAAAGAGATGGATTTTTATTTTATCAATGCAGGGATTTCATGCAAAGAAGAAACGACCCCAGCCGTTTTTTTGATCAATTCTTGGGAAGGCGGAAGCAAATCTGGCACCATGACTACAGGGATCTCAGCTGCAGAAGCTGCTAAAATACCATTTTGTGAATCTTCTAAAATCAATGTTTCTTTCTTAGCTGTACCTAATTTCTGATTGGCTAATAAAAAAATTTCCGGATCTGGTTTTGCTCGTTGAACATTCTCTGCGGAAACAATCGTCTCAAATCGTTCAAACAGATTGTTCTTCTTCAATAAAAGTTCAATGACAGCTCGTTGGTTACTGGAAGCGACAACTTTGGGAATCTGATGTTCTTCTAAAAAAGAGAGGAGTTCCAACACTCCTGGCTTCATTTGTACAGCTCCTTGTGAAAAGCGCTCAAGCGTTTCCTGGTATGAATCATCTATGAATCTTTGTACGCTTGTTTTGCCGAATTCCGCAAAAATCATATGATAATTCGCCCACACTTCTTCATCGGAAACACCTAAGAATTTTAAATACAGGTCTTTATCATAAGGAAAACCCATCCTATCTGCTACTACTTGGGAAGCCTCGTAATATACTAACTCTGTGTCAAACAATAAACCATCCATATCAAAAATCACTGCATTATACTTCATGGTCTCCTCCTAATTGTATTAATAAATGACGAACTTCTGAAATGAAATAAAGCGAACCGGTCACAACTAATACATCTTCATTTGTCATCTTTTCCAATATATCTGCTAATCCGAATTGCCACAATGAAACGATTGATACTCTCTCACTTGCTAAATCTGATACTTCACTTAATTCGATGGCTTTTGGATGTTCAAAGGTCGTCAAATAAATATGGACATTTGGTACTTGCTGCAATCGTTCTAGCATTTCTCTAACATTTTTAGTTCGTAAGGCGGAAAACAAAATGTTGATTTGATATCCTTTGAATTCTTTTTTCAAATTCTCAACAAGCCGGTTCATTGCATGCGTATTATGGGCACCATCTAAAACAACTAATGGCTCGTTACTCAAACGCTCCATTCTTCCTGGCCATCGAGATTTCTTCAACCCCTTCAAAACATCTTTTTCTCGGAAAGGCAGCTTTTCCAATTGACAGTAAACAAAATACAATTCGATGGCTACTCCTGCATTTTCAGCTTGATGTTGCCCTAAAAGCGGCGTGGTTAGTTGAGGGATTTTCCCTGCTTCATTAAAGAATTCAAATACTTCTCCCCAAGTCTCATCAGGATGCAGATAGTTTATTTTATAATTTTCCCCGTATACATAAAGCATCGCATTTTTTTCTTTAGCTGTTTGTTTGATGACATTAAAAGCTTCTGAGCCGATGTTTCCTGTGACAACAGGAACGCCTTGTTTGATGATTCCTGCTTTTTGCGCAGCGATTTCTTCAATCGTCTCTCCAAGTATCTCGGTATGATCAAGCCCAATCGTTGTTATTCCAGTTAGCATCGGTACAGCTACATTGGTAGAATCCAATAAGCCACCTAAGCCAACTTCAATAATCGCTACGTCTACTTTCTTCATCAAAAAATAATCAAATGCCATTGCTGTTAATGTCTCAAATTCAGTGATACCAGCTACTGCTTCAAATTGATCAAGTTGTTTGATCAGCGGCTGATATTTTTTTACAAGCTGGATCAAGTCATTGTCTGGGATACTTTTTCCATTGATTGCAATCCGTTCATTGAACGTTTCGATATAAGGTGAAGTAAACGTTCCAACTATCAGACCAGCTTCTTCTAATAGGCTTCTCAAATAGGCTACAGTAGACCCTTTTCCGTTTGTTCCAGCGATATGGATCGTTTTTACTTTCCTCTCCGGATGACCTACCACTTCTAATAAAGCTTCGACTCGGTCAAGACCAGGACGTGAACCAAATGGTAATCGACTATGGATCCATTCTATTGCTTCTTCAATCGTCATCAACAATTCCCCCATTTCTCTTTTATTATAACAAATAGAAGACATAAGAAAAATAAAAGGACGATAGAGAGAAAAATCTGCTCCAGATACATGATAAATCGCTCTTTTTTCTAAGTAATCAGAGTAGACTAAAAAAGAGGATGCGACAATAATCATGTCACATCCCCTTATTCGGAATAAGTGGTGTTCCCCGCTTTTATTGAATAGTACGCAAACTTTCGATTCGTTCTTTGACAGCCGTTTGCTTCTCTAAATAATCTTTTTCTTTTGCACGTTCTGCCTCTACTACTTCTTCCGGCGCATTAGAAACAAACCGTTCATTAGAAAGTTTTCCTTGGACACGTTTCACTTCGCTTGTCCATTTTTCCAGTTCTTTTTCTAATCGTTTGATTTCCTCTTCGATATTGATCAATCCTGCTAACGGCAAGAAGATTTCTGCACCTGTCAGAACAGCTGACATCGCTAGATCTGGTGCAGTGATCTCACTTGATATCGTCAACTCTTCTGGATTACAGAAGCGTTCGATGTAGCTTGTATTTTCAACTAAAAATTGATCGATTTTAGCATCGTTTGTTTTGATTAATAACGTAATTGGTTTAGACAATGGTGTATTCACTTCTGAACGAATGTTTCGAACTGCTCGAATCAATTCCTTCAATACTTCCATTCCTTTAGAAGCAGTTTCATCGTCAAACTCTGGACGTACCACAGGATATTCTGCTACTACTAGAGAATTTCCTTGATGAGGAATATGTTCCCATATTTCTTCTGTGACAAATGGCATGATTGGATGCAACAAACGCAAAATCTGATCCAAGGTATGGACTAGGATACTACGTGTTGTTTGTTTTGAAACAGCATCATCTCCATAAAGTACTTCTTTGCTCATTTCGATATACCAGTCACAAAAATCATCCCAGATAAAGTTATACAGTTGTCTACCGGCTTCACCAAATTCAAAACGATCAAATAATTCAGTTACACGTGCGATCGTTTCATTCAAACGAGTAAGGATCCATCGGTCAGCCACTGATTTTTCTCCAGATAAATCGATCTCTTCTACGGTCATACCTTCGATATTCATGATAACGAAACGTGAAGCATTCCAGATTTTATTGATAAAGTTCCATGAAGCATCCATTTTTTCATAGCTGAAGCGAACATCTTGCCCTGGTGCAGAACCATTCGATAAGAACCAACGGAGAGCATCTGCTCCATACTTTTCGATTACTTCCATCGGATCGATCCCATTACCTAATGATTTACTCATCTTCCGCCCTTGTTCGTCACGAATCAATCCATGAATCAAGACATTCTCAAATGGTCGTTCGCCAGTAAATTCCAAACTTTGGAAGATCATTCGGCTTACCCAGAAGAAAATGATGTCATAACCAGTTACTAAAGTGCTAGTAGGGAAGTACCGCTTATAATCTTCGCTTTCCGTATCTGGCCAGCCCATCGTTGAAAAAGGCCACAATGCTGAACTAAACCAAGTGTCTAAAACATCCGGATCTTGGACCCAGTTTTCACTATCAGCTGGTGCTTCCATCCCTACATACATTTCGCCTGTTTCTTTGTGATACCATGCAGGGATTTGATGTCCCCACCATAATTGTCGTGAAATTACCCAGTCATGGACATTTTCCATCCAACGTAAAAATGTTTGATTGAATCTTGGAGGGAAGAATTCCACTGCTTGATCTGTTTCTTGGTTATCAATGGCTTTTTTTGCTAACGGCGCCATTTTTACAAACCATTGAGTAGACAATCGAGGTTCGACAACGACACCTGTCCGCTCGGAATGTCCCACACTATGGACCATCGTATCGATTTTGATCAATCGGCCGATTTCTTTTAGATCTTGCACGATTGCTTTACGAGCAGCGAAACGATCCATTCCAGCATATTTTCCTGCTAGTTCATTCATCGTGCCATCATCATCCATCACATTGACTCGTGGGAGATCATGACGATTACCTACCTCAAAGTCGTTTGGATCATGTGCTGGAGTGATTTTTACTACGCCTGTCCCAAACTCCATATCTACATATTCATCTGCAATGATTGGGATTTCTTTATTGACTAAAGGTAGAATCACTTTTTTGCCGATCAGCGCTTGATAACGCTCGTCTTCTGGGTGAACAGCAATCGCCGTATCTCCCAACATCGTTTCTGGCCGGGTCGTCGCAATTTCTACTACGCCTGATCCATCTGCCAGTTCATAGCTCATATGGTAAAAGGCGCCTTCGATGTCTTTATGAATAACTTCGATATCAGATAGAGCTGTTCGTGCTTGAGGGTCCCAATTGATGATGTATTCACCGCGATAGATCAACCCTTTTTCATATAAGGTAACAAAAACTTTACGTACTGCTTCAGATAATCCGTCATCTAATGTAAAACGTTCTCTGCTGTAATCTAAAGATAAGCCCATTTTAGCCCACTGTTCACGGATATGGTTTGCATACTCTTCTTTCCATTCCCACACTTGATCGATGAACTTTTCACGACCTAGATCATAGCGAGAAATTCCTTGCTCTCTGAGCTTTGCTTCTACCTTTGCTTGTGTCGCGATTCCTGCATGGTCCATACCAGGCAACCATAAAGTATCATATCCTTGCATTCTCTTTTGACGAATCAGCATATCTTGCAAGGTCGTATCCCAAGCATGCCCTAAATGAAGTTTTCCGGTAACATTTGGGGGTGGGATCACGATTGAATAAGGTTTTGCTTTTTTATCTCCGCTCGGTTTAAACAAATCTTGTTCTAACCAATGCTGATAACGTCCAGCTTCAACTTCTTGCGGGTTATATTTTGTTGATAGGTTATTTTCTTCCGTCATGCTGTTTTCCTCCTTTAAACTAAAAAACGTCCTAAAATACTTTCGTATTTTAGGACGTATGATTTACGCGGTACCACCTAAATTGCAATAATCAATCATTATTGCCTCTCAAGTGAGTTAACGATCACGACTCGTCTATCTCTACTCCATTCAAGACAGAAACTCCCAAGCTACCTTCACTGGTTGTCATTGAGAACCTTTCAGCAGATAGTTCTCTCTCTAAGAATGAATGTGCCAGTTACTCCTCTTGTTCAGCGTTATGCTTCATTCTACAATGGTTTTTTTTTTTAGTCAACAAGTGGTCGTGAAAAAACCACTTCATTTAGTATTAAAAAATTTTTGAAAGAATGACGACGGATCCTCGCAAGAACAATAAGCCTACTCAAATTTTCCTAAGAAAAAACTTCTGAGTAATTCTCATCAAAGTAAATAAGCGTCTGTAACTCGGTTGTCAAATCAATGTATTGAACATTGACATAAGCTGGGACAGTTACTCGGTCAGGTGCAAAATTAAGTATAGCGGTTACATTTCCTTTGACAATTTCATCAATAGCAGATTGTGAATATTTGCTTGGTACCGTAGAGATTGCTACTGTTACATTTTTTGCTTTGGCTATCTCCGCGAAACGATCAATCGGATAGATCATTTCTCCATCAATGACTCGATTGATCAGTGCTGGATCATTATCAAAGACGCACACGATATTTAGATTTTCATTTCTTCTAAAATTGTTGTGTTTCAATGCTTTGCCAAGATTTCCGTATCCGACTAATGCGATTCGTTTTTCTTCTTTAGTATTAAGGATATTATTGAATACATCGATAAGGAAAGGGACATCATAGCCATATCCGCTTCTGCCTAGCTCGCCTAATTGCGAGAAGTCTCTGCGGATCGTTGCAGAAGGAATTTGGGTGATTTCGCTGAACTCATTTGATTTGATTCTACTTATGCCTGAGTCATCCAGCATCTTTAAGTAGCGTAAATATAAAGGTAACCTTTTCGCAGTTGCTTTTGGCAGTGTATCTGTTTTTTCTCGCATAACGACGCTCCTTGTTAATAATTTCACATATTTAGTGTAACATGTTTCTAACCCAGGAGCAAGGTTACAGGTAGGAAGGAAAAGGGTGTGAGACAAATAAAACGACCCAAAAATTAACTATTTGGGTCGCTATTTCATAGAAAATTCTCTTTTTTATCATTTATCAGCTAATCTTCGACATTAGTTCAAAACACTGATTTCACAACCTCTTATAGCAATTCTGAAAATTCTTCAGTTTTTTCATTAGAAGATTCTGCTTGTATCTCTTCCAGCTTCAAGCCAGCTAGTGCTCGTTGGATCATTTCATCTATTGCTAAACGCTCTTCATATTGATGGACCTTTTCCAGTTGTGGGCGTGTTTTTGGCTGTGGAGGAGCAAAAATCGTACAGCAGTCTTCAAAAGGCTGGATAGAAAGATTAAATGTATCGATCTGTTCTGCTACTTCAATGATTTCAAGTTTATCCATTGTCGCTACAGGCCGAATGATTGGCGTATTCGTTACTTCATTGATAGCCACCATACTTTGCAAGGTTTGTGAAGCCACTTGACCTAATGATTCGCCATTCAAAATAACTAGACCATGACGAATACGGCGAATTTCATCGGTCAACCGCAACATCATTCGACGAGTGATCGTCATCCAATATCCTTGTGGCACTGATTTTTTGATTTCTTCTTGAATCTCGGTAAATGGCACTTCAATAAAATGGATTGTTCCTACATAAGGCGCTAGTTTCGCTGTTAAGTCTTTTGCTTTTTGCAGTGCTTGTTCACTTGTATACGGCGGACTAGCAAAATGAACAGCTTCGATTTCCACTCCCCGCTTCATTGCAAAATATCCTGCTACAGGAGAATCAATCCCGCCAGAAAGCATAAGCATTCCCTTTCCGCTTGTTCCTACAGGCAACCCGCCAGCTCCTTTGATCGTTTCATACGACAGATAAGCACCGTCACGACGAATCTCTACACGTAATGGAATATCGGGCTGACGCATTTGAACTTGGATATGAGGGAAAATATCAAAAACAGCATTGCCTAATGTTTGATTCAATTCATTACTTGTCAATTCAAATTGGTGATCGCTTCTTTTAGCGATAATTTTAAATGTTTCTTTCCCTGTATAAATTTCTTTCATGATGTCTTGAACAGCTTGTTTCAAAACTTCGACATCTTTTTCTACGCGAATACTCGGAGAAAAATTTTGGATCCCAAATATTTTTGCTAGTTTTGGAATAACTAGCTGACTGTCTGCACCATTCAACAAAAGATGCATCCGGTCGCGATCAGCATGGATTTTGATTTCTGGAAATTCTTTCAAAGCTTGTCTGACATTTTGTGCTAGTTGCATGATAAAGCTTTTTCGATTCTTTCCTTTTGTCGAAAGCTCTCCATAACGGACCATAATTTCACTGTATTTCACAAGAACACTCCTCTTTTAATTGATTGCAGAAAATTTCTTATAAAGCTGCTTGAAAATAATCATAAATTGTTCCACTTCTGCTAATGAATTATTTTCATCTAGGCTGATTCGAATAGCAGATGTAGCCAAATCATTTGGTACATGCATCGCGTGCAATGTACTGCTTGCCATATGTTTACGCGAGGAGCAGGCACTAGTAGTAGAAACAAATATTTGTTTTTCCTCTAAAGCATGGACGAGAACTTCACCACGAATTCCTTTTAGAGCAAAACATAAAATATGCGGCGCATAGTCGGTTCCTTCTGAAAAGATCGTCACTTTATCATACGACTTCAACGCATTGATCAAAGCTTCTTTTAAGCGTTGTGTCTGCTCAGGTTTTTGTTTCTTTATCTCTAATGATAAACGTAAAGCTTTAGCCATAGCCACAATACCTGGAACATTTTCTGTCCCACTTCGTTGATTTCTTTCCTGTCCTCCACCTGTCAGTAATGGTGCTAAACGACGACCCTTTTTCCAATAAATGAAACCCGTTCCCCGTGGACCATGGAATTTATGGGCTGAAAATGTTGCAAAATCCACTCTCCCTGTCAACCATTGCGAGAATGGTACTTTTCCGATTGCCTGAACAGCGTCTACATGGAAATGAATTTTAGGGAAATCATCCAAAAGATCACTGATTTCTTGGATGGGCTGAATCGATCCTACTTCATTATTCACAGCCATAACAGAGACCAAAACTGTCTCTTTTCTTATTAATTTTTTCAATTCGTCAACACGTACAAATCCGCGTTTATCTACTGGGGCGATACTTACTTCGATTCCTAATTCTTTTAATTGTTCGGCCGTCTCACTGACTGCCGGATGTTCGATTCCTGAAATGATCATATGATTCCCATACTCTCTTTTTTCAATCATCGTTCCTTTTAATACCCAGTTATCTCCTTCTGTTCCTCCTGAAGTAAAAAAGATTTCTTCTGGTTCTGCATGGATCAAATCAGCGATCTGCTTTCTTGCTTGCTGCAACAACCGATTAGCTTGATTGCCCAAATCATGAAGACTTGATGGATTCCCAATAATCCGCTGACTGGTTTTTACATATGCATCTAAGCTTTGCGGAAAGATTGGGGTCGTTGCACTGTTATCAAAATATATCATAAGAAACCCCTCTTTTTTGAAATTCTTTTCTATTATAACGGTTGTCCAAGGTGCTTTCAAGAGCAGGTGGAATTTTCACTTGTTTCGTCCTTCGGATAGACATAAAAAAAGACAAGAACAAGACGGATGATTGTCTTGTTCTTGCATGATTACTGCTTTTTTGCTTTATACTAAGTCTGGATGATTAAAATAAAAATCTTCGATGCGTTTGAAAGCACCTGGTTCTACTCTCTCTAATGCTGTACCAATTTCGTCTAATGCTTCTTGATAATGATATTCTTTATTGAATAAATAGTAACTTTTATCAATCGCTTCTCGCACTTCTTCGTGTGTATGACGATAACGGTTTGCATATTGGAGCATTTGTTCCGTTAGTGCTGCTGCATCTACTAGATCATGTGTCTTCTTATCTAATAATTCTAGATCTTCTTCGCATAGAGCAACTAAACGATTGACTTCCTCCATGTTTACTCGAATTTTATTCAAGACAACACTTAGTTCTTCAATACGATCAGTAGCAACAAAAAAGAATTCTAGGTAATCATTCGGCAAGCCAGGCAAACGTTGTTTCTCTACAAAACGTTTCAAACTACGCAATTTAAATTCGAATGTATCGATCTTTTCTTGCGCTTCTTTTTCGCCTTTTCTCAATTCATGTAATGAGTCGTCGATCTCTACTTGTTGCGTTTCGATATCTTCTAAGACCTTGAAGACTGTTTTATAGAACGTACGCACTTCTGAATAAGGGATTTCGTGTTGGCGGATCTGCGGAATCATCTGTTCATTTTGACGTTCCATTTCTTCCACTTCAGTTTGGAAACCTCGTACACGACCAATTTCATTGTGATTCAATGTATAGCTTTGAGCGGTGTGATCCAACTCAATCAATAATTGACGGTTATTCTTCGTTGTATGTTTGATATACTCTGCAATCGTTGATTGGTTAGTTTTTACATATCTCTGAGCTTCCATTTCCCGTTCTAAGATGTCATATAGCGAATCAATCAAATCAGCTGTTTCTCGGTTTTCGAATTCGACCGTTTCAACTTCTGTTTTTTCAAGATTGGCTAATGAATTTTCAATTCTTCGACTTACTTTTGCGATATCTTCAGCAAGATCTTCTTCAGGGAATACATATTGTTCTTCCATTAATTTCTCATAAGTATCACTGATTTCTTCAAGTTGTTCAGGGAAAGTCGTATGGAGATCTTCATACAGTGGTGGAATTTTTTTCATCAGAGCTTCCACTTCATACGTATGTTTTTCTGCTTTATCTAAAACCTCACGGGCCTCTACAGGATCGCCGGAAGTATTTAAAGTCACGAATTGCGTAAATTCTTTTTCGATCATCTTGATCTGTTTTTGCAATTCAAAAAGAGCTGGTCCATATTCATGCTCGTCTTCTCTGACTTTTTCTTTCAGTTCTTCATAGACATCAAGCGCCTGCTGGACAGCTAATGAGTTGCGTTCTTCCGTTTCTCGCAATTCCTTCAGACCTTCACGGATTTCCGTTACTTGTTTCTCCATTTGGTCCATTGTTGCTTCTGCTTCAACAACTGCTTTTTTTCCTTTTAAGAACCGAAAACTTTCATTGAGGTTTTCCACTTCAAAAATTTGACTTTCTAATTCAGCGAATGAGGAAGTAGATATGTCATTCCACTTTTGACTCCATTCACGAAAGGTATTTTGGCTTTGCCCAACCAGATGCATTTTTTTAACATCATCGACTTCTTCAATCACTGGCAAGTCAAATAATTCTTCCTTGCGTTTTTCTAAGGCATCCAATCGATCTTGGTTTTTTTTCTTCATCAAGTAACTAACCAAAAAGACGACAATGGCGACTATAATGATTGCAATGACGATTCCGATGATAACATTATTTCCCATTTATGGTTCCTCCGTTTTCAGTATGCATCTTTTTATGCAACAGATGGCGTTCTGCTTGGCATAAATCCAAATAATACGTCTCTCGTGCAAAAGACATCTATTTTAGATTATAGCATACTATTTTCGTGCATTCACTAACTTAAACGAAAATCTTTTGTTTTTCCATCGTATAAAGATAACAAAAATAGTGAAGTACTGATCACTCTGTTTCGTTTGTGCGTGCACTCCTATCAGCAGAGCTTTTCCCAGCAAGAGCTTCTTGAATCTGTCGTTGGATTTCTGCCGCGATTTTAGGCTCTGGCGCGTACTCCATCTGCCAGTTCTCAGGTTTCAATACTTTATTTGTTACAGGATCATAATGAGGTTTTCCATCTGGAAACAATTTTCCCATATTTGCCTGATGGACGATATCAAATATTCGATCAGGCGCTATTCCCAATAATGAAAAAGAACCATAAGTAAAGTAAAGGATATCTGTCAGTGCATCTACTTGTTCAATCAGTGGATCACTTCCCCACTCTGTTTTATCAAGTATTTTTTCTTCTGCTTTATCTAATGCTTCGTGTAGCAGAGTAACAGCTTCATGTAGTTGTTCTTTACTTGGTGAGGTAGCTGCAACAAATTCAACAAGTTCTTCTATTTTGAATGCAGCACGTGTATGAGCCTCCATCGCAGTAAAAGCTGTGGGGATTTCTGGTCTTCTTGGATCAAAAATTTTGTGAAATGCTTCTACTTTTTGAAAAGGTGTCTCTGATTCCATACTAATGTTTTCCTTCTTTCATTGACTAATAAATCAGACCAAAGTGTTTCAGTCCTTCGTATATGCCATCTTCTTCATTTGATTGGGTCACAAAATCTGCGGCATGTTTTACTTCGTTCTGAGCATTTCCCATGGCCACTCCAATTCCTACACCTTTCAGCATCTCGATATCATTGTAATGGTCGCCGAATGCCATGATTTCTTCCATCTCAATTCCGACAGCATTTGCGAAAGCTTGGATGCCTAGCAATTTTGAACCACCTTTTGGGATAATATCTACAGTATACGTATTTGAACGTTGGAAGGTACACTCGGGAAATAGATGTTCTAACTTTTTCTGTTCTGACTCCGGACTAAGCAGTATACATTGGTAAATTGGTTCTTTTAATATCTCTAATGTTTCATAACGGTCCTTTTGCCGGTGAGGGCTAAAAAGCTGGAGGTTTTTTTTCATCAGACGTACCGGGAATTTACGCGGTAAAAAGCTGACTAGCCGCTTGATAAAAATCGATTGTCCTAATAGCATCGTCGTTGATCCATCTAGCCGATTTCTCGCACCAAAAACGATTTGTCGATGGTTCTCATCTGCAAATTCAACAATATGTTCCAATACTTTTTGTTCAAAAGGGTGGTCGATAATCGTTCGATCTGCAGTAAAAACCAGTTGACCATTATACACGACATACATATCTAATTCCAATTCATCAATGATTTCTTTGATCTTTATTGGGCTTCGGCCCGTTGCTACACCGCATAAAATGCCGTTTTTCCGAGCATAATTAATTGCTTGTTTTGTTGATTCCAATGCTTTTGAACGATTGGTGACCAATGTTCCGTCAATATCAAAAAAAATAGCTTTGATCATAGACTTCGCCCCTTTCATGAATAAAATAAGCCTTTAAAACAGATCCATTTGAGTTGGATTAAGTCCATCCGGCTTGATATTTAATATTTTTTGCAGTGCTAATGCATTTTCAGCCGCATCCCCGCCGGAATTGTTATTAAAAATCACACCTACCTCTTTTGTCTTAGAATCAACTGCTTTGACTTCACTTGCTAGTTCTTGCAGTTCTTTTTCTGAATAACGATACAATGTTCTTTTTTTGCGCCAATCTTTATCATTTGCTTGCCATCCCTGAGCATTCCTGCCATGAAATCGAAAAAGAGCAAAGTTCGGATTGGTTACAAATGAATCAAAAGGAATCGTTGTATTCAGCAGCTGCGGCTCATCGATGATTGCTAAAGAAAAAGCGGCTCGAGACATAAAGTTTCTCGTACGTTCAAGAAATTCATCGCTATACCAAGAATAGTCCCGCAATTCTACAGCAACAGGATAACCCTCAAACCACTTTCTAAGTTTGCGCAAGTATTGGACATTTTCTTTTGTACACTTGAATGAAGAGGGCAATTGAATTAAAAAGCAAAAAAGCTTTCCAGCTTCTACCATTGGCGACATGACATCTAAAAAATGCGTAATCATCTCTTCTTCGGTCTGGTAATAAGGCTTCCAATCTCCTTGACCGCTGATTCCTTGATAGACTTTGACTACAAAGCGAAAAAATTCAGGTACTTCGTTTATCCAATTCTCAACAGAGGACTTTCGAGGAATCCCATAATAAGCAGTATCTAATTCCACTAAGGGTAGAAATCCGGCATATTCATACAAAGTGTTATTCTTTTTGCCAGTTAATTTGTCATGTTCTTTAAACGATGTTAATCCGATTCTGATCATTTTCGACCACCTTCGTAATTGTTTTCCCTTGACTGCTTTTTTATAAAAGAAACTCAACCAAATACTCCGTGCATTAAGAGGTCAAGGTCGAGTCTTCTTCGTTTAAGTAAGGGCAGCTTTTTTATAATAAGTCTGGCTATTGTTATTCTTCACTGATAGCAAAACTCTTTTATATAGTATACAATAAGATTTAACGGCTATGCAAAATTATTCGTAAGGAAGTCTGTAAAATGAAAAAAATACTTGTACTGCACACCGGCGGAACGATCGCCATGAAAGAAAACATGCTCACTGGCGGTGTTAGTCCTGATGTGGCAAACCCGTTATTAGATGCAGAAATCACGATACCTGAGCATGTGGAACTCTTAGTTGAAGATATCTTCAATCTTCCCTCACCACACATCATGCCTTCTCACATGTTGGTATTAAAAGAACGTATCTTGTCCGCTTATGAATCAGGTATATTCGGAGTGGTGATCACACATGGTACGGATACATTAGAAGAAACTGCCTTTTTTATTGATACAACGATTGGCGACAAATTACCAATTGTTTTGACTGGAGCAATGCGTTCAAGTAACGAACTTGGAAGTGACGGCCTCTATAATTTTGAAAGTGCTATTCGCGTCGCAAGCTGTGAAGAAGCGGTAGATAAGGGTGTATTAGTGGTCATGAACGATGAGATCCATTCTGCACGCTACGTGACAAAGACCCACACCACAAACGTTGCTACTTTCCGAACGCCTACATTGGGACCAATCGGTTTAGTAACTAAGAATCGAATCTTATTTTTACAAGAACTTTTAGAAACAAAGCGGCTGGATATTTCCGCTGTAAATGGGACTATCCCAATTGTTAAAGCATATGCTGGGATGCAAGGAGACTTATTGGAAGCAATCGCCCATACGAAAGTAGACGGTCTAGTCATTGAAGCTTTAGGTGCCGGAAATCTCCCTCCTCAAGCCTTAGCAGCTTTAGAAAAGCTCCTTGTCCAAAAAATCCCTGTAGTACTTGTTTCTCGTTGTTTCAATGGAATCGCAGAGCCTGTTTATGATTATGAAGGCGGAGGAAAAGAACTAGAAGAAATGGGGATTATTTTCTGCAACAGCATCAATAGTCAAAAAGCACGTTTAAAACTATTGATTGCCGTAAACTATGGTTTGACGGGTGAAGAATTGATTTCATTTATCCAAAACTAACCATCAATATCTGATAGCTAAACTTAAAAAGAGAGGCTGTGATAAAAGTAGCTTCTTCGAAAACTAAGCCGAAATTTTACAAAAATTTGAGAAACAATTTTCGTAAATTTCTTCTTATTTCTTGAAGCTGACCACTTCTGTCACAACCTCTTTTTTATTTATTTTTCCATATAATATTGGCTTCACAATACAGCTGTTCTTGCATTCGGATTTCATGTTTTGTTTTGATACCATTTTCGGTTGGGACTTGTTCAAAATGGCTTTCGATCTCATTCCCGTACTCTACTTCTTTATCAAATCGAATAATTACTTTTTCTGGAACATGCGTAGTCAAAAAGTCATATCCCAATACATCAATGATCCAATTAAAATACATCGCATTATTAACATGCTGATTACTATCGATATCATAAAAACGAACACGATATGGCAACATGAAGCCCGAATCGATTTTTTCAATTTTTTCCTGACGCTTGATTTTCTTGATTTTCTCACTCTCAAAAGGAGCAATGATCTCTTCATTAACACTGCTCATTTTTCGATTCACAAAATCCATCAATACAAAAACAGATTCTATTTTGACTAATTCTTCCCCATCCTCATCATGGATCCAGAAGTTCCGATAACAGAAAAACTTATTGTACTCCATGGCTTGAGTCGTTACTGAAATTACTTCACCGACTCTAGGCAGACGATTAATCTCCATAGAATAATTCGTGATGACCCAAGTCAGTCCAAAGCTATTGACGAATTCACTGCCTCTTCCCAACTGGTCGCTTTGATCTTCAGATGTTTTGATAACTACTCCTAACATCGAAGGAAATGTCATCGTTTGATTGATGTCACACTCATAATATGAAACTTCATGCTTTTTGGTATATTTCTTTGCCAAAAACGCGCCCTCCTCTTAAAAACTTTCTAGTAATTGATCTACTTGGGAACCGTAACTTTCTCCAAACATATTTAAATGTGCCAAAAGATAATATAACTGGTAAATCGGTAGTCGATCTTCCCATCCCTCTTCTAATGGAAATATAGTTTGATAGGCATCTAAAAATTCCGGTCGGAAACCGCCGAATAACTGACTCATTGCAATGTCTTGTTCCCGATTCCCATAAGAAACAGCCGGATCGACAAAAATTGGATGTCCTTGCTGGTCAAAGAACACATTACCACTCCACAGGTCTCCATGCAAGAGGCGTGGAGTTATCTTTTTGGGTTCAACCGATTTCAAAACTCGTTCTTTAAATTGCAGATACTTTTCTTGCCGCTGTACATTCCAACGATTCGTTTCTTCTGCTAAAGAAATCTGGGCTTCAAGCCGATTTTTAAAGAAAAAAATCCACCAATCTTCTTCAAAAGAATTTTTCTGAATAAGTGTACCTAGATAGTTATCTTTTCGAAAACCAAATTGTGGCGCTGTTTGCTGATGTAGGTTAGCTAAAGCTGCAGCAAGATCTCGTTGATCTCCTTTTCCCGGCTCGATCCATTCCATTAACAAATAAGCGCCTTCACTTGTTTCACCCAGCATGTACGTATCTGGTACACGTACGAATGCAGCTAGCTCTTTTAACCCGTCTACTTCTGCTTCAAAAAAATCTTTTTTTACATTCGGATGGATTTTCAAAAAATAAGCACGCTGCTCTGTTTTTATACGATAAGTTTGATTAACATCGCCGCCAACAACTGGAATCACTTTACCATTTAGTTTCAGATCAGATAAAACAGTTTGGATATCCATGACTTTTCCCCCTGCTCCCAATTTTATTCTATTTTGTCATCATACTTGTTTCATGATAAAAGGATTATTTCCAATCCTCATCCCTTTATTTAGAATTATAGCACAGGGACCATAAAAATCAGGAGATGGACTTTATAGATAAAAAAGAGCTGACTTAAGCCAGCTCTTTTTTATCTATAGCATACTCTTTATTGAACTATTTACCTATGCTAAAGCACCCATTGGGTCCCATGGAGATAACACAATTGGCTCTTCATTAAACGCATTTAGTTGCTCTTTCGTCAACAAATCTTTTCTTACAACGATTTGGTACGTATATTCGTCCATCCAGGCATCACTCATAACGAAGAAACCGTTCTTTCCAACTTTTTCGCCCCAGCTGTTTTCGACTTTCCATTTTGTTGATTGTCCGTCCACTAAATCAACGCCAGTCAATACCATCGCATGGGTCATCAAACTTTCACCAAAATCCAAACGTTCAGCTTTAGTCATTGTGAAGTCTGTATCGAATAGATCATCCATCGAATAAGCATCTAAGGCCATGATGCCACTGGTTCTAGTAGAAGATTGTCCTACATCACAACCAAACCATACAGATTCTCCTTGTTCAAGCTGAGCAATCGCTAATTTTTTGAAAGTTTCCATATCAACATTCAGGTATTTAACTTCTTTCCCGCCAACGACATTCCCTAGCATCTCTACTGTATAAGAACGATTGAATGGTTTGTCTTTTGTTGGTGCATTGATCACACTAACATAATCATCTAATTTTACACCGATGTATTTATCATAAAAAATTTGTGGTGTCAGTCCTCGGTCAAGATGATAGTTCTGTTCTTCATCGCGGTACTCAAAATCGAATTCTTTTGGAGGTGTTCCTAATGAGATGGCTAAGAAGTTATAAATACTTTCTAGCATTTCTTCTTTTTTTTCTTCAATAGCGTCTAATGTTTCTCCTTGAGCAACCATTTCGCGTAACACAACTGCATCTTTACGCAGTAGTTTGTTCAAGTAGTTATTCAAATCTCGAGAATTTGAACTATTCGCACTTTCCGGCATTACCGATTTAGGCACAACACCGTATTTTTGGAATAATGAAACGATCATATCCCATTGACCGCCATCTTGTTGAGGAGTAGTTAGCAAGAAAGCAACTTTTCGGCTATCAATAGCCTCTTTTCCAGTTGCAATGATGTTTTCATAAAAGTAATTTGCCTTTTCATATTTATCCCAGAAAAAAGTGTAATTTTGTGATAATTCAAACTCTTTTAAATGGAATTGATTCAGCATTTTGTGACGGAACGTATTCAATGCAGCAAACATCCAGCAACGGCCCGATTGCATCTGATTAGCCACTTTTCCTGTAGCTAGATCAATAGAAAATACTGGTGTATTCGCCACATGTGCTGAAATATTTTCAGCAGAAGCAGTAATCCCGTTCTTCACGACAGCCCGCTGCAACGCCTGCTGTTTGCTATTTGCTTGAAACTGTTTGTCAAATTTTGTTGTCATATCCGGTGTAATAGCTTTCATCCAATCATCCTTCCAAATCCAAGTTACACTTCGTATTTTACTCTTAAGAATTTAGAAATACAATCTCTTCTATGATGAAATTTTCATTTGAATGAGAATATACTTACGACTTCATGAAGAAAAATGTCATACGGTATACAATAGTTTTCAGATAAAAAGGAATATTTCTATGAGATAACGAAAATGGCCTGTATAATAAAGAAGGGGCCTAGAAGAACATCATACAATAAGATAGCTTTCAAAATACTCATTGAAAGAAGGAAATACTATAACGTAAGAAAGGAGAATTTATTAAATGAAAAACCTGGTTGCTGGTGGCTTTTTGTTTGTGGGTGGTGGCATACTTATGAATACAGATAACTTTGGGAATGTCATCCCTTTTCTTGGTGCAGCTTGTGCTTTGATCGGTGTAGGAATGCTGATTTATTTCGTATTTAGCGATGATGGGAAGTATGATTGATTATGAGTAGCCAACTCTACTCTTTCGTAAAGATTATAACATACGTGACAAAAACAGAAAGCTTGATTCATCATCATAATAAAAGAAAAAGAAACCCAAGTGATTGGATTTCTTTTTCTTTTCATAAGCTTTATTTACTCCGGCAGTAGGACTCGAACCTACGACATCATGATTAACAGTCATGCGCTACTACCAACTGAGCTATGCCGGAATCAAGTACATGAATATAATATCAATTTCTTTCAAATAACGCAATACTTTTTTTGAATTTTTTTACTATATTCTCGAAGAAACCGTTAGCATTTTTTGTTATTTTTACTTTTTTCTGAGAATTGTTTCATTAGTACAAAAACACATTTTTTTGATAAAAAATATATTGACAAATACATTAATATTCGTTATCCTATTATTTGTATTAATGATAATGCCGCTTTAGCTCAGCTGGTAGAGCGCTTCCATGGTAAGGAAGAGGTCGCCGGTTCAAGCCCGGCAAGTGGCTTCCTTAAACAGTGCAACATGTTGGTTTAACAATGTGTCTGCGCTGTTTTTTTATTTTATGCCACGAAAATCCCACAAAACTGTTTTTATTTTAAATAAAGAAAAAACGACTTTTTCAGTTAATCTGCGAATACTTTAATATGGATTAAATGTTACTGAGTTAATAAATAATCCAAGTCCTTATTTGAATGTATCAATAGGAGAAATGGTTGAATTAAACTTCTTAGTTGGTCCAAGTATTGAGGGATTATAGGAATACGTCCTTGTTGTCTTATTAGGAAATAAGCAAATTGAACTAAATGGTCTTTCTAACTTGCCTATTCGGTTATCGAAAGATTCTAAATCCAATAAAATTACTCCACAAAATAGAAAGATTTCTTTCAAAGCGCCAAGCGATCCAGGAAGTTATGAGTTTGTTGTGTATCAATTTGGTTTGGGAAAGGAAATTTTAGGTCTTCCGATGGTTGATAATTCTTTCAGGATGACCATCGTAGTAGAGTGAAAGTTCATTTATTTTCCAAATTAATGCAATCACATTAAAGTAAGTGACCCTGTTGACAATCGATAGCGGAGCTACTTGCTTTATGGATGTTTCAGTGCCCTCGAGTACTCCATCGATTTAACTGATCCACAATTTGAATCTCCTAATCGCTTATTGCTTATTTTCCAGAATGTTTATTTTTACTGCGTACCTTTTAAAATGTTTAAAAAATTAGGTTTGTCTAAATCTACTTCGTTCACTTAAAACATTAGATTGCAAAAAAACAGCTTCGTACATCACGACTTCCTAAATTGATTTTATGCGGTACAAAAGATTATGCAAACATGCCTGGAGCAAAACGGTTATATAAAGTTTCAGCTAATAGCCGTCTCCTGTTTATTGAAAACGGAAAATAGGAATTGAATAAAGAAAAGCCAGAAATAATGGCACAAGCTATGCGATCATTTATCGAAAATAGCTAATCAAAAAAAGACGACACAATGTGTTGTCTTTTTTATTTACCAAGTTAAGAATGTTGTCTTGTTTTTCAATGTAGCTCGATTGTGACTAGTTTTATGGATCATGGATCAATGAA